>NC_010170.1:1321987-2643975 GCF_000067205.1 Bordetella petrii | reverse complement strand
AAATCGCTGATGCAGGTGGGCTTCGGCGAAGGGCGCATCTTCGACCAGTCCATGCTCGAGCGCGCCGAATTCGAGCTCAAGGAACAGTACCTGGGCAAGGGCAAGTACGGCGTCGAAGTCACCGCCACGGTCACGCCGCTGCCGCGTAACCGCGTAGGCGTCAGTTTCGACGTCTTTGAAGGCGAGGTCGCCAAGATCCGCCAGATCAGCGTGGTGGGCAACAAGGCCTTCTCGGAAAGCGAGCTGCTCGACCTGTTCGACCTCACCACGCCGGGATGGCTGACCTGGTACACCAACACCGACAAGTACTCGCGCGAAAAACTCGAGGGCGACATCGAACGCCTGCGCTCGTTCTACCTCGACCAGGGCTACCTGGAATTCTCGGTCGAACCGCCGCAGGTCACCATCTCGCCCGACCGCAAAGACATCTACATCACGGTCACGCTGCACGAAGGCGAGCCGTACAAGGTGCGCAGCGTCAAGCTGGCCGGCAACCTGCTGGGCCTCGACAAGGAAATCAACAACCTGGTGCAGGTCAAGGAAGGCGAAACCTTCTCGGCGGCGCAGGCCAACGATTCCGCCAAGGCCATCACCGACTACCTGGGCGAGCTGGGCTACGCGTTCGCCAACGTCAATCCCAACCCCACGCTCGACCGCGCCAAGCATGAAGCCGACGTCACGTTCTACGTCGACCCCAGCCGCCGCGTCTACGTGCGCCGCATCCAGATCGGCGGCAACACGCGCACCCGCGACGAAGTCGTGCGCCGCGAAATGCGCCAGGAAGAGGCCGCGTGGTACGACTCCGGCGACCTGAAAATCTCGCGCGACCGCATCGATCGCCTTGGCTACTTCAGCGAAGTCAACGTGTCCACCGACCCGGTGCCGGGCTCGCCCGACCAGGTCGACGTCAACGTCGACGTCAAGGAAAAGCCCACCGGCATGATCAACCTGGGCGTGGGCTACGGTTCGTCCGAAAAGGCCATCCTGTCGGCCGGCATCAGCGAAGACAACGTGTTCGGCAGCGGCACCAACCTGACGCTGCAGTTCAACACCAGCAAGACCAACCGCGCGGCCGTGCTGTCGCATACCGATCCGTACTTCACCAAAGACGGCATCAGCCGCACGACGTCGGCCTACTACCGCGTCACCGAGCCCTGGGACAACAACGACGGCGATTACCGCGTCAAGGCCATGGGCCTAGGCATGAACTTCGGCGTGCCCATCTCCGAATACGACCGCGTATTCCTGGGCGCCACGTTCGAGCGCAACCAGATCGACCTGTACGACAACTCGCCGCAAGCGTACCGCGACTTCGTCGACCAGTACGGCGACAGCACCAACGCGCTCATCTTCAACGTCGGCTGGTCGAAAGACACGCGCGACAGCGCGCTGGCACCCACCAAGGGCTCGTATACGCGCCTGAAGGGCGACTTCTCCACCATGGACCTGAAGTACTACCTGCTGACCGCCCAGCAGCAGTACTACATTCCGCTGGGCCGCAGCTACACGCTGGCCCTGAACGGCATGGTCGACTACGGGCGCAGCTACGGCAGCCTGGACTACCCGGTCATCAAGAACGTCTACGCAGGCGGCATCGGCACGGTGCGGGGCTACGACGGCGCCTCGCTGGGCCCGCGCGACACGCTTACCGGCGACTACCTGGGCGGCTCGCGGCGCATCGTGGCCAACGCGCAGCTGTACCTGCCGTTCCCGGGCGCCTCGAAAGACCGCACGCTGCGCTGGTTCCTGTTCGCCGACGCGGGCCAGGTGGCGGCCGGCAGCGGCATGAAGTGCACGGCCGGCGAGCCCGGCAACGAGGTCGACGATCCCTGCGGCTGGCGTTATTCGGCGGGCGTCGGCCTGTCGTGGCAATCGCCGCTGGGCCCGCTGCAGTTGTCGTATGCCCGTCCCCTCAATGCCAAGTCGGGCGACGACCGGCAGAGTTTCCAGTTCCAGATTGGCACGGGCTTCTAACCGCCTGATGGTTACGCCTGATCACATGGGCAGGGCGCCGCATCCCGGCGTCCAGTCCGTTTAGTGGCACAATAATGACTTTGCTTTACCTCATTGGAAGGTGAGATTTTCATGATGTCTGATTTCGCACTCAACACCTCGAGCCCGGCACGCGTCAAGCGCATCGGCAAACTGCGCGGTGCGCTGGCACTGGCGGGTGCGCTGCTCCTGGGTTCCGCCGTGGCGCTGCCCGCCAATGCGCAAGGCACCAAGATCGGCTTCGTGAACACCGAGCGCATCCTGCGCGAGTCGGCGCCGGCCAAGACTGCCCAAAGCAAGATCGAGTCCGAATTCAAGAAGCGCGACGACGAACTCCAGCGCCTGAGCAGCAACCTGCGCGCGCAGGCCGAGAAGTTCGACAAAGACGCGCCCGTGCTGTCCGAGTCCGACCGCACCAACCGCCAGCGCGAACTGTCGCGCCTGGATACCGAACTGCAGCGCAAGCGCCGCGAGTTCCAGGAAGACTTCAACCGTCGCCGCAACGAAGAATTCTCGGCCATCGTCACCAAGGCCAACCAGGCCATCAAGCGCATCGCCGAACAAGAAAACTACGACCTGATCGTGCAGGACGCGGTCACGGTCAACCCGCGCGTCGACATCACCGACAAGGTGATCCAGGCCCTCGGCAAATAATCGCTGGCGCCGAACGCATGCCGATCCTCCTGGATCCCGTCCGCGCGCCGGCCCTCGATGCACTGCTGGCGTCCGCCAATACCCAGGGGCTCGACTGGCGCATCGAAGCCGCTGCAGACGCCACGCTGCCCCGGATCCGCGGTATTGGCACCCTGGCTTCGGCCGGGCCGGAAGAAATCAGCTTCCTGACCAACCCGCGCTACCAGAGCCAGCTGGCCGGTACACGGGCGGCCGCCGTCATCGTCACGCCCGACGCCGCCCAGGCGTTGGCCAACGATCCCAGCGCCCCTGCCTGCGCGCGGGTGGTGTGCCCGCATCCCTACCTGCTGTACGCGCGCCTGGCGCAGTGGTTCGACGCCGCCCGGCGGCCCAGGCTGCCGGCCAGCGTGCACCCGCTGGCGGTGGTGGCGCCCGATGCCGTCATCGAAGACGACGTGCGCATCGGCCCGCACTGTGTGGTGGAGGCCGGCGCCAGTATTGGCCGCGGCAGCACGCTGGGGCCGGGTTGCGTCATCGGCGAAGGTTCCAGCCTGGGGCCCGACTGCCTGCTGCACGCACGCGTCACCCTGTATGCCAATGTGCGCATCGGCGCGCGCGCCATCCTGCACAGCGGCGTGGTGCTGGGCGCCGACGGCTTCGGCTTCGCGCCCGATCCCACCCTGGGGCAGGGCGCCTGGGGCAAGATCGCCCAGCTGGGCGGAGTGCGCATCGGTGACGACGTCGAAATCGGCGCCAACACCACCATCGACCGCGGCGCGCTCGAAGACACCGACATCGGCGACGGGGTCAAGCTCGACAACCAGATCATGCTGGGCCACAACGTGCGCGTGGGCGCCCATACCGCCATGGCGGCCTGCGTGGGCGTGGCGGGCTCCACCGTCATCGGGTCGCGCTGCACCATCGGCGGCGCGGCCATGCTGTCGGGCCACCTGACGCTGGGCGACGACGTCCACATCTCGGGCGGCACCGCGGTCACGTCGAACATTTTGCAGCCGGGCCGCTATACCGGCGTGTACCCTTACGCCGAACACGGCGAATGGCAGCGCAACGCCGCCGTGCTACAACAACTGTCGCAGCTGCGTCGACGCCTGCGGGCGCTGGAAAAAGCCTGATCCGCGCCGCTCGATGGCAACAGGGCGGCAACATAATTCAAAACGGTAGGAAATTTTACGAAATGGAACTCGACATCAAGGCGATCATGGAGCGGCTGCCGCATCGGTACCCGATGTTGCTCGTCGATCGCGTGCTGGATATCGTGCCCGGCAAATCCATTGTCGCCATCAAGAACGTGTCGATCAACGAACCGTTCTTCGAAGGCCATTTCCCGCATCATCCCGTCATGCCCGGCGTGCTCATCACCGAAGCCATGGCCCAGGCGGCCGCGCTGTTCTCGTTCACCGACGACGACGGCGGCCTGAAGTGCGACAGCGCCAAGACGGCGTATTACCTGGTGGGCATCGACGAGGCGCGTTTTCGCCGCCCGGTCGTGCCGGGCGACCAACTGCGCCTGGAAGTGCAGGCCGAGCGCCTTAGTCGCGCCATCTGCAAGTACCAGGCCCGCGCGCTGGTCGACGGCCAGATCGTGGCCGAAGCCAAGCTGATGTGCGCCATCCGCAGCCTGGAAGCCTAGGGCCTGTGCTCAATATGTCAGGAAACATCCATCCCACCGCCCTGGTCGACCCGGCCGCTCAGGTCGACGGTAGCGTGCGCATCGGACCCTATTGTGTCGTGGGCCCCGGCGTGACCATCGACGCCGGAACGGAAATCGGCCCGCATTGCGTGCTGGACGGCATCACCACCATCGGCCGCGACAACCGTTTCTACCGGTTCTGCTCGATCGGCGGCATGCCGCAAGACAAGAAATATGCCGGCGAGCCCACGCGCCTGGTGATCGGCGACCGCAACACGGTGCGCGAATTCACCACCTTCAATACCGGCACCGTGCAAGATGGCGGCGCCACCACGCTGGGCGATGACAACTGGATCATGGCTTACGTGCACATTGCGCACGATTGCCATATTGGCAGCAACACGATCATCGCCAACTCGGTGCAGCTGGGCGGCCACGTGCATGTGGGCGACTGGGCCATCATCGGCGGCCTGACCGGCGTGCACCAGTTCAGCAAGATCGGCGCTCACAGCATGACGGGCGGCAACAGTTCGCTGATGCAGGACATGCCGCCGTACGTGCTGGGCGCGGGCAACCCGTGCCGGCCGGTGGGCATCAACGTCGAAGGCCTGCGCCGGCGCGGCTTCAGCGCCCCGGTCATCGCCAGCCTGCGCGAAGCCTACAAGATCGTCTACCGGCGCGGCCTGTCGCTCGACGAAGCGCGCGCCGAGCTGCGCGCCCGCCAGCAATCGCACCCCGACGCCAAAGACGCGCTGCAGGTGCTGCTGGACTTCCTCGATGCCTCCAGCCGGGGCATCATCCGGTCATGAGCCTGTCCATAGGCATGGTGGCGGGAGAGCCTTCGGGCGACCTGCTTGCCAGCCGGGTAATCGCCGGCCTGCGGCGCGACGAAACCGTGCAGTGCCAGGGCATCGGCGGGCCCGCCATGCAGGCCGCCGGCTTCGATGCCTGGCATCCCATGCATGCGCTGACGGTGTTCGGCTATGTCGACGCGCTCAAGCGCCTGCCCAGCCTGCTGCGCACCTACGGCGACGTGAAGCGGCGCTGGCTGGCCAGCCCGCCATCGGTGTTCGTGGGCGTGGATGCGCCTGATTTCAACCTGAAGCTCGAACTGGCGCTGCGCCAGGCCGGCACGCCCACGGTCCATTTCGTGGGGCCATCGATCTGGGCCTGGCGCTACGAGCGCATCCACAAGATCCGCGAGGCCGTCTCGCACATGCTGGTGCTGTTCCCGTTCGAAGAAGAGCTGTACCGCAAAGAGGGCATACCGGTCACCTATGTCGGGCACCCGCTGGCCGATGCCATCCCCATGCAGCCCGACCGCGCCGCGGCGCGCCAGCGGCTGGGGCTGGACGCCGATGCGCGGGTGCTGGCCATCCTGCCGGGCAGCCGCTCGTCGGAAATCCGCATTCTGGCGCCCCGTTTCCTGCAGGCGGCACAGCAGCTGCAGCGCCGCGATCCCGGCCTGGTGTGCGTGGTGCCGATGGTCAATGCGCAACGGCGCGCCGAATTCGAAGCCATCCTGGCGCAGTACCCGGTGCCCGGCCTGCGCTGCCTGACCGCCGAAGACGCCGCCAGCGGCGGCTTGCCGGTGGCCTGGAGCGCGCTGGAAGCCAGCAACGCCGTGCTGGTCGCCAGCGGCACCGCCACGCTGGAGGCGGCGCTGTTCAAGCGGCCCATGGTGATCTCGTACTATCTGTCGCCCTGGATGCGGCGCATCATGGCCTGGAAATCGGGCCAGCAGCGTCCGTACCTGCCTTGGGTCGGGCTGCCCAATGTGCTGCTGCGCGATTTCGCGGTGCCCGAGCTGCTGCAGGACGACGCCACGCCCGATAAACTGGCCGAGGCCACCTGGGCGGCCCTGACCGACGACGCCCAGGCGGCCCGCGTCGAGGCCCGCTTTGCCGCCATGCACCGCGACCTGACCCGCGACACGGCCACGCTGGCCGCGCGCGCCATTCTCGAGGTGGCCCATGGAGCAGCCTAGCCTGTTCGCCGAGGTTCCCGACTTCGCCGGCATCTTGATGGCCGGCGTGGACGAGGCCGGGCGCGGGCCGCTGGCGGGCGGGGTCTATGCCGCCGCCGTCATCCTCGACCCGGGCCGGCCTGTCGACGGGCTGGCCGACTCCAAAGTACTGACCGCCGAGCGCCGCGAAGAACTTGCCGCGCACATCCAGGAGCGGGCGCTGGCCTGGTGCGTGGCCAGCGCCACGGTGCTCGAGATCGATACCCTGAATATTCTGCGCGCCACGCTGCTGGCGATGCAGCGCGCCGTCGACGGGCTGGGCCAGGCCCCGCAGGTGGCCATGGTCGACGGCAACCAGGCGCCTACGCTGCGCTGCACCGTGCAGACGGTCATCAAGGGCGACGCGCTGGTGCCGGCCATCTCGGCCGCGTCCATCCTGGCCAAGACCGCTCGCGACGCCGACCTGCAGCGGCTGCATGCCTTGTACCCGCAGTACGGCTTCGACCAGCACAAGGGTTACGGCACCGCGCTGCACATGCAACGGTTGCGCGAACATGGCCCTTGCCCCGAGCATCGGCGTAGTTTCGCGCCCGTGCGAGAGCGGCTGGCCGTCGTGCCATGAAGCAGATCGCCTCGCGCGACAACCCCCAGTTCAAGCAATTGCAGCGCCTGGCGCAGCATGCCGGCCGGCGCGGCGAGCCCGCCATCCTGGAAGGCGTGCACCTGTGCCAGGCCTGGCTCGCCGAGGCCGGCCCGCCGGCGTGGGCCGTGTTCGACGCCGGACGGGTGCAACAACCCGAGCTGGCCGCGTTGCTCGCGGCGGTGCCGCCGCGGCAGGCGCTGCTGCTGGAATCCCGCCTGCTGCGCCACCTGGAAACCGTGGAAACCGGGCAAGGCGTGCTGTTCGTGGTGGACCCACCCACGCCCGCATTGCCGGCGCGACTGGACGAGCCCATGGTGTGGCTGGACCGGGTGCAAGACCCCGGCAATGTCGGCACCATCCTGCGCGTGTGCGCGGCGGCCGGTATCGGGCGGGTGCTGCTGTCGCCCGGCTGCGCGGCGGCGTGGTCGCCCAAGGTACTGCGCGGCGGGCAGGGCGCGCATTTTGCGCTGGCGCTGCACGAACACGCCGACCTGCAGGCCTGTGCCCAGCGGCTTGAAATACCGCTGGCGGCCACCACCCTGGAAGGCGCGCAAGACCTGTACGCCACCCGGCTGCCGCCGGCCTGCGCCTGGGTATTCGGCCATGAAGGGCAGGGCGTGGCGCCCGCGCTGCAGCAGGCGGCCGCGCTGCGCGTACGCATCGACCACGCGCCAGCGGTCGAATCGCTGAACGTGGCCGTAGCCGCCGCCCTGTGCCTGTTCGAGCAGCGCCGGCAGATGCAGCAGGCGTAGATCCGGCCGGTGGCGGCTGGCGGGTATCTGACTGGTGTCTGGCAGGTATTTGCCAGGTATTTGCCAGGTATTTGCCAGGTATTTGCCAGGTATTTGCCAGGTGTCTGGCAGGTGTCTGACTCCCGAAGGGTGTCAGACACCGTGGGGCATGCACTGCCGGGCATCGGTGTCTGACACCCTTCGGGAGTCAGACACCTGGCTTACCTGCGTTACCTGTCTTACCTGCGTTACCTGTCTTACCTGCGTTACCTGGCTTACCTCGCTTCCTGGCTCACCCAGCCTCCTGCCTCAATTCGAGCGGTCCAGCCCCACTTCCTGCATGACGGTCGTGGCGATTTCCTCGATCGATTTGGTGGTGGTCGACAGCCACGAAATACCTTCCCGGCGCATCATGCGCTCGGCCTCGGCCACCTCGTAGCGGCATTGCTCCAGCTTGGCGTACTTGCTGTTGGGGCGGCGCTCGTTGCGCACTTCGGCCAGGCGCTCGGGCTGGATCGACAAACCGAACAGCTTGCCCCGGTGCGGCGCCACCGTCGAGGGCAGGGTGCCGCGCTCGAAATCGTCGGGGGTCAATGGGAAATTGGCCGCCTTGATGGCGTACTGCATGGCCAGGTACAGGCTGGTGGGCGTCTTGCCGCAACGGGACACCCCCACCAGGATGACGTCGGCCTGATCGAGCTGGGTGATGAACTGGCCGTCATCGTGCGCCAGGCTGAAGTTGATGGCGTCGATGCGGTTGCGGTACTGCTCGGAATTCGCCGCCATATGCGAGCGGCCGATCGAGTGGCTGGATTTCAGCCCCAGGGCCTGCTCGATATGCCCGACGAAGGTGCCGAACAGGTCCAGGAAGATGCCGTTGGCGTTGCGCACGCATTCCATGCTGGCCGGGTTGACCAGCGTGCTGAACACAATGGGCGGCACGCCGGTTTCGAGGGCGTTGCGGTTGATGCGGGCGGCGACTTCCCGGGCCTTTTCGACGGTGTCGATAAAAGGCAGGCGTACCGGCCGGAAATGCACTTCCTCGAATTGCGAAAGCACCGAGTGGCTGAAGGTCTCGGCGGTAATGCCGGTACTGTCCGAAACGATGTAGACAGTCCGTTCGATAGGGGGCGAAGCCATATGTAAAATATTCCAACCAAAGGGGAAAGCCATGGTGCCCGACCGGGTACAATCTGACCCCGATATAAGTCACCCCAAGAGCGGTCCAAGGCCAGTTTGGTCAGCGCATCCGGATGCATTGACCAAACTCGCTTTCTCTCCATTGTAAAAGGTGACTTCAATGTCGTATGTCGTTTCGTTCGAGCAGCTCCGCATGACGGATGTGGACTCGGTAGGAGGCAAAAACGCATCGCTAGGTGAAATGATCAGTCAGCTGTCCGGCGCGGGCGTCCGCGTACCGGGCGGCTTCGCCACGACCGCCGAGGCTTTCCGCGATTTCCTCAAGGCGTCGGGCCTGGATCAGCGCATCTCCACCCGCCTCAGCACGCTCAACCCCGAAGACGTCCGCGAACTGGCCACGGCCGGCGCCGAGATCCGCCAATGGATCGTCGAGGCCCCGTTTTCGCCCGAATTCGAACAGCAGATCCGCTCCGCCTTTGCCGCGCTCGATGCCGACGGCAAGGGTTCGTTCGCCGTGCGCTCGTCGGCCACCGCCGAAGACCTGCCCGACGCATCGTTTGCCGGCCAGCAGGAAACCTTCCTGAACGTGGTGGGCATCGATGACGTGCTCGACAAGATCCGCCACGTGTTCGCTTCGTTGTACAACGACCGCGCTATCTCGTATCGCGTGCACAAGGGCTACGCGCATGCCGAAGTGGCGTTGTCGGCGGGCGTGCAGCGCATGGTGCGTTCCGACAAGGGCAGCGCGGGCGTGATGTTCACCATCGATACCGAGTCCGGGTTCCAGGACGTGGTGTTCATTACCTCGTCGTACGGCCTGGGCGAAACCGTGGTGCAGGGCGCGGTGAACCCCGACGAGTTCTACGTGTTCAAGCCCACACTTGAACAAGGCCATTATCCCATCGTCAGCCGCCGCATCGGCTCGAAGCTGATCAAGATGGAATTCGACCCCGAGCGCCCCGAAGGCCGCGCCGTGCGCACCGTTGACGTGCCGGTGTCCGAGCGCAACCGCTATTCGCTCAGCGACGACGAAGTCACCGAACTGGCGCGCTACGCAGTCATTATCGAAAAACACTACGGCCGCCCCATGGATATCGAATGGGGCCGCGACGGCATCGACGGCAAGATCTACATCCTGCAGGCCCGCCCCGAAACCGTGAAGTCGCAGCAAAGCGGCAACGACGTGCAGCAGCGCTATCGCTTGAAGGCCACCGGCCAGGTACTGATAACCGGCCGCGCCATCGGCCAGAAGATCGGCTCCGGCCCGGTGCGGGTGGTGGCTGATATTTCCGAAATGGACAAGGTCCAGCCCGGCGACGTGCTGGTCACCGACATGACCGACCCCAACTGGGAGCCGGTCATGAAGCGCGCCTCGGCCATTGTCACCAACCGCGGCGGCCGCACCTGCCACGCGGCCATCATCGCGCGCGAGCTGGGCATCCCGGCGGTAGTGGGCTGCGGCGAAGCCACCGACGTGCTGAAAGAAGGGCAGTCGGTCACGGTGTCGTGCGCCGAGGGCGATGAAGGCCGTATCTACGATGGCCTGATCGAAACCGAGGTCGAGGAAGTGCGGCGCGGCGAAATGCCGCCCATCGACGTCAAGATCATGATGAACGTCGGCAATCCGCAACTGGCGTTCGATTTCGCCCAGATTCCCAACTCGGGGGTGGGCCTGGCGCGCCTGGAATTCATCATCAACAACAATATCGGCATCCACCCCAAGGCAGTGCTCGACTACCCCAATGTCGATGGCGAGCTGAAAAAGGCGGTCGAATCGGCCGCGCGCGGCTATGCCAGCCCGCGCGCCTTCTTCGTCGAGAAGCTGGCCGAAGGCATTGCCACCATCGCGGCGGCATTCTGGCCCAAGTCGGTCATCGTGCGCATGTCCGACTTCAAGTCGAACGAATACCGCAAGCTGGTGGGTGGCTCGCGCTATGAGCCCGAAGAAGAAAACCCCATGCTGGGCTTCCGGGGCGCGTCGCGCTACATCGCGGCCGACTTCGCCGAGTGCTTCCGCATGGAGTGCGAAGCCCTGAAGAAAGTGCGCGACGAAATGGGCCTGACCAACGTCGAGATCATGGTGCCGTTCGTGCGCACCGTGGGGCAGGCGCGCCGCGTGGTCGATCTACTGGCCGCGCACGGCCTGGCGCGCGGCGAAAACGGCCTGAAGCTCATCATGATGTGCGAAGTGCCGTCCAACGCGCTGCTGGCCGACGAATTCCTGCAGTATTTCGACGGCTTCTCCATCGGCTCGAACGACATGACCCAGCTCACCCTGGGCCTGGACCGCGATTCGGGCATGGAACTGCTGGCGGCCGATTTCGACGAACGCGACGACGCGGTGAAGTTCATGCTGCGCCGTGCCATCAAGGCATGCCTGGCGGCCAACAAGTACGTGGGCATCTGCGGCCAAGGCCCCAGCGACCACCCCGACTTCGCTCAGTGGCTGAAAGACGAAGGCATCCTGTCCATGTCGCTGAACCCGGATACCGTGGTCGACACCTGGCAGCGCCTGGCCAAATGATCCATGCCTGGCCGGCGCGTCCGGCGGGCATGGCAAAAACCCCTGTTTCAAGCGAAGCAGGGGTTTTTTTATGGGTAATACCCGCTATTTATTCACGGGCCTGATTCCCGCAGCAGGGTGTCAGGCCCCGTGCCGTTGAACAGCAGTGGCGCGCCTGTAAGCCAGGCGCCTGGCGCCATCCAGCCTACCGCTGCGCCGTGGCGGCGGGTTGCCGCAGGTTGAGGAAGCGCCGCAGCAGGCTGGCCGCGGTGGGCGTGGGTTTGAGGGCGTCGGCCAATGCGCCCGCGTCCAGGCCTTCCCGCGCGTAGTCGGCCTGGTAGGCGAGCAGGTGATCGCGCATGAATTCCGGGCCGAATTCGGGGTGGAACTGGCTTGAATAAATGCCCGGCGCGAGCCTTAGCAACTGGTGGTCATCGAGCGTGGAACGCGCCAGGGTCACGGCGCCGGCGGGCAGGCGCGTAACGGTCTGGGCGTGCAGCAGCTGCGCCGGAAAATTCACCGGCAAGCCGGCCATTAGCGGGTCGCCGGCGGCGGCCGGCAGGCATTCGATGGCTTGCGTGCCCAGCTCGCGCCCGCGCGGGTTGTAGCCCACCTCGCCGCCCAATGCATGGACCAGCAGCTGGTGCCCGTAGCATACGCCGAACATGGGCAGGCCGGCGGCAGCGGCCTGCTTCAACCAGCCGGCGGCCTGTTCGCTCCAGGGCTCGCGGTCGGTGACCATGGCGGGCGAGCCGGTGATGAGCACGGCGCGGTAGTCTGCCGGCGCCCGCGGCAGTTCGCCCGCATGGGCACGCACGATGTGCGCGGCCTGCGGGGCCAGGCCCGCCGCGTGGCGCAGCATCTGCGCGTAATCGCCGTGGCGGCCGCGCAGGGTGTCGTCGGGATCGCCGGTGTGCAGGATCAGGACCGGCAACGCGGAGGTATCGCATGCGTTCATGCGCATCATGATAGTCGCCATGCGGCGATTTCGCACCCGGGCAGGGCGGAAATCCGTACAATCGACGCGGTACTCGGCTTGAACAAGGCATAAGACGATGTGGATCTGGTTCGGGTTGGCGGCAGCCGCGCTCATCGGCGAAGTCGCCAGCGGCACGTTCTATCTGCTGCTGGTGGCGTTGGGCCTGGCCGCCGGGGGCATTGCCGCGTGGCTGGCGGCCGGCCTCGAATGGCAACTGGTGGCCTGCGCGGTGGTGGCGCTGGCCGGGCTGCTGGTGCTGCGTCGCACCGGAGTCCTGAAAAAACGTGAAATCGACGCCGGCCGCAATGCCGACGTCAACATGGACATCGGCCAGACGGTCGAGGTCGAGTCCTGGTCCGAGACCGGCCTGACGCGGGTCTGGTACCGGGGCGCGCACTGGCAGGCCGAGCTGGCCGCCGGGCAGCCGCGCCAGCCGGGCCCGCACGTCATCGCCGAGTTGCGGGGCACGCGCCTGGTGCTGGTCCCCCGCGAAACCGCCGAGCGCGCCTGAGCCGGCACGCTTCCATTACCCACGCAGGAATCCTCATGATGCTCGATACTTCCACCATCGTCCTGATCGTACTGGTCGTCCTGGCGCTGCTGATCATTATCAAGGCCATCGCCATCGTGCCCCAGCAGCATGCCTGGGTGGTCGAGCGGCTGGGCAAGTTCGACCGCGTGCTGTCGCCGGGCGCGGGCTTTGTCATTCCCTTTATCGAGCGGGTGGCGTACAAGCACTCGCTAAAAGAAATCCCGCTGGACGTGCCCAGCCAGGTCTGCATCACGCGCGACAACACTCAGCTGCAGGTCGACGGCGTGCTGTATTTCCAGGTCACCGATGCCATGCGCGCGTCCTACGGGTCGTCGAACTACATCTCGGCCATCACCCAGCTCTCGCAGACCACGCTGCGCTCGGTCATCGGCAAGCTCGAGCTCGACCGCACCTTCGAAGAACGCGAGTTCATCAACAGCACGATCGTCAGCTCGCTGGACGAAGCCGCGCTGAACTGGGGCGTGAAAGTGCTGCGCTACGAGATCAAAGACCTGACGCCGCCCAATGAAATCTTGCGGGCCATGCAGGCGCAGATCACGGCGGAACGCGAAAAGCGGGCCCTGATCGCCGCCTCCGAAGGGCGCCGCCAGGAACAGATCAACATCGCCACCGGCGAGCGCGAGGCCGCGATTGCCCGTTCCGAGGGCGAGAAACAAGCCCAGATCAACCAGGCGCAGGGCGAGGCGGCGGCCGTGCTGGCCATCGCCGAGGCCACGGCCAAGGCCATCACGCAGGTGGGCGAGGCGGTGCGCCAGCCCGGCGGCATGGAAGCCGTCAACCTGAAAGTGGCCGAGCGCTATGTAGACGCCTTCGGCAACGTGGCCAAGGAAGGCAACACGCTGATCCTGCCGTCGAACCTGTCGGATGTGGGTGGCCTGATCGCGTCGGCCATGGCCATCGTGAAGACCGGCAAGGCTTCTTGAAACAGGCCCCGAAGCGTGACGCGCTTCGGAGGCAAACTTACTTGTTGCGCGTGTCGTGCTTCATGATGCGCTCTTTTTCGCGCTGCCAGTCTTTTTCGCGGGCCGTATCGCGCTTGTCGTACAGCTTCTTGCCGCGCCCCAGGGCAAAATCGAGCTTGATGCGCCCGTTTTTGTAGTGCAGATTCAGGGGCACCAGCGTGTAGCCGCGCTGCTCGACCTTGCCGATCAGCTTGCTGATTTCCTCGGCCTTGAGCAGCAGCTTGCGGGTGCGCATGGCGTCGGGATGCACGTGGGTGGATGCCGTGGGCAGCGGGCTCACGTGCATACCCAGCAGGAACAGCTCGCCATCGCGCACGATGACGTAGCTTTCCTTCAGTTGCACGCGGTTCTCGCGAATCGCCTTGACCTCCCAGCCCTGCAGGACCAGGCCGGCTTCAAAGCGGTCTTCGATGAAATAGTCGTGCGTGGCCTTGCGATTGTCAATGATGCTCATGAGGCGGTATGCGGCGGGAAAATCCGCCGGTAGCGGCGCTACCGGTAAAATCTGGTCATTCTAGCGATTTGCGATAGCCGATGCACAAAGTACAGCGATCCGTCCTGGTTCCCTACAGCGCCGCGCAGATGTTCGACCTGGTGGCCGACGTGGAAAAGTACCCTGAATTCATGCCCTGGTGCGGCGGCACCGAGGTGCAGTCGCGCACCGAGCACGGCATGCAGGCCTCGATACTGATCAGTTTCGCCGGCATGAAACAGCGCTTTACCACCCGCAATACCCACGATTACCCCGAGCGCATCGACCTGGAACTGGTCGATGGGCCGTTTTCGATGCTGGTGGGTCACTGGCAGTTCCAGGCGCTGGCCGAAGACGCCTGCAAGGTGCTGTTCACCCTGGAATACGCCTTTTCCAACCGGGCGCTCGAAATGGTGGTGGGGCCGGTGTTCAACCGCATCGCCACCAGTTTCATCGATTCTTTCACCAAGCGGGCGCAGGCGGTCTATGGCGAATGACGCCCCGTTGCGCGTGTGCGTGTGCCATGCCGAATCCGCGGCATCGGCGTGGCAATGCTCGCTGGAGCTGCCAGCGCATGCCACTGTGGGCGATGCCGTGCAAGCCAGCGGCTTCGCGGCGCGGTTTCCGGGCAAAGACGCCTGGCAGCTGGGGGTAGGGGTGTTCGGCAAGCTTTGCCGGGCGGATACGCCCCTGGCCGATGGCGACCGGGTCGAAATCTACCGGCCGCTCGACTTCGACCCGAAAGAGTCGCGCCGCCGCCGCGCCGAGCACCGGCGGGCCAAGGCCGCCCGGCAGGGGCGCGAGCGCCCGCCCGGGCTGCTGTAGGGCGGCCGGCCGGTGGGCGCATTGTCACCGGCAAGACAAAATCCCTGCGCGAATCCGGCGTAAGATGGCACCGATAGATTTACGTTTACGTTAACGTCATGCAAAATCGGCGCTTGGCAGGCGCGGCGGCTCACGAGGCGGCCGCGGCGCCATCAAGACCGACCCAACAGGAGACAAAGCCGTGGATCTGGAACTGACCGACGAGCAGCGCGCCTTTGCCCAGGCGGCGCGCGATTTCGCCCAGGGTGAACTGGCGCCCCATGCGGCGCACTGGGATGCCGAAGGCATCTTCCCGCGCGAGGCCTTCGCGCGGGCGGGCGAATTGGGCTTTTGCGCCATCTATGCGGCCGAAGACATCGGCGGCCTGGGCCTGCCCAGGCTGGACGCCACCCTGGTGTTTGAGGAAATGGCCGCCGTCGACCCGTCCACCACCGCTTTTCTCACCATCCACAACATGGCCACCTGGATGGTCGGGCAGTGGGGCCAGCCGGCCCTGCGCGAAGCCTGGGGGCCGCTGCTGGCCAGCGGCCAGAAGCTTGCGTCGTACTGCCTGACCGAGCCGGGCGCCGGCTCCGACGCGGGCTCGCTGTCCACCCGCGCGCAGCGCGACGGCGACCACTATGTGCTCAACGGCGCCAAGGCGTTCATTTCCGGCGGCGGCGACACCGACCTGCTGGTCGTGATGGCGCGCACCGGCGGCGAAGGCCCGGGCGGCGTCAGCGCCTTCGCGGTGCCGGCCGACAGCGCGGGCATCAGCTACGGCCGCAAAGAAGAAAAAATGGGCTGGAACAGCCAGTCCACCCGCCCCATCACCTTCGAGAATGTGCGCGTGCCGGCGGCCAACATGCTGGGCAGCGAAGGCGAGGGCTTCAAGATCGCCATGAAAGGACTCGATGGCGGCCGCATCAACATAGGCACATGTTCCGTGGGCGCCGGCCAGGGCGCGCTGGACGCCGCGCGGCGCTACATGGACGAACGGCGCCAGTTCGGACGCCGGCTGGCCGAGTTCCAGGCGCTGCAATTCAAGCTGGCCGACATGGCCACGCACCTGGTGGCGGCGCGCCAGATGGTGCGGCTGGCGGCCTGCAAGCTCGATGCCGGCTCGCCCGACGCCGGCACCTACTGCGCCATGGCCAAGCGCTTTGCCACCGACATGGGTTTCCAGGTCTGCCTTGACGCCCAGCAGATACACGGCGGCTATGGGTACTTGCGCGACTACCCACTCGAGCGCCTGGTGCGCGATACTCGTGTTCACCAGATACTCGAGGGCACCAACGAGATCATGCGCGTGATCGTGGCCCGCCAACTGCTCGAAAAAGGAGCCGACATCCGATGAACGCCCCGGTGCTGTTCGAAGAAAAAACCGCCGCCAACGGCATGCGGCTGGGTTTTGCCACGCTGAATGCGCCGCAAACGCTCAATGGGCTATCGCTCGAAATGGTCGACCTGCTGGCCGCCCAGCTCGATGCCTGGGCGCATGACGCGGGGCTGGCCGCGGTGGTGCTGCAGGGCGCCGGCGGCAAGGCCTTCAGCGCGGGGGGCGACCTGCACGGCCTGTACCGCAGCATGCAGCAGCACCGGGGGCAGGGCGCCTGGGCCAATCAGCACGCGCGCGATTTCTTCGAACGCGAATACCGGCTGGACTACCGCATCCATACCTATCCCAAACCGGTGCTGTGCTGGGGCAGCGGCATCGTCATGGGTGGCGGCGTGGGCCTGATGATGGGCGCCAGCCACCGCGTGGTCAGCGAAACCACGCGCATCGCCATGCCCGAAATCTCGATCGGCCTGTTCCCCGACGTGGGCGGCAGCTGGCTGCTGAACCGCATGCCGGGGCGCACCGGGCTGTTCCTGGCGCTTACCGGCGCGCAACTGAACGCCTCCGATGCCTTCTACGCCGGCATTGCCGATTTCCGCCTCGAATCCGCCGACTGGCCACGCCTGGTCGAAGCCCTGCTCGAAACACCCTGGGCGGGGCAGGCGGGCGGCCCGGGCGACGGTTCCTCGCCGCCGCGCGCCATCAACGATGGCCTGCTGCGCCGCGCGCTGCTGGCCCACGAGCCGGCCACTCCGCTGCAGCCCGGGCCGCTGCGCCAGCATGCCTTCCAGGTCAACAGCCTGTGCAGCGGCAACAACCTGCCCGAAATCTACCGCGCCATCGCCGACCTGAAAGACCACGCCGACCCCTGGCTGGCGCGCGCGGCCGCCACCATGCTGGCGGGCTCGCCCGGTTCCGCCCGGCTGGCGTTCACCTTGCAGCAGCACACGCGGCTGCGCTCGCTGGCCGACGTCTTCCGTACCGAATACGTGGCCGCGCTGGCGTGCACGGTGCAGGGCGACTTCGCCGAAGGCATACGCGCGCTGCTCATCGACAAAGACAAGCAACCCAGATGGAATCCGGCCACCCTCGAACAGGCTGACGAAGCCTGGGTGCAGCGCTACTTCGAGGCGCCGTGGCCCGCCGGCCAGGCACATCCGCTGGCCGACCTGGGCCCCGCGGAAAACTGATCCATCGCGCCCGCGGGCCCGCCGCCGGGCATGGCCCGGTTGCCCGGCCCGGCGGGACGCCAACCACCATTCCCACGACAACACCCGGAGACTACACATGAGCAGCATCGCATTCATCGGCCTGGGCAACATGGGCGCACCCATGGCGCACAACCTGATCAAGGCCGGTCACTCACTTACCGTGTTCGACCTGGTGCCCGCCGCCGTCCAGGGCCTGTCCGACGCCGGCGCGCGCGCGGCCGGCTCGGCCGCCGAAGCGGTGCGCGGCGCCGAAGTCGTCATATCCATGCTGCCGGCCAGCAAGCACGTCGAAGCGCTCTATCTCGACAACGACCTGTTGTCCAGCATCGACCCGAGCGCCCTGGTGATCGAATGCAGCACCATCGCCCCCGATTCGGCGCGCAAGGTCGCCGCCGCCGCGCAGGCGCGCGGCCTGGCCATGATCGACGCGCCGGTTTCGGGCGGCACGGGCGGTGCCGCCGCCGGCACGCTGACCTTCATCGTGGGCGGCGAGCCCGATGCGCTGCAGCGGGCCATGCCGGTGCTGCAGAACATGGGCAAGAACATCTTCCACGCGGGCACGGCAGGCGCCGGGCAGGTTGCCAAGATCTGCAACAACATGCTGCTGGGCATCCTGATGGCCGGCACTTCCGAAGCGCTGGCGCTGGGCGTGGCCAACGGCCTCGACCCCAAGGTGCTGTCGGACATCATCGCCAAGAGCTCCGGCCGCAATTGGGCCACCGAACTCTACAACCCCTGGCCCGGCGTCATGGAACACGCGCCGGCCTCCAAGGGCTACGCGGGCGGCTTCGGCGTCGACCTCATGCTCAAAGACCTGGGCCTGGCCGCCGAATCGGCGCTGTCGTCGCGCTCGTCCATTCCGCTGGGCGAACTGGCGCGCAACCTGTATTCGCTGCACAGCACGGGGGGGAGCGGCAAGCTCGATTTTTCCAGCATTGTCAACCTCTATACCCACAACACATGAGCGTCGCCCCCGACCCGCGCGCGGCGCAGGCCGCGCTGCAGCGCGTGCACGACAGCTTCGCGCGCCAGACGGTCATGGCCGCTTTCGGCGCCAGGCTGGCGCGGGTGCAGCCCGGGCAGGTCGACATCGAACTCCCTTTCCGGGCCGACTTGTGCCAGCAGAACGGGTACCTGCATGCGGGCATTTCCACCGCCATCGCCGACAGCGCCGGCGGCTATGCGGCGTTTTCGCTATTCGAAGCGGGCGAAGACGTGCTGACCTCTGAATTCAAAATGAATTTCCTGGCGCCTGCCGACGGCGAGCGTTTCCTGGCCACCGGCCGTGTCCTCAAGCCGGGCCGCCGCCTTACGGTGTGCCAGGTCGAGGTCCAGGCCTGGCGCGGCCAGCAGTCCACGCTGTGCCTGGTGGGCCTGATGACCGCCGTGCGCGTGGCGCCGCGCTGAGTTTCCTTCGACCTTTCTTGAAACATGCCCGCTAGAGAGCACCATCGTATTTTTCGCGCCGGATGGCTGCGCGCCGCCGTGCTGGGCGCCAACGACGGCATCGTGTCCACCGCCAGCCTGATCGCCGGCGTGGCGGCGGCCAGCGCCGCCCACGAAACCGTACTGACGTCCGGGTTGGCCGGGCTGGTGGCCGGCTCGCTGTCGATGGCGGCCGGCGAGTACGTGTCGGTACGGTCGCAGGCCGATACCGAAGCCGCCGACCTGCGGCTGGAGCAGCGTTCGCTAACAGGTAATTCGGCCCAGGAACTGCAAGAGCTCACCGACATCTACGTGGACCGCGGCGTGGCGCCCGAGCTGGCGCAGCAGGTGGCCGTTCAGCTGACCCGTCACGACGCGTTGGACGCGCACGCTCGCGACGAACTGGGCATCTCGGTGCACAACCGGGCCCAGCCGGTGCAGGCGGCCCTGGCCTCGGCGGTATCGTTCGCCTCGGGCGCGGCCCTGCCGTTGATCACCGCGGCCGTCACCCCGGTGGCCAACATGGTGTCAGTGGTTACCGCCACGTCCGTGCTGTGGCTGGCCGTGCTGGGCGCCGTGGCGGCGCGCACCGGCGGCGCGCCGGCAGTGCCGGCGGCGCTGCGCGTCATGGTGCTGGGCGGCCTGGCCATGTTGCTAACCGCCGGCGTGGGTGCGCTGTTCGGCGTGGCGGTGTAGCCGCGCACGGGCCGTGCGCGTCGTTCAGGCGCCTTCGGCCAGCGCGTAGGGCAACGGCGCAACCGCAATATGCGGGCCGTCGGGCGCGCCTACGCGCAATTCGCCTGCCGCCAGCGCGGCCAATGCAATTTCGAACAGCACGCCGTCGCGCGATGCCTCGATGACCCGGCCACAGGGCTCTTGCGGCTGGGCGGCATCGTAAATGTCGGTGCCGGGCGGCGGCGGATCAGCCTGGCCGTCCAGCCGCCCGTAGGCGGCGCGGCGCTTCACGGTGCCGCGGTAATGGCTGCGGGCCACCACCTCCTGGCCCGGATAACAGCCTTTGGTGAAGCTCACGCCGTCGAGCAGATCCAGGTTGAGCGTTTGCGGAATAAACAGGTCTTGCGTGGCCGCCGCAACCCAAGGCAGGCCGGCGGCCAGGTCGTCGCCACGCCATTGGTCGGGGGTGCCGCGGGCCAGTTGCGCGGCCAGGGCGCCGGCTTGCTGCAGTTGGGCCTCGGAGGCGATCCACCACCAGCGCAGGGCCCCTCTGGCCGAAGGCGCGGCAATCCAGGTGCCCGTGGCCAGTTCGGCGCGCTGCCAGGCCGCCGTGGGAAGGGCGCCGCCAGCGGCGCTTTGCAGCGAGGCCAGGCCTTCCGGCGAGCACCAGACGCCGGCCGCCTGCAACGGCGCCACCGCCAGCTTTACCTTGGCGCGCAGGACGAACATCGACAGGCGCTTGACCAGCGCGTCGGCCAGGTCGCGCCGCGTCAGGGCGTACACCCGCGCGGCCTCGGCGGCGTCGGACGCCTCGGGCATGGTTTGTGCGCGCCAGAGCACCAGCGTGGCCAGCAGGCGGCCCTTGGCGGTGCAGTAGCCGCTAAGCCGCGCGGCGTCGGCGGGCAGGCCGGCGACGTCTTGTGTCAGTTGGCCGTGCAGGAATGTCAACGCGTCGGCGCCGGATGCCGCCACCACGGCGTAATCGGGCAGCGCCGCGCAATGCGCCGAACCATCGGCGCGAACAGGAATCGAATCGAAAAATGATTGCATAGCGAAACGGCAGACAGGGCGGGGCGCCGGTACGGCGCCTGATGGGCTCATGATACCCGCCGCCGCATGGCGCTGGAACCAAACCCTTGCCCGCAGCAGGGGCGACGCGCCGGCCCGATTCGCCATCATCCATTAAACTGCGCACACTTATGAAAAAGCTTTGCCTCTATTTCCTGCTGGTCTGTCTGGCCGTGGCGTTGCTGGCGGCCGCGGCCGCGGGCGGCGCCTGGGCCTGGATGAACCGCTCGCTGGACCTGCCCGCCGAGAAGGTCGAGTTCATCGTGGCGCCGGGCAGCACGCCGCGCGCGGTGGCGCGCGCCATGGCCGAGGCCGGCATCCCCATCTGGGAAGACGGCTTCGCCTGGCTGGCGCGCCTGTCCGAGCGCGACAAACTGATCAAGGCGGGCGGCTACGAGGCGCGCGCCGGCGATTCGCCGTGGGTGCTGCTCGAGCGCCTGGCGCGCGGCGACATGGTTCAGCGGCAGATCACCTTCCTGGAGGGCTGGACCTACGCACAATTCCGCCAGGCCCTGCGCGCCAACCCCGACGTCAAGCAGACCCTGGGCGACATCAGCGATGCGGCCCTGATGGCCAGGCTGGGTTCGTCCATCAAAGAGCCCGAAGGCATGTTCTTCCCGGACACGTATGTGTTCACGCCGGGCACGTCCGATTTCGACCTGCTGCGCCGCGCCTACCAGCAAGAGCAGCAAATGCTGGCCGAGGCCTGGGCCGAGCGCCAGCCCGACCTGCCGCTAAGTTCGCCCTACGACGCGCTGGTGCTGGCGTCCATCATCGAGAAGGAAACCGGACACGGCCCCGACCGCACCCGCGTGGCAGGCGTCTTCATCAACCGTCTGCGCCGGGGAATGATGCTGCAGACCGATCCCACCGTGATCTATGGCATGGGCGAACGCTACAAGGGCCGCATCCGGCGCGCCGACCTGCAGGCCGACACGCCCTGGAATACCTACACCCGCGCCGGACTGCCGCCCACGCCCATTGCCGCGGCGGGGCGCGCCTCGTTGCTGGCCGCTGTCCAGCCGGAGCGCCACAAATACCTGTACTTTGTTTCGCGCGGCAATGGCACCAGCGAGTTTTCGGCTAACCTCTCCGAACATAACCGCAACGTGGCGCGCTACATTCTGGGCCGTGATTAGCGCCTGTTCATGCATGGCTCCTTTCAGTATCAACACATGACTGCACGCGGACGTTTCATTACCCTCGAAGGCGTCGATGGCGCCGGTAAAAGCACCCACGCCGCCTGGCTGGCAGACGCACTGCGAGACATGGGGCGCACCGTGGTCGCGACCCGCGAGCCCGGCGGCACGCCCCTGGGCGAGACGCTGCGGGGGCTGGTGCTGTCCGAATCCATGACGCTCGACACCGAAACCCTGCTGATGTTCGCGGCGCGCTGCGAGCACCTGACGCAGGTCATCGAGCCCGCCCTGGCGCGGGGCGACTGGGTCGTGTGCGACCGCTACACCGACGCCACCTACGCCTACCAGGGAGGCGGGCGCCAGCTGGGGGCCGACCGCATCGCGGTGCTCGAACAATGGATGCGCCCGGCGCTGCAACCCGACCGCACATGGCTGTTCGACGTGCCGCTGGAACTGGCGCGCGCGCGCCTGGCCGATGCCCGGCTGCCCGATCGGTTCGAGCGCGAGGAAGCGGCGTTTTTCGAGCGCACACGCGCGGCGTACCTGGCGCGCGCGCAGGCCCACCCCGGCCGTATCCGTATCGTCGATTCCAGCCGGCCCGTGACCGAGGTGCGCGCGCAACTGCACGCCGAGTTGCAAGCCCTGGCGGAGATGCCATGAGTCCGGCAGGGCGCCCGAAGGGCGAAGACGGAAAAAGCGCGCCCAAGGATGGCGCGGCGGCCTTCCTGCCGTGGCAGCAAGACATCGCGCGCAGCTGGCTGGCCGAGCGCGAACGCTTCGCCCACGCCTGGCTGGTGCATGGCGTGGCCGGCATCGGCAAGCTTCAGTTCGCTTCTGCCGCGGCCGCCAGCCTCTTGTGCGAGTCGCCCCGCGATCACCTGGCTTGCGGGCAATGCCCCGCCTGTGCCTGGGTGGCTAGCGGCAACCACCCCGACCTGCGCCGCATCCGCCCCGAGGCCATTGCCCTGCAAGAAGGCGCCGAGGCCGCCGAGGGCGCCGAAGAGGCCGAACCCGCCGGTGGCGGCGCGGCGGCCAAGCGGGCGCCATCGAAAGAAATCCGCATCGACCAGATCCGGACGCTGGAATCCTGGTTCAATACGGCCACCCATCGCGGCGGCTGGCGGGTCGCGCTGCTTTATCCGGCACACGCGCTGAATGCCATTTCGGCCAATGCCTTGCTCAAGGTGCTGGAAGAGCCGCCGCCGCACACGGTGTTCCTGCTGGTGGCCGACGCCCCCGACCGCCTGCTGCCCACGCTGGTGTCGCGCTGCCGGCGGCTGCCGCTGCCGGCCCCCGAGGCGGCGCAAGCCTTGCAGTGGCTGCAAGAGCAGGGCGTTGACGGGGCCACCGACTGGCTGGCGGCGGCCGGCGGCGCGCCCCTGGCCGCGTTGCGGTTGGCTCAGGGAGGACAGCAGGCGTGCCCCGAGTGGCTGGCGCAATTGGTAACCCCGTTGGCCCAGGGACAGACGCCGGATATCGGCGCGCTGTCCGAAGGACTCGAGAAGCTCACCCCGCCTGAATGGATCGACGCGCTGCAACGCCTGTACACCGACCTGATGCTGGCCAGCGCGAGCCAGCCGGTGCGGTACTTTCCCGCTCTGGCCAAGCCGGTGGGGCAGGCTGCGGCGCGCGCCAACGCGGTACGCCTGGCTGAAGCGGCGCGCTGGCTGACCCAGCAGCGGCGCCTGGCCACGCATCCGCTCAACGCCAAGTTGCTCGCCCACGCGACCCTGCAGCGCGTGGTGCTATCCTGCCAGGGATAAGGCGCCCGCGCCGGCCGCAGCGCCGGCCGCCGGCCCATCCCGCTTACCGAACAGTCTTCCATGTACGTCGATTCACACTGCCACCTGAATTTTCCCGAGCTGGCGCAAGAACTGCCCGATATCCTGCAACGCATGGCCGCCAATCAGGTCACGCATGCGCTGGTCGTCAGCGTCGACATGCCCGACTGGCCCGGCCTGGTTGAGTTGGTCGAGCCGCATCGCAACCTGTGGGCGTCGGTGGGGGTGCATCCCGACTACGAAGCCACCTCCGACCCCACCGAGGCCGAGCTGCTGCAACTGTCACGCCACCCCAAGGTAGTGGCCATAGGCGAGACCGGCCTGGACTACTATCGCCTGAGCGAACCGCTGGACTGGCAGCGCGAACGTTTCCGCCGCCATATCCGCGTGGCGCGCCAGGCGGGCCTGCCGCTCATCATCCATACCCGCGAATCCGTAGCCGACACGCTGCGCATTCTGCGCGAAGAGAACGCCGCCGACGTAGGGGGCGTGATGCACTGCTTCACCGAGTCGTGGGACATGGCGCAGGCCGCAATGGACCTGAACTTCCATATTTCCCTGTCGGGCATCGTCACATTCAAGAATGCCGGGATCGTCCACGAGGTCGCCACCCGCATGCCGCTGGATCGTCTGCTGATCGAGACCGATTCGCCTTACCTGGCGCCCGTGCCGTTCCGGGGCAAGCGCAACGATCCCTCGAAAGTCATCCACGTCGCCGAAAAGATCGCGCAGCTCAAGGGCATTGATGTCGCCCAGGTAGCGGCTGCTTCTACGGAAAATTTCTTTAAATTATTCAACAAGATAGAAAGATAATTTAGTGTTAAATATTTAAAGTAAATTATCTGAAGTGAAATAGTTAAAGAGTTTTCTCAAGGATGTGCGCCATGAGACATTTCCGATCTGCCCCCATGCGGGCCCGCCGCACGCTGGCGGTTGGCTTGCTGGCCGTGGCGGCGGCCTGCGCCATGCCCGCCGCTTTGGCGGCGGCTTCGCCCGATAATTGGTGGGTGTACGTCCACAACGACAATGCTCCCGAAATCCGCGAATTGCTGGCGGGCGGCGCCGACCCCAACGTGCGCTACAAAAACGGCCAGCCCGCCCTGATGCGCGCCGTGGTGGATGGCGCCTGGCAGGTGTTCGACACGCTGGCCGCCGATCCGCGCACCGATCTGGAAGCCGTCAACCCGGCCAACGAAACGGCGCTGATGTACCTGGCGGTGGCGGGGCAGACCGAACGTGCCCGCGCCTTGATCGCGCGCGGGGCAAAGGTCAATCGCCTGGGCTGGACGCCACTGCATTACGCGGCGTCCAAGGGGCACCTGGACACGGCCAAGCTGCTGCTGGCGCACAAGGCCATGGTCAACGCCCCGTCTCCGGACGGCACAACGCCGCTGATGATGGCCGCCTTGTCGGGCAGCCGCGAGACAGTCCAGCTGCTGCTGGACGCCGGCGCCGACGTCACGACGCGCAACCTCAAGGGGCAGAATGCCGCAGACTGGGCCTACCAGGGCAAGGCCGGCAAGCTGGCCACCGAACTGGGCACTCTCATCGCCAAGGCGGAGCGCCGGCGCGATGCCCAGCGCGGCGGACAAGCTCCGGCCACCGCGGCGCCGGCTGCTCCCGCGCCCGCGCCTGCCGCCACGCGGCCCCAGGCCGAACCCGCACCGCCATCTGCGCAAACCGAATCCGACGCGCCGAGCCTGTCGGGGGTATCCGGCGTCAAATTGAACAAGTACTGAGGCTGAACAGATACTGGGCCTGCGGCCGCAAGGGGCCGCGGCTCAGGGCAGGACCGATCGCAGGTAGCGGTTGCGATCGAAGTCCTGAAACAGCATGGCGTTGATCTCGCGTTGCGGGCCAGCCGGCGTGGCGGCCAGCAGCTCGGCGGCCAGGCGCGGGCCCTGGGGGTCGCGCGCCAGCAGCAAGGCCATCACATAGTTTGGATCTCGCCCCGGCGCGGCTTGCCCGGCGGCAAAACGGCGGCTTGCCTCGGCGTAGCAATCCAACGGCAGTGGCGCCGGTTGCACCCGCTCCCGCAGCATGCATTGCAACATCTTGCGTTCGGCCGCCAGGCCGGCGTCCGGCAGTTGCCGGTAATCGGCCAGGGCCTGCGTGTACTGGCGCAGGCCGGTCTGGATATCGGCCCGCAACAGGCGCAGCCCGGTGTCGCCGGGCGCTTCCCGCAGCGCCTGGTCAGCCAGCGCCAGGGCCTGGCGTAACCGGCCGGAGTCGCCGTGGGCGGCCTGGTAGGCAGCCAGGGCCTGCTGGCCGGCGTCGCCGGCTGCGGCCGGGCTGGCGGCGGCGGTCCATCCTGGCAGCAGCGCCGCGGCGGCCAGGAGCGTGCTTGCCAACAGACGGGCGGCCATCATGGGCTCAGGCCAGCGCCAACGGGAATTCGCGCTCGGTGGTGGCAGGCATGGGGGTGGCCCGGCCCGAGACGGTTTCAAAGACGTAGCCCGCGCTGATCACAAGCGCGATCGACTGCCCGTGCCGCACCTCGGGCAGTTCCCACTGCGCGGCGCCGATCGGCGCGTACTCGTCCGACGGCCAGTAGCCGGGATCGTCCTGGGTCAAGGGGTGGGGCTCGCCCTGCTGGCCGTCGATCGACAGGCGCGCCGATGCGAAGAAGCGCACCGAACCCGCGCGCATGACCGAGGTGAAGCCCATGGCCGAGACCGTGATATCGCGGCCGTCCACGACGTAGTGCCCGCGCAGGAAATACGAACCGTTGACGCCGGTGCCGCGCGCCGGCAGGTAGGCCAGCTGGCGCATCGTATACGGAAACTGTCCCTCGACGTACTCGGCCGCTTCGCCGGTGCGCGCGGCCAGCACCTTGCCTGAGGCGATCAGGCCCGCCATGTGGCGCGCCGCGCCGGCGCTGGTTTGCGAGCCGGCCAGCGTGTAGCCGGGCTCGATGGCATGGCAAAGCCGCATGACGGCCAGGCGGTTGCCGTCGTCGTTCATGAACAGGCGCAGCATGGATTCGGCGCCGGCCCGGTCGGCATACCGGTTGGCGCGCTTGCCGCCTGCCTGCCAGGGCGTAAGCGTCAGGACATCGTTGGAGTGCCGCAGCACCACCGAAGGGGAAAGTAGGCCAGTGGACATGTATCGCCTCGCGCAAGACAAAAGTGCGATATGGGCGTGCGCCCGGACAAGGGAATTCATTCTATCGAGGGGAATATTGCAGGACAGCCTCGGGACGCAACACGATGTAAACCGGGCGGGCATGCTTGGGCAGGCCCGAATGCCTGCGGCCAGGCAGGCTTTTTTGTTGGGATTTTCCCGGAGAATTCTCAATTTTTGGGAATGCCATCGGCAGAAAATGAGAAAACCCCGCTAATCTGCCGCCGTTCAATCAGCCACCCGGAGCCCGACCCATGCAGGACCATGCCATCGCCGGAGGCGCCGACCGCGTGCTGTACGTGCTGGCCTCGCTGGCCCGCCACGACGGCCCCCTGTCGATCCAGGCCCTGGCCGACAAGACGGGCCTGGCGCAAAGCACGCTGTACCGCCAGGTGGCGTTGCTCAAGCGCTGGGGGTTCGTGGCAGAGCAGGGCGGCGAGTACGGCCCTGGTCCGCTGTGCGTGCAACTGGCCTGGGGCTTCGACCAGTCGTCGTTCCTGGTGCGCGAGTCGCAGCCCGACATGGCGCGCCTGGCGGCGGACTCCGGCGAAACCGTGGGTCTGCTACTGGCGGTGAAAGACCAGGCCGTATGCCTGGACATGATCGAAAGCACGCACCCGTTGCGTTGCTCGTTCGTCAAGGGCCGCGGGCTGCCGCTGGTGCGCGGCGCTTCGGCGCGCTCGCTCATGGCGTTCATGCCGGCGGCGCGCCTGCAGGCCTTGCTCGACGACTTGCGGGCTTCAGGCGTCGACGTGGCCGAGCTGGCCGCCAGCCTGGAGCCCATCCGCGCGGCCGGCTATGCCGTGACTGACAGTGAACTGGATGCGGGCGTCTGGGGCGTGAGCGTGCCGGTATTCCAGCGTCCGCACCTCGCGGTGGCCTCCATCACGCTGATGGCGCCATCTACCCGCGCCGCGCTGCGCGCGCCCGCCCTGATCGATATGACAATTGCCGCCGCCCGGCGGATTTCGGCCCGACTGCAGTGCAGTTGAAGGCCCAGGCTGACGTTCCCGTAGTTTCACATTCTTACCATCCCAAAGGAAACCCGATGAAGACACGCCGCCAACTACTGACCACTGTTCTGGCCCTGGGCCTGGCCTGGGGCGCCGCCCCGGCGCATGCGCAGGAAACCCTGCGCGTGGTGACCGACGCCACTTTTCCGCCCATGGAGTTCGTCAAGAACGGCCAGCGCACGGGCTTCGACATTGAACTGATCGAGGCGCTGGGCCAGGCCATGGGCAAGAAAATCGAATGGATCGACATTGATTTCAAGGGCTTGATCCCGGCCCTGCAGGCCGGCCGCGCCGACATGGCTGTATCGGCCATCTACATCACCGATGCGCGCAAGCAGGTGGTGGACTTCACCGACCCGTACTACGCCGGCGGCCTGGTCGTGCTCACCCGCAAAGACGGACCGATCAAGAGCCTGAAAGACCTGGATGGCCGCAAGGTGTCGGTGCAGGTGGGCACCAAGTCGGTCAATTACCTGAAGGAACATTATCCCCAGGTGCAGCGCGTCGAGGTAGAAAAGAACCAGGAAATGTTCAACCTGGTGCAGGTCGGACGCACCGATGCCGCGGTAACCGGCAAGCCCGCCGCCAAGCTGTTCGCGCAGAACACGCCTGAACTGACCGTGCTGGACGAACAGATCACCACCGAGCAATACGGCATTGCCGTGCCCAAGAGCAAGCCCGAGCTCACGGCCGCGCTGAACGCGGCGCTCAAGAAGCTCAAGGCTGACGGCACCTACGACAAGGTGGTGGGCAAGTGGTTCGAGGCGGCGCCCCGATGAACCTGGACTTTTCGCCCGTCTTCGCCGATTTCGACGCGCTGCTGCGCGGCGCCGCGGTCACCGTCGAGGTCACCGCGTGCGCCTTGCTGCTGGGCTGCGTGATCGGCCTGCTGGTCGGCGTGGGCCGGCTCAACCCGCAACGCCGCGGCCTGTACGGCCTGTGCAGCCTGTACCTGCTGTGCTTTCGCGGCACGCCGCTGCTGGTGCAACTGTTCATCTGGTTCTTCGGCCTGCCGCAGTTCGGCATCATGCTGCCGGCGTTTGCCTGCGGCGTGCTGGGCCTGGGCATGTATTCGGGCGCCTACGTGTCCGAAATCGTCCGCGGCGCGATCCAGTCCGTCGACCGCGGGCAGACCGAGGCGGCGCGTTCGCTGGGCATGTCCAGCGGGCAGGCCATGCGCATCATCATCCTGCCGCAGGCAGTGGTGCGCATGATCCCGCCGCTGGGCAACGAGTTCATCGCACTGATCAAGAACTCGGCGCTGGTGTCGCTGCTGACCATCCACGACCTGATGCATGAAGGCCAGAAGATCATCAGCGTCTCGTACCGTTCGCTGGAAACCTATCTGGTGATCGCATTGATTTACCTGGTGCTGACCACGGCGACGACCACCGTCCTGCGCCGCATCGAGCACCGCTTGCGTGCCGGAGGCATGGTGCAATGAACCCACAAGACATGATCCGCATTCGCGGGCTGCGCAAATCGTTCGGCGAGGTCGAGGTGCTGCGCGGCATCGACTTCGACGTGCAGCGTTCGCAGGTGGTTGTCGTGATCGGCCCCAGCGGCTCGGGCAAGAGCACGCTGCTGCGCTGCTGCAACGGCCTGGAAGTGGCGCAGGGCGGCACGATCGAGATCTGCGGCCAGTCGGTGCTGGACCACGGCACGCCCATGACCCAGGCCGGACTCAACCGCCTGCGCATGCGGGTGGGCATGGTGTTCCAGTCGTTCAACCTGTTCCCGCACCTGTCGGTGCTGGACAACGTCACGGTCGGCCCGCGCACGCTGCGCGGCATGAGCCGCCCGGCGGCCGAGGCGCAGGCCGCACAGTTGCTGGCCAAGGTCGGCCTGAGCGACAAGATGCAGGCCATGCCGGCCAGCCTGTCCGGCGGCCAGAAGCAGCGGGTGGCAATCGCCCGCGCGCTGGCCATGGAGCCTGAAGTGATGCTGTTCGACGAGCCCACCTCGGCGCTCGACCCCGAACTGGTGGGCGAAGTGCTGCAGGTGATGAAGCTGCTGGCCAAAGAAGGCATGACGATGATGGTGGTAACCCACGAAATGGGGTTCGCCCGCGACGTCGCCGACGTGGTCGCGGTGATGGACGGCGGCGTCATCCTCGAATCGGGTCCGCCCGATGTGATCTTCACCCAGCCTCGCGAAGCGCGCACCCGCGCCTTCTTGCAGGCGGTGCTCAACACCTCGGCGCAGGGGGCTGCATGATTGCGCGGCTCGATCCCGCTCTTTGGCGGGCGCGCGACGACAGCGCCGAGCGCGGCGACACCCGCCGGCTGGCGCACGTGGCCAGCGCCGCGGGGCAGGGCATCGGCGCCGGCGACCCGGTGCTGATCGGCTTTGCCTGCGATGCCGGGGTGGCCCGCAACCAGGGGCGCCTGGGCGCGGCCGCAGCCCCGGCCGCCATTCGCCGCATGCTGGCCGGTTTGCCGGCCCATGGATTCCCGCGCCTGGTCGACGCGGGCGACATCGTCTGTGACGATGGCCATCTCGAAGACGCTCAAGACCGCCTGGCCGCCTGCGTGGCCAATACCCTGGCGGCCGGGGCGCGGCCCCTGGTGCTGGGCGGCGGCCATGAAGTCGCGTGGGGCAGCTTCCAGGGGCTGCGCCGCTGGCTGGACGGGCAGGGCGACCGCGGGCCGGTGCTGGTGCTGAACCTGGATGCCCATTTCGACCTGCGCACCGGCCGGCCCGCCAGCTCGGGCACGCCGTTCGACCAGATCGCCGAGCATTGCGCCGCCGCGGGCCACGCCTGGCAGTACGCCTGCTATGGCGTATCGCGGTTGGGCAATACGGCGGCCCTGTATGCGCGCGCCGCCGAAATCGGCGCGGTGTGGGTCGAAGACCGCGACCTTCAGGAGCGGCACCTGGACGCGCGCCTGGCCGAAATCGACGGGCTGCTGGACGCGGCCGCGCATGTGTACCTGACCATCGACATCGACGTGCTGCCCGCCGCGGTGGCGCCGGGCGTATCGGCGCCCGCCGCCTACGGCGTGCCGCTGTCTGTGGTGGAGGAGATTGCGCTGCGGGTCCGGCGCAGCGGCAAACTGCGGGTGGCCGACCTGGCCGAATGCAATCCGGCCTTCGATCTGGACAACCGCACGGCGCGCGTGGCCGCCCGGCTGGCGTGGCAGCTGCTTGCGCCGTAAGATGAGTTTTGCGTCCGCCCGTGGCGTCGGCTGACAAAGCGTCCCCATTTAATATTCTTTCAATTTAATGGGGACGACATGAATTTTGCTGGCTACAATGACGTCAGTCCTAGCCTGGAGATTCTTCTCATGTCCGATAGCCCCACCCATGCCTTGCCGTCGTACCTGGATGCCGCACACCTTGGCCCCTGGGGGATTTACCTGCAACAAGTCGACCGCGTCACGCCTTACCTGGGCCCGCTGGCGCGCTGGGTGGAAACGCTGAAACGGCCCAAGCGCGCCCTGATCGTCGACGTGCCCATCGAGCTCGACAACGGCAGCGTCGCCCACTTCGAGGGCTACCGCGTGCAGCACAATACGTCGCGCGGGCCGGGCAAGGGCGGCGTGCGCTTTCACCAGGACGTTACGCTGTCCGAAGTCATGGCCCTGGCGGCCTGGATGTCGGTGAAGAACGCCGCGGTCAACCTGCCGTATGGCGGCGCCAAGGGCGGCATCCGCGTCGACCCGCGCCAGCTGTCGCAGGCCGAGATCGAGCGCATGACGCGCCGCTACACCTCTGAAATCGGCGTCATCATCGGGCCGTCGAAAGACATTCCGGCTCCCGACGTGAACACCAATGCGCAGACCATGGCGTGGATGATGGACACCTACTCCATGAACGAGGGCTCCACGGCCACGGGCGTGGTCACCGGCAAGCCCATCGCGCTGGGCGGCAGCCTGGGCCGCGTCGAGGCCACCGGCCGCGGCGTGTTCGTCACCGCCTGCGAAGCGGCGCGCGACTGCAATATCGATGTCAGCCAGGCACGCGTCATCGTGCAGGGCTTTGGTAACGTGGGCGGCACGGCGGCGCGCCTGTTCCACGAAACCGGCGCCAAGGTCATCGCGGTGCAAGACCACACCGGCACGGTGTACAACCCCGCCGGCCTGGACGTGCACAAGCTGCTGTCCCACGTATCGCAAAAGGGCGGCGTGGGGGGCTTCAGCGGCGCAGAGGCGCTGGACAATGCCCAGTTCTGGGAGCTGGAAACCGACTTCCTGATCCCGGCCGCCCTGGAAGGGCAGATCAACCAGTCCAACGCCCATAAGGTGCGCGCCAAGATCGTCGTGGAAGGCGCCAACGGCCCCACCACGCCGGAAGCCGACGACGTGCTGCGCGAAAACGGCGTGTACGTCGTGCCCGACGTGCTGGCCAACGCCGGTGGCGTGACCGTCAGCTACTTCGAATGGGTGCAGGATTTCTCCAGCTTCTTCTGGAGCGAAGACGAAATCAACCACCGCCTCGAACGCCTGATGCGCGAAGCTTATTCGGCCGTGTCGCAAGTGGCCAAGGAGCACAAGGTGACGCTGCGCACCGCGGCCTTCATCGTGGCTTGCACGCGCATCCTGCAAGCGCGCCAGGTGCGCGGCCTGTATCCGTAACGCGCGGCGAAACCCCAGGCAGGCCGGGCGTCCGGCGCCCGCCGGGGCGCCAGACACCTGGCGGCCCTGCGGGCGGGCGGCCCCCTATGCGGACTGCTCCCTATGCGGGCGGCATGAACTCCGGCCGCAGGATGCCACGCAGCTCGGCGTACGGGATCAGCAGTTCGGGTTCGCCGTGTGAATAGGGCGCGATGGAATACGCGTCGTACTTGACCACCACGCCTTCGGGCGTCAGCGCGAAATTATTGCTTTCCTGGAACGGCCACATGCGGTCGTAGGCCTGCGGATCGCGCTGCGCGTCGGGGTTCGTGGCCAGCCAGGCGGTATGGGCGCGGCGCAGGGCTTCGACAAATGCAGGGCGTGCGCCGGGCTGCAGCGCTTCGTCCAGGGCCAGCACGCGGGACTGGTCGCGCTGCCAGTTCAGGTACTGGGTGGCGGGAATGCCGTGCGCGGCGCCGGTCAGGTATTGGCCCGTGTGCAACTCCACGGCCACGATATTGCCAACCACGGCTTTCACGCTGGCCTTGAAGATGGTGGTGTCGCGCGATTGCGCGGTCTGCCAGAAATACTGCGTGTACTCGGATATCGTGCGGTACGGGCGAGGGCGGTTGGGGTCCACGCCTGTCATGTATGCCAGCACATGGTCGACCAGTTCGGTCAGCTTGGGAATATCGGGAAAGGCCACGCTGTCGATCTCGATGCGCGGACACTGGCCCTGGCAGCCGGGCTTGGCGCCTTGCCATTGCAGTTTTTCAACGTTCAACCCGCGAACCTGGGCTTCGGTGGCCGTAGGCTGCGGCGTCGAGGGCGGCAGGCTGATCGTGTCGGACGGCGAACTGGCGCAGCCGGCCAGCACCGCCAGGGCGGCGCCTGCCAGGCAGGCACGCGTGAACCTCGGGGCATCGGGAAAATGGCAAAAAAATCGCATCACGGTACCTGGGCTGTCCATTCGGGGCTGGAGAACTTTTCCTGGGCTTGCCGGCGCGCGTGTTCCAGCGTGGCGTCGGCCAGAGTCACAGGAGTAAGCGGCGCCAGGCTGCGGAAAGTCTGCAGCATGCGTTCGATGATGGTGTCGCGCGCCAGGCCCGTCTGGCTGCGCAGCGGGTCGACCCGCTTCTTGGCGCTGGTGGTGCCTTTGTCGGACAGCTTCTCGCGGCCGATGCGCAAGACCTGCACCATTTTCTCGGCGTCGATGTCGTACGACATGGTGACGTGATGCAGCACCGCGCCGGCACGCCGGGCCTGGGCCGCGCCGCCGATCTTGCCGCTTTCCGAGGCGATGTCGTTGAGCGGCTGGTACCAGGCCTTGATGCCCAGGTCGTGCAGCGCGCGGATTACCCAGCCGTCCAGGAACTCATACGATTGCTGGAAGCTCAGGCCCTGAACCAGGGCCTGCGGCACGCTGAGCGAGTAGGTAATGGTATTGCCAGGTTCCACGAACATGGCGCCGCCGCCGCTGACCCGCCGCACCACCGTTACGCCATGGCGCCGCGCGCCATCGGGGTCGACCTCGTTCTTCAGCGACTGGAAGCGCCCGATGATGACGGCGGGTTCGGACCATTCCCAGATGCGCAGCGTGGGCGGCCGCAGGCCCGCGCCCACTTCGTCGGTAATGACGGCGTCCAGCGCCATGTGTAGCGCCGGCGGCTGAGGCCCCTCATGGATGAGTTGCCAGGCATAGTCGTTCCAATGTGTGCGTGTGCTCATGCCAGCGCCCTTCGTACGGTGACCGCGACAGCCTGCGGCGAAAAGCCGAATAGTTCGGCCTCGCCCGGCAGGCCGGCCTGCACGGCCTCGGCCAGGCGGGCTTCATCGGCGTCCGCGGGCAAGCCGCACAGGGCCTGGTTGATGGCCTCGAGCGCCTCGGGCGGCTCGAGGAAAAAATCGCCGCTCAGGCGCACGCGCGCCAGCCGGCCGGCTTCGACCTCGAGGTCGACCACCACCAGCTTGCCGCCAGGGACTTTGTATTCACCATGCATAGGGATAAGACTCCGGGTCAGGCGGCCAGTTCCAGCTTCATGCCTTCGTGGGTGGCGACAAACCCCAGTGATTCATAAAAGCGCCGGGCATCGACGCGCGCCTTGTCAGTAGTAAGCTGGACCAGGCCGCAGCCGCGCTCGCGGCACTGTCCGATGGCCCATTCGAACATGGCGCGGCCCGTGCCGGCTCCGCGCTCGCCGGCAGCCACGCGCACGCTTTCGATCTGGCCTCGCCACAGGCCGCGCCGCGACAGGCCGGGAATGAAGCTCAGCTGCAGGCAGCCGACCACCGCGCCGCCGCGCTCGACCACGGCCAGCCATTGGTTGGGATCGCGGTCGATGGCGTCGAAGGCTCGTACGTAGCAATCGGCGGCCGGCACGGACGGGTCTTCCCGGCCGCTGCCCAGCACGTCGTCGGCCAGCAGGGCCACGATGGCGTCCAGATCCGCCGCGCGGGCCCGCCGGAACTGCAGGGAAGCATCGGACATGGCGGCCTCAGCGCACGTTTTGGGCAGTCTGGCCGAACAGGATGCGGCGCGATTCGTCGGTGTGCACCGACGGCGCGCTGTTGATCTGCTTGGCCTTTTCGTAGGCGCGCTGCGTGGCGGGCCGCGCCTGGATGGCCTGAAACCAGCGGTGCAGGTGCGGGAAGTCGTTCAGGTCCTGGCCTTGCCGTTCGTGCGGCACGATCCAGGGGTAGGCGGCCATGTCGGCAATGGAGTATTCGCCGGCCACGTATTCCCGGTCGGCCAGGCGCTTGTTCAGCACGCCATACAGGCGATTGGTTTCATTGACGTAGCGATCGATGGCATAAGGAATGCGCTCTTGCGCATAGGCGGAAAAGTGGTGGTTCTGGCCAGCCATGGGCCCCAGGCCGCCCATCTGCCAGAACAGCCATTGCAGGGTATCGGCCCGCCCGCGCAGGTCTTGCGCAATGAAGCGGCCGGTTTTCTCCGCCAGGTACAGCAGGATGGCCCCCGATTCGAACAAGGACACCGGCGCGGCGCCGTCCTTGGGCGCCTGGTCGACGATGGCGGGAATGCGGTTGTTCGGCGCGATGGCCAGGAAATCGGGCTGGAACTGCTCGCCTTTGCTGATGTTGACGGGGATGATCCGGTACGGCAGGCCGGCTTCCTCGAGGAACATCGTGATCTTATGGCCGTTGGGCGTAGTCCAGTAATAGAGATCGATCATGGCGCGTATCCTTTGTGCTGGAGCCGCCCGCAACGGGCGGCGACTTCAGCATCCATGATAGCGGCTTGCCGCGGCGCAACGCGGCAAGCCTGGCCGGCCGTGGGGACATTGCGGCCGGCAGCGAGCGCTGGCGGTCAGGCCCGGCTGGCCCTCGCCGCGCCGGCGTCGCGGCCCGCGCCACCCTGCCGCCGGGGCAGGCGCCAGTTCAGGCTGACGCCCGCGGCGGCCAGCAGGATCAGGCTGACCCCCGCCACCTGCGACCATGCCAGGCGCTGCCCGTACACCATGTAGTCCAGCATGATGGCCACCGCGGGGTAAATGAACGCCAGCGCCGCCACCGACGTGGTGGGCAGTTTCTGGATGGCGGAGTAGAGCAGGATGTAGGTCAGGCTGGTGTGCACCAGGCCGATGGCCGCCAATATGCCCCATTGCGCTGGCGCGGCGGGCAGGGCGGCGAACTCCACCATGGGCAACAGCAGCAGTGCGCCCAGGCTGACCTGCACCAGCGCCAGCACGTGCGGCGCAATATGCTTGAGCCGCTTGACAATGATCGACGTGACCGCATACAGCGCGCCGGCGCCCAGAGCCAGCGCCAGGCCGTGCAGGTAGCCGCCGGCTTGGGCCAGTTCGGCGGGCTCGATGCGCAGTACCAGCAACAGGCCTCCGAAGGCCGCCACCGACCAGCCCAGCTTGCCCAGGGTAGGGCGTTCGCCCAGGAATATGGCGCCCAGCGCGATCAGGAAAAAGGGCTGGAAGTTATAGACGGCCGTGGCCAGTGAAATGGACGCCAGCCGGTACGACGAAAACAGCAGCACCCAGTTCAACACGATGGCCACGCCGGCCACCAGCGTCCAGCCCAGCGTGGCGCGCGTGAAGATGCCCGGGCGCAGCAGGCCGCGCGCCAGGCAGTAGGCCAGCAACCCCAGCGCGCCGAATACACAGCGCAAGAACACCACGTTCCAGGCGCTTTGCCCGGACTCCAGCACGAACACGCCCACCGTGCCCGAGATCGCCATGGCGGCGGCCATTTGCGCCAGCCCGCCCGCTTCATTGTTGGCCTTCATCGCATCACCTTTAAAGTGCGCATCGAGAATCGATGTCGATGAAGAAATTATCCCAGGCAGGTTTGCGGTATAGTATATTGAAAAAATAGCATTTTTATAAATCTGCCTTTGTTTTGAATATTTATATGGCAAATAACCTAACTATTGAAAACGACGTCCTGGACGGCATCGACCGCCGCCTGGTGCAGCTGCTGACCGCCAATGCACGCACCACCACCGCCGACCTGGCGCGCCAGGTCGGCATGTCGGCTCCCAGCGTGGCCGACCGCCTGCGCCGGCTGGAAGAGTCCGGGGTAGTGCGGGGTTATACGCTGGACATCGACCCGGTGGCGCTGGGATACACGCTGACCGCCATCGTGCGCATCCGCCCGCTGCCCGGGCAGTTGCGCAAGGTCGAAAAATTGATTGCCGGCATCGGCGAATTCGTTGAATGCGACAAGGTGACGGGCGACGACTGCTTCATCGCGCGGCTGCTGCTGAAATCCATCTCGCAGCTCGACGGCGTGCTGGACCGCATCACCGAGTTTGCCGAAACCAACACCGCCATCGTCAAGTCCAGTCCCGTGCGGCGGCGCCTGCCGCCGCTGCAATCGGCGCGGCCGTAGCGGACTCAGGTGTCCGCTTCGCAGGCGCGCAGAATGTCGTCTTTCAGGGCCGAAGGCTTGTCCGTCGGCGCGTAGCGCTTGATGACCTGGCCGTCGCGGCCCACCAGGAACTTGGTGAAGTTCCACTTAATGGCCTCGGTGCCCAGCACGCCGGGTTTTTCACCCTTCAGCCAGCGGTACAGCGGGTGGGCGTCGGGGCCGTTGACTTCGATCTTGGCGAACATCGGGAACGTGACGCCATATTGCGTCGTGCAGAAATCGCGAATGGCAGCCTCGTCACCGGGTTCTTGGTGGCCGAACTGGTCGCACGGGAACCCTAGCACCGACAGGCCGGCCGCATGGTAATCGCGGTACAGCGCCTCCAGCCCGGCATACTGGGGCGTGAACCCGCACTGCGAAGCCACGTTCACCACCAGCAGCACCCGGCCGCGAAACGCGTCCAGCGCCTGCTCTTCGCCGTTCAAGTCCAGGGCGGAAAAATCGTAGATCGTGCTCATGGCCTAACCCTCATGTGGCGGGCCGCCATGCTGCCCGGGCAGCCCTTGGGTCGAGTGTAGCGCCGCGCCGCAGATTCCCTTGCACGAACATGGTTCAGGCCGGTGCCCGCGGCACGATGGCCTATCATGGCTTCATGGCGTAGCGCTACGGGAACACACCATGCAAAGCCTGACTGAACGACTCGAAACCATGCTGGCCACAGGCCAGGACAACCTGCTATTGCGCTTTTCGCTGGGCAAGGCCTACGTAGAGGGCGAGCAATACGCCACGGCCGTTCCGCATTTGCGGGCCGCGCTGGCATTCGACCCGGGCTATTCAGTGGCCTGGAAGTGGCTGGGCAAGGCGCTGCAAGGGCAGGGCGACGCGCCCGGCGCCCGCGCGGCCTGGCAACGCGGCATCGAAGCGGCCCAGGCGCGGGGCGATCAGCAGGTCATCAAGGAACTGCAGGTCTTCTTGCGGCGGCTGGACCGCGCCGGGCACATGTAAAACCTACAAGAAGTTGTGTCCGGTGGCCCGGCGCGCCTGGCAGGCGTATTGACGCCGTCCGTGGGCCGCCCTGTAATCGAACAACCAAACGATGATGTGGCAGTGAAATGGCAAACCTGATGGACTCGCGCCCGCTATATCCCGACGGGCAATCCCGCAGCAACAAGACCGCGCGCGATGCGCTGCAAGGCTTGTGGCGCGCGCTCGACATGCCCGACGAGGCCATGGACTACATAGATTTGTCGGGCGCCGAGCCAGTGCTGCCGTCATCTTTCCCGGTAGGCACGGCCGCCCAGGCCAGCATGGCGGCGGCAGCCCTGGCCGCCGCCGAGCTGTGGCACCTGCGCGGCGGCGCGCGGCAACGGGTGGCGGTGGACATGCTGCACGCGGCGCAGGAATGCCGCAGCTATTTCACGCTGGACGGCGTGACGCCGGAGGTGCGGGACAAGATCACGGGCGCGTACCGCTGCGGCGACGGCGGCTGGGTGCGCATCCATGCCAATTTCGCCCACCATCGCGATGGCGCGCTGGCCTTGCTGGGTTGCCCCACTGGCGCCGCCACCACGCGAGCGCAAGTCGAGCAGGCGTTGTCGCAATGGCGCGCGCTCGATTTCGAACAGCAGGCCGCCGAAGCGGGGCTGGTGGTCGCCGCCATGCGCAGCTTCGACGAATGGGATCGCCACCCGCAAGGGCTGGCGCTGGCCGGCCAGCCGGCCCTTGCGGTCGAGCGCATCGGCGAAGCCGACCCTCGGCCGCTGCCACGCTACGGCCACGACGCCCGGCCGCTGAAAGACATACGCGTGCTGGACCTGACGCGCATCATCGCCGGGCCGGTATGCGGCCGCGCGCTCGCGGCCTATGGCGCCGATGTCATGCTGATCAACTCGCCACACCTGCCCAACATCGAGACCATCGCGGAAACCAGCCGCGGCAAGCTGTCGGTGCACGCTGACCTGGAAACCGCCGATGGCCGCATCGCGCTGGCCAACCTGCTGCGCAGCGCCCATGTGTTCGTGCAGGGCTACCGGCCCGGCGCCATGCAGGCGCTGGGCTTCGGCCCTCAGGAAGCCGCCCGCCTGCGGCCGGGCATTGTCTATGTGTCGCTGTCGGCGTATGGCGACAGCGGCCCCTGGGCGCAAAGGCGCGGTTTCGATTCACTGGTGCAGACGGCCACCGGCTTCAATCACGCCGAGGCCCAGGCGGCCGGCTCGCAGGCCCCCAAGCCGCTACCCATGCAGATACTCGACCACGCCTCGGGCTACCTGATGGCCTACGGGGCGCAGGCGGCGCTGGCGCGCCAGGCCGTCGAAGGCGGCTCGTGGCATGTGCGCGTGTCGCTGGCGCAGACGGCGCGCTGGCTGCGCTCGCTGGGCCGCGTTCCCGATGGCCTGCAGTGCGCCATGCCGCCGATCGAGGGCTTTCTGGAAAGCGAATCGTCGGGCTTCGGGCAATTGGCGGCGGTGCGGCATGCGGCGCAGTTCTCGCTGACGCCGGCGCGTTGGGCACGGCCCTCGATGCCGCCTGGCACGCACCCCACGGTGTGGCCGTTCAGCTAGGGCAGGCCTGCCGCCGCGCGGCCCGATTGGGTAGACTGTGGCTTTGGCCAAGGAGTTCGCATGTCCGCCACCATTTATCACAACCCGCGCTGCAGCACCTCGCGCAATGTGCTGCAGATGATCCGTGACGCAGGAATCGAACCCACCGTCATCGAATACCTGAAATCGCCGCCGTCCCGCCAGACGCTGGCCGGCCTCATCCAGCAATCGGGGCTAAGCGTGCGAGAGGCCGTGCGCGCCAAAGAGCCGGTTTACCAGGAATTGGGCCTGGACGCGGCCGGCGTATCCGACGACGAACTGCTCGACGCCATGGTCGAGAATCCGATTCTCATCAACCGCCCGTTCGTGGTCACCGAGCAGGGCGCCCGCCTGTGCCGCCCGACCGAGCGCGTGCTGGAAATCCTGCCCGGCGCTACTCGCTGAGCCTGTCGCGAGGCCGCGCCGGCTACTGGCCGGCCCCGGGCTGCGTCGCGCGCCACTGGCGCAACGCCTGCAGGGTATTGGCCACGTGGTGGTCCGGGCTCATGTCGGTATAGGCGTACAGAATCTTGCCGTCCGGCGTGATCACGTAAGAAACCCGCTTGGCGTACTCGGGCCGGCGATCGTGCACGGCATCGTAGGCCTTCATGATGGACTGGTCGCCATCGGCGGCCACCGCGAATTTGCTGCGGCATTCACTGACCGAGAACTTCTTCAATGTGTCGATATCGTCGGCCGACACGCCAATGACCTTGGCTCCCAGCGCCTGGTAGTCGTCGGTAGCCTCGGCGAAGTTGCGCGCCTCGATGGTGCACCCCTGCGTGAAAGCCGCGGGATAGAAGTACAGCACCACCGGCCCCTGCGCCAGCGCCTGGGCCAGCTTGAAGGTGTATACCTGGCCGCCCAGCGAGGCGGGCGCCGAAAAATCGGGCGCCGGCGCGCCCACGGGCAATTCGGCCCGCGCGGCCAACGGGCCGCCCAGCGCGGCGGCCAATGCCAGCATGGCAAGAGCGTGTTTCATGGCGGTCTCCTGGCAGCGTCGGGGCGTGCCCCGGCTGATGCACCGGTTCATGCTAGCACCAATGCCTGGCGCCAATACAGACGGGGCCGCTTGCGCGGCCCCGCCCACAAGCCGGCACGCCCAACGGGCGCGCGGCTCTCGCTACAGAAGAAACGGGCTTCAGTTCCAGCGGCCGCCGGAACCGCCAAGGGAGAAACGGCCCGCGCCCATGAACGCCACGGCCAGGGCGCCGAACAGGTACATGCCTTGCAGTTCCAGGGCCCAGCCCCCTTGTTGCGTGAGGGAAGACAATTGCCCCATGTGCGCCAGCAGGATGGCCACGATCATGTTGATCACGATAAACAGCGCGCCCAGGCGGCTGTACAGGCCCAGAATGACCAGGAGCGGCCCGACGACCTCGCCGACGTAGGCGCCATAGGCCAGAAAGCCGGGCAGGCCGTGTCCGGACAGCATGCCGGCGATGCCGCCCACGCCGCCGGAAAGTTTCGCCAGGCCGTGCATCAGCACCAGTATGCCCAGGCTCAGGCGCAGGATGAGCTTGCCGGTATCATCAGATTTGATCATGGTGATTCTCTTGTGTTGTTTGAAGGATGGCCCGCTGTAAGAGCCCGTCGGACCGGCTTGGTTCCCCCGCCGCGAGCGCAGTCATTATTGCAAATCCTTTGTGAATAGCAAGAAGCCTTGGGGGCTTGGTCCAGGCGGCGGGCATGCGATACCGGCGCCATGCTTTTCTGCTAATGTGAAAGCGTAGCCGGCCACATCCGGCCAAGGAGGCCCGTTCATGTCCCGTGTCATGTCCGATCCCTGGTGCTCCGGCGTGATTCCGCCCTACATGCTCGACCGCCTGACGCGCCATGCCAGTCCGCGCGTGCGCCAGCGCGCCCTGAGCACCCTGCGCCTGGAAGCGCAGGCGCGCAGCCTGCGCGCCACCGCCACGGCCGCGCCCGCCGGAACGCGCGCGCCGGCAACCGCGGTTTCGCCGCCCGGCCAGGTGAGTCGCGCGGTGCACAGCGCCACCAATGGCACCGTCCTGCCGGGCCTGCTGGTGCGCGCAGAAGGCCAGCCGCCCAGCGGCGACCCGGCGGTCGACGAGGCCTATGAGCACCTGGGAGCCACCTACGACATGTTCTGGCAGGTGTATCGCCGCCATTCCATCGACAATGCGGGCCTGCCGCTGGTGGGCACCGTGCACTACGGCGAGGACTACGACAATGCCTTCTGGAACGGCGCGCAAATGGTGTTCGGCGATGGCGACGGCGAGGTCTTCAACCGCTTTACCGTGGCCGTCGATATCGTCGGCCACGAGCTGAGCCATGGCGTCATCGACCACGAAGCCGGCCTGCGCTACCAGGGGCAGTCCGGGGCGTTGAACGAGTCCCTGTCGGATGTGTTCGGGTCGCTGGTCAAGCAGCATCGTGCCGGCCAGACAGCCGACCAGGCGGACTGGCTGATCGGCGCCGGCCTGTTCACCTCGGCCGTCAACGCGCGCGCATTGCGCTCGATGGCGCAGCCCGGCTCCGCCTACGATGACCCGGCGCTGGGCAAAGACCCGCAGCCCGCCCATATGCAGGATTACGTCGACACCACCGATGACAATGGCGGGGTGCATATCAATTCGGGCATTCCCAACCGGGCCTTTTACCTGGCCGCCACGGCGCTGGGCGGGCCGGCCTGGCAGCGGGCGGGGCGCGTGTGGTACGACGCTTTGCGCGACAAGCGCCTGGGCGCGCAGGCCGATTTCGCGTCTTTTGCGACGCTGACCCTCGAGGCCGCCAGCGCCGACGCGGCCACCCGACAGGCCGTGCGCGAAGCCTGGCGCCAGGTAGGCGTGCTGCCATGATCGAACTGCCGCCTCTATCGCAGGCCACGCTGGTGCGGCTGTCGCGCCAGGGTGGGGTGGCCTACCTGCCGGCCCGCGCGGCGCCGCGCGACATCGATTTGCGCTCGTGCCCCGAGGATACCCGCCGGGAAGTGTGCCAGGCCTTGCTCCAGGCCGCGCCGCTGGCGGCCGGCGCGGACGAGCCGGGCGGCGGCGACCAGCGGTATTTCAGAATTGAGATCTGGTTCGTGGACGAGGCGCCCGCCGTGCGGTTCCAGGTGCCCGAGGCGCGTGCGCCCGAACCCCTGCTGCGCCTCTGGAAAGGCAGCCCGGGCCGCCCGTAGGCGGCGGGCCGGGCTGAAACTACTTCACCAGCGTGACGGGCACGTCGGCCAGGTGGATGACTTTGCTGGCCACCGAACCCAGCAGTATGCCGGGCAGGGCGCTGAGGCCGCGCGTGCCCATGACGATGTGGGCGCATTGGTGGGTGCGGGCGTAGTCGGCAATGATTTGCGCCGAATGCCCCGGCTGCACCACGGTAACGAACGGCACGCCGGCCTGTTCGGCGGCCTGGCGGGCATCGACCAGGGCCTTGTCGCCTTCGTCGTCATAGTAGTTCTGCACATCTTGCTTGCTGAGGAACATGCGCGCGTGGCCCGACAGAATAGGCAGCGGGGCGTTCAGCAAATGCAGCTCGGTGTCGCCATGCCGCCCCGCCATGGCTATGGCCGTTTGCAAGGCGCGCAGGGCGCATTCGGAACCATCGATGGGGACCAGGATTTTCTGCATGGAGCGCTCCGTGATATTGAATTGCGAGTTGAATTCTCTATTCCAGGATAGCGACTCAGACAGGATTCCTTTTGATTTACATCAACTTCGTGGCCGGATCATTGGCGCAGCGCCTGGACTGACTCCGCGGTAACGCCAGATGCCTGTCCACCCCAGCGGGCGCGCAGGTAATTGGCCAGGTCGGCCAGTTCGGCGTTGCTGAGCGTGCCGGCGAAACCGGGCATGGCCTGCATGGCGGCGGTGCCGGGAAAATCCTGCGCCTTGATGCCATCCAGCATGACCGCGACCAGGTTATGCGCATCGGCGTCGCGCAGCGCGGCGCTGCCCTGCATGGCCACCGCGACGCCCGGTTTGCCTTCGCCCTCGAAGCCATGGCAGCCGGCGCACAGCGCGGTATACAGGCGGTTTCCGCTGTCGCGCAGCCGGGGTTCCATTTCGGCTGGACGCACCGCCGTGGGCGCGGCCGGCGCGTCGCCGAGCAGGTAGGTGCTCAGCGCCGCAATGTCCTCTTTAGCCAGATGCTGCGTGCTCAAGTGCACGACCGGGAACATTTCGTCGAATACCGCGCCCTGGGGCGCAATGCCGGTGGCGAACAGGGCATTCAGGTCGCCGGCCGTCCAGCCGCGCGCGGCCAGCCCCCCGGGCGAGATGTCTGGCGCCTTGATGCGGCCCAGCGCGCCGCCTTGCAAGGGCCGTTCGGCATCGAGCTGGCCCAGCTTGCCGCGCGGCGTATGGCATTCGGCGCAATGGCCAAGCGCGCCGGCCAGATAGCGGCCGCGCAGCCAGGCCTGGGAGTCGCCACGCGAGGCGTCTGGCAGGCTGTCTTCCAGGAACAGCCAGTTCCAGAACCGCACACCGAAGCGCAGGTTGTACGGAAAACTGAGCTCCGGCTCGCGGTTGGGCACCGGCGCCGGCTTGACGCTACGCAGGTACGCAAACATCGCGTCGCTGTCGGCGCGGCTCAGTTGCCGGTACGAGGTATAGGGCATGGCTGGATACAGGTGCCGGTCCGGGGCCACGCCATCGTGCAGGGCGGCGTAGAAGTCGTCGGCGTTCCACTTGCCGATGCCGTGCTCGGCGTCGGGCGTGATGTTGGTGCCATAGAACTTTCCGAACGGCGAAGCCAGCGGCACGCCGCCGGCAAAGGGCGCGCCGTTCTCGGCGGTATGGCAGGCGGCGCAGTCGGCCGCCCGCACCAGGTAGCGTCCGCGCAGCAGCGTGTCTTGCCCGGCCGCGATGGGCGGCTCGGGCGGCGGGGGCGCATCATCGCCCTGGCTGCAGGCGGCCAGGGCCGCCAAGCCAGCGGCCGCCAGCGTGGCTCGCATGAACAGTAGCTGGGCCATGGTCAGACTCCGGTCGTCAGGCCGGGGGTGCTGAGCACCACGTCCTTGACTGCCTGGTGGTAGCGCACATAGCCGGTACATCGGCAGATGTGGTGATCCAGGGCCTGGGTGACCACCTCTTCGACCTGCGCCCGCTCGATCGGCTGGCGTCGCAGCCGCTCGACCAGCACGGTGGCGGCATTGACGAAGCCGGGCGTACAGTAGCCGCACTGGAAGCTGTAGTGATCCAGGAATTTCTGCTGGATCGGCGACAGCTCCACGGTTTCCCCCTGCGCATTGCGCCGGCCGTGCGCCTCGACCGTGCGCACGCGCTTGCCCTGGAAGAACAGCGCGCCGGTGATGCAGGTGCGGATTTCCTCGCTGGTGCCGTCGGGCTTGTCCAGGATGACCACGCAGGCGTGGCAGATGCCCTGGCCGCAACCCAGCCGCGACCCGGTCAGCCCCGCATACTCGTGCAGGAAATCGATCATCATCAGGTTGGCCGGCACTTGCAGCGGGCCGATGGCCTTGCCATTGATGGTCAGGCTGAGAGATTCGGTGGGGATGCTCATGCCAGGGCCTCCAGTATTCGCCCGGGGGTGACGGGCAAGGCGGTAAACCGGTGATCGATCGCGTGGGCCAGACCGTTGACGATGGCGCCCACGACAGGAATCATCACGACCTCGGCCACGCCCTTGGGCGGGTCGGTTTCTGACAGCGGCGGCAGGATGTCGGCGGTCTGCTTCCACAGGGCCACCTCGCTGGCCAATGGCAGGTGATAGCGGTTGAAGTTCCAGGTGCCATTGCCGGGGCCGTCTTCGTACAGCGGCAGGTATTCGTGCAGGGCATGGCCGATGCCCATGGCCAGGCCGCCCTGCAGCTGGCTGGAAACCAGCTCGGGCGAAATCATGTTGCCGCATTCCATCAGCGAATGGTGCGACAGCAGCTCGACTTTGCCCGTGGCTTCATGCACGGCCAGTTCAACCAGGGTGCCCACCGCGGTGTAGTAGGTTACCGCCGCGTTATTGCGCTGAACCGGCGGAATGAACACTTGGGTGCGCGGCACGACCCGGTAATTGCCAGCCGCGGGCTCATGAGCATCGCGGGGCGCGCCCGCCGCGCCAACACCGTGGCGCAGCGCCAGGCCGTCCAATGGCAATCGGTGCGCCTGGTCATCGATGGGAAATTCGGCCTCGGTCCATTGCCAGCGGTTGAACGCGTGCACGACCGCGCCGGTCACCAGGCCCATTTCGTGGGCGCGTTGCGCCAGCTGGGCCAGGGGCAGCGGCTGCATGCCCGCGCAGGTCAGGGCGCCTTGTTCCCAGCGCGCATCTTCGGGCCGCACCACCAGCGGCGCGGCCTGCCCGCCGCCCAGGCCGCGCTGCCAGAAGTCCAGCGCGGCGGGCCACAAGCCGTGCAAGAACACCACGCGCGCGGCCTCGCGGGTCGTGTGCGCGAAATAGAATGCCGAGTTGGTGGCGCTGGACGGCGAGGCATAGGCCGGCGTCCAGGCGGGATCGCGCGACAGGCGATCCTGCTCTTGCTGGCTCATCAGGTAGGGGTCGCCGCTGGTGTGCATGGGCAATTCGGGCCAGTCGATCACCGAGGTCGTCACCTGGGTGGCCGGCATGCCCAGCCACCGGGCGCACACCAGCGCCTGCGACGTGCTCATGCCGGTGCCGATCTCGGTGCCGCTGTGGAACAGGCTGATGCGGCCCTGCGCGTCGACCTCGACGCGCGCAAATGACGATTCGGCGCCGGTGCCGAAGTCTTTCTGCACACAGGCGAAACCCACGCCGTAGCGCTGGCCCGGATGGTCACTCTCGTAATCGGCCTTTTTGCGGGCGCGTCCGGTCCATAATGGATGAGCCGCCGCTTTGCGCAGGATTTCATCGGCCCGCACGGCGCCAGCCGGCACCGCGCCCTGGGTGTTCTTCATGCCCGACTTCAGCACATTGCGCAGCCGGAACTCGATGGGATCGAGCTGCAGTTCGGCCGCGATCTCGTCCACCATCATTTCGGTGGCGGCCATGCTTTGCAAGGTGCCGTAGCCGCGCGCCGAGCCGGCATCGATGGCGCGGCTGGCGTTGGCGACAGCCGTCAGGTCGTTCTTCGGAAAGTAGTAGATGGACTGCGCGGCCGTCGCGCCCACCATCGCCACCGACGGCGAAAAATTGGCGCGTCCGCCGCCATTGGCCTCGAGGTGCCCCTGGAAGGCCTGCATCAGCCCTGTCTTGCGATCCACCGCGATGCGGTAGCGCATGTCGAAAGCGTGGCGCTTGAGAGATGTCTGGAATTGTTCGTAGCGGTCGTTGGCGATGCGCACCGGGCGGCCCTCGCCGTACAGCGCGCAGACCACCCCATAGAACGGCATATTGCAGTGGTCTTTCGAGCCGTAGCCCACCGTATAGCAGGGGTGCAGGAACACCTTGCGCACCGGATAACGCCCCTTGGCGGTCATTTCGGCCGTGCTTTCCGCCACTTCTTGCGGCGACTGGGTGGGCACGACCATATGCAGCGCCTGCTGTCCGGCGTCGTACCAGCAGTTGGCGTTGTCGGGCTCCAGCGCAGCCGTGTCCACCGATTGCGTTTGATAGTCGCGCTGCATGACCAGCCAGTCGGCCGGCGGCTGGTCGAGCTCGGCGGCGATGCGTGCGGCGTAGTACATGCCTTGCTCGCCCAGCTTGCCGTGATCAATGCCGTCGGGCCATACCGGCAAATGCTTGCGCATGGTGCTGGGAAACACCGGCGCATCTTTCAGGCTGGAATAAACATCTTCGTCGTAGCCGGTGGCGCCTCCGACACGCACAAACCGGAACGTGCCCCACGGATCGCGCTGCAAGGGCCCGGTGTGCGCGCCATACCGCACCACGTCGTCGCGGAACTGCAGCTTGTTCTTGGCATAGCGAAACCGCGCGAAATCGTGATAGATCAGGATGGCCACGGCGTGGCCCAGGTAGGCGGGCGTCTTGCCTTCAGGCAGCAGCATGTCGTCGCCATAGAACGACGGAAAGGCAATGCCGTCGCTTTCCAGATCTTGCGCGGTCACCAGCCGGTCGGGCTGCAGGTCCAGGCCCAGCACGGCCAGGTCCAGGCCGGCATACTGGCGGTCGGCCCGGGTGGCGCGCAGGATCAACGCATGTGACTGCTCGTGCGGCCAGTTGGGCAGGTCGCGCGCGCGAATGTCGCGCGCGAAGATTTTCGAGCCGGTCACCTTGGCGATGCCGTCGATGCGGAACCGGGCGCGCCCGTCGGTCGCGTTCCATTGCACCGGCGTCAGCAATTGCTGTTCGAACAGCGCGGCATACGCCTTGCTGCCCAGCGGCGCAATGTAGATCGTCGTGCCGCCGATGGCGACTGTCTTCAGGAACGAACGGCGGGACGGATTGGCAAGGCTCATGCGGCACTCCTGAGGGTGGCATTCCAGGGCCGGCGGCGCGCGGCGCGCCGGCGTGGTTATGCGGCCGGATCGGCCTTGATGCGCGACGTGCCGTCAGGCAGGCTGCCAACGTCCAGATAAGACGACGCCTGGGCGGTGCCCAGGGAATTTCGCACCCACACCAGCTCGGCCGCCACGGCTACCGCGATCTCGGCAGGCGTGCGGCTGGCGATGCGCAGGCCCACCGGACCGTGCAGGCGCGCGATCTGGGCGTCGTCCAGGTCGAACTGGCGCAGGCGTTCGCGGCGCTTGGCCTGGTTGGGGCGCGACCCCAGCGCGCCGACATAGAAGGCCGGCGATTTCAGGGCTTCCAGCAAGGCCATGTCGTCGAGCTTGGGATCGTGCGTCAGGGCCACGATGGCCGTGCGCGCGTCCACGCCGATCTCGAGCACGGCGTCGTCGGGCATGCTGGTCAGCAGGGTGCAATGCGGCGCATCCCAGCCGGCGTACAGCTCTTCGCGCGGGTCGCACACCAGCACGCGGAAATCCAGCATGGCGGCGATGCCACACAGGGCGCGCGCCGTCTGGTTGGCGCCGATGATCAGCAGCCGCCATTGCGGTCCATACACGGCCCGCAGTATGCGGCCATCGAAGTCGGGGCCATCCGCCGGGCTGGCCGGCGCCACCGTACAGGCGCCGGTCTGCAAGTCGAGCGTGCGGGCCACCAGCTGCTGTGCGTCGATGGCGGCCAGCACGGCTTGCAGCCATTCGGCTTGCGCCAACGGTTCGATCACCAGGCGCAGCGTGCCGCCGCAAGGCAGGCCAAAGCGCGCGGCCTCGTCGCTGGTCACGCCATAGGTAATGCGCTCGGGCCGGCCGGGCAGCCGGCCGGCCTTGGCCTGGGCGATCAGGTCGTCTTCGACGCAACCGCCCGATACCGATCCCGCTATACGCCCGTCGCCACGCAAGGCCATCAGCGCGCCGGCCTGGCGGGGCGCCGAGCCCCAGGTTTGCGCCACCGTGGCCAGGTGCACGGCATGGCCCTGGGCGATCCAGTCGCGCGCCTGGCGCAGCACGTCCATGTCTAGAGGATTCATGGGGTAGGGTTTCCTGTGAGCAGGTCTTGGGGGGTGTCGATGTCTTGCAGCACGCCGGCATCGTCGCATTCGATTTCGAGCGCGCCATGCCGTTGCAGCAAGGCCCGCGCGCCCGTATCGCCATCGAGCTCGGCCAGCTCGGGCAGATAAGTTCCGCCGAACACCACGGGGTGGCCGCGCCGGCCCTGGCATACGGGCACCACGATGCGATCGCTGGCGGCCTGCTGCAGCAGCAGGCGCAGGGTATCGGGCCGCAGCCACGGCATGTCGGCCAGCGCCACGACACAGCCGGGCAGTTGTCCGGCCGGGGCAGGGCGGGCCAGCAGGTGGCGGGCCGCCGCGGCCAGCGAAACCCCCATGCCGCGCGGAGCCGCGGGCGCATTCAGAATGGAGCAGCCCAGCCGCGACAGCAGGGCGGGCAGTTCGGGCGGCCGGTCGCCCACCACGGCGACGGTGTCGGGCAAGGCCGCCAGTAGCGTGCTGGCGCTGGCCTGGGCCACCAGGCGCCCGTCAGGCAGGCGGGCCAGCAGCTTGTGGGCGGCGTCGCGCAAGGCGCGGCGCGCGGCACGGTAGCGCAGGCCTTCGCCCGCCGCCAGCAATACGCCCACACAGTGATGCACCGCCGATGTCGAAGACACTATCCCTTCCATAACCTGAACCCGGGTTCGAGGTTATGCCTGCCCGGCGGGCAACGTCAAGCAGAGTGGCCCGCTGCGCAGAGTCAGCCGCCCACCAGGACCGGCGTTTGCCGGAACCGCGCGGGATACTCCTTGGCCAGATTTTCTATCTTGGGCTGGTCGTTGATCACGATATACAGGCTGTCCGGGTGATGCGCCAGGTAGTCCTGGTGATAATTTTCGGCAGGATAGAAACCCTGCAGGTTCTCGACAGTGGTCGCCAGCGGCTTGGGATAAATGCCTGAGCGGTTCAACTGTGCGATATAGGCTTCGGCGACTTTCCGCTGGTCATCGCTGGCCGGGAAGATGGCCGACCGGTACTGCGTGCCCACGTCCGGGCCCTGGCGGTTGTGCTGGGTGGGGTCGTGGGCCACCGAGAAATAGATCTGCAACAGCTGCCCGTATGAAACGCGGGTGGGATCGTAGGTAATCTGCACGGCCTCGGCATGGCCCGTGCGGCCGCTGCTGACGGTGTCGTAGTTGGCGGAGCCGGCATTGCCACCGGCGTAGCCCGACAGGGCCTGCGTCACCCCTTGCACGTGCTGGAACACCGCCTGCACGCCCCAGAAGCAGCCGCCGGCGAGCACCGCGGTCGCCGTGTGCGCGTCACCGGCGGGCAGGTCCATGGCAGGAGGCGGAATACGGTAAACGGCCTCGGCGGCCCTGCCTGGCGTCTGGAAAGTGAACCAGGCGGCGCCGGCAAGCAGGGCCGCGCCCGCCAGGCGGAAGCTGGCGCGGCGTGACAGGAATCCGGACTTGGCAGCCGGCGTGGCGCGTGTGGAGTTCATGATGAATTTCCTGTAGAGAAGCCTGTCAAGAGGCCGCCGGACTGAAAGCCAGGGCAACGCCGTTCATGCAATAGCGTAATCCGGTGGGGCGGGGTCCGTCGTCAAATACATGGCCCAGGTGGCCGCCGCAGCGCGAGCAATGCACCGCGGTGCGCACCATGCCGAAGCTGCGGTCGCGCGTCGTGCCTACCGCGTGCGGCAGCGGCTGCCAGAAACTGGGCCAGCCGGTGCCGCTGTCGAACTTGGTCTGCGACGAGAACAGCGGCTGCGCGCAACCGGCGCAGGCATACGTGCCGTCGCGATGCTCGTGGTCCAGCGGGCTGGAATAGGGGCGCTCAGTATCGGCCTGACGCAATACGGCGTATTGCGCCGGGGTCAGCAGGGTCCGCCATTCGGCATCGCTGTGCATCACCGCGTAGGTCTCCTGCGCCGCGCGAGCCTGACCGCCCGGGCCGGCCAGCGCGCCCAGCATGCCGGCCAGGAGGCCGCCGCCGCCGACAGCCAGGAAAAGCCTGCGAGTCGTTTTCATGATCTGCTCCACAATAATCCGGCCGGCGGCGCCCGCGCGAGCGGGGTCCGCGGCCGTGCCGCCCTGCGCGGGTTACTTTTTCATGCCGTCGTGGGACATGGCGTCTTTCTTCATGCCGTCATGGGACATCCCGTCTTTCTTCATGCCGTCCTTTTTCATGCCGTCTTTCGACATCGAGTCCTTGGCCATGCTGTCTTTCGACATGCCATCTTTCGACATGCCCTGGTGCCGCGACATGCCGTCCTTGGACATCGAGCTCTTGGCCATGCCGTCCTTGCTCATGCTGTCCGCGGCATAGGCTCCGCCAGCGGCCAGGGCGAGGCACATCGAAACTGCATAAATCGCGCTTTTTTTCATGGTGATAGCTCCAGTGTGTTGCGGCTCGGCCGCGGGTTGAAAACTCGTCAGCTGCCGCCGAACCAGTTGTATCCCTGGTCTTCCCAGTACCCGCCGGGAAACGTGTTGGTCACGTAGATCGCCTGGATATGCTTGGGATTCTTGTAGCCAAGCTTGGTCGGCATGCGCAGCTTCATGGGGAAACCGTATTCGGGCGGCAACTGCTGGCCGTCGTAGGTCAGGGCCAGCAATGTCTGCGGATGCAGGGCGGTGGGCATGTCGATGCTGGTGTAGTAGTCATCGGCGCACTTGAAACCCACATACTTGGCCTGCAGGTCGGCGCCCACGCGCCGCAGAAAATCCGAGAAGCGCACGCCGCCCCATTTGCCGATGGCACTCCAGCCTTCCACGCAGATGTGCCGCGTGACCTGGTCCGCCTGCGCCATGGCGCGCAGCTGGTCCAGGCGCCACGGACGCTTGTCGGCCACCAGGCCGGCCAGTTCCAGCCGGTAGCCGGCTTCGTCCACCTGCGGCACATCTTCAATGCCGTAATAGGCATTGAAGGGAAACGGCCGGGTGATCATCGATTCGGGATAGGTAGGCGCCAGCTGGCTGGAATCGAAAATCCACCCCTGCACGCGGTCGTTGAAACGCGACACAGCGGTCAGGGCCTGCTCGACGCTCTCGTTGTCGCTCAGGCTGCAGCCCGACAGCAGCGCCAGTCCGCCCAGGCTCAGGGTGCGCTGCAGGAACGCGCGGCGCGCGGGCTGTTCGACGCGCCGGGCAATCAGCCTGCGCGCTTCTTGTACGATGGCCGGGCCATCCAGGCCGGGCAGGGCGGGGCGTCTACGCAAAGTCATGGCGTGTCCTTCTATTTGCCTCGAATCATGGCCGCCAGCGTGCGCGGCACCAGGGCCACCATCAGCACGTGCACCGCCACGAACGCGGCCAGCAACGCCATGGCGATGAAATGCACGTAGCGGGCCGCCTCATAGCCGCCCATCAGCATGCGCAGCGTCTCGAACTGCACCGATTTCCAGAGCACCAGACCGGACAGCACCAGCACCGCGATATCAAGCATGGCAAACAGATAGGCCAGCCGCTGCACGGCGTTGTAGTGGCGCGGATCGGCATGCGACAGGCGGCCGCGCAGCGCGGCGCCCAGATCGGCGGCGACGCCGCGTGGCGACAGGGGGAAAAAACGGCGCCGCAGCCGGCCGCTGCCCAGGTTCAGGGCCAGGTACAGCAGCCCGTTGCCGGCCAGCAGCCACATTCCGGCAAAATGCCACTGCAGCGCGCCGCCCAGCCAGCCGCCTAGCGTGATACCGGCCGGAAAATCGAAGTCGAACAGGGGCGACGCGTTATAGATGCGCCAGCCGCTGGTGATCATGACCAGCACCGCCAGGGCGTTCAGCCAATGCGTGACGCGAAGCCAGCCCGGGTGAATGGGCTCGGTTGCGGCGGCGTCAGCGTGCGGATAGGGGGGCAAAGGAGTAACCATGGGCGCATTCTTGCCCGCGCCGCATGGCGAAGTCCTCACGCAGATTTAAATTAAATGTGATAACTGGCCCGCCGCAATTGGCGACAATAGCCCCATACCGCCCGTATTCCCATCACCGCCATGTCCAAGCGCATCCTGATAGTCGAAGACGACGTCCACATCGCAGACCTGCTGCAATTGCACCTGCGCGACGAAGGCTATGAGGTCACCCACGCGGCCGAAGGGGAAACCGGCCTGCGCCAGCTTGAAGCCGGACGCTGGGACGCGCTGGTGCTGGACCTGATGCTGCCCGGCATCGACGGCCTGGAGATCTGCAAGCGCGCCCGGGCCATGGCGCGGTATACGCCCATCATCATCACCAGCGCCCGCTCCAGCGAGGTGCACCGCATCCTGGGGCTGGAGCTGGGCGCCGACGACTACCTGGCCAAGCCGTTCTCGATGCTGGAACTGGTGGCCCGCATCAAGGCGCTGCTGCGCCGGACCGACGCGCTCGAACGCAATGCCCGCCTGGATGCCGGGCGGCTAGAGGTTTCGGGCCTTTCCATCGACCCCGTGACGCGCGATGCCACGGTCGACGGCCAGCCGCTGGACCTGACGCCGCGTGAATTCGACCTGTTGTATTTCTTCGCCCGCCATCCTGGCAAAGTGTTCTCGCGCATGGATTTGCTGAACCAGGTGTGGGGCTACCAGCACGAAGGCTACGAGCACACGGTGAACACCCACATCAACCGGCTGCGCACCAAAATCGAAGCCGATCCTTCCGAGCCCAGCCGCATCCTGACGGTATGGGGCCGCGGCTACAAGTTTGCCGCGCCGGCCTCCGGAGAGCCCACATGAAGCGCCTGACCCTCACCCAGCGCCTGTCGGCGGTGTTCGCCCTGTTGCTGCTGGCCTGCTGCGGAGCCTCGGCCTGGCTGCACATGGCCGCCAACGAACGTTATCAGCAAGAAGTCGTGCAGCGCCTGTCCAGCGGCCTGGCCGCGCACATTGCCGGCAGCCGTCCGTTGATGGACGCCGGCGGCTGGAAGCCCGACTCGGTGCGCATGCTGTTCGACCAGCTGATGGCCGTGAATCCGGCGGTCGAAGTCTACCTGCTGGGCAACGATGGCCGCATCGAAGCCGACGCCGCGCCGCCCGGACACGTCAAGCTCGACCGGGTCGACCTGGAACCGGTGCGCCGCTTCCTGGCCGGCGAGGCCCTGCCCATCCTGGGCGTGGACCCGCGCAACAGCGGCGCGCGCAAGGTGTTCAGCGCCGCGCCGATCCGCATCAACGGCCAGGATCGCGGCTACGTCTACGTGGTGCTGCAGGGCGAAGCGCACGACGCGCTGGCCTCGACCATATCGGCCAGCGCGGTGCTGCGCACCACGCTGTGGTCGATCGCGCTGGTGGCTTTGCTGGGCCTGGCGGCCGGCCTGGTGGCGTTCGCGCTGATCACCCGGCCGCTGCGCTCGTTGACGCAGGCGGTGCGCAATTTCGACGGCGACGGCGCGGCCGCGGCGGCGTTGTACCGGGCGGGCGACGCCGACGAACGCGGTGACGAAATCGCCGTGCTGCGGCGCGCCTTTGCGCAGATGGGACGCCGCATCGCCGACCAATGGCGCGAACTCACGCGCCAGGACCAGCAGCGGCGCGACCTGGTCGCCAACATCTCGCACGACTTGCGCACGCCCCTGACATCGCTGCATGGCTACCTCGAGACCCTGCGTTTCAAAGACGAGGCGCTGCAGCCCGACGAGCGACGCCGCTACCTGGATACCGCGCTGGGACAAAGCCGCAAGGTCGGCCGGCTGGCGCAAGAGCTTTTCGAACTGGCCCGGCTCGAATCCGGACTGGTGCAGCCCGAGCTCGATACCTTTGCGCTGCCTGAGCTGGTGCAAGACGTGATCCAGAAGTTCGAGCTGGCGGCCGAGGCGCGGCGCCAGCGCCTGAGCACCGATTTCCCCCGCGAACTGCCGCCGGTGCACGCGGACCTGGCCATGATCGAGCGTGTGCTGACCAACCTGCTGGACAACGCCATCCGCCACAGCCCGCCGGGCACCGGCATCCAGGTGCGGCTGGGCAGCGCGGACCAGGCCGTCGAGGTGCTCGTCAGCGATACCGGCCCCGGCATCCCGGCCGAGCTGCGCGAGGGGCTGTTCACGCGCGCCTCGGCCCTCAGCCAGCACCGGCGCGACGGCGGCGGGTTGGGGCTGGTAATCGTGCAGCGCATCCTGCAGCTGCACCGCAGCGAGATCAGCCTGCTCGACGAGCCAGGGCAGGGCGCGGTGTTCCGCTTCCTGCTGCCAGCGGGGCGCTGAGCGCGCGGGCCTCTCTTCAGGCGCCTGCGGCGCCTGATTCCTCAGGGTCCGCGCCAGGCTCGACCGGCGCCAGCGGCAGCTTCAGCAACCGGGCCAGGTTGCGTGCGTCGCCGGGCGCCTTGACCTTGATGTCGTTGTCGAAATAGCAATAGATGTCGCGCGGGCCGTAGGCCCGCTTGGGCCGGGGACCGGCGCGGCGGGCATCGGCCGGCTCGTGCCCGCGCGACCAGGCTCGGATGCGGGCAGCCCAGCGGCGCAGCGCGTCGTCGGTATAGCCGCTGGAATAAAGGGCCTTGTCGCCGTGCAGCCGCAGGTACGCAAAACCGGCGGTGGCGTCCTCCAGCAGCGGCCATTTGCCGGCGGTGTCGGCCGTTACCAGCGCCACGTCGTGCGTACGCAGCATGGTGACGAATTCGGGGCAGGCAAAGCTGTCGTGGCGAATTTCCACCGCGTGGCGCAGCGGCCGGGGTTGTCCGCCCGGCAAGGCCGAGCGGCCATTCATGCGCGCGTCGTGGCGGCGAGCCAGCCGCGCCGCGGCACCGGTGTCCTGCGGCAGCAATGCCAGGAACTGCCCGAAGCGCTCTGCATCAAAGCGCATCGAAGGCGGAAATTGCCACAAAATGGGCCCGAGCTTGTCACCCAGTTCGAACAAGCCAGAGGCCAGGAAATTGGCCAGGGGCGTCTCGATGTTGCGCAGCCGCAGCCGGTGCGTGATGTAGCGCGTACCCTTGACGCTGAACACGAACCCGCGCGGTGTGGCGTCGCGCCAGCGCGCGAACCACTCCGGCCGCTGCAGCGAATAGAAGGTGCCGTTGATTTCGATGGTCGGCACCTGGTGCGACGCATAGGCGAGTTCCTGCGCCTGCGGCAGCCCGGGCGGGTAGAACATGCCGCGCCAGGGCGCGTAGCGCCAGCCCGAAATACCGATGCGGATGGCGCTTGCGTGGCGAACCGATGAGATCATGGCGAATGTACACAGGGAAAGCCGAAGACTCATTGGCCAGCAAGAATCGGGCCGTTGCCCATACCCGCGGCAGGTGGAGCCGGCCCGGCGGTTTCGCTTGCCCATAAAAAAAGGGCGGAGCCTGTACGGACAGGCTCCGCCGCGATGCTGCCAGGACGGCGATGCTTTCAGGCTTTCTTCATCTCGGGCTTGGGCATGGCGTCGGGGGACAGGCTGGCTTTCTTCATGTAGGCCTTGGGCATGTTGTAGGCCAGAGCCGGAGCATGGTTGGCCAGAGCCGGGGCGTGGTTGGCCAGAGCCGGGGCGTGGTTGGCCAGGCGGGCCTTCTTCATGTAGGCCTTGGGCATATTGTTGGCCAGGGCCGCATCGGGATGGGCCAGGCTGGCTTTCTTCATTTCCGCCTTGGCAATGTCGCCGTTGGCCGGGCCGGCATTTTTCAAGTTGCTCGGGGAAACGCTATCGGCGGCATAGGCGCCGCCGGCAGCCAGGGCCAGGGACATGGACACTGCGCAGATCACGGTCTTCTTCATGATGAACTTCTCCAGTAGGTTGCGGCATCGCCGCGAGGTTAATTGCGGCTGGGCCGCGGGTGGAACCGGGCACCGGAGCCACGTTTGGTCGGTGCTTGGGAGCATGTTAGGAACTCGATATTTATGGGCCGTTGAAGCGAATCGCGAAATTCGGGGGGTTTTCCGGCGAACAGTTAAACGTCCGTTAAACGCTCTCCGCGCTATCCTGCGATTTGTAGCGAAACGCGCTATTTTGTTTAACTTAGAAATAAAAAATGCTAAACAGCGCTTGCGCGGCGCCGGGCGGCGCGCGGATTACCGCGGCAGCGGTGCTCTAGGTGAGGTTTCCCTGTCAGGCCTGCCGCGCTGGTCCTAAGCGGCGCCAGCGGCAAGTCGAGCACAACCGGGCCAGGCTGCGCGCGTCTGCCAGCGCCTTGGCCCGGATGTCATTGTCGAAATAGCAGCAGATATCGCGCGGGCCATGCAGATCCTGCACAGCGAGCTGGACATGGTCAGGACGCAGATCGGCTGCCGGTTTTCAGGGGTTGGACGGCAGCTACCTGTGGACGCATGGAAGGCCGTTCAGTCCAGCACCTTTCCGTTATGCAGCACCGCCGGCTTCAGCTTGAGCAGGCGCCCGATTTTTTCCGCCGCGGCCTGCGCCGCCTGCTCGCTGGCCAGTCCCTCGACGCGAATGCGCGTGTAGGCATGGCCCTTCAGCGTGATCGCGGCTTCAGTCGCTTCGAACCCGTTGAGCGCCAATTGCGCGCGTACAGGATCGGGATGCGCGAAGATGCCCACTTGCACGGCGTAGCCACTGTCCACGGACGTGGCCGGTGCGGCCGGGACCGCCGTTGACGGCCCCGGCGCCGGGGCTGGCGCGGGCTCGGGTGCCGGCATCAGGCTGGCGGTCGGACCCATGCAGACCGAGACGATCTGCCGCGGCAAGGCGGGAGCGGGCCGCGGCGGTGGCACGGTCGAGCCAGGCGCAGTGCCCGGCTGCAGTTTTTCCAGGCGCGCCTTGACTTCGCCGGCTTGGGCGGCCAGCTTGTCCGCGTCGGCAAATGCCGCGACCAGAGGCGCCTGCCCTTGCTGCTGATAGGTCACCGCAATCCACTGCACGCCGGCCTGCTGCATCGACGCAGCCTGGTCGGGAAAATCGGCGGGCGTATAACGCCGCTGCCCACTGGAGAACTCCTTCAGGAAGTCTATGAAGCCGCGCGCGCCGCTCCATTGCCGGTTCAACTCAAAGCCCGCATAGCGGATACTGAGCGCCGTATCGCCGCAATTGGCCATCGCCCACGGGAACGCGGCCTTGTTCGGAAAGTTCAGATTTTCCAGAGTGATGCGGCCGCTGGCGCATTGCAGGCTGAGCGTAATGCTTTCCGGCAGGGCGCGCGCGCCCGGATTGGTCTGAGGCGGCACCGTGCTCAGCGTCACGTTGGCCGTGGTGGCCTCGAGCTTGGCAATCTGGGCCTCCAGGTCCTGTTGCTGTTTGCCCAGGGCCTGGGCTTCATCCTGCGAGCGCTTGGACTGCATCTGCTGGCTGGCCAGCGTGACCTGCCGCAATTGCGACAGACTGGCAAAGGCATAGAACTGCCCATTGAACGGAACCACATGCCCCAGGGCGGCACGTCCCTGGTATTGATTTCCGTTCTGTTCGATGAAATTCTTGACATCGCCCCCCATGAATGCCTTTACCTGGCCACGGTCGCCAAACAACATATCGTTGGCCAGGTCGGCGTCGTCCACGCCCTGTATAACGCTCAGCACCGAGTTCTCCCAGCTTTGCTGCAGGCGGCAGGCCACATTGCGACCCGCGTAATCCAGGGTGAAATCCAGTGGCCCCGACAGCAACTTCCAGACGACGCTGGTGCGCGGCCCGGCCTTGCCCCCGGCCAGTTTCCTGAGCTTGTCCAGCGCAGTGCCGGCGTCGATAAGCGGTGGCGATTTCACATTGGGGTCATGCCCGAACGACCAGATGTCTATCGCCGCTTTCATGGCGTTGCCATCGCCTTGCTGCAGCGGCACGATCGTCGCCAGCACGTCTTTGCGATAGGCCGCCAGCAAGCTCAGGGCATCCTTGTCCATGTGCAGCTCGGCCAACCCGTCCGATATCGAGCCGCCCCGCGCGGGCAGTTCCTGGAGCATGCTGCTGCCGAACTGTTGCACGACTTGCAGGCGTTGCTTCACGCCCGCGGCGGCGCCAGTGCGCTGCTGGCTTTGCTCGGCGGCCAGGGACTGCAGTTCATTGATCTGGATGGCTTGCTGCATCCAGTCGGGACGCGACTGGGCGGGCCACAGTTGTCCGACCTGCGCCAGCAAACCGAGCAGACGGCGGTACGGACCATTGGCGGTGAATAGGGTCGACATGACCTCGCGGCGCGCCGTGCCGTCGGCCAATTGGTTCGGCGCCGACGCAAAGGCATCCGCGAAGGCGTACCAGGCGTCCAGCCCCGCCTGCAGGTAATTCTGGCGGAACTCCTTGCTGCGCTCGGCCCACAGCTCGCTGTTGCCCGATGCGCGCCCCAGTTCAGCGGCGAAACTCGACACGGCCTGTTCGCCGGCGGGCGTCAGGGCGGCTGGCACGTAGGGCTGCCCGGGTTGCGCCGCGATATCCCAGAAATCGGTCAGCCGCACCGGCCGCAGGTTGCCCTGCAAGTCAACCCAGGCGTACAGCCATCCTCGCGAGCGCTCGGTCAGGTTCAGGCTGGCCAGCACTTGCTGCAAAGCGCGTCGCTCGGAAAGCAACACTTCGCGGTGTGTTTGCCAGGTCAGGTAATCCTGGTACATCTCGCCCAACAGCGCGCCATCGATAGGATTGGGCGGCGGATTCTTGGCGCTGGCGAACAGAAGCGTCATTTCACCGCCCGGCGCCGGCAGCGCGTAGACGTCCTTGCCGTTCAGGGCGGCATCGAGCAGGTTGATGCGGCGCACCAGAGTCTGAACCCAGGCCGCCAGCAATTTGTCGTCCTGCTTGGCATCCAGCTGCGGCAGACTGGTGCTGAGCAGCGGATCGAGATGGCCGACGATCACGGCCTGGTGGAAACTCTGCACATAGCTGTTGGCCAGTATGTCCTGGATGTGGTTGACCCGGCGCTGGAAGGGCAGCCAGCGCTGCTCCCAGCGCGGGCGCTGCCGCAGGCTGTGCACGGCGCCGCGTACGGCCTGCAGCGCGTGCAGGTTGCTGGAAACCGATCCCGACGCATCCAGCTTCTGGTCCAGCCCCGGCAGATTGGCTGCATGCAGCTCCTGTTGCGCCACGTGGCTCGAATGGACCAGGAAGACGCCCACTCCGACGCACGCCAGCAGCCAGGCCACGGCCACGGCGTGCCGCAACAGCCGGCGCCAGTGGCGCCAGCGCTCCAGCGGCTGCCAGGCATGCCGCTGCCCGGGCAATACCTGCTCGAACAGACCAGGGCCGAACCAGGCGGGCGCGGTGCGGTCGGCGCCACCCGGCTGCCCCGTCAGGTACAGGCCGCGCAGCAGCGGGGTCTCGGCATAGGGCGTAGCCTGGAAAGCGGGCCGCAGTACGTTGGCCAGCCGCAGCGCCAGCGGCGCCATGCGTTCGGGCAGGGCGAACGCCTCGTCGTCGGGCCGCTCGCGGGTGCCCTGCAGCACGCGCAAATCGAACATGCGGTGCACGATGCTGTTGAAGGCATCGCCAATGAACTCGCCCACGCCCGCGCCGGGCGAGGTGTTCAGAAACCCCATTGCCTGGCCGTTGACATCAGGCCCCAGGCCGGCCGCCCATGGCGCGAATCCCGGCAAGGTCTGGCAGTCGGTCAGCACGATATACACGGGAATGCGCGCGTCATAGACCCGCGCCAGTTCGTCCAGCCGCGTGCGCAGGCCCCGGCCGGTTTCGCTGCGCTGCGTCTCGTCGCTTTGCATCAGCCACTGGGCGCTGAACGCCAGGATCAGGCCATTGAGCGGTTCACGCCGGCGAGTCCGCATCATCCAGTGCAGCAGGCGCCGCCAGTTGCCCGAGGCGGGCGCGAGATGCTCTTCTCCCATGGCTGCCGCGGGGTCCAGCACCACGCAGCGCCGCAGCAGCCACCATTGCAGGACGGGCGGATCATCGCCCTGCGCCTGTACCGGGCTGGCGCCGGCGGCGCGACGCAGCAGTTCAGACTTGCCCGCCTCCTGCGGGCCCAGCACCAGGTACCACGGCAGCACATACAAAGGCGAACCGAAACGGGACAGGCGCGACTGCTTCAGGGCGCGCAGGCCGGCGCGCCAGTCAGCGTCCAGGCGCCGCGTGTCGAAGGCCGCGGCATTGACCGGCTGCGCCAGCTTGCGGCGCAGCCGCCAGGCCAGCCAGCGGCGCCGCAGCCAGGCCAGCAGCGCCCCGGCGACGAGCACCCCGGCAAACAAGGCGGCCGACTGCCATAGCGGCCACTGAAAGTAGAGGCCGGCCAGCCAGCACCCCAGCGCCAGCAACAGCAGGCCCAGCAACCAGGCAATCAGCACGAGTAGTTTCTTGAACATCATGGAATCAGGGGCATTGCCCAAGTGAATTCAAAGACGGCCTGTCAGTGGTGCAATCAACTGCGCGGCGGCATGCGCCAGGCGATAGTCCAGGAACAGATAAAGGCCCAGCAGCACGCACAGGGGCAGCACGATCAGCAGCAGACTGGCCAGCGATGGCGCCAGGCCACGATGGCGGCGCACCGGCCGCCTGGCGCCCGCGCCCGACAGCGGAAACAAGGGCTGTTCCGTGCTCAGCGGGTCCATCTGGCGTTCCTGGGACACACGTTCCAGCAAGGCGCGGCGGTATTCGGCAAGCTCACCCGCTGGCCGATGCGTGTAGCGCCCGTGAAAGCCAGCCAGCAGCACCAGGGCATACACTTCCCGCACCTCGACCGCTTCGTCCGGCAGGGACTCCAGCTTTTCGAAGAACACCACGCCCGCGCGGGTCGTGCCGAAATAGTGGCGCTGCAGCGGCGCCAACCGCCAAGAATCGGCGCCCGGCCATTCGCGCGACATGGCCAGTTCATCGATCCAGGCCACCACCGCGAACAGCGCCAGTTGCACATCGTCTGGAGAAAAGCCGGCGTCCTGCGCGCGTGCGGCGGTGGCGTCCAGCGTCGCCTTCAACTGCGCCGACAGCGAGGCCGCATCCTGGTCGGCCTGCGTCGTCGCCACGCGGGCCGAATCGATGATGGGAATCCAGAAGTTGCTCAGGCGCACGGATTATCCTTTGATCACAATGAGTTCCAACCGCAGGTCGGCAGGCGCGTCCGGCATGAAGAAGGCCAGCCGTCCGTCGCGTACTACGTCGTCCCAGCTGTCCGACAGGCTTTCCAGGCGGAAATACGCCGCGCCCGCACGGCGCGGCATGCCCAGCGGCAGGGTCTGCAGCGGCAGCATCTCGATCCCCGGCAACGAGCGCGTCACCAGCGTCTCGATCAGGTCCGGAATGCCCAGCTTGGCTTCCAGCGCGACGAGTTCGCTCAGTTCCTTGGGGTCCGCGGCCGAGCTGCGCGCCATGAGGTAATACCGATGCCGCGGGCCGAAGAAGCTGGCCGGCATCTCGGCCTGGTACAAGGCCGAGGCCATGCTGTCCTGCTCGAAATGCACCATCATTTCAGGCCCGACGGTGATTTCGTTCAGCAACCGTCGAATCAGTTCGGTCACGGCGGCATAGGCCGAGCCGATGTCGGTGTGTTTGTACGGGGACAATAACGACTGGTTGTCGCGCGTTTCGCCCAGCAGGTCGCAGTATTCCGAGAATGTGCTCAGCTCGCCGGCCAGTTGCCGCAACACCCCATATACCGTCCAGGGATGCGTCTGCAGCGATTCCGCCAGGTGCGTGATCAGCGGCCCGTAGCGATTGAGCACCGACAGCGCCAGCACAGGCGAAAATTGCGCATCGTCAGAGCGGCTGGCCACCGGCTGCTTGAACACCTCCAGCTGGCGTGCCCGGCCGATCACCTCGTCGCGCAGCTCGCGCAGCATCTGCTGCAACTGCGGCGAGGCCGCCAGGTTCAAGCAAGGCGGAACGAAGCGCGGCATCATGCGCACTACCTCGCCATCCTGTTCCAGTTGAGCGACCGGCATCAGGTCGTAGTCGCCCAGATGGTCCAGCTCGTCGTCCCAGAACAGGCGCAACACATAAGTCATCAAGGTGACCCGGCCAGTAGGGCCCGGCGTATAGCGGTCCGGCACTTGTTGCGGGTCGGCGGGCACCGCCAGGCGCGTGTTGGCCTGGCCGGCATCGTCCAGGTTTTCGAACTTCTGCACATTGGGCTGCCCTTCGACATGCCGGCGCAACCCCACATACAGCGTGCGCGGGCCCTGGGAAAAATCGGCCAGCTCGAAGCGCACGGATTCGATGCGGGCATTGCCGGGCGCCTCGGTCAGCGTGCCGTCGGGCCATCGCAGCGTCAGCTGTTCAATCACCAGATGGCGCGCCGCTAGCGCGGTGTCGTCGATCTGCAGCGCGCCGAAACCCCATCCCCACGGCATGATCAGGTCCAGTTGCCGCGCAAGGTTGCGCGCGGTCCAGGCGTCCTGGTACTGGAAATGGTGCGGCTGCAGGAACAGGCCCTGGTGCCAGAACAGTGGTTGGTTAAGTGGCTGTGTCATACGCACAATGAAATGGGAAAGGGGTCAAGGTTGTTGGGCCGGGGCCGGGGCAGGGGCCGGGGCAGGGGCCGGGGCCGGGGCAGGGGCCGGGGCGGGCGGAGGCACAGGCCCCGCCTTGGGCTTGGTCAGCGTCACGGGCGGAGCGCCTGCGCCCGGAGATTCCTGGATGCCGCTGGCGCCTAGCCGCAAATCGATCTTCAGAGGCTCAGGCGCGGCTTGGCGGGTGGTGACGATGATGCCGGACGAATTCACTTCCACGCCGATGCGGTACAGGCGGGCGCTACGGGCCGGGTCCAGGTGGTAGTAGCCCGCGGCCAGGCCCACGTACTGGGCTTTCTCGACGCGCGCAAGGGTGATGGTGCGCTGCTCGCCCGGCGACACGAACACGCGATTCAATGCCAGCATGCCGGGCGGCGGGCTGTCGGCCAGCAGCAGCGTGGTCAGCTTGGCGGAGTTCGCGGTGGCGGCCGTGAAGGCATTGGGGTCGGCCATCTGAACGACCGTCAGCGCCAGGGTGTGGGGCTGGTCGGTCGATTGGTTCAGGTGCGGATCGGCCATCAAGGCAATCTGCACGCCATCGGCGGCATAAGTCCATTTCAGGGCTTTCAGCGCATCCTGCTCGGACGAACCTCCCATCATGCTGTTCAGGGAGCTGCACGATGCCAGGACACCGATGCACAGCGCCGCGGGCAGCAGGCGGCGCAACAACCGGTGGCGCGGAAGCGGGTGGCGCAAGATCGTCATGGCGGTCATGGCGTTCGTCATCCCTGCAGAATCACCACGACCTGGCTGGGGCTCGCCACCAGGCCGACGGTGTTGTTCGCGTTCTGGGTCGTCATGCCGGTCAGGCACACGCCCGGCATCCCGCCCACCATGACAGTCATGCTGCCGTCGACGAAGTCCGCCTTGCCCATAATTTGCCCGCAGGCGACGCCGCCGCCCGCGCTGCCTGCCTCGTCGCCCTGGCTGAGCAGCAGCGAGCTGCCCATGTTCAGCGCGGGCATGCCCACCACCAGCACGTTTTCCACGATGCTGGCCGGATCGGCCATATCGCTCATGGCGAAATTGGGGTAGGGAACCGGAATAGGAGAGGGCGCCGCGGGCGTCATGCAGACATCGGGCACCGTGGCGGTGGTCATGGCGCCACCCGTATTCAGCAGAAACATGGCCGCGCTCTCCTCAGCCCAGTTGTACCGACGCGGCGGTGACCGCGGCGCGGTCGCATGCCTTCAGATCGGCCGTATCAGCGTGGACCGACCAGTCCTGATCGACCAGGTGCCGCATCGATTGCGCGCAGACTTCTTCGTGGCCGGCAATGCGGCGCACGCTGTGCTCGGCATGGCTTTCACTGCGAGTCGCGATATCGAGCCGGCTGCCCGCTATGTCGGTGCGGGTATTCCACTGCGAGAACGCTTCATCGCCTGTCAGCCGCAGCGCCTGGCAAGCCACATCGGCGGTTTGCAGCGCCGCCGTCAGCCGCCCGGCGGCGACGTCCAGCGCCGGGCCCGCGTCCAGCGCAACACCGTGCGTGGCCGTCACCGCCAGGCGGCCCTGCGGCAGCGACAGATGCAGATCGCCCGGCAGCGCCACCTCGGCAGGGCGGTCCGGCGCCGCGCGCTCAAGCACTGTCAAGATGTAGCCCTGGCCGTTCATCAGACTGACCAGCGCCAGGTCGCCGATGGCGGGCTGCAGCAGGCATCCGGCGGCGGGTGTTACCCAGATGGCTCCCTGGGGGGTCAGCGCCGCATAGCGCGTGCCGTCACCCATGACCAGGCGGGCGTGCTGCAAGCTGGCCTGGTCGCGGGGTTCCTGGTTGGCAGAGGGCGCGGCGGCGGCGTCTTCGGGCAGGGGGGCGGAAAGAGGATAGGACATAGCGTAGGTCTTCCGGGTTATACGGGGGGTTGCCATAATTCGGCGGCTCGCAGTTCGGGATCGTCGCGGCGCACGTCGTCCAGCACGGTCTGACGCCACAGGGCATCCGGCAACTGCACGGCATGCAGCAGCGCGCCCGTCAGGTCGGCGCGCGAGAAATCCGCGTGAGCCGCCTGGAAATGCGACAGATCCGCCCGGGCCAGCTTGCTGTCCGCGAACGTCACGCCCAGCGACGCGGCGCCATATAACCGGCTGCCGTTCAGCGATGCCTGGGCGAAACTGGCGTGATCGAGCCGCGCCTGATCCAGGATGGCGCGATCGAGCAGCGCGCCGTCGAATCGTGTGCCATTGAGCCGCGCGGCATGAAACGATGCGCTGGGCGCCTGGACGCCGCTGAAATCGGCCTCGCTGGCGTCGACCCGGGGGAATGAACATTGCGTCAGGGCCGCGCCTTCGAAGCGCGCGCCGCGCAGCCGGCAATCGGGAAAATGGCACTGCGCCCAGGTCACGCCGCGCAGGTCCAGGCCCGACAGGTCGCATTCCGAGAACAGCGCCTTGACCAGGGTGGCCGATTGCAGGCGACAGCCGGCAAAGCTGGCGCCCGTGGCCATCAGGCGTGTCAGGTCAGCTTGCTCGAAATCGCCGTCTACCCACACGCATTGCCGCATCGACACCCAGTCGGCCTTGCTGCCTCGCAACGACAGGCCACGCCCTCGGCATGCGGTGAACGATGCTTCGGTCAACACCGCCTGATCGAAGCGCGCCTCGTCCAGGCGGCAACCCTGCCAGATCGTGCGCGCCAGCTTTGCCCCATTCAGGCGTGCCCCGCGCAAATCCAGGTTGCGCAAGCGCATGCCGGCCAGGTCGATACCGGACAGGTCGGCGCCGGCCAGGGCATCCGGGGGAATCGGGCGGCCGGCGCGCAACTGCTCGAGCAACGTGTCCATGGCGGCGTCAGTCACGGGCATAGTCCTGTAGCAGGCGGCAGCGAGTCAGCAGAGCCTGGGCCAATTGCACGCCTTGCGCGCTTACCCGGCGCGTGTCGGCCGCGTGCAGGTTCACGCCCGTCATATCCACGTCTTCCAGCACGGCTTCGCCCCAGCGCGACTGCATCAGATTGGCGCCGCGCCAGCTCGCCCGGGCCACACGGCTGCCGACGAAGTTGGCCGCCCGCGCCACCAGGTGCCAGGCGTCGCTGCCGGTCAGGTCGCAGTTCTTGAGCAGGCCGCGATCCAGGCGGGCTTCGCGCAATGTGGCTTGCGCCAGGCAACTATCCTGCAGGCTGGCGCCGTCCATCTGCGCGCGATCCAGCCGCGCGCCACTGAGGTCGGTGCCTTTCAGGATGCGCAGGCCGGGCATACGTGCGCCCGCGAATGTCGCGCCGCCGGCCTGGCTGGCGATCAGCGTGGCCTTGGCCAGCATTGCCTCGTCAAACACCGCCGCCGCCAGGTCGCATTGGTCGAAAGTGGCCCACTGGAATTGCGCTCGCGCCGCATTGACGCCAGGCAGCCGGCAAGACTTGAATTGCGCGCGGTCTCCCTGCGCGTCCGGCATGCCGGCCTCTTCAAAACCGCATTGCGCCACCTGCGCGTTGCGCCACTGGGTCTTGCTCAGCTGCGCTTTGGCCAGGCTGTTCTTCTTCAGCCAGGCCTGGGAGAAATCGGCGCCCGGCGCCGCCGCGCCATCCAGCGTGCAGTCAGTCAACATGGCCCGGCTGAAACGGGCCTGCTCCAGCCGCGCTTCTACCAGATCGCACTGCTGCAGCTCGGCTTCCAGGAAATTCGATCTTTCCAGGTCGGCTTGCCGCAAGACACAACGCTGCAACAGCGCGTGCGAAAGGTCCACGCCACGCAGCGCCACTCCAGATAAATCCAGATCCTGCAGCAGGGCCCAGGCGCAGGACTGGCCAGCCGCGTGGCGCGCCAGCAGCGTGTCTCTGTCCAGCGGCGTACGCGCACCGGCGGGCAGCGGCTCATCGATTCCAGGCGGCGGCGCCGGCTCCGCCTGCATGGCATCGGCTTGCCGCTGTATATCGGCCGCCCGCGCTTCCAGGGCATCCATCTGTGCCATGAATGCCTGGTACTCCTTCAGCAGCGCCTGTCTTTTCTCAGGCGTCACGGGCAGACTCGCGAAAAGCTCGGCGGGATCGTCGATCTGGCTGGCCGGATTGGCTTGCGAGCGCGCCAGCATGGCGTCGGCGTCCAGCCCGTAGCGTTTCATGGTGGCGCGGGCCTCGGCCTCGCCGGCCTGCAGCTCCGCCTTGACGTAGGCGCGCACGGCTTGCGCAAACGCCACGGGTTCTTGCGGCCAGGCCATAGGCACGGGATCGGCGTCTTCCGCCACCTGCATGCCGGCATTCGCGAACCGGCTGCTCACGGGAGGGCGGCCCAGCGCCTTCATCATCCGGTCGGCTTCGCCGATGGCTTCCTTCTGGCCGTCGGCGAGCTCTTTCAGTATGGCGGCCTTATGTTCGGTCGCGGCCTGGGAGGTGGCCGCGGCAGCGGCAGCGGCGTCGGCATCCGCCGGCGCGGTGGATGCCGCGGGCTTCGGTGGCTTGGCGACTTTTTCTTCCTGCTGGCGCCAGACCGCGGCCCAGTGCTCGGTGGACAAGGCCGCCTGGTCCAGCGTCTCGGTGAACACGGCCAGTCCCAGCATGTCGGCGGCATCCTCGCGCGTGACGGCCACGCTGGCACGGTACAGCACCAGCACGCGCTCATCCGTGGGGAAAAGCCACACAGTATCCAGGTCCAGCGGCGCCTCGAAACGCTGTTCGGGCTCGCGCGCGGCGCGCAGCAACAGGCGAGGGCGCAGGCCGGGCAGCTTGCCGCGCAGCACCGGCTGCCGCGGATGCATGTGCTCGGCAAACCACGGCTCGTCGCCGCGCCAGTAGCCTTCCCGGCACTGGTCCTGCTGCACCCGGTCGAACCAGCGCGGATCGGTATCGTCGGGCAGCCATGGCAACCGCCGGCGCTGCCAGCTTTCATCCAGCGTCCCCAGCCAGCGCGCGCGTTCCGGGCTGCCCTGGGGCAACGGGCCCAGCGCGGCAAGCGGCGGCACATCGGAGGGCTTTAGCACGGGGTGCCGGGGATGCTCGACATTGGGCAGAGCTACCCCATCGGCCTGATCCGGGTCGGCGCAATGGCCGCGGCCGTGCGGATTATGCAGCCAGCCAGAGGCGCCATAGGCGTGCGGCAAGTCCAGCGCCATGCGTTCGAACGGCTGCGGGGCGCTGGGCTGCCAGCCGGCGATGCCGCGCGTCCAATAGCGGTTGCCCTGCACCAGCAGGCTTTTATGCAGCTCGCCTACGCCGGCGCGGACAGTGATGCCTGTGACGGCCTGGCCGGCCGGCGCGCACGCCATGCCCGCCACGGCATAACTGCCGCGCGCCTTCTTCTCGCCCAGGTCGAACGGCTCTTTGTCGAACATCGGCGCCAGCCAGGCCCACGCCTGCTGCTCGGTCAGGCGCGTGCCGTCGATGCCGCAGGCATAACCCACCGTAACGGTCAGGCTGGGCCGCCCGCCAAGCGATTGGCGGCCAAGCAGCAAAAGAACATCGGTGGACTTGGCGACTTTCATCGATGATTCAGCCTACGAGGACGGTGCCGCCGCCAATGGTGATGGCCGGGGCGTTACAGTAGATATCGCTTTCCGACACCATGCGTACGCCGATGGCGGAGATCGTCGCATTGGCGCCGCCCGTCAGGCTCAGGTCCATATCGGCGGTGACTTCGATGGACGAGCCCGTGATCGTCGCGTCCCCAGTAGCGCCCACGCTGAAGACTGGCGTCGCCATGGAGATCGACTCGGTGCTGATCGCCAACGTGCTGGTCACGGCGCTCACCTTGTAAAAGCCCTTGGTAGTCACCTTGTGGCTCGCGATAGTGCTCACCGAATAATTCACGGCCGTCTCTTCTTTTTGTACGGCCACGCCTTTCCATTCGTTGACAATCGCATTCACGACCCCGTAGGTGCTCCTGAACTGAGGCGCGAGATATTTTTTGGTGGCCAGGTTGATGTCCTTTTCCCCGGCCCATTTCACGCCTATCCTGCCGCCCATCGTGACCGAGAAATCTATTGCTTCCGTGGCGCTGATCTTGCCGCCCAAAAAGTTGCCCAGCGTTATCGCTTCCACGGTCTCCATCTTCACGCCCATGAAATTCTGGACGACCAGGCCCGCGTTGCTGCCGATCGTCACGCCGGTAGGCATATTGGGCAACTGCATGCTGACCAGGCCCGCCCAGCCCGAACTGCCCGCCGACATGCGCAGGTGGCCCGGCACCTCGATCACCATGCTGGTGCCCGCGTGGATGTTGCCGTTGTCGTCGGTGGTCAGGTTGAAGCCGTCCGCCAAAGAGGGATCATTGGTGGCGCCCAGGTTCAGCGACGTATTCTCTGTGGTCGTGCTCAACAAGATGGCCGATTTGTTGTTGACGCTGTAGTCCCCGGAGCTGTCCTGGGACTCGTCTTGCGTGGTCTGCCGGGCGGCGTCCCGCATAGCGATCACATTGCCTGACGGGGTCTGGATCAAATGGTCACCCGGGTTCGCCGCTGTGACCACACTGGGGGCCTCCACGTTGGGCAGGGCGGCGATGATCACCGGCCGGTCGGGATTGCCGTTCAGGAAAGTGATCAGCACCTCGGTGCCTTCCCGCAGCGGAAAGTGCATTCCCGCATTGTGCAGGCCGGAGGCCGAGCTGCCGCCCGCGTAGGGGGTGGCCATGCGCAGCCAGGCAGAGTTCTGGTTGCCGCCGTAGCGCTGCCGGGCAAACGTCAGCCGCACTTTGTAGCGGCCGTCTTCATCCGGCTGGGCATATTGTTTCGGCTGATTGGGGGTGTCGATATCGATAAACCCATTGACCATGTGCGTCACCACCGGCACCGGCGTCACGCGGGCAGGGCGGAACTGCAGGGGAAGCTGGTCCGACGCGCCGGAATCCAGCCAGCGCGGCAGGGCCACGAAACGGGCCAAGTAGGCGGGGGCATCCGTTTCCGGTGCCGTCTCCAGGGTCTGCGCGCCCTCGTGCGTGACTTCAATCACGTAATACTGGGCAGGGTCGGCGCCGCGCAGGTACTCCGAGGCCTCGATCAACCGGCCGGCGCACACACCCGGGGTGCGCGCCTCGCCTTCGATGCGCAGGCGCTCACAAGCCAGTTCCTGGCTGCGCCAGGTCGCCAGTGTTTCGCCGCCGATGGTGTCGCCATCACTCAGGCTCTCGAAATGGCTGCTCATGTCATGCACTTCGCCAAATGCCACAACGGGGCCAGGCGCGCTTGCCGTACTGACCAGCGACAGCGCCGTGTTGCCCCAGTCGTTCGAGTCGTGCAGCGTGACTGTGCCGGGCCGTAAACTGACAAGCCGGTTCAGGCGCGTGACCGCGACCTCGGTGGCGTCGGGATCGATCACGCCGTTGGGGTAATAAACCACGCTGTCCAGGTCGGTGGGTTGCTGCTCCACGCTGTTGGCGAATACGACAGACTCTTGTTGTTCGCCCTGTTCAAACCAGAAGTACACACCGTAGTACTCCAATTTGCGCATCAGGAAATCCAGGCAGCTTTCCTCGAACTGGCAGGTGAATGGCGTGCGCGTCGTTGCCAACTGGCTGGCCGCGATACGGTAGTCGTACGGCGCTCCCGGGCTGCTGTAGGGTTCGTCCAGCCCAGCCAGGCGCAGCAGTTGCCGGATAATGTCGTCGAGCTGCTGGTTCAGGTAGATGTCCGACCATCGCAGGGTGCGCAGCCGCGCCAGGCGCGGCTCCAGCACGATCTGGTAGTAGTCGTAAGTCTCGTCGCGGCCTCGTTGCGCGCCCTGCGTGACGATGCCGTGCCAGCGCAGCAACGCCCCATCCGGTTTGCGGGCCAACAGCGTGGCCGGCTGGTTCAGCAGCTGCTCCAGGGGCAGATCCGCCTTGCGGACCGCAACCGTCACCTCAAGACGATAAAGCCGCGAAACCGCCTCCGTCCCTCGCCAGTGCGTGACGTGAATAGCCTGGCCGGGCGCCAGATTTCGCAGCGCCGGGCACTCGAGGCGATAGTCATAGGCGGCATCCGTCATGAACTCAAGCCTCCGTCGTCGTCAGGGTCCAGCCGCCGTTATCGTCCGGCGCCACGCGGATGGCGCTCAGGGCGCGGCCATCCGCCAGCGCCGACAGCACCGTATCCGACAGCAAGGGCATCAGGCTCTTGCGCAGAATGAAATCGATGTTGCGGGCGCCGCTATCCACTTCGGTGCAGCGCGCGGCGATGGTGTCGCGCACGGCATCGTCGAAGCTCAGTTGTATGCGGTTGGCCGCGAGCAGCCGGCTGGCCAGCTTGTTCAGCTTGAGCTCGGCAATGCCGGCCAGCTCGGAAGGCGGCAGGGTGTAGTAGGGCACGACCGTCATGCGCGCCAGCAGCGCTGGCTTGAAATGCTTGGCCAGCACGGGGTGAATGGCGGTCGTCAAGGCTTCGACATCAGGTCGGCCGTCGCGGGCCAGCCGGGTGATTTCCTCGGTGGCCAGATTGCTGGTCAGGAACACCACGGTATTGCTGAAGTCGATGACGCGGCCTTCGCCGTCGGCCAGCGTGCCCTTGTCGAACACTTGATAGAACAGGTTCACGACGTCCAGATGGGCCTTCTCGACCTCGTCGAGCAGCACCACGGAATAGGGCCGTTTGCGCACGGCCTCGGTCAGCACGCCGCCTTCGCCATAGCCGACATACCCCGGCGGCGAACCCACCAGGCGGCTGACCGTGTGCTTTTCCTGAAATTCGCTCATGTTGACCGACACCAGCGCATGCTCGCCGCCGAACAACTGGTCGGCCACCGCCAAGCCGGTTTCCGTCTTGCCCACGCCCGAGGGGCCTACCAACAGGAACACCCCCATGGGCTGCTGCGGGTCCCGCAGGCCCGATTGCGCGGCCTTGACCGTGGCCGCGATCTGGTCCACCGCGTGGTCCTGGCCGCGTATGCGTTCTTTGATGCGGTCGGCCAACGCCAGCACGCTGCTGACGGCATCCCGCTGCATCTTCCCCAGAGGCACGCCGGTCCAGTCCGACACCACGCGCGCCACGGCGTCCGGGTCGGTTTCAATGAACACGAGGGGCGAACCCGCCTGCAGGTTCTTCAGCTTGTTGCGGGCTTCTTCCAATTGAGCCGCCAGGGCTTGCGGCGACGCCGCGGCTTGCGCGGACGTATCAGTAACCGTATCGGTGACCGTGTCCGTGGACGTATCGGCAGACACATCGGTGGCCGGCTCCCGGGCAGGTTCGGCAGCGGCCTCGGCCGTGGGCTCCGGCGTGCTGCCGTCAGGCGCCTGGGCTGTGGGCACGGCGGGCACATTCTGCGCCTGGCCCAACTGGCGCCGCAGCGCCAGCACGGCTTCGGCCGCTTCTTTCTCGGTTTTCCAGCGCGCCTCCAGCTCGGCGTGCTGCGCCTGCAGGCTGGCGCGTTCGGACTCGATCTCGCCCAGCCGCTCGCTGTAGGTTCCCGGCTGGAATTGCACGTCGCGCGCCAATGCCACGCGCTCACGCTCCAGGCCGGCCAGGCGGCTTTCCAGGCTTTCCAGCTCGGCCGGCTTCACGCCCAGGCCGATGCGCACGCGCGCGGCCGCCGTGTCCAGCAGATCCACGGCCTTGTCTGGCAGCAGGCGTCCCGTGATGTAGCGGTCCGACAATTCAGCGGCGGCCACGATGGCATCGTCGCGCACCGTGACGCCGTGCGCGGCCTCGTAGCGGTCTTTCAGGCCGCGCAGGATCTGCACCGCCGTGTGCACGTCGGGCTCGTCCAGCTTCACCAGCTGGAACCGGCGCGCCAGGGCAGGGTCTTTCTCGAAATACTTCTTGTACTCGGACCAGGTGGTAGCCGCCACGGTGCGCAGCTCGCCGCGCGCCAGGGCCGGCTTGAGCAGGTTGGCGGCGTCCGAGCCGCCGCTCTGGCCGCCGGCGCCGATCAGCATGTGCGCTTCGTCGATGAACAGGATGATCGGCTTGACCGAGCCCTTGATTTCATCGATGACGCCGCGCAACCGGTTCTCGAACTCGCCCTTGACGCTGGCGCCCGCCTCGAGCAGGCCCAGGTCTAGGCCCAGCAGGCGCGTATCGCGCAGGAACTCGGGCACGTCGCCATTGACGATGCGCAACGCCAGCCCTTCCACCACCGCGGTCTTGCCCACGCCGGGTTCGCCCACGCAGATCGGATTATTCTTGCGGCGGCGCGCAAGAATGTCGATCATCTGCCGGATTTCATTGTCGCGCCCGAACACCGGGTCGATCTTGCCGGCACGCGCTTTGGCGGTGAAGTCTTCGCAGAAGCGCCCGATGGCGGCTTCGCCGGCGCCGGCGCCGCCTGCCGCGCCCGTGGCGGCCCCGGCGCCCGCGGCGTCGGCGATGCGCAGGTCGGTTTCGCTCGACCCGTCGACAATGCTGTCGAACTCGGCCGCCAGTTGCTCGCGCGAGATGGCCCGCAAGGTTTCGGCGTAGCGCGTGCCCGCGCCGTAGTAGCTCAGCCGCGCCACCAGGGCCAGCAGCATGGCGCCGCTACGCACGCGGCTCTGTCCCAACGTGATCGAGGCGGTCAGCCACGATTCCTGCACCCATTCGGTCAACAGGCCGGCGAACACCGGACGCCCGGGATTGCCGTTCTTCAGCTGGCCCAGCGCATCGTCCAGTTGCGCCGTCAGGCGCAACGCGTCGATGTCGAAGTGCGCCAGGATGCGGGCGGCGTCGCCGTCGGGCGCTTCGATCAGGCGGCGCAGCATGTGCTCGACGGCAATCTCGTAATGGTTGCGGGCCAGCGTCAGGCCGGCCGCGCCTTCCAGGGCCGCCGAGCAGTAGGAGTTCAGGCGCGCGAACAGGGGTTTTAGCTCTACCAGCATCATTGCATGACCTCTTTGGAAATACGGGTGGGATCGGTGTCGATCGGCAGGAAGACTTCGTCGTAGCGAGGCCATGGGTTGGCCGGGTTTCCCGGCGCCGCCTCGGGCAGCCAGGTATCCAGGCCCAGCTGGCACCAGCCTTCGCCCAGGCTGGCGCCGCGCCGCTGCTCAGGTTCGACGCGCAGCCCCAGCACGCAGCGCAGCGGCACGCGCAAATACAGGGCAATGGCGCGCACCAGGCGTTCGTGCAGCGCCGCGCCGGGCAGCAGCTCTTGCAGGCGGCCGGCCGGAATCGGCCCGATATGCATGATCAGGCCGCCGGCCCGATCCGCGATCTGGCTGCCCAGCATGGCGTTCTCGCCCAACTCGCAGGCCTGCTCCGACAGCAGGCAGCGCGCGGGCGCCGGAATCGCCACCACTTCAGCGACGCAGGGCTCTACCTCCACGGCCAGCGCGCCCAGCAACCCTGCCGCCAGCGACTCCAGGCCCAGCGCAGAGCGGGGGAACTGGTTGAAATTGCCGGCATGCGGCAGCAGGCGCCGCACGCCGGGGCGGCGCGCCGCCGCGCCGCCGCCCATGCCCACCAGCGCGTACAAGTGGTCCAGGCGATTGGCATCGCGCCGCTCGGCCACCGCCAGCCAGGTGCGGTTCTTTTCCCAGGCGCGAAACAGCAGCGGGTACAGCGCCGCATGCAGAATGTCGATGAAATCGCGCGCCGTCGAGCCGCCTTGCAGCTGCTCTTCGATCAGGTCTTCGGTGTAGAACGTCGGCAGCGGCGAGGTGACGCCATACAGGCCGAAGAAGTTCGCGGTGATCCGGTATTTGCCGATTTCGTCGAGCCGGATTTCCTCGATGTCGCGATCGGGAAACGACAGCGTGGCTGAGGGGCGCACCCGCACATCCTGCGAGAACGCCTGCGCATCGGCGCTGCGCAGGCGCAGCAGCCGCAACGCCTGGAAGAAGGCATAGCGGTGCCCTTGCGCCAGCAGCGGATCGCCGCCCGGTGGCGCTACAGCAGGCGATAGCGGCCGATCTTCGCTGGCCATTGCAGGGTTTCTCCGTTGACGACATCCACCAGCGTCAGAGCGCTGAAGGTATTGATGGCCGTGGTGCCGGCCAGGAATTCGTCCAGCACCGTGCCAAACAGGAACAGGCCGCCGCGGCCCGGAAAGTGGTCGCCGCGGCATTCGATGCGCACGTCGTTGCCTTGCACCGGCATGCCATGCACGATGCGGCGCACCGGCTCCACCTGCACCTGGCCGATCGACTCTATGGCGCGGCGGGCCGCGGCGTGGCGCTGCGCGTCCGCCTGGCGCGCCGGCGCGTACAGCGACAGCAGGTCGCGCAGCTGGCCTTCGTTGGCCAGGGCCAGGTGGTTGGCGTTCAGGTGCGACAGCACGCGCCACAACAGCGTGCTGTCGATGACCGGCGGGCTGTGCGGCGTAATGCCTTGGATATTGCTGAATCCCACCCGCGCCGGCGAACTGTCGGTCGGCTCGCAGATGTCGCCCAGCCGCAGGCTTTGCGGCAGGTCGCCATGCGTGCAGGTCAGCCGCGTCGAAAGGGTCAGGGGCTGAGGCGTCTCGCCGGGGGAATACGGCAAACTCAGGAAGTGGTCGTAGCCGCGATGCAGAGCCGAGGCGCGGATGCTGATGTGGTACGAACCCGCGTCCTCATCCTGCATGGCCGAGAAAGCGTGGTACTCCTGTTCGTCGCCATTGGCGTTGCGGGCCCGCACGCTGTCGACCGAGAAAATCTGCTCTACCGACTGACTGCCCCGGGCAATGGGCCGGATGCGATAGTCGGGCTGCAGATGATCGACCCGGATCGGATGCGCATCGTGGCTGAACAAATTGACCGCCGGCGTCGCATTCAGGATGAAGCTGGACGCTCCGACCGCGGGCGCCCAGTCCGGCACCCGGTCAAACATGATCTGCACCGAAAAGCGGTCGCCCGTTCCGCGCGAGGTCCAGCGTGAAAAGCCGGCGATGTCCAGGAACAGCAGTTTCTCGGGCAAGGCGAAGTATTCGTGCAGCACCCGCCAGGCCGGGTGCGCGCCGCGGGGCCAGGGCATCAGTTCCAGGTCGGGGCGCAGGCCGGCTGGCTGGATGGCGCTGGCCGGCAGCACTGTCAGGGGTCCTCCGTCGGTGCCGATGCGGACCTCGCGCACGTAGCGCAGCAGCAGCAAGTACAGGCGCGCCGCGTCCGCGTGCGCGTCGCCCAGGAAGAACCGCAGGCTGTCGCCAGTCCAGGGCGCGCCGGGCAGGCCCGCCAGGCTGAACTGCAGCCGTAGCGAACGCGGCTGCGTGCCGCCGCCTTCCCATTGCGCGCCCAGCAATTCCACCGGCTCCAGCGTTACCGGGAACGACGCCCGGAATATGGCCCGCAAGCCATCCACCGGCACCGAGGCGAACTCGGTGCCGGCCGGTATCGTTACCGGGCCTTCCAGGGCCGCGCGCGGCTGGTAGCGCATGATGGTCATGCAGGGCAGGGGTTGCAGCATGTGCGGAAACAGCAGCTGCGCCAGGTTCTGGATGAACTCGGGGAAGTCATCGTCCAGGCGGTGGCGCATCAGCCCCGTCATGAACGCCACGCCTTCCAGCAGCCGCTCTACGTCGGGGTCGCTGGCGCTACCGGCGCCAAGCAGCGGCGCCAGGGCGGGGTTGCTGGCGGCGAATTCCGCCGCCAGCGTCCGCAGATAGCCCAACTCCTGTTCGTAGTAGCGGTTCAGCACGGTCTATTGCCTCTTGAGCGAGACGTGGCCGTTCGCGGCCACGTGCGACGTCAGACGTATCGGTATTTCCTGGTCATCCACGGCGATCATGCCGGTGATGGAAAAGGCCAGCGACAACACCTCGTCCTGAGACTCCGCGAACGTGATACGCGGCTGGCGCAGGCGCGGCTCGTAGCGCTGGATCATGCGATTCATGTCCTCTATCATTTGTCCTGTCGTGCCCGAGGCGAACGATCCCGCCAGATTGGTGAAATCCGGCACGCCAAACAGCGGGTCTATGGGTACGCTGCCCTGGCGCGTGTTCAAAATGCGGCGCAGGTGGTTCAAGATCGAATCGACCAGGATTTCCGCGCGGGTAATGTGCGACCGCTGCACGCCGGCGCCCAGGCCGGCTACGCGTTCCAGCAAGCGAAGCTCTCTCATGGTCAGGGGCGGCGAGCCCTTGCGGGCTCCCGCTCTCAGGCGATTACTTCGGCGCCAGCCACGAATCTTCCGATTCGATGCCGTCCGGCTCCCACGTCCAGACGATCTTCTCGTAGGTCATGCCGATGTCTTCCATGTGCCCCAACTGGCGGTTGTCGGGCTGCAGGCAGTTCGGCACCCACAGGTGGGTCGCCACGATCACCGCTTTTTCAAGCTTGATGGTGTAGTACTTTTCTTCCGTGCCCTTGGGGCTGATACGGTAGAACTCCAGCACCACGGATTTCAGCTGTTCGCCCGAGCACAGCGCCTGGTACAGCTTGGGCGAAGATTTGTCGATTTCCTTCACCAGGGTGATGCCCAGGTGCTGGCGCTTGCCCGACGGCAGGCCGGTTTGCGGGTTCTTGGGCAGTTCGATGGAATGGTCGACGGCCTGCACGAGGATCTTTCCCTCGTGTCCGCTGACTTCGCAAGACCCTTCGATCTTGCCTTGGTTTTGCCCTTCGAGGGTCAGATAGCACGGCATTGCCATGGTAAATTGCTCCTTGCAGTTGAAGAAGTATCTGCATTACATGCAGGTCCGGCGGCGTGCCGGTGGCAGCCGGCACGCCATATCCGGGTGAAGGCGGATCAGCTCTTGTCGAGCTTGCCCACCAGGGAAAGCGTGAAAGACGCGCCCATGTACTTGAAGTGCGGGCGCACTTTCAGGCCCACTCGGTACCATCCCGGATCACCTTCCACATCCGACACGGTAATTTCGGCCTGGCGCAACGGGCGGCGGCTGCGCACGCCGGCCGCCGGGTTGTCCATGTCCGCCACATACTGGCGGATCCAGTTATTGAGCTCCGATTCCAGATCCGTGCGCTCTTTCCAGGTTCCGATGTTTTCGCGCTGGATCACCTTTATGTAGTGCGCCAGCCGGCTAACAATGAAGATGTAGGGCAATTGCGTGCCGAGCTTGTAGTTCAGCTCGGCTTCCTTGCCTTCCTTGTTGTTGCCGAAGAACTTGGGCTTCTGCACTGAATTGGCCGAGAAGAACGCGGCGTTGTCGGTGTTCTTGCGCATGGTCAGCGCAATGAACCCCTGTTCGGCCAGCTCGAATTCGCGCCGCTCCGAGATCAGCACCTCGGTGGGGATCTTGGTCTGCGTCTCGCCCATGGCCTCGTAGTTGTAGACCGGCAAGTCGCCCACCGTGCCGCCGCCTTGCGGCCCGATGATGTTGGCGCACCAGCGGTACTGCGCGAAGCTCTCCGACAGGCGGCTGGCGAACGCGAAGGCCGCATTGCCCCACAGGAAATCCTTGCTGCCGCCCGACACGTCCTCGTTGTAGCGGAACTGCTTGGTGGGCACCGTATCGTCGCCGTAGGGCACGCGCAGCAGGAAATTGGGCAAGGTCAGGCCCACGAAGCGCGCGTCCTCGGTCTGCCGGAAGGCATTCCACTTGGTGTACTGCGGGCCTTCGAATACCGCGGCCAGGTCTTTCAGGTTGGGCAAGCCGGCATAGGAATCCATGCCGAAGAATTGCGGCCCGGCAGAGGCAATGAACGGCGTGTGCGCCATGGCGGCGACGCTGGCCACCGATTGCAGCAGCTTGACGTCCTGCCCGCCGGGGCCGAACTCATAGTTGCCGATGATGGTGCCGAACGGTTCGCCCCCGAACTGGCCGAATTCCGCCGTGTACACCGCCTTGTACAAGCCCGAGCGCGTGATGTCCGACGCGTCCTCGAAATCTTCCAGCAGCGCCTGCTTGGACACATTCAGGATTTCAATGCGATTGTTCTCGCGGAAATCGGTCCGGTCGACCAGGAACTTCAGCGACCGCCAGGCCGATTCCAGCTTCTGGAACTGTTCCTGGTGCATGATCGCGTCGACCTGCCGGCACAGCTTGCGGTCCAGACCGGCGATCATCTCGTCGATGAGCCCCTGGCTGACTTTCTCTTGCGCGCGGCTGGGTTCGAGCAGCTCCGCCACGAAGGCTTCCAGCCCCTGGCGAGTGATCGAATACGCATCGTCGCCGGGCTTGACGCGGGTCGATTCGATCAACTGATCGATCAGCGAGCCACCGGCCTGTTCGGCGGGTTGCGCCGCGCCCTGTTGCTGGGGAGATTCCTGGCTCATCGATTACTCCTTGGACTGGTCGGACTCGGGGCCGGCCGATTGCACACCCAATTCGGACAGCAAGCGTTCGCGCGCGCCTTCATCTTGAATGAGCGCCTGCAGCTTCTTGCGGAAATCGGGAAGATTGCCCAGCGGGCCTTTCAGGGACTTAAGCGCTTCGCGCAGCTCGATCAACTGGCGCAGCTCGGGCACTTGCTCGACCAGCGCGTCGGGCTCGAAATCGCGGATGTTCTCGAATTTCAGGGTGACCGGCAGTGATTCGTCGCTTTCGCCTTCGGACAGGCGGTTGGGCACCGCCATGGTCACGCTCAGGCCCTGGGCCTTGAGCACGTCGTTGAAGTTGTCCTTGTCGACCTGAATGGGCTTGCGCTCGTCGAGCGGGGTATCTGATTCCTGCAGCGTGAAGTCGCCCAGCACGAGTTGCTTCAACGGCAGTTCGACCTGCTCCTGCGCGTCGCCGGTGGCCGGCTTGTAGACGATGTTGACACGTTCTTTCGGGGCTACGGATCCATCATTGGCCATTGCAGTTCTCCTTGGTAGCGGATGGATTAGGCGGCGGCGGTGGTGGACTGCGAAAGTTGCCAAGCGGCCCGCAAATCCAGGCTGGCCAGACGGGCCAGCATGGATTCATTGGGTCCGGCGCCAGGCGCGCCGTATCGCAGTTCGACGGTCGCCGCCAGCTTCAGGGCTTGCCGCGCCAGATCGGGTTCCCAAGTGGCCAGGCGGTGGGCGTCGAGTTCTTCAATCAGCGTGGCCAGCAGCGGACGCATGTCGGCACGCGCATCAAAACGTTGGAGCAGGGCGCATTGCGCCAGGCGCAAGCGGAAGTTGTCGCGCTGGCTGCCGGCATGGCGCGCGGCGGCCTGCAGGTTGTCCAGCGCCTCGTTCAACTTGCCGGCCACCGCGTCGGCGTCGGCGGCCGCGGCCAGTTCGGCCACGGGGTCCGCGCTGCCGGCCGCACGCGGCGTTTCGCCTCCCAGCGCTTCCAGCCACGCCTGGGTGTCGGGATCGGCGAACGGGCGGCCGTCGTTGAACTTCATTTGCGCCAACTGCGGCAGACGCGCCAGCAGGCGGCCGGTTTCGAAGGCCACGACCAGAGCCGCGTCCTTGGCGCCCAACCGGCTCAGCGCGGCATGGCTGGCGCGGTTCAAGTCCAGCCAATAGCGGTGGCCGATCAGGCGCGACTCCGCGAAATGGATCACCGCCTCCGGGTCGCCGCCTTGAGCGATTTTCTCGAACCCGACCATTACCTGATCGGGCGGGGGAGGCAGGCGCGTTGCGCCGTTCTGGACGGGCGGCGCCTGCTCTAACGTCGCCCAGGCGCAAATGCGGTTCAGCCTGTACAACAACGGCAGGGTGGGGTGCTCTTGCAGATACCAATCGATCAGCGGACGCAGGCCGGCCAGCCCCGCTTCGGCCACCGCCTCCGGATCGCTGCCGGCCACGGGCGCGGCGGCCGGCGCCACCATCGCCGTGGCGGAGGCAGCGGCGGGCGCGCCGGCGGCCGCACCGGTCGGGGGCGTCGCGGGCGCCGCCTCGGCGGGACGTTCCACCGGCAGGTTCGTCAGCGCGGCGCGCAGGCCATAGAACGCCGGCACCTCATCGTCGTGCTGCTGCCACGCCGCATCCAGCGCTTCCCAGTCGGCCAGCAATCCGCTGTGCACGTCCGGCTTCAGGGCGGCGAACTCGGCTTGCGGGTCCTGGATGCGCTCGCTCAGTTGATCCAGCAGCCACTGGATCTGGTTGCGCCGGCCGCGCAGCCGTGCCGCGGGCGGAGACATCTCGTCCCAGTACGTGGCCACCAGGTCGCGCAGCACATGCACGCCATCGGCCAGCCCCGCCAACGCACGGGTGTGCAGCAAGGCCAGGGTCAGCCATGCCCCCACTGACAGGTCCTTGCCTTCTTCATTAAGTATCTGCGTGCCCAGCCGCGTGACCGCCTCCCAGTCCACCACCGCGCTTGCATGGATGTCGGTCAACTGGTCGATCTGCGCGCGCATGGCCGCAAACGTTTCGCCATCGCGCGGGTTGTCGCCCACCGGCCGGTCGGCACGGATAGGGCTGGCGCCCAGATTGCGATCGAACCCTGCAGTTGGCACGGCGGCTTATCCTTTACGAGAATTCAGACAACGGACGTGAATCAATTTGCATACATTTGTAGTATCTTGTTCGGCGAAGAAAATCGCTTTTCACGTGGTGTTGATGCATCTTAGGAATCCACCGTTTATCAACCGTTGATGCAAATCGCAAAAATTTAGTCATCGTCTGCAATTGATTTAACGTTTGTTCAACGGTTTTTGCGCTACAACGTGATTTCTGTATCGAATCGACATCAACCGAGAACAAAAAAGACCCAAACAGTAAGAGGCAGGGCGAATGGGTGTGCCTACGGGCAGCGTCGGTCTGGCAGGGGTCGCAATGTTCTCGCCCTCTATCTGCCTATGCACCCAAGTCTGATCCGGCCCATCCAACTTCGATTACTCGGGGAATTCGACATCGCCGTGGCCAACGTCAATGGCCGACGCGCACTCAGCTATAGCAAGCCCAAGCTTTTGCTGGCGATGTTGGCGCTGGCACAAGGGAAACCCTATTCCCGGGCGGAATTGGCCAACATCCTGTGGCCGGCCGACCTGAAAGATGGTCGCGCCAACCTGCGCCATGCGTTATTTGTGCTGCGCCGCCTGTTCGAACCGGTGCCCGATGCCTGGATATCCACCGCCAGCACCCTGGCGTTGAACCCCGAAGTGATCATGGTGGACGTGCTGGCCATCATTGGCGCCGCCGGCTACGAGTCGCTGACGCTGGAACAGCGCCTGGACTACGACCGCGGCAATTTTCTGGAGTACACCGATCTGCCGGAAAGCGGATCGTTCACTGCCTGGAAGACCAGCTGGCAATCGCGCATCGAGCGTGACGTCTCGGAATGCCGCAGCGCGCTGCTGGCCCGGCTGGCGGAAGCGGGTCTGCAGGAACAAGCGCTGGATACCGCCAAGAAATGGGTGCACATCCACCCGGAAGACGAGGGCGCCCACCGCCACCTGATCCGCCTGCTGCTGGATGCGGGCAACCGTGAAGCGGCCATGCTGGCTTACCAGCATTGCGTGGGGATCATGCGCGAACGCTTCGACAGCGAGCCCGCCGAGCAGACGCGCGCCCTGGTCGAGACCATGCTGCCTACGGCCGAACTCGACTCGCTACGGCCGCTCGAGCAGCGCCAGTATCAGCCACTTGCCGTGTTAGCGGTATCTTTATCGCTGGACGAGTCGGACGACTATCCCGAACAGTCCCTGCAAAGCCTGCAGACAGCGCGCAAGCATTTGCTCGAGTTGGCGCGCAGCGAAGGGGCCAACGTGTTGGTCGGCGCCGACAGCAGCCTGGCGATCGTGTTCGGCTATCCCAAACTGGCCGAGCGCCCGGCCCATGCGGCGGGCAAGCTCGCCTGCGCCATCCGGGCCTTGTCCTTGCCCGCCGGCGTGCGGGTGGGCATGGGCATACACGCCGACATCTCGCTGGTGCAGTCGACGGTGCGGCCCGACGCCGGTGCGCTGGTAAGCCAGCGCGCCATGCGGCTGGCCTACCTGGCCGACAGCGGCGAAATCCTGATCAGCGCGCCGGCCCGCGATCGCCTGGCCGGCGACTTCGCCACGCGCGCCGAAAAACGCCATGGGCGCAATCTGTGCGTGCTGGAATCCCAGCTCGAAGCCAAGGTGGTGCGGCGCATGTTCGGCCGGGTACGCGAATTCGACAGCCTGGTCCGCCTGTGGGCCCACCTGCCGGTCGCCCAAACGCCCACCGCGATGATGGTGCGCGGCGAAGCCGGCATCGGCAAGTCGCTGCTGACCGGGGTCATGGCGGAATATGTGCGCCACACCGGCGGCGACGTCTACCTGCTCGCCTGTCACGAGGGCCATGACCATACGCCGTTCTACGCCGTGCGCGAATACATCATGCGGCGGCTGTCGCTGGAGTGGGGCGGCATCCACGGCGCGCTCGATTCGCCCGAGTACCAGGGGCAACTGGTCGATACGGTCTGTCAGCGCGTGGGGCTGGAGGCCTCGGTGCGCGACAGCCTGCGCCGCGTGCTGTTTCCGGAACAAGAGCGCAGGGCATCCAGCGACCTGTCGCGCTCGACCTTGATGCAGGCGCTGGCGGCCATCCTGACTCACCGCAGCCAGGCGCAACGGCCCTTGCTGCTGGCCTGGGAAGACCTGCACTGGGCAGACCATTCCAGCCTGGCGTTGCTCCAACTGCTGGCGCAGCAGGAACAGCCCGCGCCGACAATGATCCTGATGACCGCGCGGGACGGCTTCAATTGCCCGTGGCCCGCCCATGAACTGGTGCTCAAGCCGCTGGAACGCCAGGCCATTGCCGAACTGGTGGCGCACCGCGCCCGGGGGCAGCGTCTGTCGCCCAAGCTGCGCGCGCGCATCGTGGACGACGCCGACGGCATACCGCTCTACGCGGAAGAAATGGTCCGCCAGGTGATGCTGGGCGCCGATATTGGCGTCACGCCCATCATCGCGGACCTGATAGCCGCCCGCCTGTCGGACCTGGAACCGGCCACGCGAAGGCTGGCGCAGTTCGCCGCAGTGGCGGGGCACGTGGACGAAGCATTGATGGCACGCGCCGCCCAGGAGGTCGGCGTGCCGCCCGAGGGCATGCCTGAAGTCCTGCGCGAGCTGCGCCAGCGCGGCTTGATAGAAGAGGGCATGCCTGCCAATTTCCGCCACGCGCTGGTGCGCGACGCGATCTATCACACTCTCAGTCCCGGCCAGCGGCGCATGCAGCACCACAGCGTGGCCAACTACCTGATCGAACTGGGGCCGCGCGCCGAACCCGTCGAATCGGCTTACATTGCCCGGCATCTCGAAATGGCCCAGCACCCCGACGCTTCGCACTGGTGGTGCCTGGCCGCCCGCGATGCGCTGGCGCAGTCCGGGATGACCGAGGCGCACGCGCTGACCGAACGCGCCTTGCTGGCGCTGCGCTACATTGCTGATGTGCCGATGCGCCGCAAGATCGAACTGGATGTGCAGTTGCTGCGCGGTTCGGTGTTCACCGCGCTCAAGGGGGGCGGGGCGGCCGAGACTTCGCAGGCCTATGCGCGCACCGCCGAACTTCAGCAGAGCAACGACGACCCGAATACGCAGTTCTTATTGCTATGGGGCGTCTGGACGGTAGCGTTGAGCACCCGCACGCATGCGGAGACTCTGCAGCAGGCCAATCGTCTGTGCCGCTATGCCGAGCAGACCGGCGACAGCGCCTTGCTGGGCAGGGCGCAGTACGCATGCGGCTTCAGTCACTTACTGACCGGCGACCTCGTCGCCGCCGAACGGTGGCTGCGCACGAGCATACAAAGCCTGGGCGGGCACCCCGATTACTCCATGCGCTTCGCCCGCTGGGGCGCGGATGGCGTCTGTGCGGCCAAGGCGGTGCTGGGCTGGGTGCTGACCCTGCAAGGACGCGAGGACGAAGGCCTGCGCTGGGCCAATGCCGGCCTGACCGACGCGGACAAACTGAACCACCTGGCCAGCCGCGTGCTTTGCCTAGCCATGCTGGGCGAAGTCCATCGCCAGCGCGGCGACGACGAGCAGGCTTTGCAGGCCGCGGATGCCGTGCGCGCCGCGGCGAACAGCGGTGATTTTGCGCTGTGGTACGGCCTGGCCGATGGTTTGGCGGGCTGGGTACGTGCGCGCCGTGGCGAGCGGGGCGCGCTGGACGAAATACAGCGCGCCATCGACGCCTCGCGCACCGGCATGCCGGTGCTGCAGTCCGCGCTCGAGTTGCTGCTGGCCGGCGCGTATCTGGAGCAGGACCAGCCCGAACGGGCCTGCAGCGCCGTGCGGCGCGCGGCCGAGGCCATGGACCGGTTTGGCAGCCTGTTCATGCGCGGCGATTACCTTTGCCTGCTGGGCAACATGGCCGCCCGCCAGGGCCAACTCGCCAAGGCTCGCGAACACTGGCAGACGGCGGTCGCCGAAAGCCGCCGGCTGGGCCTGACGCTGGCCGCGCGCAAGGCAGAGGCCCGCCTGAATAGTTCCTCACAGCAGGCCGCGTAGGTGCCGGCGAAGTTCAGGCCGGGGAGGGCGCCACGCCGCACCATTGCGCAATGAACAGCGCAATGGTCTTGGTAATGAGCCGGACGGATTCGATATGCACGCGCTCATCGAAACCGTGGATATCGAGCGATTTCGGGCCATATACCAGGGTGGGCATATTGCCGTAGATCACGAACACGCGGGCATCGAGGTAACCCGGCGTCGTGAAGCTTTCCAGATCGCTCTGGAAGGCCAGCCGGTGGCATTGCTGCAGGGTGTTTTCGGCGTCGCTGCCTTCTTCCAGCACATAGCCTTCGGCATAGAAACCCGTGTAGGTAACCTGCGGCGGGGTTCCGCCCAGGCGTGGATCGGAAGCGGCCTCGCGCAGGCAGGCATCGATCTCGGCGCGCGCCTCGTCGGCCGTGGTGCCCGGATAAATAGCCGCCCGCACATCGAATTCGCACCAGGGCGGAACCGTCGAAGGCCAGTCTCCGCCTTCGATCTTTCCAATATTGAAATTGATGGGGTGATCGAGATGCTCGAAATGGCGGTGGCAATGATGCTCACCGTTCCATTTGGTTTCGATGCGGCGCAGCGCCTCGATTGCCGCATAGGCCGCGTCGATGGCATTGAAGCCGTTGCCCATTTCCCGGGTATGCATGGGCCGGCCCTGCACGCGCACCTTGAACCACAGCACGCCGACATTGGCGCGCACCAGCATGTTTTCCTCGGGCTCGGGAATGATCACGGCGTCGGCCCGGTAACCGCGCAGCAACGCGGCCAGCGCGCCGTTGCCGGTGCATTCTTCTTCCACCACCGACTGAAAATAAATCGGCGCGGCTGGCGCGTAGCCGGCCGCGCGCACGGCGTCGTAGGCAAACAAGTTGGCGACCAACCCCGCTTTCATGTCGGCCGCGCCGCGGCCATACATCCAGCCGTCGACAATGGCGGGGTCCCACGGAGAACGGCTCCACATGCCGGCCGGGCCGGTGGGCACGACATCGATGTGCCCATTCAGGATCAGCGAGCGGCCGGTTTGCTGTTCCGGCCGGTAGGCGCCCACGACATTGAACGCGTTTTCGTAGGAAACCGTCACGGGGCCGAAGCCCGGATGCGATTCGATATCTTTGACGTCGATCTGCCAGCGATCCATGGTGAAGCCACGCTTGCGCATCGCTTCATATAGAAAGTCCTGGGCCGTGTGTTCCTGTTCGCGCAGCGACGGAATGCGCACCAGATCCTGGGTAAAGGCGAGTTGCGCGTCGAAGCGCGCATCGACCGCCTGCAGAATGCGCTGGACCTGTTCTTCGGTCAGCGCGGAGGGAATACCGTTTTGCGTCATGCCGAGCTCCTTCAATGAATGGCTAGCGTTATGCCTCCAGGCTGGACATTAAGTCAATTTATGCTTTCTAATAATTGACTTAAATTCAGTTAATATGTTCCCGATTTATCTGTCAAATAGCCGTATTTTCGGCCAATTACCGCGTATATTCATCGATATTACCGTCATGCCTGTTCCCATCGTGCCCGATCCGCGCTCCAGCGAGCGGCTGGACTGGAATCTGCTGCGAACCTTCCTGGTCATCGTCCAGGAGCGCAGCATCAGCGGCGCCGCGGCCAAGCTGCACCTGACCCAATCAGCCGTCAGCCAGGCGCTGAAACGCCTGGAAGACCAGCTCGGACGGCGGCTTATCGAACGGCATAACGTGGCGTTTACGGTTACCAATGCGGGCGAAGAAGCGTGCAGGGCGGCTGAACTCATCCACGGGAATGTGTCGCAGCTATTGGCGGACGTCTCGCAAACGGAAGCCGAAGCCACAGGGCGCATCCGACTGTTGGTTGCCAGCCGGATCCATTCCACGGTGTACGACAACTTTTGGGCCGATTTCCATCATCGGCACCCGCGCATCGAAGTGCAGCTCGACGTGTTGCCGAGCAGCGAGATCGTCACGCTGATACAGCAGCGGGCGGCCACCGCCGGCATCGCGCTGTGCCGGCAAATGCCCAGGCGGCTGGAGAGCAAAATCTTCCTGCAGCAGCGCTACGCGCTGTTCTGCGGCCGAAACCATGCGCTATTCGGCAAACAGGACGTCCGCATCGACGATCTGCTGGGAGAGAACTTCGTTTCCTTCGCCAGCGATGCGCTGGGTGACAGCCTTTCGCCGCTGACCATTTTTCGCGACCAGCGGGGGTTTTCCGGCCGCATCGTGGCGTCGTCGACGCAGCACGACGAGGTCAAGCGGTTGCTGATCGCGGGTTTTGGCATCGGCTGCCTGCCTGAGCACAGCGTGCAGGCAGATATCGAACAGGGGCGCCTGTGGCGCTTGCCGCCGGGCGAAGGCGTGTGCACCGTGGATCTTCATTTGCTGTGGCACCGGGACGCGCAGCCGACCCAGGCGGAAATGGCGTTCTTGAAGCATTTCAGGGACTACATCGACGGCCATTCCATGGCCGAGCGGCTGGTCTGCGTCGGCGCCTGAATTGCGCATAATGTATATTATGTAAAGTTACTGATATGGGCGGAACTTCCCTTTCCGCAATGACATTGCCCCCCAAGCCAATAAACGCCCGCCCATCGCATGCCACACCCGCGGACCGATCGCTGCTGAGCTACACCCAGGGCGCCGCCAGCCCTTCCGTGCGCAGCGCACGCTGCACTGCCGGCCGGGCCAGCACGCGCTGCAGATAGGCGCCAAGCCCGGGAAGATCGCGCGCGGGCCGGGCATGGCCGCGCGTCCAGCGGCAGAGCATCATGGCGAACGGGTCCAGCACGGTGTACTGCTCGCCCAGGAACCAAGGGCCGCCGGACTTTTCCAGGTGAGCTTGCATCTGGTCCAGCAGGCCGGCAATTTTCGCTTCGGCATGGGCTTTTATTTGCCCTGCCGCAGCCGCGTTGCCCTCGTCCACCCATCGCTCGGGGTAGAAATACGCCAGCAGGGTCGCTTGCATGGTGTTGGTGAACCACATCAGCCATTTGTAGAGCTGTGCCCGCTGCGGCGTGCCGCATGCGGGCGCGAGCTTCGTTTCCGGATGCCGGTCGGCCAGGTGCAGGCAGATGGCCGCGCTTTCGTACAGCACCATGTCGCCATCGACCAGCACGGGAATCAGGCCATTGGGATTCAGCTTGAGATAGTCTGCAGACTTGTGGGCGTCTTGCTCGCGATCGACGAATGCGAGCTCGAAGGGCTGCCCGATTTCCTCGAGCAGGCAATGCGGCGCCATGCTGGCGTTGCCGGGAAAATAAAAAAGCTTCGTCACGGATTTGGCCATCGGGTATCGAGGTAGGGTCAGAGTGCGGGATCAGTGCCGGGTCTGGGAAATGGCCTTCCACTGCCCATCGGCCTGGCGGCAGAACCAGAACTCCCATTCTTCGCGGTTTAGGCCGCGCTCGAGCTGGGCATGCAGCAAGCGGCACGGCAGGCCGTTTTGCTGCCGCGAACCGTCGGCATACAGCTTGCCCGACACCGGGGTGCGGCCGGCCAGCGGGCTGGTCCAGAGCGTGGTTTCGTTGTCTTGCGGGTTGGCGAGCACCTTGGAAGCCGCCTGGTTGAACGACACGGATTCGGCCCGCTTCAACGACCCGTAGATCGAGTCTGTCGAAAACGCGCTGTAGGCCTGCGCCCAGGCAGTTCCGCCGACGCCGAGCAATACGGGCAGCAGGAAGCGGGCAAGGCGTCGACTCGACATCGCCATCATGGCTCTCCAATCAAGGTTCAACAGAACACGAACACCATGAACTGCACCATGAACTGCACGGAACACGGCCGTGCCTGCGCAGGCACGGCCGTCCAGGCAGGACTATCCGTGGATGATAATGGAAAGTGCCGGAGCGGTGGCGCAAGGTTTGAGCTTGCCCGCAAAAAATGGATCCCTTGCTGAGTGTGTAAAACTCACGCAAGGAGGGAGGAAAGATGGGTAATCCGAGAGCTCGATATACGCAGGAATTCATGCTGGAAGCCGTGCGCATGGTCCGCGGCGGCCAGAGCATGGCGGCGGTGGCGAAGATACTGGGCATCAGCCCGAAGACGCTGCACAACTGGGTGAAGGCCGATGCCGCTGGGAAGCTGAACGGCGCAGGCAAACAGGTTTCTCCAGAACAGATGGAGATTGCCCGGCTGCGCGCGGAGTTGGCACGCGTGAAGATGGAGCGCGACATATTGGGAAAAGCCACGGCGTACTTTGCGAAGGTGTCGGCATGAAGTACGCCTGGATCGAGCTTCACAGCCGACAATGGCCGGTGTCCCTGAGCTGCCAGGTGCTGGGTGTCAGCCCCAGCGGTTACCACGCGCGCAAGGTGCGGGATGTCGATACTGACCGACCGCGCCGACGCATCAGCAACGACGCTCTGCTGGTGCACATCAAGGCCGTGCACGCTGAATCCAAAGGCGAGTACGGCTGGCCGCGCGTGTGGAAGCAACTGCTGGTCCAGGGCATTCGCGTCAGCAAGGATCGTGTCCAGCGGCTCATGAAGCTGCACGGCATCAAGGCGAAGACCAAACGCCGGTTCAAGGTCACGACCGACAGCAAACACAGCCTGCCGGTCGCACCGGACCTGCTGCAACGAGACTTCTCTCCCGCGCGTCCCGACCAGGTCTGGACTACGGACATCACGTACATCTGGACGGACGAGGGTTGGCTGTTTCTGACCGTCATTCTCGACCTGTTCAGCCGTCAGGTGGTGGGCTGGTCGATGCAGCCGCACATGCGCACGGAGCTGGTGTCTGATGCGCTGCGTATGGCGTGGTTTCGCCGCCGTCCGCAAGCGGGCCTGATCCTCCACAGTGACCGTGGCAGCCAGTATTGCAGTCATGACTTCCAGGACCTGCTCAAGGGCTACGGCATGCGCAGTCGATGAGCCGTCGAGGCAATTGCTGGGACAACGCACCGACCGAGAGCCTGTGGGGATCGCTCAAGCGTGCACGCATCCTCGGCCAGCGCTTTGCAACGCGTCGCGAAGCGATGGACGAGGTAATCGACTGGTTGAGCTTCTACAATCATTCGCGCTTGCACTCGACGTTGGGCTACGTCAGCCCGATGCAATTCGAGCGGGACTGGTACGCCGCCCAGAACCAACGGGTGGCATAATCTCGCTCAGTTAAGGGATCCGAAATTCGCGGGCAACGTCAGTTTGCGCCGGTCCCCTACTTCGCCAGCAATCCTTCCCGTTCCAGCAATTTCCGGTTGCCGCTGGCCTCGGTCTGCAGTTCGCGCTTGAAGTCGTCGCCGTCCAGGTAGGCCGGGTTGAGCCTCAGGTTGCCCAGCGCCTGCTTGAAGCCCTGGCTGTGCACCGCCGTCTTGCAGGCCTGGCCCAGCGTGCGCCGTGCCTGGCCGTCCAACCCCGCCGGCGCGATCAACCCGCCGCCGATCGACCGGTGCACCGGGTAGCCCAGCTCCGCCAGCGTCGGCGTGTCGGGCGCCTCGTTCTGACGCGCATCGGCCGCCACGGCCAGGCGCCGCAGGTTATGCGCGGTGGCGACGGCGTTGGTGCCGAAATAGAGATCCACATGGCCGCCCAGCAAGTCGGTAATGGCGGGCGCCTCGCCCTGGTAGGGAATGTGGCGGATGTCGACTCCGGCCGCCGCGGTAAAGTCCAGGGCGGCCAGATGCGGTAGCGAGCCCGGGCCCACCGTCGCGTAGTTCAGCCGGCCCGGATTTTGCTTCGCATAGGCCACCAGCGCTTTGGCGGTCTTGAATTCCGAACCCTGGGTCACCAGCATGAAAACCGGCGCATCGTAGGCGCGGCACAGATAGGTGACGGAATCCATGCTGTACGGAACACGCCGCATCTGCGGCAGCGTGGTCAGGCCCGCCACCGACACGAAGCCTACATGGTAGCCGTCGGGCTTGGCGCTGGATATCGCGCCGATTCCAATTGCGCCGCCCGCGCCAGCGCGGTTTTCGACCACCATTGGCTGCTTCAGCGATTCTGTCATCGCCTGGCCCAGGGCGCGCGCGGTCAGGTCGGTGGCGCCGCCAGGGGGAAAATTGACGATCAGGGTGATAGGTTGGTGTGGATACGTATCGGCCTGCGCCGGCGGGTGTACAGCGGCCGTGGCCATTGCCAGTAAGGACAGCACCTTCGCCATGTTGTGCATGTTGGTACCCCTTGTCTCGTTGTGTTGACGATTGGTATGGCCAGTACGCTCCCTATGCTCGATGGGCCACGAACTTGGTGCAAAGGTAGGCTTGCAGCCCTTCGATGCCGCCCTCGCTGCCATACCCGCTCTCCTTTACTCCACCAAACGGGGCTTCCGCAAGAGAAATCGCCGGCGTGTTGATGCCCACCATGCCAGCCTGCAGGCCGTCGGCCACCGCCATGGCCGTGGCGGCCGAGCGCGTGAAGGCATACGCCGCCAGTCCGTAAGGCACGTCATTGGCCCGCCCGATGACTTCATCTACCGTATCGAAGGCGGCCACCGGGGCGATGGGCCCGAAGGTTTCTTCGGACATGGCCCGGGCCGCGTCGGGCATGCCGGCCAGGATGGTCGGCTGCCAGAAATAGCCCGCCCCGGCGTGGCGCCTTCCGCCGGCGGCCACCCGTGCGCCGTGCTGCATTGCATCATCAATAAAACCAGGCATAGCCTCCAGGCGGCGCGCGTTGGCCAGCGGACCCATGCGGGTATCGGCGGCCAGCCCGTTACCGACTTTCAGGCTGGCGACATGGGCCTGGAACTGCTCCATGAAGCGCCCCAGGGCCTGGCGCTGCACGTAGAAGCGCGAGGCCGCCACACAGACCTGGCCGGCATTGCGAAAGCGCGATGCCGCGCATACTGCCACCGCCTCGTCGATGTCGGCGTCGTCGAACACAATGGCGGGAGCCAGCCCGCCCAGCTCCATGGTGCAGCGCTTGGCGCCATGCAACGCCGCCAGCGCGGCCAACTGCTTGCCCACGGCGGTAGACCCGGTAAACGTGATCTTGCGTATCTCCCGCGCGCGGATCAGGTGCCCGGAGACCTCCGCCGGCTGGCCGAACACCACGTTCAGCACGCCGGCGGGCAGGCCCGCATCCATGCAGGCGCGCGCCAGTTCCAGGGCGGTGGCCGGGGTTTCCTCGGCCGGCTTGATCACGCACGTGCAGCCGGCGGCCAGCGCGCCCGCGATCTTGCGCGCCGGCGTCAGCGCGGGGAAGTTCCAGGGCGTGAACGCCGCCACCGGGCCGACCGGCTCGTGCAGCACCCATTGCCGGGTCTGGGCCTGGCGCGCGGGAATCACCCGCCCATACAGACGGCGCGATTCCTGCGCATACCATTCGAATATCTCCGCCGCGCCCGTGACTTCGCCGCGCGACTCTGCCAGCGGCTTGCCCTGCTCCAGCGTCAGGATATGCGCGATCAGCTCGGCGCGTTCGCGCATCAGTTGCGCCGCCTGGGCCAGCACGCGGCTGCGCTCGATGGCCGGCGTGCGCGACCATGTCTTGAACGCATCATGCGCGGCCTGCGCGGCCCGGTCGAGCTCGCCCGCCGCGGCCAGCGGCAGTTCGCCCAGCACCCGCAGCGTTGCGGGATCGATCACCGGCTGCATGCCTGCCGCGCCCCGGGTCAGCCATTCTCCGTCGATCAGCATGCCCAGCGCGCCAAACCGTGCGCCGGCCTCGTCCAGTATGGTCATGCGAGTCTCCCTGAGTGTCGGCAAGCCATGGTGATCAGGCCCGGGCCTTCGGCAGCGGGCTGTCGTCCGCCAGTTCCTGCATGGATTGCACCAGTTGCAGCAGCAGGTCGGCGCGCACCTGCGCGACATCGGGATCCGACCAACGATTGTGCAGTTCCAGCGGGTCGGCCCGCAGGTCGTACAGTTCGCCCCACTCCACGCCGCGGTACACCGTCAGCCGCCATCCGCCGGTCACCAGGGTGCGCATCCGCACCGGGCGGTCGAATCCCATGAAGGCGCGCTGGTTGTCCTCTTCAACGATGATGGCGGGCCGCAGATCCGATACCTGCCCCTGCATCAGCGGCATGAGGTCGCAGCCCTGCATGCCGTGAAAGCCTTGCAGGCCGGCTCGCGCCAGGATGGTGCGGGCGATGTCGATAGTGCCGGCCAGCGCCGGCGACGATGTTCCGCCACGCACCTTGCGTTGCGGGTCGCACCAGATGAACGGGACGCGGATCAGGCCGTCGTAATGAATGGGCCCCTTGAACATGAGCTGGTGGTCGCCCATGTAGTCGCCGTGGTCGCTGGTGAATATGACCACGGTGTTGTGCAGCAGGTTGCGCCGCTCAAGCGTCGCCAGGATCTCGCCCACCGCGTCGTCGATCATGGTGATCGAGCCGTAGGTAAGCGCCAGCGCCTCGCGCACGTCGGTCTCGCTTACCGCCTGCAGCATCCATGATTCCCGGTTGGCGCGCCCTTCGTCCCGCTCTTTCAGCAAGTGCCGCAACGGCGGCGGGGGCTCGCCGATATTCGGGCGGCAGGCAGCCGGCAACGGCATCTGGCGCGGATCGTACATGTCCCAGTACTTGCCTGGCGGGGTGAACGGGTGGTGCGGGTCGTTAAACGAACACTGAAGAAAAAAGGGGCGCCCGCCCTGCCCTGCGTCGGCCTGGCGCTCCAGAAAACTGATTGCCTGTTCCTTGATATACGTAGTGGAATACAGGGCTTCGGGAACCGCCGTGCGCCATGCCTGCAAGGCCGAGATGCCCTGTTGCGGCAACGCATTGCTCGGCCCCACCAGCCGGTCGGCGTGGGCATGCCGCTGCTCGCGCCAACGTCCATAATGGCCGTGCGCGCCGTCCGCATGCATCATCGTCAGGTGCACTTCCTCGAATCCGTAATAAGGCAGCGTCAGATCGTGCTCGGGGTCCTGCTGCCATTTCAGGATGCTTTCCTGGTCGTAGCGGCCATCGTCGCCATGCCAGGCATCGGCCAGCCGCGCGGGCGGCGGCGCGCCCTCGCCGTCGGCGGACTTCAGAATCGGCAGGTCGCCGGTCATGGGCTGCAGGTGGATTTTTCCGCTGCATGCCGTCAGGTACCCGGCCTCGCGCAGCAGTTCGACGAAGGTCGTGGCCTGCAGCGACAGCGGGATGCCGTTTGAGCGCACTTTGTGCAACGACGGCATGCGCCCCGTCATCAAGGTGGCGCGATTCGGCATGCACGCCGGGTTCGCCACGTAGAACCGCTCGGACCGCCAGCCGCGGCGCGCCAGCGAATCGATGTGGGGGGTGCGCACAATGGGGTTGCCGTAGCACCCGAGGTGATCGGCGCGATGCTGGTCAGTGATGATGAACAGGAAATTCGGCTGCATGGTCATTCCATTCGGAAAAAACATACCCAGGAGCCTGCGCTGGCACAGGCCCCGGGTAACAGCGTGAAGGGTGTTGCGGGCGTCGCCGCGTCAACAGGCGATCTTGCGGCTCTCGCTGCGGTGCAGCCAGTTGTCCAGCAACAGCCCCACCGGAATCATCTTCGGAATGACGACGCCGGAAAAAAGCTGCAATTGCCCGCGGAACTGCAATTCGACCCGGGCATCGGGCGCCTGCATGCGCAGCGGGTGCAGGCGCGCCTGCCTGGCTACCGAGTCCAGCGCGGTTTCGCGCAACCTGAGCAGAAGCCCGTCCTGGTTCCACGGGGTCAACCAGGCCTCGACCGCCCCCAGGAACTGCGGCCAGACCGCAAGGTGCCGGTACAGCCCGGCCACCGTCCTGGGTTCGGTGTATTCGCCCAGCCGGTTCAGGCGCCGCACCCGCGCCATCACCTCGGGCGTCAGGTCAGCCAGGTCTGGCATGGGCGGCAAGACGGCGGACGGCGCGGGAGCGCGCGTGGCCCGGGCATGGTCGCGGACCGCCCACGGCTGGTTTGCCGCCGACCGGCCCACCCCGGGCTGGCGCAGCAGATGGGTAAAGCACACCAGGTTCATGCGGTTGGCGAGTTCATAACTTTGCACCACCCGCGCCGCTTCCCGCTTTTGCCTGAGCGGCACCGCCACAATTGCCGGCAGCGATGCCGGCCTGGCCGCATCCAGCACACGCTGCACATCGCGCCGCAGCATCTCGGCCTGGCGCGCCACGGCGCCCGACAGCAGATGCGGCCGCACCGACAACCAGGCCCATTCCAGGGCTTCCGGCATGACCGCCAACTGGCGATAAATGGTGTTCACTACCGGTACCCGCAGCGTGGCGCGAATGTCGGCGTAAATATCGCCGACCCTGCCGCGCGCGCCTGCTTCCGGAACTTCCGCCAGCGCCGTCATGTCGTCTCTCCCTGGCGCTGCGCGCCCGGCCGGGGATGGAGTTTCTGCCGGCCCGGCGCGGCCTCAGCGCCTTTCTTTGTTTGGGCTGATTCTAGGAAAGGCCCTACAGGCGGAAAAGCAGATAATAGGCATCGCACTCATCGCAAATTGAGATCGATGAGCGGCCAGGCGTGATCTACGCGCGCTTGCGCGTGCGGCGCGGCCCGGGCTGCGCGGGCGGCTCGGCGTCGATGAACGCCTGCAGCAAGCGGATGGTGCTGTCTATGACGAACTGCGTGGCCGGCGATTGCGGGCGCGCCTTGGGCGTGGCGATGACCAGGGTGCGCAGAATGGGCGGATCCACGATGTGGGCCAGCGAAACCTTGCCGGCCTTCAGTTCGCGGTGAAAGCCCATGCGGGCCAGCATGGTATAGCCCAGGCCTTGGCGCACCAGGTCGATCATTTCGGCGAAGGCGTCGACTTCGACGCGGATCTGCAAGTCGACGTTCTCGCGCGCTGCCGCCTGGCGGATCAGCATGCTGATGCCATGCTTGGCGCCGGGCGTGATCAAGGGATAGTTGCCCAGCTCGCGCAGGGGAACTTCCGCGTCCGCCTTGAACTTGCCCGCCGCCCCGACCAGGTAGATGGGCTCTTGCCCGATGACCGAGGTATTGAGGCCGGCCTTGGGCATTACGTCGAACAGCACCGCGATATCCAGCCGCCCCGAGTGCAGCCATTCCAGTAGATGCCCGCTCATGCCCTCGATGATGCGCAGCGCCACCTTGGGCATGGCCTGACCGACCGCTTCGAGCAACGGGCGGATGAGAATGGGGCTGACCGTGGCGGGAATGCCCAGCACGACCTCGCCGAAGGGCTCGGCGCCCAGCGACATGATTTCCTGCCTGGCCTGCTCGAACTGCCGCAGGATATTGCGTCCGTGCTCGAGCAGCAGCGCGCCTTGCGGCGTGGCCTCCACGCCCTGCTTGCTGCGGGTGAGCAGGCGCACGCCGAGCTCATCTTCCAGGTTGCGCATGTGGCGGCTGAGCGCCGACTGGGCAATGTGCAAGGCTTGCGCGGCATGCGTGAGGCTGCCGACTTCGAGCGTCTTGACGAAATACCGCAGTTGCCGGCTATCCATACAGAAATACCAATATGTGATGGATGTGTCGCCGATTATCGGCTTTTCCGCATGGAAAGTCTCCCCTGCCATCGCGCTGACTGGGCGTATCCCGGCTTTGATTGACAACCGGCCGGGGGGTGCCGATACTCTGCACGACCTTTCTCCGCGCCGGTCGCGCGCAATCCTGGAGTCGTTGTCATGAAAATTACCCGGTCAGGTTCCATCGCGAGGCCCGCGCTCTTTGCCGCCATGCTGCTGTCTGGCGCTGCCGCCTGTTGGTCTCCGGCTGCCCGGGCGGCCTCCGCGGCCGAGATCGCGCGCGACTCCACCCAGGCGCTGCGGCAGCTGCAAGCCTCGGAGCCCAAGGCGCGCGCGCTTGCCGAAAAAGCGGTGGCGGTGCTGGTCTTTCCCAAGATCGTCAAGGCCGGCATGCTAGTGGGCGGCGAAAACGGCGATGGCGCGCTGCTCAAGAAAGGCCGCGTCGAAGCCTACTATGATCTTTCCGGCGCATCGTTCGGGCTGCAGGCCGGCATCCAGACCTTCAGCTACGCCCTCTTCTTCATGAACGAGCAGGCGCTCCAGTACCTGGACCGCAGCGACGGCTGGGCCCTGGGCGCGGCGCCCAACGTGGTGGTGATCAACAAGGGCGCCGCCGCCAGCATGAGCACCACCACCCTGACGCAAGACGTCTACGCCATTCCGTTCGGGCAAGAAGGCCTGATGGCCGGCATCGGCCTGGAAGGCACCAAGATCACGCGCATTCATCCGCAATAGGCTGCCCCCGCGCTTCGGCCGGCCGATGGCCATGAATGCCGTCACGGCTACACCGGCGCGACCCGGGTACGGCCGCCTTGCGTAATGACCTGCACGCGCTGGCCCACGAACACCGGCACGTCGGCTTCCTGCACGATGACGCGGGTCTCGCCGCTGTCGAGCCGCAGCGTGATTTCCACCCCCTGCCTGCGGCTGCGGGCGTTTTCCGCCGCGTTGCCCGCCATCGCGCCGCCTATGGCGCCTGCGGTGGTGGTAAGCCGCCGCCCCGAACCGCCACCCACGGCGCTGCCTGCCACCGCGCCGAGCACGCCGCCCGCGGCGGCGCCCAGGCCGGTGGTGCTGTCTGCCTGTATAACGACCGGGCGTACGCCGGTTACCTGGGCCAGCACCACGGTCTGGGCCCGCTGGGTTTGCTCGAAGGTATAAAGCCTGGAAGATGCCTGATGATTTGCGCACCCGGCCAGGCCGCAAGCCGCGGCCAGCGCCACGGCGCCGGCCAGGCTGGCATTGCTGTGCTTGTACATGATTCGCTCCGCAATAATGACAAAGCTCATACGAGGCCGGCGCGGCTAACGGCCGGGCCGGATCGTGGCAGGCGTGGGCGTGGGCACGATGGCCTGGGTGGGCGCGGCCTGTGGTCTGAGCGGAATCGGATTGCCCGCGCCGTCTTCCATGCGTATGGGGCGGCCGTTTAAAAATATGGCCCGCCGCGCGCTCCAGCCGATAGGATCCTGGTCCACGGCATCGTAGGCCGCGACCTCGAAATCGTATTCCCAGCCGTACTTCGGCTGGCCTTGCGCGTCGGTGTAGCTGATCTTTTTCACCGACTCCTGGTAGCCCTTGTCGCGATACGAAACGTAGCGGGTGGCAGGCAGCGTGTCGCGGTACTGCGTCATCAACTCGTACAGGTCGTGCTCGCTCGGCGCTGTTCCATAGCGCGCGGAGTCGCCCTGAGAGCCTGCCGTAGACGCGCAGCCCGCCAGCAATGCCACCGGCACGAGAAAGAGAATTTTTTTCATGGACGATGCTCCTTGAAAAAGCCTGCGTTGCTGCTGGGAAAAATAGCGCAAGGGCTAGAGGCGCATTCCCCCGCTGACAAGCCCCCACAACCCGGCCGCGCAGCCCAGCGCCACGATGCCGAGAATGAGCCACTCGAACGGCGCGAACACCGTTTGCCCCTGCTCGCGCCGGGCAAGAATGAACAGGACGGTGCCCGGCGCATAGATCAATGACGACAGCACAAAGTAGTCAAGGCCCGCCGCCAGGATCATTGCGCTGGCATAAGCCGTGGCCAGCGCCGCCACGCACAACTCGAACTTGCGCTGGCGGGTCCAGCCGCCATGGCTTTCACCGCGGCAGGTCAGCAACAGGCCGAAACCCGCCACGAAGAAATACGGCACCAGGCTCATCGAGCCGGCCATGGTCTTGATGAGCAGGAAGGTGTCCTGGGTGAACAGCGTGCCAACCAGGAAGAGCTGCACGACGCCGTTGCTCAGCCACAGCGCCCGGTCGGGCACGCCATGGCGGTTCTGGCGCGCCAGGAAGGCCGGCATGACGCCGGCGCGGGCGGCCGCGTGCAACACTTCGGCCGCGAGCAATATCCAGGACAAATACGCGCCGGCAACCGACACCATCAGGCCCGAGCTGACCAGCACGGCTCCCCAGGGCCCCACGGCCGCCCGCAGCACGCCCGCCATAGACGGATTGCGCAACCCGGCCAGCTCCGCGCGGGGCAGTATCCCGTACGACAACAGCGTGACCGAGACCAGCAGCAATAGCACCAGCAGAAACCCGGCAACCGTGGCAACCGCGACGTCATCGGGGCGCCTGGCGTAACGGGAATAAACGCTGGCGCCCTCCACGCCCAGGAATACGAACACGGTTACCAGCATCGTGCCGCGGATCTGCCCGAGCAGGCTGCCATTTTCCGCGCCGGCCGCCGCGCGCAGGTTCTCGTTCAGCACATTCATGTCGAGCGCGAACGCGACACAGACAATAAAGATGATGATGGGCACGATCTTGGCGATGGTGACCACGGTGTTCATCCCGGCCGCCTGGCGGATGCCGCGCAAAATGGCGAAATGCGTGGCCCACAGCAATACCGATGACGTCAGAACGGCGGAAACGGTGTCACCGTCGCCGAAGAACGGAAACACCGCGCCCAGCGTGGCCTTGAACACCACAAAGTAGCTGACGTTGCCCAGGCACGCCGCGGTCCAGTAGCCCAACGCGGCCAGAAAGCCGATGTATCGTCCGAAACCTGCCTGGGCATACGCGAAAATGCCGGCATCCAGGTCGGGCCGCCGGCGCGCCAGGAACTGGAACACCATGGCCAGCGTCAACATGCCGGACCCGGCAATGCCCCAGGCCGCCAGCCCGCCCTGCGGGCCGGTGTGGCGCGCGAACACGCCGGGCAGCGAGAATATCCCGGCGCCCACCATCGAGCCCACCACCATGGCCGTCAGGGCCACGCGGGAAAGCCTGGCGGTTTCCATGCTAGTCGCAGGCGTCGCGCGCAATCGGGCATGTCATACAGTGCCCGCCGCCCCGCCCTCTTCCCAGTTCGGCCCCCACGATGGTGACGACCTCGATGCCGGCCTTGCGCAGCAAGGTGTTGGTGTAGACATTGCGGTCATAGGCGAACACTACGCCCGGCGCCGCGCACACCAGGTTCGCGCCGCTGTCCCACTGCGTGCGCTCGCGCATATAGGCGTTGCCACCGGTCTCGACGACACGCATTTTTTTCACGCCCAGCGCCTGGCCAATTACCTCGGTCAGCGAACCCTTGTCTTTGTGCAGATCCAGCTCGCCGGGCTTGCTGCCCGGGCGGTACGAGTACGCCTGGATGTGATTTACGATATCCGGATACACCAGCAGACAGTCGCGGTCGGCGAAAGTCAGCACCGTGTCCAGGTGCATGGCGGCGCGCAGCTTTGGCATCGCGGCCACAATGATCCGGTCGGCCGCGCCGCGCTCGAACAGCCTGGCCGCCACCTGGCTGATGGCCTGGCGCGAAGTGCGTTCGCTCATGCCGATCAGCACATTGCGCTTGCCGATGGGCATGACGTCGCCGCCCTCCAGCGTGGCGAGCCCGTGGTCGACCAGGGGGTCGCCCCACCACACATTCACCGCGCCGGCGAACATCGGGTGGAAGTTGTAGATGGCGGCCGCCAGGATCGTTTCTTCATGACGGGCCGGCCAATACAGCGCGTTGAGCGTGACCCCGCCGTATATCCAGCAAGTGGTGTCGCGCGTATACAAGGTATTGGGCAGCGGCGGCAACAAGTACTCGGTGACGCCAGCCGCTTCCCTGATCAGCTGCAACTGTTCGCCGCCGATGGACTCGGGAAACTCGAAGGTGGACAGGCCACCAATGAGCGTTTCCGCCAACTGGCGCGCAGGCAGCCCGTCGAGGTAACCGCGGATTTCGTTCAACAGGCCCAGGCCGACCTGGTCTGCCACCACCTGGTTGTCCAGTATCCACTTCCTGGCTTCAGGGTTGGCCGCGGTTTCGGTCAGCAGGTTGTGCATCTCCAGCACATTCACGCCGCGGTCCCGCATCTTGGTCATGAAATCGAAATGATCTCTCTTGGCATTGTCTACCCACATCACATCGTCGAAGAGCAGCGCGTCGCAATTGGAAGGGGTCAGGCGCTCATGGGCACGCCCGGGGGCGCACACCATTACGGTGCGCAGCTGGCCGACTTCGGAATGAACGCCAAATTCAATGGTTTCAGACATGATCAACTCCCTGTTAGATCGCGATCCAGCCACGCACCAATCCAATGATGGCCGCAATGCAGCCTATCCACGCCACGACGAACACAGCCAGCTCGAATCCGGTGAACAGACGCTGCCCCTGTTCGCGGCGCGCCCAGTAGTACAGAGCCGACCCGGGCGCATACAACAGTGCGGAAAGCAGCACGAACTTCAGGCCTCCCGCATAAATCATGAAAGCGGTGTAGAAGGCCGCGATACCGGCCAGCACCAGGTCGCGGTTGCGGCCGGCTGCGCCTTCATAGGTTTCGCCCCGCCGCGCCAGCATGAAGCCGAACGCGGCCACCAGGAAGTACGGGATCAGCGACATGGCGCTGGTCAGGCTTAGCATCAGCGCAAACGCATCGTTGGACCAGTACGTGCTGATCACGAACAACTGGACGATGATGTTGGTCAGCCACAGCGCCGCGGCAGGCACGCCGTTCTTGTTTTCGCGGGCGAATATGCGCGGCATGTCCCGGTTCTTCGACGCGGCGAACAGCACTTCCGCGCAAATCAGCGACCAGGCCAGATAGGCGCCCAGCACCGATATCAACAGCCCCGCGCTGATGAATATGGCCCCCCAGGGGCCTGCCACGGCGGACAGCACGCCGGCCATCGAGGGCTGGCGCAGGGCCGCGATATCGCCTTGCGCCATCACCGCGTAGGGCAGCAGCGATACCAGTACCATCAGCACCAGCGCGCAAACAAAGCCGATCAGCGTGGCCACCCCGACATGAGAGCGTCGCGACGCATAGCGCGAATAGACGCTCGCCCCTTCAATGCCCAGGAAAACGAACACTGTCACCAGCATCGTCAGCCGCACCTGCTCGAACAGGCTCGCGCCGCCGCTGCCTTGCGCCCCCCAAAGGTTGGAGCGGAACAGGTCAAGCTTGAACGCAAACAGCAGCACCACGATGAACAGCAGAATCGGGATCACCTTGGCCACGGTGACGACGGCGTTGATGAACGCCGCCTGCTGCACGCCGCGCAGAATCAGGAAATGGAACAGCCAGATGCCCACCGACGCGGCGGCAATAGCAGTAACGGTATTGCCATCGCCGAATACCGGAAAAAACGCGCCCAGGGTCGACTTGATCAGCACCCAGTACGACACGTTGCCGATGCAGCTTCCTATCCAGTACCCGAACGCGGATAGAAAACCCAGATAGTCGCCGAAGCCCGCCTTTGCGTAGGCAAAGACGCCGGCATCCAGGTCGGGCTTGCGCTCGGCCAGGCTCTGGAATACCCGCGCCAGGGTGTACATTCCGCCGCCCGCAATGCCCCAGGCGATGACCGCCCCGACGACGCCCGTCGCGCCGCCGAAGGTGCGGGGCAGCGAAAAAATTCCGGCGCCTATCATCGAACCCACCACCATTCCTGTCAGGGCCATCAGCCCGAATTTCTTGTTGGCACTGTGTTCCATCGTTCACCTCGGCTGAAGAAGTAAGCACAGACATGGGTGCGCCCTGCGCGCCCGCCCCTACTCGCAGGCCTGCCGCCGGCCACGGGCGCGCGGCAGCACGCCTTGCCGTTTCGCGGCCGGCGACATGGCGCCGAAAACCGCCGTCGCCGTAATCAGCAACGGCACGCCGATAAAGGTGCCGGGAATTCCCCACACCAGCCCCCAAAAGAAAACCGCCAGCATCACCATCAGGGGCGACAGAGAAAAAGCACTGCCCGCCAGCCTGGGCTCGAGATAGCACCCGTAGATCACCTGGATGAAATTCAGGCTCAGGAACACCGCCAGGCTGGCCTGCAGCGACTCGTACTGCACATAGGCGAACAGCGCCGGGAACACCGTGGCGACCAGCGGCCCCAGAAACGGGATGTAGTTGAGCAGGAAGGCCAGCCCGCCCCATGCCGACGCCAGCTCCAGCCCGGCGTAGATCGTGAACAGCCAGACGCTCAGGCCGGTCAGCACGCTGGCTACCGTACGGATGATCATGTAACGGCGCAGCTTGGCCGCCACCTCGGCAGCCGCGGCGGTCCAGCGCCGGCCGCGGCTGGCGCCCAGCGCCTTGCGCAGACGGCCGGGCGCTTCGTCCAGCTCAAACAGGCCCAGCGCCACGAAAATGATCGTCAGGAATGACAGCCCGAGCATGCTGTTAATCTTGAGCGCCAGCTCTTGCACGGCGCGCAGCAGCCATGCGGCATTGACGTTGTCCACGAACAAGCGCAACACCATGCCGCCGTGGCGGTGCATGCCCTCGGTTTCCATGCTGAGCAGGCGCTGGAACCGGCCGGCATTGCCGAAGATCCACTGGGCGATCAGGCCAAAGCCCCATCCTGCCAGCAACAGGAACGCCGCCACGCACCCGGCTGTCACGGCCAGGGTCAGTATTGACGCAAGCGGCGCCGGCATGCGCCCGGCCAGCGCACGCTGCAGCGGCGCCACCAGCGCGATCGTGAACAGCGCAAAGGCCAGCGGAATGAACACAGGGCTGGCCAGGTACAACAGGCCCAGCACGAGAATGCCGGCGATGACGCGCAACGACAGCCGCTGCTCGGCGCCGCCGGGTGGGTCCGTGGAGCAGGCGGGCAGCAGGCGCCTCATCGCGGGATCAATCCGTCGATCCGTTCCAGCAGGTATGCATAGAACGGGTTGGAAGTCAGGCGAGCCAGCGAATCCATGCCGACCACGAACACGCCGACCTCTCCGCGCATTGACATCGCCCCCAGGCTGATGCCGAACTCTTCAATATTGTCGGGATGCTGCCCGTACAGCGCGTCGGTGGGCGGAAACGGCAGCGCCACGTGCGACAGCGAATAGATTTCGCGCGGATAGCGCATGCCGATGGGCCGGTCGGTGATGTCGGTCGTACCGGCCTCGGTGACGCGCTCGATCATGTCGTTGGATGACGGGCTGGCGTTGGTGATGATGGTGAGCCGGTAATTGCGCCGCTCGCCGGGCAGCGTGCCCGCCAGCGCCCACTCCACGCCGCGCCGGAACAAGGGCCCGAGCTTGGTGGCGCGGTTCAAGTCGAACAGCACCAGCTCGCTGCCGTTCTCCGGCAGCCGCGCATACAGCGCGTTGATCAGGGCGCGGGTGCTGACCGTGAAATCCAGCACCGAGTGAAAGCTGATGATGGGCGGCAACCGCGCCAGGCTGCCGTCGCGCTGGCGCGCCAGCACCTCGCCCTGCAGCGCCTGGGTAAGTTCATACGATTGCCGGGCCGCATTGATGGGAAACGAGTTGTACTTGAACGGGTTGAACTCGGGCACGATGCTCAGCCACGCGGCTTTGGCGAATGCCGGCAGGATGGCGGGCAACCCGGCCAGGCCGGCGAACCGAGCAAACCGCGTAATGCCAATCATGGGCGAGATCAGGATCAGGCGATCGGGCGGTGCCAGGCCGGGGTTGCCGATGGCCTCCAGGGCATACATCAGCGCCAACGCCCCGCCGTTCGAAAACCCCACGATGTGCAGCGGGCGGGGCGCGGGCACCCGGCGGCGCGCTTCCCGCACGGCCAGCCGCGTGGCGGCCGCCCAGTCTTGCCAGGCTGTATCCGTCAGCGAACCCGGCACGGTGCCGTGGCCCGGCAGCCGGATTGCCACCACCACGTATCCCACTGACCGATAATGCGCGGCGATATGCCTCAAGCTGTAGGGCGAATCCGTCAGGCCATGCAGCAGCACCACCACGCCGGCCGGTTCGCCAGCGGGCGTCAGCACATATGAGCGGTTCCAATCGTGCGCGAAATGATCTGGGTTGACGCGCGAGCCCTCGAAGTACCGGTTGCTGTCGACCTGTTCGTCCTCGCTGAGCTGGGCGCTGACGTTCTGCCGCACCATGGCGAACAGCTTTTCTTCATGGGCAAGATATTGCTGCCACGAGCTGTGGTCGAGCTTCTCAGCGTGCCATTCGTCAGGCACATAGGTATGCCAGGGAGCAAGCGGAGGGCTTTGCTGGATGTTGTAAACCCGAACCGCCAGCAGCGTCACCACTACGATCGCCAGCGTCAATCCGCAGACCTTGAAAACTCTCTTCAACACCCTTTTCATTTCCGCCTTCCTTTCCACGGAATGCCGAATCTAAGGGCGCAACTCAGCGCGACTGCACCGATACCCAGGACGGGACGCCAGGAAAGGGAACGTCGTTCAGGATGTCTTTGCGGGACATGAGAACCATGCGCGTAGCCTGCTCCCGACCGCCAGCTTCATAGATATCGCGGCTGAATCCGCCGCCACCCGCTACGTTGAATTCTTGATTCTTGCGGACGTTCTGCAGCAATCCTCGACGGGTGGATCAACGACGCAGGCCCGTTGCGAAATACCTGGCGGCCTGCTCCTACCTGCTCATATGTCCCGCGGATTTGATCTGATGGTGAAGCAGCACATCAACTGTGGTACCACTTTAAGTACCGCGATGCCGGCGCGCAAGCTTTGCGATGTTTTTCTACATTTTTTTACGCAGCGGTTGGCAGCGCATCTGAGTTAGAATTTACTTTAATGTTTTTACTTTAACTATGTACTCTATATATTTGTTTTATTTGAATAATATTTCATTATAATCAAGCTGGTTCACCCAGGAACGGCGTTCGAAAGCCGATAGGCGCGGTGTAAACTGCCCCGACTATCTTGCGTAAAAGGCAACCCATGCGTCTGCTCATAGCTTTGCTGCTGCCCTGGCTGGGCTTTTTCACCATCGGCCGGCCCATTGCGGGCATCATTTGCCTGATCCTGCAAATTACGCTCATTGGCTGGATTCCGGCGGCAATCTGGGCGGTATACGCGCTGAGCCAATACAACACCGACAAGAAAATCAAAGAAGCCCTGCAGTCCCGCTGAACGCGGAACAGCGTCGAACAGAGACCCACGTTCCATGGAATTCATCATTCCCAGCACTGCCAACCTGGCATTGTTCGTGGGCGCCGCCCTGGTTCTACTGGTCATTCCCGGCCCGGCGGTGCTCTACATCATTACGCAATCCGTCGAGCAAGGCCGCAAGGCTGGCCTGGTGTCGGACCTGGGCATCCACACGGCCACGCTGGTGCACGTGGTCGCTGCCGCGCTGGGATTGTCGGCCTTGCTGGCGTCGTCGGCGTTGGCATTCAGCATCGTTAAGTACGCCGGGGCCGCTTACCTGATCTGGCTGGGCCTGAAGAAAATCTGCACCCGGCCCGCGGCCGCGGCCATCGACGCGCCACGCATGCAACGGCGCTATGGCCGGCTGTTCCGCGACGGGTTCATCGTCAACCTGCTCAACCCCAAGACGGCGCTGTTCTTCCTTGCCTTCCTGCCGCAGTTCGTCGACGTGGGCCGTGGCCACGTGGCCTCGCAAGTGGTTTTTCTGGGCCTGGTCTTCACGCTGCTGGGCCTGGCCAGCGACGCCTGCTATGCATTGGCAGCCAGCGCCGCCGGCCGCTGGCTGCGCCGCAGCCGCGGCTACTTGCAATTCGAGCGCTATGTGGGCGGCGCCATGCTGATCGGGCTGGGCGTCACGGCGGCCCTGGCGGGCAACCACAAAAAATAGCCGCGCGCCGCAAGCTGTGTAGAATGGCGGCTGGGTGTCGGCCGCAACCTGCGGCAAGACAGGTTCATTGCGCTGGTCGGGCCGCCACGCAGGATACCTGCGTCATGACCCGACACCACTCCGCTCCCCGGAACCTGCCGCGCGCGCAACTGTATGCCGAGCGCGCATTCGCCACCCTGGAACGTTTTCTGCACGTGGAAGCCGTCAGCGGCGCCGTGCTGCTGGCCGCCGCCGCCATCGCGCTGGTCTGGGCCAATTCCGCCTTTGCCCATAGCTACCACGCCCTGTGGCACGCTCCCCTGTCGTTCCGGCTGGGAAGTTATGAATTCGCCCAGCCGTTGCACTTCTGGATCAACGATGCGCTGATGACCCTGTTCTTCCTGGCCGTCGGCATGGAGATCCGCCGCGAGATCCATGAAGGCGCGCTCAGCAATTTCAGGCAGGCCGCCCTGCCCCTGGCCGCGGCGCTGGGCGGGGTCGTGGCGCCGGCGCTCATCTACCTGGCCTTCAACGGCCAAGCTCCGCGCAGCGCCGGATGGGCCGTGCCCACCGCGACCGACATCGCCTTCGCAGTGGGCGTGCTGGCCCTGCTGGGCCGCGCCATTCCCGGCAATGTACGCATCTTCCTGCTGGCACTGGCCATCATCGACGACATCATCGCGGTGCTGATCATCGCCTTCTTCTATTCGGGCGGTCTCGACTACAGCGGTTTTGCGGTGGCCGCATTGGGCATCGCGATAGTGCTGGGCCTGCAGCGCATCGGCATCGGCACGGCCTACGCCTATGTACTGCCCGGCGCCATAGTCTGGACCGGCCTGCTGATGACCGGGGCGCACCCGACGCTGGCCGGCGTGGTGCTGGGCCTGATGACGCCCGTGGTGCCCCGGCGCATGCGTGAACAGCCGCTGGAAATGATGTCGCGGGCGACCCGCGAACTGGCTGGCTGGTACCAGGCGCAACCCGCGGCGGAGTCAGGCGCGCCGACGCTACCGCTGCGGCAGTTGCGCGTGGCACAGCGTGAAATCCTGCCGCCCGTGGTGCGCGTGCAGGCCGCCCTGCACCCCTGGGTGGCCTACGCCATCATGCCGCTGTTTGCCCTGGCCAATGCCGGCGTCAGTCTGGATGGGGTCGATCTCGCGGCCGGCGGCTCGCATTGGGTAATGGCCGGCGTGGCGGGCGCCCTGATCGTCGGCAAGCCGGCGGGCGTCATAGCAATGAGCTGGCTGCTGGTGCGGCTGGGCTGGTGCCGGCTGCCGCCGGGCGTCACGTGGGGCGGCATCGTGCTGATCGGCCTGCTGGCGGGCGTGGGCTTCACGATGTCCATTTTCATTGCCATGCTGGCCTTTGCCGGCGACGCCAACATGCTGGGCGCGGCCAAGCTGGGCGTGCTGCTGGGCTCGCTGGCGACGGCGATGCTGGGCCTGGCCTGGGGGGCGATATACGCGCGCCGGTTGCGCGGCGCGTCCGCCACCCGGGGCACAGCCCAGGCGCCAGACTCCGCGCATTCCTGACGCCTGGCGAGCGGCCGCTGCGGCCTTACCGCCCTTACCGCGGCTGCAGCACCAGGCTGTCGCCCAGCTCGCTTTCGACCTTCTCGCGGCTGAACGCCATGGGAATGTACTTGCCTGTGGCCCAGCCTTCCAGCAAATCGCGGTAATGCGGGCTGCGCGGGTCGGCCGACTGGCCCGGCATGTTCTGCATGCGCGAGTTGTCCCAGTCGCCCACGTCTATCACTTGTCGATACGAGGCGCCGCTGATCTGCCGGTAATCCGACTTGCGGAAGGTCGCGCGGTGCACGGTGTCGTTGTCGCCGCTGACCGGATAACGCGGCGTGCCGAAGGCCTTGGCGGTTTCCGGCGACATCAGGCCGGCCAGCGCGTGCTCGAACTGAATGTGGTGCAGCCGCCCCCATTCCCATTGCCGGGAATCCGTGCCCAGGGTTGCGGTCAGCTTGCGCATGCCGTCGTCCAGCGCCGCCAGCAGCAGCGCATCGCGCCCCTGCTCGGGCCGGGGACCGAAGGCCGAATCCGGAGTCGCCAGTTTTTCCAGCACCTTGCGGGTCGAAAGGTCTCCAAACACCGCCCGCCCCTGCGGCGGGATATACAGGTCGGATACCCGCTTGACCACTTCGGGCAGCCAGAACTCATACACCGTGGCAGCCGGCGAGTCGATCTCCGTGCGGTAATCCCAGTCCTGCAGCAGGCGCAGCGCCTCGCCGACGCCGGGTTGCACCGAGTTCAGCGACTTCACGTAACCCGTCAGCGTGCGCGCCGGAATCGACAAATTGTCGAACTGCAGGTGCTGCGAGGTCTCCAGGCTGAGCCCGTTCTTGCCGGCCAGCACTTCGCGGATGCGCTGCACGCGGTACGGCTCCGACCAGGTGCGGGCCGCCATTTCCTTATACGGATAGTCGAACGGCAGGTTGTACTCGTTGGCGGTCGCCACATAGCCTTCGGGCGGGTTCAGCGACTTGGGCAGCGAACTGGTGGGCAAAAACCCGTTCCATTCGAAATCGCCGTTGCCGGGCACGGGCAGCATGCCCGACCAGTCTTTGCGCGGGCGGATCGGCGCGATGCTGCCGCCGAACCAGCCGATGTTGCCGTCCACGTCGGCATACACCATGTTCTCGCTGGGCGTATAGTGCTTTTCCATGCCGGCCACGAACTGCTCCCAGTTCTGCGCCTGGTTCAGGCGCAGGCTCGCCAGGTAGGCCGCGGTGCCAGGAAACTCCAGGTACGCCGCGCGCAGCGCGTAGGCCTTATGGCGGATCGGATCTTCGTGAATGACGGGCCCATGCCGAGTGAACTTCAGTTGCCGCGTGGCCGCGGGCTGGCCGCGTACCGGTATTGTCTCGTCCAGCGTGCGCATGTTCTCCCAACCGCCGCGGTAGCGGTACTGGTTGGGGTTGGCCGGGTTGGTATCGTAGACGTACAGGTCTTCTTCATCGGCGAACGAGAAAATGGTCAGCCCGAACGCGATGCGGTCGTTATGCCCCATCGACACGCCTGGCAGCGCTGGCTCGCCCGCGCCGATCACATTCCAGCCTGGGGCATTCAGGTGCACCATGTAACGCAGCGACGGCATCGCGATCGCGCGGTGCGGGTCGCCCGCCAGAATGGGTCGCCCCGTCGCAGTGTGCTGTCCCGCGATGGTCCAGTTATTGCTCTCGTAGCGCGGCGCCAGCGGGTCGAAATCGGGGTCCAGCGACGCCTGCAGGTTGGCCGACAGGCTGCGCGCCAGCTCGGCGCGCCCGGCAGCGGCCAGCGGGCTGCGCGGAAAGTCGGCCGCCTCGAACTTCTGCCCCTTGCGGGCCAGGTTGTAATCGGCCAGCACCGCGCTGGTGACTTGCCGCACATCCAGACCGGCGGGCACCTGCAGCGCAATGGGCGGCTCGTAGGTGCCCAGATCCTGTATTGCATTGAGTCCCAGCGCGGCAATCTGCTGGGACAGTTTGACTTCGCTGGCCACGTTGCGCGTCAGGCCATAGATGCGGATCAGTGAAGTCTGCGGACTCCAGTACCCGGGTTCGGTGCCTGTCAGCTTGAACTCGGGCGGCATGTGCTCGGGATGCGCCTTCACCCAATCGACATAGGCGTTGATGCCCTGGGCGAAAGCGGTAAGAATGGCCTGCCCTTCGGGGTGATAGCTGGCGAACTCGGCCTGGAGATCGCCCCGGTACAGGAAAAGGCGCGCCGCGCGGTCTTGTTCGACGAAGCGCGGGCCAAACTGCTCGGCCATCTTGCCTTCGCCCTGCCGGCGCCACAAGTCCAGCTGCCACATCCGGTCGCGGGCCGCGTTGAAACCCTGGGCAAAAAACAGGTCGTGCTGGTTCTGGGCGTAAATATGCGACACGCCATACTTGTCGCGCAGGATTTCCACGGGCTGCGAAAGCCCCGCCATGTCGATCGTGTCTTTCTTGCCGCCCGGCGCGGCGCAGCCCGCCAGCAGCGCCAAGGCGCCACATGCCAGCCACGCGGCGATCCTGCGTCGATAAGTACGCATTTCCTCTCTCCCTGTCTGCCCACCCTGGCGCCATTGAATCTTTGCATGTGGCGCAACATTGTTAAGGTAGTCAGATCATGGAGAAATGCTGTTTTAATTTATAAATTCTTTCAATGAACGTAACAATGTGGCGCACCGCGCCGCTTACAGCATCTGACCCAGGAAGGCCCGGGCGCGCGGTTGCCGCGGCGCGCGGAAAAAGGCCTCGGCCGGCGCCTCTTCGACGATGCGGCCCTCATCCATGAAGACGACGCGGTGGGCCGCTTCGCGCGCAAAGCCCATTTCGTGGGTGACCACCAGCATGGTCATGTGCTCATCGGCAAGCTGCCGCATGGTGCGCAGCACTTCGCCGGTCAGTTCGGGATCGAGCGCCGAGGTGGGCTCGTCGAACAGCATGATGTCGGGTTCCATTGCCAGCGCGCGCGCGATGGCCACGCGCTGCTTTTGTCCGCCGGACAGGCGTCCCGGGTAGTTGTCGCGCTTGTTCAGCAGCCCGACCTTGCGCAGCAGCGCCTCGGCCTTGGGAATGGCCACGTCGCGCGGCACGCCCTGCACGGTGACCGGCGCCTCGATGACGTTCTGCAGCACCGTCATGTGCGGAAACAGATTGAACGACTGGAACACCATGCCCATCTTGCGGCAGATGCGCCGCACGTCGGCGTCGGGCGCATAGCGGCTGGCGCCGCCGGGCGCCGCGGTGGCGAGAGCCTCGCCCTCGATCTCGATACTGCCCTGGTCGATGGTCTCGAGGTGGATCAGGCAGCGCAGGAAAGTGCTCTTGCCCGATCCCGACGGACCGATCACGGCCACCACCTCGCCCTTGCGCAAGGTCAACGATACCTGGTCGAGCACGCGCACCGACCCGAACGATTTGCCGACTTCGCGCGCGGCGATCATCACGGGACGGGCATCGGCCTGGGCCGGGGCGCTATTGGTCGTACTTGGCATAGCGTTTTTCCATGTGCTGGAACAGCCAGGTCAGCAGCAGCGTCATGAACAGGTAGAACGCGGCGGCGACCAGAAACGGCGTGGTGGTGAAATCGCGCTGCACGATACCGCGCGCCGTGCGCAGGATGTCGTTGAGCGCCAGCACGTAGATGAGCGAGGTATCTTTGACCAGCGTGATGGTCTCGTTGCTCATGGGCGGCAGCACACGCTGCACCATCTGCGGCAGCACGATGCGCCGCATCGTCTGCAGGTAGCTCATGCCCAGCACCTTGCTGCCTTCGTACTGGCCCCGGTCCACCGACAGGATGCCGGCGCGGAATATCTCGGCGAAATACGCCGCGTAGTTCAGCGCGAAGGCCACGATGGCGGCCGGAAAATCGGGCAGCCGCACCCCCACCACCGGCACGAACGGCAACGCGAAATAGATGAACAGCATCTGCAGCATGAGCGGCGTGCCGCGCATCAGCCAGATGTAGCCATTGACCAGCTGGCTGAGCAGCCGCCAATGGGAAACGCGAGCCAGCGCCAGCAGCAGCCCCAGGGGCACCGCCAGCGCGAAGGTCACGAAAAACAGCGTCAGGGTGGTCTTGGCTCCCTGCGCCATCGGCCCCAGCAGGGAGACGACGTAATCCATGCGACGATCCCGTCAGCCGGCCAGGCCAGTTATTTGATGATGTCGGCGCCGAACCATTGTTGCGCGATACGGGCGGCGCTGCCGTCCTTTTTCATGGCGTCGAGGGTCTGGTCGAGCTTGGCCAGCAGTTCGGCGTCGTCTTTGCGCAGGCCGACGCCGTAGTCTTCGGTGCCGAAATTTTCGTCCAGCACGCGGTACTGCCCCGCCCGCTTGCTGGCCAGGTAGCGGCCCACGACTTCGTCGACCACCACTGCATCCAGGCGGCCGGCCGACAGGTCCATCAGGGCGGTGACGTTGTCGCCGAACAGCTTCAGCTCTTTCAGGCTGGCGGCCACCTGCGCGTCTTTCTTGATGGCGTCGACGGCGCTGCTGCCATCTTGCGCGCCCACCACGCGGCCGGCCAGGTCGGCCTTGTTCTGCACCGGCGAGGCCTGGGCCACCAGAATGATCTGGTGGTTGGCCATGTAGGGCGCCGTGAAGGCGATGTTCTTTTTGCGCTCTTCGGTAATCGTGAGGCCGTTCCAGAGCGCATCCACGCGCTTGCCGTTCAATTCGGCCTCTTTGGCGCTCCAGTCGATGGGCTTGAATTCGACTTCGATGCCCATGCGGCGCGCGGCTTCGCGCGCCATGTCGATGTCGAAGCCGACCAGCTGGTTGTTTTCATCGCGAAAACCCATGGGCGGGAAGTTGTCGTCCAGGCCCACGACGATTTTCCGGGCGGCGGGGGCGCTGGCCTGCGGCGCGGGATCATCGCCCTGGCCACAAGCGGCAAGCAACGACGTGGCGCAGGCCAGGAAGACAGCGGTCAGTTTTTTCATATTGAGTCGGCGCGCCGGCGCGCGCAAGGAAGGAATGATACGGGGCCATGAAAAAGGCCGAACTGGAGATTATATCCAGTCCGGCCCCCTGGGCCCGGCCCCCCCGTGGCGGGCAGGCCTGGCCCGGCCTGCGCGGCGCCTGGCGGCGTTGCCGCGCGCAGCCTAGCGGTAAACCAGCACGGGAATTTGCGATTTGGCCAGCACTTTCTGGGTCTGGCTGCCCAGCACCATGGCCGCCATGCCGCTGCGGCCATGCGAGCACATTGCGATCAGGTCGCAGCCGATCTGCTCGGCGCATTCCACGATGGCGGCATAGGGTTGGTTGCCGTCTTGCATATGGGTGGTGCACGCCACGCCGGCGTCGCGGGCCTTGGCGGCGGCGGCATCCAGCCAGCCCTGGGCCCGCTCGCGCGCCTGGCGCTGCAGCTGTTGCTGCACGCCGGGCAGCCGCACGCCTTCCGTCGACGGAATGTGGACCGGCTCGAGGGCGGTCATGATGGTGACGCGGGCCTTCAGCGCGCGGGCCAGCGCCAGCCCCTGCGTAAGACCGACCTGGGACAGCTCGGAACCGTCGATGGGAAGAAGAATATGTTGGTACATGGCGATGCTCTTGAAAATGGCGGGCGAAGGCCCGTCCTTCAACCCAGGGTAGTGCCCCTGATCAGAGCGGTAAATGATGAAGGTCAAGCAGCCCGGGGGGCCTCGCCGCGCGGCCCCGGGGACGCGGATTCCACGCAAATTCGACGCGGCGCGTCCTAGCATGCCGCAGTCCGGGTTTCCGCTGTCTGCATCCATGTCCCCTCGCCTGTCCGCTCCTGCCGCCTACACCCTCGGCCACGTCGTGGCCGGCACGCTGCTGCTGGGCCTGCTGGCCTGGCTGGCGCAACACAGCGGCCTGGACATGGCCATTGCGCGCGCACTGTACGATCCGCTGGGCGGCCAGTTCCCGCTGCGGCATGCCGCGCTGCTGGAATTTGCCGGGCATCGCCTGCTGGTGGCCCTGCCCGTCGGCGTCGCCCTGCTGGCGCTGGCCGGGGCGCTGGCCAGCTATCGCTACGCGCCATTGCGTCCGGCCCGCGGCGCGCTGTGGGCGATCGTGCTGACCTGCCTGGTGGGACAGCTGGCGGTCAGCCAGCTCAAGCACCACACGACCATGCCACGTCCCTACAATTTGCTGGAATTCGGCGGCGACACCGCCTGGCCGGCACACTGGTGGGCGGCCAGCCGCGCCGCGGCCGGCCATGCCCTGCCCAGCGCGCATGCGGGCGCGGGCTATGCGCTGCTTTCGCTGTATTTCGCCGCAAGCGCGCTAGACGCGGGCCGTTGGCGCTGGTGGGGCCTTGGGCTGGGGATTGCAACGGGACTGGTGTTTTCGCTGGTGCGCATCCTTCAGGGCGCGCACTTCCTGAGCCAGACCCTGTGGTCGGCCGCGCTGATGTGGCTGGTGGCAAGCCTGGTTTTCAGCCCCTTGCTGGCGCGAAACCGGCGCCCCGCCCTGGCGGCCGGGGGCGCCCGGCCCGCCTAGGCATCCACCGCGGCCAGGATCTTGCCGAACAGTGCATCGGCATGCGCCGAATCGAGCCAGCGCACAATGACCACCATGCGGCGCTCGGGTTCGACCCAGGTGAACGAACTGCCCGCGCCGATGCCGAAAAAGCTGGAAGCGGTGACGCTGGGGAAAATGCGCCGGCCCTCGTTCAGCCAGATCAAGTAACCGTAGTACGGCGCCAGCCGGCTGGGCGTGCGCATGGCCCGCACCCATTCCGCAGAAATGATCTGGTGGCCGTTGGCGCGCCCCTCGTCGAGCAGCATGCGGCCGATCAAGGCCTGGTCCTCGCTGCTGATGGACATGCCGCCGCCCCAGTGGGAACCGCCCGGCACCGACGGCATGAGCTCGCCGTCGATCTCGACCCAGGCGTTGTCGTAGCACGCCCAGTGCCAGTCGTCGCTGGCGCCCAGCGGGCGCATGATGGCTTCGCGGAAGATTTCGGGCAGCGGTTTGCGGAACAAGTGCAGCAGGGCGTACGACAGCTGGTTGATGCGCACGTCGTTGTATTCCCAGTAGGTGCCCGGTTCCTGCAAGGGCCGCGCATCGCCTTTCTTGCCTCCAGGCGGCGCGCCGAATGTGACCGCGCGATAGCGGTCTACCTGGTCGGGCACGCCAAAGCGTTCACCTTCCCATTCGCTGGTCTGCTGCAGCAGGTGACGCCAGGTGATCTTGGCGTTGCGACCGGTGTCGAAACCGATACCGGGCACGCGCGCGCGCACCGGCTCGTCGACGTCGGGCAGCAGGCCGCGGTCATGCGCCACGCCGGCCACCAGGGCCAGGTACATCTTGGCCACGCTGAAGGTCAGGTCGGCGCGCTGCGGCTCGCCCCACGACGCCACCGTGTGCCCGTCCACCACCACCAAGCCCGTGACGGGGCCGCGATCGTGCACCGGGCCCAGCAGACGGTTCCATGGCGGGGGATCCTGCTGGTGCACGCCCCATACGCCGCCAACCTCGCGGTCCCAGGCGGTTTCGTGTTCTTGGGCGAACTGGATCGCCTGCTGCATCAGTGCTTCTTGCATGTGTTGTCCGTTGAAGTAAAAACCGGCGGCCTGGGGCCAAAAAATTGGTATACAACAATGAAATCCGTGCAACCATGATACGCAACGCATCTTGGGCGGGCAATCCGCATCATGACCCGGCTCTCGCGATTAACCCCTATTTCATTGTTTTGTATTGAAATTTCAGGGTATTCCCCCATGCTGGCGAATTTACTGGCTGCTTTATAGTGGCTGAAACGCCAGAATAATTTGGTATACCAATGCGCAGCAGCCTCCCACTGATATTAGGTGACTCCGGTCGCGAAACCGCTGCCGCGCAGGCGCGTGCGGCCGTAGATGGCCGCGCACTGGCACCGGCCCGCGGGCCGAGAAACGATCCACGCAACACCGCAGTATTCCGCTTAACCGATACGGTCTACAGGAGCCAATCATGGCTGAATGTCGCGTCAGTTTCGTTGCATCGTTGTCTTTTCGGCTTCCCGCCGCCCTATTGCTGGCCGGCGCGCTAGCCGCGCAGCCGGCCTGGGCCGGCAAGCAGGATGACACCCTGCGCATGGCCTACGACCAGGCCCCCGAAAGCGTAGACCCGTATTTCAATAACGTGCGCATTGGCGTGATCATCGCCGCCAATGTTTGGGACACACTGCTGTACCGAGATCCGCTGACCAACGAATACAAAGGCCAACTGGCCAAGAGCTGGAAACAGGTCGACGACAAGACGCTGGAATTCGAACTGCGCGAAGGCGTCAAGTTTCACAACGGCGAGGAATTCGACGCCGACTCGGTGGTGTACACCCTGAATTTCGTTGCCGACCCGAAGAACAAGGCCACCACGCAACAGAACGTGCGGTGGATCGACAAGGTCGAGAAGCTGGGCAAGTACAAGGTGCGCCTGACCACCAAAGAGCCCTTCCCGGCCGCCAAAGAGTACCTGTCGACTACCGTGGCCATTCATCCGGCCAAGTACTACGCCGAGGTCGGCCCGCAGGGCATGAACGCCAAGCCGGTGGGCACCGGCCCATACAAGGTGACCGAGTACGTGCCGGGCAAATCCATCACACTGCAAGCCAATAAAGACTATTTCAAGGACTCGCCCAAGGCGCAGCCCAAGATCGGCAAGGTCGTGATCCGCTTCATCCCTGATCGCCAGACTCAGATGGCCGAGGTCATTTCGGGCGGCGAAGATTTCATCATGCACGTGCCCAAGGACCAGGCCGAGCAGTTGAAGACGCTGCCCCAGCTGCAGGTCAAGAGCGGCAACACGATGCGCATCGTGTTCATGCAGATGAACATCCTGGACAACACGCCGGCGCCGCAACTGAAGGACGAGCGGGTGCGCAAGGCCATCCTGCACGCCATCGACCGCGAAGCCATCATCAAGAACATCGTGGGAGAAGGCGCGGAAGTGCTCAACACCATCTGCACGCCGTCGCAGGTGGGGTGCACCGACGAAGGCGCGCCGGTGTACAAGTACGATCCCGCGCTGTCGAAGAAACTGCTGGCCGAGGCCGGCTACCCCGATGGCTTCGACATCGACATCGTGGCCTACCGCGAGCGCAACCAGACCGAGGCCATCATCAACTACCTGCAGGCCGTGGGCATACGCGCCAAGCTGAATTTCCTGCAATACGCGGCCATGCGCGACATGATCCGCGGGGGCAAGGCGTCGCTGACGCACCAGACCTGGGGATCGAACCTGGTCAACGACGTGTCGGCCTCGACCCCGGTGTATTTTTCGTTCGGCAAGGACGACATCACGCACGATCCGAAAGTGCGCGAACTGCTCGACAAGGGCGACCACACGATCGACAGCGCGGCGCGCGACGCTGCCTACAAGCAGGCTCTGACGATGATCGCCGAGCACGCCTACGCCGCGCCCCTGTGGTCGCTGCCGGTGTATTACGTGGCCAGCAAGGACGTCGATTTCACACCCTATCCCGATGAACTGGTGCGCTTCTGGGACATGAGCTGGAAATAAGCCGGACACTGCGGCAGCAACACGGAGGGCGGTAATGCTTGCATTCATGATCCGGCGGCTGGGATTGGCGGTGCTGGTGGCGCTGACGGTCTCGGTCCTGGCCTTCCTGCTGCTGCACTTGTCGGGCGACCCGGCCGTGGCGCTGGCCGGCGAAGGCGCGCGCCAGGCCGACATCGACATGATCCGCAAGGCGTACGGGCTGGACCGCCCGGTCATCGTGCAATACGCCGACTGGCTGTGGAACATTCTGAATGGCCACTTCGGCACTTCGGTGTACTTCAAGACCGATGCCGGGCCGCTGATCTTCTCGAAGCTGCAGACCACCCTGATGCTGGGCCTGGCGGCGCTGGGCGTGGCGCTGCTGATCTCCATACCGCTGGGCGTGCTGGCGGCGCTGTACAAGGACAGCTTGGCCGACCGCCTGTGCCTGGCGGTTGCCGTGCTGGGCCAGGCGCTGCCCAATTTCTTCTTCGCGCTGCTGTTGATCATGTTGTTCTCGATCACCTGGCGCGTGCTGCCCGTTTCGGGCAGCGGCACCTGGCAGCATTTCGTGATGCCGGCCATCGCGCTGGGCTATTACGTGGCGCCCGCGTTCATGCGCCTGATCCGCGCCGGCATGATCGAGGTGCTGGGCGCCGACTACATCCGCACCGCCCGCGCCAAGGGGCTGCCGGCCGGCAAAGTCATCTTCAAGCACGCGCTTCGCAACGCCATCGTGCCGGTAGTGGCGCTGGCGGCGGTGCAGCTGGGCTATTTGCTGGGCGGCTCGGTGGTCATCGAGACTATCTTCGCGCTGGACGGGCTGGGCTATCTGGCCTACCAGAGCATCACCTTCAAGGATTATCCCGTCATGCAGCTGATCGTGTTGCTGCTCTCGGTGCTATACGTGCTGCTGACCCTGGCGGCCGATGTGGCCAATGCCTGGCTCGACCCTCGGATCCGGGTGTCCTGAACTATGGCCGCGCCGATGCCTCCCGTGCTGGCCGAATCGCCCGCCCCGGTCCCCGCCCCTGCCGCGCCGGCCCGCCTGACATGGCGCCGGCTGCGCCACAACAAGGCGCTGTTGGTGGGCGGCGCCATTCTGCTGCTGATTGTCCTGGTGGCGCTGCTGGCCCCCTGGCTGGCGCCGCACGACCCGTACTTCCAGGACCTGGCCCACCGCACGGCCCCGCCGGTCTGGTACGACAAGGGCAGCTGGCTGCATCCGCTGGGCACCGATCAACTGGGCCGCGACTACCTGTCGCGCCTGTTCTACGGCGCGCGCATTTCCCTGCTGATCGGCGCCAGCGTGGCGCTGATCTCCGGCCTGATCGGCACCACGCTGGGCATGGCGGCTGGCTATTTCGGCGGGCGCGTCGACATGGTGGTGTCGTTCCTGGTCACCACCCGGCTGTCGATGCCGGTCATTCTGGTGGCCCTGGCCACCGTCGCCATCGTGGGCGGCTCGCTGTGGGTCGTGATCATGGTGCTGGGCCTGCTGAAATGGGACCGCTTCGCCGTCGTGATGCGCAGCGCCACGCAGCAGGTGCGTTCGCTGGAATACGTCTCGGCCGCGCAGGCGGCCGGCGCCTCCACCTGGCGCATCGTGCGCGGCGAAGTGCTGCCCAACGTCGTGCCGCACCTGATCGTCATCGCCACGCTCGAGGCGGCCAGCGCCATCCTGCTGGAGGCCGCGCTGTCGTTCCTGGGGCTGGGCGTACAGCCGCCCCTGCCGTCATGGGGATTGATGATTTCGGAAGCCAAGGCCTACATGTTCTTTTCGTTCTGGCTGATCGCCATACCCGGCAGCGCGCTGGCGCTGCTGATCTTCGCCATCAACCTGGCCGGCGACGGCCTGCACCAGTGGTTGACGCCCGAGGACAGGGCCTAGGACTTGTGCAAACCAACAGGGAGCCGCGCATGAGCAGGCAAGCGCATCACAGGCGGGACGTGCAGGAATGAGCGCCGCCGATTCCGAGATCGTGCTGAACGTGCAGGACCTGCGCGTCGACATCGATACGCCGCGCGGCCCCGTGCACGCGGTGCGCGGCGTATCGTTCGAGGTGCGGCGCGGCGAAACGCTTTGCCTGGTGGGCGAGTCGGGCTGCGGCAAGTCGATGACCTCGTTGGCCGTCATGGGCCTGCTGCCGCGTGCCGCGCGGCGCAGCACCACGCGCCTGGAGGTGCTGGGCGAAGACCTGTCGCGGGCCGGCCGGCGGCGGGTCAATGCGCTGCGCGGCAACAAGATGGCCATGATCTTCCAGGAGCCCATGACTGCGTTGAATCCGGCCTACAACATCGGCGAGCAACTGGCCGAGCACTACCGCCACCATCGTCACGCCACGGCCGCACAGGCACGCGACCGCGCGGTGGAACTGCTGGAGAAAGTCGGAATTGCCTCGGCGGCGCAGCGCCTGGGCCAGTACCCACACCAGCTTTCCGGAGGCCTGCGCCAGCGCGTGATGATCGCCATGGCGCTGATGTGCGGCCCCGAGCTGCTGATCGCCGACGAACCCAGCACCGCCCTGGATGTGACCATACAGGCGCAGATACTGCGCCTGCTGGCCGACCTGCAGAGCGAGCTGGGCATCGCCATGGTGCTCATCACCCACGATCTGGGCGTGGTGGCGCGCATTGCCCGCCAGGTGGCGGTGATGTATGCCGGGCAGATCGTCGAGCAGGGCCCGGTGGCAGAGATGTTCGCCGCGCCGCGGCATCCGTACACCGAAGGCCTGCTGGCCTGTATCCCGGTGCCAGGCCGCACGCCCGCGGGCACGCCCCTGGGCACCATTCCGGGCGTCGTGCCGGCGCTGACCGGCGAGTTGCGCGGCTGCGCCTTCCACGACCGCTGTCGCCACGCGCAGGCGGCGTGCCGGCAAGATATTCCGGTGCGCCAGGCGCCGCCCGGCCGCCAATGGCGCTGCATACGGGAGGCCGCCTGATGGACGCGCTGATCCAGGCTCGCGACGTCAGCCGCAGTTTCACCGTCAAAACCGGCATGTTCCAGCCGCGCCGCACCCTGCACGCCGTCAACGGCGTGGACCTGGGCGTCGAACGCGGCGGCGTGCTGGGCGTGGTGGGAGAGTCGGGTTGCGGCAAATCCACCCTGGCCCGCCTGCTGTTGGGGTTGATCCCCACCACCGGCGGCGCCATCAGCATCGACGGCGAAGACATACGCGGCATGTCGCGCCGCAGCCTGGCGCGCCGCGTGCAGCCGGTGTTCCAGGACCCCTATTCTTCGCTGAATCCGCGCCGCGATATCGCCTCGATCGTGTCGCTGCCGCTGGAAGTGCATGGCATTCCCAATCCGCGCCGGCACAAGGCCATTGAAATGCTCGAGCGGGTGGGCTTGCCGGCGCGCCTGGCCGGCAACACGCCCGGCCAGCTGTCAGGCGGCCAACGGCAGCGCGTGGCCATTGCGCGGGCCCTGGTGATGAACCCCGAGATCGTTATCTGCGACGAGCCCACCTCGGCGCTGGACGTCTCGGTGCAGGCGCAGATCATGAACCTGTTGATGTCGCTGCGCCAGGAATTCAACCTGACTTACGTATTCATCAGCCATAACCTGGCCGTGGTGGAGCATATCGCCACCCGCGTCGCCGTGATGTACCTGGGCCGCGTGGTCGAATCGGCGCCCGCCGCCGAGTTGTTCCGCCAGCCGCGCCATCCTTATACTCAGGCCTTGCTGGCTTCGGTGCTCACGCCCGAACCGGGGTTGGGCATCCCCGACACCGGGCTGGGCCTGTCGTTTCCCGACCCGATCAACCCGCCGTCGGGCTGCCCGTTCCACCCGCGCTGCAGGCACGCCATGCCGCAGTGCCGGCAAGACCGCCCCGCCCTGCTGCCTCAGGAACAGGCGCTGGTCGCCTGCCACCTTTATCCGCCGTCTTTCCAAGGATCAGTACAGCCATGAGCCGCGCCGCCGCCATCGCCAATGCCGAACAGTGTTTTGACTCCGGCGCCTTTCGCGCACTGCTGGCACGCCGGCTGGCCGTGCCCACCGAAAGCCAGAACCCCGACCGAGCCGGCGAGCTGGCAGCCTACCTGGAATCGGAAATGCGGCCGGCATTTGAAGCCATGGGCTTCGAATGCTGCACGCTCACGCACGATAAAGCCCGCGCCCCGTTCCTGTATGCCGAGCGCATCGAAGATCCCGCCCTGCCCACGGTGTTCGGCTACGGCCACGGCGACGTCATCCGCGGCCTGGAGCCCGAATGGCATCCCGGGTTGTCGCCCTGGAAACTGACCGAGCAGGACGGCCGCTGGTACGGGCGCGGCATCGCCGACAACAAGGGGCAGCACAGCGTCAACATGGAGGCGCTGCGCCTGGTGCTGGAAACACGCGGCAAGCTGGGCTTCAACGTGAAATACCTGATCGAGATGGGCGAGGAAACCGGGTCGATGGGCCTGCGCGAATTGTGCGCGCAGCACAAAGACCGCTTTTCGGCCGACCTGCTGATCGCCTCTGACGGGCCCCGCCTGAGTCCGCAGCGCCCCACGGTATTCCTGGGCGCGCGCGGCAGCCTGAATTTCGACCTGAGCATCGAGGCGCGCGCTGGCGGCCACCATTCAGGCAACTGGGGCGGACTGATCTCGAACCCCGGCATCCAGCTGGCGCATGCCATTGCCACCCTGGTGTCGCCCACCGGCCAGATCCGCGTGCCCGAATGGGTGCCGGCTGAACTACCGGCCAGCGTGCGCCGCGCCCTGGCCGACTGCCAGGTGGATGGCGGCGCCGACGGGCCGGTCATCGAGCCCGATTGGGGCGAGCCTGGCCTGTCGCCCGCCGAGCGGGTTTTCGGCTGGTGCTCGTTCGAAGTGCTGGCCTACAAGACCGGCAACCCCGAAACGCCGGTCAACGCGATCCCGCCGCGCGCCTGGGCGCGCTGCCAACTGCGCTTCGTGGTGGGCGTGGACCCCGACGACCTGCTGCCCGCCCTGCGCCGGCATCTGGACCGCCAGGGCTTCCCCATGGTGAAGGTGCAGACCACGCGCGAAACCATGTTCCGCGCCACCCGCATCGACCCCGATGATCCATGGGTGCGCTGGGCGGTGGAGTCGCTGGAACGCACCAGCGGCAAGAAGGCGGCGATTCTGCCCAACCTGGGCGGTTCGCTGCCGAACGATATCTTTACGGAAGTGCTGGGCCTGCGCACCATATGGGTGCCGCACTCGTATCCGGGCTGCTCGCAGCATGCGCCTAACGAACACCTGCCGCCGGAACTGCTGCGCGAAGGCCTGACCCTGATGACCGGGCTGTATTGGGACCTGGGCGCGGGCGATACGCCGCCGCGCTGATGGCCCCGGAACCAGCCGGACGCGGCCGCTACAGATACGCCTGGTAGACCCGCGTGAGGCCCCAGCGCCTGACCAGCAGTACTTCGTAGGGGTGCTTGCGGCCCTGGTATTCGGGGCCGTCCATGCCGGGCGAGCCCAGCGGCATGCCGGGTACGGCCAGCCCGATGGCGGCCGGCCGTTCGCGCAGCATGCGCTGGATGTCGGAGGCGGGCACGTGGCCTTCAAGGGCATAGCCATCAACCAGCCCGGTATGGCAAGAACCGTACTCAGCCGGTATGCCCAGCCGATTGCGCACTTCGGCGGTGCTGGGCACTTCTTGCACCTCGACCCGGAAACCGTGATCGCGCAGGTGGGAGATCCAGTCGGTGCAGCAGCCACAGGTGGGCGATTTCCATACTTGGACCAGGGGCGCCGATGGCGCGGCCCATGCCGCGGCCGGCGCCAGCGCCAGGCCCAGGAGCAGGCGGCGGCGCGCCGGAAGAAACGAAAGCGGGGTCGATGGCATGGCGGCGTATCGGGGAATGATGACGGACGGTAGAAATATAGCGGATTGCGGCGCCGCTACCCGTGACGCCGGTCATGGCCCGCCTAAGCCGGTTTGGAATCGGCATCCGGATCGTTCGCCACCCGGTCCAGCTCGTTGCCCAGCACGTCTTCGGCGGCCGCGCCCTGCTCTTTGGAGAGCCGGCGGCGCATCTGCCCGGCGGCCCGGGCATTGCCGTGCTCGTCGGGCCGGTCGGTCTGCATGTACAGGTTGGCGGGCGGCGCGTAGCCGTTCTTGTCCTGGCCGAAATAGACCACGGTGTGCGGGTACGGAAGCTCGATGCCGGCCGCGTTGAAGTGCTTCTTGACCAGGCGGTTGTAGCCGCGCTGCACCGCCCACTGCATGCCGGGCGTGGTCTTGATCAGCACCCGGATGGTCACGCCCTTCTCGCTCAGCGACGTGACGCCGGGAATGCTGATTTCTTCAAGCACTTCGGGCGCCAGCAGTTCGTCTTGCATCAGTTCTTCAAACGCGCGCCGCAGGTGGAGCACCGCGTCGTCGACGCTTTCGCGGTGCGCGATGGTGTATTCGCCCAGGTGGTACGAGAAATCGCGCATGTGGTTGGACACCACGTCCACCGACGAAAACGGAATCAGGTGGTAGCCGCCATCCAGCGTGCGTATGCCCACCGAACGGATCGTGATTTTTTCAACGGTGCCGAAAATGCCGGCCACCTGCACCACGTCGTTCTGGTTCATGCCGTTTTCCAGCTGGATGAACACGCCTGTGATGATGTCCTGCACCAGTTTCTGCGAACCGAAACCGATCGCCAGGCCCACCACCCCTGCCCCGGCGATCAGCGGCGCGATGTCCACGCCGATCTGCGACAGCACGACCAGCACCGTCAGCGTCACAATGACGATCAGCGCGGCGTTGCGGAACAGCGCCAGCAAGGTGCGCTCGCGCGCCGTGGGCATGCCGCGCCCTTCGCCCAGGCTGAGCCGGTGCTCGATGATGCTGGCGATCACCGTCCAGACCACGGCGGCAACCAGCAGGATGATGGCTACGTTGACCACCATGCGCACCGCGGCCGCGCCGGCATCGGACGCGATCCAGCTGGACAAATCGAACACGCGCCAGGCGTCCAGCACGAACAGCGCGACCACGATGCGGATCAGCACGCCCAGGCCGCGCAGCGCCGCCGGCACGTAGGCATTGACGCGGGCCTCAAGCATGGGCAGCTTGCGGCGCACGTCTTCGGGCAATTTGATGCGGCGCGCCAGCAGGCCGGCCAGCGCCATGATCAGCAAAGCACCGACGGCCAGGGCCACCAGCGACTGGGCCGTAGCCTCGACCATGAACGGCAGCGCCCTTTCGGTATCGACCTGGCTGACCACCAGCAGCACGGTGAAATAGCCCAGAGCCAGCACGTGCCAGGTGCGGGCCAGCAGGCGGAACCAGGTGCCGAAGTATGAGGACCCGCGTGCGGCGCGTTGCTCCAGCCGCTCGCGCAGCACCAGACGGTTGCGCCATATGATGCGCACCGCGTAGATATAGGCCGCCACCATGATGACCAGCCCCAGCAGCTCGCCTATGGATGGCGACAGCAACGCCTTCGCCACCGGCTCGGCCAGCAACAGGCCGTAGCCGATGACGGCCGCCACCCGCCCCAGGCGGGCGTTCCAATAGCGGGCCACATCGTCGGCCATGGCAAACAGGCGCAGCATGGGATAGCGCGTGGCGAATACGCCGCGGATCAGGGCCTTGGCGATTTCCACGGCGACAAAGGCATCGACGAAGAGCGACTGCGCGGTGCTGACGGCGCCGCGCTGCCCCGTTCCGTACAGCCCCGCCAGATAGCCCGCCAGCCCTGCCAACAGCACGATGGCAATGTCGATGGCCAGGGCTCCGAGCATGGCGGCGGCGCGCCGCATCATGGCCGACGCGGCGCCGCCCCGATGCGCCGGCCCGGCGGGTGGATGGGCCACCCAGCGGTCGATGCGCGCGTAAACGAACGACGCCAGGGCGCGCAGCAAAAGGAAGGCGGCAATGGTGGCCGCGGCCACGGCGGCCAGCCCCAACAGCTCGGCGACCAGTGCGGCGCGGCGCGGCGGCGGCATGCCGGCGCCGCTGGCCAGCGCGGTCAGTTCATCTACCGCGCGGCCCGCGTCCGTGGCCATGCCGGCCAGGAACAACTGGGCGCTGCGCGCGATGCGAGTGGGCAGCGACGGATGAGGGCCGCCGGCCTGGCCCGTCTGCGCGGCGGCATGCTGAGCGGGCGCCTCGCTGCGCAGCCGTTCGATGAGCTGCTGCCGCGTGGCCGGGTCGTCGAGCAGATCTGCCAGGCGCGCGGGCGTGAGCCCGGCGGCGGCTTCGGGCGTGGCGGATTCTGCCTGGCCCGCCGGGGACGCGTGGGCGAGACCGCCCAGGCACAGCGTTGCCAGCAACAGCAGCGTGCGGCACGCCCGCAGAACCCATGGAACAGCCGACCATGCGCGCGGCAGCGCCGACTCGAAATACATACCCAAGGGTCTGGTGTAACGTGCTTGCCGAGCCACGTGGCGGCCTCCTGCGGGACGGGCGGCCACTGATGCGCGGGCCGCGGCAACGCGGCGCCCGCAACGGGCGCCGTTGCCATGATAAAGCCCCGCGCTGCGCTGCGACAAACCAGCGTGGCGGCCGGCATGGCGAGCCGCGCAAGCGCCGATTGCGCGGCCTAGAGCTTGGCGACCGAAACCTCCGTAGCCTTCACAAAGGCCAGCACTTCCGAACCGACCTGCAGGTCGAGCTCTTTGACAGAACGCGTAGTGATCACTGAAGTCACCGTGCCGGCGGGCGTGTCCACGTCGACTTCGGACAGCACGGGGCCGAGGATGATTTCCTTGATGCGGCCGCGGAACTGGTTGCGGGCGTTGATGGACGGGATGCTCATAATGATTCCTTGTGCAAGAAAATAGTGACCTAGACGGCCAGCCGCAGATGGCCAATGGCGATGACCGGCGCCAACGGCGCAGCCCGCGCGCCGGGCGGCTCGCCGCGGCGTTCGAGCACCGCGTCCAGCACGCGGGCCTCGAGGGCCGCGAAGGCGGCGCTACCACGGTTGCGCGGCCGCGCCAAAGCCACGCGCTGGTCCAATACGATCTGCCCTGCTTCGATGACCAGGATGCGGTCGGCCAAGGCCACGGCTTCATGCACATCGTGGGTCACCAGCACCGCGGTGAAGCCGTCGCGGCGCCACAGGTCTTCGATCAGCTGCTGCATGTCCAGGCGTGTCAGCGCATCGAGCGCGCCCAGCGGTTCGTCCAGCAGCAGCAACCCGGGCCGATGCAGCAGCGCGCGGGCGAGCGCCACGCGCTGCTTCTGGCCGCCCGACAGCGCCGCCGGCCATTCGCCGCCGCGCTCGCCCAGGCCGACCTGCCGCAGCACGGCGGCCGCCCGGCCACGCTCGCGCTCAGACAGGCCGATGGCGACGTTGTCGATTACCCGCTTCCATGGCAGCAGCCGCGCGTCCTGGAACATGATGCGCACGCGTTCATCGGCGCCGGCCTGCGCCACAGTGTCGAAGCGCACGGCCGCGTGGGCTTGCGGCTGGCCGCGCGCGGCCGAAGGCGCTTCCAGGCCCGCCAGCAGGCGCAGCAGCGTGCTCTTGCCGCAACCGCTGCGGCCCACCACGGCCACGAACTCGCCCGGGGCGATATCCAGGTCCAGCCCTTTCAGGACATGCCGTTCGCCATAGTATTTGTGCAGATCGCGCAGAGTCACTCGCACCGCCGGCTGGGCGGGCGCGACAGCCGGCGTCTCGTGTGCCGGCTCGGCGCGGCCCGGCTCCAGGTACTGCAGGAACTCGAATTCGCTGAGATTGACAAACATGTTCCGCTCCCAAACAAGCATAGGCGCCGCAAGGCGCGCGCGACGCGCCTTGAGGGGTGTGTATCAGGCCCGCCGGTAGGCAGGGTTCCAGGGCAACAGGCTTTGCTCCAGCCCGCGCGCGCACAGGTCGGCCAGCTTGCCCAGCAGCGCGTACAACAAGATGCCCAGCAGCACCACATCGGTCTGCAGGAATTCGCGCGCGTTCATGGTCATGTACCCGATGCCCGACTGCGCAGAAATGGTCTCGGTCACGATGAGAATGACCCACACCAGCCCCAGCGCGAAGCGCAGCCCGACCAGCATGGACGGCAAGGCGCCCGGCAAGATGACGTCGCGGTACAGGCGCCAGCCCGACAACCCGTACGAACGTCCCATTTCGATCAGCGCCGGATCGACCGAGCGGATGCCGTGGAACGTGTTCAGGTACACGGGAAAAAACACGCCCAATGCCAGCAGCGACAGCTTGGCGGCCTCTTCGATGCCGAACCACAGGATCACCAGCGGAATCAACGCCAGCACCGGAATGTTGCGCACCATCTGCAGCGTGGTGTCGAGCAGACTTTCGGCCAGCCGCGATGCGCCGTTGAGCAGGCCCAGCGCCAGGCCCAGGCCGCCTCCCAGCAACAGCCCCCACAGGGCCCGCAAGGCGCTCACACGCAGGTGTTCCCAGAGTTCGCCGGAAAGGGCCAGGCTCCAGCCGGCGCGCGCCACGGCCCAGGGCGCCGGCAGCACGCGGGAAGATAGCCAGCCTACTTGCGCCGACGCCTGCCATGCCGCCAGCACCAGCACCGGCACCAGCCACGGCAACGCGCGGCGGCGCCAGGCGTGGGCGGAATGCCCGGGCCCGCTCATCGGGCCGCCGCCCGCACGGGTGCGAGTTCGGTGCCGATCACTTCGCCAAAGGGGCCGGTCAGCACGCCTTGCCCGGCTTGCGCGGCCTGCCGGCCCGGCAGCAGCGGGAACACCAGCTCGGCGAAGCGGAACGATTCTTCCAGGTGCGGATAGCCCGACAATATGAACGTGTCGATGCCGAGGTCGGCATACTCTTGCATGCGCGCGGCCACGATTTCCGGGCTGCCGACCAGCGCGGTGCCGGCTCCGCCGCGCACCAGGCCCACGCCCGCCCACAGGTTGGGAGCGATTTCCAGGTGGCCGCGCCCGCCATCCACGCCGTGCAGCCGGCCGCCATGCAATGCGGCCATGCGGCGCTGCCCTTCCGAGTCCATGCGGCCGAAGGCGGCCTGGGCCGCCGCCACGGTATCGTCGTCCAGGTGGCTGATCAGCGCATTGGCGGCCTGCCATGCGGCCTGCTCGGTTTCGCGCACGATCACATGCAGGCGGATGCCGAACTTCAGCACGCGTCCATGCCGCGCGGCGCGGGCGCGCAGGTCCGCCAGCTTGGCGGCCACCGCTGCGGGGGGCTCGCCCCAGGTCAGGTACACATCGAGTTGCTCGGCCGCGAGTTCATGCGCCGGCTCGGACGAGCCACCGAAGTACAGCGGCGGATACGGAAGCTGCGCGGGCGGGAAAATTACCTTGCCCCCACGCGACGCCAGCTTTTGGCCCTGGAAGCTGTAGGAGCCGCCCTCGTGGCTGGCCTGCAGGATGCCGCGCCAGATCTTCAGGAAATCGGCGGTAATGGCGTAGCGTTCGTCGTGGCTGGCGAACAGCCCGTCGCCCTCGAGCTCGGCGGGATCGCCGCCGGTGACCACATTGACCAGCAGTCGCCCGCCGGACATGCGGTCGAACGTGGCCGCCATGCGCGCGGCGAACTGCGGCGAGCTGACGCCGGGCCGCACAGCCACCAGGAATTTCAGCCTGCGAGTCGCGCCAATGAGGCTCGACGCCACCACCCACGCGTCTTCGCAAGATCGCCCGGTGGGCAACAGCACGCCATCGTATCCCAGCGTGTCGGCCGCCACGGCGATCTGGCGAAAGTAGTCGTGGGTCGCGGCGCGCGCGCCCTGCGTGGTGCCCAGGTAGCGCGAATCGCCGTGCGTGGGAATAAACCAGAATACATTCATGCGGCAGTGCTCCGTATCTATCGTCAACGCAGGCCGGGCGGCGATGCCTGCTGCACATCGAGCTTGCGTGGAATCAGCTTCAGCGCATGGAACGCGTCGGCGATCTGTTGCTGGTGCCGCAGCACTTCACGCGTGACCGGCTCCACGCCGTAGGCAAGCCGCCGGGCCGCCAGCTCTACCACGGGCCGTTCCAGCCCCAGCACGGGCTGCAGCAACTCGACCGATGCCTGCTGGTTGTCGCGCGCCCAGAGGTCGCCACGGCGGATTTCCTTGAGCAAGGTCTCGATGACTTGAGGATGCCGCTGGAAGTAATCGCGCGATGCCAGAAAGAACTGATAGTTGTTGGCCAGCCCGCGTCCGTCGGCCAGCACGCGAGCGCCCAGCTGCTGTTCGGCCGCGGCCTGGAACGGGTCCCAGATCACCCAGGCATCTACAGAGCCGCGCTCGAAGGCGGCCCGTGCATCGGCGGGCGTCAGGTAGGCGACCTGCACGTCGCGATAGGCTACGCCGGCCTTCTCCAGGTGCTTGACCAGCAGGTAATGCACATTCGACCCTTTGTTCAAGGCCACTTTCTTGCCCCTGAGGTCGGCCACGCTGCGGATCGGCGAATCGTGCGGCACCAGAATCGCCTCGCTCTCGGGTGCGGGCGGCTCGTTGCCTACGTAAACCAGGGGCGCGCCGGCCGCCTGCGCGAAGATGGGCGGCGCTTCGCCCACGGTGCCGAAATCGATCGACCCCACGTTCAGGCCTTCCAGCAGTTGCGGGCCGGCGGGGAACTCCACCCATTTGATCGCGATGCCCTGCTCGCCCAGCGCTTTGTCGAGCGAGCCCAATGCCTTCAAGATGGTCAGCGTGCCGTATTTCTGGTAGCCGATGCGCAGCGTGCCGGCATCCTGCGCCGTCGCGCACGCGCAGGCCAGCAGCGCGAGGCACAGCGCCATTACATAGTGCGGCAGGCGGGCAAACCGGGTCGTCATGCGAGTTCTCCTTGTCAAATGCTGAACCTTGCGTTCAAGGCCAGGTAGGCCAGGTCATAGCCCCGCGCTGGCGGCGCAGTGGTCACATGCGCGGCCAGGCGGTCCACTGCCGCGTCCAACCGCGCGCGCACCTCTGCATCGATGGCGGCCTCATCGTGGCGCACCGTTACCTGGCGATCTGTCGCGTACACGCCGGCCAGAATGTGGCGGGCGCCCAGCGCCGACAGCACGGGCTTCAGGCTGTACTCGAGCGCCAGCAGATGCGCAGCGCTGCCACCGGTGGCAATGGGCAGCACGATCTTGTCGGCCAGCGCCTTTTCGTCGAGCAGGTCCAGGATGGCCTTCAAGCCGCCGGCAAACGAGGCCTTGTAAACGGGCGAGGCGATCAACAACGCCTGCGCCTGCGCAACGCGCCGCCGCAAGTGGCTGGCGGCCGCGCCGCTGTAGCGGCCTTCGATCAGGTCCTCGGCGGGCAGGTCGCGCAGTCCCAGTTCGCTGCCTGGCAGCCCCCGCGCCGCCAGGCGCCGGCCCGCATAACGCAACAGCGCCGATGAACGCGAATGCAGCGCGGGGCTGCCGGCCAACATCAGAATCGGCATGATTGGAACCGCTGCTCCATTGGTGATCAGGAAGCAACGATTCTGGGACTGCGCCCGGCCGCTGAAAAATACTTAGTCGATATGAAGTTATGCGCGCCACTTGAATCCCGGCCAAAAGCGCGCGAAAAAAAACGCCGGCACGGGCCATGCGATGCCCGCAGACATCGCATGGCCCGTGCCGGCGTCCGGCGCAGCGGCGCTCAGGCTGGCATCAGTCTTGCCCGTGGCCGGATTCCGGCGCCGCCGTCTTCTTGCGCGCGGCCAGCCATCGGCCCAGCACCACCACCACCAGCACGCCCACCACTTCGGCCGTCAGCTTCATGGCGCTGGATACTTCGCCCAGGCGCTCTACGATGACCACGTCGGTCACCAGCATGCCGCCCGCGATCCAGCCCAGCAGGCCGGCCCCGAACGTGACCACCAACGGATAGCGGTCGATCAGCTTGAGCACCAGCGTGCTGCCCCAGATGATGATGGGCACGCTGACCACCAGGCCGAAGATGACCAGGCCGATCTGGTGGTCCGGATTGGCGGTCTGCGCCGCCCCGGCGATGGCAATGACGTTGTCCAGGCTCATGACGAAGTCGGCCACGATAATGGTCTTGACCGCGGCCCAGACCGACGCCCCGCCCTTGATGTTGCCGTGCGCGTCCTCTTCAGGAATGAGCAGCTTCACGCCGACCCACAGCAGCAGCAGCGCACCGACAATCTTCAAGTAGGGAACGGCAAGCAGCGTCAACGCAAAGGCGATCAGCACCACGCGCAGGCCGATGGCGCCGGCGGTGCCCCACAAGATGCCTTGCATGCGCTGCCGGGGCGGCAGGTTGCGGCAGGCCAGCGCGATGACCACCGCGTTGTCGCCGCCGAGCAGGATGTCGATGAGAATGATCTGGAACACGGCGGCCCAGCTGAGGGTCTGGAAAAACTCGAGCATGCAATCTCCGGATGAATAGGGGAAAAGAACGCTGTTTTAGCATTTCTTACAACAAGCTGAATAAAACCTGACAGCCAGTTTACATTTCGGTTCCCTCTGGCTGCCCATTCCGGCACGAAAACTGCGCATGCGGCGGTAATCCGCCCTCGTCTGGCAGGAAGACCCAATGTAGATCAAGGAATTGAAATGGGAAAGGGAATGAAGCGTTTCACCCGGATTGCCGCCACCTGGATCGGCGCGGCCCTGCTGCTGGCCGCCCTGGCGCTGCTCATGCGTTGGCTCAACAGCTGACGCGGGCCGGGCACGCTACGTGCGTGGCTGAGCGCTCACCGAATCAAAGACCACGCCCTGCCATGCCGACCCTGTCTCGCAGCAGCCCAGAATCGCCCTGCCCCGGGCAACGCCCCGACTTGGTGGCAGCCTACCCGCGCCGCCTGGGCGCCTCGGCCCACGATACGGCCAGCCACCGGGCGCTGGCTGGCAAGCTGGCCGGCCTGCTGGGCTGCCCCTGCTCGGTGGACTATGAACCCGCGCCCGCTTCGGACGGCCCCGCAACACCGCATATTTATTACGTGCCCGCCATGACCTTGGGCAGCCCGGCCGCGGCGCGCCTGGGAATCCACGGCGAGATGGACTTCTACGGCGGCGTGGTGCCCCATGATTTCGTAGCCAGCAAGGCCATCACGCATGCCCTGCTCGATGGCGCGCGAGCGCCCGCGCCGGCGGGCTGGGCGGCGCAGATGGGCGCGCGGGTGCGAGACGCCGTGCTGGCGGGCTACACCGTCTTCTCGGCCGAAGATGCATTGCTCGCCGGCACGCTGCTGCTGCGCAATGGCCCAGTGCGCGTCAAGCCGGTGCAGGCGACGGCCGGGCGCGGCCAGGTCAAGGTGGGCGACGAAGCAGAGTTGCGCGACGCGCTGCGTGCCCAGAATGAGAACGAAACGGCCCAGTTCGGGCTGGTGCTGGAAGAACACCTGGAAGACATCGTGACTTATAGCGTGGGCACCGTGCGCCTGCCCGGCATGGCGGCGAGCTATGTCGGCACGCAGCAGCTGACGCGCGACAACGACGGCAACCCGGTATACGGCGGCTCGGACATACTGTTCGTGCGCGGCGGCCTCGACGCCCTGGCGGCCTCCCATTGGCCGGCCGCGCTACGCCACGCCATCGAACTGGCGCGATGCTATGACGCCGCCGTGCAGGACTGCTATCCGGGTTTCTTCGCGTCGCGGCGCAATTATGACGTTGCCCAGGGCTTGGGCCCTGCAGGCGACTGCCGCAGCGGCGTGCTGGAGCAATCGTGGCGCGCCGGCGGCGCCAGCATGGCGGAAGCCTGCGCGCTGGAGGCGTTCTGCCGCGATCCCGGCCTGACGAGGGTTCGAGCCCGCACTACCGAAAGCTATGGCGGCGACGACTCACGGCCCCCCGAAGCCACGATCGTGTACGACGATGACGACCCGCAGGTGGGACGCATCAGTAAATCCGCCGGGATCGTGCAGCATGGCCACGCATAGCGATTCGGTCTCGATTCCGGTAGAGGGCCAGGAACTGTCAGGCACTTTCCTGTCGCCCGAGACCCGCATCCCGGGCGTGCTGTTCGTCCATGGCTGGGGCGGCAGCCAGAAATTCGACCTGGCCCGCGCGCGCAGGATCGCCGGGCTTGGATGTATCTGCCTGACCTTCGACCTGCGCGGCCATGCCGCCACCGAGGCGCAGCGCTCGCGGGTTTCTCGGCGCGACAATCTGCGCGACGTGGTGGCGGCCTACGACCAACTGCTCGCCCACCCCTCCATTGACAGCCGCGAGATCGCGGTGGTGGGCAGCAGCTATGGCGGCTACCTGGCCGCCATTCTGTCGACGATGCGCCCGGTGAGGTGGCTGGCGCTGCATGTGCCGGCGCTCTATCGCGACGAAGAATGGGACCGGCCCAAGGGCTCGCTCAGCCGCGAGAACCTGGCGGCGTACCGCCTGACGCGGGTGGGCCCCGACGAAAACCGTGCGCTCGCGGCATGCGAAGCATTTACCGGCGATGTGCTGATCGTGGAGTCCGAGCATGACACGTACATTCCCCATTCCACCATCATGAACTATCGCTCCGCATTCCTGCGCGCGCATTCGATGACACACCGCATCGTGGACGGCGCCGACCACGGGCTGACCGACAAGGCGGCGCAGCAAGCCTACACGTCCATCTTGTTGAACTGGGCCACGGAAATGATCGTCGGCGCCCGGGTGGGCGGCGAGCCGGTCGAGCACTGATGCCAGGCACGCCGCTTGCAATAGCGGCGTGCGTGCCATGGGAGATCGCTGCATGAACGAAGTCGAGCGCGTTGCGCGCTTCATGTCGGAACAGTCGCTGGTGCTGGTGACCGCCGAGTCGTGCACCGCCGGACTGATTGCCGCCACGCTGGCCGACGTGCCCGGCGCGGGCAGCTTGCTGGACTGTGCGTTCGTGACGTACGCGCCCGAAGCCAAGCTGCGCTGCCTGGGCCTGGACGCCGCCCTGCTGCGCCGCTGCAACCTGACCAGCGAGCCTGTGGCCCGCGCCATGGCCCTGGGCGCCAGCCAACGCAGCCCGGCCTCGGTCGCCATCGCCAACACCGGCGTCACCGATGACACAGATGACGATATCGAGCCGGGCACCCAATGCTATGCATGGCTGTTCCGCGCCGGCGCCGCCGATGCGCGCCCCGTGGTCTACACCGAGACGCGGCGCTTTTCCGGCGCGCGCAATGCCATCCGCGAAGCCAGCGCCCGCTATGCGCTGTCGCGCCTGCCTCATTACTACCAGGCCTGGCTGGCCGGCGAACCGCCGGCCGCCGCCCTGCCCGCCAAGGAGCCCGCCATGAAACCGCAACGCCCTGCCGCTACCAAAGACGACACCCCGCGCGAAATGCAGAAAAGCCACGGAGACGCCCAGCACCGGTCCAAGAAGGACGGCCACGCCACCCAGGTCGGCTCGGGCCAGGACCAGCAGAGCCAGCGCCACCGCGGCGCGGGAGCGCGGCGTTCCTAGCGTGGCGCGCCAGGCGGGCCTGGTATACGTAGACGACAGCCGCCCCGGCTACACCCGCGAGCGCGCCCGATCGGGCGGATTCCGTTATCTGGATACGCGCGGCCGCGTGATCTCCGATGCGCGGGTCATCGCGCGTATCGACGCACTGGCGATTCCGCCCGCCTATACCGATGTATGGATATGCCCTTTGCCGAATGGGCACCTGCAAGCCACAGGGCGCGATGCGCGGGGCCGCAAACAGTACCGCTACCATGCGGATTGGCGGGCCGAGCGCGATGCGGCAAAGTACGGGCAACTGCTCGAATTCGCCGCCAGCCTGCCGCGCATCCGCCGCAGGGTGGCCCGCGACATGCGCCGCCCCGCCCTGACGCAGGACAAGATGCTGGCCGTGCTGGTGCGCCTGCTGGAGATCACGCTGATCCGCATCGGCACGCGCGAATACGCCCGCGCCAACCAGTCGTACGGGCTTACCACGCTGAAGCGCCGGCACACCGCCGTGGCCGGCGACCGCCTGCGGCTGCGGTTCACGGGCAAGAGCGGAGTTGCGCACGACGTTACCGTGACCGACGCGCGGATCGCGCGCACGGTCAAGCGATGCATGGACCTGCCTGGCCAGCAACTGTTCCACTACCGCGCCGAAGACGGCGAGATCCGGCCGGTCGATTCGGACATGGTCAACGCTTACCTGAAAGCGGCCAGCGGCAGCGGATTCACCGCCAAGCACTACCGCACCTGGGCGGGCTCGGTGATGGCTTTCAAGCTGCTGCAGGGCCAACCGGTTGACAACGATGCGCAGGCCACGCGCACGCTGGCAGAGGTCGTAAGGCAAGTGGCCAAGCGGCTGGGCAACACGCCGGCGGTCTGCCGCAATTGCTATATTCACCCGACCATCCTGGACGCGTATCGGCTGGGCGCCTTGCCTGCCTGCACCACGCCGGCCGCCGCACCGCGCGGCCTGGCGGCCGACGAGCGGCGCCTGTGGCATTTCCTGCGTAGCTGGCAGGCGCCGCGTACCTGAACGTACGTGAACGTACGTGAAGGTTGCCGCGCTACAGCAGATGCGAGCGCGTGTTCTTGGCGTGCGGCCGGGGCTTGGAGCCGTCGGCCCAGTTCGAGTCGTCGCGGTTGTCGCGCACCGGCCGGCTATCTTTGGCGGCCTCGTCGGGCGTATCCGTGGTCGGCCGGGGCGGCTGGCGCGGAACGTCAACCGTATCGCGGGGAGGCAGTACCTTGCCTTGGGCCGCGGGCTGCGGCCGGGCGGCCTTGCGCGGCGGCGCGGATCTTGGCGTGTTGGGCATGGATATGCTCCTTCTGGCCGGCGTCCGCCGCGGGGCTTGCAGGCGCCGGGCGCCCGCGCGGCCTGACGCCAGACGGTCAATGAGTTGCAGGTTCCGGCTCGCGCTGCGGCGGCGTCAGCGGGTCGAAATCCTGCCATTGGCCATTGGCCCAGCGGCCATTGGCCCGTTCCACGTCCACGCCGCCCGCCTCACGCAATACAGCCACTGCGCGGGCCTCCTGGTCGGGCTGGATGTGCAGGGCCAGCAGCACGCCAGCTTGCCGCACTTCCGGGTGGACATCGGGGGCCCGGGCGCCGCGGGCCAAGCGGCGCCCCTGGCCGGTCACCCACAGCGCGCCCGCCAAGGCTCCGATATAGGCGCCCACCCCGCCGGCGGCCGTCACGACAATGGCCGACGGCTCGATCTGCCAAGCCAGCACGGCGCATACCAGGGCGAACAGGATTCCCAGGGCCGCGGCGCCCACCACCGCGCCCATCGAGGCGCCATGCGCGTCGGGATCGGCCTTGCGGTCGCCGCCCATGGGATAGCGCGCGTGCTCGCCCGCGATGTTGACGTAGAACGTATGCATATCTTCATCGCGGAACCCAGCGGCATACAGGTTGCGCGCGGCGCTTTCGGCTTGCTCGAAGGTCTGGAAACGGGCGGCGACAATCAAGGACATCACGGCCTCCTGTGGCGTTGACGTGCTTCGCAGGCCAGCAATTCGCATACCCGGGGCGAAACCACCCGCCGGCGCGCCAGCACCGCCGCCATGCCTTGCCCGACATCGCGGGCCAGGCGCAGGCGCTCGCGCGCCGAGCGCTGCAGGCGGAACTCGCGAGCCGTGGCATGCCAGGCCATGGCCGCGGGCAACCGCATCCAGGCTGTCCAGACGGCATTGCGAGCCAGCAGCCGCCGCCGTAGCGGCGCATCGCGGGCCGTGGACGGCCAATGGCGGATGCATACCGCCGGCGCGTACACGATGCGCCAGCCTTGCTCCATCACATCCAGCGCCAGCAGCTCTTCTTCTCCGCCAATCAGCAGCGGGGGCCAGTACCCGCCGGCCCCGCGGAATACTTCAGTACGCATGACGCAGGCGCCCGCCATGAAGCCCAGCAGGCATGGGCCGACCCCCGGCTGCTCGGGCAAGGGGCTTTCCTGCATGGCAGCGCACGCCTGGTCCAGGCGGCCTTCCTGGCCGACCAGGACACGGGCAGTCAATACGCCGATTTCCGGCGCGGCGTCCAGAATGCCAACGGCAGTTTCGAGCGCGCGGGGTTCCCAGCAAGTATCGTCGTCGCAAAAGGCCACGTACTCGGTCTGCGCGGCGCGCACGCCCAGATTGCGGCCCGCCGCGCCCAGATTGGCCGGCGCGCGCACCAGCGCCAGGCCCGGAAAGTCGCGCCGCACCGCCTCGGCCGTCCCGTCGGCGCTGCCATTGTCGACGACGATGATCGGATGCCGGCCCGGCAGCCGCGCCAGGCCATGCAGCGTACGCATCAGTTCGGCGCGGCGGTTGTGGGTCAACACCACGATGGAAAGACGGGGCGGCATCATTCGTGCCCCGGCGCTTCGGCCTCCAGCCGCCAATAGCACTCCGGCGCGGCATCATCGCCCTGCCCGGGCGTGAGTCCCAGCGCATCCAGCTGGCTGGCATACGCGGCAACAGCGCGTAGCTTGTGGTCGCCGCCCGGCCGCGGGCCGGCTTGCGGCGTGGCCCGCACATGCTGAGCCTGCAAGTCGGCCAGGCGTTGTTGCACCAGGCCGGGTTTGCGGCGATACAAGGCTTCTTCGTACATCAGCCAACTGCTGCCCAGCGTCGAGAACAGCCGCCATACGGTCAATGCGGCATCGGATACGCGCAGATGGTCCCGATGAAACAAGCCCAGCGGCGCCAGGATCACCGCGGGCCGCAGCGTGGTCAACGCGGCGGCCAGCATGCCGGTGATCCGCCCGGCCTCGTTGGCGGGCCCCTGGTACTGGTCGTCCAGCAGTCCCAGGCCCAGCCCGCGCGCGCCCAGCACGGCCATGGCGGCGCGATTTTCCTCGTGCCGTGCCATCACCGCCTGGTCAGCCCGCTCGAATCCACAGCGGCGGTCCCAGTCGGGCAGCGGCGCGGTATGCGACGGCACGCCCGAGTAAACCGTCAATACCGTGCCGCCGGGCCGGGCGGCCAGCCACTCGCCGCAACTGAAGACGGCGTCGTCGAAATGCGGCGAAATCACTACCAGCCTGCCTTGCGAGTCCATTTCACGCTCCTGCCATGCCACCCGCCGCCATCGCTGCTGTCGGCGCGGGGGCCCGGTGCGCCTGCCGGCGGAAATAATCGACGGTGCGCGCCAGGCCGGCCGACAGCGGCGTGGTGGGCCGCCACCGCAACTGTTCGCGGGCCAGCGTGATGTCGGGGCAGCGATGCGTGGGGTCGTCGCGCGGCAGGTCGCGGAACTGCAGCGGCGCGCGCGATCCCGTCAGCTCGCGCACCAGCTCGGCCATGCGCAAGACTGAAATCTCGGCCGGGTTGCCCAGGTTGACGGGCTGACTGAACTGGTCCGGGCTATTCATCAGGCGCAGCAAGCCGTCCACCAGATCGTCCACATAACAGAACGATCGCGTCTGGCTGCCGTCGCCGTATACGGTGAGCGGATGGCCGGCCAGGGCCTGCACGATGAAGTTCGAGACGACCCGGCCATCGTCGGCCGCCATGCCTGGTCCGTAAGTATTGAAGATGCGCGCGATCTTCACCACCACGCCACGGCGGCGGCCATATTCCATGAACAGGGTCTCGGCGCAGCGCTTGCCCTCGTCGTAGCACGAGCGCGGCCCCACGGGATTGACATGCCCCCAGTAGCCCTCGCGCTGCGGGTGCTCGAGCGGGTCGCCATACACTTCGCTGGTGGACGCCTGCAAAATGCGGGCACCCGTGCGCGCGGCCAGTTCCAGCAACTGCGTGGCGCCTTGCACGCAGGTCTGCAACGTGGCCACCGGATCGGCCTGGTAGTGCACCGGCGATGCCGGGCAGGCCAGGTTATAGATGCAGTCGATGTGAAGTTCGGCCGGCAACGGCAGCGCAATGTCCTGGCGTATCACGGTCAGCCCGGGGTGCGCGGCCAGGCCCGCCAGATTCTCGCTGCGTCCGGTATGAAAGTTGTCCACGCATATCACTTCCCAGCCCTGCAGCAACAGGCGCCGGCACAAGTGCGCGCCCAGAAACCCCGCCCCGCCGGCGACCAAGGCTCTGGGCAATGTCGTCATACTGTCTTTCATGATGCCTCCGTCAACGTGGCGAATATCTGGTTCCAGTCGGCAACGAAACGGTCGATGGCAAATCGCCGCAGCGCCGTGCGCCGGCCGGCCTCGCCCCATTCGCGGGCCAGGCCCCGGTCGGCGAGCAATTGCCGCAAAACGTCGTGCAGGCGCTCGGGGCGCGTGTCGACGTAGCCGTCATGCCCGCTGGTAATGACGCAAGGCAGTTCGGTCGCGGCAAAGCCCACCACGGGCAGCCCGCACAACATCGCTTCCACCAGCGATAACCCCAGGCTGGCGTAACGCACCGGGCTGAAAAAGCACCGGTAGCGCGCCATGAAATGGGCCACTTCCATGTTGGGCACTTCCCCCAGCCCGCCGGCTTCCTCCGAGCCCATGCCGATCAGGTCCAGCGGCACTTGCCTTGCGGCCTGGGCGTACAAGTCGGCGCCGACGCGCCGGCCCCGGCGCGCCAGGTGGTTGACCACGACGATGCCGCGCGCCAGGTCGCCCCGGTACAACGGCCCGGGATCGGGAATGCCGTGCTCGACCACGCGCTGCGGCATGCCGCCCGAATCCCACATGACGGCGTTGTACGGCGTGACATGCACCAGCAGACCCCGCTCGTGGCGAAACGCATGTACCGTCTCGGCCGCGAGCGGCGCGGGAGGATTGTGCTCGATGTATGCGCACGGCAGCCGCCGCTGTGCCTGCGACAGCAGCATTGGCGCGTCGGCCAGGTTGTGCCCGGACTGGTACACCACCAGATCCACGGCCAGGTTCCGCACTTGTTCGGCAGGCACGCCGTGCACGTTCGGCCCCCAGGGAATCTTGCGGCCCAGCGGCCCATAGCCCGGCCGGCCGTCGCCCCGTTGCGGCACGTAGAACTCATGCGGTGTCTGCGTCAGCGAATACAAGTAGTTGCCGTGCACGTGCCACACCAGGATGCGCAGCCGGCGCGCGGCGCCGGCCGCCTCAGTACGCGACATGATGGGATTCCTCCAGTTGGCTGCGCGCGCGGGCCAGCACTTCGCTGGCCGGCACGGCCAGCGCGCAGGGATGCCCGATCGGGCACACCACGTGGCTGCAGGGGCGGCATGGCACGTCGGCGGCAATGACGGCATGACGGCTGCCGTCCAGCGGCGCCCACCGCCGCGCGTCGCTGCCAGAGGCGATCACGACGCTCGGCGTGCCCACGGCTGCCGCCACGTGCGACATGCCGGTGTCATTGCAGATCACCAGCCGGCAGCGGCCGGCCAGCGCCGCCAGCTCACCCAGCGAGGTGCGGCCGCACAGGTTGGCCGGCCGCATGGCGCAGGCGCGCCATACCGCCGCGGCCAACGCGGCTTCGTCATCCGTTCCGGTCAGCGCCACCTGCCAGCCTTGCGCGCCCAGCGCCGCCGCCACCTGGGCGAAGCGCTCGGTGGGCCAGCGGCGCGACGGCAGGCGCGCCCCGGGATGCACCAGCACCGTACGGCGCGGATCCAGGCCTTCATGCCGCAGCAAGGCTTGCGCGGCGGCCTCTTCGGGCGGCGTTACAGGCAACTCCAGAGATGAGTCGAAGGCCGGGATGCCCAGATAGCGCAACAGCGCCAGGTAACGCAATGGCTCGGCCAGGTGATCGGGCCAGACCATCCGGCTGCCCGGCACAGTCTCTGCGCGGGTCGGCACGAAACCCGCCCAGCGGCGAGCTCCCAGATTACGCACAACCGCGTTCGAATGCCGGCCGCTGCCGTGCAGTTGCAGCGCTACGTCGAACCGGTGCGCCTGCGCGTGCCGGTAGAACGCCGGCAGGTCGTGTTCGCGCGGCGCTTGCTCGGGAAAATCAGTCGTGCCCGGAAACTCCAGCAACTCATCGATGTATCGGTCAAAGCGGCGCACAAAGTCGCGCGCCCCGGGCAGACCCACCAGCGTGACGTGCGCGCGTGGAAACGCGTGGCGTAGCGCACGCAAGGCTGGCACTGCGCAAAGCATGTCGCCCAATTGCAAGGCGCGGAACACGGCGATCCGGGCCGGCTGCCCCGATGGTCCTGCCGGTGTGTTGATGGCGTTCATGGAAACCGCAGTCCAAAGCGCGCCATTCCCACCAGTCGCCATGCGATCGACAGGACAGGGATCGCGGCCGAGGTCAGCGCCAGTTCGGCCACGTGGGCGGGCCGGCGCGACACGCCCCGCAGCCGGCGCATGAAGAACCACGCGGTCAGGCCCAGCCAGATCATGCCGAGCGCCGCGCAAGCAACGCCGCGCCCCGCCAGCCCGGCCGCCACGGCCCCGGCCAGCGACAGCGCGCCAGCCAGGTAGAACCACGGCGGGCCCCGCCGTATGCGCGCGCGGTATAGCCGCGGATACTTGCGGTACAGCAGCACGTCGAACATCACTTTCTTCTGCATGCGCAGTCCGGCCGCGAACGGCGCGTTGCGCACGGGATGCAATACCCGGGCGCGCGGTGCGCGCGCCACGTCCATGCCCCGCTCCAGCATGGCGAAATGCAGATCGGAATCCTCACGCCAGGCCATGGTGTAGCGCGGGTCGAACCCCCCCGCCTCTTCCAGGGCCGAGCGCCGCACGAAGCAGTTGGCGGTTACGAACTCGGCCCGCGCCAGTCCGGCCGCATCGCGCTCGTAGTCGGTCGGCACGTCGGGAATCGGCATGTCGATGGCGCCCGCCACCGCCTGCACGTCCGGGCGCAGCGCACGCAAGCCTTCGGCCAGCCAGTCCGGCGCGGCGATGGTGTCGTCATCGGTAAAGGCAATGACCGGCCCGCGCGCGTTGCGCCATCCCAGGTTGCGCGCCGCGGCCGGCCCGTCGGTGTCCGCGGCCGCCAGGTAGCGCAGGCGCACGCCATTGCCGTCCGGCGCATCCAGCGCCTGCACTTGCCGGCGCGTCAGCGGGTCGGCGCCGTCGTCGCATACGATGACCTCGTAGGCCTGGGCCGGAAAGCGTTGCGCCAGCAGGGCCTGCAGACAACGTTCCAGCAGCTGGGGCCGGCCGCGGGTGGGCACCACTACCGACACCGCGAGGGGCTGCGTCATGCCGCTCATCGGGGTTTCTCCAGCAGATACGAGCCGATGACCAGCGCGTCCAGCGGCGAGGTCCAGAAGCACTCGATCGCGTCACGCGGCGAACACACGACCGGTTCGCCTCGCGTGTTGAACGACGTATTGACCAGCACCGGCACGCCGGTGCGGCGCTCGAAGGCCGCCAGCAGATCGTGATAGCGCGCGTTCTGGTCGCGGCGCACCGTCTGCACCCGCGCCGTGCCGTCGATGTGCCGCACCGCCGGGATCTGGGCCGCGCGCTGCGGCAACACGTCATAGACAAACAGCATGAAGGGCGCGCACAGCGAGTCCGCGCCGCGCGCGTCGAACCATTGCGGGGCGCGGTCTTCGAGCACCACCGGCGCCACCGGCCGGAAATCCTCGCGGTCTTTCAGGCCATTGAGGCGGGCCTGCATGCCGCTGTCCAACGGCGAGGCCAGGATCGAGCGGGCGCCCAGCGCGCGTGGCCCGAACTCCATGCGGCCCTGGAACCAGCCCAGGATTTTCTCCTGCGCCAGCAGTTCCGCCGCTTCCTCGGCCACGTCGTCGAGCTTGCGGAATGCCAGCCTGGACCGGTACAGAAAGCGCTCGATCTCGTCGTCGCCATACTCCGGCCCCAGGTAGGCATGCTCCATGGTCCAGCGGCGCGGCCCGCCGCGCTGCTGGTAATCGACATACAACGCGGCGCCCAGCGCCGTGCCGGAGTCACCGGCGGCTGGCTGAACCCACACGCTGTCAAACGGGCCATCGCGGGTCAGGCGCGCATTCATGACGCAGTTCAGGGCCACGCCGCCCGCCATCGACAGATGGCGCGCGCCGGTTTCCCGATGCAGCCAGCCGGCCATGTGCAAGGCGGTCTCTTCAAGTACATGCTGCAGGGAACTTGCCAGGTTCTTGTGATGCGCCTCGAACGGCGCGCCGCGCCGCCGCGGTGGACCGAAGCGTTCTTGCAGCCGGGCCGGTTCCAGCCAATAGCCGCCCTGATCGTCCAGGCGCACGATGTCGCGCAACTGCCTCAGGTATTCGGGTTGGCCGAACGAGGCCAGCGCCATCACCTTGTACTCGTCGGACGAATGGAGAAACCCCAGGTAGCGGGTAACGTCTTCGTACAACAGACCCAGGGAATGCGGCAGCTCGATCTGCTTCAGGCGCGTGTAGCGGCCGTCGCTGAACAGACCATAGCTGGTGCTGGCGCGTTCGCCGCGGCCATCCAGGGTAAGCACCGCCGACTCGTCGCAGGGCGCCGCCAGGAACGCGCTCGCCTCATGGCTGAGGTGGTGGTCCAGGAACGTCCAGCGCGACAGGATGTGGTCCAGCGTCACCCCTTCGAAACGGGCTTTCAAATGGTGCGGCGCGCCGTCGAGCAACTGGCGCGGCGCATTGACCACATAAGACACGAACAGCGGATCCCAGGGCGATCCCTCATGCGGCCGCGCTGCGGCGCGCGAGGGCTCCAGGGGCAGGACGATCTGCCCATCGGCCTGCGGAGGCGCCGGCAGCAGCGCCGGGTCGAAGGCATAGACGATATGGTCCACGTCGCCCAGCGCGATGCCGGCTTCGGCCAGGCAATAGTCGATGGCGTGGAAAGGCAATTGCCAGGTCGAGAAAGGCACTGGCCGCTTGCCGTGCTTGATGCGCGTAAAGCGTTCTTCCTCGGCCGCCGCCAGCACCACGCCGTCGCGCACGAGCGCGGCGGAACAATCATGAAAGGCGGCATTGATTCCCAGGGTATGCATGAGGGTTCCTTTAACGTCTTCGCTCGCCGCTCAGGCGGCCAGTCCCGTTTGCGCCGGCTGCCACCCGTGCGCCCCGTGCGCCAGCAGTTCGCGGGCGGCGGCCGCGACACGGCGCGGCGACACTTGCGCCAGGCAGGCGTGGTGGCCCTGCGGACACACGCTGCGATAGCAGTATTTGCACGGCACGTCGTGGTACAGCACCCTGCTGGGTACCTGCCAGGGCGTGTGCTGGGGATTGGTCAGCGCGTACAGGTCGACCACCGGCACGCCGAGCGCCGCCGCGATATGCGCGGGGCCGCTGTTGTTGCATACCAGCACCGCGGCGCTTTCGATAGCGGCGGCCAGCTCGCCCAGTGACAATGCGCCGCACAGGTCGAGCAGACCCGGCACCGACTGCCGCAACGCGGCTAGTTGCCCGCCCAGGCCGCGCTCGGCGGCCGTGCCCAGCAGGACGATGCGGCGGCCCTCGTGGCGCAAGGCCGCGACGGCCTGCGCATACTGGGCGGCCGGATAGCGCCGCGAGGCCGCGCTGGCGCCGCTGTGCACCGCGATCCACCCGCCGGGTTCGGTGACGCCCGCCGCATGCAGGCGTTGCCGCAAAGCGGCGCGGTCGGCCTGCCGCACCCGCCATGCCAGGCGCGTGTCGGCCGCCACGGCGCCCACCGACGCCACCAGGTCGAGCTGCCTCTGGACCTCGTGCCGCACGCCCTGTTCGGGCTCGTGCTCGCGCACCCAGTCGGTCAGCAGGCGATACGGATTCTCGCGGCTGTGCGCCAGCACCCGGGGAATGCCCGCCAGATGGCACAACAAGGCGGCCGGCAAGGCGCTCTGGCTGTACACCGTGAAAATGACGGCCGCGTCAAAGCGCTGTTCCCGCAGGCGCTGGATCATGCGGATATCGTGCTGATTGCCGGCGGCATCGTTCTTTACCCAGGCGGCGTCGTAGCACAGCACCTCATCCGCGTCGGGCAGGAACGGCGCGGCCGCCGCGCCGGCCGAGCTGGCCAGCAGCGTCAGGCGGGGCCGTGCGGGCAGCGTCTTGAGCGCCCGCATGGCGGGTGTGCTCATCACTACATCGCCCAGGTTATCCAGACGGATGCACAGGATGCGGCGGGCCTCGGCCCAGGATGACTGCGCGTCGTTCATGCCGCCTCCCGCCCTGCTTCAGCCACGGCGCGCGCTACGTGGCGGGCCGCCTGTTCCAGGTCCGGCATGGTGACCGTGGGCGTGCGGCAAGGTCCCGACCGCCACTCGGTCTCGTTGCCCACATCCAGCAGCACGGTGCGGCAACCGGCGCGGTTGCCTGCCTCGACATCGTCCAGAATGTCGCCGATGAACCATGAGCGCCCCAGGTCGACGCGGTGCTCGCGGGCCGCCTGCAACAGCAGGCCCGGCTGCGGCTTGCGGCACGCGCAGACGCGGCTATAGGCCGCCACGGTGCCGCGCGGGTCGTGCGGGCACCAGTAAAAGCCCGCCAGGCGGGCGCCCGCCGCGGCGAACATCGCGGCCAGGCGCGTGTGCACCCGCGCCAGCGCTTGCGGCGCGAAACGGCCCCGCGCCACGCCGGGCTGGTTGCTGATCACGATCAGCGGCGCGCCGCTGGCAGCCAGCACGCGCAGCCCGGCGCGCGCGCCCGCCGCGTAGGCCATGCGCGCGGGCTCGACGTTGTAGGGCTCGTCGGCCAGCACAGTGCCGTCCTTATCCAGGAACACCGCCGGGATCAGGGCCATGAGGTTTCCTTCATGGGAAGCACCATCACCTCGGGCACCACAGTCTCGTCGGGTTGCGTCAGCACGAAACGCACCGCGCGCGCGACGTTTTCCGGGTCCTGCAGGCAGGTGGTGTCGATATCGGGAAAGCGGTCCAGCAAGAATGGAGTACGCATGCCGCCGGCGATCACCGCGCTGACTTTCAGGCCCATGCCGCGCAGTTCTGCATGCAGCGCGTGCGACAGGCCCAGCAGGCCCCACTTCGAGGCATGGTAGGCGCTGGCGTTGGGCCAGGCCCGGCGCGCGGCGGTCGAGGCGATGTTGACGATGTGCCCGTGCGGCGTCAGCCGGTTCCTGGCCAGCTTGGCCACCAGGAAGGGGCCTGTCAGGTTGGTGCGCAGCACGCGCTCCCACGCGGCCACGTCAAGTTCGTCGATGGAGGCGGTGACATCGATGCCGGCATTGTTCACTACCGCGTCCAGCTTGCCATAGCGCTGCATGGCCAGGTCCAGCGCCGCGGCGACCTGCTCCGGGTCGCCCACGTCCATCACGGTGGCGCAGGCCGCGGCGCCGCGCTCGGAGAGGCGGCGCGCGCAGTCATGGGCGCGGGTTTCGTCCAGGTCCGCGACCACGACACTGGCGCCTTCCGCGGCCAGCATGTCGCAGATTGCGGCGCCCAGCCCGCTGCCCCCGCCTGTGACCAGGACGACGCGTCCCGCCAGGGTTTCGTTTTCCCTCATGGTGATCTCTCTGTGTTGCCGTGCATGAAGACGGGCAGCGCGCAGCGCGCCGCCCGGACAGGATCGGACGCGCGCCCTACCAGTACGGAGGCTGGTCGTAGTAGTCGTAAAGTTCCTGGGCCCACTGCTTTTCGCCCATGCTGGGCCAGTGGTCCTTGTCGAACCCCTCGGCGTTTTTCAGGCGGTCCTTGGCGACATCCAGCACAAAGCACTTGCGGTCGGTGTCCAGCACCAGCGCGCTCCAGGGAATGGCATACAGCTTGTCGCCCACGCCCAACACGCCGCCGTGCGACAGCACGGCATACGCAACGCGCCCATGCGGCACGTCCAGCATGATGTCCTGGATAGAGCCCAGCTTTTCATTGGCCGGGTTGTAGACGTCGTTGCCGATCAGCGTGTCGGCCGCCATGATTTCGGGGCCGGGGCCGTCCGCGGTGGCCTTGCCTTTGCCAATGATGCGGGTCTGGCCGCCCGCGGCGGCCTGGCTGGTAGTGTCATGGTTCATGATCGATCTCCGTTGAAAATGGATTGCCGCATGGCTCATTCCATCCGCGTCATGCCCGGGTGGACGATGCCTCCCACGCGGATATGGTTCTGAATGTCGTTCACGCCGAGACAGTCGTCGGCGCAATCCTCGATGGCATGCTTGGTGGCGCGGTTGGGCACCGTGCCTTCCAGGGTGACCGTGCCGTCGCTGACCTCCACCGACACGTCGCGGACGTCCAGGCCGCTGTGGCTCAGGCGCTCGCACAGGTCTTCGCGCACGCGCTCGTCGGAACGCACATAGCCCTTCGGGGTGATGCGCTGCGACCTCGCGAGGGCCGGGTCCTGCCAGCCGTAGCGTTGCGCGGCGGCGTCGCTGCGCCACCCCTCGGAAGCGGCCGCATCCCGGGTGCCGGGATACCGGCCTCCCTGCTCGTATTGCGGGCCGTGGCCGTTAGGGTTGCCCCCGCCCGCGGGTTCGGCGGGCCGCTCGCCGTAGCGCCGCCCGTAGGCCGGCTCTTCGCCGCCCCAGCGGCCGCTCTGCCGGGTGTGGTGCTCACGCGGAAAGCGTTCGCCCTCGTCCTGCTCGTCGCCCCACCCGGCCGGCCGGGGGTCAGAGTCCTGGCCAGGATCCTGGCCATAATGGCGCGGCGGGGGCCGATTTGAATAAGGCATGGCTGTCTCCTGCAGATACCGCGGCAGGCGCCGGAGAATCCGGGTTGCCGCTCGGCGTAGACTGAGCAAGCGGTGTGCCACGGCCAGCCGGCCAGGGGGCCGCGCAGCGCGCCGGCACTTCTTACACCCTCCAGTAAGAAAATCGAGCGGACTAGGAAGCCGCGCCGCGGCGCGTGTCGGGGCGCAGCATGGCGGACACGGTGGCAAGCAGCTCGCGCGGGTCGACCGGCTTGGCCACGTGGATCTGGAAGCCGGCCAGCAACGCGCGCAGGCGGTCTTCAGGCCCGGTGTGCCCCGACAGCGCCACGGCCGGCATGCGCTCGCCCAGCGGCGCGCCGCGTTCGGCCTCCAGCGCGCGGATGCGGCCGATGAGTTCGTACCCTTCCATATCGCCCAGCGAGATATCGCACACCAGCAGATCGGGCCAGGAGGCCTGCCGCAAGGCGGCCAGCACGTCCGCGCCGCTGGCGCAGGTGTGCACGGCCGCGCCCCGGTCGGCCAGCACCTCGGCCACCAGGCCGCGCGCGTCTTCCTGGTCGTCGGCCACCATGATCGCCACGCCGGACAGGTCGATGCCACTGGTCTCGGTGGCCGACGCGGGCAGCGCATCTACGGCGCGCAACGGAAACTCCAGGGTGTAAGCCATGCCGCCCGCCGCCGCGTCGCTGGCGCGCAATACGCCGCCCAGCCGCTCGGCTTCCGCCTGCACGCGGGCGGGATCCAGGGCGGCCATGCTGCGCAGGACGTCCGGCTCGTCGGCGGCCGGCTGCTGCGCCGCTGCCTGTCCGGGCGAAGGCCGGCCATCGGCGATGGTCAGGCGCGTCAATGGCCCGTCGCGAGCCAGCCGCAGCTCGATGCGGCCGCCCGGCGGCGTGACCGCGACCGCGTGCGCATAGAGATTCCAGATCAGCTGTTGCAACGCGCTCGGGTCGCCGGTAATGCGGGCCGCTTCGCTGGCGATCTGTGTGTACAAATTCACGCCCTTGGCGTCCAGCAGCGGGCGCGCGCCATCCAGCACGCCCGCCACCAGCGCCACCAGATTGACCGGTTGGCGGCTCAGGCGCGTGGCCTCGGCCTCCAGGGCGTTTTGCTGGCGTTGCAGGTTCCACATCTGGGCATAGATGCCCTGCCGCGCCAGCAGCTCGTCGTGCGTGCCCTGCTCTCTGACGCGCCCGTGCTCCATGACCAGGATGAGGTCGGCGTCCACGATGGTCGACAGGCGGTGGGCAATAACCAGCGTGGTGCGGCCGCGCGAGATGCGTGTCAGTTCCGCCTGGATGGCCCGCTCGGTGCGGGTGTCCAGGGCAGACGTGGCTTCGTCGAACACCATGATGGGCGGATTTTTCAGCAGGGCCCGGGCAATGGCGATGCGCTGCCGCTCGCCGCCCGACAGCTTGACTCCGCGCTCGCCCACCCGTGTATCGTAGCCCGCGGGCAGGCTGGCGATGAACTCGTCCACACGGGCGCCGCGCGCCGCCTCGACTACCGCTTCGCGCGGCGTGGCGGGGTCGCTGTAGGCGATGTTGTAGGCGATAGTTTCGTCGAACAGCAGCGTATCCTGCGGCACGATGCCCAGCACGCGGCGCAGGCTCTTCTGGTCGACGTGACGCAAGTCCTGCCCATCGATGAGCACGCGCCCGGCGTCCGGGTCGTAGAAGCGGAACAGCAGCCGCGCCAGCGTCGACTTGCCCGAACCGCTGCCGCCCACCACGGCCACCGTGGCCCCGGACGGCACGGTGAAATCCACGTCCCATAGAATCTGCCGTCCCGGCTCGTAGCCAAAGCTGACCTTCTCGAAACGCACTTCCCCGTGGTCCACGCGCAGCGCCGCAAACGTGCCTTCGTCGCCAACTTCCGGTTGGATCTGCAGCAGCGCGCCCACGCGCTCGGCGTTGATCAATGCCTCCTTGGCCTGGCGGAAGATCAGGCCCAGGGTGTTCAGCGGCAGGCATATCTGGATAATGTACGCGTTGACCAGCACCAGGTCGCCCACGCTCATGTCAAAGTCCACCACCTGCTTGCCCGCCAGCAGCATTACCGCGGCCACCCCGAACGCGATGATGGCGCTTTGCGTAATATGCAGCACCGACAGCGAGCGCTGGTTGACGATGCCTACCCCTACCCATTCTTTCAGCACAGTGCTCAGGCGCCGCGATTCCAGATCTTCATTGGCGTACAGCTTGACCGCCTCGTAGTTGAGCAGGCTGTCCACCATACGGCCGCTGGCCAGGGAATCGAGATCGTTGATCTGCCGCTGGAACGGCGCCCGCCTTTCGGTGAGCACGGTGGTCAGGATGGCATATGCCGTGAAAGTTACGGCCACTATGGCGGCAAACCAGATGCTGTAGCCGGCGACCAGGATGACGAGCACCGACACAATCTCGACCAGCGTGGGCAGCAGGGTGAACAGCGCCGTGCCCAACAGGAACCCCACCCCCGCCGTGCCCCGCTCCACATCGCGCGCCAGCACGCCGGTCTGGCGCGAATCATGAAAGCGCGCGCCGAGCCTTTGCAAATGCTCGAACATGCGCACCTTGAAATCGGCCACCGCGGCCTGCGTGACGCGCACGAAGACCACGTCGCGCAACTCGGTGAACAGGCTGCCGGCGAAACGCAACAAGGCATAGGCCAGCAACAGGAATACCGGCAGGGTCAGCAGCGTGGCGGGCTCGCTCAAGGCATCGACGATGCGCTTGAGCACCGCTGGCACCGCCACCATCAGCAACTTGGCGACAACCAGCAACGCCACCGCGGCGGCCGTGCGCCGGCGGTGCTTCCACAACGCCATGAGTATGCTGCGGTTCACCTCCTGGCGCGCGCGGGCGGCGCTGCTGGTTTCAGGCATGGGAGGGCAAGGGGCGAAGGCGCTGCCGCGCCCTCGCCCGGCTCAGGTTGGAATGCGGCCGGTCGATGCCGCCATCAGCGGCGCCAGTGCCCGGACCCCAGGCACGCGCCGATGGCCACGCCCAGAATGATCGCCAGCCCGGCGGTCTTCCAGGCATGGTCGTGCACGTACTCGTCGGTGGCCGCCGAGGCATGCCGGTAGCGCCCCACGGCCGAGCGCTCCCACTCATGGGCCTGCTCGCGCGCCATGTCCAGCTGGCGCTTCAGGCGGTCGCGGGTCGACTCGATATCCGCGCCGCTATACGAGGCCGTCGAGCGCAGCAAGTCTTCGACGCCGGCGACCAGTTCACGCAGGCCGCCCTTCATGCGTTCGCCCGATTCCTGGTTGCGGTGGGTAAGCAGGTTCATGAATCACTCCTTGTATCAACTGCCGGCCCGCGCCGGCGCATGTGAGCGGGCCTCCACGCAAATGCCGTGCCGGGGGGCCGGCCCGCGAGGATCAATCGGCCTGGCGGCCGCGGGCCTTGGCGATGGCCTTGAACGCATGCGCGATGGCGCCGGCGAATGCCTCGTCGTACCAGGGATTCGCGCCGCTCACGCCAACCACGATGCCCTCGACGCACACGCTGCCCCATACCGTGCCGTCGGCCGGGCGCAGCAAATGCGGCCGCGTCTCGCAGACCACATGGCTATCCAGGCCCGTGCGCCAGGATATGGCCGCCTTGCCGCGCGCATAGGCGGCGTAGTCGGCATCCCAGGCCGAACGGTCTCCCACGCTTTCTTCGTAAAGAATCGCTTCTTCGAAGTCTTGCGTCGCGGGGCTGGCGGCGGGGTCCATGACCACGATGTGCAGGAAACCGCTTTCGCCGACGCGCCGGTCGGCCATCGCAGCGGCGATCATCGGCATGACCATGGCCACGGCCCGGGCCGCGGCATCCCGCCCGGCAAAGGCAGCCCCGCCTTGCTGTGCGTCGCCGCGCATCAGAGTTCGCGCGTCGCGCGGCGCCAGGCCGCCTCGAACGCGTCGTCCTGCCAACGGTCGATGCCCGGGGTTTGCTGGGGGTCCAGGCCGGGCATGGGGTTGGGAATGCTGTCGGGCGGGTACGGCTTGCGCGGCGTGTCTTCGGGGGTATCGTCCGGGCGGACGGGCGGATCCTGAACGGGCTCCTTGGGCGGATACGTCTGGGCGCGGCCGGGTGCCGCGTCGAATTCACGAGTGTGCATCATGCTGTACTCCTTTTATGGCAATGCAATAGGGACGCCGGGGGGCCCGTCAGCCGGCCCACCACTGCTTGATCGTGGCGCGCAGGGCCGCGCCGCCGGACGCATCTTCCTGGCGCAGCGCCTTCACATAGTTCTGCACCTGCTTGAGCGGCACGTGGGGCGGTATGGGCGGCACTTCCGGATCGGTGACCATCTCGATCAAGACCGGCCGGCCCGCCGCGATGGCGCGGTCCCAGGCCGGCCCGACCTGGTCGGGGTCGTCGACCCGGATTCCCTCCAGGCCCAGCAATTCCGCGTATTCGGCATAGGGAAATGGCGGCAGCAGCTGGGAATCCTTGAAGCGCGGATCACCGCCCATTACGCGCTGCTCCCAGGTCACCATGTTGAGGTCGCCATTGTTCAGCACCATTACCACCAGCGTGGGGTCGGCCCAATCGCGCCATCGATGCGCCACGGTGATCAATTCGTTCATGCCGTTCATCTGCAACGCGCCGTCGCCCACCAACGCGAATACCGGGCGGTCGGGATGGGCCAGCTTGGCCGCCAGGGCGTACGGCACGCCGCTGCCCATGCTGGCCAATCCGCCCGACAGCGACGCCGTCATGCCTTTGCGCAGGCGCAGCTGCTGCGCATACCAACTGGCGGCCGAGCCCGAATCGCAGGTAATGATGCTGCGGTCCGGCAGCCGCGGCGACAGCTCCCAGAACGGGCGCTGCGGATTCAGCGGACGGGCGGCCACCATGGCCCGCGCCTCGACGGTCTGCCACCACTGCGCCACATCTTTCTCGATTTTGTCGCGCCAGCGGCGCGACTGCTTGGGCTGCAGCAAGGGAGCCAGCGCCCGCAGCGTGGCCTTGCTGTCTCCAACCAGGCCCTGCTCCACCGGGTAGCGCAGGCTGATCATGCGGCCATCGCGGTCGATCTGCACCGCGCGCGCCTGGCCTTCGGGCGGCAGGAATTCTCCGTAGGGAAATGCCGTACCCACCATGAGCAGCGTGTCGCAGTCGTTCATCATGCGCCAGCTGGGCTGGGTGCCCAGCAGCCCGATCGAGCCCGTGACATATGGCACGTCATCGGGCACGACGCATTTACCCAGCAGCGCCTTGGCCACGCCCGCCCCCAGCAGTTCGGCCACCTGCAGCAACTCTTCGCCGGCATCGCGCGCGCCAGCGCCTGCCAGAATCGCCACGCGCTCGCCCTTGTTCAGGATATCGGCGGCGTTCTGCAGCGCCGTGGGCGCCGGCACGCCGGCGTGTGAAGTGACGCCGATGCCTGTATGGACCGTGCCGTGCTCGCGCGGCGGAGCCGGCACCGCCGGCAGATCCTGCACATCGTTGGGCAGAATCAGGCAGGTAACGGCGCGCCGCTCCATGGCGATGCGGATGGCACGGTCGACCAGGTGCCGAACCTGCACCGGGCTGACGGCCGAATGCACGAAATCGTGGGCGACGTCCTTGAACAGGCTGACCAGGTCGACCTCCTGCTGGTAGTCGCCGCCCAGCGCCGAGCGCGCCTGCTGGCCCACGATCGCCACCACGGGCTGATGGTCGAGTTTGGCGTCGTACAAGCCGTTGAGCAGATGAATGGCGCCCGGGCCTGAAGTCGCCATGCATACGCCTACCTGTCCGGTGAACTTGGCGTGCGCGCACGCCATGAACGCGGCCATTTCTTCATGGCGCGCCTGCACGAATTCCAGGGGTTCGCGAGTGCGCCCGAAGGCGCCGATCAGCCCATTGATACCGTCGCCCGGATAGCCGTAGACGCGTTGAATGCCCCATTGCGCCAGGCGCGACAAGACAAAATCCGACACCGTTTGCATGCCTGCTCCCATAGCGGGTTTCCATGGGGGCGGAAGGCAGCAAGCACCGTGCCTGTCAGCGGTTCACTACAGGTTGCGAGCCAGGGTGCTAGCCAGGATGCGCAGGAAAGCCGCCCCGGGGGGCGGCGGCGCGGCCGCCGGGTCAGGCGCCGCGTTGACGGCCGGGCTCCCCGCCCGGCGCGTCGTCTTCATCCATGACCAGGTGGCCGGCCCGCGTATATTCTTCGAGCCGGTTGTACAAGGTCTTGGCGCTGATGCCCAATACCGCGGCGGTCTGCTTCTTGACCCCGCCGCAGCGTTCGAGCGTGGCCATGATCAGGCGGCGGTCGGCCTCGGCCAGTGTCACGCCCAACGGCACGACCACCCGCGCCGCCTGCCCCCCGCCGTCCGGCGCGATCTGCGGCTGCAAGGCATCCGCGCCCAGGATGCCATCCTCAGCCATGATGTAGGCGCGGCGCACATAGTTCTTCAGTTCACGGACATTGCCCGGCCATGCGTACTCGCCAATAGCCTGGCGCGCCTGCTCGGAAAACCGCCTGGATTCGCCGTATTTATCGTTAAGCGCCTGCAGGAAGCGGTCGGCCAGAAACAGGATATCGGTACCGCGCTCGCGCAGCGGCGGCAACTCGATGGGGAACACGCTCAGCCGGTAATACAGGTCTTCCCGCAGCTTTCCTTCTTGTATGGCCTGCTCGGGACTGCGGTTGGTGGCCGCCACGATGCGGACGTCGCACGCCACTTCACGGTGCGTGCCCACCCGCATGAAACGGCCCGTTTCCAGCACCCGCAACAACTTCACTTGCAGGTCCAGCGGCATCTCGGTGACTTCGTCCAGGAACAGCGTACCGGAATCGGCGCGTTCGAAATACCCTTTGTGCTGCCGGTCGGCGCCGGTAAAACTGCCGCGCTCGTGGCCGAACAACTCGCTTTCGATCAGGTGCGGCGAGATCGCGCCGCAGTTGACCGCGATGAACGGCTTGCTGGCGCGGCTGCTGAGCTCATGGATAGCGTGCGCGGCCAATTCCTTGCCGGTGCCGCTTTCGCCGATCAGCAAGGTCGTGGCGTCGGTGGCGGCCACGCGCGACAACTGCGCGTACAACTGTTCCATCGACTCGGACTGGCCCAGCAACTTGCCAAACCGCCCGGGCTCCTGGAACGGCCCGTCGTTGGCGGCGCCGCCGCGGTCGGCCGCCACGCGGGTCAGGATCTCTGCCAGCCGATCCATGCACACCGGTTTAACCAGGTAGTCGGTGGCGCCCAGGCGCAGGGCCTCGACGGCGTTGTCCATGGTGCCATGGCCGGTAATCACCACCACTTCGGCGTCCGAATTCTGCATGCGGCCGAAAATTTCCATGCCGCTGGCGCCGGGCAGGCGCACGTCGGTCAGGACCAGGTCGGGTTGCTGGCGTTGCAGCTGGATCATCGCGTCTTTCATGGTGGCGGCCTGGGCCACCGAAAAACCGTGCTCGCGGGCAATTTCGGCCAGGACTTCGCGCACCGCTTCGTCATCGTCCAGAACGAGCATGTGAGGCATTGCTACTCCGTTACAAAATCAGACAACGGCAGAACGCCGCAAGGGTTTCTTCTTTGCTTGAGCATACCGCGCAGCGGCGCGCGCGCGGCCGGTTTCCCGTCCCTCCACCACCAACGTTTGCCAATGTTTGCACATGGTTGCATATCGGGATAATGGCTGCCGTATCATCGCCAGCACACGACATTTCGATCGGTGCGGGGCATGTCAGCTTCCGCTTTGCTTCGGGGAGAATCATGCAGGGCACTACGCCGGGCCCAGCCAGGCAGTCAGTACGCACGCCGATACAAATTGAAGAAGCCTTTGCCGGGATGTGCCCGCTGATGCGAGAGTTCGGCTCGCAAGTGGCTCGAGCCGCCCGCAGCGACGCCACCGTATTTATTACGGGCGAAAGCGGCACCGGCAAGGAAATGATCGCACGCGCCATTCATGAGGGCAGCGAGCGCAGCAAGCACCCATTCATTCCTGTTAATTGCGGAGCCTTCAGCCATTCGCTGGCGCACGCCCAGCTGTTCGGCCATGAAAAAGGCAGCTTTACCGGGGCGCTGGGGCAGACCGCGGGTTACTTCGAGTCGGCCGGCAACGGCACGCTGTTCCTGGACGAAGTCACCGAAATGTCGGACGCGCTGCAAGTACAGTTTCTGCGGGTGCTGGAAAGCGGCACGTACCAGCGCGTGGGCGGCACCGAAGTGCTGCATACTGGCGCCCGCATCGTCTGCGCCACCAACCGGGACCCCTACGCCGCCGTCGAAAGCGGCAAACTGCGCCAGGATTTCCTGCACCGCTTGCTGATCGTGCCGCTGCGCGTGCCGCCCCTGCGGGAGCGGGAAGGCGACGTGCGCATTCTCGCGCAACGCTTCCTGGACGAATTGAACGCCGCCCACAAGACCAGCAAGCGTTTCTCGGCCCGCATGATGGATGCACTGCTGTCGTACGACTGGCCCGGCAATGTGCGCGAACTGCGCAATGCCGTGCAGCGCGCGTTCATCATGGCCGACACGGTAGTGGAAGCAGAATTCCGGCGCCGGCCCCGCGCGGCCGAGGCGCGCGACAGTACCGACGGGGCCCTGTGCTTTCCCGTAGGCACGCCGCTGAGCCAGGCGCAGCGCGACGTCATCCTGGCCACGCTGGCGCACCACAATGGCGACAAGCAGCGCACCGCCGATACCCTGGGCGTCAGCCTGAAAACCCTGTACAACCGGCTTGGCGCCTACAACGCCGACACGCCCACCTCTACGCGCCAGGGCTGACCGGGCAGCCGGGCCGCGGGCACGCGCCTTGCGGCGATGGCGGCCTCGTTCATAGGCCGGAGGTGCGGCGTGCACTGGATCACAAGCCACGAATTGGCGGGCAGCCCGCTGTGGGCCTGGCTGCTTACCGCGCTGCTCGCGGCGGCGCTGCTGATCGCCGCCCGCCTGTTCCTGGGCCTGGCCAGGACCCGTCTGCAGCAACACCCGCAGGGCTCTGCCCGGGGCGGCCTGGCAGCCGCCCTGGAAATACTGGGCCGCACCAGCTGGCTGGTTCTGTTCCTGATCGCCGTCCTGCTCGCCGCGCGCATCACCGGGGTCATCGCGCCCTGGGCCGTGGCGGCCTCTCATCTATGGTTCGTGCTGGCCGCGCTGCAGGTGGCGCTATGGGCCGACCGCGCCATTGCCGTCGGCCTGGTGCGCGCGCTGGTCAACCGCGCGGGCGGCCGGGCGGTGACCGCGATGCTGCTGGCTCTGCTGCTACGCATTGTGCTGTGGGCCATGACGGTGCTCGCCATGCTGGACAACCTGGGGGTCAACGTCACGGCGTTGGTCGCCAGCCTGGGAATCGGCGGCGTGGCCGTCGCGCTGGCCGTGCAGACCATACTCAGCGATCTGTTCGCTTCGATCGCCATCGGCCTGGACAAGCCGTTCGAGGTGGGGGACTTCATCGTGTTCGGGGCGGTGGCGGGCAGCATCGAGCATATCGGCCTGAAGACGACCCGCATCCGCAGCCTGGGCGGCGAGCAGATCGTCTGCTCCAACACTGAACTGCTCAAGCAGACTATCCAGAATTACAAGCGCATGCAGCAACGACGCATCGTGTTCGGTTTCACCCTGGCGTACCGCACCCCGCCGGATAGCGTGGCGGCCGTGCCCGGCATCGTGCGCCGCCAGATCGAAACCCAGGACGACACGCGCTTCGACCGCGCGCATCTTGCCAGCTTCGGCGAGCACGGCCTGGTATTCGAAGCCGTCTATTACGTCATGCTCGCGGATTACAACCGCTATATGGATATCCAGCAGCGCATCAACCTGGGCCTGCTGCGCGAACTGGGCGCGGCGGATATCGCATTTGCCGTCGCGGAGCAGCACGTGCGCGTGTCGCGCGAGCGGCCGCATGGCGCAACCACGGAAGCTTCCCGCCAGCCTTGAAGGGCCCGCGCGGCCCGGCCTTTGCTCCATGCCCAGGCATGCCGGTTGCACGCCGGCCACCCCAGGTACGCCGCTTGCGTAAGGCCGCCCGGCACCCGTCCCCTGTGCGGGTGGACAGCACGCACGTACTGGAGCAATCATGGCGAGAACAAGCAGCTTGATGGTGACTTCCGAGGCCTTTCCTCTTGCCAAGAGCGGCGGCCTGGGCGATGCAGTAACAGGCCTGGCGCGGGCCCTCAGCCGCGCGGGGGTGGATACCGGCATTCTCATGCCGGCTTACCGCGGCGTTCTGGACCGGGTGGTCGGCATACGCCACATCGCTCACCTGGCTGGCATGCCGGGCGGAGAAGCGACGCTGGTGGGCGCCTTGTGCCCCGAGTCCGGGTTGCCTTTCTACCTGCTGTGCAATCCCGGCCTGTATGACCGCGACGGCCTGTACCTGGATGAACAGGGCCAGCCCTACGCCGACAACGCCGTGCGCTTCGCGGCCCTGGCCCACGCGGCCATGCGCGTGGCGGCCGGTCTGCCCGGCATGCGCCGGCCGGATATTCTGCACGCCCAGGACTGGCACGCCGGCCTGGTCCCCTTGCTGGTGCGCGCGGCGGGCCTGCGTTACGTAAAAACCGTGCTCACCGTGCACAACCTGGCTTTCCAGGGCAGCTTTGAGCTGGAGTGCGCCGGCCAGATCGGCGTGCCGGGCGCTTATTGCACCGATGACGGCGCCCGCCTGCACGGCAGGATCAACTTCATGAAGGCAGGCCTGCGCTACGCCGACCGCATCACCACGGTCAGCCGCAACTATGCGCGCGAAATCATGACCCCCGAATTCGGCTGCGGCCTCGATCCGCTGCTGCGGGCGCGCGCTGCCGACCTGGCGCCCATTCCGAACGGCATCGACGACGCATTGTGGAATCCGGCCAGCGACCCTCACCTGGGCCATCTCTGCTACAGCGCGCGCAACCCGGCCCGCAAGAGCCGCGCGAAGGCCGCCCTGCAGAAGGCCTTCGGTCTGCATCCCGACCAGGGCGCCGCGCTGCTGGCGATGGGCAGTCGCCTGACCAGCCAGAAAATGGCCGACGTGGCCGTCGAAGCCCTGCCCGACGCGCTGCATCGCCACCCCAGCCTGCAAGTCGCGATCATCGGGCGCGGCGAACGCCAGTACGAGATCGAGCTGGAGGCGTTGGCCGCGCGTTATCCGGGGCGTTGCGCCGTGCGCATCGGCTATGACGAAACCACCGCCCATCGCCTGCACGCCGGCGCCGACATGCTGCTGCACGGCAGCCGCTTCGAGCCGTTCGGTCTGACGCCGCTTTACGCCATGCGCTACGGCGCGGTGCCCATCGCCTCGCGCGTGGGAGGCATGGCGGACACCATTGTTGATCCGGGCGAACGCGAGGGCAGCCAGGCCATGCTGGCGGCCACCGGAATCTTGTTCGATGGCGATGGCGCTCCCGACATGGGCCATGCGATCGATCGCGCCCTGAGGCTGTACGCGCAGCCGGCGATCTGGCGCTCAATGCAGCGCAATGGCATGGCGTGCGAGTTCGGCTGGAACACCGCCGCACAGCCCTACCTGGACCTGTTCGAGAACATGGTCGACGCGCCGCGCCGCGGCCGGGTCCCGGCGCCGACGATCCGGCCCGCGCCGCTGCCTGCCTATGCACGCTCCTCGCTGGACGGCATGCCCGCCCCGGCGGCCTACTGAGGCGCGGGCCTACATGGAGAGCAGCCACTACCGCCTCGGCCCACCGCCTCAGCCGCCGGCATCGCCGCCGGAGCCGTTGCGCATCTATTGGGCGCGTAAGGCGGAGATCGACAGCCTGCACGCCGAGTCCGCCGATCCGTGGGACGCACTGTGCCGGCGGGTGCGCGAGTCCGGCTTCAATGTCCTGTTGATCGAGCCGCTGTGGCTGCGTCCTGCCCGCGGCGCCGAGACAGGCGTGCCGCTGGATCCCGATCACCCCGACCCCGCCCTGGACCCGGGCCATTGCATGTCAGCGCTGTTGCGACGCGTGGCGGACAGCGGCGCGCGCCACGGCCTGCCGGTCTACATGGACCTGGTGCTGGACCGCATCGCGACCGACCCTGCCCGGAACGCGCGGTATCCGGACTGGTATCGCGCGCCCGCGGACGACCCGGCCCGCGATCCCCGCATGGCGCTCAGCGCGCGCGGCGTGCGCTATCTGCGCGAAGGCCCGCTGCCGCGGGAGTTCATCCATGCCTGGAGCGAACGCCTGGCGCGCTGGCTGGATGCCGGGTTGTCCGGCTTGCGCTTCGATGCCCCCCAGCGGATCGAAGCGTCCGACTGGCACGCCTTGCTGGCCCCATTGCGTGCAGCCTTTCCCGATCGCCGTTTCCTGGCCTGGACACCGGGGTTGACCCCAGACCAGGTCATGGCCTTGCGCGGGGCGGGATTCGACGGCGTCTTCTCGTCGCTGCCCTGGTGGGATTTCAAGTCGGCCTGGCTGACCGAAGAACATGCCCGCCTGGGCGCCGTCGCGCCGGTCATCGCCATGCCCGCCGAGACGGTGGAAATGAATTCCGGCGCGCAAGCCTTGCGCGGGCTCTGGGCGGCCGTCGTCAGTGGCGACGGCATCATGGCGGCGGGCGGACTGGACGCGCGGCAACGCATGTACGCGCAAGCCAACGCCTGGCTGGGCCGCCAGCGGCCCGCGGGCGCCTTGAGCGCCGTCGGCGGGCGAGACGGCCTGTGCACCGTGCTGGTGCGCCACGACGCTTGGGCAGGCGAACCCGCCGCCGGCGCACGGGTGCTGCTGGCCAACCCTCGCACCGACGCTCCGGCCCGCGTCGACTGGGACCATATCGGCCGCCTGCTGCCCGCCGGCACGCCGTGCCACGAACATGTGCCGCCCGCCGTGCGCCTGCGTGGCGACACGCTCGAGCCCGGCGGCGCGGCAGCCTTCTCCATCGAGCCGGCCCCGCCCGTGCAAATGCCGCCAGTCGGGCGCCGCGCCGGCCCGCGGGCCGGACGCAGCGGGCGCATCGCGGTCGAGAACGTGGCCCCGACGGTCGATGGCGGCGCTTATGCGGCAAAATGCGTGGCGCAGGATCCGCTATGCGTGCAGGCCGACATCTACACCGACGGCCATGAGGCGCTGGCGGCCGAAGTGCTGTGGCGCGCGGCCGACGAAGCCGAATGGCGCGCCGCGCCCATGCGGGCGCTTCCCAACGATCGATGGGAAGCCGTCATCCGCCCGTTTCGCATCGGGCGGCATGAATTCATGGTCAGCGCCTGGCGCGACACCTGGGCAACATTTCGCGGCGACCTCATAAAAAAGCGCGATGCCGGGCAAGACCTGATGGCGGACCTGGCCGACGGCGCCGCGTTGCTGCGCGCCGCGCTGGAGCGCGGCGGCGCATTGCCCGGTGGCAAAGCCGCGGCAGCCTGCGTCGCCACGGCCTTGCAGCAGGCCGGTGCGGCGTCCGGAACCCAGGCGGCCGAGGCGCTGCTGGACGACAAGCTGGCGCAGGCCATGCGCACACTGGCCGACAAGCCCTTTCACTACCTGAGCCCTGCGCCCTATCCCTTGTGGGTCGACCGGCGCGCGGCCTGCTATGCGAGTTGGTATGAGCTCTTTCCCCGCTCGGCGGCGGCCGAACCCGGCAGGCACGGCACCTTCGACGACGTTATCGCCCAACTGCCCCGGGTGCGGGACATGGGTTTCGACGTACTGTATCTCCCGCCCATCCACCCCATCGGCCGCACGCACCGCAAAGGGCCCAACAACAGCCTGCACAGCGAGGAAGGGGACGTAGGCAGCCCCTACGCCATTGGCTCGCCCGAGGGCGGGCACGACGCCATCCATCCCGAGCTGGGCACCCTGTCCGACTTTCTGCGGCTGGTGGAGCGCGCGCGCGAACACGGCCTGGAAATCGCGCTGGATTTCGCCATTCAGTGCTCGCCCGATCACCCCTGGTTGGCGCGACATCCCGACTGGTTCGAGCGGCGCGCCGATGGCACCATCCGGCATGCCGAGAATCCGCCGAAAAAGTACGAAGACATCGTCAACGTATCGTTCTACGCTGCGGGCGGCCGGCGCGCCCGCAAATCGCCACTGTGGCTGGCCTTGCGGGACATTGTGCTGTTCTGGATAGGCCACGGCGTACGCATTTTCAGGGTAGATAACCCGCATACCAAGCCGCTGCCGTTCTGGGAATGGCTCATCGGCGAAGTGCAGAACCGGCACCCGGACGTCGTCTTCCTGTCGGAAGCCTTCACCCGGCCCAAGATGATGTACCGCCTGGCGAAAGCGGGCTTCACGCAGTCGTACACCTACTTCACCTGGCGCAACACCCGGCGCGAGCTGACAGAGTACCTGCAGGAACTGTCGGCGCCGCCGGTGGCCGATTTTTTCCGGCCGAATTTCTTCGTCAATACGCCGGACATCAATCCTTATTTCCTGCAGACCTCGGGGCGCGCCGGCTTCCTGATCCGCGCCGCGCTGGCGGCCACGACTTCGGGCCTGTGGGGTATGTACAGCGGCTTCGAGCTGTGCGAATTCCAGCCGCTGCCAGGCAAAGAGGAATACCTGGATTCCGAGAAGTACCAGTTGCGGCAACGCGATTGGAACGCGCCAGGCAACATCATTGCGCAAATATCCCGGCTCAACGCCATACGCCGCGCCAACCCCGCCCTGCAGACCCATCGCGGCTTCACGGCTATCGACGCCGGCAACGACCAGGTGCTGTGTTTCTGCAAAGCCACGCCGTGCCGCGGCAACGTCGTGCTCGCCGCCATCAGCCTCGATCCGCACCGGCCGCAGCAAGCTCGAATGGAAGCGCCGTTCCGGCTGTTCGACCTGCCCGACGACGGCCGGCTGTGCGCCGACGACCTGCTCGACGGCGGCCGCGAGTACTGGCACGGCAAATGGCGCGACGTCGCGCTGCACCCGGACCGGCCCTATCGCCTGTGGCGCCTGTCGGCCCACGACTAGACGCGGAGTACTCATGTCGCCAGCACCATCCGCCCTGCCGCCTGTTCAAGACACCCCGCTCTGGTACAAGGACGCGGTCATCTATCAGCTGCATGTCCGCTCGTTCTACGACTCGAACAACGACGGCATCGGCGACTTCGAAGGACTGACCGCCAAGCTGGACTACATTGCCAGCCTGGGCGTGGACACCGTCTGGCTGCTGCCCTTCTATCCGTCGCCGCGGCGCGACGATGGCTACGACATCGCCGACTATCGGGGCGTTCATCCCGACTACGGCACCATTGCCGATGCGCGGCGCTTCATCCGCGCCGCCCATGCGCGCGGCCTGCGGGTCATCACCGAACTGGTGGTCAACCATACTTCCGACCAGCATCCGTGGTTCCAGCGCGCGCGCCGTGCCCGGCCCGGCAGCGCAGCCCGCAACTACTACGTATGGTCGGACAACGACCAGGCCTACTCGGGCACCCGGATCATCTTCTGCGACACCGAGAAATCGAACTGGACCCGGGACCCCGAGGCGGGCGCCTATTTCTGGCACCGCTTCTACTCGCACCAGCCCGACCTGAACTACGACAATCCGCAGGTGCTGAAAGAGATTCTGTCGGTCATGCGTTATTGGCTGGACATGGGCGTAGACGGACTGCGGCTGGACGCCGTGCCGTATCTGGTTGAGCGCGAAGGCACCAACAACGAGAACCTGCCCGAGACGCACCAGGTGCTGCGCCGCATCCGCGCCGTCATCGACGCGGAGTACCCCGGCCGCATGCTGCTTGCCGAGGCCAATCAGTGGCCGGAAGACGCCCAGGAATATTTCGGCAACGGCGACGAATGCCATATGTCGTTCCACTTTCCGCTGATGCCGCGCATGTACATGGCCATCGCGCAGGAAGACCGCTTTCCGATCACCGACATCATCGCGCAGACGCCGGAAATTCCGGCCACCTGCCAGTGGGCCATTTTCCTGCGCAACCACGACGAACTGACGCTGGAGATGGTCACCAGCGAAGAGCGCGACTATCTGTGGAACGTCTATGCGGCCGACCCGCGGGCGCGCATCAATCTGGGCATCCGGCGCCGCCTGGCGCCCCTGCTCGAGCGCGACCGCCGCCGCATCGAACTGATGAACAGCCTGTTGCTATCCATGCCGGGCACGCCGGTGCTGTACTACGGCGACGAACTGGGCATGGGCGACAACATCCACCTGGGAGACCGCGATGGCGTGCGCACGCCGATGCAATGGTCGCCCGACCGCAATGGCGGATTTTCGCGCAGCGATCCGGAGCGCCTGCCCCTGCCGGTGCTGATGAGCCCGCTGTATGGATACGAGGCGATCAATGTCGAAGCGCAGCAGCGCGACCCGCACTCGCTGTTGAACTGGACCCGCCGCATGGTGGCGAAGCGCCGGCAGTCGCAGATTTTCGGGCGCGGTTCGCTGCGCTTCCTGTACCCGGGCAACCGCAAGATCCTGGCCTACCTGAGGCAGGCAAACGACAGCACCATCCTGTGCGTGGCCAACCTCTCCAGCACCGCGCAGCCGGTCGAGTTGAATCTTGCCGAGTTCGACGGGCGCGTTCCGGTGGAAATGCTGGGCGGCAATCCTTTTCCCGATATTGGCAAGCTGCCCTATCTGCTGACGCTGCCGCCATATGGGTTCTACTGGTTCGAGCTGAGCACGGAGCATGCATCGCCCGCCTGGCATGCCCAGCAACCGGAACAGATGTCCGACCAGGCCACCCTCGTGCTGCGGGGACGCGGCGGGCTTGCGCTGACGGAGTCTTCGCGGCGGGCATTCGAGCAAGATGTGCTGCCCGCCTTCCTGCAACGCCAGCGGTGGTTCCCTTCCGAGCATCGCATTGGCGCGGCGCGGCTGGTAGACAGCACGCCGTTGGCTGGCGGCGGCGCCGAGGAATACCTGGTCACCGAGCTCGAAAGTGGAACGGGCGCGGCCCGTACGCGCCTGCACGTGCCGCTGTCGGTTGCCTGGAAAGCCGCGGCGCCGCAAGACTACATTCTGGCGCGCGTCCGGCGCGGCTCGGACGTAGGCATACTGGTCGACGCATCCCGCCAGGAGTCATACGTGCGCACGCTGGTAGCCGCCCTGCAATCCGGGCGCGAGCAGCCCGCGGGCGGCGAATCGACGTCGGCTTTGTGCTTCTTGCCCGAAGCCGGGCTGCGCAGCCTGGAACTTCCGCCCGACATCCCGTTGCACTGGCACGCCGGCGAACAGAGCAATACTTCGATCGCGCTGGGCAACAAAGCCGTGCTGAAAATCGTGCGCCGCCTGGAATCCGGCTTGTCGCCCGAGGTAGAAATGTCGCGGCGCCTGACCCAGGCGGGTTACGCCAACACCCCCGCCTTGCTCGGTGAAGTGGCCCGCCGCGACGCCGACGGCTCGATGCGCACGCTCGCGGTGCTGCACGCCTACCTGATCCATGAGGGCGACGCCTGGTCGTGGACCATCGACTACCTGAAGCGGGCCCTGGACGATGCGCTGCCGCGCAATGCCGGCCTGGAAGAATTCGACGAAACCCTGGCCGGATACGCCACCGTTGCCGCCACCATCGGCCGGCGGCTTGCGGAGCTGCACAACGTGCTGGCGCAACCCTGCGACGACCCGGCCTTCGCCCCGCAGGCCGCCCGTCCGGAAGATGCGCAGGCGCGTGCCGATGCCATCGTCGCGATGCTGGACCGGGCGCTGGCCATGCTGCCGGGACTGGACGACGCGCTGGATGCCACCACGCGCGCATGCGGACTCTGGCTGTGCGAGCACCGCGATCGCCTGGCCGAGCAAATAGGCAGGTTGACCCAGGCCGCCACGGGCGCCCTGCAGGTGCGTATCCATGGCGACTTCCATCTGGGCCAGGTGCTGCTGGCGCACACCGACGCCTACCTGATCGATTTCGAGGGCGAACCGGCCCGGACGCTGGCCGAGCGCCGCGCCAAGACCTGCCCATTGAAAGACGTGGCCGGAATGCTGCGTTCGCTCGACTATGCGGCTGCCACCATCGCGCGCGGCGAGCCGCCGGACGCCCCGGCGCCGCCCAGCGACACAGCAGAGGGACAGCCGCCCCAAAGTCCGCAAGACCGGCGCCGTTCTTTGCTGGAGCGGTTCAGCGCGCGCGCCGCTCAAGCCTTCATGCAAGGCTATCGCGAGACCGCCGGGCAGGCCTTGCGCCTGCCGCCCGAGCGCGAGCAGGCCCTGGTGCAGGCCGCGCTGATCGAGAAAGCCGCCTATGAAATTTGCTACGAGGCGCGTCACCGGCCCGATTGGGTATCCATTCCACTGTGCGGGCTGGCCGAGCTGGCGCGCACCCAGTTGATGGCAACGGCCATCGGCCAGGAGGAACAACGCCCATGAGCGAAACAGAAAAAACCGCCGGCACGGACCTGGCCCCCGAAACGCGCGCGGCACTGCTGGAGGGGCGGCACCCCGACCCTTTCAGTGTGCTGGGCCCGCATGCCGAAGACGGACGCACGCTGCTGCGCGCCCTGCTGCCCTGCTCGCTCGGGGCCGAGGCGGTGTTTTCCGGAGGGGCCGTGCTGCCGCTGTCGCCGATAGGCGACGGCCTGTACGCCGCCGACATCACGCGCCACTGCAATGACGGGCAACCTTGCTACCGGCTGCGGGTACGCTGGCCCGACAGCGTCGAAGAGATCGGCGACCCCTACGCCTATGGCCCGCTGCTGGACGACGCCCACCTGACCATGCTGGCCCAGGGATCCTGGCTGTATGCCGGCCAGTGCCTGGGCCCGCACGCATGCGAGATCGATGGCGTGGCCGGGGTGCGCTTTGCCGTATGGGCGCCCAATGCGCGCCGCGTGGCGCTGGTAGGCGACTTCAATGGCTGGAACGGCCTGCGCCATGGCATGCGGCTGCGCCATGCCGCCGGAGTATGGGAGATCTTTGTGCCGGAAGTCGCGCCGCTCAGCCGCTACAAGTACCAGATCCTGGGGGCGGACGGCGCGACCACGCTGCGCGCCGATCCGATGGCGCGCCAGACCGAAGCGCCGCCCGCCACGGCTTCTGTCGTGCCGGCCTGCGCGCCCTATGCCTGGAACGACGCCGCCTGGATGGAAAGCCGCGCGGCGCGCCAACGGCCCGACGCGCCGGTGGCCATTTATGAAGTCCACGTGGGCTCGTGGCTGGGCGACTGCGGGCCGGGTCCCCTCTGGGACCGGCTGGCTGAACGCCTGCCGGCCTATGCGCGCGCACTGGGCTTCACCCATATCGAGCTCATGCCCATCATGGAGCACCCGTTTGGCGGCTCGTGGGGCTACCAGCCCCTGGGCATGTTTGCGCCCAGCGCCCGCTATGGAGCGCCAGCGGATTTCGCGCGCTTCGTCGACCGCTGCCATGCGGCCGGGGTGGGCGTGATACTGGACTGGGTGCCGGCGCACTTTCCCAATGACGCCCACGGCCTGGCGCGCTTCGACGGCACCGCGCTATACGAGTACGCCGACCCGCGCGAAGGCTTCCACCCCGACTGGAACACGCTGGTCTACAACCTGGGGCGCAACGAAGTAAAAGCCTACATGATTGCCAGCGCGCTGCACTGGCTGCGCGAGTTTCATATCGACGGACTGCGCGTGGACGCAGTGGCGTCGATGCTGTACCGCGACTACAGCCGCGCCCCGGGCGAATGGATTCCGAACCGCTACGGCGGCCGGGAAAACCTGGAGTCGGTCGACTTCCTGCGCGAACTGAATACCGTCGTGGGATGCGAATGCCCGAGCGCCATCATGGTGGCCGAGGAATCGACAGCATGGCCCGGAGTGACCGCGCCCACCGGCGACGGCGGGCTGGGCTTCGACTACAAGTGGAACATGGGCTGGATGCACGACACCCTGCGCTACATGCGCCATGATCCCGTGCACCGCCGGCACCACCACCACGACGTTACCTTCGGAATGATGTATGCGTACTCCGAGCGCTACATTCTGCCGCTGTCGCACGACGAAGTGGTGCACGGCAAGGGCTCGCTGCTGGGCAAGATGCCCGGCAGCCACGCGGACCGGCTGGCGCAATTGCGCCTGTATTACGGCTATATGTGGGCGCATCCCGGCAAGAAGCTGCTGTTCATGGGCGGCGAAATCGCCCAGGAAAGCGAGTGGAACCATGATGCCGCCATCGACTGGAACCTGTTGGACGACCCGGGCCGGCGCGGCGTACAGCGGCTGGTGGGCGACCTGAACCACTTGTATGGCGAATTGCCCGAACTGCATCGGCGCGATTCCGATCCGTCGGGGTTCGCCTGGATGGTCGGCGACGACGAAACCAACAGCGTGCTGGCCTTCGTTCGCACCGATGGCCAGCGCCACCTGCTGGCGGTCTGCAATTTCACGCCGGTGGCTCGCCATGATTACCGCATCGGCGTGCCGCTGCCGGGCCGCTGGCGCGCGCGCATCAATACCGACGACGCGGCCTACGGCGGCACCGGCCTGACCGGTCCGATCCTGGCCGATACCCACGACACGCCGGCCCATGGCCAGGCGCAATCGGTGTCGCTGACGCTGCCGCCGCTGTCGACACTATTGCTGCGGCACGAGGACTGATGATGGCCATTTCCGCACAATCCAGCCTGGCTCCCGGTTCCCCATACCCGCTGGGAGCAACAAGCGACGGCCTGGGGGTCAACTTTGCCGTCTTTTCGGCAAACGCGACACGCCTCGAGTTGTGCCTGTTCGACGCGCGCGGCCGCAAGGAGCTGAGCCGCCTGGCGTTGCCGGAGTGCACCGATGAAGTGTGGCACGGCTACCTGCCCGACGCGCAGCCCGGACTGGTGTATGGCTTTCGCGCGCACGGGCCGTACGACCCGCGCAACGGGCACCGTTTCAATCCGCACAAACTCTTGCTGGACCCTTATGCGCGGCGCCTGACCGGCGGCGTGCGCTGGTCGGATGTGCTTTTCGGCTACCGCATGCAGCACGCCAAGGCCGACCTGAGCATGGACCGGCGCGACAGCGCCCTGCCGATGCCGAAAGCCGTGGTGGTCGACGATCACTTCGACTGGGGCCGCAGCGTCGCGCCGGCGACCGGCTGGAACGACACAGTACTGTACGAGCTGCATTTGCGCGGCGCCACGATGCAGCGCGAAGACCTGCGCCCGCCCTTGCGCGGCACTGCCAGCGCCCTGGCCGACCCGCGCTTCATTGATCACCTGCACCGGCTCGGCGTCACCGCGGTCGAGCTGATGCCCGTGCATGCGTTCCTGCAGGACCGCTTTCTGGTCGAACGGGGACTGCACAACTACTGGGGCTACAGCACGCTGTCTTTCTTTGCCCCCGAACCGGCCTATGTGCCCCAGGCCGGGCCGAACGAACTCAAGCAGGCCATACGTCGCCTGCACGCCGCGGGCATCGAGGTCATTCTGGATGTGGTTTACAACCACACGTGCGAAGGCAACGAACTGGGGCCGACCCTGTCGTGGCGCGGGCTCGACAATGCGAGCTACTACCGGCTCGTGCCGGGCGAAGAGCGCCACTACATCAACGATACCGGCTGCGGCAATACTGTCAATATCTCTCACCCGCGCGTGCTGCAGATGGTCATGGACTCGCTGCGGCACTGGGCCTCGGCCTATCGCGTTGACGGATTCCGTTTCGATCTGGGCGTGACGCTGGGACGAGAAGGCACCGGGTTCGACCCGGGATCGGGCTTCTTCGACGCCATTCTGCAAGACCCGCAATTATCGCGGCTGAAGCTCATTTCCGAGCCTTGGGACATCGGACCGGACGGATATCAACTGGGCCAGCATCCGCCGGGCTTCGCCGAATGGAACGACCGGTTCCGCGACGGCGTGCGCCGCTACTGGCGGGGAGACGATGGCATGACCGGCGAACTCGCCGCGCGGCTTGCCGGCTCGCGCGACCTGTTCGACCGTCGCCATCGGCGGCCCTGGGCAAGCATCAACTATGCGGCCTCGCATGACGGCTTTACGTTGTGCGATGTCGTCAGTTATGACGGCAGCCACAACGAGGCGAATGGCGAAGGCGGCAATGACGGGCATGCCGAGAATTTCAGCGCCAACTGGGGCCACGAAGGCCCGACCGGCGACCCGCAAGTGCTGGCGCAGCGGGCGCTGATCCAGCGCGCCGTGCTGGCCACGGTATTCCTGGCCGATGGCACGCCCATGCTGCTGGCGGGCGACGAGTTCGGCAACAGCCAGCAAGGCAATAACAACGCCTATTGCCAGGACAACCCGATCAGCTGGCTGGATTGGGCCGACCTCGAACGCCCCGCTGGCGCCGAATTGGCCGACTACGTCGCTCGGCTGAGCGCATTGCGGCGTGCCCACGGCAGCTTGCGCACGGCCCGCTACGGCGATGCAGGCCACGAGGCCACTCCCGGCATCGGCGCCTTGTCATGGTTCACCGAAGCGGGCCAGCCGATGGACCCGCCCGCCTGGGAAGACGCCGGCCGCCGCACGCTGGCGATGCGCCGCGCCTGCCGCGTCGGCGGCGGAAAAGCCGACGTGACGCTGCTGTTGTTCAACGCCGGCCACGAACCCGCCAGCTTCCACCTGCCGCCACCCGCGCTGCAATGGACCCTGGAACTCGACAGCGCCCAGCCCCGGCGCGCCGCGCAACCGGTCGCGGCGGAAACCGTCGACGTGGCGGCCCATAGCCTGGTGGTCCTGGCGGCGCATGCGGGAGCCTCGACATGAACACCATGCCTGCCGAATGCCAGCCCTGCCGGCGCCTCGACGCCCCGGTGGACGACGCCGCGCCCATGTTCGGCGCGCAGGCCATGCCGGATGGCACGACGCGCTTTCGCCTGTGGGCGCCGTCCGCGCCGCCTGCCCTGGCGCTTGAAATAGAAGGACGCACGCCCATTCCATTGCAGCCCGACGAGACAGGCTGGGTCCAGGCAGACGTGGCGTGCCCGCCCGGCACGCGCTACCGTTACCGGCTCGACGCAGAACACGCCGTGCCGGACCCCGCATCGCGCCAGCAGGCCGATGACGTGCACGGCTACAGCATCGTCTCCGCCGCGGACGGCTACGCCTGGCGGCACCCCGACTGGACGGGCAGGCCGTGGCAGGAAGCCGTCATCTATGAAGTGCACGCCGGGCTCGCGGGCGGCTTTGCCGGCTTGCAGCAACGCTTGCCGGAGCTGGCCGCGCTGGGCATCACCGTGGTGGAACTCATGCCCATCGCCGATTTTCCCGGCCGGCGCAACTGGGGCTACGACGGTGTGCTGCCCTTCGCGCCCGACGCTTGCTACGGCACGCCGCGTCAACTGAAAGAACTGGTGGATGCGGCCCATGCATTGGGGATGTGCATGATGCTCGATGTCGTCTACAACCATTTCGGCCCCACAGGAAACTACCTGCCCGCCTACGCCCGCCAGTTCTTTCGCGACGACGTGCAGACGCCCTGGGGCCCCGCCATCGATTTCCGGCAACCGCAGGTGTGCCGTTTTTTCGAAGAAAATGCCCTGTACTGGCTGACGGAGTACCGCTTCGACGGCCTGCGGCTGGATGCCGTGCATGCCATCGCCACGCCAGAGTGGCTGCCCCGACTGGCGCGCTACGTGCGCAGCCACATTCCGGCGTCACGGCACATACACCTGGTGGTCGAGAACGACGATAATCGCGCGTCGCTGCTACGGCAGGGCTACGATGCCCAATGGAACGACGACGCGCATCACGTGCTGCACCATCTGCTTACGGGCGAGACTCACGGCTACTACGCCGACTACGCCGCGCAACCTGCCGCCATGCTGGCGCGCTGCCTGTCCGAAGGTTATGCCTACCAGGGTCAATCCACGCTGCGCGATGCGGCGCGGCATCGCGGCGAGCCCAGCGCCGACCTGCCGTCCACGGCGTTCGTGCTGTTCCTGCAGAATCATGACCAGACCGGCAACCGCGCCTTCGGCGAACGCCTGCTGACGCTCGCCGCCCGGCGCCAGCCAGCCCTGCGGGCCGCCATCGCCCTGCAGCTGCTGGCGCCGCACATCCCGCTGATTTTCATGGGCGAGGAATGCGGCGCGCGGGCGCCGTTCCTGTATTTCACCGATCATGCCGATCCTGCCCTGGCGCAGGCCGTGCGCGACGGCAGGCAGCGCGAGTTCCGTTTCGGTGCCGCACCGCGCCGTACAGGCTGGCAGTTGCCGGACCCGAATGATCCGGACACCTATGCGTCCAGCTATCCCTGGGTCGAAGAGCCGGAGGCAGTGCATTGGCAAGATTATTATCAGGCGCTGCTCAAGGTGCGACAGCGCCTCATCGCGCCGCGCCTGGCGGGCGCTCGCGCCGAAGCCGCCAACGTGCTGGGGCCATCCGCGGTGGCCGCGCATTGGCGCCTGGGCGACGGCGCGCGGCTGTCCCTGTATGTGAACCTGGGCGACGAAGATGTCGCGCCGGTCCACGCGGCGTTGCCGGGCGAAGCCGCCGTGCTGCTGTTCCAGAGCTGCGCCGGGGCATACGACGCGCTGGCCGGCGGCAGCCTGCCAGCCGAGTGCACGCTGTGCATCATGGAGGAACCCCGATGAGCGCCAGCGCCTCTGTCGCGGATTCACTGACGGCGTTGGCCGAAGCCGCCGGCGTGGCGCCGCGCTGGATCGATGCGCATGGCCGGCGGCGCGACACGCCCGCCGAAACGCTGCGCGCGGTCCTGGCGGCCATGGATCTGCCCGCCGACACGCCGGCGCAGGCGCGCGACAGCCTTGCTCGCCTGGCCTTGCCCGCCAGCCAGCCGCCCGCACTGACCATTGTCCGGACGGGACACAGCGTGCAGCTGCCCGGCGTGCGCGCGGGCCGCTATCTCGTCCACTACGAAGACGGCACTTGCGACGAAGGCCAGGCCACCGGGGCCGGCGACGATGCCTGCCTGCAGGCTCCTGACCGCCCCGGCTACCACCTGCTGGAACTGGCTGGGCGCCAGTACGCGCTGGCCGTTGCGCCCGGGCGATGCCCATCGCCAGCGCAGCTGCTGCAGGACGATTCGCCGCGAGCCTGGGGCATCGCCGCGCAGATACACAGCCTGCGCCGCGCCGACCCCTCGGCCCCGGCCGCGGGCGGCTATGGCGACTTCGGCGCGCTGGCCGACCTGGCCGAACAGGCAGGCCGGCTCGGCGCCGACGCGCTGGCGGTCAGCCCGATGCACGCCATGTTCAGCGCCCGGCCCGCAGCCTGCAGCCCCTACTCTCCATCGAGCCGGCTCTTCTTGAATGTGCTGTATGCCGATCCGGGCGCAGTATTCGGCGCTGATGAAGTGCGCTCGGCCATGGCGGCAGTGGATGCCGCCGGACGCGCCGCGGCGCTCGAGCAGGCCTGCCTGGTCGACTGGCAGGCCGCCGGCGCGCGGCGCCTGGCGCTGCTGCGCAAACTGTACGACAGGTTCGAGCGCGCCGCGCCGGCCTTGCGCGACGCCTGCGCCCGCTTTCGCGAAGCCGGCGGCGACACCCTGCAGAACCACGCCGTTTTCGAAGTGCTGCACGAACGCCACGCCACCGACTGGCGGCAGTGGCCGGACGCCTTGCGCGACCCTCGCTCGTCCCGCGCCCGGGGCTTTGGCGCGGCGCACGAACAGGAAGTGGGCTTTCACATTTTCATGCAATGGCTGGCGCGCGCCAGTCTGGGCAGCGTCCAGGCCCGCGCGCGCCAGGCCGGCATGCGCCTGGGGCTGATTGCCGACCTGGCGGTGGGCACGGACCCGCGCGGCAGCCATGCGTGGAGCCGCCAGGCCGAGATCATCGAAGGCTTGTCCATAGGCGCCCCGCCCGATCTTTTCAACCCAGCAGGGCAGCAATGGGGCCTGGCCGCATTCTCTCCCCACGCGCTGCAGGAGCGCGGATATTCGGCCTTCATCGAGATGCTGCGAGCCGTGCTCGCCGACACGGGCGGCCTGCGCATCGACCACATCCTGGGGCTGGCACGCCTGTGGGTGGTGCCGGCCGGCGCCTCGCCCGAGGCGGGCGCGTATCTGCGCTATCCGCTGAACCCATTGCTGGACCTGGTGGCCCTGGAGGCTTGGCGCCACCGGGCCCTGATCGTGGGCGAGAACCTGGGCACCGTGCCCGAAGGCTTCAACGAGCGCCTGGCCGAGCGCGGCATTCTGGGCACCAGCGTGCTGTGGTTCCAGACCGCGGCGCCGCCCGTGCGCCCGCCTTCCGGCACGTCCGCGGCCTTCCTGGCGCCCGGCGAATGGCCGGCCGACGCCATTGCCATGCCCACCACGCACGACCTGCCCACGCTACGTGGCTGGTGGGAAGGCCGCGACCTGCAATGGCGGGCTCGTCTGGGCGCCGCCCCGGCGGTCAATACCCAAGCCCTGGCCGAACGCCAGGCCCAGCGCTCGTCCCTGTGGTCCGGCCTGCGCGCCGCCGGCCTGGTGCAAGGCGACACGCCACCCCAAACGGCGCCCATCGCCGCCATGCTCGGTTTCGTAGCCGCCACGCCGGCGCCGTTGATGCTGGCGCCGCTGGAAGATCTGGCCGCCGTGGCCGACCAACCTAACCTGCCTGGAACTACCACCGAACACCCCAACTGGCGCCAGCGCCTGCCGCGAACCTCCGGCAACCTGCTGCAGGACCCTGCGCTGCGCGCTCGGATCGAGGCGATCACTGCCGCCCGGAGATCGGCATGATTCCCCGCGCGACCGTCCGGTTGCAGTTGAACGCCGGCTTCACGCTCGACGACGCGCTGGCCCAGGTGCCGTACTACGCGAAGCTGGGCATCAGCCACTTGTACCTCTCGCCTCTTAGCACGGCGTGCAACGGATCGACGCACGGGTACGACGTCGCCGATCACGGCCGCGTCGATCCGGCGCTGGGCGGCGAAGCAGCCCTGCGGCGACTGGCGGCCGGCCTGCGCGGCCAGGACATGGGGCTCATCGCCGACATCGTGCCCAACCATATGGCGGCCGATTGCGCCAACCCCTGGTGGCGCGACGTGTTGATGCACGGGCAAGCCAGCCAGTATGCCGACTGGTTCGACATCGATTGGCATCCGCCCGACGCCGCGCTGCATGGCAAGCTGTTGCTGCCCCGGCTGGCGCGCCCCTATGGGGCCAGCCTGCAAGCCGGCGACATTCGCCTGGTCTACGATTCCGACGCCGGCGCCTACGCCATCGAAGCCTGCGGCGCGCGCCTGCCGCTGGCCCCAGGCACCGAGCCCGACTCATCCACACCCGGCGCGGCAACCGGATCTCACGACCCGGCGGACGCGGCCGGCCGTGCCCGCCTGCATCAACTGCTGGAAAAGCAGCACTACCGGCTGGCGTGGTGGCGCACGGCCGCCGACCAGATCAACTGGCGAAGATTCTTCGAAGTCGACACGCTGGTGGGCGTGCGGGTCGAGCGGCCCGACGTGTTCGACGCCGTACATGCCTTGACGCTGCGGCTCTATGCCGAAGGGTTGATCGATGGCGTGCGGGTCGACCATGTAGACGGTCTGGCCGACCCCATCGGCTATTGCAGGCAGTTGCGCGCTGCCCTGCGCACGGCCGGCCAGGCGCGCCTGACAGCCGGACTGCCCCGCGACCCTTACCTGGTGGTGGAAAAGATCCTGGCTCCCGGCGAAACCCTGGATGAACGCTGGGACGTCGACGGCACGACAGGCTACGACTTCATGGACCAGGCTGGCGCGCTGTTGCACGACCCGGCCGCGGCTCCGGTGCTGGTCCAGGCCTGGCAGGTGCTGGCGCATGACGACCGGCCGCCGCGCGAACAGCTCGAAGCTGCGCGCCTGCGCATGCTGTCGCGCCATTTCGCGGCCGAACGCCGCGCCCTGGTGCGCGCCCTGCTGGACGTCGCGCGCGGCGACCTCGCAACGCGCGACTGGAGCGAAAACGCCATCGACCGCGTGCTGACCCGCCTGCTGGCGGCCTTTCCGGTGTATCGCACTTATGGCGGCCCCGCCGCCAACAGCGCCGCCGACCGGGCCTGCTGCCAGGCCGCCGCGGCGCGCGCCCGGCAGTTGCCCGGCCCGGCGTTGTCGCATGCCGACATCGACCTGCTGAACCAGATCCTGCTATGGCTCGCCGGCGACGAGCCGCGGCCCGGACAAGATCTGGCGCTGCGCCGATTTCAGCAATTGACCCCGCCGCTGGCGGCCAAGGCGCTCGAGGACACCTTGTTTTACCGCTACGGTCCGTTACTGTCGCGCAACGAGGTGGGCGCCGCGCCGGATCATTTTGCGCTGTCCGCAGCCGATTTCCATCGCGCCTGCGCGGCCCGCGCCCGCCGCTTTCCCGGCGCGATGCTGGCCACCGCGAGCCACGACCACAAGCGCGGCGAAGATGTGCGCGCGCGCCTGGCGGCGCTGACGGAAATCCCGCTTGAATGGCTGCAGCACGCGCAGCAATGGCTGGGTCCGGCCGGTGCGCCGCCGGCCGCAGCCGACCGCTACATGTTGCTGCAAACGCTCGTGGGCGCCTGGCCTGCGGGGCTGGAGCCAGGCGACACGCCAGGCGTAGAACACTTCCTGGAACGAGTCCGCGCCTGGCAGCGCAAAGCCTTGCGCGAAGCGAAGCGGCGTTCGAGCTGGGCCGAGCCGGATCTCGATTACGAGGCGGCTTGCGACGCCTACCTGGAACAATTGCGGGAACCCCACGGCGCTGGCCGCTCGCGGCTGGAGCAGATCGCCGCCTTCGCGCAGCGCCTGGCGCCGGCGGGGCTGATCAACAGCCTGGCCCAGACCGCGCTGCGCATGACCGTGCCGGGCGTTCCAGACCTGTACCAGGGCACGGAGTTCTGGGACTTCAGCCTGGTGGACCCCGACAACCGGCGCCCGGTCGATTACGCAGCGCGGGCAGCCGCGCTGGCGCATCCGCCGGCCCCTCAGGCAGGCGGCGCAGCCGTGCGCCATGCCGCCTGGCAGCCGGGCCAGATCAAGCAGCAGCTCGTACATTGCCTGCTGCAGTTGCGAACCGCGCATCCCTTGCTGTTCGGCCATGGCTCATACCTGCCGCTGTCCGTGCACGGCGCCAAGGCGGCGCATGTGGTGGCGTTCGTGCGCTGCCATGAAGGCCGGCACTTGCTGGTGGCCGTGCCGCGCCTGTGCAGCCTGGCGCTGTCCGACCCGGCGCGGGATGCGCGCGCAACCGATTTCTGGGCCGACACACACGTACGGCTTCCGGCGGGCCTGGCAGGGCTGGCCTGGCGCGATGTGCGCACGGACGCCGTGCAACGCCCGGACACGCGCGGATGCCTGGCCCTCACCCAGCTATTGCAGGGCCATCCCGTCAGTATCCAGTTGGCCTGATGCGCCGTCGCGGGTACGCTCGTCCGATATGTTCCAGCCCGACGCCTCATGGCTGAGCATTTTGCGGATGCGGTCTATCAGGCTGCCCGGCGAAAATGGCTTCAGGATGACTTCCATTCCTTCGCCCTGGAACTCGCTGCCGTCGACCACGTTTTCCGCATAGCCGGTCATGAACAGCACTCGCAGGCCCGGACGGATTTCGCGCGCGACGTCGGCCAACTGGCGGCCGTTCAGGCCAGGCAGGCCTACATCGGTCAACAGCAGGTCGACCCGCTGCGCGTCCTTCAGCAGCCGCGCGCCAGCCTCGCCGTCGGCCGCCTCCAGCACGCGCAGCGAAACACCCGCGAGGCATTCGCGCACCATTTCGCGCACATTGGTGTCGTCTTCGACCAGCACAATCACCGTATCGGGAGGCAAAGCGCCGGCCTCGACCGTCTCGGAGACCGCGGGGCCATCGGGGCGGGCCTGGCGTCCCTGATAGCGAGGCAGGCACAGCCTGACCGTGGTGCCTTCGCCGGGCGTGCTGTCCATGGCCACCAGGCCGCCGGCCTGCCGGGTGAAACCGTAGATCATCGACAAACCCAGGCCGGTGCCCTCGCCCATGGGCTTGGTCGTGAAGAATGGCTCAAAGGCCCGCTCAAGTACTTCGGGCGCCATGCCGCGGCCGTGGTCCACGACCCTGACTTCGACGAATTCGCCGGGCCGCACATCGGGGTACTGGCGCAGGAAATCCTCGTCGAGCCGAGTATTCAGCGCCTCGACGGTCAGGTGACCACCGTCCGGCATGGCGTCGCACGCATTGATGATCAGGTTCAACAAGGCGCTCTCGAACTGACTGGCGTCGCACTTTACAATGTGCACGCCCGGCTGGGCGCGACAGGTCAAGATGACCCCTTCGCCCGTGTAGCGGCGGAACAGGTCATCCATGGACGCAAGCATGGCGGCCGGGTCCAGTGGCCGCGGGTCCAGCGGCTGGCGCCGCGAAAAGCTCAACAGGCGCTGCGTGAGCCGCGCCGCCCGATTGGTGGAGTCCATGGCAGTAGCAATGAAGCGAATCGCATCCTCGTACTTGCCGGCATCGAATTTGCGCTGGATCAGGTACAGCGCGCCGCTGATGCCTTGCAGCATATTGTTGAAGTCATGCGCGATGCCGCCGGTCAGCTGGCCCACGGCTTCCATTTTTTGCGATTGCAGCAGGGCCGCCTGAACCTGCCGCAGTTGCTCGGCCTGCAGCTTGAAATCGGTATCGTCGCGGCCCACCAGGTAGAAGTTGTCGTGTGCCCACGAGATGGTCCACGTGATCCAGCTATAGCCGCCCTGCTTCGTCAGCAGGCGGCTTTCCAGGTGCCGCACCCGCTGGCCGGGATCGCCGTTCAAACGCAGGCTTTCCTTGATGCGCGGCAGATCGTCCGCATGCGCCAGGTCTTCCATGGGCATGGCCAGGAATTGCTCTGGCGTCCAGCCCAGGATGGCGCGCACGGCGGGGTTCACGCTGACAAAGCGGCCGCGCGCATTGGCCACTGCCAGCAATTCGGGCGACAGGCGCCAGATGCGGTCGCGTTCCGCGATGGCCGATTCGACGCGCCGCTCGAGCACGCGGGCATACTGCGAGCGCTCGATGGCATCGCAAAGCCTCTCGGCCACCTCCTCCACACACGCGATATCCGTGCCTTTCAGCAGGTTGCTGCGATGCGGCCTCACGTACAACATGCCGGTAGGCCAACCCCAACGCCGCAACGGAATCGCGATGGCCACGGGACTTGCCTCGCCTGCCTGGCTGGCCAGCAAGGGCGACAGAAACGTGGTGCGGCCGTTTTCGTAGGCCTGGGCGCATTCCCGGCCGATCTGGCTCATTGAAATACTTTCGCCTTCCTGCTCTGCCTGTTCCGACACCCAATGCGTGCCCGCCCGCGCGCGAGCGCCGCTCGCGTCGAACTCCAGCACGGCAGCCACGCTTAATTGCAAGTGGCGGCCCAGCGCCTCGCACGCAGCATGCTCGATATCGTGCTGTCGATGAATCTCGCGCATCTGGTCCACGAGCGACAACAGGAAGTTCTTGCGATGCTGCTCGGCCCACAACTCGCCCTCGGCGGCCTTGCGCGCCGAGATATCCAGCACCAGCACCGTTATCCGGTCAGGTCCTTCTTTATGGACATGCGCCTCGTACCAGGCGTCGCGCCCCTGGTGCGGCGCGGCCTGCTCGAACTGCGCGGACTCGCCCGTTTCCACTACATTGGCGAACGTCTGCAGAATCAGGTCGGGCACCCCCGGGATCATTTCACGCAGCGAATGGCCCAGCGTGTCGCCGGCTTGCAAACCGCTCTGCTGTTCAAAGGCCGGATTCACCTCGATGAAACGGAAATCGACGATCCGGCCTTCGGCATCGCGTACGGCCTCACACAGGAAAAAGCCTTCCTGCATGCGCTGGAACATGCTTCGCCATCGCTCGCTGCTTTCCCGCAGCGCCTGTTGGGTGCGATGGCGCTCGATAACCAGGGCCACGGTGCGCGCCACCAACGCCATGGCATCGATGTCGTTGGGCGCCGGCATGTGCTCGACGCGATAGTAGTTCGAGACCACCCCCAGCAGGCTGCCGTCGGTTCCCTTGATGGGCGTGGCCCAACAGGCGCGCAGGCCGTAGCCAAGCGCCAGGTCGCGCCACGGCTTCCAGTTGGGGTGGGTTGCAATGTCGCCCACATACACGGGCGAGCCCAGGTGGGCGGCGGCGCCCCACGACGCTTGTGTCGGGCCGATCGGCGCGCCGTCTGTCTTGGCCACGAACTCGGCCGGCAGGCCCGGCGCCGCCAGATAGCGCAACTGCCCCAGGGCGGGGTCGACGCACATGATCGACGTTTTGAGATCTACGCCGGATTGACGTTCGACGGAACGAAGCACGTCTGCCATGACTTCACCGAGGGGCACGCCCCTGGCGATGCGTTGCAACATGACACGTTCGTCTTCCAGGCGGGCGCGAGTATCGGCCCATGGGTTGCGCACCTGGTCTCGCTTGGTGAACATGGCGTCCTCTTCAACAGCCGGCACAGGGCCGGACCCGCCGCGCCGTACGCGCGGCAGGGCTCCAGTATGCCTGGGCAGCATCCCTGGCGGCGTAACACCACGCAACGCCGTCCCGGCTGGCGGGGCGCCAGCATATAGCGTGCCCGGTACGGTAGCCTCGGGGCGCGGTAAATCGGAATTTTCTTCCGGCGCAGGCAAAAAAGGCCATTTTTCGGGGCGTGCGCCGCCCGCGAACGCCGGGCACGCTTCTTGCCTGGGTGTCGGCCATTGCCTCACCGGAGAGCCATATGCCAGGCCAAGCATCGCCAGGCCAAGAACCGCCAGATCAAGAATCACCGCAACGCGGCGGCACGACGATCAAGCTGCTGACCGTCAACGTCCATAAAGGCTTCACGCTCTTCAACCGGCGCTTCATCCTGCACGAACTGAAGGCCGCGCTGCGCGACGCGGGGCCCGATATTGTGTTCCTGCAGGAAGTTATCGGCACGCATCACCGCCATGCGCGCCGCCTGGCGGCCTGGCCGGCCACGTCGCAGTACGAGTTCCTGGCCGACAGCCTGTGGAGCGACTTCGCGTACGGACGCAACGCGGTCTACCCCGAGGGCGACCATGGCAATGCCGTGCTGTCGCGCTGGCCCATCGTTACCCACCAGAATCACGATGTCTCGGTGGACAACCACGAAAGCCGCGGCATGCTGCAGTGCACCGTGCGCCATCCCGACCTGGCCGGCGACATGCATGCCGTATGCGTGCACCTGGGCCTGCGCGAAGCGCACCGGCGCGCGCAGCTGGGACAGCTGTGCGCACTGGTGCAGCGCCTCGGCGACGATGCGCCAGTGCTGGTCGGCGGCGATTTCAACGACTGGCGCCGGCGCGCGTCCCCGCTGCTGGCGGCCTGCCGGCTGCATGACGTATTCCGCCGCGCCCTCGGGCGCGAGCCGCGCACGTTCCCGGCCCGCTGGCCGTTGCTGGCGCTGGACCGCATCTATGTGCGCGACGTGGCGGCGGCCAGACCCGTCCCGCTCGCATCACGGGTCTGGCGCCACCTGTCCGATCACGCGCCGCTGGCGGCCGAGGTGCGGCTATGAGCGCCGCCTGGCATCCAGGCAACACCGTGCGCCTGCTGGAGAACGGCGAGGCGTTCTTCCCGCGCGTATTCGAGGCCATACGCGCCGCGCGCCGGGAAGTCCTGCTGGAAACCTTCATTCTGTTCGACGACCCGGTCGGCCAGGAGCTGCGCCAGGTCTTGATCGAGGCGGCGCAGCGCGGCGTCGAGGTCGACGTCATGGTAGACGGATACGGGTCGGATTGCCTGGACGAAACCTTCATCGGCGGCTTGACCGAAGCCGGCGTGCGTTTTCATGTGTACGATCCGCACCCCCGGGTGCTGGGTTTTCGCGTCAACGCCTTGCGCCGGATGCACCGCAAAGTGACGGTGGTAGACGGCCAGGTGGCGTTCGTGGGGGGCATCAATTACTCGGCCGACCATCTGGCCGAATACGGGCCCGAAGCCAAGCAGGATTACGCGGCCGAGCTGCGCGGCCCGGTAGTGGAAGATATTCACCGCTTCGCCTACGAAGCGGTGCATGGCCGCGGCCGCCGGCGGCGCTGGCGGCGCCGCGCCGGCTCGGCCCACGGCGCCACCGACGCGGGCGCGGCCTTGTTCGTCACGCGCGACAACGACCGGCACAGCACCGACATAGAACGCTATTACCGCGCCGGGTTCCGCACCGCCCAGCACGACATCACGGTGGCCAACGCCTATTTCTTTCCGGGCTACCGGTTGCTGCGCGACCTGCGCAACGCCGCCCGACGGGGCGTATGCGTGCGGCTTATCCTGCAGGGCGAGCCGGATATGCCCATCGCGCAACTGGCGGCCCGCACGCTGTACGACTATCTGCTGTCGGCCGGCGTCATCATCTACGAATACTGCGAGCGGCCCCTGCACGGCAAAGTGGCCTGCGTGGACGATGAATGGGCCACCGTGGGTTCCAGCAACCTGGACCCGCTCAGTCTGGCCCTGAATCTGGAAGCCAACGTGGTAGTGCGCGACCGCGCCTTCACCGCGGAACTGCGCGCATCCCTCGACCAGTTGATCCAGCACCATTGCCGCCGCATGGTGCCCCAGCAAGGCATGAAGCGCGTGCTGAGCCGCCTGTGGTTCGGCGTAGCCGTCTTCCACGTGCTGCGCCGCTTCCCCGCATGGGCTGCCACCTTGCCGGTGCGCCGACCGCGGCTGGAGCGCATCGATCCTTCCCAACCCGCCGCGCCTACCGATGAGCGTTCGCATGATTAAGCCACGCCGCCTGCTTTCGGCCACCACCTGGCGCCCCGCGCGCCGCTTCTGGAAACGCACGCGGCGATACTGGACCGGCCTGTTCATGGTGGTGGCCATCGTGCTGCTGGCGCGGCTGGCGCGCGATGTGCAATGGCACGAGGTATGGCGCGTGCTGCAGGACATGCCGACATCGGCGCTGGTGGAAAGCGCCTGCCTGGTGCCGGTGGCCTATCTGGCCTACACCGCCTTCGACCTGATCGGCCGCGCCTATACCGGGCACAAACTGGGCACGACCACGACCATGGCCGTGGCGTTCGTCAGCTACGCCATCAACGTCAACCTGGGCGCGCTGATCGGCGGCGTGGGCCTGCGTTTTCGCCTGTACGGCAAGCTGGGCTTGCGGCTATCGGTGATTTCGAAGGTGCTGGCGATGAGCATCTTCACCAACTGGCTGGGCTACCTGTGGCTGTTCGGCGCGCTGTTCGCCCTGCGCCAGGCGCCCTCGGCCTGGCAACTCAGCCCGGCCGCGCTGCAGGTGGCCGGAGCCGCCATGCTGGCCGTCGCGGCGGGTTACCTGGCGCTATGCGCCCTGTCGCGCCGCCGGCATCTGCGCGTGGGCCGGCGCCACATTCCGCTGCCGGCATTGCGCATCGCGGTGCTGCAGTCGGTGCTGGCCGTGATCTGCTGGGGCGCGATCGCCGGCATCCTGTACTTGCTGTTCGAGCAGCGTGTGTCGTACACGCTGGTGCTGGCGGCCCTGCTGCTCAGCAGCATCGCCGGCGCGGTGGTGCACATACCTGGCGGCGTGGGCGTGCTGGAAGCCGTGTTCGTGGCCATGCTGGCCCCGCAAGTGTCGCAGGCCCAGGTGCTCGGCACGCTGCTGGCCTACCGCGCCTTGTATTACCTTGCCCCGCTGATCGTGGCGCTGGTGGCCTACGTGTTGCTGGAAGCCCGGCTGCGGCAGCCCCGCCCAGGCCGGGCCCCGGCGCGCGTGGCGAAAACGCCGGACGTGCCGGGCTGAACCGCCAGATTTGCCGGCATTGGCATGTCGGGTTTCAGGTGATTGTCAGCTATGCAGGCGCTCAATGTGCGGATCAGGTCTCCGGGCGACGCGGCAGCTTGTTTGCTGCCGTCAGCGCCAGCCCGCCCTATTCCAGGATGCGCCATGGACACTCTGACCCACGATGCCCCGCACGGGCACGACACCCCGCACGGCTGGCGTCGCTGGCTGTTTGCCACCAACCACAAAGACATCGGGACGATGTACCTCATCTTCTCGTTCGTCATGCTGCTGGAAGGCGGCACGCTGGCCCTGCTGCTGCGCACCGAGCTGTTCGAGCCCGGCCTGCAGTTCTTCCAGCCTGAGCTGTTCAACCAGTTCACCACCATGCACGGCCTGATCATGATCTTCGGCGCGATCATGCCGTCGCTCGTGGGCTTTGCCAACTGGCTGATCCCGATGCAGATCGGCGCATCCGACATGGCCTTCGCCCGCATGAACAACTTCAGCTTCTGGCTGCTGCCCATGGCGGCGCTCATGCTGACGGCATCTTTCTTCGTGCCCGGCGGCGCCACCGCCGCCGGCTGGACCCTGTACGCGCCGCTGTCGGCGCAAATGGGCCCCGGCATGGACCTGGCCATCTTCGCCATCCACATCATGGGCGCCTCGTCCATCATGGGCGCCATCAATATCATCGTCACCATCCTGAACATGCGCGCGCCCGGCATGACGCTGATGAAGATGCCGATGTTCTGCTGGACCTGGCTGATCACCGCTTTCCTGCTGCTTGCCGTAATGCCCGTGCTGGCCGCGGCGGTCACCATGGTGCTGACCGACCGCCATTTCGGCACCGGCTTCTTCAATGCCGCCGCCGGCGGCGACCCGGTGATGTACCAGCACGTGTTCTGGTTCTTCGGGCACCCCGAGGTCTACATCATGATCCTGCCGGCCTTCGGCATCGTGTCCATGATCGTGCCCACGTTCTCCCGCAAGAAACTGTTCGGCTACGCATCCATGGTGTACGCTACCTCGGCCATCGCCGTGCTGTCGTTCATTGTGTGGGCGCACCACATGTTCACTACCGGCATGCCCGTGGCCGGCCAGCTGTACTTCATGTACGCAACCATGCTGATCTCCATCCCCACCGGGGTGAAAGTGTTCAACTGGGTGGCCACCATGTGGCGCGGCTCGCTAACCTTCGAAACCCCCATGCTGTTCGCGATCGGCTTCATCTTCGTGTTCACCATGGGCGGCTTCACCGGGCTGATCCTGGCAATCGCCCCGATCGACATCCAGGTGCACGACACCTACTACGTGGTGGCTCACTTCCACTACGTGCTGGTGGCCGGCTCGCTGTTCGCCTTGTTCGGCGGCGCGTACTACTGGGTGCCCAAATGGACGGGCCGCATGTACAACGAAAAGCTGGGCAAGCTGCACTTCTGGTCGACCATGCTGTCGTTCAACCTCACGTTCTTCCCGATGCACTTCCTGGGTCTGGCAGGCATGCCGCGCCGCTACGCCGACTACGCCGCGCAGTTCACCACCTTCCACCAGGTGGCCACCATCGGCGCGTTTTGGTTCGGCCTGTCGCAGTTGCTGTTCCTGTACGTCATCCTGCAGTGCTATCGCGGCAAGGGCGCAACGGCGGCCGCCAAACCCTGGGAAGGGGCCGAAGGGCTGGAATGGACCCTGCCATCGCCGGCGCCGCATCACACCTTCGTCGTGCCGCCCGATATCCGGTGAAATCATGCATATGCGCCGCGCCCATGCGTTTCCGGGTGCGCAGCCGCCGCTGCCGCCGGCGCTGATTCCGCCCTGTGACGCAGCCCCTGCTTCCACGGCCGACGCCCGGGTCGAACGACGCTGGGTGCTCAAGCGCAACTGCTGCGTCACGCCGCGCCAGTTCCTGCTGGGCATGGGCGGCGCCGCGGCCATCGCCCTCGTCGTCAGCCTGGTGTTCGCCATGCGCGGGCTGTGGCCGGTGGCCGTCTATGGCGCCATCGAAATCGCGCTGCTCGCGGGGGCCAGCCTGTCGTTCGCCCGCCATGTGCGCGACGGCGAAACGGTAACGCTGCTCGACGACGGCCGCATGATCGTGGAGGTGCACATGGGGCGGTCCACCACGCGTCACATATTCAACCGCAACTGGGCACGGCTCGTGCGACAGGCCGATTCGGCCGAAACACTCTGGCTGCATTACGGCGCCGTCCACCTGCGCCTGGCTCGCTATGTGCCAGCGCAGCGGCGCCGCCGCATCGAAGCCGAACTACGCCATTCGCTGCCCTGGCGGGGCCCCGTATAGGACCGCCCGCCCGGCGGATGCGTCCTACACGGGAGATCATCATGCATGTCCGACTGAAAAAATTGCACGACCAGGTCATAGTCATTACCGGCGCGGGCAGCGGCATCGGCCTGGCCACGGCGCGGCTGGCGTCGCGCCAGGGCGCCAAGGTGGTACTGGCCTGCCGCAGCCAGCAGTCGCTGGACGACGCCGTGGCGGCCATCCGGGCCGAAGGCGGCGAGGCCCTGGCCGTGCGCGCCGATGTCGGCGTGGCGGCCGACCACGACCGCATCCTGGGCGCGGCAATCGACCAGTACGGCCGCATCGATACGTGGGTCAACAACGCCGGGGTATCGATTTTCGGCCGGCTGGAAGACGTGCCCATCGAAGACCAGCGGAAACTATTCGACACCAACTATTGGGGCGTGGTGTACGGATCGACCACCGCCGTCGCCTATCTGAAACAACATGGCGGCGCCCTGATCAACGTGGGCAGCGAGGTATCCGACCGGGCGATTCCCCTGCAAGGCGCCTATTCCGCCTCGAAGCACGCCGTCAAGGGTTATACCGACGCGTTGCGCATGGAACTCGAGGCCGAAGCCGCGCCGGTGTCGGTCACGTTGATCAAGCCGGCCTCGATTGCCACCGGTTACTCCGAGCACGCCCGCAACTACATGGACGTAGAGCCGCGCCTGCCGCCGCCCGTATACACAGCCGACACCGTCGCGCGGGCCATTCTGTACGCCGCCCAGCATCCGCGCCGCGATATTTTCGTGGGCGGCGCCGCCAAAGCCATTTCGTCCGTGGGCCTGCGCATGCCCGCCCTGGCCGATCGCATGGCAGGTTGGCTGATCCGCCACCAGCGCAGCGACACCGCCGCCCGCGAGCGGGCCGACGCGTTGTACGACGCCGGCGCCCCGGCACGCGGAGATACTGCCCGCGATGGCGCCGGGCCGCCGCACGTGCGCAAGACCAGCATGTACACCCAACTGGCCACAGGCGGACGCGGCCTGCTGTGGGCCGGCGCGGCCGTGCTGGTCTGCGGCACGGTCATCGGCGCCGCGCGCGGCCGGCGCTGGCACTGACCACCGGGGCCGTTCACCGGGGCCAGCCGCCCCGGCGGCCAGGCGCGGCCGCCGGGGCGGCATTGCATTACTTGTATGATGGTCATCGTGCCGCCGCGGCGGCGTCCAATTTCCAAATTTCAGCGCGAATCCATCTCATGACTACCGGGAAAGACACAATCGGCATGATTGGCGTAGGCCTGATGGGCCACGGCATTGCCAGCAACATCGTCAAACACGGATATCCCCTGGTGCTGCTCGACCACCCCGGCAACCAGCCGGTCGATGGCCTGCTGACGGCCGGCGCGGCCAAAGTGGCCAGCCCCGCGCAGGTGGCGCGCCAGGCCAACGTGGTGATCTTGTGCGTGACCGGCACGCCCCAGGTCGAAGACGTGCTGTTCAGTCCCGACGGCCTGCTGCAAGGGCTGCGGCCGGGCACAGTGGTCATCGATTGCTCCACCGCCATCCCGTCCTCCACCGTGCGCATCGCGCAAGCCGTGGCCGAGGCCGGCGGCCAATTCCTCGATGCCCCCATGACCCGCACGCCCAAAGAAGCCGCCGAGGGCCGCCTGAACCTGTTGGTGGGCGGCGACCGCGCCCTGTACGAGCGCTGCCAGCCGCTGCTGCGCTGCTACGCCGAGAACATCACCTACGCCGGGCCGGTGGGATCGGGCCATCGCATGAAGCTTATCCACAACTATGTCTCGCTGGGTTGCGCCGCCATCATTGCCGAGGCGGCCGCCTGCGCAAAACGCGCCGGCATCGAGGCGCAAGTGCTGGTGGACATTCTGGCCAAGGGTGGCGGCGGCGGCGCAGCCCTGGAACGCATGCGTCCCTTCCTGGAATCGGGCGACGACTCGGGCCTGCGGTTCTCGCTGTCCAACGCCCGCAAAGACCTCGACTACTACACCACCATGGCGCACGAAGCCGGGGCGGCGCACGGTGCGGCCGACGCCATCGAGCAGTTGTTCGAGCGCGGCGCGCAGGCCACCCCGCCCCAGACCACGGTGCCGCACCTGGTCACGCTGCTGGCGACCGACGGCGCCTTGTGACGCGCGGGCGCAGGCACTACCATGGATACCAGGGCTCGCATGCGGGCCCGTCTCCAGGAGCGCCGCCATGCCGCATTCCGGGTCACGCCACCTGCCGTGCGCCAGCCATTGTGCCGGGTTGCTGTGCGCGATAGCCTGGTTGTGGGTGGCTATGGCCGCTTTCATGTCCGCGCCGGCCCGCGCCCAGGCAACCTCCGCGCCGCCAGGCCAGTCTGCGCCGGTGGTGGTGTTGCAATTGCAGGGCGCGGTAGGACCCGCCACCACCGAGTACCTGCGGCACGGCCTGGCCGACGCCAATGCGCGCCGCGCCGCCGCCGTGGTGCTGCGCATCGACACGCCGGGTGGCCTGGCCTCGTCCATGCGCGATATCGTGCGCGCCATCATCGCCTCGCCGGTGCCCGTCATCGGCTATGTCGCGCCCGGCGGCGCGCGGGCGGCCAGCGCGGGCACCTACATTCTTTATGCCTGCCACCTGGCCGCGATGGCGCCCGGTACCAACCTGGGCGCGGCCACCCCCATCCCCCTGGGGCCTGACAGCCGGCCTCGGAACGAAGACCACGGCAAGGCCGAAACCGACCCCGGCGGCAAGCCTGCGGACGCCGCGCCGCCGCCCCATGACAGCAAGGCCGTCAACGACGCCGCGGCGCTCATCCGCAGCCTGGCCGACATGCGCGGCCGCAATGCGGAATGGGCCGAACAGGCCGTGCGCGGCGCCGCCAGCCTGGCGGCCCGCGAGGCCTTGCAGCAAAAGGTGATCGACCTGGTTGCCGACGACCTGCACGACCTGCTGCGCCGGGCCGACGGCCGCGAATTACGCGCTAATGCATCGGTCATCACATTGGCCACGCGCGACGCCGCTGTGCTTGAGCTACAACCCGACTGGCGCACGCGCGTGCTGGCCGTGATCACCGATCCCAACATCGCGTACATCCTGCTGCTGCTGGGCATCTACGGGATACTGTTCGAGATGATGAACCCCGGCGCCATTCTGCCCGGTGCGCTGGGCGCCGTGGCCCTGGTCACCGCCTTGTTTGCCTTGAACATGCTGCCCGTCAGCTACGCGGGCCTGGGCCTGGTATTGCTGGGCATTGCGTTGATGGCGGCCGAGGCGTTCACGCCCACACTCGGCCTGCTGGGGGCGGCCGGCCTGGCCTTGTTCGCGTTCGGCTCGCTGTTTCTGTATGACACGCACGGCGCCGGGTTCGCCTTGTCGGTGCCGCTGGTGGCAACGGCGGCTGCCGCCAGCGCCCTGCTGCTCTTCCTGATCTTCTTTGTCGCGCTGCGCGCACAGCGCCGGCGCGTAGTGTCAGACGGAAGCACGCAAGCCGGCCAGGCGGTGCAAGTGCTGTCCTGGCACGGGCACGGCGGCCTGGTGCGCGCCGGCGCGGAAACCTGGGAAGCGCGCGCCGATGCGCCCCTGCGGCCCGGCGAGCAGGCCATCATCGAATCGCGCCAGGGCCTGGTGCTGCACGTGCGCCCCGCCTCTTCCATCCCAAAGGAATCGACATGACCCTGATCGCCTATTTCATCGCCGCGGCGCTGATCGTGCTGCTGGCCATTTCCATGATCCGCGTGCTGCGCGAGTACCAACGGGGCGTGGTGTTCACCCTGGGACGCTACACCGGCGTAAAGGGTCCGGGGCTGATCATCCTGATTCCCGTGGTGCAGCAGATGGTGCGTGTCGACCTGCGCACCGTGGTGCTGGACATTCCCACCCAGGACATCATCTCGCGCGACAACGTATCCGTGAAGGTGAACGCGGTGCTGTACTTCAGGGTGGTGGACGCCGACCGCGCGGTGATCCAGGTAGAACAGTACATGGATGCCACCAGCCAGCTGGCGCAGACCACGCTACGCTCGGTGCTGGGCAAGCATGACCTCGACGAGATGCTGTCCGAACGCGACAAACTCAATGCCGACCTGCGCGAGATACTGGACCGGCAGACCGAAGACTGGGGCATCAAGGTAGCCGCGGTGGAGATCAAGCACGTCGACATCGACGAAAGCATGGTGCGCGCCATTGCCCGCCAGGCCGAGGCCGAACGCAACCGGCGCGCGCGCATCATCAACGCCGAAGGCGAACAGCAGGCCGCCGAAAAACTGGTCGATGCCGCCCGCACGCTGGCCAGCACACCGGAAGCCATGCAGCTGCGCTATCTGTCCACGCTGTACGACATTGCCGGCGACAAGAGCTCGACCATCGTCTTTCCCGTGCCCATCGACCTGCTGCGGCGCGTGTTCGACCGCTCATAGCGGCGTGCCGAGGGCGCCGCTCGCGGGCGCCCGGCGCTCGCCGAGCTACAGCGGCCCGTCCGCGCTGGCCAGCATGCTCGGACTGGCGCCTGGCCATTGCAGCCGCGCCTGCAGCCGGCGCGCCTCGTCGAGATGGCGCTGCAGCATGGGCAGCACGCGGGCCGCGTAGGCCTGGATCTCCGGATCGTCGCTGTCGCGCACCGTACGCTCGAACAGCCGCACCACGGACGCCTGGCCCTGCACCGCGACCTTCTGCAAGTACAGGTCGTCGAACGCGGTTTGCGGCGCATTCTGCAGCCTGCCAAGCAAGGCATGCTGGTCGGCGCCCACGGCAGTGGGCACGGCGCGCGACTTGGCCGCGGCCAGGGCCAACAGGCTGGCGCGGGCTTGCGCCTGGTCCCGCAACACCGTTTGGGCATACGCCCGCACCTCGTCGCTCGAAGCCCGTTGCAAGGCCAGGTCGCCCGCCCTCAGCTCGAACAGGCCGGCGCGCGTGGCAGCCTCCATGAACAGGCGGTCTTGGTGATCCAGCGCCGCCGAAGACGCGTATGCCTGTATTCCCATGATGACCGCGGCGGCAGTCGCCGCGGCAAGCCAGCTCATCTTCCAAGGACTCATCTCGTTCCCCCCGGGAAACCCGCCGCTCGCGGGCAGGAACGCATAGCAACCCGCGTGCCCGACCTGCTCAAGCCCGCCGCGTCATGAGCGGTTGTCGACGGGCGGCGCGTCCGGTGTCTGGCGACCGGGATCGCGCACATCCTCGGCGTCCACGCCGGGCGGAATGCGTGTGCCGGCGCCAGCCCGGTTCGGGTCTGCCGGCCGGTCGGCCAAGGTGCGATCGGTATCGCGCTCACGCATTTTTTCGTCCTCCCGCTCCCGGCGGCCGGCGGGCCGCGGCGTTGATTTATCGACATCGTTCATGATTGGACTCCACGGCAGTAAAAGCCGCTGCTTGCCGCAAGCCCTGTTCCCGCCCCGCCCCCGGCACGAAACTTGCAGGAGGGTGTGCGGCGCGCGCGTGGCGCGTCGCACCCGACTATGGAGTTCGCCATGGACTTGTCGTTTTTTCGCGTTTCGCCCTTCCCTATCCAAGCCGTGCCGCGCGAGCCCGGCCTGGGCCCCAGCGATTCATCCGACTCGGGCAGCGACCTGCCCGGCACCGCCGGCGACCACGATACCGACTCGCAAGGCACGGGCGAACGCGAAAGCGTGGAGCCGTCGCTGCAAGATGACACCGGCAGCGACATCGAGGCCGACCGCATCGTCGACGAAGACGACGCCGGCCTGGCGCATTCCCGTCCCGACCCGGTGCGCAACGGCGGCAGGCCACGCTAGCGTGCCGGCGCGGGCCGGCGGGCGATGTTGGGTTCAACCACGAGGAGTACGACCATGGATGTCAATTGGCCAGACCTGTTCCGGCTGACCGTGCCGCCGCTGGAATTGATCGTGCGCGGATCGCTCATGTACTGGTGCATACTGATATTGCTGCGCGTGGCCGGGCGACGTGACGTCGGGTCCTTGGGCGTGGCCGACATGCTGGTGCTGGTGCTGATCGCTGACGCCGCGCAGAACGGCATGGCGGGCCAGTACCAGTCGATCACCGACGGCGCCATCCTGGTCGCCGTCATCGTGGGCTGGGTGGCGCTGATAGATCGGCTGACCTATTTCCTGCCATGGCTCGGCCGCCTGCTCGAATCGGACAAGGTGTGCCTGGTGCGCGATGGCCAGATGCTACGGCGCAGCATGCGGCGAGAATACATAACCCCGGAAGAACTGATGAGCGAGCTGCGGCAGCACGGCGTCGATAAGCTATCGGACATCCGCCGGGCCTATATCGAGCCCGACGGCAATATCAGCGTGCTGAAGTAACCCACGCCGCGCCCGCGCCACGCGCCGCGCCATACCAGGTGTCTGACTCCCGTAGGGTGTCAGACACCGTAAAACCCGAATGCCAGTATCAAACGCGGTAAAACTGGAACGCCGGTGTCAGACACGGTAAAACTGGAACGCTGGTGTCAGACACCGTAAAACCGGACCGCCAGCGGCGCACAGTGGTGTCCGGCACTTGCGGAGCCTGACACCTGACGCGATAACTGCTCACGCCATGGACGCCCAGAACCAAGGTGTACCTGCCAGGTGTCTGACTCCCGTAGGGTGTCAGACACCGTAAAACCCGAATGCCGGTATCAGGCACCATAAAACCCGAATGCCGGTATCAGGCACCATAAAACCCGAACGCCGGTCTCAGACACCGTAAAACCGGAACACCAGCGGCGCACAGCGGTGTCCGGCACCTGCGGAGCCTGACACCTGACGCGATAGCTGCTCACGCCACGGACGCCCAAAACCAAGGTGTACCTGCCAGGTGTCTGACTCCCGTAGGGTGTCAGACACCGTAAAACCCGAACGCCGCTATCAGACACGGTAAAACTGGAATGCCGGTCTCAGACACCGTAAAACCGGAACGCCAGCGGCGCACAGCGGCGTCCGGCACCTGCGGAGCCTGACACCTGACGCGATGTTGACACCTGCCGCAACCGCGTATCAGGCGGCCAGCACCTGCGGCCGCGCCTGGAAGGCATCCAGGGTTTGCACGGGCGACAGCTCATCGTAGGCGGCCAGCAGGTCATTTCCCACTTGCCGCCAGGTAAACCGGCGGCGTGCCCGGCGCGCCCCGGCCAGGCCCATCTGGCGGCGCAGGCCGGGATCGGCGGCCAGGCGCGCCAGCCGCGCGGCCAGGGCTTCGGGATCACGCGCCGGCACCAGGAACCCGGTCTTGCCGTCTTTGATGGTGCTGCGTATGCCGCCGGTGTCCGAACCCACCACCGGCCGCCCGCAAGCCATGGCCTCCACAGGCGTAATGCCGAAAGGCTCGTACCACGGCGTGGTCACGAATACGTCGCTGGCGCAGTAATAGCAGCACAGATCCTGCCTGTCGCGCCGCCCGGCAAACTCTACGAACGGCGTCACGCCGGCCCGATCCGCCACGGCGCGCAAGCGCGCCAGTTCGGGGCTGTCGCGCCGGTCGCCTCCCACCACGCAAAGACGGGCAGCCACGCCATGCCGGCGATGCAGCACGCCCAGCGCTTCGATGACGTTGTCAACGCCCTTGCGCGGCACCATTCTGCCCAGTTGCAGAATCCGGAATTCATCCGCCCGCCACGCCAGCCGGCGGCGCGCCTCGCCGCTGTCCATGACCGACATTTCCTGCGGATCATAGCCGCAGGGCACCACCCTGATACGACGTGGGTCGGCGTCGTACAGATTGAGCAGGTCGCGCCGATCTTGCGGGCATTCGGCAATGATCATGTCGGCCTCGCGCACGATATCGCTTTCGATCTGGAACCGGCTGTCTGGAAAGCGGTCGGCCTCGCGCTGGTGCAGGCGCCGCACCCGCCCCAGCGCGTGGAAAGTTACCGCAAGCGGCACGCCATGGCGCCGCGCCGCCGGCAGGCTGGCCAGCGCCGACATGAAGAAATTGGCGTGCACCACGTCGTACGGCCGCGCCTGCAGGCCGAAATGCCGCGACAGGAAAGCGCCGAAGTCGTCCATATACGGCAAGAGATCTTCCTTGGGAACGTATCGGGCAGGCCCGGCCGGCACATGGATCACGCGAATGCCAGGATGCCAGGCGACTTCCGCGGGCAGGCAGGCATTGTCCCGGCGCGTGAAGATATCCACCTGATGCCCCGCGGCCGCGAACCGGCGCGCCGTCTGCGCCACATAGATGTTCTGGCCGCCGCTGTCCACGCTGCCTGGCGAGGCCAACGGCGACGCGTGTTCACTGACTATCGCGATTTTTTTCATGGGGAATCTCCATACGGAAGCTGCCTGGCGCTGCCCGGCGTTGCCGTCCATAAGCAAGCGGTATGCCGTCTTCCGATCCGTCGTCCCCAGAACCGGTATAGCGGCGCCCGCGGCTTTGCACTTCTTACATGACACCGTAAGAAAGGCTGCGAGCCGGCTCGCCAAATCAGCTCCGCTCCTGCGGGAGGGAAATTGGCATGGTTCTTGCATAACCAGGGAAGTGCCCTTTGCCACACCCGTTGCAAGAAAGGAGATAACTTTGATTCACGCCGCCCATGAGTTGCGCCTGCACCAGCAAACCGCGCTGACGCCCCGCCTGCAGCAGTCCGTCAAGCTACTGCAGATGTCAGCCCTGGAATTCAACCAGGAGGTGCGGCAGGCGCTAGTCGAAAATCCCTTCCTCGAAGAAGACGAAGAAGCCGCCGCGTCGGCGCCCCAGGCGCCGGATGGCGCGGGGGCCGACGCCCCCGTCGCGCAGGCAGCCGCCGCAACGTCGTCGGGTGCGTTGGGCGACGAGCACGGCCCGGCCGCGTACTCTGGCGATTACCCCAGCGCGCGCCGCGCCAACGACGGGGCGCCAATGGACATGGGCCTGTGGGTGGGCGCCTCGGTGTCGCTGCAGGAGCGTCTGGACCAGGAACTGCGCACCTACCGCCTGTCGCCGCGCGACCGGCTGCTGGCGCAATACATCGTGCAGGCGCTCGACGAAGACGGTTACCTGCGCCAGCCGCTGCTCGAACTGGCCGAGCCAGGCGTATTCGGCACGCCGCCCGACGAAAGCGAATGGCGCGCGGCGCTGCGCCTGGTGCAACAGCTGGATGCTCCGGGACTGGCCGCGCGCGATCTGCAAGAATGCCTGGCCCTGCAACTGCAGGCGCTCGACGGGCAGCGCCCCGAGGTCGCCCTGGCGCGCCGCATTGTCGACCAGCACCTGGATATCCTGGCCCGCCACGATTACGAAGCTCTGCAAAACGCCCTGGGTTGCGACGAAAGCAGCCTGCGACAAGCCTGCGATACCGTGCGCTCGCTCGACCCGCGACCCGGCCGGCGCTACGACGAAGCCCCGCCCGCCTACATCGTGCCGGACGTCATCGTGCGTAAAGAAAGCGGGCAATGGCGCGTGTACTGCAATCGCGGCGCGGTGCCTCAACCGCGCCTGCACCGCGTCTACGCCGACCTGTTCCGCACCACGCGCTATCGCGACCGCGGCCCCATGGCCCAGGAATTGCAAGAGGCGCGCTGGCTGGTGCGCAACGTCGAACAGCGCTACAGCACGATCCAGCGCGTGGCCGAAGCCATCGTGCGCCTGCAGCACATGTTCTTCGAATACGGCCCGGTTGCTCTGCGGCCGCTGATGCTGCGCGAAGTGTCGGCCGAACTCGACATCCACGAATCGACCGTATCGCGCGCCACGGCCAACAAATACATGGCCACGCCCATGGGCATCCTGGAGTTCAAGTATTTCTTTTCGCGCGAACTGGCCACCGACACGGGCGGTTCGTGCTCGGCGGGCGCCGTACGGGCACTGATCGCCGAACTGATCGACAACGAAGATCCGCGCATGCCGCTATCGGACGTGGCGCTGGCCAGCAAGCTGGCCGCCGACGGCATCGTGGTGGCGCGCCGCACCGTGTCGAAATACCGCGCCCAGATCAAGCGGCCGCCCGCCGACCTGCGACGGCAGTATTGAAGCCGCCGTCCATCACGGACCCACACGCCAGCGGCGCCCCTCGGGGCGCCGCCTTGGCATCGGCACGGCTTATTTGCCGCCGGTATTGGGCATCTTCGGCTCGGTAGAGCCGGGTTCGTTCCGATCGGGAACCTGGTTGCGGTCCTGCGGCATGCCGGTCTTGCTGCCCGGCGAACCCATCTGGCCGGTACCGGCGCCTGTGCCGGCATCCATGCTCCCCTGTGAACCCATCGAGCCCTCGCTGCGGTGCGCCGGGGCGGTTTCGCCGGCAGGCGGAATCTGCCCAGCAGGCACCGGCGTATTGGGCGGCACAGCCGACCCATCGTTGGGCGTGGTCGAAGGCGAGGTGCTCGAAGGCGCGCCGGTATCCGGCGTGGACTGCGCCTGCGCGCCGCCAGCCATCGCGCCCATCACGGCCATGGCCGCGGCCCAGGAAAGTAATTCACGCTTCATGTCGATTCTCCAAACGGTATAAGAGCAGTGCACATCGCAATCTCCATGCCCGGCCCGGCCGCTCCTGCTAGCCGTTGACGATCTGGCCGCCGTTCGGATGCAGCACCTGGCCCGACATATAACTGGCGTCGTCGCTGGCGAGGAACACGAAGCACGGCGCCACTTCGTCCGGCTGCCCCGGCCGCTCCATGGGAGTGTTCTTGCCGAACGACGGCAAGCTGTCTTCGGGAAACGTCGACGGAATCAGCGGCGTCCAGATCGGCCCCGGCGCCACCGCGTTGACGCGAATGCCGCGCCCGGCCAGCGCGGTGGACAGCGAGCGCGTGAACGACACGATGGCGCCCTTAGTGGCCGAATAGTCAATAAGCTTCGGGTTGCCGTGATAAGCAGTCACCGAGGCCGTGTTCACGATGGCGCCGCCCTTTTCCATCAGCGGCAGCACTTCCTGCGTCAGGCGGAACATCGCAAAGAAATTGGTGCGGAACGTGCGCTCCAGCTGCTCGCGCGTGATGTGCTCGAACGACTCCATCACATGCTGTTCGGCCGCGTTGTTCACCAGTACGTCAATGGCGCCGAACTCGGTGCGCGCCAGCTCCGCCACCCTTAGCAAGTGCGCCTCGTCGCCCAGGTCGCCGGCGACCGACACGCAACGCCGGCCTGTCTGGCCGACCAGCCGCTCGGTTTCGCGCGCGTCTTCGTGCTCTTGCAGGTATGTGAAGATCACATCGGCTCCTTCCTTGGCGAAAGCCACCGCCACGGCCCGGCCGATGCCGCTGTCGCCGCCGGTGATCAGCGCGCGCCGGCCACGCAGCTTGCCAGCGGCCAGGTAATCGCGCTCCTCGCCTTCGGGCGGGGGCGCCATGCGGTCTTGTCGGCCTGGCTGAGCCTGTTGGCGCGGCTTGCCATCGTCGCTGGCCTGGGGAGTGCGTGAATCGGACATGGAGGTCTCCTGGATGAAAGCGCCCGGCGCGATGTGCGCCGCGATGCGCTCCGGGGCCGCAAGCCCTGTGCCGGCCTATGGTTTTCCCCAGTGGGACGCCCTGCCGCCGTCCTGTAGAGTCAGTGGCCTGACCACTAGGCCACCAGACACCCAGGCACCATGAGCACCTTCCAAGCCGTCGCCGTCACCCGCCTGTACCGCATGATTGCCGACCAGATCGCCGGCCGCATCCGGGCGGGCGACTTCCCGGCCGGCACCCGCCTGCCGGCCGAACGCGACCTGGCCGAGCAACTGCAGGTCAGCCGCGCCTCCATACGCGAGGCGCTCATCGCGCTGGAAATCGAAGGCTATGTCGAGGTGCGGGTGGGCACCGGCGTTTTCGTGGCCATGCCGCGCGAAGACGGCAAGTACGGGTTGCCGCCGTCGGCCGACGCCCCCGCCGCCGAGCCCACCGACATCGGGCCGTTCGATCTGCTCGAAACGCGGCTGCTGCTCGAACCCGAATGCGTGTCGCTGGCCGCGCAGCGCGGCTCGCCCGCCCAGATCGCCGCCATCCAGGCCGCGCACGCCGGCATGTCGCTGACCGATTCGCCCGGCGCCCACGACCGGGCCTTCCACGGCGCCATCGCCGACGCCTGCGGCAATGCCGCGCTGGCGGCCGCCATTTCGCACATCTGGCAGCTCAGTATCGCCAGCCCGGTATTCAGCCGGCTGGAAAAGCACTTCGTCACCACGCAGGTCTGGCAGACCGCCCAGCAAGAGCACGATCGCATCCTGGCCGCCATCGTCGACCGCGATCCCATCCGCGCGCGCCACGCCATGCATGACCACCTGGTCGGCATCCTGGCCCGGCTGCGCGAAGACTTCGGCAGCGGCGGCATCAGGTAGCCGCTGCCAGGCATCCCCCAAGGGCATTCATTCCAACATCGACATTACAAGGTGAAAACATGCAGCTGACCCGTACTCTCGCCGCCCTGCTGGCCACCGCCGGCCTGGCGCTGGCCGCCCCCGCCGCGCACGCGCTGGACATCAAGCTGGGCCACGTGCTGGCCCCCAGCCACAGCTGGAACAAGGCAGCCGAAGGGTTTGCCGCCGAGGTCAAGCAAAAGACCGACGGACGCGTGAACTTCGTGCTGTTCCCAAGCGGCCAGCTGGGTAACGAAAAAACCATGCTCGAAGGCCTGCAGATCGGCAGCCAGGGCGCGGCCATCATCGGCTCGGGCTCGCTGCAGCCCATTGAACCCAAGTTCGGCATCGTCGAGCTGCCCTACACGTGGAGCAACGCACAGCAGGCCTACGCCGCCTACGACGGCGAACTGGGCGCGGCGCTGGCCAAGCTGGCCGCTGCCAAGAACCTGGTGATCCTGTCGTGGTGGGAAAACGGCTTTCGCCACCTGACCAACAACCGCGGCCCCATCAATACGCCGGCCGACCTGCAGGGCCTGAAGACGCGCGTCACGCCCGACAAAATGCGCCTGGACACCTTTACCGCGCTGGGCGCCAACCCCGCGCCTCTGGCATTCGGCGAACTGTACTCGGCCCTGCAGCAGAAGGTGTTCGACGCGCAGGAAAACCCGCTGTCCATCATCTATACCTCGTCGTTCTTCGAAGTGCAGAAATACCTGTCGCTGACCGGCCACGTCTGGGGCCCCGCCAGCCTGATCGTGGCCAAGCACACCTGGAACCGCATCTCGCCCGAAGACCAGAAGATCGTGCAGGCGGCCGCCAACAAGTGGCGCGATGAGCAACGCAAGATGATCACCCAGGGCGACGATGACTTCGTGGCCAAGCTGAAAGAAAAAGGCATGCAGGTCAACACGGTCGACAAGGCTCCCTTCATCGCCGCCGTGGCGCCCGTGTGGAAAACCTACGAACCCATCTACGGCGCCGAACTGATGGAAATCCTGCAGAAGTACCGCAAGGGCCAATGATGCTGCAGCGCCTTGCCGACCTGTTGTCGTGGGCCAGCAAGGCCATCGCCGCCGTGGCGGTGGCCGTGCTGGCCGCGCTGATCACCTATGTGGTGTTCCAGCGCTTCGTCACGCATGACACCCCGCACTGGGCGGAAGAACTGCCGCGCCTGGTGCTGGTATGGGCCGCCTTCGTGGGCGGCATCACCTGCAGCCACGAGCGCAGCCACCTGATGGCCGGCCTGCTGCCGTTCTTCGTGCGCGGGCCGCGCGCGCTGGCCTGCATTGAACGCCTGAACCAGCTGCTCATCATCGTGGGGCTGGCCGTGCTGGGCTACGCCGGCTGGCAGCTGGCGCAACTCACCATGGACCAGACCCTGCCCGCCATCGACGTGTCGGCCGGCGTCGTCTATCTGGCCCTGCCCGTGGCCTGCGCGGCCGCCGTGCTGGTGCACCTTGCTCAATTGCTCGCGGCCGCGCCGGTCGCGCCGAAGGAATAAATAGATGTCTACGGGTGCCCTCTTTCTCATGGGCGTGTTCACCGTCACGGTGCTGATCGACATGCCCATCGCCTTCGGGCTGGTGCTGTCGTGCCTGGCCTACCTGGCCGTCTACGACACCGCGCCCATGATGCTGGCCGCGCAGCAGTACGTGTCGGGGCTGGACAGCTTCACGCTGCTGGCCATTCCGCTGTTCATCCTGGCCGCTCAGCTCATGAACGGCGCCGGCCTCACCCAACGCATCGTGCGCCTGTGCGCCGCCATCGTCGGCGACATACGCGGCGGGCTCGCGGTGGTGGCGGTGCTGGCCTGCCTGATGTTCGGCGCCTTATCCGGTTCGGGCGTGGCCGACGTGATCGCCATCGGCAGCCTGCTATTGCCCGCCATGGCCCGCAGCGGCTATGACAAGGGCTTCAGCTGCGCCCTGGTGGGCAGCGCCGGGGCGGCATCCACCATCATCCCGCCCAGCATCGTGCTGATCGTCTACGGCACCATCACCGATACCTCGGTCGGCAAGCTGTTCCTGGCCGGCATCATCCCCGGCATCCTGCTGGGCGGCTCGCTGATCGTGGTGGCCATCTGGCAGGCCCGCAAGCACAACTGGGCTGGCGGCGCCCTCTTCAGCTGGGCCGAGCTGCGCGCCGCCCTGGTCGACGCCGTACCGGCGCTGATGGTGCCCGTGCTGATCATCGGCGGCATCCGGCTGGGTATTTTCACCGCCACCGAGGCCGCCTCCAGCGCCATCGTCTACGCCTTGCTGATCGGCTTCTTCTGGTATCGCACGCTGAGCCTGCGCGCGGTGTGGGAAAGTCTCAAATCCACCGGCGAAGGCAGCGCATCCATTCTGCTGCTGATCGGCGCCTCGGCGCTGTTCGCCTGGATACTCGTGGCCGAGCAAGTGCCGCAGGCGCTGTCCCAGCTGCTGGTCAACTGGACCGACAGCAAGACCGCCGTGCTGCTGGTGCTTACCGTGGTGCTGCTGCTCCTGGGCACCTTTATGGAAGCCATTCCGGTCATCATCATCGTGGCACCCGTGGTCATGCCGGTGCTGGCGCACTACCATATCGACCCGGTGCATTTCGGCATCCTGCTGTCCATCAACATGGCCATCGGGGCCAATACGCCGCCGGTGGGCGTGGACTTGATGGCGGCCTGCAAGATCGGCGGCATCAACATGATGCAGACCCTGCGTCCGCTGACCTGGATGATGCTCGCCATGACCACGGTCATGCTGCTGCTCACCTTCATCCCCGAACTGGTCCTGTACCTGCCCAGGCACGTCCAATGAAGCCCGTCGCTATCCCCTTTCGCCCCCCGCGGCTGCGGCGCAGCTGGATGTTCGTGCCCGGCCTGGATGCCGCGGCCCAACAGGCCGGCCTGGACAGCGGCGCCGACGCGCTGGTCGCCGACCTGGAAGAGTTCACCGCGCCGGCCGACCGGCCCGCCGCGCGCCGCCGCATCGTGGAACTGATCGCGCTGTGCCGCGCGCGCGGCACGGTGGCGGCCGTGCGCATCAACACGCTGTCCGGCGACGGGCTGGAAGATCTGCGCGGCGTCATGCCCGGCGCGCCCGACGCGATTTTCCTGCCGCACGCCGAAAGCGCCGCGCAGATCGCGGCGCTGGACCAGGCCGTCTCGGCCTGCGAAGCCGAGCTGGGCCTGCCTGCCGGCCGCACCGAAATCGTGCCCACGCTCGAATCCGCGCGCGGCGTCAGCCGGGCGCTGGATATCCTGGGCGCCAGCCCGCGCATCAGCGCCTGTCTGCTGGCCGCCGAAGACCTCACCGCCGACCTGGGCGCCGAACGCGGCCCCGACGGCATCGAACTGCATGCCCTGCGCAACCGCTTCCTGGTCGACTGCACGGCCGCCGGCTGCGTGGCCATCGACTGCCCCTTCAATTACCGCGACCCGCGCGCGCTGGCGGCCGACCTGCGCTGGGCGCGCCGCATCGGCCTGAAGTCCAAGTGCGCGGTGTTTGCCGAACAAGTGCCGGACATCCACGCCGTGTTCACCCCCAACGCGGCCGAAGTGCGTTCGGCACAGGCCCTGACGCTGGCCTACGAGGCGCAGCAGCGCGGCGAGCCCGACGCCGGCGCCCGCATCGATCCGCCCGACTACAACACGGCCCGCCGCCTGCTGGCGCGCCATGCCGAATTCGAAAACTGGCACGCCGCCCCGCAGGCGGCTTCCGAACCAGGAGACCCAATATGACCCGCGCAACTCCGCCCGTGCGCAACGGCGGCCAGATCCTGGTACAGCAACTGCGCATCCACGGCGTGCGCCGCCTGTTCATGGTGGCAGGCGAAAGCTACCTGCCCTGCATCGATGCCCTGAACGAGCACACCGGCGCCATCCAGCCCATTGTGTGCCGCCAGGAAAGCGGCGCCTCCTACATGGCCGAGGCCTACGGCAAGCTGACGGGCGAACCCGGCATCTGCTTCGTGACGCGCGGCCCCGGCGCCACCAACGCCAGCATCGGGGTGCACACCGCGTTCCAGGACTCCACGCCAATGATCCTGTTTGTGGGCCAGGTCGGCAACGACTTCTGCGAACGCGAAGCCTTCCAGGAAATCGACTACCGCCGCATGTTCGGCCAGATGGCCAAATGGGTAGCGCAGATCGACCGCACCGAGCGCATTCCCGAGTACGTGGCGCGCGCTTTCAGCGTGGCCACCAGCGGGCGCCCCGGCCCCGTGGTGCTGGCCCTGCCCGAAGACACGCTGTGGGGCACGGCCAGCGTGCCCGACCTGCCTCGCTATACCCGCAGCCAGATTCATCCCGGCGCCGGCGACCTGGCGCGCATGGTCGAACTGCTGGACCAGGCGCGCCGCCCCTTCCTGATGCTGGGCGGCAGCGGCTGGACCCGCCAGGCCATCGAGCAGATGGCCTCGTTTGCCGAGCGTTTCGAGCTGCCGGTGGGTACGGCCTGGCGCCGCCTGGAATGCTACGACCAGCGCCACCCCAATGCGGCCGGCCAGGTGGGCTGGGCCATGACGCCCGAGCTGCGCCAGCGCGTGCACGACGCCGACCTGGTACTGGCGGTGGGCACCCGCCTGGGCGAAGCCACCACCGAAGGCTATACCCTGATCGAAAGCCCGCTGCCGCGCCAGCAACTGGTGCATGTGTATCCCGACCCCGCCGAATTGGGCCGCGTGTTCACGCCCACCCTGGGCATCGCCAGCAGCGTGGCCGCCTTCGCGGGCGCGCTCGACGCGCTGCGGCCCGGCCATGCCGTTGCGCGCGGCGAGGCGGTGCGCGAAGCCCACGCCGAATACCTGGACAGCCTGCGGCCGCTGCCCGCCCCCGGCGCGCTGAGCCTGGACGAGGCCGCCGCGCACGTCAATGCGCAACTGCCGCCCGATGCCTGCGTCACCGTAGGCGCCGGCAACTACGCGCTGTACCCGCACCGCTACCGCCAGTTCACCGGCCCCGCCACCAGTCTGGCGCCCACGGTGGGCTCGATGGGCTACGGACTGCCCGCCGCCATCTCGGCCAAACTCGAAAACCCGCGGCAAACGGTAGTGTGCTACGCGGGCGACGGCTGCTTCCAGATGAACATGCAGGAACTCGGCGTGGCCATGCAATACCGGCTGGGCATCGTCATCCTGGTGTTCAACAATGGCATGTGGGGCACCATCCGCGCCCACCAGGAACGCGAGTTTCCCGCCCGCCCCATCGCGCTGGGCTTCGACAACCCTGATTTCACGCAGATCATCAAGGGTTACGGCGGCTATGGCGAGGCAGTGGAGCACACCGCCGATTTCGGGGCGGCCTTCGAGCGGGCCCGCGCGTTTGCCGACCGCGAACGCCTGCCCGCCCTGCTGGAACTGCGCTACGACCCCGAAGGCATCGCTCCCGGGCAACTGCTGTCGGCCATCCGCCAGAACGCGCTGGCGGCCCACTCTTGAAAGGACATGCTCGATGACGACTCGCACGATCTCTATTGATGGCCAGCGCCTCTGGCAGTCGCTGATGGACCTGGCGAAGATCGGCGCCACCCCCAAGGGCGGTAACTGCCGGCTGGCCCTCACCGCGCTCGACGGCCAGGGCCGCGACCTGGTCGTGGGCTGGATGAAAGAAGCCGGCCTGTCGGTGCGGGTGGACCAGGTGGGCAACATCTTCGCCCGCCGCGCCGGCCGCAACGACGCTCTGCCCCCGGTCATGACCGGCAGCCATATCGACACCCAGCCCACCGGCGGCAAGTTCGACGGCTGCTATGGCGTGCTGGCCGGACTGGAGGTCATGCGCACCTTGAACGACGCCGGCGTGCAGACCGAAGCGCCGCTGGAGCTGGCGATCTGGACCAACGAAGAAGGTTCGCGCTTCGTGCCCGTGATGATGGGCTCGGGCGTGTTCGCCCGCAAATTTTCACTGGAAACCGCCCTGAACGCCCGCGATGCCGACGGCAAGGCCGTGCGCGACGAGCTGCGGGCCATTGGCTATGCAGGCGCCGATCCGGTCGGCGGCCGGCCGGTGGACGCCTACTTTGAAGCGCACATCGAGCAAGGCCCCATCCTGGAACACGAGAACAAGGTCATCGGCGTGGTCACCGGCTCGCTGGGGCTGCGCTGGTACGACGTCGTGGTCACCGGCATGGAAATGCATGCCGGTCCCACGCCCATGGGCATCCGCAAAGACGCGCTGCTGGCCGCCAGCTACCTGGTGCAGGCGGTGATCGACATCGCCAACGCCAACCAGCCGCACGGCCGCGGCACCGTGGGCGAAATCCACGCCCACCCCGGCTCGCGCAACGTCATTCCGGGCCAGGTGCGCCTCACGGTAGATTTACGCCACGAGGACGAAGCCACGCTCACGCGCATGCATGAATCCTGGCGGCAGGCCGCGCAAGACGTGGCCCGGCGCCATGGCGTCACGGTCGAGGTCAAAGACGTGCAGTACTTCCCGCCCACGCCGTTCGACCCCGACCTGGTGGGCAAGATCCGCGACGGCGCCGCCGCGCGCGATCTGCCGCGCATGGACATCGTGACCGGCGCCGGCCATGACGCCGTCTACATGGCCGCCGTCGCGCCCACGGCAATGATCTTCGTACCCTGCAAAGACGGCATCAGCCACAACGAAATCGAAGACGCCCGGCCCGATCACCTGGAAGCGGGCTGCAATGTGCTGCTCGACGCCATGCTGGCCCGCGCCGGCGCCGCCCGCCCGTAAACCCGCAGCGCGCACGAGACCGATCAACGCAGGCGCCTGACCCTACCCTGCGAGGCAGGTGTCTGAACCCACAGGAGCTCCCGCCATGTCCCTGCACGATACCGACTACTGGCGCCGCAAGGCCGCCACCCTGCAATTGCGCGGCCAGGCGTACATCGACGGCGCATATGTCGATGCCGCCGACGGCGCCACTTTCGCCGCGCACAGCCCCATCGACGGCCGCAAACTGGCCGACATAGCCGCCTGCGGCGCGGCCGACGTGGACCGCGCCGTGCAGGCGGCGCGCCGCGCCTTCGAGGCCGGCAGCTGGCGCGACCTGCCGCCGCGCGAACGCAAAACCCGCCTGCAGCGCCTGGCGGCCCTGATCACCGAACACACCGAGACACTGGCCCTGGTCGAGACGCTGGACATGGGCAAGCCCATCCGCGACGCCCTGGCGTTCGACCTGCCCGAAACCGCGCATTGCTATGCCTGGTACGGCGAGGCCATCGACAAGATCTACGACGAAATCGCGCCCACCGGCGGCCAGGCCCTGGCCACCATCACGCGCGAGCCGCTGGGCGTGGTGGCGGCCGTGGTGCCGTGGAACTACCCGCTGATGATGGCGGCCTGGAAAGTGGCGCCTGCGCTGGCCGCCGGCAACAGCGTCATCCTGAAACCCGCCGAGCAGTCGTCGCTCAGCGCCATCATGCTGGCCGACCTGGCAGCGCAGGCCGGCATTCCGCCCGGCGTCTTCAACGTGGTGCCGGGCCTGGGCGCCCAGGCCGGCCAGGCGCTCGGCCTGCATCCCGACGTGGATTGCGTGGCCTTCACCGGATCCACCGCCACCGGCAAGCGTTTCATGCAGTATGCCGGCCAGTCGAATCTCAAGCGCGTCTGGCTGGAATGCGGCGGCAAGTCGCCGCATATCGTGTTCGACGACTGCCCCGACCTGGAACGCGCCGCCACGGCCGCCGCGGCCGCCATCTTCGTGAACCAGGGCGAAGTGTGCATCGCCGGGTCGCGGCTGTACGTGCAGGACGGCATCTACGACGAATTCATGGAACGCGTGGCCGCCCATGCCCGCGCCATGCAGCCCGGCGATCCGCTCGACCCCGCCACCGCGATGGGCGCCATGGTCGACGAACGGCAGATGCAGGCCGTGCTGGCGCGCATAGAGGCTGGCCAGCGCGAGGGCGCCTCGCTGCGCCTGGGCGGCGGGCGCGCGCGCGACGACAGCGGCGGCTACTACATCGAACCCACCATCTTCGACTGCGCCGACCAGAACAACTCGCTGGTGCGCGAAGAAATCTTCGGGCCCGTGCTGGCGGCCCAGCGCTTCGGCACCGAAGACCAGGCCATCGCCCTGGCCAACGACTCGGTATACGGCCTGGGGGCCGGGCTCTGGACGGCCGACCTGGGCCGGGCCCATCGACTGTCGCGCCGTCTGCGCGCCGGGCTGGTGTGGGTGAACTGCTACGCCGACGGCGACATCACCGTGCCGTTCGGCGGCGTCAAGCAGTCTGGTTTCGGGCGCGACAAGTCGCTGCATGCGCTGGACAAGTACAGCGACCTGAAAACCACCTGGATCAGCCTGGCCACATGAACACGGGCGGCGGGCCGGTACGCTAGAATCGGCGCTTCGCGTCTATTCCCGTGCCGCCCATGCCCGATTCCGCCGTCGATACTCCGCTTACCGTGCTGCTCTACACCGAAGAGCAGCGCGGCAGCCTGCTCGTCGAATCGCAGGTAATAGGCATGATTTCCGACGTATCCGGGGCCGACAAGCTTATCGCCATCCGCGACCCGTACAACCAGATCACATTCCTGTACCGCATCGACCACGGCACCAACAACCTGGATGCCGTCGCCATCATCGACCAGGACCCCGCCGCCTTCGACGGCAAGCACAGCATCACCATCAACGATACCGGCTACCGGCTGGGCACCCCGGAAAACGCCTTCAGGCTGCTGCGCGGCAAGACACGCTGGATACAAGACAAGGGCTCGATCCTGTCGGTGCTATTGCGCAACGCGGCCAGCCGCCATACCGGCTTCACCTCGCGCCAGATCCAGCGCGAGCGCGTGCGGCAAATTCCCGAAGGCGTGCCCGTCGAGCCGTTGCCGCGCTAGGCGCGCCATGGACCAGGCCCCGCGCGCCCTGGCGCCGGGCCGCCATAACAAGTAACATTCTTAGCCCCGCGCAGCGCCACGCCCTCCACGACCCACATGCTCTTCAAAGATCAGCTCTTTCTTGCCAGCCAGTATGCCGCGCCCCATCACCTGGTGTCGCGTCTCATGGGGCTGGCGGCCGACTGCCGCACGCCCGCCATCAAGAACTGGATGATCTCGCGGTTCGTGCGCCGCTACGGCGTCGACATGAGCGAAGCGCTGGTGCAAGACCCGCTGGCCTACGACACGTTCAACCAGTTCTTCACCCGCAAGCTCAGGGCCGACGCGCGCCCCCTCGACACCGAGCCGGGCGCCGTGCTGTGTCCGGCCGACGGCGCCATCAGCCAGCTGGGGCCCATAGAACATGGCCGCATCTTCCAGGCCAAGGGCCACTCGTACAGCCTGACCAGCCTGCTGGGCGGCGACCCCGCCCGCGCCGAGCCTTTCATGGGCGGCGACTTCGCCACCATCTACCTGTCGCCGCGCGACTACCATCGCGTGCACATGCCTTGCGCCGGCACGCTGCGCGAAATGGTGCACGTGCCGGGCCGGCTGTTTTCGGTCAACCCGCTTACCGCCACCCACGTCCCCGAGCTGTTCGCCCGCAACGAGCGGGTGGCCTGCCTGTTCGACACCGAATACGGTCCCATGGCCATGGTGCTGGTCGGCGCCATGATCGTGGCCTCCATCGAAACCGCCTGGGCCGGCCTGGTCACGCCGCACAAGCGGCAGATCCGTGCGCAGCGCTACGACGAAGCCGCGCGGGCGCCCATCCACCTGGACAAGGGCGCCGAAATGGGCCTGTTCAAGCTGGGCTCGACCGTCATCGTGCTGTTCGGCCCCGGCCGCGTGCGCTGGACCGACACCCCCTCCGTGCGCGGCCCCGTGCGCATGGGCGAACTGCTCGCCCTGCCAAAAGCCTAGACAGAAGACGCCAGGCAGAAGAACCGACGCAGAAGCACCCAGGCAGGTGTCTGACTCCCGCAGGGTGTCAGACACCGAAGTGTGCAGTGACTGCCCCAATCGCGCAGTGTCTGACACCCTGACGGGAGTCAGACACTTGACCACTTCCTCGAAATACACAGCAACTGCCACACCCACCCTGTCCGACACCCCGCGACAGTCAGACACCTGGCCCGCGTCCTAAAAGTACGCAGCGGCTTGCTCACCACGGAAAATCGATCAGGTCGCCATATAGCTGCCGCAGCTTGGCCTTGACCTCGGGCGATTGCTGGTAAATGCGGATGAACTGCAGTAAACGCGGATCTTGCGCGCGCTCGGGGGTGGTAACCCAGCGGATCGCATAGCGCCGCACATTTTCCGGATCGGTATTGTCGAACGCCAGGCCGTCTCTTTCGTCGATACCGGCATGCTTGGCGAACGTGGTGTAAGTAACCGATGCCGTGACGTCATCAAAGGTGCGCGCCGACTGCGAGCCCTCGACTTGAATCAACGCCAGCTGCTTCGGGTTCGACACAATGTCCTGCATGCTGGCGTGCGGGTCGTCGCCGCGGCGCAGCACCAGCAGGCCCATTTTCTGCAGCAACAGCAAGGCTCGCCCGGTATTGACCGGATCGTTCGGTATGGCGATGCGCGCCCCCTGCGGCACCGGATCGCCGCGCTTCAAGCGCTTCGAGAACAACCCTATCGTGGTGGAATACCCATACGCGATGGGCTCCAGGTTGGTGTTGCGGCTGCGGTTGAACAATTGCAGGAACGGCTCGTGCTGGAAGAAGTTGGCGTCCACCGAACCTTCGGCCACGGCAATGTTGGGCATGACCCAATCGCTGAACTCCACCAGCTCGACCCGCAGGCCCTGCTTGCGCGCCTGGGCGATGGCGATCTCGGTGGCCTCGTTCGCCACGCTGGGAATCACGGCAATGCGCAAGGGCTTGTCTTGCGCGGCGCTGGCCGCGCCGGCGGCGGCCAGCATCAGCAGGCACAGGCTCACCCGGCGCATTCTGGAAAAACGCAACATAGATAGACGGCCGCCCTGGGAAAGCGGCAAGAAGGAAAACCCCCATTGTGCCGCAGCGGGCCGGGCAGCCCTGCCATGCCCATGCGGCCGACCCGGACACCGCCGGCGCCGCTTGCGTCGCGGCCGCACATCGATAAAGATACCTGTACCCCAGCAAGCGGCCCCGGCCGCCAAGGAGCCCGCCGTGCCTGCCACCGCCGCCACCGCCGCGCCGCGCGGCCTGACCCTGATCGGCGCCCCCACCGACATCGGCGCGGGCTCGCGCGGCGCCTCGATGGGGCCCGAAGCGCTACGCGTGGCCGGCCTGGGGCCCGCCCTGCAGGCCCTGGGCCATGACGTCGAAGACGCCGGCAACCTGACCGGCCCGCCCAATCCCGGCCTGCCGCCCCAGAATGGCTACCGCCATCTGGCCGAAGTCGCGGCCTGGAACCTGGCGGTGCACGATGCGGCGCATGCCGAACTCGAACGCGGCCGCCTGCCCATCTTGCTGGGGGGCGACCACTGCCTGGGCATCGGCTCGATCAGCGCCGTGGCTCGCCACTGCCGGTTTGCCGGCAAGCCACTGCGCGTGCTGTGGCTGGACGCGCACGCCGATTTCAACACCCAGGCGCTCACCCCTTCGGGCAACCTGCACGGCATGCCCGTGGCCTGCCTGTGCGGCAACGGCCCCGGGCCGCTCGTCGGGTTGGCCGGCCATGTGCCGGCGCTGCAGCCCAACTGGATACGCCAGATCGGCATCCGCAGCGTCGACGAAGGAGAAAAATCCCTTATCGACGCGGCTGGCGTCGAGGTCTACGACATGCGCATCATCGACGAAATCGGCATGCGCGCCGCCATGGAAGCCGCGCTGGCAGACCTCGCCCCCGACACGCATTTGCATGTCAGCTTCGACGTCGACTTCCTCGATCCCGAAATCGCGCCCGCTGTCGCCACCAGCATTCCAGGCGGCCCCACCTACCGCGAGGCGCAACTCTGCATGGAAATGATCGCCGATACTGGCCGGCTGGGCTCGCTGGACATTGTCGAACTGAACCCGGCGCTCGACGTGCGCAACAAGACGGCGGTACTGGCCACCGAGCTGGTGCAAAGCCTGTTCGGCAAATCGACGCTCATCCGGCGTCCGGCACGCGGCGCCTGACGCATTACGCGCCGGGCGGCATAATGCCGTCGACGCGGGCGCGGCCCCGCATTCTTGCAAAGGACACCCCATGACCGACCGACAGCTGGCCATCCTGGCCGCTCTGAACATGATCGCCGCGGTGGGCGCCGGCGCATTCGGCGCCCATGGACTCAAGCGCATGCTGGCTCCCGACCTGCTGGCGGTGTGGCAAACCGGCGTGCTGTATCACCTGGTGCATGCGCTGGGCCTGTTCGTGATCGCCCTGCTGGGCGCGCGCTTCGGCTCGACCCCGCTGTCGACGGCGGGGCTGGTCATGTTCGCGGGCATCGTACTGTTCAGCGGCAGCCTGTACCTGCTGGCCGTCACCGGCACACGCTGGCTGGGCGCCATTACGCCGATCGGCGGCGTGGCGTTTCTGGTGGCCTGGGCGCTGGTGGCCTGGGCCGCCTGGCGCTCCGCCTGAGCGCACCGGCACCGGATCAGGTGTGAGGCTGCGCAGGTGCCTGATTCCAGGCGCCTACTCCAGGGGCGGGTCGAAATGGCGCGCCAGCACCTGGCCCACGTCGGGCTGGCCGGCCGCCTGCTGCGCCGCGGCATACAGGGCGGGACAGCACGACTTGAACCACTGCGGCCCCGGCCGCCAGCGGATCATCACCGCCACGTACAAGTCCAGCGCGCTGAAGCGCCGCCCCAGCACGTGCGGCGCGCCGACGTGCCGGTCGAGCTCCTGCCACAGCTCCGCGCGGCGGCCATGCACGCGCGTGCGCAGCAGTTCGGCCGGCTCGCCCGCCGTGGTCCACTTGGGCGGATCATCCGCATACGTGAACGTCGGGTACACCGCGCCGATCAGGCGCATCAGCAGATGCCAGAACCTGGCGCGCTCGGGGCTATCGGCCGGCGGCGCCAGGCCCGCGGCCGGCGCGACATCGTTCAAATGCATGATCATGGCCGCGCTTTCGGTCATGACCTCGCCGCCCGGCAGCACCAGCGTCGGCACCTGCCCGGTGACGTTCAGCCGCAGCAAGCGGTCGCGTCCGGGCCCAGGCTTGAGATACGGCAGGTCCGTCACGGTATAGGGCACGTTGGCCAACTCCAGCGCCATTTCCACGATCGCCGAACCACAGCCGCGCGACCCTATCAGCTCGTACGTACTCATTTGTCTTCTCCTTCGCCGCGGGCCGGCGTCAGCCGCAGCAGCATCCCGTCATCCGAGTCCGTCAACACATACACTGCGCCATCCGGGCCTTGCCGCACATCGCGGATGCGCGCTCCGCGGTCGCCCAGCAAGCGCTCCTCGGCCACCACCTTCCCGCCGTCCTCCAGCTGCAGTCGGATAAGCGCCTGCCCGGCCAGCGCGCCGATGAACAGCGACCCTTGCCATTGCGGGTATCGGTCTGAATCGTAGAACGCCATGCCGCTGATCGCGGGCGATTTTTTCCACCAATACAACGGCCCCTGGCCCGATGCCAGCGTTTCGCCCTGGGCCTCGGGGATGGCAAAACCCGAATAATTGATGCCGTAGGTAGCCAGCGGCCAGCCATAGTTCTGGCCTGCGCGAATAACGTTGACCTCGTCGCCGCCGCGCGGGCCGTGCTCGTGTTCCCAGAGTTCCCCCGTCCAGGGGTTCAGCGCCATGCCCTGCGGATTGCGCATGCCGTAGGTCCAGATCTCGGCGCGCGCGTCCGGCCGGCCGGCGAACGGGTTTCCGTCGGGCACGCCGCCGTCGGGCTTGATGCGGACGATCTTGCCTTGCAGCTTGTCCAGGTCTTGCGCGGTGGGACGGCGGTTGTTCTCGCCCAGTGAGACGAACAGCAAGCCGTCGTTGCCGAACACCATGCGCCCGCCATAATGCTGCCCGCTGGACAGCTTGGGCTGTTGCCGGAAGATCACCGTGAAATCGTCCAGCCGCCCGCCGTCTTCCGACAACCGGCCGCGCCCCACGGCCGTGCCGCTGCGCTCGCCCGCGGCGTCGGCCTCGGCATACGACAAATACACCAGGCGGTCGCGTGGGAAATCCGGCGAAAGCACGACGTCGAGCAAGCCGCCCTGCCCCTGGGCATGCACCCGGGGCACGCCTTGCAGCGGGGCCGACAAGGCGCCCCGCGCGTCCAGCCGGCGCAGGCGGCCGGGCCGCTCGGTAATCAGCATGCTGCCGTCAGGCAAGAAGGCCAGCGACCAGGGGTGCTCGAGCCCGCGGGCCATCTCGGCGACCTGGGCCTTGCCCTGCGCGGCGGGCGGCGCCTGGGTCTGCGCGCGGGACGCGGCAGGCAGACTGCCTGCCAGCAGCCCGGCCAGCGCGGTAGCAGCCGCCGCACGCATGAATGAACGCGATCGCAATCTCGGCATGAAGCACCTCCGGCAGCGTCGATGATCGGGTTGTCGGCAAGGGGGGCGGCCTGTCGCCGGTACGCACCTGGCGTACCATGAAGGCGTCAGACCGTCTTGTTCTTCTGGAGAATACGTGCAATGAAACTGTACTACATGCCCGGCGCCTGCTCATTGGCCTCGCACATCGTCCTCGAATGGATAGGCAAGCCCTACCAGGCGAAAAAGCTGTCCCGCGAGGAACTCAAGCAGCCCGAATTCCTGCAGATCAACCCGCTGGGCGCGGTGCCCGCCCTGGTCGACGGCGACCTGAAGCTGACGCAGAACGCCGCCATCCTGGAATACCTGGCCGAGCAGGCCCCGCAAAGCCAGCTGCTGGGCGACGGCAGCGCCGCATCGCGGGCGCAGGTGCGCCGGTGGCTGGGCCTGATCAATTCCGACGTGCACCGCACGTTCTCGCTGATCTTCGGCGCGCAGCGCTACCTGCCCGACGACGAAACCGCGCAGGCCAAGCTGGCGGCCTCGGCGGCCACCCAGCTGCGCACCCTGTTCGGACACCTGGACCAGCAACTGGCCGACCGGCCCTACCTGGCCGGCGCGGCGCCGTCGATTGCCGACCCGTACCTGTACGTGGTGCTGCGGTGGGCACGCGGCAAGAACATCGACCTGTCCGGCATGAACAACCTGGCCGCCTTCTTCCAGCGCATGGAAGCCGACCCCGCCGCGCAGGCCGCGCTGCACGCCGAAGGACTGAATTAACGCCCGCCCCCCCGAAGCGGCGCGCACTTCAGGACGTCAGCGCTTCAGGACGTCAGCGCTTCGGGACGTCAAGTGTCTGACACCCTGCGGGAGTCAGACACCTGGCAAGCCTCAGATCAGGTGCGAGCCTTCCTCAAGGTGTCGCCTCAGGTGTCTGACTCCCGCAGGGTGTCAGACACCGAAGTGGGCAACAGCCCCCCAATCGCGCCGACGAAGTGGGCAGCAGTCCCTCAATAGCACCGAACCCGACGCTTCGCAGAACCCGCACACCCGCAAGCCTCAATCCCGCGGCAAAGGTTCGCCGGGACCCGTGCGTTCGACAATCAGGCGGTAATGTTCCGGGCGCCGGTGCCGTGCGAAATCGAAGACGTGGCGGCGGAAAGTCTCGGCCAGGCCCAGGTCCGCGCTCACCGTGATCACCTCGTCGTCTTCGGTGCTGGCCTGCGCGGCGATCTCGCCAGTGGGCGCCACGATCACCGAACCGCCTATCATGTGGTGCCCGTCTTCAGCGCCGCATTTGGCGGCCGCCGCTGCCCAGACGCAGTTCTGGTAGGCGCTGGCCTGCAGCGTGATCAAGTGATGGTGCATGCGCAAATGCACCGGTTCCGGCCAATGGATATTCACCGACGGCGTGTTGTACCCCAGCACCACCAACTCGGCGCTTTGCAGCGACATCACACGCCAGGTCTCGGGCCAGCGCCGGTCGTTGCACAGGCACATGCCGATCTTCGTGCCCATGGTGTCCCACACGCCGAACGGCTGGTCTCCGACCTGGAAGAACTTCTTCTCCAGGTGCTGGAACGGCGCCTGCGGCTTGTGGTCGTCGTGCCCGGGCAGGTGCACCTTGCGGTACTTGCCCACGATGCGCGCGCCGCGGTCAACCAGAATGGCGGTGTTGTACGGCACGCCTTCCGGGGTAAGTTCCGCGTATCCCAAGTAGAAGCCCACGCCGAGCCGGCGCGCTTCGTCAAACAGCGGCTGAACCTCGGCATTGGGCATTTGCGCCTCGAAGAAGCGAGCCTGCGCCTCTTCGTCGCTCATCCAGTAGCGCGGAAAAAACGTGGTCAATGCCAGTTCCGGAAACACCACCAGGTCGGCTCCGCGGGCGTGCGCCTCGCGCAACATCTCCACCAGCCGCGCCACCACGGCCCTGCGCGTATCGGCCAGGTGCACGGGCCCCATCTGCGCCACGGCCAAGCCGATTTTCCGTTGCCCCTTGGTCATATTTGCTCCTTCCCGCCATTCGAAAAGGTGCAAGCATGCCGCCACCGAGCGGCCGCGTAAACCGGCCCGGGCGCGTCGCCCGGATCGCCCTGCCCCAGGCCGAAATCCGCGCCAAACAAGGCTTTGCGCGCAGCGCCGCGTGCTGGCGGCGCACGCTCGATAGCGCCAGGTTATGCCTGGCCGACAAAATTCGATGATTCGGCCAGCACTTCTTGCAGCGCCGCCAGGAAGCGTCGCCCCAGCAAAGGCAACGGCGCCAGGTTGGAATGCGTAGCCCAGATCTCGACGTGCGCCGCGGGTTCTATGGGCCGTTGCGCCACGGTGGATTGCGGGGGAATGCACCAGCGGTCCAGCAGCGCCGGCCCCATGCCCTGCTGCACGAACGCATGCGCCGTCACGGGTGAATGCACTTCGATCGCCGCCGGCGACACCGGGCCCGCGCCGAAGAAACCTTCCAGGGCCAGGTCCAGCGGCGTGCCCGCGGGGTAACCGATCCAGGCCGCCGAAGAAAAGTCCTCCGCGCGTATCACTTCGCGGGCCGCCAACGGGTGATCCGCCGGCAATGCGCAGACAATCGAGTCCTGGCCCACCCGCGTGGAGCTCAGGTTGGGATGGTCCGGCGCAGTCATAGAAATGCCGACGTCGGCGCGATCGCTCAGGAAATAACCCACCAGCTCGTCGAAGGTCACCGTCCGGAAATCCACCCGCGCCGACCGATTGCGTACCCGGAAACGCTCCATCGCCCGCGGAATCAGCCGTTGTCCAAAGCTGGCGCTGGCCACCACCCGCAGCATGCCCGCGCCGCGCCGGCCCAGGTTGGCCGCCAGGTCATTGACGCGCTGGATGCCGCCATACACCTGCTCGACCTCCAGATACAGGCGCCGCGCTTCCGGCGTGGGCAGCAGGCGGCTCTTGGCGCGCTCGAACAGGGGATAGCCCAGGCGGCTTTCCGTCAAGGCCAGCACCCGGCTGACCGCCGGCTGCGACACATGCAGCACGCGCCCCGCGCCGCTGATCGACCCCGCCATCATGATGGCGCGGAATACTTCGATCTGGCGCAGGCTGAGCGGCGGCGCGCCTCGCGCATCCCTGGCCGGCACCGTGTCCGGCGTGTCTTCGTGCTGCTGCCCGACCATGTTTTTCTCCCCCGTTCGATAACGGCGGATTATAGGACGGGGACATTTTTCGATAGGGATCCGCGCCCGGCCCGGTGATAACCTGCCCGGGCATTATCGACACAGGGGAATATCATGCACAAAATCGTGGCTCGCGGCCTCGCCGCCTTGTCGCTGACCGCCGGACTTGCCGGCGCGGCCCATGCCTGGCCAGACCAGCCCATCAACTTCGTGGTGCCTTCGGCGGCCGGCGGCTCGCCCGACGTGCTGTCGCGCCTGGTCACCAACCAGCTGGCGCAAGAACTGGACACGCCCATCGTGGTTGAAAACCGGCCGGGCGCGGCCGGCAATATCGGCATCATCCAGATTAAACGCGCCGCCGCCGACGGCTACACCATCGGCTACGGCAACATCAACACGCTGGCGGTGAATCGCGCACTGTTCAAGAAACTGCCTTATGACGTCGACGCCGACCTGGCGCCTGTCGCCCATCTGTTCAACCTGTACAACGTGTTGATCGTGCCGGCCGATTCGCCCGACAAATCAGTGCAAGACCTGATCACCCGCGCGCGCGGCAACCCCGGCAAGCTGTCGTATGGCGCCTCGGGCGTGGGCACCAGCGGCCACATGGGCGCCGAGCTGTTCAAGAACATGGCCAAGATCGACGTCACGTTCATTCCCTACAATGGCGGCCCGGCCGCCTTGCAGGACCTGATGGGCGGCCGCCTGGACTTCATCTTCATCAATTCGTCGGAAGCCGCGCCCCTGGTCCAGAGCGGCCGCGTGCGCGCGCTGGGGGTCAGCAGCATGAAGCGCCTGGCCTTGCTGCCCGATGTGCCCACGCTCGACGAACAAGGCCTCAAAGGCTACGAAACCATTTCCTGGGGCGGCGTGGTAGCGCCCAAGGGCACGCCGCCGCAAACCCTCGCCACGCTCAATACGGCCTTGAACAAGGCGCTGGCCGCGCCCGCGGTGCGCGAAGGGCTGGCCAAGCTGGGCGCCGAACCTGGCCAGGGTACGCCCGCCGATTTCCAGGCCTTCATCGATCGCGAATCCGCCAAGTGGCGGCAGATCATCGATGACGCCGGGATCCAGAAACTCGACTGACCGCGTATTGGATTCACCCGCATGCACGCCGATTTTGTTTTGCAGAACGCCACCATCGTCGATGGTAGCGGCGCGGCCCGCCGCCACGGCCACATTGCCGTGGCCGGGCAGCACATCGTCCAGGTGGGCGATTTTGACGTTCCGGCCGGCATCCCGGTCATCGATGCAGCGGGCCTGGCCGTGGCGCCGGGGTTCATCGATTCGCACACCCACGACGACGGCTACCTGCTGGCGCATCCGGACATGACGCCCAAGGTATCGCAGGGCATTACCACCGTGGTCACGGGCAATTGCGGCATCAGCCTGGCACCGCTGGCGGGCCATGACATCCCGCAGCCGCTCGACCTGCTGGGGCCGCAGGCGTTGTTCCGCTACGGCACCTTCGCCGCCTGGCTGGATGCCTTGCGCGCCGCGCCAGCGGCGGTCAATGTAGTGCCGCTGGTGGGCCACACCACCCTGCGCGTAGCCACCATGGAAGACACCGCCCGCGCGGCCAATCCGGACGAAGTGGCGCGCATGCGGACGCTGCTGTCCCAGGCGCTGAACGCGGGCGCGTTCGGCGTATCCACCGGCACCTTCTATCCGCCCGCCGCGGCCGCCACGACGGAAGAAATCATTGCCGTATGCCAGCCGCTGCGCGGGCGTGCCGGCGTGTACGCCACGCACTTGCGCGACGAGGCCGACCATATCGTCCCCGCCATGCACGAAGCGCTGGAAATCGGCCGCGCCCTGGATTGCCGCGTGGTGTTCTCGCATCACAAGCTGGCCGGCGCGCGCAACCACGGACGGTCCCGCGAAACGCTGGACTTAATCACCCGGGCTGCCGCCGCCCAGCCGGTATGCCTGGACTGCCATCCGTATCCGGCCACGTCGACCATGCTGCGGCTCGACCGCGTGCTGCTGGCCCAACGCACCCTGGTGACCTGGTCCAAGGGCTATCCGGAGGCCACCGGCCGCGATTTCGCCGACGTGATGGCCGAACTCGGCCTGGACGAAGCCGCAACCCTGGAGCGCCTGGCCCCCGCCGGGGCTATTTATTTCTTGATGTCGCCCGACGACGTGCAACGCATTTTCCGCCATCCGCTGACCATGGTGGGATCGGACGGGCTGCCCTTCGACCCGCACCCGCACCCCCGCCAATGGGGCACGTTCACCAACGTGCTGCGCACCATGGTGCGCGAACGGAATTTGCTGACGCTGGAAGAAGCCATTCACAAGATGACCGGCCTGGCCGCCGCCCAATATGGCCTGCCGCGTCGCGGGCTGCTGCAGCCCGGTTGCTACGCGGACCTGGTGCTGTTCGATCCCGACACCGTCACCGACGCGGCCACCTTCGAGCAGCCACTGCAGTTAAGCCGCGGCATCGAAGCGGTATGGGTAAACGGCGCGCAGGTATGGGACGGACGCCAGGCCGTCGGCGCCCGCCCCGGCCAGGTGCTGGCGCCCGTGCGGCCATGACGCCCGACACGACCGGCTATCTGGGAATATTGGGCGGCATGGGGCCGCTGGCGGGCGCGGCCTTCGCCCTGCGCCTGGCCGCGCTGACGCCGGCCGCCATCGACCAGCAGCATATCCCCACCCTGCTGCGCAACGATCCGCGCATTCCCGACCGCAGCGATGCGCGCATGCGCGGCGGCGAAGATCCGCTGCCCTACATGGTCGAGGGCCTGCGCTTTTTGCATGCCGCCGGCGCGCGTGTGATCGCCATTCCGTGCAACACGGCCCATCTGTGGTACGACCAATTGTGCGCGGCCACGCCGCTGCCCATCTTGCACATCATTGATGCGGTGGCGCAAGACCTGCGGCGGCTGGGCCTGGCGCACGGGCGCATCGGGCTGATGGGCACGCCCGCCACGCTGGCGCTGGGCCTGTACCAGACGCGACTGGAGCGGCACGGCTATCAGTGCATCGTCCCCGACGCCGACGAAATCGAACGCTATTGCGTCGCGCCGATACGTGCGGTCAAGGCCGGCGACCTGCCCGCGGCAGTCGAGCCCGCCATGCAAGGCGTGCGCCTGCTGCGAGCCCGCGGCGCCGATGCGGTGGTGCTGGGCTGCACCGAACTGCCACTCGCCATTCCCCACGCCCAGCGCGCGGCCCTGGGCGTACTGCTGACCGACTCCATCGACGCCCTGGCCCGCGCCGCCATCGACTACTGGCGACAAACCCCGGAACACCGCCAGGCCGCCTGAACGCCCAGCCCTAACCCAGACGTCTCAGGCCAGCCGTCACGCCAGGTGTCTGACTCCCGCCAGCCAAGCGCCACGCCAGGTGTCTGACTCCCGTCAGCCAAGCGCCACGCCAGGTGTCTGACTCCCGTCAGGGTGTCAGACACCGTACTACCGAGAAACCGCTACCCACTTCGGTGTCCGACACCCTACGGGAGTCGGACACCTGAAATCCCCAGGTGCCTGACTCCCGCCAGCCAGCCGTCACGCCAGGTGTCTGACTCCCGTCAGGGTGTCAGACACCGTACTACCGAGAAACCGCTGCCCACTTCGGTATCCGACACCCTGCCGGAGGCGGACACCTGAAATCAACTCACGACAGCTGCCTACCCCGGCCTCGCAAAACCGGGCTCAGCCGCCCAGATACGCCTTGCGCACGTCGTCGTTCACCAGCAGGTTGGCGCCCGTATCCTGCAGCACCACCTTGCCGTTTTCCAGCACATAGCCACGGTCGGCCACTTGCAGCGCCTTGTTGGCGTTCTGCTCGACCAGGAACACCGTGACTCCCTGTTCGCGAATCGTGCGGATGATGTCGAAGATCTGCGCAATGATCAGCGGCGCAAGGCCCAGCGTGGGCTCGTCCAGCAACAACAGCTTGGGCCGGGTCATCAGCGCGCGGCCGATGGCCAGCATCTGCTGTTCGCCGCCGGACATCGTGCCGGCGCGCTGCACCGCCCGCTCTTTCAGACGCGGGAACAGCGTGTACACGTGCTCCAGCCCCTCCTGGATCGCTTCGCGGCTGGCGAAAAACCCGCCCATCATCAGGTTTTCGGCCACGGTCAGATCCTTGAACACGCGCCGCCCTTCGGGCGAGATGGCGATGCCCGAACGCATGATCTGGTGCGTATCGTGGCGGGTGATGTCTTCGCCCAGGAAGGTAATAGTGCCCTCGCGCGCGCGCGGATTGCCGCAGACGGTCATCAGCAGCGTGGTCTTGCCGGCGCCGTTGGCGCCGATCAGGGTCACGATCTCACCCTGGTTCACCTCGACCGAGACTCCGTTCAGGGCCTGGATGGCGCCGTAGTAAGTATGGATATTGTCCAGCTTCAGCATCATTCTTCCCCCAGGTACGCCTTGATGACGCGCTCGTCGCTGCGCACCTGCTCGGGTGTGCCGGTGGTGATGGGCTTGCCGTGCTCCATGACCAGGATGCGATCGGAAATGCCCATGATCAGGCTCATGTCGTGCTCGATCAGCAGCACCGCCACGCCGAACTCGCGGCGCAACTGGTCGATCAATTGCTGCAGGTCGCGCTTTTCCTGCGGGTTCAGACCGGCGGCCGGCTCGTCGAGCATCAGCAGGCGCGGCTTGGTGATCATGCAGCGCGCGATCTCCAACCGCCGCTGGTGCCCATAGGCCAGGTTGCCGGCCTCGCGGTTGGCGTACTGGCGCAGGCCCATGAAGTCCAGCCATTGCGCCGCGCGCGACAGCGCCTCGGCCTCGGACTGCCGGTAGCCCTTGAGCTTCAGCAGGCCCGGCAGCAGCCGGGATTCCACCTGGGTATGCTGGGCCACCAGCAGGTTTTCCAGCACCGTCAGTTGCTTGAACAGGCGCACGTTCTGAAAGGTGCGCACCAGGCCATGGCGCGCCACCTTGTGGCTGGGCAGGCCGGTAATCGGCTTGCCGTCCATGATGATGTCGCCCGCCGTGGGCTTGTAGAAACCGCCCACGCAGTTGAACACCGTGGTCTTGCCGGCGCCGTTGGGGCCAATGATGGCGAACACTTCGTCGCGCTGCACCTCGAAGCCCACGCTGTCAACGGCCAGCAGGCCGCCAAAGCGCATGGTCAGCCCGGATACTTTCAATAGTGCTTCGCTCATTTGGCCAGCTCCACGTGGGGACGCTTCATGGGCAGCAGCCCCTGTGGACGCCACATCATCATCAACACCATCACCAGGCCGAATATCAGCATGCGGTACTCGGCGAACTCGCGCGCCACCTCGGGCAGCACGGTCAGCAAAATGGCGGCCAAAATCACGCCCACCTGCGAACCCATGCCGCCCAGCACCACGATGGCCAGGATGAGAGCCGATTCGATGAACGTGAACGACTCTGGGTTGACCATGCCCTGGCGCGCCGCGAAGAACGCGCCACCGAACCCGGCGAACATCGCGCCCAGCGTGAATGCCGACAACTTGATGCGGGTGGGGTTCAGACCCAGCGAGCGGCAGGCGATTTCATCTTCGCGCAGCGCTTCCCAGGCGCGGCCCACCGGCATGCGGATCAGGCGCGTAGACACGAACAGAGTCACCAGGGCCAGCGCCAGCGCCATCAGGTACAGGTAGTTCACCATGTGCTGGTTATCGAACGTCCAGCCCATGATCTCGTGGAACGTGCGTGCGCCCTCTACGCTGGAGCGCCGCGCCATTTCCATGCCGAACACCGTGGGCTTGGGTATGCCCGAAATGCCGTCGGGGCCGCCCGTGATGAAGTTCAGGTTGATGAGCAGCAGGCGGATGATCTCGCCGAAACCCAGCGTGACGATAGCCAGGTAGTCGCCGCGCAAACGCAGCACCGGAAAGCCCAGGACGAATCCGAACAGCGCCGACATCGCGCCGGCGAACGGCAACGCTTCCCAGAAGCCCCAGCCTGCCCAGTGATACAGCAGCGCGTAGGTATAGGCGCCCACCGCGTAGAAGCCTACGAAGCCCAGGTCGAGCAGGCCCGCGAAGCCCACCACGATGTTCAGGCCCAGGCCCAGCATCACGTAGATGAGCACCAGCGTGGCGATGTCGACCGAGCTGCGGCCGCTGAAAAACGGCCAGATCACCGCGGCCAGGATCAGCAGCGCGATGATCCATTTGTTGCCCTTGGCCGGCGCCGAGGGCAACATCGGGATGCTGGTCTTCAGTTGCTGGAAGGGCCGCGCCAGCCAGGGGCGCAGCAACTGGAACACGAACACTACCGCGGCGGCCAGAGCCACCAGGTCCCAGTGGGTTTCCATATTGGTGCGGGCGCCCTGGCGAACCAGCTGCAGCCCGAACACCGGCGTGACGATGACGGCCGTCAGCACGGCCGCCATCGTGGCGTTTTTAAGGGTGTTGTTGGCCATCAGACTTTTTCCACCTCAGGTTTGCCGAGCAGCCCGGTGGGGCGGAACAGCAGAATCAGCACCAGCAGCGCGAAGGCCACAATGTCTTTGTACTGGGACGAGATATAGGCGGCGGCCAGCGTTTCGGCCAGGCCCAGCAGCACGCCGCCCAGCATGGCGCCGGGAATGCTGCCGATGCCGCCCAGCACGGCGGCGGTAAACGCCTTGATGCCCGCCAGGAACCCGATGAACGGATTGAGCTTGCCGATGGTGATGGCGATCAGCACGCCGCCCACGGCCGCCAGCATGGCGCCCAGCACGAAGGTGAAAGAAATGACGCGGTTGGTGTCGATGCCAAGCAGGTTGGCCATGTGCATATCCTGCGAGCAGGCGCGCGAGGCGCGGCCCATGCGCGAATACTTGATGAACAGCGACAGCGCGACCATCAGCAGCACCGTGACCACGATGATCATGATGCGGGAATATGGCAACGTCACGTCGAATTGCGAGCCCATGTTGAACTGCAGCGAGCCCGAGATCAGCGATGGCACGGCCATGTCGCGCGCGCCCTGCCCCAGGGCAACCCAGTTCTGCAGGAAAATAGACATGCCGATAGCCGAGATCAACGCCACCAGCCGCTGGCTGCCGCGCACCGGCCGGTACGCCACGCGCTCGACGCTGAAACCGTACACGCCGGTCACGACGATGGCCACCAGCAACATGGCCGCAATAATGAAAGGCAACGGCAGGCCGCTGTTGGTGCCGATGGCGGTCAGGGTTACCAGGCCCACGTATGCGCCGATCATGTAGATCTCGCCGTGGGCGAAGTTGATCATACCGATGATGCCGTAGACCATTGTGTAGCCAATGGCGATCAGCGCGTAGATCGCGCCCAGCGAAAGGCCGTTGAAGACCTGCTGGGTAAGTTGGGGGATAAGGTCTGACATGGATGGGTACCTATGCTCCAAATGGTTCCGGCTCCGGTAGGACGACCCGGAGCCGGAAACCTGGGCGTGCGTTCAAGCCCTGGCGGATGGCCGGGGCGGCGCGTGGTTACAGCTGGGTCTTCTTGCCGCTCTTGTCCCACTTGAAAACGGCGAATTCGAAGTCCTTCAGGTCGCCCTTGGCGTCGTACTCAACCTTGCCGATGGCCGTGTCGAACGCGGTCTTGTGCATGTAGTCGGCCACCTTGGCGGGGTCTTCGCCCACTGCGTCGATGCTCTTGGCCAGGATCTGCACCGCCGCGTAGGCGGGCATCTGGAAGGCGCCATCGGGGTCGCGCTTGGCGTCGTGGAACGCCTTCACGATGCCCTCGTTGCCGGGCAGCTTGGTGAAGTCGGAAGGCAGCGTCACCAGCAGGCCTTCGATGGCCGGGCCGGCAATGGCCACCAGATCCTGGTTGGCAGTGCCTTCGGGGCCCATAAACTGTACGTCCAGACCCTGTTCACGCGACTGGCGCAGCAGCAGGCCGAGTTCGGGGTGGTAGCCGCCGAAATAGACCAGGTCCACGCCCGCAGACTTCAGCTTGGTGATGACCGCCGAGTAATCGCTGTCGCCAACGTTAATGCCCTCGAACATCACCACGTTGACATTGTTCTTTTCCAGCGTTTCTTTTACCTGGGTGGCCACGCCCGAGCCGTAGGTCTGCTTGTCGTGCAGCACGGCCACTTTCTTGGGCTTGAGCGTATTGGCGATGTAGCGCGCGGCAAACGGACCCTGCTGGTCGTCGCGGCCGATGGTGCGGAAGAAGAAGTGCGGCTTGGTGGTGTCGGTAACCAGTGGCGAGGTCGCGCCCGGGGTGATGGCGACGATGCCTTCTTGTTCATACACGTTCACGGCCGGCACGGTAACGCCCGAGCAGGCATGCGCCACGGCGAACTTGGCGCCCGAATTGACCACGCGGTTGGCGGCGGGCACGGCCTGCTTGGGCTCGCAACCGTCGTCAATGAGAATGGGCTCGAGCTTCTTGCCCTTGACGCCGCCCTGGGCATTGATGGTTTCGATGGCGGTCAGCGCGCCTGCCTGAATCTGCGTGCCATATTGAGTGTTGGGCCCGGTCATGGGCTGGGGGATGCCGATTTTGATAGTGTCGGCCGCCTGTGCGGCGCCAGCCAGGAGCAACGCCCCAAATGCCATGGCGACAGGGGTAACGCGGTGCAGAAGCTTCATTCGGAATTCTCCGGCGAAAGGGATAGGCAGCTTTGGAGGCGCCGGCATTGCCAGGGGATACCCGGCAGCCCGATGCGACCATTGCCGGCTTCTTGGGCAAAAGTACAGCGTGGGCGGTATTCTGAAAGCAGCACCTCGCGGTGTCACTGCGTGTAATCCCCAATATTTTTGAGCCTTAGAAAAAAGGGGACACATATCTGACTCCGTAGCGGGTAGCTACGGGCCAGGTTTCAGGTGCCACCCGGGTTGTGCCAGGACAGCCAGCGCGCAGTGTTGCCTGGGTGCAACCAAGGTATAACCCTGGCGCCCCTGGGTCGCCCGCGCGCCCGCAGTATCTGCCAACATACTTACACCGCGCTTGCGCCAGGTCAGTCCCGCGGCAGCTACAATCGCGCCCTATGGATACCCAGCTTTCTATCGCCTTCATCGGCGGCGGCAACATGGCTTCGGCCCTGGCCAGCGGCCTGGCGGGCAAAACTTGTCCCGCCGGCAACCTGCACGCCATCGACCCCACCCCCGCAGTGCAAGACGCCTGGCGCGCCCGCGGCGCTACCGCTGCCGGCGCGCCCGATGCCGCCCTGCAGGCATGCCGCGTCTGGATCTACGCCGTCAAGCCGCAACAATTGCGCGAGGCTGTCGCGGCGACTCGCGCCTGGCTGCAACCCGGCACGCTGGTCATCAGCGTGGCCGCCGGCATCCGCGCCGACACCCTGTCGGGCTGGCTGGGCGAACCCGGCTCGCCGTGGCAGAACCTGGTGCGCTGCATGCCCAATACTCCTGCCCTGGTCGGCGCCGGCGTCACGGGCCTGGCCGCGCTGCCAGGCGTTGACCGCGCCGGCCGCGAGCTGGCCGAACGCCTGCTGGGCTCGGTCGGCCAGGTGGTGTGGGTGGACGACGATGTCGCGCTCGATGCGGTCACCGCGTTGTCGGGCAGCGGCCCGGCTTACGTATTTCTGTTTCTGGAAGCCCTGATCGCCGGCGGCGTCGCCGTCGGCCTCAGCCCCGATCAGGCCCGCCAACTGGCGCTGGGCACGCTCGACGGGGCCACGCGCCTGGCTGCACAATCCGACGACCCGCCCTCCGTGCTGCGCGAACGGGTCACCTCCAAAGGAGGCACCACCGCAGCCGCGCTGCAGGTCTTCCAGCAGGCCGACCTCGCGGCCATCGTGCGCCAGGCCATCGAGGCCGCCGCCCAACGCTCGCGCGAGCTGGCCAGCGAGTTCGGCAAATGAGCACAGCTCGACGCTTCCAGCCCATGATGGCGCGGCAGTTCGCCGTGGCGGTGTTCTGCATGGGCCTGATCGTGGTGGGCTCGAACATCCTGGTCCAGGTGCCGCTGAACGACTGGCTGACCTGGGGCGGCCTGTCGTACCCGGTGGCATTCCTGGTTACCGACGTGCTGAACCGCCGCTTCGGCCCGGCCGCCGCGCGCCGCGTGGCCTGGGTGGGCTTCGCCGCCGCCCTGGCGGTGTCGGTATGGGTGGCGTCGCCCCGCATCGCCCTGGCTTCCGGCCTGGCTTACATCTGCGCCCAACTGGCCGATATCCAGGTCTTCGACCGCCTGCGCGACCAGCGCTGGTGGCGCGCGCCGCTGCTCTCGGGCACCGTTGGCGCGGTGCTCGACACCGCGGTGTTCTTCAGCGTGGCCTTCGCCGCCACCGGCCTGCCATGGGTCACCTGGATGTTCGGCGACCTGGCCATCAAGCTGGCGGTCAACCTGAGCATGCTCGCGCCCTTTCGCGCCCTGATGTGGAACCTGGCCCGCCCCGCCGCCATCGAGCAGCCGGCGCGCTGACACACCAGCCATTCGTGCCCCATTCGCCCAAGCAAGCGTTACTGGCGTACGCTATTTGATATTTGACAGCGCTGGCAGCTGGTGTAAAAGTCACGTCTCTGTCACAAACCGTACATAAGGTGTCGTGTTCTCTGTGGCCGGACACCCCGCGCCACAGCAACGCAACCAAGGAGGACCTTCCATGCGATCTCACCGCCTCGCCTTCACCGTCGCCGCCCTGCTGACGGCCTTCGCCGGATCTTCGGCGCACGCAGCCACCGAAATCCAATTCTGGCACTCCATGGAAGGCGCGCTGGGAGAACGCGTCAATGAGCTGGTCCAGGAATTCAACAAGAAAAACCCCGACTACAAAGTCAACGCCGTCTACAAAGGCAACTACGGCGAATCCATGAACGCCGGCATCGCGGCGTTCCGCGCGGGCAATGCGCCCGACATCCTGCAGGTTTTCGAAGTGGGCACGGCCACCATGATGTACGCCAAGGGCGCCATCAAGCCGGTGCAGCAAATGTCCGAAGAAGCCGGCGATCCGCTCGACCCCAAGGCATTCATCGGCGCGGTGGCGGGCTACTACTCGTCGCAGGAAGGCAAGCTGATCTCGATGCCGTTCAACAGTTCCACGGTCGTCTTCTACTACAACAAAGACGCCTTCAAGAAAGCCGGCCTCGACCCCGAACAACCGCCCAAGACCTGGGAAGAACTGGCCGCCGCCGGCCAGAAGCTGAAAGCCGCGGGACAAGAATGCGGCTACACGACGTCCTGGCCGTCGTGGGTGCAGCTTGAAACCTTCTCGGCCTGGCACAACGTGCCCTACGCCACCCAGGACAACGGCTTCGGCGGCCTGGATGCCCGCCTTGCCATCGACACCCCGCTGCATGTGCGCCACCTGGACAACCTGGCCAAGCTCGCCAAAGAAGGCATCTTCATGTACGGCGGACGCGGCGACCAGCCCAACTCGCTGTTCATTGGCGGCAAGTGCGCCATGATCACCGGCTCCAGCGGCCTGCGCGCCAACATCTCGAAGAACGCCAAGTTCGAGTTCGGCACGTCCACCCTGCCCTACTACGCCGACGTGAAGGGCGCGCCGCAGAACACCATCATCGGCGGCGCGTCGCTGTGGGTGTTCGCGAACAAGTCGCCCGAGACCTACAAGGGCGTGACCAAGTTCTTCCACTTCCTGGCCAGCCCCGAAATCGCCGCCCGCTGGCACCAGCAGACTGGCTACGTGCCCGTGACCAAGGCCGCGTACGAGCTGACTAAGAAGCAAGGCTTCTACGATAAGAACCCCGGCACCGAAGTCGGCGTCAAGCAACTCAACGTCGAGACCACCGCGCAATCGCGCGGCCTGCGCCTGGGCTTCCTGCCGCAGATCCGCGAGATCGAAGACCAGGAAATGGAACGCATCATGTCCGGCAAGGCCTCTGCCCAGGACGGCATCAAGGTCATGGTCACCCGCGGCAACGAGCTGCTCGAAAAGTTCGAGAAAAGCGTCAAGTAAACCGCCGGGCCCCGCTGTCCGCCCTACGCGGGCCGGCGGCGGGGCCTGCGCGGCATTCCCCGGCGGCTGGTCAGCCGCCGGCTCATGATTTCCCACGGGCGTGCATCCATGGAAAAACGCGTCGTCTTCCGACACAAGACCCTGCCGTACCTGTTGCTGGCCCCCCAGATCGCCGTCACGCTGATCTTCTTCTTCCTGCCCGCCGGCCAGGCCATGTGGCAGTCCATGCAGTTGCAGGACGCCTTCGGGCTGTCTTCCGAATTCGTCGGCCTGGCCAATTTCGTCGACCTGTTCCGCCAACCTGATTATCTGGACTCGTTCCGCGTCACCGCCGTGTTCTCGGCGCTGGTGGCCTTCGTAGGCCTGGCCGTATCGTTGCTGCTGGCTGTAATGGCCGACCGCGTCATGCGCGGCGCCGGGCTGTACAAGACACTGCTGATCTGGCCGTATGCCGTGGCCCCCGCCGTGGTGGGCGTGCTGTGGCTGTTCCTGTTCTCGCCCTCGGTGGGCATCCTGGCCGTGGCCCTGTATGACCTGGGCGTGAGCTGGAACCCGCGCCTGAACGGCAACCAGGCCCTGACGCTGGTGCTGATCGCCGCCGTCTGGAAACAGATCTCGTACAACTTCCTGTTCTTCCTGGCCGGCCTGCAATCCATTCCGCGCTCGCTGATCGAGGCGGCCGCCATCGATGGCGCCTCGCCTGTACGGCGCTTCTGGACCATCGTGTTCCCGTTGCTGTCGCCCACCACGTTCTTCCTGCTGGTGGTCAACATCATCTACGCATTCTTCGACACTTTCGCCGTCATCGACACCACCACCCAGGGCGGCCCGGGCACGGCCACGTCCATCCTGGTCTACAAGGTGTACAGCGACGCCTTCCACGGCCTGGACCTGGGCTCGTCAGCCGCCCAATCGGTAGTGCTGATGGCCATCGTGGTAACGCTGACCGTGGTGCAGTTCCGCTACATCGACCGCAAAGTGCAGTACTGATTCATAAGGCTACGACACCATGGTTGAACGCCGTCCCTGGCTCGACATACTGGCCCACCTGATCCTGCTATGTGGCGTGGCGCTGGTGGCCTTCCCGCTTTACGTCACTTTTGTCGCGTCGACGCAAACCGCGCAGGAAGTCGCCGCCGCGCCCATGTCGCTGCTGCCCGGCCCGCACTTCGTCGACAACTATGCCCGTGCCCTGGCCAGCGCCGGCGTGGGCCGCATGCTGTACGTCAGCCTCATCATGGCGCTGGTCATCTCGCTGGGCAAGATCGCCATTTCGCTGCTGTCGGCCTTCGCGGTGGTGTACTTCCGCTTTCCCGGCCGGATGTTCTTCTTCTGGATGATCTTCGTCACGCTGATGCTGCCGGTCGAAGTGCGCATCGCGCCCACTTACAAGGTCGTGGCCGACCTGGGACTGCTCAACAGCTACGCCGGCCTGACCCTGCCGCTGATCGCGTCGGCCACCGCCACGTTCCTGTTCCGCCAGTTCTTCCTGACGGTGCCCGACGAACTCGTCGAAGCCGCCCGCATCGACGGCGCCGGTCCGCTGCGCTTTTTCCGCGACGTGCTGTTACCGCTGTCGCGCACCAGCATCGCCGCGCTGTTCGTCATCCAGTTCATCTACGGATGGAACCAGTACCTGTGGCCGCTGCTGATCACCACGCAAGAAAACATGTACCCCGTGGTCATCGGCATCAAGCGCATGATCAGCGGCGGCGACAGCGTCACTGAATGGAACATCACCATGGCCACCGCCATGCTGGCCATGGTGCCGCCTGCCCTGGTGGTGATCCTGATGCAGAAATGGTTCGTCAAGGGCCTGGTCGACACCGAGAAATAACCGGGCTGTTCGCAGCCGTCCACGCAAAGAACACTCCATGGCTACCCTGAGCTTTCGAAACGTCAAGAAAACCTATGCCGGCAACGTCGCCGTCATCCACGGCATCGACGTCGACGTGCAAGACGGCGAGTTCATCGTCATCGTCGGCCCGTCGGGCTGCGGTAAATCCACCCTGATGCGCATGGTGGCCGGACTGGAAACGGTTACCGACGGCGAGATCCTCATCGACGACAAAGTCGTCAACGAACTCGAGCCGGCCGAACGCGACATCGCCATGGTGTTCCAGAACTACGCCCTGTACCCGCACATGAGCGTGTTCGACAACATGGCCTACGGCCTGAAGATCCGCAAGTTTTCCAAAGACGAAATCCGCAAGCGCGTGGAAGCGGCCGCGCAGATCCTGGAGCTGGACAAGCTGCTGGACCGGCGGCCGCGCCAACTCTCGGGCGGGCAGCGCCAGCGCGTGGCCATGGGCCGCGCCATCGTGCGCGAACCCAAGGTATTCCTGTTCGACGAACCGCTATCGAACCTGGACGCCAAGTTGCGCGTGGCCATGCGCCTGGAAATCATGAAGCTGCACCGCCGGTTGCGCACCACCAGCCTGTACGTCACGCACGATCAGGTCGAGGCGATGACCCTGGCGCACCGCATGATTGTGATGTACCAGGGCGTGCCCGAACAGATCGGCACGCCCATGGAAGTGTTCGAGAAACCGGCATCCACTTTCGTGGCCGGCTTCATCGGCTCGCCGCCCATGAACCTGATGCCGGTCAACGTGTCGGGCGACGGCACCCTGCAAACGCCCGACGGCCACGCGCTCGACATCTCGCCGCTGCAGGTGCCTGCCGCCGTGCGCGGCCGCGCGGTCACCATGGGCATGCGGCCTGAACACATGCTGCTCAACGCCCAGGGCCTGACGGCCGAAGTCGAAATGGTGGAAACACTGGGGTCGGAACAACTGGTGCACTGCCGCTGCGGCCAGAATGCCGTGGTGGTGCGCTGCGCCACCCGCCAACTGGCCGACACCCCCGCGCGCCCCGGCGACCAGTTGAACGTAGGCCCCGACGGCCGCCACGCCCTGCACTGGTTCGAAACCGACACCGGCCGCCGCGTCGAAAACACCTGACCACCGGACAGCCGGGCGTAGGATGGCCAAGCGTAGCCAGACGCCCGACTCCCGGCTCCCGGCTGCGGCAGCCAATCTCCTCAGGTGTCTGACATCTAGCTACAGCAGCCAATCTCCTCAGGTGTCTGACATCTAGCTACAGCAGCCAATCTCCTCAGGTGTCTGACATCTAGCTACAGCAGCCAATCTCCTCAGGTGTCTGACTCCCGCAGGGTGTCAGACACCGATTGCGCCCAGACAGTCTCACCTCATCGGTGTCAGGCACCCTACGGGAGCCTGACACCTGGCTACGGCAGCCAACCTCTTCCAGGTGTCTGACTCCTGGCTACGGCTGCCAACCTCTCCACGTGCCTGACTCCTGGCTACGGCTGCCAACCTCTCCACGTGCCTGACTCCTGGCTACGGCTGCCAACCTCTCCCAGGTGTCTGACTCCCGCAGGGTGTCAGACACCGATTGCGTCACACAACCCTGCCCGCCCCTAAACTGTTTCCGTTTCCCCCAGACAAATCCGTCCCTGGCATGCGCCGGCTGGCTCGCCAGGCGCTATCGTCGGCATTGCTTCGTTCCGCACCTGCAGCCATGCCCCGATCACGCCGCATTCTTCTTGCGCACCACCCTCATCACATCGTCCAGCGCGGACATCGGCAACAAGTGGTGTTCGAGCGCGCGCATGACTATCGTGTCTACCTACAGGGCCTGCACCATCACACCCGACAGTTGGCAGTAGCGCTACATGCCTGGTGCCTGATGCCCAATCACGTCCATCTGCTGTTGACACCCACAGAGAATCCCGCTTCGCTATCCACATTAATGCAGCACCTGGCGCGCGGCGCGACGCGGCGCTGGAACGCACGCAAGCAAACCATGGGATCGATCTGGGAAGCCCGCTTCAAATCGCGGGTCATCGATGAAGAACGATATCTGCTGGAATGCTGCCGGTATATCGAACTCAATCCCGTACGCGCACGGCTCGCGCAGGCGGCATGCGATTATCCCTGGTCCAGCTATCGTGAACGCGTGGGATTGGCTCAGGCACAGATGCTCGACTTGCACCCGCTTTATATGGCCATGGGTCACGACGACGCGGCACGCCGCGCCGCCTACGCTGGCTTCGTGCAGGCTGGGACGTTCGACGCGTGACAGCGGGCAGCAGTCAAGGTGCCTAGACAGCCTCAACTCGTCGGTGTCAGGCACCTGCGGAGCCAGACACCTGGGCGCGGCACCCACTCTTTCCAGACACCTGGCATCCAGCCTGCGCCAACCACTCTTTCCAGGCGCCTGGCATCCAGGCTGCGCCAACCACTCTTTCCAGGCTGCGACAACCCCTCTTTTCAGGTGTCTGACTCCCGCAGGGTGTCAGACACCGGCCGTGCCCAGACGGCCCGACGCCCAACCCATGCACTAAACCCGGCTATCCCGCCGCCTGGGTTTTCACATCGGCCGACATGGGCACGGGGGAAACGCGCGGCAATGGCGCCGCCACGCGCCAGATGGCGCGGCGCCGCAAGGCCGACAACAACTTCAACCCTTGCGGCCATTCGCCAAAACCGCTGTCTGCGTTGATATGCCCGCCGTGCGGAATGACTTCCAGCCGGCTGCCCCAGGCCGCCGCAAACTGGCGGGCCCGTTCCAGGTGGCAATACGGGTCGTTGTCGCCCGCCACCACCACCGACTGGAACGGCAGCGACTGCGCCGGCACCGGCGCAAACGCGCGCAGGCACTCGGGCATGCCAGGCTGTTCGACATCGGCGGGCGCCACCAGCAGCGCGCCCGCCACCTTGGCGCGCAGCGGCACCGGCAGGCTGGCCGCCGCCAGACAGCCCAGGCTATGCGCAATCAGCAAAACCGGGCATGCAGCCGCGTCGACGCAGGCAGCCACCGTGGCGTTCCAGACAGCGGGATCGGGGTTTTCCCAATCGGGCTGCCGCACGCGCTGCGCATGTGGCACACACTGTTCCCAACGAGTCTGCCAGTGGCCGGGGCCGGAGTCTTTCCAGCCCGGGACGATGATCGGTTGGAATCTCATGGCGTCAATAATGCCCCGCCAGCTTATGAACGCAAACGAATAAATCGTCTTTTGCATATACGCCCCAAGGAATAAGGACAACGCCGCCGGATCTGGCCCGATTGTCTACCCGACCGGCGCAAATCTGCCGGGCTTTCAGGTATGCTTGCCTGCACAAGCCTGTGTGCCTGCCTGGCCGGCCCGGCTTATATAACGACGCAAAGGAGATTCCTCATGAAACAACCGTTCCGCCTCACCCCGGTTCTGGCCGCCATTGGCCTGGCCGCCGGGCTGGCTGTCTCGGCCGGCGCGCAGGCGCAAACCATCAAGATCGCCGTGGTCGGCCCCACTACCGGCCCGGTCACCCAGTACGGCGCCATGGTGCGCGAAGGCGTCGACACCGCGGTCGAGCGCATCAACGCCGCCGGCGGCATCGACGGCAAGAAGCTCGAAACGGTCGTCATCGACGACGGCTGCGAACCCAAGCAGGGTCCGGTGGCCGCCAACCGCGTGGTCAACGATGAAATCGGCTTCGTGGTGGGCCACGTGTGCTCGGGCGCCACCATCGCGGCTGCCGACATCTACAACAACGAAGGCGTGGTCATGATCACTCCCTCGGCCACCTCGCCCGCCCTCACCGACGGCAAGAACTACGAGTTCATTTTCCGCACCATCGGCCGTGACGACCAACAAGGCCCCGCCGCCGCCAAGTTCATCCTCGACAAAATCAAGCCCAAGACGGTCGCCGTGCTGCACGACAAGCAGTCGTACGGCCAGGGCATCGCCACCGCGGTCAAAGACAATCTTGAAAAAGGCGGCGTCAAGGTCGTGATGTTCGAAGGCATCAACGCCGGCGACAGCGATTATTCCGCAGTCATTACCAAACTGAAATCCAACAACGTCGATTTCGTCTATTACGGCGGCTACCACCCTGAAATGGGCCTGCTGCTGCGCCAGGCGCACGAACAAGGCGTCAGCGCCAAGTTCATGGGTCCCGAGGGCGTGGGCAACCCCGACATCAACGCCATCGCAGGCGACGCCGCCGAAGGCATGCTGCTGACCCTGCCGGCCGACTTCACCCAGAACCCGGCCAATGCCGAAGTGGTCAAGGCCTTCCAGAGCAAGAAGCGCAACGCCAGCGGCGCCTTCCAACTCACCGCCTACGCCGCCACCCAGGTCATCGCCGAAGGCATCAAGGGCTCGGGCAGCACCGATCCCACCAAGGTGGCCGAATACCTGCATGCCAATTCGTTCGACACCCCCATCGGCAAGACCTCGTGGAACAAACAGGGCGACCTGAACGACTTTGAATTCCAGGTCTTCACCTGGCACAAAGACGGCAGCAAGACCGCCTTCAAATAAGTCCCGGGCGATACCGTCCCGCAGGCCCCGCGGCGCCACTGCCGCGGGGCCTTATTTTTGGCCGCGCGCCCGGACGGGGCTGGCGAAACGACCGATCTTCAGCCAGGGGCGCCCGGCGCCGCCGTAGACAAACTGCCTGCCGCATACCGGCGCGCCGCACGCTTAAGACTTGATATCAGGCAAAAACGGGGCTACAGGGAATAAATAGCCACGCCTTGACAATTGCTTAATTCAAAATCAGCCGATTTCCTCCCAAATTTAGCAACGGAGGAAACTAAATTTTGCATAACAGAAGATAATCGGCCTAATACACGCATTTTGTTACTAATAGGTGAATTTCCCCGCGTAAGAATGGTCTTGGCACAGTCGGAAATATCCGCAAAAACATATAAAGGATGCAGAAAACTGCGGTTATCTGCCCGGAAGTCCCGCATTGCGAAGCGTTTTGTATCTGCGTTTTGCGATGCGCCACGAAAAGCCTGAATTACCACAATAAACTGTAAAATCTGGCCTCTCGAAATACATCGTGAACCCGACCATAATGGTCAAACCGCTTCCGCCCAGGCCGGGATCGCAACTCTTTTTCTTAAATCGTGGCAGCCCAGACTAAACAAGGAACATCCCGATTTCCACTTCGCCTATACGGCCGCTTCCGGCCACCCCGTTGACCATTGCCTGTTAGACACAGCCTGCCGCTGCCTCGGCAACCGGCCCCTGCGTCGTCTATCCGCAGAAAAAAATCAAGAAAAGCTCTCGAAAGCTGTTTGTTCGAAGGAAGATATACATGGCAAAACGTGTTGCCGTTGTGGGGCTTTCGTTCCGGTTTCCGCAAACCGATACCGAACGATACTGGACCGACCTGCTGGCCGGCCGCGATCTGGTCACCCAGGTAGATGCCGAGCGCTGGCATCCAGATGCCTATCTGCATCCCGCCAAAGACCACCCCGGCACCGCGTACACCTTCGCCGCCGGCTCAATTGGCGACGTCTCGGGCTTCGACGCGCATTTTTTTGGAATTTCACCGCGCGAAGCGGCGCTGATGGACCCGCAACAGCGCCTGCTGCTGGAAATGTGCTGGGAAGCCATCGAACACGCCGGCATGCGGCCCTCGGCTCTGCGTGGCAGCGACTGCGGCGTGTATATCGGCATCGCCAGCGCCGATTATTCCTACCGCCTGTCCGATGACGTCGGGGCTGTCGACGCCTCGATGGCCACCGGCAACACCTCCAGCATCGCCGCCAACCGCCTGTCGTACCTGTTCGACCTGCATGGGCCCAGCATGGCAGTCGACACCGCCTGCTCGTCCTCGCTGGTGGCCGTGCACCAAGCCTGCCGCGCCATCGTCACCGGCGAAGCCAGCATGGCCATCGCCGGCGGCGTGAGCCTACACCTGCACCCCTACGGCTTCATCACCTTTTCCAAGGCGTCTATGTTGTCGCCCGGCGGCCGCTGCAAAGTGTTCGACGCCTCCGGCGATGGCTACGTACGCTCGGAAGGCGGGGGCCTGTTCCTGCTAAAAGACTACGACCAGGCCATGGCCGATGGCGACCACATCCTGGCCGTTATCGCCGGCAGCGCCGTCAACACCGACGGCCGCAAATCGGGCCTCACCGTGCCCAACGCCGACGCCCAGATCGCCCTGATGCGGCAAGTGTACGAACGCGCCGGCATCCCGGTCACCGACATCGACTACCTGGAAGCCCACGGCACCGGCACCGCCGTTGGCGACCCCATCGAAACGCGCGCCATCGGCGCGGCGTTGGGCCAGCCGCGCGGCTCCGGCAACCCGTTGCTGATCGGCTCGGTCAAGAGCAACCTGGGTCACTTGGAAGCCGCCTCCGGCGTGGCGGGCCTGGTCAAGGCCATCTACAGCCTGCAGCACCGCGTGGTACCGGCCACCATCGGCATCCAGACGCCCAACCCGGCCATCGAGTTCGATAACTGGAACATCGCGGTCGCCACGCAAAACCACCCCCTGCCCCGCACCAAGCCGCTGACCATCGGCGTGAACTCTTTCGGGTTCGGCGGCGCCAACGCGCACGTCATCCTGCAAAGCCCGCCCGCCGCCGGCGAGGACCAGGCCGACAAGCTGGCCAACACCGCGGCAGTGCCCGTCGTGGTTTCGGGCAAGACCCCCGACGCCCTGAAGGCGGCCGCCCGCAACCTGGCGCGGGTGCTGCAAGGCCAGCCCGCGCGAGCCCTGTACGACGTGGCCTACCACGCCGCCATGCGCCGCGAATGGCACGCCGAGCGCGCCGTGGTCTACGGCACCGACAGCGAAGCCGTGGCACAAGCCTTCACCCAGTTCGCCGAAGGCGAGGCGCCGCGCTACAGCGTATCCACGGGCAGCGCGGTCCCCCACGCGCAAGGTCCGGTATTCGTATATTCGGGCAATGGCTCGCAGTGGGCCGGCATGGGCCGCCAGTTGCTGGCCGAACCCGTGTTCGCCGAGGCCGTGCACGAAATCGACAATCTCTTCGCACCGTTGGCCGGCTACCGCCTGGCCGATGAACTTGCGCGCACCGACAACGCCAACCAGTACGAACGCACTGAAGTCGCACAGCCCGCGCTGTTCGCCATCCAGATCGGCATTACACGCATGCTCGCCCAGCGCGGCATCCTGCCCACCGCGGTGGTCGGCCACAGCGTGGGCGAAGTTGCCGCGGCGTGGGCCTGCGGCGCGCTGTCGCTAGCCGATGCGGTTCACGTCATCTTCCATCGCAGCCGGCTGCAGGGCACCACCAAAGGCCAGGGCTGCATGACGGCAGTCGGTATCGACGGCGGCACTGCCGCCGCCCTGCTGGCCGAACTGCAGCTGACCGACGCACTGTGCGTGGCCGGCTACAACAGCGAGCGTGGCGCCACCCTGGCCGGCGACCCGGCCGCCATGGCCACCGTCGAGGCCGTACTGGCCGAGCGCCAGGTGTTTCACAAACGTCTGGACCTGGACTACGCCTTCCACAGCGCCGCCATGGACCCCATCCAGGCTGGCCTGCAACAAACGCTGGAGAGCCTGGCTCCGCAGCCAGGTCACGTGCCGTTCTATTCCACCATTACCGGCGGCCTGCTCGACGGCCGCGAACTCGGCGCCAATTATTGGTGGCGTAACGTGCGCGAACCCGTGCGCTTCCAGCACGCCGTCGACACGCTGGTGGCTGACGGCGAGAACCTCTTCATCGAGATCGGCCCCCATCCGGTGCTACGCTCGTACGTCAACGACAGCCTGGCGGCGGCCGAACGCAAGGGCCGTGTGCTGCTCACCGCCAGCCGCGGCAACGACGAGCCGGCCAAAATCCGCGACACCGCCGGCCAGGCCGTGTGCAGCGGCGCGCAGGTCGACTGGCAAGATCTCTTCCCCTGGGAAGGCCGCCACGTCGCGCTGCCCGCCTATCCATGGCAACGCGAGCGCCATTGGCATCCCGTCACCCCCGAATCGCTCGGGCAACTGCAGCGCGCAAAAGTGCACCCGCTGCTGGGCTACCCGCTGCAACAACACGAGGGCATTTGGGAAAACCAGCTCGACACGGCCCTGTACCCCTGGCTGGCCGATCACGTAGTGGGCGAAGCCGTGGTGTTCCCCGGCACGGGCTTCGCCGAAATCGCCTTGGCCGCCGCCGCGCAATGGCAACCTGGCAACTGGGCGGAAATCGAAGAGCTCGAAATCCGCGCGCCGCTGCTGCTGGCCGCGGCCCCGTCCAAGCGCCTGCGCGTCAGCCTCGATGCCGCTGACGGCGGCTTGCGCATCCAGGCCAAAGACGTCGGCAGCACCGAACCCTGGACCCTGCACGCGGCCGCCCGCATCCTGCGCGAGGCGGGCTCGGCCCTGCTTACCGATGCCCCGGTGCAATGCCCCGACCGCGCCGCCGATTTCACCGGCGAGTCTCATGCGTTGTTGACCCATGCCGTCGGACTGGCGTACGGCGACGCCTTCCGGGCCGTCAAGCATGGCTGGGCCGAATCCCCCGACACCGTGCTGGCAGAGCTTGAACCGCACCCGGCGCTGCAAGACAGCCTGACGCACAGTCTGCTGCATCCGGCGTTGCTCGACTGCACATTCCAACTCATCATCCAGCTGCTGCGCGATGACCCGGCAATGGGGCGCGGCGTGGCTTTTGTGCCGGCCAAGATCGGCCGGCTGGCGCTGCGTACCGACGCCGGCCTGCCGCGCTACGCGCGCGCGCGCCTGCTGCGCCGCGGCCCACACTCGCTGACGGCAGAGTTCTTCCTGTACAACGAAACGGGCGAGCAGATCGCCACCGTGCGCGAAGCACGCTTCCGTAGCATCCGCCTGTCCAAGGCCAGCGCTGGCGCGCTGGATTTTCTGGCCGATAGCGGCGTGCCCAGCCCGCATGCGCACGACCCGCTAAGCCGCCAAAGCACACTGGATTCCGCTGCCGCGGCCGATGCACTGGCTGGCGCCGCCGCCAGCGCCGCCCAAGACGGTAAGCACGCGCGCTACGCTCACGAAATCGAGCCGCTGCTCGACAGCCTGTGCGACCGATTTGTATTGCGGGCGCTACGCGCGCTGGCTCCCCAAACCCAGCACCTGTACGACGACGTGCTCGAACGCTGCCGCCAGGCTTCTCCCGACACCGCCGTGCTGCTCGACCAATTGCTGGCCCGCGCGGCCGATGCCGGCTTGCTTGAGCGCACCCCGTCGGGCTGGACATTCCAGGCCCAAGACGATGGCGCGCCAGATGTCATCGACATCTGGAACAGCCTGGTGCGCGAATACCCCGACTACGCCCACATCGTGCATGCCGTAGGGCGCGTCGGCCTGCACTTGGCGGAACTGCTGCAAGGGCGCATCGCACTGGATGCAATATGCCCGCCCGAGGCCTCGCCCGGCGCACTGACCCGCCAGATTCTCGGCGCCGAGGCGTGCGAGCGGGTTGGCGCCGCGCTGCGAGGCATCCTGGCCAACGCCCAGGCCGCCCTGCCCGCCGGCGCGCGCCTGAGCGTGCTTGAAATCAGCGCCCATGCGCCGGCCTTTGCACTGAACTGCTGCACGGCGCTGGACTTCAGCGTGGCCGACTACCGCTACGCGTCGCCCGATGCCAGCGGCTGCGAGCGCGCGCAACGCCTGCTGGATGCGTATCCCGATGCAAGCTGCGGGCCAATCGACATCGCCGAAGCCGATGCCCCGGCCCACGACCTGGTGATCCTGCACGCCGACGCCGCCAGCGCCGAACACACCCAGCAGATGCTGGATTACGCGCGCGCCAGCCTGAAAACCGGCGGCACCCTGCTGCTGCTGGGCACACACCCCGTGGCGTGGCTGGATTTCGTCGCCGGCGCGCGGCCTGGCTGGTGGAGCGCACTGGCCGACGACGGCACGCCGGCTTCATGCCAGTACCCGGTCAGTTTCTGGCAAGGCGCCCTGGCCCAACAAGGCTACGCATGCGGGCCGCTGGCCGAATTCACGCCCGACACCCTCTCAGGGCCCTACTTGCTGGCCGCCACGGCCCAAGCTCAGGCTCAGACCCCGGCCGATCACAGCCAGCCCGCCTCGCGGCTGCAGGCAACACCGGCCGTGCAGCGTGGTTGGCTACTATTGGCCGGCGCGCATGACGCCGATGCCGCCCTGGCCGAGGCCCTGGCCGCGCGGCTCTCCGCCGCCGGCTGCCGCACCAGCATCCAGCGCGATACCGACCCCGCAAAGTTCGACGCAATGCTGGCTCAGGCCAAGAGCCGTTTGGTTCAGATCGACGGCATCATCCACCTGGACGGCCTGGCGCAAGCGCAAGACATTACCGACCCTGCCGCCCTGCTGCAGGCCCAGGTGCGCCGCTGCGCACTGGCCGCCGCCGCCGCGCAAGCGCTGGAACGCGCCAATAGCAGCGCTACCCTGTGGCTGCTGACCGCCAACGCCGCCCAATACCTGACGCGCGACGGCGACGCCGACGCCATCGGCGACGCCACGCTGTGGGGCTACGGCCGCACCATGATGAACGAAGCCGCCCAATTCGGCGTGCGGCTGCTCGACCTGCCCGGCGCCGCCCCGGACGACACCGTGTTGGACGCTGTTGAGCGTGAACTGCGCTGGCCCGACGCCGAACAAGAAGCCATCATCACCGTGCAAGGCCGGCGCTATGCGCCACGCCTGCACAGCATGCCCGACCCTGCCCACGTCCAGGCTGCCGCTCCCGCCTCCGGGCATTTGCGCCTGGGTTTCGAATTCCCCGGCCAATTGCGCAACCTGCGCTGGGAAGCCTGCCCGGCCCGCGAACTGGCCGGCGACGAGCTGGAAATCGAAGTGCGCGCCACCGGCCTGAATTTCCGCGACGTCATGTATGCGTTGGGCCTGCTGTCCGACGAAGCCATCGAAAACGGCTTCGCCGGCCCCACCCTGGGCCTGGAATTCGCGGGCACCGTGCTGCGCGCGGGCCCTGACGCCGGCGCCGACTACCGGCCCGGCGATGCCGTGGTGGGGTTCGGGCCCGCCAGCTTCGCCAACCGCGTATTCACCAAGGCCAGCGCCATTGCCCACATTCCCGAGGGCATCTCGTTCGAAGCCGCAGCCACCATACCCAGCACCTTCTTCACCGTGTACTACGCCCTGCACCACCTGGCGCAGCTCGAAGAAGGCGAAAAAGTACTCATCCACGGCGCGGCCGGGGGCGTGGGCATCGCCGCCATCCAGTTCGCCCAATGGCGCGGCGCTGAAATCTACGCCACGGCCGGGTCCGACGAAAAGCGCGACTTCCTGCGCCTGCTGGGCGTGCAGCACATCTACGACTCGCGTTCGCTGGCTTATGCCGATGAAATCCTGGCCGACACTGACGGGCAAGGCGTTGACGTCGTGCTGAACTCGCTGGCGGGCGAAGCGATCAATCGCAACCTGCGCGTGCTCAAGCCCTTTGGCCGCTTCCTGGAACTGGGCAAGCGCGACTTCTACGAAAACACCCGCATCGGACTGCGCCCCTTCCGCAACAACATCAGCTACTTCGGCATCGACGCCGACCAGCTGATGCACGAGCGCCCCGCCCTGACGCGGCGGCTGTTCGGCGAGATGATGGCCCTGTTCGCCCAGGGCGTGCTGCGTCCGCTGCCGTACCAGGAGTTCGATGCCAACGAAATCGTCGGCGCATTCCGCTACATGCAACAAGCGCGCCAGATTGGCAAAATCGTCATCACCTACCGCAACGGCATCCGTGGCGCCCACGCCCAAACCGACACCGCCGCGCAGCGGGCCGCGCTGGCCCTGCCCGAAAACGCCACCTACCTGGTCACCGGCGGCCTCAGCGGCTTCGGCCTGCGCACCGCTCAGTGGCTGGCCGACAAGGGCGCCCGCCACCTGGCGCTGGTCAGCCGCAGCGGCCCCACGTCCGACACCGCCCGGCAAGCCATCGCCGCGCTGCAGTCGCGCGGCGTCACGGTGCATGCCGCTGCCTGCGACGTCACCAACGCCCAGGCAGTCGACGCCCTGCTGCAAGACATCAGCGGCGCCATGCCGCCACTCAAAGGGGTCGTACACGCCGCCATGGTGATCGACGACGGCCTCGTGCGCAGCGCCACGGCCGAACAGATCCAGCGCGTGCTCGCTCCGAAGGTGCTGGGCGCCCTGCACCTGGACGCCGCCACGCGCCAACTGCCACTGGACTTCTTCATTACGTTCTCGTCGGCCACCACCCTGTTCGGCAACCCCGGGCAGGCCAACTACGTGGCGGCCAACGCCTGGCTGGAGGGCCTGTCGCGGCGCCGCCGCGCCCTGGGGCTACCGGCCACGTGCGTACGCTGGGGCGCCATTGACGACGTCGGCTACCTGGCGCGCAACAAGAAAATCAAGGACGCCCTGCAAAGCCGCATGGGCGGGGCGGCGCTGGCTTCCGAAACCGCGCTGCAAGCGCTGGAAGCCATGCTGCAGGCCGACGCCAGCGGCCTGGGCGTACTTGAGCTCGACTGGCGCGCCCTGCGCCGCTTCCTGCCCAGCGCCACCACGCCCAAGTTCAGCCTGCTGGCCCGCCGAGCCAGCGACAGTGGCGACGACGATGGCGACGCACGCGACATCAGCCACCTGCTGGCCACCCTGGACGACGAAGCTCTGCATCCCGTGTTGGTCGAGATGCTGAAAACGGAAATCGGCGAAATCCTGCGCGTGCCCGCCGACAAAATCAACCCCGACGTCTCGGTGTACGACATGGGGCTCGATTCGCTGATGGGCGTCGAGCTCGTCGTAGCCCTGGAAAACCGTTTCGGCATTCGTCTGCCCGTCATGGCGCTAAACGAAAGCCCCACCCTGGACAAGCTGGCTGGCCGGCTGATCCAACTACTGCGCAACGACGGCGAGTCCGCGGGGCAAGACACCTTGCTGGCCCAGGTTGAACAGGTGGTCTCGCAACACACCGACGAAGTGCCCGCCGAAGCCATGGCCAAGTTCGCCGACGACCTCAAATCGGGCAGCGTCGACGCCAAACAACGCATGATTCACTGAACACTGTGAGCAACACCAAAAAAGGGCTGCCGGGCCTGTCCGCCAGCATCAAGGACAAGCTTATCCAACAGGCCCTGGAGCGCAAGCTGCGGCAGGCCGGACAGGAACACGGCCAGCGCGCAATGCCCCAGGCCTTGACGCGTAAAAGCGCCATTCCAGAAGAGTTCTACCGCTTCGACATGCATCCCGGCTACCGCCAGCTGCGCATCATGAACGAAGGCGCCGCCCGCATGGGCGTGCGCAGCCCGTTCTTCAAGCTGCACGAAGGCACTGCCAGCGCCGAAACCAAGATCGGCGGCAAGACCTACGTCAACTACGCCAGCTACAACTACCTGGGCATGTCGGACGACCCGGTCGTACAGGCGGCGGCCCGGCAGGCCATGGAACGCTATGGCACGTCCGTATCGGCCAGCCGACTGGTGTCGGGCGAGCGCCCGATCCACCGCGAACTGGAACGCGCCCTGGCCGAGGTGTACGAAGTGGAAGACGCTATTACGTTCGTCAGCGGCCACGCCACCAACGTGTCCACCATCGGTTACCTGTTCGGCCCACGCGACCTGATCCTGCACGACGAGTTCATCCACAACAGCGTGCTGCAGGGCACGCAACTATCGGGCGCGCGGCGCCTGCCCTTCCCTCACAACGACTGGGCAGCCCTGGACGCAATCCTGGAAGACCAGCGCCATCAGTTCGAGCGCGTACTGATCGTGCTGGAAGGCATTTACAGCATGGACGGCGATTTCCCCGACCTGCCCCGCTTCGTCGACATCAAGCGACGCCATAAGGCATTCCTGATGGTGGACGAGGCCCATTCGCTGGGCGTAATGGGCAAGCGCGGGTACGGCATCCGCGAGCACTTCGGGCTGGCCGGCAAAGATGTCGACATCTGGATGGGAACCCTGAGCAAGACGCTGGCAGGATGCGGCGGCTATATCGCGGGCGAGACGGCACTGGTGGAACACCTGAAGTTCCTGGCGCCCGGGTTCCTGTACAGCGTGGGAATGCCGCCCAGCGTGGCCGCGGCGTCGCTGGCGGCGTTGAGGAGGATGCAGGAATTGCCGGAGCGGGTGGCGACGCTGCAGGCGCGGGGGAAGTATTTTCTGGAGCTGGCGCAAGCAGCGGGGATTGATACGGGGAGCAGTTCGGGATTGGCTGTGGTGCCGGCGATCATTCAAAGCTCGCTGAAGGCGGCACGGTTATCAGCCGCGCTGTTCCGGCAGGGCATCAACGTGCAGCCCATCCTGTACCCTGCAGTGCCAGAGAAGTCAGCGCGGCTACGCTTTTTTATTTCATGCTGCCATACGGAAGAACAGCTGCGCAGCACGGTAAACATACTCAGCCGAGAATTGTAGTCGCGCCAGCCTCGGCATCAGCTGAGTGGGTGCAGCTGCTACGCATTTCCGGTCAACCGTGCGACTGCATGTTGCGTGGCCAACGCGATCCCATCTGTCGAATAAAAGCCGCCATTCAGTTGTGTATGGTGAATCACCACATTGCGGAACGCCGAAAACAGCTTATTGTCCGGGACGTAGTGCTCCCGCCAAAACGTCTGTAAGGGATCCTGGAATGTCAATCCAGGCATATCGTATATGGCCTTGCCCAGCGCGATCGTGCTGCGGCCATGTAGTATCGCCGAAGCTCCAGTCGTGCTGTTAATAGTAACAACTCCGCGCGTGCGATCCAGCAGCGGAGGCAAAACGCCGCTCTCAATGTAGAAAAGCCGGTCAGCCAAGCCCAGCTGTTTGCTCAAGGCAGCAATCATCTTATGGTAGTTCACCAGCCCGGGGTCCAGGGGGTGCGCCTTGACCAGCAACCGGCAAAGCTGAGGGGCATGCGCCGCGAATGACTCGACGACGTATCGCAACGCATCTGCCACGCAGCTAAACGGCGAATGAAATCTCACCTGCGCATCAGTGTTGATCTGCAGCGGGAACAAGAAGAATGGCCGCTTCTCGGCCTCGGTCATAATCCGCTGCAAGATGGATGCATCACGTCTTGCCCTGGTTTGCAAGCGCATGCCGCGACGCACATACGACAGGTATTCAACTGCCGGGTTGTACGGCACATGGCTGGATACGCCGCGATGCAACACCGGGTTCAATCCGGCCCAAATGTTATAGCCCACGTCATAAACAGCCCGACGCCAGAATGATGCGGTAAACGGCTCGCCGTTGCCGTAAGAAGGCAAAGCGCGTGCGTGCTCCCGGTACCACTTGGGGTCGCGCGGCAGCGCGGAATTGCCATTCACGCCGTCGCGCTCTAGCGTGACCCAATAGGGACGAAAGTAACCTTCTTCAAATACATGTACGTGGATGCCCATCTGCTTAGCTAGAGCGATGGCCGGTTGATGTACCGGACGGCAATCACCGAATAGCACAATGTCAGTGGTTCCATGGCGTTCGTACTCGTCGGCATAGAACTGCGGCAGCGCACGCATCGGCCCCCGGTACGAAACTGTATTGCCCAGCCCCCAATAGACGCGATCGCCCACCGTGAAATTGACCTTGCGTACGTCATGACCATGTTGACGCAGCGCTCGTCCCAAGCTGGCAAAGAATGGCGAGCACACGCCCTGAAGAAAAAGGTAATTGCGCGCCGACATCTTAGAACTTCACGATAAAACCGCACTGCAGCCACAACCATACTTTGCGCCATAATCGATAAGCCGCGCTCATCAAGAGCGCGTGCTCGCCGCGTGCGGCGATAATGGCGTTGCGCTGGCGGACCAGCTGATTGATGGTGGCCTCACAAGTGGTGTAGCCTTTCAGTACCGGGTCCCAGTACAAGGGGTAGTGCAGAAGCGTACCGGCCACTAACTCATCCAAGTTCAGTGTGCGGGTGCGGCGGGCCATGGGCAGCTTGTCTATGGTCAGCCCCCAGCCCGCATAGAACGGGCGACCATACACCACCACCCGCTTATTCCTTAGCAGCGCGTCAAAACCCGTCAGCGAAGTCATGGTGTGCACTTCATCGCAAGCCTCGATGCAACTCACCACGGAGCAAGACAGCTCGACCTCGTCTGCGTATTGCATGGCCCGGCTCAGATGCATTCGGCCGGCTCGATTACGGGCTCGCACATCGGGATGCGGCTTATACACGATATATGCCTCAGGATGTTCTGCGCGAGTCGCCTGAAGCAAACCCAGATTGCTACGCACTTCGCCACAACCGTAGCGAATCGAGGCATCGTCTTCCACTTGCCCTGGCACCAGGATGATGCGTTTGCCCTTCGCTCGCCATTCCGGTGCACGGCGTTGCTCAATGTTGTACTTCGTCAGCCCCAGGTCGGTAATCGACTGCCGAATGGCGCGAGCCCTGCACAGGTCGGCAACACTGAACGCGTGCTGATTCAGGAGGTTTTCGAGATCGCTGGGCTCACGCGGATCGAAATACATGCCGCTGCCGTCCAACACCAGTGACAAAGGCGGCACGAAATCGGACCCCAAGCCCACAGAACGCAAGAAACCATCTTCCATACGCAGCAACTTGGCCCCTACTCGCCGGGCCAGACATCGCACCTGATCGACAGAATCGTTCCCCCAGACCACCAGGCGATCCTGCGGACCGGGCGCCAGCCGCGCGGCCGCGCGAGCATTGCGCACAAAATGCACCCGGCTAGCATCCAGTCCCAAAAATTCGCGCACATGCCGTGCCTTCCAACGGCGGAAGCCGACTGCGATGGAGCGACCCTGCATATGCTCAGCCATGAGCTTCTGGCGTGTCAGCCAATCGATGGCATGAAAAATACTGCCCTCGCCGTGCGTGGTCGGATCCAGATAGCGGCTGTAGTGGAAATACGCCGCGGCAAACAATTCCTGCACAGAGCGGCGGCGCATGCGGTGCGCACAAGCCTGGCGATCTTCGGTAACTCCCCAACCCGCATACCATGGAGTGCCGAAGCAGGTGACAGGCTTCCCAGCCAGCAATGCCTCGAAACCCAGGTGAGACGTGGCGACATAGACCCGGTCCATGTGTGACACCAGGCTCATGGGACTAACGGGTTCGGTTATCAGAACCACCCGAGCCATGGGAGCCAATGATGAATAGTAGCCCTGCTTCGCTCCGCCACCGACCTCCGGATGCGTCTTGATGTAGACCGTGGCGCCGGGATTCTCGTTCAGAGCAGCGGCGAGCATACGTTCGAACGTCGCGGCGTTGGCGCCACCATGCACAATTGCTGCGTCACCAACTGTCTGATCAACTACCAGCACCCGGCCTCGGTCTCCGGCGCCCAACATTCCGGCTGGCAACGACGGCGCAGCGTTGTACTTGCCCAACTGCGCCCGGCAAATTAAATCACGCGCTCGAGCGCACGCATCTTCGATGCCGTGCAGCAAGTCAGCATCGGAATTCAGCAGAGTTTCTAGAGAACTGCCGCTACCGGCCGCATAGTAAATGCCGTCGCCGTCCACCACCAACGACAATGACGGCGCGCGTTGGCCCGGCGCATAAGAACGCAGGAAGCCGTCCTCAAGCGCAACGTACGGCAAGGACTTCCGCATGGCGTAAGCGCGCGGCCAGCGCGTGGTAGGTCGCAAGCCCCAGCCGGCAATCGCATCCACATCGCGTGCAGGCACCAGCCAGTGCCACACGTGCAGGCGGCGCACATCCGCCCGCAACAAAACCCGTACGCACAATTGGGCAGCCATGCGCCTGGAGAAGATCCCGATCATAGGTCCGAGGACGTCGGAGGCACGGACTTCAGCATATTGCCGAGCTAATCCCGCAAATCTTGCGCACGCACAGGGGTATTGGCCGCGATATCACGGCCTACCTTGCGCCCGACGACGTCATCCAATTGCTTGGGTGGCAACCCAAAGCCGGGGCGCACGCTACGCACGGCATCCTCAGTGATAGTTTCACCCGCTTGTAGCGGTTTGACGAAATACAGCGAACGACGAAACTGCGCATTGCCCTGTTCGCTGGACTTGCGGCCATAATCAACCTTACCCAGTGCCTGCCATGCCGTCCGACTGTCCCGGCAAAGTGCCGCCAGGTCCGCCGGCTCCAGAGAAAAACTATCATCCGGTCCGCCACCACTGCGATCCAAAGTGAAATGCTTTTCGATCAGCGATGCACCCAGCGCCACGCTGGTTACAGCAGTGGTATTGTCCAGCGTATGGTCCGACAACCCGGTCACCAGACCGAAACGCTGGATCATGTCGGGCACCGTTCGCAAGTTGTAATCCTGGGCCGGCGCGGGATAGCCGCTGACGCAGTGCAAGATGGCAAGCTGTGTGCAACCGCCGGAACGGGCGGCGTCGATGGCTTCCTGGATCTCTTCATCATCTGCCATGCCGGTGGAAATGATCATGGGCTTGCCCTTGCCGGCCACATAGCGGATCAGCGGCAAGTCCACCGCCTCGAACGACGCAATCTTGAATGCCGGAGCATTCAGGCTGTCCAACAAATCGGCAGCTGTACGATCGAACGGCGAACTGAAAATCGGTATGCCGACTTTACGCGCATGCTCGAAGAGAGGCTCGTGCCATTCCCAGGGCATGTGCGCTTCTTGGTATAGCTGATATAGCGTCTTGCCGTCCCACAGCCCGCCACGGATCTGAAAATCCTCCGTATCGGCGTCCAGGGTAATGGTGTCGGCAGTGTAAGTCTGCAACTTCACCGCATCGGCGCCCGCCTTCTTTGCTTCGTCGATCAGGCGCAGGGCCACATCGAGACGGCCGTTATGGTTGGCGGATACCTCCGCAATCACATAAGGCGGGTCTTCCTGGGAAATTCTTCTACCGGCAATGGAAATATGGGGAATGCTCATAGTTTCACTCACAAAGGCTTCCATTCATGGCTCAACAGGCCGAACACCACAATTGAGCAATACGTTTCACCATCGAAGTGCTGATCACGCAGCACCCCTTCCTGGCGAAACCCCAGGCGGCCATGGAAATTGATAGACCGTTCATTGAATTCCAGCGCTTCCCCGCAGACCTTATGCAGGCCCAGCGGGCCGAATGCATGGGCGAGCACGGTACGCCCCAGGCGCATGCCGGTGCCGCGCGGCGCGTCGGGCGCAACGTAGAAGCCCCACTCGGCAATTGCCCCGGCGGTGGCGACGTTCAAGTTGGCGAACCCCATAGGCACGCCGTCGGCTTCGAATATCAGCAAATGTTTGCGGGCGTCCGCCGAAGCGCGCTGGAACCAGGCGGCATGCTCCTCCAGGCTGATTTCGTGCGTTGTGTACATGAAGCGCCGAATCTGGGGATGATTGCGCCAGGCCAGCACCCGCGCCAAGTCGTCCGCCCGCATCCGGCGCACGCTATCGCCGTGGCAGATTTCGCTATTCACGAACGCTCCTTCATCAAATCAGCCACACGGCCAGCGCCCGCGCCATCGCACACACGGCTAGCCATATCGCTGGCCGCGTGCAAGACTCGCATGTCAGAAAACTCGGCCAGAATGCCGGGCAGGCGTTGGGCGATGTCCTGCGGGCCGCCAATGAGCCGCACGGCCCCGGCTTCGCCCAGAGCGCGCGCGCTAGGCTGCTGATTCTCGGCCAGCACAAGCAAAGCCGTAGGCAGTCCCAGGCAGCACCGCTCCCAAGAGGTGCTGCCTGCCGCGCCAATCGCCAGGTCGCTGTCCACCATGCGGCGTGCCATGTCTCGCACATTCAAGACGACCTCGGTCGGCCTGCGCATCAACGACGCCCGGGCCTTGACCGCATCGAGCCAAGGCGCGGCAGCTCCCATGACTACGGTAATCTGGCATGTATCGGGCAACGCGCCTTCGCCATCCAGCACATTCAGTACGGCTTCCGTGGCATTGTGCTGGTCGACGCCGCCCAAGGTGACCAGCACACGGCCGATAGCGCGGGCCGTGCGACGCCGCCGCAGACTGTCCCGCCGCGCCTGCGCGAACTCCGGACGCAGCAGCGCATACTTGGGCCCCGCCAACACCATACAACCTGCCGGAACCAGCGATTGATAGTCGTCTGGATTGCGCCCGAGCGTCTGATCCAACAACAGATTGCACACATGCTGCCTGTCAGCGAGATCATCGATCACCAACAGACGTGCCGCAGAAGATTGCAATCGCCGTTCCCATTCCTGATCCAGGCCATAATGGTCGACCACCAGCCAGTCTGCGGAAAAATCACATAATTGCTCGCACGTCTGAGCAGCATCATCCTCTTGGGTGGAACCCAACCAATGTGCGTGCGCCAATGCTGGAAGCGTAGACGGCTTGCCAATACTGACCGGCAGGCTACGAACATCAAACCCCTCTGCGCGGATGTAGTCGACGAGGTGGCCGTCATGGGGCCGGCAGATGAAACGGCATTGGGCGCCACCCGCGGCCAGCAGACGAGCCAGAGTCAGACATCTCATCACATGGCCTGTGCCAATGCTGAGCGATGCGTCCGTGCGGAATGCGACTTTCATGCCCATCTTTCTTGCTCACGCATGGCCCTGAACAACCACTCGGCGCGCGTCCAGTCTTCAGGCGTGTCGATATCCTGGACGCGATGCCGGGGCAGCAACACAGGTGCCGCGGCGGGGCTGAAAATCACTTTTCCCTGCAGCCAGGACTCTGCCTGCCCCCAATAGAATTGGCCAGCGTCATGGAATGCTTCTTCCAGATCTTGGGAACGAGTAGTGAAATGCTCCGGACTGAACATCTCGACGCGGCCACCAGGGGACATACGCAGCGCCCGCTGTATGGGAAATGCGTAACTGGTGACCGAAAAGGCGTAATCCGCGCCAGTCTCCAGCAACACCTGCAGACCGTGCTGAAGATCTGCCGCCCGCACGAACGGTGCAGTGGCATATAGGCAGCACACCTGCTCTACCGACTCGCCCTGATCGAGGAACCATTGAATAGCATGGCGTACCACCGGAATAGTGCCAGTATGATCGTCCGACAAGTCGGCTGGCCGCAAGAACGGCACGAACGCCCCGCTAGCCTGCGCCACCGAAGCGATTTCCGGATCGTCGGTCGAAACCACCACCGAGTGGAAGCATCCACTATGCAGTGCGGCTTCGACTGACCAGGCCAGCATGGGTTTTCCACAGAATTCTCTAATGTTCTTGCGTGGAATACGCTTGCTGCCCCCTCTTGCCGGAATGACGGCCAGCTTCACAATTGCACCGCCTTGCGCACAGCATCAACCACTTCATCCTGCTGGGCGAACGTCATGGTCTGAAACATCGGCAGACTGATCGCCTCCGCATAATAGCGCTCGGCTTCAACAAAATCGCCGTGTTTAAAACCCATCTTTTGATAGTAGGGCTGCAAATGGACGGGGATGTAGTGCAGGTTCACGCCAATGCCTTGCTCTCTCAAGGAATCGAACACCTGCCGATGCGTAGCCTGGATCTTGCCGAGCGCGAGTCGAATCACATACAGATGCAAGCCTGAATACCCATCGCCGTGCTGCCAGGGCGTGGTCAGTGGCAAGCCGGCGAGCAGCTCGTCATAGCGACGTGCCAACTCATGGCGCCGAGCGACGTATGCATCCAGGCGCTGCATCTGGCTGACACCAAGCGCGGCCTGGAGCTCGGTCATGCGGTAATTGAAACCGAGCTCAATTTGTTGATAGTACCAGCCCCCGTCAGGCACATGCGTCATCAGTGCTGGATCGCGTGTAATGCCATGACTGCGCAGCAACGCCATCGCATCGGCCAGGTCCTTGTTATTGGTCAGCGCCATGCCGCCTTCAGCAGTGGTGATGATCTTCACCGGATGAAAGCTGAATACGGTGATGTCGCTATATCGGCAATTACCGATAAACTCACCCTTGTACTTCCCGCCGATGGCATGGGAAGCATCTTCAATAATCTTGAACCCGTACTCCTGGCCTAAAGCATGAATGGCCGCCATGTCGCAGGGTTGGCCGCACAGATGCACCGGCACAACCACCTTGGGCAACCGGCCGGCCTGCCGAGCAGCTTCCAGTTTTACCTTAAGCGCTTCGACGCTGATGTTATACGTGCGCGGGTCAATGTCGACGAAATCGACCTCGGCGCCGCAATACAGCGCGCAATTGGCCGACGCCACAAAGGTGACAGGCGTAGTCCACAAGCGATCGCCCGGCCCCAGGCCCAGCGCCAAGCACGCGATGTGTAGCGCCGATGTGGCGCTATTCACCGCATAGGCGTATTCGGCGCCAACATGCTCAGCCACCAGTTTTTCAAACTGAGGCACTTTCGGCCCCTGAGTCAGAAAATCCGATTTCAGCACGCCAACAACCGTATCAATATCCGCCTGGGTAATGTCCTGCCGGCCGTACGGAATCATGGTCAGATACTCCCGATCTTCTCGCGATTGACCTCGATCCAGTTCTGCAGCTGCTGATCGCTCATCCAATCGGAATTATTGTCGCTCGCGTACACAAAGCCTTCCGGCACACGCTTGCCGTCCTTGATGCGTTCGGGCGACGTCGACCAGCCATTGATGGCGGGCAGGATTTTGTAGTGCTCGGGGTACTCGTACGTATGGAAGGAATCCTCGGCGCCGATCATCTGCTCGTGCAGTTTTTCGCCAGGACGAATGCCCACGACTTCTTGCCTGGCCTCCGGCGCAACGACACGCGCCAGGTCGGTGACCTTCATCGACGGGATCTTCTTCACGTAGATTTCGCCTCCCACCATATCTTCGAAAGCGTGCCAGACCAGTTCAACGCCCTGCTCCAGCGAAATCATGAAACGCGTCATGCGCTCGTCGGTGATGGGCAGCACACCCTTGTCTTTGATCGACATGAAAAACGGGATCACCGAGCCACGCGAGCCCATCACGTTGCCGTACCGCACCACGGCAAAGCGCGTGCCATGTTCGCCGGAATACGCATTGCCCGCGACGAACAACTTGTCCGATGCCAGCTTGGTGGCGCCGTACAGATTGATGGGGCTGCTGGCCTTGTCTGTAGACAGCGCCACCACGCGCTTGACGCCCTTGTCGATGCACGCGTCGATGAGATTCATCGCGCCATCGACGTTGGTCTTTACGCACTCGAAGGGGTTGTACTCGGCGGTCGGAACGATCTTGGTCGCGGCTGCGTGTACAACGTAATCCACCCCGTCCAAGGCTCGATAGAGACGTTCCCGATCTCGCACGTCGCCGATGAAAAAACGAACCCTGGGATCGTCATGGAACTTCCTGGCCATATCCCACTGCTTCATTTCATCGCGGGAAAAGATGATCACCTTCTTCGGGTTGTACTTGGCCAGCGTCATCGGCACGAAAGTGTTGCCGAAGGAGCCGGTTCCGCCAGTAATCAGAATAGTTTTTTCGCGAAGCATAAATATATAGTCAGTTAGTTAATAAAATGGCTCAACAAAGTCTAGACGCCAGGTCGTCGAAATATGGCTTAACAAAGGCCGCGTGAGTGCTATCTATAGAGTCAAAAACCCGGCGATAATCGTCGAACTCCTCATCAAATTGCTGATTCACAAATCGTATAATTTCGGCAGGAAGAGCCTCATCTTCGGATATCGATCCACAGCCAAAGGCGTTAAAACACCCCACGGAAGTGCCCCATGTCTGGGAAAATCCATACGACCGGAAATCCTCCACTAACAATACCGATGCCTTCCGACGCCGTAGAAACGCAATATGCCCGTGCAGCCTATAGCCGATATGCAGGTCAATGTCATCGTAGATATCCAAATTGCACGCAGACCCATAAAGATGCAATTCCTCGAATCCTAACGCTAGTGCCAGCTCGGCGACGCGGCGGGAATGCGAATTCGGAAGGCTGTGAAACGCAACATACCGGCGCGCCTGACTAGCGCACGCCACGATCGCATTTAACACGCCTGCCGCCTGCCGAACGAATCGTTCATGATGCGGAATTGTGAATACCACCGAATTCATCGCAGCTGGGGGCTGGAACGGCAAGCCTATTTTTTTTTCGTCATAAAGTGCCATGTCCCCGCTATAAACTGCCGAAATACCATGGCGACTCAATATATCCACGATCAAATGATCACGACACGGCAACGGGCCGAACTCCGAAGCAATCCACCGCAAAAAATTCAAAGTATGACGATCGTACGAATAGTCGCTCGCCACGCTAGCGCCTGCCGACGGATGTTGCAGCGAACATCCTATCGGGAAAAAAGCCGGCATCCTCTGTAAGTCCGCGTATAGTCGGAAAAGGTTTGGATAAGTTCCATTAGAAACGGAGAATCCGGGAGCGATAATATTCCGGACCACCTCATCATTAAGTGAATCTAACGATTCTTCGCGAAACAGAATCACGGGGTCAAATTGGGGAACCCGTGACCTAATGAGCGACAGCGTCGAGTCGGTTATCAGACAATCTCCCACGTTCCTGGAGCGATGCTCCGGGAACGTCGTCAATAGCACGTTGGAGCTGTCAGGCGCCATTGCCTGCAACAAGCCGGTTAGTAACTACAGATTCCAACATAGCCGAACTTGCGTCCTCTACCGAACGTGCTGTGGCAAATGCGGACAACCGCTTGTGCACTTCCGCCACCAGTGTGGATTTATCCCCTAATACGGAGCCCTCAATGTGACGGATACTATTATGCCAAACATCTGTTCCGAGACCGTCAATTCGGCGCCAGTGCAACTCGGAAGAATTCGAGAACATCCAGGTGGGGCAACCCAGCGCACCGGCGAGTTCGACAACCGTAGTCGCTGGCGCAAGCATCAAATCCATGCACGTCATTAGTGCCGCGACGCCGTCCAGGTCATTGTACTGATCCAAGTCCGAAAAATTAATCAGCTTTCCCGGGTACAGCGACTCAACCCACGCCAACTCGTCTTCACATTCGTCATATTGAAAATTGACGAACTGAATTCCCTCTATATTAAAAATAGGCTCCAGTTCCTCTATCGTCAAATAATGTTCGTTGCGAGAGTGCGTTGTCAGACTGCTACGCCAACTCAATCCAACCAAGCGCCTACCTGTAGGCAAGCGGTCACGATATTCGGCTACGCGGCGCACATCGGGTCTCAAATATGCCGTGCCCGGGAATGCCTTGTAGTTGGGCAAGCATTCATGCAGCATGTCCGTCACAAGCATCACTCCGTCGGCAGCCTCAATCGATTCCGTTGCAGTATTATTGATGACCCCGATCAAATCAGAGCCAAGGACCTTGGAATACTCCTCGATGTCAATCGGATCACTGTTCCTCGGACGAGGGACCGGCACGAACCGCAAGTGCCTAAACGAACGCGAAAATAACGCCTGTAAGCGCGGATCGCAACTGATCGAGATATCCTTTTGCTGCAGCTTTTGTGGTAACAAATTATAGATGCTCGCGAAACGAATCTCATCACCAGGCCCGAATATGGCTAACATGAAAAGACTGTCATGCACGCCACACGGAGAAGCGTAATGGAAATATTTTTCCGGATAATATGTCTCCACCGTTCGTTTTAACGAAAGCTCGGTAAAAGTGAAGAAAGCCTCCTTAATCATCCGTGAGCCGAAATATATCTTTCTCGGATGCATGTCACCAAGATCAATACGCCGGCGCTGTGCGTCCAGAACCAGTTTATAGCCTTCTTCGTACATACCCGCCAATACATACAGCCGCAGCGTTTCCCTGTAGGTAGAGCTAATTTTTTGTTCCTGACGCGCTCTATCCATAACTGCGAGCGCATCACCAAGACGCCCTGCATAAGAAAGTGCCTGGGAATAAACAATCCGAATGTTGCCTGACGTTTCCCCACTGTCGAGCAGACCTTCTATGGCGCTAAGCGCCAAATGAGGACGCTCGACCGCAAGCAAACCAAGCACACGATCCATTGATCGCCTGCTATTCAACATCAATATGCCGATAAGGATGCGTTCGAATTTATCTTCATCAAACAGTTCTGGAAATTTTTTTATCAGGAAGATAGCATCATTTACACGATCCGGCTTAAGTGAAATCAGCTTTGCCAGCAATGTAATGAACCCTAAAATGTCTCTCGATATATCTTGTGATGAATACGACCGAGCCTGCAGGAGCGCCATCATGCCATTCAAATCGCCATAATGGCTCAGCATCGCTATTATTTTGGCCGACTCATTGTCGAATTTCAACGATGCAATCTGTGCCATCTTTGGCATCAATTTCGGGACATAATATCCGGCAAGCAGCAGCCTTTTTGCGGATTTTATTGCCCTATCGATGTCGCGAATGGATATGCTGTAATCAAAAACCTCATACAGCAGATCCGCCTGCTCGGCAGTCAACGGTATAGGAGCAGACGGCGCCTTGACTGAAGGTGATGACTCCTCACTCGCCTCGGCTTCGACCATGCGAAGGTTCATTTCAATACTACGGATGAGTTCATCCGACAGTACCTGCACCGACGCACGAGGGTTTTTGACTTCGGCAAGTAGCCATGCCAATTGCTTTGCCACATATTCACCGGGATACGCATGGCTAAGGTCGAGCAGCAGCTCGTTGAAAACCTCCGCGTCGACAAAGCCACGCACCGCACTCAAAAATGCGTTCCTGGCAGCATTCCCAGAACACATTCCGCAAATGCTATATAAAAGGGTTGCCTGAAAAATAGCTCCCGGTCGATTCAGGAACAACTCGCTGAAATCAATTCCGCCGATGATTTTCTGCAGATCGCGCCCGGCAAGATCTTTGTTTGTTCCGAAGACCAATTGGGGCCAATGCGCGGAGGCTGTAATCGCCCGCATGGCAGCGGTCTGCTCTGAGTCACCCGACTTGATCAGTTGGAAGCGCCCAATTTCATAGTCCGCTTTAATCTTCAAGCACGCCGCCTGAATGCCAATCGCTGGATCGTTCAAGTCAGCCAAATATTTGGGATATTTAAGATATATCGCCGCGAACAACTCGATCAGGCTGCGCTGTCGTGTCCGCCTGGGCAACTTCACTCGATCATCGGTCAGCCCCCACCCTGCATAGAATGCTGCGCCTACGACGGTGACCTTCTTACCGCGCAAAAGCGCCTCCAACCCCGACAGCGACGTGATAGTATAAACATGATCGACCGTTCCTAGAAATTGCCCTAGTGGGACATCCGGATTAGCAATCTCGCAAATGGCCGTAACTACACGAGCGCGAAATTTGCTCTTCTGATACCCCTTATAAACTTCGGGGTGTGGTCGGTACACGATCTGCGCATCTGGATTTTCGAACTTCGCAAGTCTGATAAGCTCGATCATTGTCCACTTGTCGACATTGCCGAGGCGAATGGACATGTCATTGTCCACCTGACCAATAACTGCGATCTTCCTGCGTATTTTTATGCCGCCGCCTTGACCTCCATTAAAGCTAGGCGGATTGTACTTTGCGATGTCCAACGCACGAATAAGATTGAGGCTCTCTTCTGCAGCAGCCAGTTCCGTGTCAGAGAAATTGTATTCATTCAGGATGGCCTCAATATCCGATTCCCGATTTGGATCATAATACAGGCCCTTTGAATCAACGATGAGCGAATAGGGAGTCGCGTGAGAGGCTCCCAGCGCGGCAGATCTGATAAAACCGTCTTCCATCCGGAAAGTTGGGATATGCCGGGTAGATGCATACCAACGAACCATACGTGGTTCTGTAAAGCCCCAAAAGAAAAACGCAGATGGTTTGATAGGAAACTTTCTTAGAGCGATAAGCGACGGTATGGACAGTATCTTACGCGGCGCAAATACGACTCTATAGTCAGCCAAGTAATCGCTGACAAAACCCCATTTCCAGTTATTGAAGCCCCAGAAAATGGCTACAGGTTTAACATCCTCTGTAGCACGCCAATTGTCCCCAACCAGCGTCCATTCGCTAAAGCGGAAATCTTCCCCGAACACCTCGTAGGGATCAATGATCCGAAAAGGATATTCTTCGGAAGAGGGTTTCTTTTTCCGGAAAAAAAGGCGGTCTCTCAAGCGGAAAATATAATTTATCCGTCGCCGGCTATTATCCGATCTCAACGAAGGAAGCGATAGAAGAAACCTAGTTCGGCGATCCGAAAAATTTTCCTTCACGTGCTTGGAAGCTGCTTCTATTTTATTGGCCATTTTAAACAAATTCTGAGATAGACTTATATATTGGCGAATGCCGGCGAAGTGCTACGGGGCACAGCGCGTCGCGCAGCCTTGCGCTGCTATACGGCCTGATAAGCGGCGATACCGGCTTCGATATCCTCAAACGGATGAACCATGCCATCCTTTATTAAAAGCACGTAGTCGCACATTTTTCGCACTTGCCCCATTCCATGAGTGACAAGAATAATATTGGCTTTGCCAACACGATCCTTGAAAGCCTGAGCTGCCTTGTCCCGAAAATGTGCATCACCTACAGACATTGCTTCATCGACCAAGAAATAGTCAAAATCGAATGCCAGACTGAGACCAAAAGAAACACGCCCTCGCATGCCGGATGAGTAAGTCTTGACAGGTAAATCAAAATACTCGCCTATCTCGGCGAAATCTTCCACAAAATTGACCAGACGTTTCATCTCTTCACCGTGAAATCCCTGAACACGGCAAACAAACTTTACGTTTTCACGGCCAGTCAATGAGCCTTGGAATCCTCCAGCTAACCCCACTGGCCACGATATGCTCTTATCCGTCACAATCCGGCCGCTATCGGGGACATCCAATCCACCAAGCAGCCGCATCAGCGTCGACTTACCGGCGCCATTCCGTCCTATCAGAGCCACATTCCGACCCTCTGGCACAACGAAAGACAGATTCTTAAATACGAATTTTCGTCCACCCTTATGATGCAGATATGATTTGGTTACGTTGCGAATTTCTATCATATCGCCACCAATACTCGTCGCCGTAAATGGTATAGAACCATCCCGCAAAACAGCAGCACAAGCGTGACCTCCACCGGGTATACGAAACTGATTCCTTGCATACGTGGATAATGCTCAAACACTGAATAGCGTAAATTATCGATGATATGCAAATAGGGATTCCACAGCAGCCACTCCATGTAGCGGATAGGTAGAATCCAAATAGGAAAAATAACTCCAGATATCAAGTACAGCGGCAAAAACATCAATCTAATAAATGTTTTGGAATTCGGCATAGCTTCGCCCACAACACATAAAACCAAGCCGAGGCCAAATGCGAAGGCTATGCCGGTCAATAACGCCACAAACCAACTCAGTGGCGCATGTATAGAAATATCGTAGCCCAGCCAAAACCCCATGGCACAAAGCAGCAGCACGTAGATACAAGCCGACAACGAACATTCAACAATAAGTCGAGCCAGGAAAGTGTCAAATGGCTTAATATTAGGGTACGCGAAAAGAGGGCGGTTGGCGTTTATAGCCTCCATCATTTTCAGCGAAATATTCCGCATCAGGAAAAACGGCACCAAACCTGTCAAAAGGTAAATCGGATAATCGAATCCGGGCAAATGCCGGCCTCTTACCACCGTCATTAAGAACATCAAGAACGTGATGTGCGCGATCGGTTCAAACAGCATCCAGAACGCCCCCATTCGGCGGGCCCCGAAACGGGTCTGCATTTCACGCAGGACAAGCGCAAAAACTACAGCGCGAGTGATGGAGAATGAAGAGCGCTTTTTCATGGCGAGATTCAAAAACCGTTGTTGACCGTCCGGCCCAGCACTAGCACCTGTACAATTGGCGAAATTATCTTCTGCCATTCATACACCGCGGCATTGGTCACATAGATAGCATCTTCAGGCTGCACCAGGAATTGACGAGCCAGAAACATGGCAGCGGGCTCTTTCAGGTTCAAGCGAAATACTTCGGCCTGTGGTTCATTTTTCCCGGTTTCCGGATCGAACTGATCAACGAGTCGAAACACGAATACTCCAGCGGCATCTGCCTTTACCTCGTCCAGGCCTTTCACGCTGCCCAGCACCTCCAACAAGCTAGGATTGTTCGATGGCAGATCATGCAGACCTGGATCGCCCACAGCCCCCATAGCAACAAAGCGCTTACGAGCTCGTTCCAGCACCACCTCCGCGCCAGGGGGTACTATCTGATTCTTTCCCGACAGAAGTTCCTGATAGTTGAAGGAATAGGATTTTTTTCCCGTCCGAACCACTACGCGAATCAGGTGCGGCTCCAGCACCGGTCCGCCAGCACGATTAATAGCATCGAGAAGCGTAAGTGGACCTTCCAAAGCGGAAAAACGACCGGGTTCCTTCACCGCCCCGACCACCAGCACGGAGCCAGACAAATCACCTGTCAAACCGACCTGGACTTGAACGTCAGTGGTAATTCCTTTCAGTTTTTTTCGAATTAACTCCTCTACCTGTCCAGGAGTCTTTCCAGCGACTCGCTGATTTCCGAGATATGGTAGCGAAATGGCGCCCTTGCTATTCACTCGCACACTGTCGAATACAGTTCCCCCAGCTGCTAGGGGTGCGAACAATGCGCCTTCCATTGCGCTGTCGGCAATCATCACGCGCATCACGTCGCCTGGCACCAATCGAATTTCAGGTACAGAGGGTAATGCGACGGAGGCGTCAGGTTCCGCTTCTTGAGGCCGCATGTATGGCGCAATCGTGGCGGCGCTAAGATCGATCAGTTTATATTCCTGCGATTCGTCGCTATTCATTACGGCATAGCGAGATGGACCCGCGGAAGAAAGCAGACTTCCGCAGCCAGCCAGCAAGAGGGGGGCACACAAGACCGACACGCGTAGAATGAGACGAGAGTTCATAGTCATGTTCTTATGTGGTTAGTCGCGATGGTCTTCAACGGCAGCGATTACGAAACGGGCTATGCCGTAGAGCAGCAAAAACGCAATAAACAATGTAATTAGGTTATAAATGCGATCTGGATAGATAGCCTTGTCTGGCAGATTAGGCGATACGACAGTGACCAGGCTGCGCAACTTCTTGCTGGCTTCAATACGCGCGGTTTCAACAGAGCTGACTGCGAATTTGTACGCCTCCTCGGCGATAGCCGCGTCGATCGTCAAATTCCGGTACTGCGATGCCACTACGTTGAGCTTGTCCCCACCTTGCTGTGAAACCAAGCGCCGGGTTTCAGCTGCCAACTGCTGCTCCATCGCCTGAATGCGATTTCGCTGTTGGCGGACTTGCGGCGTATTGGAATCCAAGGTCGCGAGCAAGCCTTTCAACGTAGTACGCTCTTTGGTCAAACTCGCCTCAAGCTCCGAAATGACTTCAGCACGTGCCTTGGCGGCCGCCTCAGCATCCAACAGACTATTGGCGCTCTGAAATGTCAATAATGCTTCACGGCGTTCTTCGTACGCTCTGCGGGCGTTGGCCAATTCACTCTTTGCGAAGTTCATTTGCTCTCGCGCCATTCGATGCGAAAGCTCATTCACGAAGCGCTCACTCTCTTGCAGCATGATGTCGAGTGTCTGCTGCGCAAATTCAGGGTCAAACGCCTCCACGCTAAGGCTAAGTAAGCCGGTTTGCTCATTAAAATACGCCGTTACCACGCGCTGATAGTACGCCAGTACATCTTCTTGCGGCGCGTCGGCAAACAGCCAATAAAGAGGATCCCACCAGCGCTGAGCGTAATGCTCGGACCAGTTTATCTTCTCCTGCAAGACATTGAGCATGTCCTGAGAGGTCAAAAACTCCCTCAAATACAGCGTTTCTTCCCGGGAAGTGGGATTCAGGCCGCTGAGCATAACTGCCAACCCCGGAACCTGCGGCGTCTCGTTAGTTCCGACCTGACGCACTGCCACCTGCGCCACGCTGACATATCGATCTAGCGCAAAGAAACTGTAATAAATAAGCGCAACTGCCATCGGAATACCGACAACCCAGACCATCAGGCGCTTGGATTTCAATTTCTGAAAATTTATCATCTTATATACCAGAACCCTACAAATTCCAGCGTTTTTGGTAGCGTTATCGGCGGCGGCCCTGCATCGCCATTGATTATGAGCGAGGCCGGAATTGTACCGACATTAATCTCTTTAGCCATTACGGCGCCGGGCAAAAAATAGACAATTTTTCTTCATATATTTCTATATGTATTTTTTGCCCCCACAATTGAAAACTATTCGGCTCTGAACAGCTTGCAGGTGCCAACTGCCTAGGGGGCCATCAGCCCCGCCACCCTCAAATACGCAAATGCAAGTTCGCTAATGTCACACACTTGATCTCGCGCCAATCCAGGCCCATCTGACCGCCACAAGATGTAGTTAGTCTCACCCGATGGGGCCCCCAACTTGCTGTACACGGCAGGCATGATGGGGACGTGATCACCGTATAGGCAAAGCGCGGTCATGCGTGCTCGGTCTTTTAGGCCCTGTGCGAGTCCACCCAACATAAAGTCGGCATTGCGCAGGTGGCGGGCATATGCCACCAAGTCCTCGCAACCGGGAGGGATGGGCATGCGAAGCAATGCCTCGCTGTCTGCTTCGGTTACAGTTTCCCAATGTAACGGCCCATGATTTTCCATAGTGATGACGTGGACATATAGGGGTTTACCCTCTCCGCCGCCGAGTAGCCCCAATACATGTTTGCCCAGCGCCTGGTCTCCGACGTACGGACCATCGCGCACGGCGTCCTGGAACGCCTCGATACCAATAAACTGGTCGAACCCCAGTAATGGCATGACCGTATTGCGGCGGTAAAAACTGCGATGATATGGATGCACACAGACCGTACGATAGCCTAGGGTTTTTAGGTGCGACGGCAAAGTCGGAAAGCTCTGCTGTGCCAACCGGCGATAAGGGTTGTACTGATGTATGCCAAGGTCCGCGGCCGCCATTCCAGACAAAAAACTGAACTCGGTTCGTACCGTATTAGCGCCCCGAGCAGTGACGTTCAACGCGCCATATTGAACGGATTCTGCCTTCAGCCGATCGAAATTGCTCAGGATGTCTTCCCTCAGTTGAGAGTATGTATGACGGGCATCGAAGAACGATTCGCTCTGGATCACCACCATATCAGGCAGTGATTTCGGCAAAATTGCAGGGAATGCCATACGAGCAAAAGGCGCGCCTTGGCGTATCGTGCTGGTCGCCTGCCTTTCGGCGCGTCCATACACCCATAGCGTGGCGGCCAATCCCAATTGCTTTAGATTTTCGGCGGGATTGAACACCTCCATCCTGCGGCGTCCTGCTAACAAGGCGGCCGCAAATCCCGCCGCTACGATAGACAGAGTGAATAGCACGAAAGCTGTCGCGGAATTCCATGGATTGCTGATTGCAATTCCGGCCATGGAGGGCTCCCAGGACAGACCTACCCACAGAGCCAGAGCGTAGCCGGCAGAGGCCACCAGCGCGCGCGTCAGCCCGAAAAATGGCAAATACAATCTGGGGTGCTTGACGGCGTCGAGGAAATACTCGAAATCTTGGAAGATGAAGGGTTCTCTGAGGGCTTGATATTTGGCGTTGCTGACGAGAATGATCAACGCCTGAATGGCCAGTACGTTGGTGGCGCCAAAGTACGGCCGACGAAAAAGGGCCGCCTCCAACCCGAACATTAGTGTCCATATACCGACGTGAACGCCCAGCGTCCAAGCCGGCCGCTGCCAAGGCAGAACCGGCCGAGGCGTCAGAAACCGCTCGGCCAGCAAGGAAAGCACCAGGCCGAACAGATATGCGGGTAGTATTGCGAGCCAGTAATCCTTAAACACGGTAGCCCAGCCTGCGCAATATCCACCCAGATACGGACGGGTGAATGACAGACAGCAGAAAGCAACCCAGATTCAGCGGAAATGGGAAACTGATTCGGGCTCGATTGGCATGCAAACCCCGCCGAATCGCATGAGCGGCCCGCGCTGCCGTCCACAGAAACGGTTTAGGCCCGGGCATGTCGAAACACATCGGAGATTCAACATAGCCTGGCATGATGACGTTGAAGCGTATGCCTTCCGCGGCCAGACCGTCTCGCATGGCCTCACCATAGACCTTGATGGCCGCCTTGCTGGCGCTGTAGCTCGGTGTTTCAGGCAGCCCCCGCCACGCAGCTAGAGAGCTCACCAGTGCAATCTGCCCTTGGCCACGCTTCCGCATGAATGGCAGCACACCGTGCACGGTAGCAAAAGCGGCTTTGACGTTGACGTCCAGTAATTCGTGTACATCTTGCCAAATCTCGCCTTGCCGGTCAGAACCAACATTAATGTTGATACCTGCATTCACAATGACGAGATCCGGAGCATGAACCTCACATATCTGCGTCAACCACGCTATTAGGGAGGCATGATCGCGCACATCGAGAGCATGCGTCTCTACTTGGGCCCCCTCACGACGGCACAGTTGCGCCAATTCCGCCAAGCGTTCAGTTCTGCGGCCTTGGAGAATTAGCGTATCGACCCCGGCTTTGGCGTACTCCAAAGCCAGCGCACCGCCAATGCTACCGGTAGCGCCTGTAATCAACACACAATTTGGTTGTTGTTTATCGCGGAATTCGGTGGCTATGATCAGTCTCCGGTACGGGCGGCATCCGACGCCATGGATTGCGCCTCCAGCCCAATTTTTCCATCATGTCCAGAATCCCCCAGTAAATGGGTGTCGCGCGATCCTGCACCCCGGGCAGCCCCCGTATGTCACAACCTGTCCAGGGCAGAAATGGGTTAGTGCGTCCGTACCCCCAGATTTCGACACGAGTGCAAGGATAGCGACTTTGGCCGCGCGCATGGAAACCACTGGTATCCGCAACAATCAGGGTATTTTTCGTGGCAACCAGTGCTCGAGGTTCTGCGTATCCCAATCTAGCCAACTCGTTCGGCGTAATGCGCAAAGAGCCACGAGAACTCATTCGGTCTTGTGGTGTCGGCATTTGTAACGACTTACGGCGCATCCAGGCGAGGCGGCGAAGATTGAGCTTGTGGGATCCAGGCACATAGATCAGCGGACAATCGTCTCGCCCGACGTCGGTAAGAAGCAACCACGCCTTTACCGTAGGGTGGAAGGTGTCGGAATGCAGCACCGTTTGAGGATCGCCCCGCCCCTGGCGCACTTGTGTATATATCGACTGCACATAATTCATCGGATAACAGCGGGATGCCGCTACGTAACTCAACAGATCGCGCCATAAATGACTTTTCAGAAAATGACGAGTAGCTGGCATCTGTTTGAGAATACGGCGATCCAATGGCAGGCGTCGAGTAATGGTGTGGCCCTGTTGCATTTGGCGAGCCCCGCCTTCTGTCATCATAATCTCGTTATATATGGCCTCGAATACCTCCGTTGGAAGAAAGTCCGGCTTTAGTATGTACCCTTGTCGATCGAAATCCCGTCTATCCTGATCACTAATTAAATGTGCCAGTTTGCGCCGCCGAAGGCCCGCCATGAAATGGGCAAACCTGGCCCGTGCTACAAATAGCCCCCTTTTGTTCAAGGCCCGGCTACCTATCAGGGGATTGCCTTCGAAAGATTTTGCTCCCGTAGCCAGCGCCAGCACCCAAAGCGGCGCCATGAGCCATCGCCAAGCCTGGTGGCCGGGAAATTGCATGCCGAGCTGCGAAAAATTGATTTTTTTCACAATACAAAATGCGCGGCCGCCCTACGGCGGCCGGCAATGAGTTGACTTCTTCGCTATCGTGCGCCCGGTGCGCCAGGCTTATTCAAGCAGGCTGCGCAGCATCCAGGCGTTTTTCTCGTGGATGTCCATGCGCTGGGTAAGCAGATCGGCGGTGGGCTGATCGTTGGCGCTGTCGGCCTTGTCGAAGGCGGCGCGGGCAGTCTTGGAGACCGCTTCGTTGCCCTTGACCAGCAGCCGCACCATTTCCATGGCATCAGGCACTGCGCCCGGCTCGGAAATGGAGGAAAGCTTGGAAAACTCACGATACGTGCCCGGGGCATGCACGCCCAGCGCGCGGATACGTTCGGCAATGTCATCCAGGGCGGCCCATTCTTCGGAATACTGGGTCATGAACATCTGGTGCAGCGTATTGAACAGCGGACCAGTGACGTTCCAGTGGAAATTGTGGGTCATCAGGTACAGCGTGTAGGAATCCGCCAGCACCTTGGAAAGTTCGCCCGCGATCGCGGTACGGTCTTTGTCGGAAATGCCGATGTTGATGCGAAGCCCAGCGTTACCGGCTGCTTTGGACGATTTGGCCATTTAGTTCTCCTTTATTTAAGGATAAAGACGATACAAGAATACCATCGGAACAAGATAAAAATCGGGTTCGGCTGGCGGGATTATCAGGCTGGTATTGCTTGGATACAAAACATTCCTCAAATGGGCACCGCCTCTTTATCCAGCATCTTCACCCCGGGCAGCCCGCATTCATAAACGGCCTGCGCCAGGGCCTCGATGGCCGCCAGGCGCGGAAAGCTGCGGCGCCAGGCCAGCACGACGCGGCGCTCGGGCGGCACGCCTTCGAACGGCAGGTAGCGCAGCAGCGATTTGGGCTGCGGCGACTCGGGTACGGCGGTAACCGGCAGCACAGTCACGCCGATACCGGCGGCCACCATGTGCCGAATGGTTTCCAGCGACGAGCCTTCGAAGGTGCGTTGGATGCCGTCGCTGGCCGCTGAAAAGCGCGACAGTTCGGGACACACTTCCAGCACCTGGTCGCGGAAGCAATGGCCGGTGCCCAGCAGCAGCATGGTCTGCTGTTTCAGGTCTTCGGAGCTGATGGCCTGGCGTTCGGCCCACTCATGGTCGCGCGGCACGGCCACCACGAATGGCTCGTCGTACAGGGGCTGGGTGACCAGGCCGGCCTCGGGCAGGGGCAACGCCATGATGGCGCAATCGATTTCGCCCTGGCGCAACAGTTCCACCAGGCGCAAGGTGAAGTTTTCCTGCAATAGCAGCGGCATTTGCGGGGTGCGCGCGATCTGCATGGGCACCAGCCGCGGCAGCAGGTAGGGGCCGATGGTGTGGATGACGCCCACGCGCAGCGGGCCGGCCAGCGGGTCGTGCCCCTGGCGGGCAATTTCTTTGATGCTGGCGCTTTCTTCCAACACTTTTTGCGCCTGCGTGACGATGCGCTGGCCGATGGCGGTAACGCCCACTTCGGCGCCGCCGCGCTCGAACAGAGTTACGCCCAGTTCGTCTTCCAGCTTGCGAATGGCGACCGACAGCGTGGGTTGGCTGACAAAACAGGCTTCGGCCGCACGGCCGAAGTGCCGCTCGCGCGCGACTGCGACGATGTATTTAAGTTCGGTCAGAGTCATGGCGATACATACCTTGCTAGAAGCGGCCGCGGAAAGCGGAGTGATGGAAGGGTTTCATGTGCGCAGGAAGTCTTCGCGGCCGCGCATCCAGCGCGCCAGGTGGGCCTCGACTGCGGCGGGGTATTCGTTTCGCAGCCAGGCCGCGGCCTCGCGCGCCTGTTCTGCGATGCCTACGTCGGACTCCAGGTCGGCAAAGCGCAGCAGCGTTACGCCAGACTGGCGCGTGCCCAGGAACTCGCCGGGACCGCGTTGTTCCAGGTCGCGGCGCGCGATCTCGAAGCCGTCTGAGGTTTCGAACATGGCGCGCAGCCGCTGGCGCGCCACCTGCGATAGTGGCGTCTGGTACAGCAGCACACACACGGATTCGGCGCTGCCCCGCCCTACCCGGCCGCGCAATTGGTGCAGTTGGGCCAGGCCGAAGCGTTCGGCGTGCTCGATGACCATGAGCGAAGCGTTGGGCACGTCGACACCGACTTCGATGACGGTGGTGGCCACCAGCAGGTCGATGTCGCCGTCGCGAAATGCCTGCATTACCGCGGCTTTGTCGGTTTGCGGCAGGCGGCCATGTACCAGGCCCAGCCGCAGGTCGGGTAGTTCGGCCTGCATGGTCTCGTAGGTATCTACCGCGGTTTGCAGCTGCAGGGCCTCGCTTTCTTCGACCAGCGGGCATACCCAGTAGGCCTGCCTGCCTTCCCGCACGGCGTGGGCGATGTGGGCGATGACCTCGTCGCGCCGGCCATCCGACACCAGCTTGGTGACCACCGGGGTGCGCCCCGGAGGCAGTTCGTCGATGACCGAGACGTCCAGGTCGGCGAAGAACGTCATGGCCAGGGTGCGGGGGATGGGCGTGGCGCTCATGTTCAGTTGGTGCGGCACGGTGTGGCCCTGCGGCGCTTCGCCCTTGCGCGTGAGCGCCAGCCGCTGGCCCACGCCAAAGCGGTGCTGCTCGTCGACGATGGACAGGCCCAGGCGGTGGAATTCGACGTGGTCCTGGATGAGCGCCTGGGTGCCTACCACCAGTTGCACGCTGCCATCGGCGGCGCTGGCCGCCGCCTGGCGGCGCGCCTTCGCGGTCAGGCTGCCGCTTAGCCAGGCCACGTTCACGCCTAGCGGCTGCAGCCACGACACCAGTTTGCGGAAATGCTGTTCGGCCAGGATCTCGGTAGGCGCCATCAGGGCCACCTGTGCGCCACAGGCAATTGCCTGCGCGGCCGCGATGGCGGCGACCACGGTTTTGCCGCTGCCCACGTCGCCTTGCAGCAGACGGTGCATGGGATACGGTTTAGCCAGGTCGGCGGCAATTTCTTGCACGACGCGTTGCTGCGCGCCAGTTAACTGGAAAGGCAAGGCTGCGTACAGGCGCGCCACCAGGCCGCCCGCGCCACCCTGCGCCGGCAACGGTTCGGCACGGATACTGCGGCGGGCCGCGCGCGCGGCCGCCAACGACAGCTGCTGGGCCAGCAGTTCGTCGAACTTGATGCGGCGCCAGGCCGGGTGGCCGCGTTCGATCAGGTCGTGTTCGGAAACGCCCGGCGGCGGCGCATGCAACAGACGGATGGCGGGCGCGAACGGCATCAGGTCGTAGCGCTCAAGCGCCGCCGGCGGCAGCGTGTCATCCAGATTGGCCTGCTGCAGGGCCTGGCCAATGGCCTTGCGCAGCGATGGCTGCGGCAGCCCATCGGTGCTGGGATATACGGGGGTCAGCGCATCTGGCAGCGGCGTTTCGGCGCTGCTCATGCGCGGGTGCACGATTTCACGGCCGAACAGCCCGCCACGCACTTCGCCCCGTGCGCGCAGGCGCCGGCCGATGGCCAATTGTTTCTGCTGGCTGGGGTAGAAATTCAGCCAGCGCAATTGCAGTTCGCCGCTGTCGTCCGCCATGACGGCGGTTAGTTGGCGCCGCGGCCGGTACAGCACTTCGCTGCGCAGGATTTCGCCCTCGACCTGGGCGGTGGCGCCGGGGCGCAGCGAGCCGATGGGCACGATGCGGGTTTCGTCTTCGTAGCGCAGCGGCAGGTGCAGGATGCAGTCTTCGGCCGTGACCAGCCCCAGGCTGTGCAGCTTGCGCTGTACATCCGTCAGCGCACGCCCGGCGCCGGTGGCGGCGCCGGAAGTCTTGCGTGCGGCGGCTGTGGCTGCTGGCATGGCGGGGCCCGAAGCAGGCGCAGGGCCGCCGCTTACAGCACCAAAATGGCCTCGACCTCGAACTGCGCGCCCTTCGGCAGGCTGGCCACGCCCACCGTGGAGCGCGCCGGGAACGGCTGAGGAATGAGCTCGGCCATGATGGCGTTGGCGGCCGTGAATTTGTTGAGGTCGGTCAGGAACAGGGTGAGCTTGACGATGTCGTTCAGGGTGCCGCCGGCCTCTTTGATAACGGCCGTCATGTTGGCGAAGGCCTGGCGTACCTGGGCGTCGAAGTTTTCAGACACCAGGTCGCCGGTGCCGGGTTCAAGGCCGATCTGGCCAGACAGATAGACCGTCTTGCCGCCGGTAGCGGCAACTGCTTGCGAGTACGGGCCGACCGCGGCGGGAGCCTCGTCGGTATGAATGATTTGCTTGCTCATGGGCCGTATCCTGGAAGATCAGTCGGAACAGACTGGACTATTGAAGTGTAAACAGCAATAGGCATTTGCGAAAGCGAGGAGTTCCCACGATTGGGGCGAAAACAGTGTTCCGTTTTTGTGTCTGATGGCGTGGCGGGGGGTTGGCTTCGTAGGTGCCAGACGCCGTTGTGGGGAACGACTGTCTCAATGATCCGGTGTCTGGCACCTGCGGAGCCAGACACCTGTCCAACGAAATCTGTCCAACGAAACCTGTCCAACGAAACCTGTCCAACGAAATCTGCCCAACAAACAGCTATCCAACGAACACCTGTCCGACAGCCCACCCCATTACACCCCGCCGATCCGCTCCCGATGCTCCATCAGCAAGTCATATAAGGTCTGCGCTGCCACCGACAGGCTGCGGCCTTGGCGCCGCACCAGGTACAGTGGCCGCGTCAAGGGTTTGCCGGCCAGGGGCTTGATGGCGAGTTCGTCGCGCTGGAAGTGAAACAGGGTCATGGCCGGCACTACGCTGATGCCCAGGCCGGCCGACACCAGGCCGGTGACGGTGGCCAGGTGCTCGACTTCCAGCAGCGCCTGGGCCGGCGCGGCGCCCAAGGCTTCGTCCAGATGGCGCCGTACGCTGCTGCCACGGGCCAGCTGGATCAACGGCCAGCGGCCGAGATCGCGCAGGCGCACCTGGGCGCGCGCGGCCAGAGGGTGGTCTTTGCGGCATACGAGGAAAAAGCGGTCGGCGTGCAGGAATTCGCTTTCCAGATCTGTCATGTCGGCGCGCTGGGCGGCCACGGCGAAATCGGCGGCGCCCGCCTGCACCATGTCCAGGCAGGGGTCCAGCAGCGCATCGCGCAGTTGCAGCGTGATGCCCGGGTAGTCTTGATGAAAGCGGGCCAGCAGGCCCGGCAGCCAACCCGCCGCCAGCGAAGGCAGGGCCGCCACGGTAACGCGGCCACGGCGCCGTGCGGCGTGGTCACGCAGATCTTCCACCACCAGCTCGAAGTCGCCCAACAGCCGGCGCGCCGAGGCGTCGAGTACCCGGCCTTCGGCGGTGAGCTCGACATTGCGCGTGTTGCGGTCGAAAAGCCGCACGCCGGCGCTGTCTTCCAGCGCACGGATCAGCGCGCTGAAGGCCGGCTGTGTCAGGTGGCAGCGCTGGGCGGCGCGCGTGAAGTGCTTTTCGTCGGCCAAGGCCACGAAAGCACGCAATTGGCGGGCGGATAAATTCATACAAACTCTGGATGAATTGATCTTATATTTCTATTTCACTTATGAAGCAAGCCTGCCTATAGTGGCCGCAATACGAGGCGCCACTGGGCGCCGTGCTGACGGACCCATGATGGCTGCTTCTCCTTTTCTGATTGGCTGCGCAACAGGTTTTTCGGGCGACCGCACCGATGGCGCCCAGGCGGTGGTGCAGTCGCTGGCCGCTCGCGGCGGCGGCGCGCTGATCTTCGAAACCCTGGCCGAGCGCACCCTGGCCCTGGCACAGCTGGCGCGCAACGCCGATCCGGAAGGCGGGTACGAGCCCCTGCTGCAAGAACTGCTGGCGCCGGTGCTGGCCGACTGCCTGCGCCAGGGCATCGACATCGTGGGTAATTTCGGCGCCGCCAACCCGCCGGCCGCCGCGCGCTGCATTGCCGGCCTGGCGCGCACGCAAGGCCTGCCGGCGCCACGCATCGCGGTGGTGCACGGCGATGCGCTGACCACGCCGGCGCAGCGCGCGCTGCTGCGCGAACGGCTGGGGCCGCGCCTGGACGACATGGATGTGGTCAGCGCCAACGTGTACCTGGGCGCGGGCGAGATCGCCGACGCGCTGAGCGCCGGCGCGCAAATCGTGGTGGCGGGCCGCGTGGCGGACCCCTCGCTGACCGTCGGGCCGGCGTTGGCGCATTATGGCTGGGCACGGGACGATTGGGCGCGCCTGGGCCGCGCCACCATGGCCGGCCACATGCTGGAATGCGGCACCCAGGTCACCGGCGGTTATTTCTGTGTGCCGGGCCTGAAAGAGGTGCCCGACGTGCACGCGGCGGGTTACCCCATTGCCGAGATAGACGCCGACGGCGGCTTCGTGATCGGCAAGGCCGACGACACGGGCGGCGCGGTGGATGCGCGCACGGTTAAGGAACAACTGCTGTACGAAGTGCACGACCCGGCGCGCTATCTGACGCCTGACGTCGTGGCCGATTTCAGCCGGGCGTCGGTGCAAGTGCTGGGCCCCGACCGGGTTGCGGTGCAGGGCATCGAGGGCCATGCTCGGCCCGACGAACTGAAAGTCAATGTCTGCCATCGCGGCGGCTGGCTGGCCGAGGCCGAGATCTCGTATGCCGGCGTGCAGGCCGAGGCGCGCGCGCGCCTGGCGGCGGATATCGTGCGCCGGCGGCTGGGCGGGGCGCTGACCCTGCGGGTGGATCTGATTGGCGTGCTCAGCATCCTGGGCGACGACGATGGCGCCATGCTGGATGCGCGCCCGGCGGGCGCCGGCCGCGACGTCAGGTTGCGCCTGGCCGCCGAGCACCCCGATGCGCGTGTGGCCGAGCGGCTGCTGCGTGAAGTAACTGCCCTGTATACCTGCGGCCCGGCCGGCGGCGGCGGCGTACGCACCGCCCTGCGGCCCCGCCTGAACATGGTGTCGTGCACGATTCCCCGCGACGCCGTGCACAGCGGCTGGACCATGATGGAGACCGCGCGATGAATGCCCGCGACACGCTGCGCGTGCCCCTGTACCGCCTGGCGCACAGCCGTTCGGGCGACAAGGGCGATATTTCCAACCTGAGCCTGATCGCCTGGGACCCGGACTGCTACGCGGTACTGGCCGAGCAGGTTACCGAGGCACGCGTGGCCGAGTGGTTTGCGTATCGCCGCCCTGCCCGCGTCACGCGCTACCTGATCCCTACCCTGCACGCCATGAATTTCGTGCTCGAAGGCGTGCTGGACGGCGGCGTGAACGACGCCCTGAACCTGGACACGCACGGCAAGAGCCTGTCGTTCCATCTGCTGGATCTGCGGGTGGACGTCGCCCCAGAACTGGCCCGGCGCCTGCCGGACATTCCGGGCGACCAGCCCGCCGCCGACGTGCCGCCGGCACGGTAACCCGGCATTTTTCGCATTTTCTACAACAACACCAGGAGACTCCCTATGCGCATCACCCCGCTACGATTGCTTGCCGCCCTGTGCGCCGCGCTGCCGCTGGCCGCCGCCGCGCAAGACTTCCCCAGCAAACCCATCACGTTTATCGTGCCGTTCGCGGCCGGCAGCGCCACCGACCAACTGGGCCGGGCCATCGGTCAGGGCGTGGCCGAGCAGACCGGCCAGTCGGTGGTCATCGAGAACAAGCCGGGCGCCAGCGCCATGATCGGCGCGCAAGCCGCGGCCCGCGCGCCGGCCGACGGCTACACCGTGCTGATCACCACCAACACCACGCAGGCGGCCAACGAGCATCTGTACAAGAGCCTGCCCTACGACCCCGTGAAGGATTTCGCGCCGCTGACTCTGCTTGGCAAGGGTGGGCAGTTCATGGTGGTCAATCCGTCATCGCCGGCCAAGAGCGTGACCGAATTCCTGGCCCTGGCCAAGAAGTCGCCCGGCAAGCTCAGCTTCGGCAGCGGCAGCTCCAGCAGCCGCATTGCAGGCGAGCTGTTGCAGCAGATGACCGGCATCAAGCTGCTGCACGTGCCCTACAAGAGCAACCCGCTGGCAATCACCGACTTGCTGGGCGGACAGATCGACATGATGGTTACCGATAGCGCCACGGGCCTGCCTCAAGTGGAAGCCGGCAAGCTGCGCGCGCTGGGCTTTACCGGCAGCGAGCGTTCGCCGCTGGCGCCCAAGCTGCCCACCATTGCGGAAGCCGGCGTGCCCGGGTACGAAATGGGCTACTGGTTCGGCGCCTACGTACCGGCCGGCACGCCCGACGCCATCGTGACCAAGCTGAACGACTTGCTGATCAAGGCCACCCAGGCCAAGGCCGCCCAGCACTTCTATAACTCCACGGGCACGACCCCCGCGACATCCACTCCGCAAGAACTGGCTGCGTTCCAGCGTAGCGAGTCGCAAAAGTGGGGCGACATCATCAAGAAGGCGGGCATCAAGGCGGAATGAGCCGTTTACTGAGTTCGGCACGGCCATGAGCACTCGGCAAAGGACTTGCCGGGTACTTGCCAAGTACTGCCTGGCCAGGTACTTGCCAGGTTCTGCTGTACGTGTCTGGCTCCCGTCAGGGCGCCAGACCCTGCTTGACTGAAGCGTCCGTGGCGCATGGCGGTGTCAGGCACCTGCGGGAGCCTGACACCTGGCAGGGCTGCGGATATTACGCGTTTCCCCCTGGTGTCCGTGGCGCTGCCGCGGTGCTAAAAATCGAAGGGCCATCACACTAAACCCTGGGGGAATCGCACATGTACCTTCAACGACGTCATGCCGCCGTGGCCGCCGCCCTGTGCGCCGCGCTGGCCGCTCCGCAGGCGTGGTCCAAGGCCACGCTGCAGCTGATTAACGAATACCCTGCCACATCGATAACCGCCGCGGCGGATCTGCAGTTTGCCGAGGCGGTCAAGCAGGCGTCAAAGGGCGACATTGACGTCCAGACGCTGCAGGAAAAGCAAAACCCCTACAAGGGCAACGAACAGGTCAGCGCCGTGCTGGACGGCAAGGCCCAGATGGGCACGCTGTTCGGCGGCGTGCTGGGCAATAAAGATTCGCTGTTCCTGCTGTCGTCGCTGCCTTTCGCGGCCAAGGATTTCAAGCAAGCTCATGCCCTGTACGCCTGCGCCCGCCCCGCCCTGGAGCAACGCTTGCAGGCGCTGGGAGCGCGCCTGCTGTACGTGACGCCGTGGCCGCCGTCGGGCATTTGGTCGGTCGAGCCGCTGCGCACCGAAGCCGACGTCAAGGCCCTGAAGATCCGCACGTACGACGCCACCAGCAAATCGGTATTCGAGCGGGTGGGCGCGCAAAGCGTGCAAATGCCCTACTCGGCGCTGGCGGCCAAGCTGGCGGCCGGCGAAGTGAATGCGGTGCTGACCTCGGGCGATGGCGGCGCGGGCCGCAGTCTGTGGGATCATTTGCCGAATTTCACCGCGGTCAGCTATTCGATTCCGCTGAGCTACACCATCATCAACAATGATGCCTGGAACGCCCTGGACAAGACCCAGCAAGCCATTCTGACCAAGGCCGCGCAGGACGTGTCGGCGGCATCGTGGGCCGGCGTCGAGCAACGCATCCAGGCCAACTACACCCGCATGCGTGAAAACAAGATGACGCTCGACACTACGCCTTCGGAGCCGATCATGGCCGCGCTGAAGAAGGCCGGCGCCGAAGAAACGCAAACCTGGCTGAAGGCGAACAAGCTGTCAGACAAAGACGCGGCGTGCCTGTCGGCGCAGGGGAAATAGCGGCGGCAGGCGCGGGGGCGCCGAAGATGTTGGCCGGCCCGGGGGGGATGCCTCGGTTGCAGCTGATGTGGCTGGTGTCTGACTCCCGCCAGGGTGTCAGACACCGTTGGGGTTGAGATAGCCGCTGCACACTTCGGTGTCTGACACCCTCCGGGAGTCAGACACCTGGCTTGGCGCAGGACGGCGCCGGGGACTTCGGGAGTCGGATACCGGGCTTGGCGCGGGGCGGCGCCGGAGACTCCGGGAGTCGGATACCTGGCTTGAGGATGTTGGCAGGCCCGGGGGATGCCTCGGTTGCAGCTGATGTGGCTGGTGTCTGACTCCCGCAGGGTGTCAGACACCGTTGGGGTTGAGATCGTCGCTGCACACTTCGGTGTCTGACACCCTCCGGGAGTCAGACACCTGGCTTGGCGCGGGGTGGCGCCGGGGACTCCGGGAGTCGGACACCTGGCTTGGCGCGGGGCGGTGCCGGGCACTTCGGGAGTCGGATACCTGGTTTGGCGCAGGGCGGAAATCAGGCGCGCATGAAAAAGCCCGTCCGGTTCACATCGGACAGGCTTTGGGGCAAACAACGAACCGGGCTTATTTTTCGACGAACGCGCGTTCGACCACGTAGTCGCCCGGTTCGCCGACTCCGGGTGAGACCTGGAAGCCGCGGCTGTCGAGCATGGCGCTGATGTCGGCCAGCATGTGCGGGCTGCCGCAAAGCATGGCGCGATCGGTTTCGGGGTTGATTTGCGGCAGGCCGATATCTTGGCAGAGCTTGCCGTTTTCGATCAGTTCCGTGATGCGGCCCTGGTTGCGGAAAGGTTCGCGCGTGACGGTGGGGTAGTAGATGAGTTTTTCGCGCACCACGTCGCCGAAGAACTCGTTGTTGGGGAGTTCTTTTTCGATGAAGTCGGCGTAAGCCAGTTCGCTGACCCAGCGCACACCGTGCACCAGCACGACTTTTTCGAAGCGCTCGTAGACGTCGGGATCTTTGATGATGCTCATGAAGGGCGCCAGGCCCGTGCCGGTGCCGAACAGGAACAGGTGCTTGCCGGGCTTGAGGTCATCGACCACCAGGGTGCCCACGGGCTTGCGGCTGACCAGGATGGTGTCGCCTTCTTTCAAGTGCTGCAGGCGCGAGGTGAGCGGCCCGTTTTGCACCTTGATGCTGAGGAATTCGAGGTTTTCTTCGTAGTTTGCGCTGGCGATGCTGTAGGCCCGCATCAGGGGCTTGCCTTCGACTTCGAGGCCGATCATGACGAAGTGGCCGTTGTGGAACCGCAGGGCCGCGTCACGCGTGGTGGTGAAGGAAAAAAGCGTATCGTTCCAGTGGCGCACGCTGAGTACGCGCTCGGTGTTGAAAGCTGCCATGTCGTTGAAAAAGGTACAACGCACCAGGTGCGCCGGATGGAATGCCACGCCGTGCAAAAGACGGGCGCGGGGCTAAGGGTTATCCCTATTTTACCGTGACTGCTTGATAACTTGTCTCATTAATCCGTAATGCCCTTATAACTCTTTGATAGAAATCACGGCGCCAACCTTCAGTCTGACACCAAGTTGAACGTCTTGCATCTTCCTGGTATTGTCACACCTACTTGATAATCATTTTCGTTAACGGATGCGCTACGCCGCCCTTCCGGCGCGGCTTCGTGTCTGTTATTCATGCAACGCACCGGAGCCCCTCATGTCGATCCGACGCCTATCCCTGACCCCGCTACTGGGCGCGCTGGCGCTGGCTGGCAGCGTGCTGGCCAGCCCGACGCTGGCCGCTGGCGAAGTCAGCCTGTACACCACTCGCGAGCCCAAGCTGATCCAGCCCATGCTGGACGCTTTTACCAAGGAAAGCGGCATCAAGGTCAATACGGTTTTCATCAAGGACGGCCTGCTTGAGCGGGTAAAGGCCGAAGGCGCGCAATCGCCCGCCGACGTACTGATGACCGTGGACATCGGCAACCTGGTCGACCTGGTCGATGGCGGCGTCACGCAGCCTGTTAAATCGGACGCCCTGAATTCGGTGATTCCCGCCAATCTGCGCGGCGCCGATGGCCAGTGGTATGCCCTGTCGCTGCGCGACCGCGTGCTGTACGTGGCCAACGACGTGAAACTGGACAGCTTCCACTACGAAGACCTGGCCGACCCGCAATGGAAAAACAAGGTCTGCATCCGTTCTGGCCAGCACCCATACAACACCGGACTGGTGGCGGCCATGATCGCGCATGACGGCGCGCAAGCCACCGAACAGTGGCTGCGCGGCGTCAAGGCCAACCTGGCCCGCAAGGCGGCGGGCGGCGACCGCGACGTGGCGCGCGACATCCTGGGCGGCATCTGCGACATCGGTATCGCCAACGCCTACTATGTGGGCCACATGAAGAACGCCGAGCCCGGCACCGACGCCCGCAAGTGGGGCGACGCCATCAAGGTGGTGCGCCCCACGTTCAAGAACGGCGGCACCGGCACGCACGTGAACATCAGCGGCGCCGCCGTCGCCGCGCACGCGCCCAACAAAGACAACGCCATCAAGCTGCTGGAATTCCTGGTTTCCGAACCGGCCCAGACGCTGTACGCTCGCGCCAACTATGAATACCCCATCCGCCCTGGCGTGAAGCTGGATCCGGTGGTGGCCAGCTTCGGCGAATTGAAGGTCGATTCGCTGCCCGTGGCGGAGATCGCCAAGTACCGCAAGCAGGCCAGCGAGCTGGTCGACAAGGTGGGTTTCGACAATTAAACCTGGCGCCGCAAGGCGTGGCTGATAACGAGGTGTCATAAACAGGTGTCTGACTCCCCCAGGGTGTCAGACACTTGCCTTTTACACCTGTTTTTTACGGAACAGCATCGCCTGCCTCCAATGTCCGGTCCCCCGCTAGGGCCAGGCACCGGGCCGATCTGGCCGCATCTGAAGCATGCACATTCGAACTTTGCCCCGCTCATGGCGGCTGCGCGGCCCTGAACGCGGCGCGGGCTGGCTGGCGGGCGCCGCGCTGATCGCGCTGGCCGTGTTGTTGCCGCTGGCGGCACTGGCGTGGCAAGCCATGCACGCCGACCTGTCACACTGGTCGCACCTGGCCCGCTATGTGCTGCCGCAGGCCCTGGCCAATACGGCCATGCTGCTGGTCGGCGTGGGAGTGCTGGTAACGCTGCTGGGCACTGGCGCGGCCTGGCTGGTGACGGCGTACGAGTTTCCCAGCCGCCGCATCCTGACCTGGGCGCTGCTGTTGCCCCTGGCGGTGCCCACGTACATTATTGCGTTTGCCTACCTGGATCTGCTGCATCCCATCGGACCCATCCAGACCGCCATCCGTGCCCTGCTGGGCTACGACAGCCCGCGCCAGTTCCGCCTGCCCGACCTGCGCTCGATCTACGGCGCCGTTTTCGTGCTGGGTTTCGTGCTGTACCCGTATGTGTACTTGAGCACTCGCGTCATGTTCATGACCCAGGCCGCCAGTCTGCTCGAAGCGGCGCGCACCCTGGGCGCCGGCCGCGTGGGCGTGTTCGTGCGCGTGGCGCTGCCGCTGGCCCGGCCAGCGATTGCGGTGGGCGCCAGCCTGGCGCTGCTTGAAACGCTGAACGACATCGGCGCCTCGGAATTCCTGGGGGTGCAGACCCTTACCGTGTCGGTCTACACCACCTGGATCACGCGTTCCGACCTGGCCAGCGCGGCGCAGATCGCGCTGACCATGCTGGCCATCGTGGTCGGGCTGATTCTGCTGGAGCGGCATGGCCGCAAGCGCCAGCGCTATGCCAACACGCAACGCATGCGGCCGATGCAGCCGCGGCGCCTGCGCGGCGGCGCGGCATGGCTGGCCGTGGTGCTGGGCTGGATTCCGGTGGTGCTGGGGTTCGTGGCGCCAGCGTGGTATTTGATCGTCGAGACCTATAAGCGTCTGCACCTGGTGGGCGGTGTGTCGGACCAGTTGATCAATGGCTTGTCGAATACGCTGATCGTGGCATTCACGGCCACGATCGTGACGCTGGGCTGCGGCCTGGTGGTGGCATGGGCGGGACGCACGCTGCGGGAAAGCGCGCGGTTGAACCCCGGCCGGGCCTGCGCCCGCATTGCCAGCCTGGGCTATGCGGTGCCGGGCACCGTGCTGGCGATTGGCCTGCTCGTGCCCTTTACCTGGATCGACCGCCACCTGGGCGCGGTGTTCGGCAACCAGGGCCTGCTGCTGATGGGGTCGATGGGGGCCCTGGTCTGCGCGTACACCATGCGCTTTCTGGCGGTGTCGGTGGGCGGCATCGAAGCCGGGCTGGCGCGCATTCCGCCGTCGCTGGAACAAGCCTCGCGCCTGCTGGGCGAAACCGCCGGCGGCACACTGCGCCGCGTGCACCTGCCGCTGCTGCGCCCGGCGCTGGCCGCCGGCGCGCTGCTGGTGTTCGTCGACGCCATGAAAGAACTGCCCGCCACGCTGCTGTTGCGGCCGCTCAACTTCGAGACGCTGGCCACTTGGCTTTATGCCGAGGCCGCGCGCGGCACCTACGAAGAAGGCGCCGTGGCGGCCCTGGCCATCGTGCTGGCCGGCCTGTTGCCGGTTATTCTGCTGGCGCGCACTAATCTGAAAATGGGACATTGACATCGTGCCCGAGCTGCTTGAACTGGACCATATCCATCTTGCCTACGACACACCGCAAGGCCTGCGGCCCGTGGTGCAGGACCTGTCGCTGGCGCTGCCGGCCGGCCACATCGGCTGCCTGCTGGGCGAATCGGGTTGCGGCAAGACCACCATCCTGCGCGCCATCGCCGGCTTCGAGCCGGTGCGCGCCGGGCAGATATCGCTGGACGGCACGGTAATTTCGTCGCCGACCGTGCAAGTGGCGCCCGAATTGCGCCGAGTGGGCATGATGTTCCAGGACTACGCGTTGTTCCCGCACCTGACGGCCGCGCAGAATGTCGCCTTCGGCCTGCGCAAGTTGGGCAAGGCCGAGCGCGCGGCGCGCGTGCGGGAAATGCTCGACATGGTGGGCCTGAGCGCCGCGGCTGATAATTATCCGCACGAGATCTCCGGCGGCCAGCAGCAGCGCGTGGCGCTGGCCCGCGCGCTGGCGCCCTCGCCCGACCTGCTGCTGCTGGATGAACCGTTTTCCAACCTGGATGTGGACACCCGCGAACGGCTGGCTTTCGAAGTACGCGACATTCTCAAATCGACCGGGCACACTGCCATCCTGGTTACACATAACCAGGCCGAAGCCTTCGCCATCGCCGACCGCATTGGCGTCATGAGCGAGGGCAAGATCGTGCAGTGGGATACCCCGTATAACCTGCACCACCACCCCGCCGACGGCTTCGTGCGCGACTTCGTGCGGCGCGAGACCCTGGTCGCGCAACGTCAGCAGGCGTACGCGCGCGGCATGTAGCTGGCGACCCGCAGAGGACGTCGCGTCGGGCGTCTGGCCGAGGGGGGCGTGTCGGGCGCCTGGCTGAGGTGGGCGTGTGAGACACCTGGCTGAGGTGGGGCGTGTGAGACACCTGACTGAGGTGGGCGTGTCGGGCGCCTGGCTGAGGTGGGCGGGTCGGGTGCCTGGCAGCGCCTGGACATATGCGGCTGCAGGACAGGGGTCAGGCTCCGAAGGTGCCTGACCCCGCGGTGTGCTACGGGTAGCTCAGTCGTACTGGTGTCTGACACCCTGCGGGAGTCAGACACCTGGCTGAGGTGCGGCGTGTGAGACACCTGGCTGAGGTGGGTGTGTCAGACACCTGGCTGAGGTGGGCGTGTCGGGCGCCTGGCTGAGGTGGGCGGGTCGGGCGCCTGGCTGAGGTGGGCGTGTCGGGTGCCTGGCAGCGCCTGGACATATGCGGCTGCAGGACAGGGGTCAGGCTCCGAAGGTGCCTGACCCCGCAGTGTGCTACGAGTAGCTCAGTCGTACTGGTGTCTGACACCCTGCGGGAGTCAGACACCTGGCTGAGGTGCGGCGTGTGAGACACCTGGCTGAGGTGGGTGTGTCAGACACCTGGCTGAGGTGCCCGTGTCAGACACCTGGCTGAGGTGGGCGGGTCGGACGCCTGCTGCCTGGGTGCCTGCCCTGCAGGCCTGGATATCCGTCAGGCGCGTGGGGCGGGTAGTGGGATGTATTCGGTTTCGTCGCCCGGCACTACCTGGTTGAAGCGGTCGCGCTGCCAGTCGTGCTTGGCCTGCTCGATGCGCTCTTTGCTGCTGGACACGAAGTTCCACCAGACGAAGCGTGGTCCGTCCAGCGGCTCGCCGCCCAGTATTGCCAGGCGTGCGGCATCCAGCGCGCGGACTGTCACCGGCTGGCCCGCGGCGAACACCAGCAGCTGGCCCGGCTGATAGACCTGGCCGTCGATTTCCACAGCGCCGCGGGTCAGATAAGCGGCACGCTCTTCGTATTCAGCCGGCACGACCAGCGTGGCGCCGGGCTGCAGGGTAATGTCGCCAAAGAACAGCGGCGACAGGGTCTGCACGGCCGACGTGCGGCCGAACAGCGAACCGGCCACGACTTGGGCGCGCACGCCCTCGCCTTCGATCACCGGCTGGGCGTCCAGCCCATAGTGCACGAAACCGGGGTCGGTTTCTTCATGGCGGCTGGGCAGGCCCACCCACAATTGCAGCCCGGACAGGCGGTGACCCGCGCCGCGCTGCACATCGGGCGTGCGCTCGGAATGCACGATGCCGCGCCCCGCAGTCATCCAGTTGAGCTCGCCAGGGCGGATCTCCTGGGTATGGCCGGCGCTGTCGCGATGCATCATCGCGCCTTCATACAGGTACGTAACCGTGGACAGGCCAATGTGCGGATGCGGGCGCACGTCGACGCCTTTGCCCGGTTCGAACATGGCCGGGCCCATGTTGTCCAGGAAAACAAAGGGGCCGACAGTGCGCCGCTGCGCGGAAGGCAGGGCCCGGCGGACTTGCAGGCCGCCGCCCAGGTCGCTGGAGCGCGGGACGATCAGTGTTTCGACGGCGGACATAAGGTGTTCTCCTTGGTGGTGTCGTGCATGGAAGATCTGTGTCCAGGCGCCTGCCCCCTGCCGGGAGTCAGGCTGCCTGCATGCTGCATGCTGCCAAGATACCGCTCAAGGCAGGTCGAAGACCAGCACGTCGGCCTGTTCGCCGCCGCTGATGCGCACGGCGGTCTCGTCAGTCAGCGCCACGGCGTCGCCGGCCGACAGGGCCTGGCCGTTCACCGTGACCTTGCCGCGCGCCACATGCACCCAGGCGCGGCGGCCGGCGGCCAACGGTAAATCAGCCTGCTCGGCGCCGTCGAACAGCCCCACATACAGCCGCGCGTCCTGGTGAATGCGCATCGAACCGTCGGCGCCATCGGGCGACACCACCTGGCGCAGGCGCCCGCGCTTGTCGGCTTCGGGCACGCGCTGCTCTTCGTATTCGGGTTCGATGCCGGTCACGTCCGGCTCGATCCAGATCTGCAGCAGATGGGTCTGCGCGTCGTCCAGCGGGTTGAACTCGGAATGCAGCACGCCGCGCCCGGCGCTCATGCGTTGCACGTCGCCCGGCCGGATCGTCGAGCCGCTGCCCATGCTGTCTTTGTGGGCCACGGCGCCCTCGAGCACATAGGTGATGATTTCCATGTCGCGATGGCCATGGGTGCCGAAGCCGCGGCTGGGGGCGATGCGGTCGTCGTTGATCACGCGCAGCGGGCCGAAGCCCATGTGATCCGGGTCGTAGTAGTTGGCGAAGGAGAAGGTGTGGTAGCTATCCAGCCAGCCATGGTTGGCGTGGCCACGTTCGTTGCTACGGCGCAGGGTCAGCATGATGAGCTCCTTTCAAATTTCATGAATTTGCAGTGGCGGCGCGCTGCGCACTTTCACTGCGGATGAAAAGCATTGTGCGCCCTGTTGCAGGCCTTGAGGCTGAAGCGCTTTGATGAGATTATTCAGTTTATTTGAACGATCGGTATTTGAACGATCGGCATTTGAATGGTCTCGATATGCAAGCCATCACACCCGAACTGCTATTCATGGTTGATGCCATCGCGCGCCACGGCAGCTTCGCGCAGGCCGCGCGCGAGCTGGGCAAAGTGCCGTCGGCCGTCACCTATGCCGTGCGCAAGCTCGAAGACGCGCTGGACGTGCTGCTGTTCGACCGCAGCGGCCATCGCGCCCAGTTGACCCCGGCCGGCGAAACCCTGCTGCACGACGGACGCCAGGTACTGCAGTCGCTGGATGCCCTGGCTAGCCGGGTCAGGCGCGTAGCCACCGGCTGGGAACTGGAATTGCGCGTGGCCGTCAATGCCGTGCTGCCCCTGTCGCCGCTGTACGACGTGATGCGGGAATTCCGCGAACTGGCATCAGTGACGACGCTGCGCCTGTCCACCGAAGTGCTCAGCGGCAACTGGGATGCGCTGGCAACCGGGCGTGCCGACCTGGTAATCGGCGCCGATGCCAATGGCGCCGCGCCGGGCGCGTACCGGTCCCAACCCATGGGCGAAGTGCAGTTCGGTTTCTGCGTGGCGCCGCGGCACCCGCTGGCGGCATTGGGCCGGCCGCTGGGGGCGGACGACATCTCGGCCTATTGCGCCGTAGTAGTGGCCGATACCTCGCGCCATCTGCCGCCGCTGACGCGCGGCCTGCTGAGCAAGCAACCCCTGATCGTGATGCCGACCATGCAGGCCAAGATCGATGCCCAGGTGCGCGGCCTGGGTTGCGGATACCTGCCGCTGACACTGGCCGCGCCATACATCGTGCGCGGCGAACTGGTGCAATGCGCCATCGCCGATGGCGTGCCCATGACCGAGCAGCTGGTCTACGCCTGGCGCGAGCAGGCGCCCGGCGCGGCGCTGAAATGGTGGCTGCAGAAGCTGCGCTCGCCGCGCCTGTGCGAAAGCCTGCTGGGGTTCTGAAACCAGGCGCCCGACTCTATCGGGCACCTGGCAGCTGGCCACTTTTACTCTTCGATACCCAGTTCGCGCAGCTTGCGGGTGATGGTGTTGCGGCCTATGCCCAGGCGCGATGCGGCTTCGACGCGGCGGCCACGGCTGGCGTCCAGCGCGCTTTGCAGCAGAATGCGTTCGAACTGGCGCGTCAGCGTGGCCATGACAGCCGGTTCGCCACGCTCCAGACGCTGCTGGGCTTCGCGCAACAACGCGGCCTGCCAGTCGGCGGGGCCCGTATCGGTGCGGCCGGACGTCATGCCGGCCGTCGCGGGCGCGGCGGGCGTCGGAAAACCGCCTCGCACCGCGGTCATGCCGCTGGCCGCGGCCTGCGGTTGCAATTCCATGGCGCGAATTTCGGGCGGCAGGTCAGCGCGTTCGATGGTCTGGCCAGGCGCCATGACGGTCAGCCAATGGCAGAAGTTCTCCAGCTGCCGCACGTTGCCCGGAAAATCGAAGCGCGTCAGCACCGCCACGGCGTCGGGCGTCAACCGCTTGACCGGCACGCCCAGCGAACGCGCGCTGGCGGCCAGGAAATGATTGGCCAGCGCGGGGATGTCTTCGACCCGCTCGCGTAGCGGCGGCAGCCGCAGGCGGATCACGTTAAGCCTGTGGAACAGGTCTTCGCGGAACAACCCCTGTTCGACACGCTGCTCCAAAGGCTGGTGGGTGGCCGCCACGATGCGCACGTCGACCCGCACCGGCTGGGCGCCGCCCACGCGATAGAAGCTGCCTTCGGCCAGCACCCGCAACAAGCGGGTTTGCAGTTCGATCGGCATGTCGCCGATTTCGTCCAGGAACAGCGTGCCGCCGTGGGCTTCTTCGAAGCGGCCCCGGCGCAGCGTATTGGCGCCCGTGAAGGCGCCGCGCTCATGGCCGAACAGCTCGGCCTCGAGCAGGTCGCGCGGGATGGCCGCCGCGTTCAGCGCCACGAACGGGCCGCCGGCACGCGCGCCGTGGCCGTGCAAGGCGCGCGCCACGAGTTCTTTGCCGGTGCCGGATTCGCCGGTGATGAGCACCGTCACCTTGGACTGCGCCAGGCGGCCGATGGCGCGAAAGACCTCCTGCATGGCGGTGGAAGACGACTGGGTCATCATCCACCGCTCGTTGCCTTGCCCGGTCTCGCCGCCCTGGCTTTCGCCGGCGCGCTCATCGGCGGGCGCCGTTTCGTGCACGGCGCGCTCAATGAGCGAAATGGCCTCGTTCACGTCGAACGGCTTGGCCAGGTAATCGAACGCCCCGCCCTGGAAAGCCGACACCGTGCTGTCGAGGTCGGCGAAGGCGGTCATGACGATGACCGGCAGGTGCGGATGGCGCTCTTTGATCTGGCGCAGCAAGTCCAGGCCGTTGCCGCCGGGCATGCGGATATCGGACACCAGCGCCGCGGGTGTTTCGACATCCAGCGCCGCCAGCACGTCCGCGGCCTGCGCAAAGCTGCGCGTGGGGATGCCGGCTCGCGCCAGGGCTTTTTCCAGGACCCAGCGTATGGCCTGGTCATCGTCGACAATCCAAACGGGTTTGCTCACAGCGGCTGCTCCATCGGCAAGACCAGACGGAATTCAGTGTGCCTGGGGCGGGATTCGAATTCGATAATGCCTCCGTGCTGCTGCACGAAATCCTGGGCCAGGCTCAAGCCCAGGCCGGTGCCGCCCGGCCGCGCCGTGACCAGGGGGTGGAAAATGCGGTCGCGGATCGAGTCCGGCACGCCGGGCCCGTTGTCGATAATGGCCAGCACCAGCGCCAGCCGGTGCTGCCGGTGCGCCAGCATGACTTGCCGCGCCACCCGCGTGCGCAGGATGATCTGCGCGGGCGGCACGTCGCCCCCCTGGGGTTGCAGCGACAGTTCCTGTGCGGCGTTGCGCGTCACGTTCAGGACGGCCTGGATCAACCGGGCGGCGTCGCCCTGCAGATCCGGCACCGATGCGTCATAGTCGCGCACCAGCGTGACCTTGTCGCGGAATTCAGCCTGGATCAGCGCGCACACGCGCTCACAGACTTCGTGAATATTCACGGCCCGCGCGTTCAGCGGCACGCGCTGGGGGCCGCTGAGGCGATCAACCAGCACCTGCAGGCGATCGGCCTCGGAAATAATGACCTGGGTGTACTCGGCCAGCGCCGCGCTGGGCAGCTCGGCTTCGAGCAACTGCGCGGCTCCGCGCAGGCCGCCCAGGGGGTTCTTGACTTCATGCGCCAGGTTGCGCAGCAATTCGCGGTGCGCCTCGATTTCCTCCACCAACCGGTGGTTGCGATCGGCCAGCACGCGTTGTTCGATTTCGCGCGCCTCGATCAGCACCGGCCAGGCCTGGCCAGCCAGCGAGACGGTGGTGGCGGACACCTCGACCGATTCGCCGGCGCGCCGCACGGACGACAACTGACGCACATCGGCAAACTGGCCAGCCACGGCGCGATCGATAGACGACTGCAGGGCCTCGGGGTGGCCGAACAGCGTGGCGGCCGACAGGCCACGCAACTGCTTGCGGGACCGGCCAAACAGGTCTTCGGCCGCGGCATTGGCATGTTCGACATGCCCCCGCTCATTCAGCAGCAGGACAGCAGTAGCCAGGAGATCAAACGCATCGACATTCATCATTGTGGCACCAGGGCAAAATGGGCCGACACAGCCAGGTGTCTGACTCCCGGCTGGGTGTCAGACACCGAAGTGGGCCATATCTTCTGCACGCAGCGGTGTCGGGCGCCTTCGGAGCCCGACACCTTATTACGCCCAGGCCAGAGACATCACAGGCTGTAGTACATGTCGAACTCGACCGGATGCGTGGTCATGCGCAGGCGCTGGACCTCGCCTTCCTTCAGGGCCAGGTAGGCATCGATCATGTCGTTGCTGAACACGCCGCCGCGGGTCAGGAACTCGCGGTCCTGATCCAGGGCTTCGAGCGCCTGATCGAGCGACGCGCACACGGTCGGGATCTTCGCGTCTTCTTCCGGCGGCAGGTCGTACAGGTTCTTGTCGGCCGGATCGCCCGGGTGGATCTTGTTCTGCACGCCGTCCAGGCCGGCCATCATCAGGGCCGAGAAAGCCAGGTACGGGTTGGCCAGGGGATCCGGGAAGCGCGTTTCGACGCGGCGAGCCTTGGGGTTGCCCACGTACGGGATGCGGATCGAGGCCGAACGGTTGCGGGCCGAATAGGCCAGCTTGACCGGGGCTTCGAAGTGCGGCACCAGGCGCTTGTACGAGTTGGTGCCCGGGTTGGTAATGGCGTTGAGCGCGCGGGCGTGCTTGATGATGCCGCCGATGTAGTACATGGCGAACTCGGACAGCCCGGCGTAGCCGTTGCCGGCGAACAGGTTCTGGCCGTCTTTCCAGATGGACTGGTGCACGTGCATGCCGGAGCCGTTGTCGCCGACGACGGGCTTGGGCATGAAGGTGGCGGTCTTGCCGTAGGCGTGCGCCACGTTGTGCACGACGTACTTCAGGATCTGGGTCCAGTCGGCGCGCTTGACCAGCGTGCTGAACTTGGTGCCGATTTCCAGCTGGCCGGGGCCGGCCACTTCGTGGTGGTGCACTTCAACCGGCACACCCATCTGCTCGAGCAGCAGGCACATTTCGGAACGCAGGTCCTGGAACGAATCGACCGGCGGCACGGGGAAGTAGCCACCCTTGACGGCCGGGCGGTGGCCCATGTTGCCGCCTTCGAATTCGGTGCCGGTGGACCACGAGGCTTCTTCGGACTTGATCTTCACGAAGGTGCCCGACATGTCGGTGTTCCAGGTGACGCCGTCGAACACGAAGAATTCGGGTTCGGGACCGAAGTAGGCGGTGTCGCCCAGGCCCGACGACTTCAGGTAGGCTTCGGCGCGCTTGGCCAGCGAGCGCGGATCGCGGTCGTAGCCCTTCAGGTCGGAAGGTTCGACCACGTCGCAGCTGAGGATCAGGGTGGGTTCTTCGCGGAAAGGATCCAGGTTGGCGGTGTCCAGATCGGGGATGAGCAGCATGTCGGAAGCCTCGATGCCCTTCCAGCCCGGAATGGACGAACCGTCGAACGCCTGGCCGCTTTCCAGCTTGTCTTCATCGACGGCCGAGGTGGGAACGGACACGTGGTGCTCGCGGCCCACCGTGTCGGTGAAGCGGAAGTCCACGAACTTCACTTCGTTGTCGGCGATCTGCTTCAGGATGTCTTTCGGGCTTGCCATGTCATCTCCATGTGATAAAAGCGCCGGGGGCTGAGCCCAGGTCCGGCTGGCATGAAAAGAGGAAAGCAATATGCGTGCCAAGACCCAACCCGGGGCATGCCCGCCCATAACCATCCATGGAGGGGCATCTTGGCACCATAATAGTGCAAACTGTGGGGCATGCGGGCACCAATATGGTGCTTTTGGGGGGCAAGCTGTGTGACTCTGTCCCCGTTCGTGTTCTGTGGCGCGGTTCGCGGATTACGGCGGTGTCTGACACCCTGCGGGAGTCAGACACCTTGAAGGCCTGCCTGTGGACGCCTTCCTGTGTAGGCCTGTCTGTCGCCACGCCTGCGATTTTTTCTGGCCAGCCCGTTTACAGGAACATTTCCTGCAGGTCGTTCAGGAACCGCCAGCCCAGCGGGGTGGCGCGCAGCCGGGTCGGGTCGGGATCGAGCAGGCCCCGCTTGGTGGCGGCTTGCAGGGGTTGGGCGATGGCCGCCAGCGACAGCCCCGTGCGTTCCTGGAATGACGAGGCCGCCACGCCGTCTTTCAGGCGCAGGGCATTCAGCATGAATTCAAACGGCAGCTCGTCCGGGCCGACCGTGCGGGCCTCGGCGATGTGGCTGCCGTCGCGGGCGATGGCCGCAGCCATCCAGCTATCGGGGTTGCGCAGGCGCGCCTCGCGCACGATGCGGTCGTGGAACGACAGCTTGCCATGCGCGCCCGGCCCCAGGCCAAGATAGTCGCCGAATTCCCAGTAATTGAGGTTATGCCGGCAGCGGGCGCCCGGCCGGGCGTAGGCCGAAACCTCGTAGCGCAGCAGGCCGGCGGCCTGTAGCGCGGCCTCGACGGCGTCTTGCATGGCGGCGCTGGCATCGTCATCGGGCAGCTCGGGCGGGTACTTGGCGAAGACGGTATTCGGTTCCAGCGTCAGGTGGTACAGCGACAGGTGCTCGGTGCCGAACGACAGCGCCTGCCGCACGTCGTCCAGGCAGGCGGTCATGTCCTGCCCGGGCAAGGCAAACATCAGGTCCAGGTTGACCCGGTCCACGGCACGCTGCGCCATCTCGATGGCGGCGCGGGCCTGGCTGGCATCGTGGATGCGCCCCAGCTTCTTCAACTGGGCGTCGTCAAAGCTCTGGATGCCCAGCGACAGGCGGTTCACTCCGCTGGCCGCGTAATCGCGGAAGCGCCCCGCTTCGGCCGTGCCGGGGTTGGCTTCCATGGTGATTTCGGCGTCGGGCAGCACGTTCAGACAGGCGCGCAGCATGGCCAGCAGTTCATCCAGGCCCGCGGCCGACAGCAGGCTGGGCGTACCGCCGCCCAGGAATACCGACACTACCTGCCGGCCCCATACCGACGGCAGGGCCTGTTCCAGGTCGGCGCGCAAGGCGTCGAGATAGGCGCGCTCGGGCAGCTCGGCCGGCGCCGCGTGCGAATTGAAGTCGCAATACGGGCACTTGCGCACGCACCAAGGCACGTGTACGTATACCGACAGCGGCGGCAGGCTGGTCAGGCTGGCCCCGGCGGGCGTCACGACACGTGCGCGGGCGCCGGAGCCGGCCTGGTGGATGGGAATGGTGATGGCCACGATTTCGAAACAACGGCGGCGCGCGGCTCAGCGCGGCGCGAGCTTGTCCAGTAATTGCGCCAGCGCGCGGGCACGATGGCTGACACGGTTTTTCTCGGCCGGGTCGAGCTCGGCGGCGGTGCGGCCCAGCTCGGGCAGCAGGAAATGCGGATCGTAGCCGAAGCCGTTGCCGCCGCGCGGCGTCTCGACGATTTCGCCGTGCCACAGGCCTTCGCCGATGAGCGGCCGCGGGTCGTCATGGGCGCGCACCAGCACCAGCAGCGCCACGTACCAGGCGCGCCGATCGGCCACGCCGGCCAGCTTGCTGACCAGTAAGGCATTGTTGGCGGCGTCGCTGCGCACGGCGGCAGGATCGGCCAGCTGCGCATAGCGGGCCGAATACACGCCGGGGGCGCCCGCCAGCGCCGCCACGCACAGGCCGGAATCGTCGGCCAGGGCCGGCAGGCCGGTCAGGCGGCTGGCATGGCGCGCCTTGGCCAGCGCGTTCTCGACGAACGTGACGTGCGGCTCTTCGGCCTCGGGCACGCCCAGCTCGCCCTGGGGAACCAGTTCGATGCCCAGGGGGGCGAACAGAGCGGAAAACTCGCGCAGCTTGCCCGGGTTGTTCGAGGCCAGCACGACCCGGGACAGGGAAATTTCGGTATTCGACGACGTCATGCCGCCATTGTAGTCGGGGGCCATGCGGGGCGGGCCTGGCGGATTGCCGGCGCTCAGCCGGCCGCCGGCGGCGCGCGCTTGCCTTCGCCCTCCCCCTCGCGCTCATGCTCGGGCACATCGGCCACCAACATGTCGACCAGTTCGCGCGCAAAGGCGGGCAGCGCGTCGCGATCGCGCACGCAGATCTGCAGCTCGCGCAGCGCCCAGTCGTCGGTCAGCGGCACGATGGCGATATTAAGAGCGCGCGCGAAACGCAGCGCAACCGATTCGGGAATCACGCCAATGCCCACGCCGGTTTCGATCATGCGGCACACGGCCTCGAAGTTGCCCACCTCGATACGGAACTTGAAGGTGCGCCCCAGCGCCGCGGCCGCCTGCACCAGGAACGGGTGAATGGCGCTCCATTCGGACAGGCCGACGTAATCGTTGCCCAGCGTGTCGGCGAAGGCCACGGCGGGCTCGCGGGCCAGCGGATGGCTGGCCGCGGCCACCATCACCAGCCGGTCTTTGCGGTAGGGAATGAACTGCAGGCCCTGGTCGGCCGTACAGCCGGCCACGATGCCCAGGTCGGCCGAACCTTCGGCCACCGCCCGCACGATCAGGTAGCTGAGCCGTTCGCGCAGCTCGACGTTGACGTCGGGGTGGGCGGCCAGGAAGCGTCCCAGCACCGCCGGCATGAATTCGGTCATGGCGGTCGTGTTGGCCAGCACCCGCACGTGGCCTTTGACCCCGCGGGCAAATTCCTGCATGTCGCCGCGCAGTTGCTCGACCTGGCGCATGACGGTGCGGGCATGGCGCGTCAGGGCTTCGCCCGACGGCGTGAGCGTGACCCCCTGGCTGGTGCGGTACAACAGCTGGGTGCCGAAGTGCTCTTCCAGGTTCTTGATGCGCGTGCTGGCCGCCGGCAGCGACAAATGGGTTTTCTCGGCACCGCGGGTCAGGCTGTGCCAGTCGCCGATGTGCACGATCAGTTGCAGGTCGGTCAGATCGAAGTGCCCCGCCATGAATTCCTCTGTTCTTCGGCAATTGCTAACTCGGTATTAAGCAATCATAAATTGGCAAGCCAGCCCGGGTTGCGGCAAAGTGCCGGGATTATCTGTAAGCCTCATCATAGAACCCCGCCATGCCCGACACCAATCACGCCTTCCAGGACATCCGCGAAGCCGTCCGCGACCTGTGCGCCCAGTTTTCCGGCGAGTACTTCCGCAAAATCGACGAAGAACGCGGCTACCCCGAAGAATTCGTGAACGCCCTGACCGAAGCCGGCTGGCTGGCCGCGCTCATTCCTCAAGAATACGGCGGCTCGGGCCTGGGCCTGACCGAAGCCTCGGTCATCATGGAAGAAATCAACCGCAGCGGCGGCAACTCGGGCGCCTGCCATGGCCAGATGTACAACATGGGCACCCTGCTTCGCCATGGCTCCGAAGCGCAAAAGCGCGAGTACCTGCCCCGCATCGCCAACGGCGAACTGCGCCTGCAGTCCATGGGAGTCACCGAGCCCACCACCGGCACCGACACCACCAAGATCAAGACCACCGCCGTGCGGCGCGGCGACCGCTACGTCATCAACGGCCAGAAGGTCTGGATCTCGCGCGTCCAGCACTCCGACCTGATGATCCTGCTGGCGCGCACCACGCCGCTGGACCAAGTCACGCGCAAGTCCGAAGGCATGTCGATCTTCCTGGTCGACCTGCACCACGCGGTCAAGCATGGCATGCAGATCCGCCCCATCCCCAACATGGTCAACCACGAGACCAACGAGCTGTTCTTCGACAACCTCGAAATTCCCGCTGAAAACCTCATCGGCGAAGAAGGCAAGGGCTTCAAGTACATTCTCGACGGCCTGAATGCCGAGCGCACCCTGATTGCCGCCGAATGCATCGGCGACGGCTACTGGTTCGTGGACAAGGTGGCCGCCTACGCCAAGGAACGCATCGTGTTCGGCCGCCCCATCGGCCAGAACCAGGGCGTGCAGTTCCCCATCGCGCGGGCGCACATCAACGTCGAGGCCGCCAGTCTCATGCGCTACGAAGCCTGCCGCCTGTTCGATGCGCACCAGCCCTGCGGCGCCCAGGCCAACATGGCCAAGCTGCTGGCGGCCGACGCATCCTGGGAAGCGGCCAACGCCTGCCTGCAGTTCCATGGGGGCTTCGGCTTCGCCACCGAATACGACGTAGAGCGCAAGTTCCGCGAAACGCGCCTGTACCAGGTGGCGCCGATTTCCACCAACCTCATTCTTTCCTACGTGGCCGAGCACGTGCTGGGCCTGCCCCGTTCGTTCTGATTCCCATGACCGCCAACCACCCCCACCCCAGCGCCGCGCTGGCCGAGTTTGCCGCCAACCTGCGCTTCGAAGACATTCCCGCGCCGGTGCTGCGCCGTGCCGAAGACCTGCTGCTCGACTGCCTGGCCTCTATCCTGGCGGGCGCTAACGCACGCGCGGTGCAGGCCATCGAACGCTACGCGGCCGCCATGGGTCCGGCCAGCGGCCCCGCCCAGGTGCTGATCACGCGCCGCCAGACCACGCCGCTGTTCGCGGCCATGGTCAATGCCGCGGCCGCCCACGTGGTCGAGCAAGACGACGTACACAACGGGTCGGTGTTCCACCCGGCCGCGGTGGTGTTCCCGCCCGCGCTGGCAGTGGCCCAGGCGCTGGGCCGGTCAGGCAAAGACCTGCTGGTGGCGGCGGTGGCCGGCTACGAAGTGGGCATTCGCGTCGGCGAATACCTGGGACGCTCGCACTACAAGATCTTCCACACCACCGGCACGGTAGGCACCCTGGCCGCGGCGGTCACCGTGGGCCGGCTGCTGAACCTGAACGCCGAACAGATGCTGCACGCCCTGGGATCGGCGGGCACGCAGGCGGCGGGGCTGTGGGAATTCCTGCGCGACGCGGCCGACTCCAAGCAACTGCACACCGCCAAGGCGGCCGCCGACGGCCTGACCGCGGCATACCTGGCGCAAGAAGGCTTCACCGGCGCGCGCCGCATCCTGGAAGGCGCTCAGGGCATGGCGGCCGGCATGTCCACCGACGCCGACCCGGCCCGCCTGCTCGACCGCCTGGGCCAACGCTGGGCGCTGGCCGAAACCTCGTTCAAATATCACGCCTCGTGCCGCCATACGCATCCGGCCGCCGACGCCCTGCAGCAGGCCATGCGCGAATACAAGCTGCGCGACAGCGACCTGGCCGAAGTGGTGGCCCATGTGCACCAGGGCGCCATCGACGTGCTGGGTCCCGTGGTCGACCCCAAGACCGTCCACCAGTCCAAGTTCTCAATGGGCACGGTGCTGGCGCTCATTGCGCGCAGCGGCCGGGCCGGCCTGGCCGAATTCGACGCCGCGCTGGGCGACCAGGATGTCGCCGGCCTGCGCGGCAAGTTCCGCATGGAGCTCGACCCGGAAGTCGACAGCGCCTACCCCGAGCGCTGGATCGGCAAGGTTACCGTGCGCACCACCGACGGCCGCGTGCTGCACGCGCGTGTCGACGAGCCCAAAGGCGATCCGGGCAACACGCTCAGCCGCCCCGAAATCGAAGAAAAAGCGCTACAGCTGGGCGTTTACGCACAAGCCGCCACCGAAGCCGAAATACGCGGCCTGATCGACGCCATCTGGAACCTGGAAAACCTGGCCCACGTTGGCGCGCTGCTGCCCGCCAAATAAGCGGCCAGGCAGATCAACGGCCCGGCGGGCGCCGGGCCTGGTGGCCATGCCCGGCGCGGCAAACCGTTATGCCAGCGCCTCGCGCTGCGCCCGCACCAATTGCGCGATGCCCTGCTCGGCCAGGCCCAGCATGGCATCGAGTTCGCTGCGCGCGAAGGTGGCGCCTTCGCCCGTGCCTTGCACTTCCACGAACGCGCCCGCACCCGTCATGACCACGTTCACGTCCGCATCGCAGGCGGAGTCTTCCTGGTAGTCCAGGTCAAGCACCGGGCGGCCGGCCACCATGCCCACCGAGACGGCGGCCACCGCGTCGCGGATCGGGTTGGCCGCCAGGTCGCCGCGCTGCATCAGCAGCGCCACCGCATCGGCGGCCGCCACCCAGGCGCCCGTGATGCTGGCGCAGCGGGTGCCGCCGTCAGCCTGCAGCACATCGCAGTCCAGGTGCAGCGTGCGCTCGCCCAGGGCCTTCATGTCGAACACCGCGCGCAGGCTGCGGCCAATCAGGCGCTGGATTTCCTGCGTGCGGCCGCTTTGCTTGCCGCGCGCGGCCTCGCGGTCGCCGCGCGTGTGGGTGGCGCGCGGCAGCATGCCGTATTCGGCGGTCACCCAGCCCTCGCCCCGCCCTTTCAGGAACGGCGGCACCTTGTCGAGCACGCTGGCGGTGCATAGCACGTGCGTGTTGCCGGCGCGCACCAGCACCGAGCCCTCGGCATAGCGGGTGTAGCCGCGCTGCAGGCTGAAGGGGCGCAATTGATCGACAGCGCGGCCGGACGGGCGCGCCACGGCAGAAGCGGTGGAAGAAGACACGGGACTGGCTCCGGACAAGGACATTGCGCTGCATTGTACGTGGGGCCGCGCCAGGGGGCGGCGCCTGAAGTATCTTGAGGTATCCTGCTGCAAAAGGTGCAAAGGGCCGCCTGGCGGCCCGCCTTATTTCCGGATTTTCTTCAGGACACCCCCCATGATTCGCAGCATGACGGCCTTCGGCAACGCCCGCGCCGACCTCGAACAAGGCTCTCTGGCGTTGGAACTGCGCAGCGTGAATAGCCGCTACCTGGACCTGTACTTTCGCCTGCCCGACGAATTGCGCCACGCCGAGACACCGCTGCGCGAGCTGCTTACCGCCAGCCTGAGCCGCGGCAAAGTCGAAGTGCGGGCCTCTTACACGCGCAATGCCGGCACCGAGCTGGCCCGGCTCGACCCCGCCTGGCTGCAGCATCTGGCCGAGCAACTGCAGGCCGCGCGCAGCGTGCTGCCCGAAGTGGCGCCGCCCCGCCTGGCCGAACTGTTCAACTGGCCCGGACAGCGCGGCAACGACGCGCTCGATCCGCAGGTCTGGGGCGCCGCCTGCCTGCAGGCCGCCAAAGAAGCCCTGGCCCAGTTGCAAGAAGGCCGCGAACGCGAGGGCCAGCGCCTGGCCGCCACCATGCTGGAATGCGCCGACGGGGTGGCGCGCATTGTCGAATCCGTCGAAACCCACCTGCCCCAGTTACTTGCCGATCATCGCGAAAAACTGGCGACCAAGCTGCGCGAGTCGGTCGAGGCGGCATTCCCCGGCGGCTTCACCCATATCTCGGGTCCGGAACTTTCCGAGCGGCTGGCCCAAGAGGCCAACCTGTTCGCGCTGCGCATCGACGTGGCCGAAGAACTGGCCCGGCTGCGCTCGCACCTGGAAGAACTGCGGCATCTGCTGGGCGGCGGCAGCAAAGGCAAGACCAAGTCCGACAGCAAGCGTGGCGGCGGCAGCGCCGGCAAGCGGCTGGACTTCCTGTTCCAGGAAATGAACCGCGAAGCCAACACGCTGGGATCGAAAGCCGGCAGCATGGACGTCACCCGCGCCGCCATGGACCTGAAACTGCTGATCGAGCAGATGCGCGAGCAGGCGCAGAATATAGAGTGATGCTTCAGGCAGGTTCGACGGCCGAACGCAACGTTTCGGCCGTCCTGATGCTGGCCTGAGCCCACGCACAGCGTCGCTACAACGCCTCGACCTGCGGGTACAGGTCGCTGTCTTCGCGCAGCATGCGTTCGCGCACTCTCCTGAGCACGATGTTGGCGTCGGCCTTGAAACCGGCTTCGTCTTGCGCAAGTGCCTGGGCATTGCTCCAGCGGTGCGCGAACGCGGCATAGGCTTGAGCGATATAACCCATTTCGTCTTGGAAGCTGCGCCCTTTATCGGCCAGCGCCGTGTCGGGATTGCGTGCCAACACGGGATACAGCATGCGGTCTTCGATGGCCAGGTGCAGCTTGATGGTGGAGCTCATGGCGACGATGCGGCGCGCGATGGCGGCCGCGTTGCGCGCCACTCCCGCATGAGACAGTCGCCGCAACGCGGCAATGCCTTCCAGAATGTCCAGGTGCTGCTGTTTGAATTTGTCGATGTTCATGGTGGCGGTTTCCGCTGGCGGGTTCAGGCGGGCCGGCCGGCCAGCGCGTTGGGAAACAGCACAGTGTTCTCGAGGCGGATGTGATCGACCAGGTCTTGCTGGAAGGCGCGCAGTTGCGCGTACAGCTCGCGCCAGGTGTTGCAGGCGTCTTGCGGCAGTTCTAACCGGGAGGTCAGCTTGTCCAGTTGCGCCAGGTCCTGGGCGTGCTGGTCGTGTTCCATGCGCATCATGGTGATGGGGCCGCCAGTCATGGCGCCGCTGCCCTGCGCGATCAGCGGAAACAGCACCTGCTCTTCTTTGCGCATGTGGCTGTCCAGCTCTTGCAGCATGCTGTGCAGATGCTCGGCCAGGCCATGGGGGCAACTGGCATGGCTGGCATGCACCTGCTCGACCTTGATCGCCAGGCGGATCGCCTCGGGCAATTGCTGCCGGTGGCGTTCGTGGTAGCGCTGCAGGATGTGGTCGATCAGCTGTGACAGGGGCGCCTCGTGCCAGTCTGCAGGCGCAGTGGGGGTGGCCGCTTGGGTAGGTGCTGCGTGCGGGCTCATGAAAAGTCTCCGTGAAAAGTATGCACCTGTACTAAAGCGAACCGCATGCCAGAAAATTATTCTTTTAAATCAAGGCCGTGCTCGTAGCCATGGTTATATTCACCCCAACATTCAGGGTAGATATAACCAGATACGGGTAAAATCCACCCCATGGAAACCTTTTTGATGGCCGATCTGGTGGCCGACCTTCCCCCGGCGGTGCGGCTGCAGCGCCTGGTGTCCGGCCTGCGCACGCATTTTCGCTGCGGCGCGGTGGCGCTGCTGCAGCTCGAAGAAGATCACCTGCGCCCGATCGCGGTCGATGGCCTGGTGCAAGATGCGCTGGGCCGCCGCTTTGCCGTGGGCCAGCACCCTCGCCTGGCGGCCATTCTGGGGCGGCGCGGCATTACCTGCTTTCATCACGACAGCACCCTGCCCGACCCGTACGATGGCCTGATCGACGAACACGCCGGCCAGCCGCTGCCCGTGCATGACTGCATGGGCGCCAGCCTGCATGTAGAGGGTCAGCCGTGGGGAGTGCTGACGCTGGACGCCCTGCAGGTCGGCACCTTCGATGCCGAGGCGCGCGCCGAATTGCAGCGTGTGACCCTGCTGGTCGAGGCGGCGGTGCGCACCACCCGCCTCGAAGCCGAGATCCGCGCGTTGCGCGCGGTGCGCGGCGCAGCCGCCACCGATGCGGCCGAGGTGGGCACGGGCGGCGAGGTGCTGGGGCAGAGCCCGGCCATCGCGCACTTGCTGCACGAATTGCAGGTGGTGGCCGATTCCGAGCTTCCCGTGCTGTTGCTGGGCGAAACCGGCGTGGGCAAGGAGTTGTTCGCCCATCGCCTGCAGCAGTTGTCGCGCCGCCGCGCCAAGCCGCTGGTGCATGTGAATTGCGCGGCGCTGCCCGAGTCGCTGGCCGAAAGCGAACTGTTCGGCCACGCCAAGGGCGCCTTTTCCGGCGCCATCAGCGAGCGGCCCGGGCGCTTCGACGCGGCCAATCATGGCACGCTGTTCCTGGACGAAGTGGGTGAACTGCCGCTGGCGGTGCAGGCCAAGCTGTTGCGCACCCTGCAGAACGGCGAAATCCAGCGCCTGGGCGATGACCGCCCGCGCCATGTCGATGTGCGCATCATCGCCGCCACCAATCGCAACCTGCGCGACCTGGTGCGCGACGGCGCTTTCCGCGCCGATTTGTACCACCGACTGTCGGTCTACCCCATTCCCATTCCGCCGCTGCGCGAGCGCGGCGACGACGTCCTGCTGTTGGCCGGGCGCTTTCTGGAAATCAACCGCGCCCGCCTGGGCCTGCGCAGTCTGAGGCTGTCGGCCGATGCGCAGGATGCGCTGCGCCGCTATCGTTGGCCGGGCAATGTGCGCGAACTTGAGCACGTGCTGAGCCGCGCGGCCATCAAGGCGGTGGGGCGCGGGGTACGAACCAATGAAATCGTCACCCTGGAAGCAGCGCTGCTGGACCTGGACGGTCTGCCCGCCGCTTCCGGCCCTGCGGCGCGGGCCGTGACGGCCTCCCTGCCCGCGTCTGTGCCGCTGCGCATCGCCGTAGAGACAAGCCAGCGCGACGCCATTCGCGCGGCATTGGCCGCGCATGACGGCAATTGGGCGCGCGCGGCGCGCGCCCTGGAAATCGACCCCAGCAATTTGCACAAGCTGGCGCGTCGGCTGGGGTTGAAAGCGCTTGTCCCCAGCGCGTAAGCTCAGGCAGCTTTTTTGCTGCCTGAACGCATTGGCCGCAAGGTGTCAGGCACCCTGACGGGAGCCAGACATCTGCGCGTGAAAGACAAGCGCGCTCACTAGGCCAGGTCGATGCTGTCGGGCGACGACGGGTTCGGCCCCTGGGGCGTGCCCGGCACACGGTCGGGGTCGAACGGCGGCCGATGGGGATCTGGGGTGGGCTCTTCGGGCCTTGGCTCGCGCGGCCATTCGGGGTCGTCGGGCGGAACGCCGGGCGGGCCGCCCGGCTGGCGATGATTGGACACAGTCATGGTGTGCTCCGTTGCAATAAAAGCAGGCGTCGCGGAACAAAGGCGTCGCGGAACAAGCGTCACGCATGCAATCTGCGTGCCCGCGGGCAGGCTGGCGGACGCAATGGCCGCGCCTACTCCGGCGCCTGGCGCCCGCGCGCGGCCGTGGCCATGCGGCGGTACCGGTCGGCGATTTCGTTGAGTTCGTCTTCTTCCAGGTCTTCGATATCAACCAGTTTTTCGCTGGCCCCTTTCAAGGCCACCAGTAACTCGTCCAGTTTCACGTGCAGGGCGCGGCTGTCTTTGTTCTGGTTCTGCTGGATCAAAAAGACCATCAGGAAGGTGATGATGGTGGTGCCGGTATTGACCACCAATTGCCATACCTCCGAAAAACCGGCCCATGGCCCCGCCGCGGCCCACAGCACGATGACCAGCGCCGCGCAGCCGAAGGCGATGGGCGAGCCCGTGGCGCGGGCCACGGCGCTGGCGAAGTGATCGAACATGCGCGCCACCGTCGAACGTTGGCGCGGCTCGGCGGTTTCGCGCGGCGCCTCGGGCCGGGGGTGGTCTCCGCTGCTGGAATGCTGGGGTTCGCCGGTGCCGGTCTGGTGTTTCATTGTGTACTCCTGAGTGGCGACGGAATGGCGGCGGATGGCCGCCGGCCTGTGCTACAGGCCCAGTATGGAAAGCATCACGAACGTGGCAAACAGCACGAAGTGGGTCATGCCTTCGATGGCGTTGGTCTGGCCGTCATTCACGTTGATGGCCGCGACGATCAGCGTGACCAGCACCATTATGGTCTGGATGGGCGTCATCGCCATCTCGAACGGCTGGCCGGTATAAAGCGCCAGGGCTTCCATCAGCGGCACCGTCAGGATGACGGTAGACAGCGACGCGCCCAGGGCAATATTCACCACCGACTGCATGCGGTTGGCCAGCGCCGCGCGCAAGGCCGTCAGTATCTCGGGGCTGGCGGAAATCAGCGCCACTACGATGGCCGGCAGCGCCGGCGGCACTTGCACGTGCTCGAGCGATACGTTCAGCGTCTTGGCCATGACCTCTGACAAGGCGCCGATGATGACGACGCCAGCCACCAGCAGCCCCACCGAAAGCATCGTGGAAGGGCCGCGCGCCGGCTGCGCCGCACGCGGCCGCCGCTTCTCGGGATAGCTGTAGCTGAAAAAATAGCTGTGCGGGCCTGTTTGCATGCGCAGGAATACGGCATACAGCATCACCATGATGACAATGGTAAAGGCCGAATAAATATGCCAGTGCTCGCGCGCAATGAACTCGGGCACGATCATGGAAATGGCCATGGCCGTCAGGATCATCACGGTGTATACGCGGCCCGAATCGTCGTTGTAGGCCTGCTCGCCATGCTTGAGCCCGCCCATCAGGGCCGCCAGCCCCAGGATGCCGTTGATGTCGAGCATGACCGCCGCGTAAATGGTGTCGCGCACCAGCGTGGGCGAAGGGTCGTGCGACAACACCATGCCCAGCACCACCACTTCGACGAGCACCGCGGACAAGGTCAGCACCATGGTGCCGTATGGGTCGCCCAGACGGTGCGCCAGCTGCTCGGCATGGAAGGCCACGCGCTGCGAAGCGCAGATGATGGCGGCCACCAGCAGCACGGTGGCCGCGATAGCCGTCGACGCGCCGCTGCTGGTCAGACGGCCGCCCGCGACATACGCCACCACGGCCGACGCAATGGCCAACAGCAACAGTTTTTCCTGCCTGATTAGCATTTGCATGCGGTTTTCCCGGGATCGTACGGCAGCTTACTCCCGGCGCGGCCTCGGCCTCAATCATCGCCCGCCAGCACCGCGTCTTGTTCGCGGGAAACGCCAAGGCCGTGATACTTGCGCCCAAGCTCCATGGTGGCCTCGAAAAACCCCACCTTGCTGCCGCAGTCGTAGCGCACGCCGTCGTACTGGTAGCCGTGCACCGGGCGCTCGCGCAGTAACCGGGCAATGCCGTCGGTCAGCTGGATCTCGCCCCCTACTCCGGCCTGGGTGGCGCGCAACAGGTCGAAGATACGGGGTTCGAGCACATAGCGGCCCACCACCGCCAGCGTGGTCGGCGCTTCGGCCGGCAGCGGCTTTTCGACTATGCCCTGCAGCCGTGCGGTGCGCGCGTCAACGCGATGCCCCGAGATGATGCCGTACTGGTCGGTCTGGGCGCGCGGCACGTTCTGGATGGCGAGCATGCTGCTGTCGTGGCGGCATGCCGCATCGATGAGCTGCCCGATCGCGGGAGTATCCGCATCGATCAGGTCGTCGGCGAGCAGCACGGCGAAGGGTTCGTCGCCCACCAGCGGGGCGGCGCACAGCACCGCGTGCCCCAGCCCCAGCGGCGCGGATTGCCGGGTGTACAGGCAGGCCACATGCGGCGGAATGACGTGGCGCACGGCTTCCAGCAGGGCTGTCTTGTGCTTGGCCTGCAGGCCGGCTTCGAGCTCCGGCATGCTGTCGAAGTGGTCTTCGATGGCGCGCTTGTGGCGCCCCGTGACGAAGATCAGCTCTGTGATTCCCGCCTCGACGGCCTCTTCGACCGCATACTGGATGAGCGGCTTGTCGACGATCGGCAGCATCTCTTTGGGCATGGCCTTGGTGGCGGGCAGGAAACGGGTGCCCTGGCCCGCGACGGGAAATACGGCTTTGCGGATCGGCTTCATGACGTTCTCGGCAGTGGATGGCGCCATCGCTAAGCAAACGGCGTGCCTGCCCGTTATGCCAAAAATGGCGAGGCTGGTATGTCGCGGCCGTGGACGCTTGTTGCGGTGCTCATGGCTAGTATCGGGATCACCCGGCCGGCGCACAGGCGTGGGTCGGGGGATGCAAAAAACGGGCCATGCCCGCACGCCTAGAACCAAGGAGACAAGACATGTTGCGATTCTTTGCCGGCTGCATGGCCGCCTTGCTGCTGTCGGGGCAGGCCGTTGCGCAGGAATTCCCCGCCAAGCCCATCACCATCATCGTGGGCGTGGCGCCCGGCGGCACACTGGACACGCTGGCCCGGCTGATCGGCAATTCGCTGTCCAAGACGCTGAAGCAGCCGGTGGTGGTAGAAAACACCACCGGCGCGGGCGGCCTGATCGGCATGCAGCGCTTGCTGAAGTCGGAGCCCGACGGCTATACGCTGATGTTCAGCAACCTGTCGATGGCCATCATTCCGCTGCTGCACCCCGACGCCGGCGTAGACCCGGTGCGCGACCTGGCAACTGTGGGCACGGTCGCCACGGTGCCGATGGTGCTCTCGGTCAGCAATAAAAGCGGCATCAAGACTCTGCCCGAACTGCTGTCGCGCATGAAATCCCCGCCCAAGCTGAACTTCGGTTCGGGCGGCCCCGGCACCACGGCCCACTTGGCTGAAGGCATGTTCCTGCATCTTTCCAAGACGCAGGGCGAGCTGATCCAGTATCGCGGCTCAGGCCCCGCGCTGGCTGACCTGATGGCCGGGGTGATCGACGGCGTGATCGACCAGACCGTCACCATGATGCCGCTGCACAAAGACGGCCGTATCCGCGCGCTGGCGGTGTCCACGCCGCAACGCCTGCCCCAGATGCAGGACGTGCCCACCTTCGCCGAGGGCGGCCTGCCGCAGTTCGACCTGGCAATCTGGAACGGCGTGGTCGCACCCAAGGGCACGCCGCGTCCGGTAATCGACAAACTGGCCCAGGCGCTTTCGGTCGTGATCGACAGCCCCGAATTCAAGGGCCGCCTGGAGCAGCTCGCCGCCCAGGCACCTAGCCCGGCCGAGCGCGGCCCCGACCCGTTCGCCAGGCTGCTGGCCCAGGACTCCAAGCGAGTGGCGGACCTGGCCAAGCAGATCGGCCTGCAACCGCGCTAAAGCCCCTATTCAACCCAAAGGAACAGTCATGCCTGAAGAGACTTACGGATTCATCGGTCTGGGCAACATGGGCGGGCCGATGGCTGGCCGTCTGCTCGATGCCGGCTACGCGCTGGCCGTCTACGACAGCAATCAGGACGCCGTAGCGCGCCTGCGGGCGCGGGGCGCCACCGCCTGCGCCAGCCTGCGCGACGTGGCCGACGCCGCCGACACGGTATTCCTGAGCCTGCCCACGCCGGAAATCGTTCAGCAGGTCACCATCGGCGCCGACGGCCTGATCGGCGGCGCCCGCGCCAAGCGCGTGGTCGATCTGTCGACCATCGGGCCGCGCGTGGCGGCGCTGGTGGCCCAGGTGCTGGCGGCGCGCGGCATCCTGTACGTGGATGCGCCCGTCAGCGGCGGCGTGGGCGGGGCCGTGCGCGGCACGCTGGCTGTGATGGCCGCCTGCCCGCGCGATCATTACGATGCCCTGGAGCCCACGTTGAAGCACTTTGGCCCGGTGTTCTACCTGGGCGACAAGGCCGGCATGGGCCAAACCATGAAACTGGCCAACAACCTGCTGTCGGCGGCGGCGGTGGCTGTCACGTCCGAAGCCATGGCCATGGGCGTGAAGGCCGGCCTGGACCCGGCGGTGATGCTGGACGTGATCAATGCCGGCTCGGGCCGCAATTCTGCTACGCAGGACAAATTCCCCAAGGCCGTGCTGCCAGGCACGTTCGACATCGGCTTTGCCGCGCGGCTGGCCTACAAAGACGTGCGGCTGTGCGTCGACGAGGCCGAAGCCATCGGGGTGCCCATGATCGTAGGTGCGGCCGTGCGGGAAATGCTGGTGCTGACCACCGCGCTCTGCGGCGATCAGGCCGATTTCACCCACATCGCCAAGGTGGTCGAGACCTGGGCCGGCGTGCCGATCCGCCAGCGCGGCAGCGCGTAGCCGCCCGGCCCGAAGCGTTGCGCGCCGCGCCATCAGGAAAACACAGATGCGTCCGGCGCCCAACGCCCCTGGTCGACGAGGTCCTGGATCTGGCGCCGCAGCAGCGTGCCCAATGCGCGCACGGCATGCGTCGACGGGCGCTGCGTGGAGGTGGCGATGACCAGCGTGCGGGTAATGGTGGGGTGCACGATGCGCCAGATGCGCATGCGCCGTTGAGCGATTTGCGCAGCCACGCACGAATACGACAAGACGGCGTAGCCCAGCCCGCTTTCGACCAGGCGCAGCATCGAATGCATGGCGTCGATTTCCATTTCCACGTTCGGCGCCAGCCCGATACTGTCCAGCGATTCATCGACCAGCACGCGAATGCCGTGCGGCCGGCTGGGTAGAATCATGGGAATGCGGCTCAGGCGCGCTGCCGGCACCGGCCCGCGCCCTACCCCTGCCGGGTCGCTGGCCGGCCCCAACAGGAACAGTTCGTCCGTGAGCAAGGCCTCGGTGGGCAGCGCCGGAATGCTCAGGCGCGGGGCGTCGTACAGCACGGCGATGTCGGTGCGGCCCGCGGCCAGCCATTCGAGCACGTGGCCGCTGTAACCTTCCATGAATTTCAGCGACATGCCCGGATACGCGCGGCGGAATGCCTCGATCAGCGATACCGACAGCACCGTGGATATCGAGGCCGGCATGCCCACCACCACCGGCCCGCTGGGCGCCCCGCCGATCGCCTTGACGGCTGCGGCGGCGCTGCGCGCCGTCTCGACCAGGCCGCGCGCGTATTGCTCCAGCAGCGCGCCCGCCTCGGTCAGGGTGACGCCGCGGCCGGTGCGATGGAACAGCGCTACGCCCAATTCGTCTTCCAGCGCCTTGATCTGCCGGCTAAGAACGGGCTGGCTGATTGACAGCCGCATGGCCGCGCGCGAATACGCCCCCGACTCGGCAATGCCGATGAACAATTCCAGCTGCCGCAATTCCATGATGCGCCCCAGTCTTGGAAAGACGTCATCTTAGAGTAGCCGCGCCGCCTTGCGCGCACCCGCCGGCCGCTGCGCTTGATGCTTTACGATCATGGCTGCATGCTGTTGCGCGGGCGGCCCGGGGGCGCGCCGCGGCGCGGCTTCCCGGGATTTTCTTATGACTCCGTTCGACGTGCTGATGGCCGGCTACTACCTGACGGTCGACCCGCTGCTGGTACGCCTGCGCAAGCGGCCGCGCCTGCGCGACTGGCCGGCCGGGCCGCACCTGCCGTCCAGGCCGCTGGCCATGCATGCGGCGCTGGCCCAGGGCCCGGGGGCCGACCAGGCGCTGCGTCGCTTCACGCGCATCGCGCGGCGGTACGACATGCGCGCCCCGGGCGAAGCCGACCACGCAGCCCGTCGCCGCGCCGCGCCCATGATGCTGGACCTGGCGCAATGCGTGGATGGCGCGGGCTTCGAGGCCCTGCTGCGCCGTCATTCCCGCCGCACCCTGCCGAAAATACGCCAGGCGCAGCGGCAGGGTTATTGCGTCGAACGCTTCGCGTTACCCATGCATGTACACGACGTACACGCGGTCAAAACCTCGATGGCGCTGCGCAGTGGCGGGCCGGTACTGGCGCGCTGGCTGCTCAAGCCGCACCATGTCGGCACGCCGGCCCGCATGCCGGTCGCATGGCAGCCTCCGGGCTGCGCCACCCACTGGACCATGTGGTGGGGCGTGTTCCTGCCCGAGCCCGGGCACTGCAACGGCGCGCTGCAAACCGACCGCCGCCTGGTCGCCTACCTGAAGCTCACGCGCTGCGGCGATGTGGTGCATTACCTGGACCTGATGGGCCATAAGGACCACCTGGGCCATGGCGTCATGCCGCTAATGCATGCCGCGATCGTGCGCTGGCTGCTCGATGCGGCCGAACCCTGCGCCGCTGGCGTGCATGCCGTCTGGTACGGCGCGCTCGAACACGGCGGCCCGGGCCTGCTGACCTGGAAAAAACGCGCCGGCTTCGAACCCGTGCGCGTGATTCTGCAAGCCTGACGCAAATGCAGGCGATTGCCTAGCTCCCGCAGCGCACCAAGGTCGTAGCCAGGTATCTGACTCCCGCAGGGTGTCAGACACCGCACGGCTGGGACACCGACGCCACGCAGCGGTATCAGGCACCTTCGGAGCCTGATCCCTGACGACGCAAGCGCTGTCGGCTGCCTAGCTTCCGCAGCGCACCAAGGTCGTAGCCAGGTGTCTGACTCCCGCAGGGTGTCAGACACCGCACGGCTGGCACACCGATGCCACGCACACCGCACGGCTGGAACACCAATGCCACGCACACGGCACGGCTGGGACACCGGCGCCACGCAACGGTATCAGGCACCTTCGGAGCCTGATCCCTGGCTAGGCCTGACGCAAGCGAAGGCAGGAGCTGGCGCCTGGCGCCTAGCGCACCGATTTCACCATTGGGTGCGCGTGGAAATGCGCCAGCAGATTCTGCTGTTGGCGCGCGGTGAGGGATGAGGCGGCGATCAGGGCGGGCCATTGCGCATGCGCGGCCTTGACGCAATCGGCCACCACCCTGGCCGCCGGTTTTTCGGGAATACCCAGGCCGGCGCAAAACGCCCGCAGCATGGCCGGCGACAGGCCGGGCTTGGCGCCTGCGTCCCGCCCCGTGCGACGCGGCTGCATGGCCGGCGGCACGATATGCAGCGCGTGGCCCTGGCAGGCATGGTAGGCCGCATAGCCCACGATGTCGTACGCCGGCGCAAGGCGCGGCGTCTTGCCATCGGAATACACCAGGCCCAGGTTCTTCAGGTGCATGTCGGGGTTGCCCAGCATTTCGTTGACCACCATGCGGCGCAGCAACTCGTGCACAGCAGGCTCGCCCAGCGAATCGAACGCCAGCAGCACCGCCGCCACGTCCAGGTAAGTGGCGGCCCGGTATTTTTCTTCGGGCATGGCGCCCAGGATCTGGGCAAAATCTTCGCAATGGACGCGGCGTCCCGGCTCGCGGTCGTAGCGCACCACCGCCAGGAAGCGGGTACGCGCATCGGCGTCGCCCAGGTCGTAGCCGTGCTCGGCCGCCAGGTTTTCCAGCGGTTCGAGATAGGCGTGGCAGATATCCACGCCGGCGGCCTGGGCCAGCCGCAGCGACAGGTCTTCGAGTTCCGGCAGCAATGGCTGGCCCACCACCGGCAGTTTGGCGATGATGTGGGTGTCGTGATCGCGGGTTCGCCCCACATACCTTTCACCCTGCTTGATGACGCCCAGCTTGGGCTGCACGCCCGACAGCGAAACGCCCTGCTCCATGGGGTCGGCGGTGACCGTCATTTCGAGCGCGTCCTGGTCTTGCGTGACGTAATGCGCCAGCGCGTCGCGCGACAGTTCCACCGGCCGCGCATAGATGTTGCCCGGCAAGTCGGCACCACAAGCCGCCAGCATTTCGAAGTGGTCTTTCGGGTCGCAGCCGCGGATGCGCGCCACATGGTCGCGGAACACCCCTTCAGGCAACAGGTTCTGGAAGAATGCCGGCAGCAGCCAGCCGTTTTGCGGCGAATAGCGGCCGTTGAGCGGCTCGCTGCGCACGTCGGCCCAGAACGCCGCCTGGTCGGCGGGCGATTCGGCCAGGTAAGCCGCCGACACGACCGGCGCATCGGCCCGGCGGGCGAAGGCGTCGTCAGCCACGAACCGGGTAACGACCTCGGCCCCCGGCATGCTGTAGCGAAACAGCACGCCTGCACGCAAGGCGCCGATGAAAATGGCCAGGGCCTGAACGTTCATTCGGCTGCCTCTCTGGCAAGGCGGCGCGCCACCTCGATGCGCGTGGGCACCTTGGGCTTGACGGTGGCCCCGGCATCGACGGCCGCGGCGGCGCCCTTGGGCACCAGGATCATTTCCAGGCCCAGGCGGTCGGCCAGCGCCAGCAATGTGCTGACCTTGAAGTCTTGCTCGCCGCTGAGCACATTGGTCAGCGTGCGCTGCGCGATGCCCGCGGCATCGCGCAGGCTGGCCTGGGTCATGCCCTGCTCGCGCAGACGGTTGCGCAGGGTCTCGGCAATGGCAGGCAGGGTTTTCATGGCAATAAAGTAGTTTTTAATAAAAACGTACTACTATATTGCCATGAAATCGCCGGGACGACAAGGCACTAAAGTAGTATTTATATCAAAATAACTACTTTAATGCCTATTGAAACGCCGTTTCCATGAAAGTTCGCAGCTTGCGCGAGTGCAGCCGCTCCGGGGGCATGTCGCGCAGGCGTTCCAGTGCCCGGATGCCGATTTCCAGGTGCTGGTTGACTTGGTCGCGATAAAACGCGCTGGCCATGCCGGGCAGCTTCAGTTCGCCGTGCAGAGGTTTGTCGGACACACACAGCAAGGTTCCGTAGGGCACGCGAAAACGAAAGCCGTTGGCCGCGATGGTGGCCGATTCCATGTCGAGCGCAATGGCGCGCGACTGGGTAAAGCGCTGCACCAGTTCGTTATGGTCGCGCAGTTCCCAGTTGCGGTTGTCGATGCTGGCGACCGTGCCGGTGCGCATGATGCGCTTGAGTTCCCAGCCCGACAGGCCGGCCACCTCTTCCACGGCCTGCTCCAGCGCCACCTGCACCTCGGCCAGCGGCGGCACGGGCACCCAGGTGGGCAAGTCGTCATCCAGCACATGGTCTTCACGCACGTAGCCATGCGCCAGCACGTAGTCGCCCAGCCGCTGCGAGTCGCGCAGGCCGGCGCAATGGCCCAGCATCAGCCAGGCATGGGGGCGCAGCACAGCAATGTGATCGGTAATGGTCTTGGCGTTGGAGGGCCCCACACCGATGTTCACCAACGTAATGCCGGAATGATTCGGCCGCACCAGGTGGTAGGCCGGCATCTGCGGCAGGCGCAGCCCTCCGGCCGGCACCGGCGGCGGCGCATTGTCGCCGCGGCGGGTGACGCGATTGCCAGGCTCGACCAGCGCGTCGTAGTCGCCGCTGCCGCTGGCCATCAGGGCCCGGGCCCGCGCGCAGAACTCATCGACATAGAACTGGTAGTTGGTGAACAGCACGAAGTTCTGGAAATACGCTGGCGCCGTGGCCGTATAGTGCTGCAGGCGATGCAGCGAATAATCGACCCGCGGCGCCGTGAACGGCGCCAGAGGGCGCGGTTCGCCCTCGCGCCCGCGCCACGAGCCGTTGACGATGGCGTCGTCGGTTACGGCCAGGTCGGGCACGTCGAACAAATCGCGCAGCGGCCGGCGCATGCCTTCCAGCCGCTCGCCCTCGACATAGGCGCCCTCGGGAAAGGCGAAATGCAGGGGAATGGGCGATTCAGACTCCCCCACCTCGACCGCCACGCCGTGGTTCTGCAGCAGCAGCCCGATCTGTTCCAGGTAATAGTCGCGAAACAGCGCCGGCTGGGTGACGGTGGTCTGGTAGATGCCCGGCTCGGCCACGTGGCCGAACGACAGGCGGGTGTCGATGGGGTCATAGGTGTCGACGGCGATGCGAATAGCCGGGTAACACGCCCGTACCGGCCCCGGCAGGTCGCGCCCATTGACCACGTCCTGGAACGCGGCGCGGATATACGCGGTGTTGCGTCCGTAGATTTCGGTCAGCCGCTCGACCGCCGCCTGGGCCTGGTCGAATCGCTCGAAGCCCAGCGGCTCGGGGCTACGTATAGAAGCGGCCAAAAAGTCAACTGTCATATTGCGATTCCGGTAAGGCGGCATGCCGGCGGCAGGCTGCTTCCGATTATGCCGCAAGGCCATGACGCCCTTTGCGACCCATCAAGCCGGCGCCATTTTCAGTCATCGCCTAGTAATAACCCGTAAGTGCAAAGAAACGTCAATCCTGTAGAATGCCGTGTGGCCTCGTTGTATTAGCGCCACATTTTCGCCGGCTCGACGCAGTCAGCCACCCCGCCCGCTCCGAATTCTGAAGTGTCGCAATGACTCCCCCGACGCGAAAAGTCCGTCCTGCCCTGTCCGCTTTATCCGCATTCCTGGCCGCGCCTCTACTGGCAGCAGGCCTGTCCTGGTCCCCCCCCGCTCACGCCACCATAGCCACCGACGCCTTGGCGTCGTTGAAGGGTCTGCGCCTCATCGATCCGCTTACCGTTCCGTCCCTGCCCGAAATGGTCGTGCGCGCCGGTCTGGATGCGCTGGGTACCCCCTATGTCTGGGGCGGCGAAGATCCCGACGGCGGGTTCGATTGCAGCGGCCTTACCCAATTCGTATACCGTGAAATCGCCGGTGTCGAACTGCCCCGCACGGCGCGCGCGCAGCGCCAGGCCGGCAGCGCGGTCAGCAAGAAACACCTCAAGCCGGGCGACCTGGTATTTTTCGCCACGCGCCGGCGCGGCGGCGTATCGCACGTGGGCATTTATATCGGCCAGGGCCAATTCGTGCATGCCCCCACGCGCGGCTCCAGCGTACGCATCGACAACCTCGACAACGTCTACTGGTCGCGCCACTACGTTACCGCGCGCCGCTACCTGGACACCGCCCCCTCCGGGGCGCAGGGCCATCTGGTGGCCTCGGCCGACACCGCGCAATAAGCAGCGCTGCCGTTCCAACAAAAAAGCGCCCGCGGGCGCTTTTTTTGTTTCGCGGTGACGCCAGTACCGCAGTTCACCGGGCTACGCCAAGGCTCGATACCGCAAGGTTCATTCACTGACTCAGTTGGAGTCAGGCGTGAGTTTGCTGCGCTCGACCATCGCCAGAATGGTTTGCGCCAACTCGTCCCGCGCCTGCTCTTCGCTGAGGTCGCCCACTGCCGCCGCCTGAGACAGCCCCTCGGCCGCGCCCAACATCGCCCACAGGCTTGCCATCGACACGCCCCGCGCACCGGCGAAGGGTTCAAGGATTCGCCGGCACTTCTCGATGAACGCCTGCTGGTATTGCCGCTTGATCACCGCCAGCTCCGGCGAGCCACTGAGCGCGGCCAATACGCCGGGCATCTCCCGCCCCTGGGTCAGCACGCATTCGACATAGCTGCCGGCAATGACGCGGGCCTTGTCCTGCAACGTGGCCTTGCTGCCAGCGATAGCTGCGTCGATCACAGCCGTCTGGCGCACATCGAAATCCTGGTAGAGCGCTGCCAGCAGTCCATTGCGGGTGCCGAAGTGGTCATAGACAACCGGCTTAGTGACTCCTGCTTCGTCGGCCAGCCGCCCCAGCGTCAACGCATCCGTGCCTTCAGTCCGGATCAATTGCCAGGACACATCGAGTAGCTGGCGCAGCCGTTCATCCCTGGACAGGCGGCGGCGGACGGAGCCCTTGGAGGCGGGAGGAATTTTCGGAAGGGTTGACATTGCTATATACCAAAGGTAACTTACCATCCGTAAGTTACTTTTAGTATATTGGATCGCGGCCCGGCAGGCAACCGAGTGGCGTCCACACCCGGACCATGACTATGACTCCCCACAGGCTTTCACTTCCACAACCCGCCAGCCGTAAGGCATGGATGGGGCTTTTGACCGTTCTCGCCCTGGTGCTGCTAGTGGCGATGGACGGCTCTGTCCTGTACCTGGCTATGCCGCGCGTGACCGCCGCGATTCTGCCAACGGCGGACCAGGCGCTCTGGATTCTGGATATCTACGGGTTTGTCGTCGGTTCTTTGCTCATCACCTTCGGCAACATCGGCGACCGCTATGGACGGCTGAAGTTGATAATGGGCGGGGCCGTGATTTTCGGGCTGGGCTCTTTGGGCGTGGCGTATTCCACGACACCCGCCGGCGTGATCGGCTTTCGCGCGCTGATGGGACTGGGCGGCGCCACCCTGCTGCCCTCGGGGTTGGCCATTGTCAGCGCCTTGTTTCCTGAGCCGCGGCAGCGGGCCCAGGCCATCGGCATCTTCGCGGCCACGTTCGCGGCGGGATTTGCCATTGGACCGATCATCGGCGGGTTGCTGCTGCAGCGCTTCGACTGGGGTGCGGTGTTCCTGATCAACGTCCCCGTGGTGCTGGTCTTCCTGCTGGCCGCGCCAGTGCTGCTGCGCGAAGTGCGCACCACCACCTACGGCCGCATCGACGCGCCGAGCCTGTTGCTGTCCTTCGCCGGAATCCTGCTGTTCACCTACTCAATCAAAAGCGCGGCGGCTGAGGGCTTTACACCGATGCAGTCCCTCGCAGGGGTGGCGGGCCTGCTCGCCCTGGCGGCTTTCCTGCGCCGGCAGACGAACATCGCCTTTCCGCTGCTGGATCTGAGCTTGTTCAGGGACCGGATCTTCTCGATCGCCATTTTGACCGGGCTGTTGTCACTGGTGGTCTGGTCGGCGGCAGGCTATCTGTCGGGCATCTACCTGCAATCGGTGTTGGGCTATGAGGTCTTCGCGGCAGCGCTGATGGCCTTGCCCGGGGCCGTGGTGCTGACGGCCACCTGCGTAGGAACCAGCCACATCGTTGAACGCATCGGACGCAAGGCCGCCTTGGTGGGTACGCATGCCCTGATCGGCGTGGGCGTGCTCCTGCTGCTGTTCACCACCACCGAGGCCGGAGTCGTCGCATTTGTGGGTTCGACGGTGATCGCGGGTGTGGGCTATGGTTTGTCATTCAGCCTCGTTGCTGAAATCGCCGTGTCGGCAGTGCCGAGCGAGCGCGCCGGGGCGGCAGGCTCGATCGCGGAAACCAGCAATGAGATCGGCAATGCCTTGGGCATTACCTTGCTGGGCTCGTTGGCGGCACTGGTGTTTCGGCTGTCCGGCCCGGCTGTGGCGGGAACCTTGAGCGAGACCTTGGGCCATCCCGGAATCACAGACGCAGCCGCGATGCAGGCCAAGGAAGCCTTTCTTTCGGGGCTGCATCTGGCCTGTGGCGCAGGCGGCATGCTGATGCTCCTGCTCGGACTGGCCGCCTGGGTATGGCTGCCGCGAAAATTGTCCGAATAGAAGTTGTGTCGCCGTGGGAAAACGGCCTCAGCCACGCCCCACGAACGGCATGTTGGTCGCCATGATGGTCATGAACTGCACGTTGGCATCCAGCGGCAGGTTGGCCATGGATACCACCGCGTGGGCGACATGCGCGACGTCCATGCGGGGTTCGACGCGCTTGGTGCCGTCAGCCTGCAGAATGCCGGCCGCCATGCGCTGCGTCATGTCGGTGGCGGCGTTGCCGATGTCGATCTGCCCGCAGGCAATGCCATAGCTGCGGCAATCGAGTGAAATTGACTTGGTCAGCCCCGTGACCGCGTGCTTGGTGGCCGTATAGGCAATAGAAAACGGCCGTGGCGCGTGCGCCGAGATCGAACCGTTGTTGATGATGCGGCCGCCGCCGGGCTGCTGCGCTTTCATCAGCCGGATGGCGGCCTGGGCGCACAGGAACATGCCGGTCAGGTTGACGTCGACCACTTCGCGCCAGGTCTCGACCGGCAAGTCTTCGATCGGCACGGCCGGCGCATTGCGGCCGGCATTGTTGAACAGCACGTCCACGCGGCCATAGGCGCGCTGGGTTTCGTCGAAGAGCTCGCGCACAGCCTGCTCATCGCTGACGTCGGTGGGCACCACCAGCGCCCGCGCGCCGTCTTCGCCCGCCGCGGTGCGGGTTTGCTCCAGCATGTCGCGGCGGCGTCCGGCCAGCACCACGCGGTAGCCCTGGGCCAGGAATTCCAGCGCCACGGCGCGTCCGATGCCGGTACCGGCCCCGGTGACCAGGGCGACTTTCGCGCCGGCTTGCTCATTCGAATGCATCGGGTTTCTCCCAGTGAAACTGAACCGCGAAATCCTAACGCAATCACACGCGAAACGTTGCAAGCACGCATGACGAAACAGGGATCCCCAGCCATCTTTGCCCGCAAGATCCGCAACCATTCGTCATATATTAATTTCTTATTTACTTATTCCTTTAAGGTATTAGATTTTTCCCTGGCCCCGGCACGCCCCGCGGGCGGCCTGCGCCCATCGCGGCGGCCGATTTGCTATTCTTCGCGTCTTACCTGTTTGTCTGTCCGCGCCATGTCCGAACGTCCCGGCAATGTTTTCATGGTCGTCGCCCCCAGTGGCGCCGGCAAGTCCAGCCTGGTCAAGGCCCTGCTCGACCACGACAAATCGCTCGTACTGTCGGTGTCCTGCACCACGCGCGCCCCGCGCAAGGGCGAAGTCGATGGGCGCGAGTACCGCTTCATCAGCCTCGAGCAGTTCGAGGCCCTGCGGCAGAGCCAGGCCCTGCTGGAATGGGCCGAGGTGCACGGCAATTTCTATGGCACGCCGCGCGACCTGATCGACCAGGCCACCCACGACGGCCGAGACGTGCTGCTGGAAATCGACTGGCAGGGCGCGCGCCAGGTGCGCCAGCGCTATCCCGACGCCATCGGCATTTTTATCCTGCCGCCTTCAATCGAAGAACTCGAGCATCGCCTGAAGGCGCGCGGCCAGGATGCCCCGCCCGTGATCGCGCGCCGCCTGCTGGCGGCCGGCGGGGAAATCGCGCACGCGCCGGAATGCGAATATGTTATTATTAATCAAGAATTTAGCGTAGCTTTGGCGGAACTTGCGCAAATCGTCAGCGCCGCCCGGCTACGCTTTTCGTCTCAGGCCGTCCGCCACGCGCCGCTGTTCGCGCAGTTGGGCATTCCGGCGGCCCACTGACGCCAGCAAACCTTTTCACAGCACGTTCCAGGTGTAATCCATGGCCCGAATTACCGTCGAAGACTGTCTGAACCAAGTCCCCAACCGCTTCAAGCTCACGCTGGCCGCCACCTACCGCGCCCGCGAGCTGGCGCAGGGCCACGCACCGCGCATCGACAGCAAAGACAAGCCCACGGTTACGGCCCTGCGCGAAATCGCCGGCGGCCACACTGGCCTGGAAATGCTGCGCAAAGTCCCGACCTGATCCGGGCCTGGGGGCGGCAACATGGCTTTTCCCCGGCTGAAGTATGCTTCCACGGGCCTGCTCGCCGCCTTGCGCGCGGGCTCCCGGCTGGGGCGCCGCCCCGGCAAGAAAGGTTCGCCCGCGCAACTGTCCGCTCCCGCGGACGACACCGGCGCGGTGTCATCGCCAGTAGCCTCGCTGGCGCCGCTGACCGAAATCATCGGCAGCTATCTCGACAAAAAAGACATCGAACGCGTGCGCGAAGCCTACCGCTTCGCCGATCAGGCGCACCTGGGGCAGTTCCGCGCCAGCGGCTCGCCGTATATCTCGCACCCGATAGCCGTCACTGAAATCTGCGCGGCCTGGAAGCTCGACGCCAACGCGCTGTCGGCCGCCCTGCTGCACGATGTCATCGAAGACCAGGGCATCGCCAAGCATGAGCTGGCCGAGAAATTCGGCACCGAAGTCGCCGAACTGGTCGACGGGCTGTCCAAGCTCGACCGCCTCGACTTCGCCACCAAGGCCGAGCAGCAGGCCGAGAGCTTTCGCAAGATGCTGCTGGCCATGGCGCGCGACGTGCGCGTCATACTCATCAAGCTGGCCGACCGCCTGCACAACATGCGCACGCTGGACGCGGTCAACCCCGAGAAGCGGCGCCGCATCGCGCGCGAAACCCTCGACATCTACGCGCCTATCGCCCACCGGCTGGGCCTGAATGTGCTGTTCCGCGAACTGCAAGACCTGTGCTTCGCGGCCATGTATCCCAACCGCTACCAGGTGCTGTACAAGGCCGTGCTGGCCGCGCGCGGCAACCGGCGCGAAGTCATCAGCAAAATTGGCGACGCGGTGCGCGCCGCCCTGCCCGCGGCGGGCATCGAAGCCGAAGTATCGGGCCGCGAGAAAACCTTGTTCGGCATCTACACCAAGATGACCGAACAGAAGAAGTCGTTCTCGGAAGTGCTCGACATCTACGGCTTTCGCGTCATCGTGCACACGCTGCCCGAATGCTATCTGGCGCTGGGCACCCTGCACCAGTTATACCGGCCGGTGCCTGGCAAGTTCAAAGACTACATCGCCATTCCCAAGGTCAACGGCTACCAGTCGCTGCACACCACGCTGGTGGGCCCGTACGGCACTCCTGTGGAATTCCAGTTCCGCACGCGCGACATGCACCACATCGCCGAAGAAGGCGTTGCCTCGCACTGGCTGTACAAGGGGGCCGACGTCTCGCTGAACGACCTGCAGAAGCGCACCCACCAGTGGCTGCAGTCGCTGCTGGACATTCAAAGCCAGACGGGCGATTCAGGCGAATTCCTCGAACACGTCAAGGTCGACCTGTTCCCTGACGCCGTCTATGTGTTCACCCCGCGCGGCAAGATCATTTCGCTGCCGCGTGGCGCCACGCCAGTCGATTTCGCCTATGCCATCCACACCGATATCGGCAACCAGGCGGTGGCCGCCAAGGTCAACAACGAATTCGTGCCGCTGCGCACTGAACTGAGCAGCGGCGACGCGGTCGAGATCATTACCTCGCCCGCCTCGCGCCCCAACGCGCAGTGGCTGAACTACGTGCGCACCGGGCGGGCGCGCTCGGAAATCCGCCACTACCTGCGCACCGTCAAGTATGAAGAGTCGGTGGCATTCGGCGAACGCCTGCTCGAACAGGCGCTGCAAGAGCTGCACCTGGACCTGCCCGCCTCCGACGACCCCGCCTGGCAGAAACTGGCGCGCAGCACCGGCGCCAGCTCGCGCGATGAAATCCTAGCCGACATCGGGCTGGGCAAGCGGCTGGCCACCGTCGTGGCGCGCCGCTTCGCGCCCGAGCACCAGATGGTGGCCACCACCGCGGCCGCCGTGGACGAAATCACCTCGGCGCGCAGCGCGCCCATTCTCATCCAGGGCAACGAAGGCCAGGCCGTGCAGTTGGCGCCGTGCTGCGGCCCGCTGCCGGGCGACCCCATCGTGGCCGGCCTGCGGCTGGGCCAGGGCCTGGTGGTGCACACCGCCGACTGCCCCATCGCCGTGCGCCAGCGCGCGCGCGAACCCGAGCGCTGGGTCAACGTGGCCTGGGATGCGCAAACCGCCAAGCACTTGTCGACCCGGCTCGACGTCATTACCCGCAACGAGCGGGGCGTGCTGGGCCGGCTGGCGGCGGAAGTCACCGCCGCCGATGCCAACATCGTGCAGATCACCATGCACGACGACGCGGTGGCTACCGTGTCGCTGCACCTGACCATCCAGGTCGACAGCCGCAAGCACCTGGCGCAGGTCATCCGCGCCATCCGGCACGTGCCGCAGGTGCAGAAAATCGTGCGGGTGAAGGGCTAGGCCAATACCGGCCCAGCCCCGCTATTCCACCTTGCCGATGCGCTGCACCGCCGTGGCCATGGCCTGGGCGTCCGTCTTCCAATAGGCGGCGAACTCGGGCGCGTCCATGTATTGCACCGGGCTGCCGGCCGACAAAATGGTCTGCTGCAGCTTGGGGTCATTCAGCACTTTGCGCGCCGCCTCGCGCAGGCGGTCGACCGCCTGCGCCGGCGTGCCTGCCGGCACGAACAGCGCCGACCATTGCACGAACTTGACGTCATAGCCTTGCGAAGCCAGCGTGGGCACCTGCGGCAACGCCGCCAACTGTGAGTCGCCCCAATGCGCCAGGGCGCGCAGCTTGCCAGCCTGGATGTGCGGCACGACGCTGGAAGGCCCGCTGGATATGGCATCGACCTGCCCGCCCAGCAAGGCCGCCACGGCCGGGCCGGCGCCAGTGAAAGGCACGTGCGTCAGGTCGATGCCGGCCGCGCCCTTGAACATTTCCATCGGCACGTGCATCGAGCCGTAAATGCCCGAACTGCCGTAGTTCAAGGCGCCGGGGCGGCGCTTGGCGTCGGCCACGAATTCCTGCACGGTTTTCCACGGCGCATCGGCCCGCACGATCAGCACCGTGGGGTCGGCCGTCACGCGCGCAATGGGCACGAACTGGTCGAGCCGGAACGCGGCCTGGCGGCCCAGAATCTTGTCGGCCTCGGGCAGGATCGAGATCGACGACAGGCTCATCAGCACCGTATAGCCGTCGGGCGTGGCGCGCGCCGCCTGCCCGATACCCACCGAGCCGCCGGCGCCGGCCTTGTTCTCGATGACCACGCTCTGGCCCAGCTCGCGCGACAGCGCATCAGCCACGGGCCGCGCCACGGTATCGGCCACGCCGCCCGGCGGAAACGGCACGATCATGGTGACCGCCCGTTCGGGATACTGCGCCTGGGCGCAGCACGCCGCGAGGCCCAGCGCCACGCCACACCACCACTTGCTTGCACTCACAGCCATGTCTCCAACCCTCCAGATGGGCCGGCGCCGGCGGCGCCGGTTGTTTATTTATGAACCAATTGGATCGTATTTTTCTTCTACCCGCGTGGCCCGCCATGGCGGTAGACAAGGCGACATGCCCTGCCTCGGACAAGCGCCACTCTAGAACCGTATGGGCCCCAAGGCAAGGATTTTCGGGTCAAAATTTGACCAATTGGTTCAAGTACGCTACCCTGCCGCTATCACTGGAGAACGGATGTGGATGATCTCGTGGCGGGCCGGGGCCTGCGCGCCGAGGGGGCCAAGGCCCTGGCGCATTTCCTGATGGAATCGATGGCCAGCGGCCGCCTGCGCGAAGGCATGCGGCTGCCGCCCGAGCGCGCGCTGAGCGAGCGCTTTGGCGCGTCGCGCGGGTCTGTGCGGCGCGTGCTGGCCGAACTGCGCGAACGCGGCCTGATCGTCCAGGCGGTGGGCAGCGGCACTTTCGTGGCGCCAGGTGTGCACGCGGTGGCGCCCGCCGCGCCGGGCCAGGCGGGGTTGAACACCAGCCCGGCCGAGCTCATGCAGGCGCGCCTGCTCATCGAACCGCTGATGCCGATGCTGATCGCCCGCAATGCCACCGGCGCCGACTTCGCCCGCATGGGCGAATGCCTGGAACGCTCGGAAGCCGCGGCCAGCATCGAAGACTTCGAACACTGGGACGGCGAATTGCACAAGGCGTTCGCCGCGGCCACGCACAATACCTTCTTTCTGCAGATACTCGAACTGGCCAACCGCGTGCGCGAACAAGGCGAATGGGGCCGGCTCAAGTCCAACTCGCTGACGCCCGAACGGCGCGAGCAATATCAGCAGCAGCACCGTGCCATCGTGGCCGCCCTGAAAGACCGCGACGCCGGACAGGCGCGCGTGCTGCTGCTCGCGCACCTGGAACAGATCCAGCAGAACTTGTTCGGCTAAACTTTTCCAGGTGTCTGACTCTCGCGGGGTGCCAGACACCGTATTGCCGAGACAGCGGCTGCACACGGCAGTGTCTGACACCTCTGCGGGGTCAGACACCTGACCAATCTGGCTGGCCTGGCTCAGGCCACGTGCTGAAGGAAGTCGCGCAGCCGCTGGCTGGGCGGGTTCGACAGCAGTTCGGCGGGCGGGCCATCGTGGGCCACCTTGCCGGCGTCGATGAAAATCAGCCGGCTGCCCACCTTGCGCGCGAACTCCATTTCGTGGGTAACCACCACCATGGTCATGCCTTCTTCGGCCAGGTCGCGCATGACCTTCAGCACTTCGTGGCGCAGTTCCGGATCCAGCGCCGACGTGGGCTCGTCGAACAGCATCAGCTTGGGCTTGATGGCCAGCGCCCGCGCGATGGCCACGCGCTGCTGCTGGCCGCCGGACAGCTCGGCCGGATAGTGCCCCATGCGCTCGCCCAACCCCACCTTGCGCAACAAGGCCTCGGCCTGCTCGCGCGCCTCCTGGCGCGACGCGCCGCGCGTGTGCACAGGCCCGAACATGACGTTTTCCAGCGCCGTCATTTGCGGAAACAGGTTGAACTGCTGGAACACCATGCCGGCCTCGCGGCGGATTTCGCGCACCTGGGCCGCCGGGCCCTTGACGCTTTGCCCATCGACCAGCAGGTCGCCGCCCTCGATGGTTTCGAGCACGTTGATGCAGCGCAGGAAGGTGGACTTGCCCGAGCCCGAAGGCCCCACCACCACCACGACTTCGCCGGCGTCGATGTTCAGGGAAATGCCGTCGAGCACGGTGGAATCGCCGAAGCGCTTGGTGACGTTGTGGAATTCGACCATGCTCATAGTATGCGCATCCTTTTTTCGGCCAGACGCAGCGCCAGAGCCAGCGCGCCGGTCAGGATCAGATAGATGATGGCCACCGCCGACCAGATCTCTACCGCCCGGAAGTTGCTGGCCATGATCTCCTGCCCCTGGCGGGTCAGTTCGGCCACGCCGATCACGATGAACAGCGACGAATCTTTCAGGCTGATGATGCACTGGTTGCCCAGCGGCGGGATCATGCGGCGAAACGCCACCGGCCCGATGATGTGCAGCAGTATCTTGTAGAACGGCAGGCCCATGGCCTGTCCGGCTTCTTTCAGCCCCTTGTGCACCGACAGCAGCGAACCCCGCACGATCTCGGCGATGTAGGCGCCCGAGTTGATGATCAGCGTGGCGATGGCCGCCCAGATCGCATCTACCCGCAGGCCCGGCACCATCAGAGGCAGCGCGAAATAGATGAACATGACCTGCACCACGATCGGCGTGCCGCGGATGACCGCGATGTACACCTGCGCGATCGCCGACAACAGCCGCGGCCCATAGGCGCGCGCCACGCCGGCCAGTGCCCCCAGCAGAAAGCCGCCGACCAGGCCCCAGAAAGTGATCTTGACGGTCATCAGTGTGCCGTCGAGTAGATTGGGCATGGACGCCCAGATGACAGACCAGTCGAATTGCACGGTCTTCCCCTAATATGTGCGGCCTGCCGGGCCGTTACGGCTTGGTATGCAGGGCCGGCGGGGGGCTGCCCCCGCCGCGGCCCCGGCCTGCAGCGTGCGTGCGCTCAGGGCTGCTTGCCGAACCACTTGGTGTAGATGGCGTCGTACTGGCCGTTGGATTTCAGCGTGGCCAGGGCCTGGTTGACCTTGGCGACCAGGTCGCTGCCCTTGGGGAAGGCGATGCCGTAGAAATCGCCGCTCTTGACAGTGCCCACGACCTTCACGCGGCCCTTGCCGGCGGTATTGGCGTAGTACTGGACGTTGGGCGTGTCGTGCACGGCGGCGTCGACCCGGCCCGTGGCCAGCTCGAGATACGCGTTATCGATGTTGGGGAACAGGCGCAGCTTGGCCTCGGGCACTTCTTTCTTCATGAAATCGACGGTGGCGGTGCCGGTCTTGACGGCCACGCTCTTGCCGGCGAGATCCTTGGCCGACTTGATGGCATCCTCATTCGCCGCCACCAGGATGGCCAGGCCGCTTTCGTAGTAGGGGTCGGAGAAATCGATGACCTGCTTGCGGTCGTCGCGGATGGTGATGCCGGCCAGCGCCACATCGATGTTCTTGGTCTGCAAGCCCGGGATGATGCCGTTGAAGTCCATCGGCTGCAGCTTGTACTTCAGGTTGAGTTCTTTGGCGATGGCGGCCCACAGGTCGATGTCGAAACCGGTATAGGTGCTGCCCTGCTTGAATTCGAACGGGACGAAGGCGGTGTCGGTGGCAACGATCAGTTCTTTGTCCTGGGCCGCGGCGGTGGACACGGCGCCGATCAGGCTCAAGCCCACCAGCGCGGCGGCGATTCTACGCTTAATCATCGAATTTCTCCTGTAGAGACAACGGGCCCCGGCCAAACCGGAGCAATCTGTCAGCATGCCGCGGCGGATGGCTGGGCACGCTCGCCGGCTCATGTTAACTCATCTGTCCCCATGGCAAGCATGCGCCGGGAAATTACAATCGGATCATTCGCCGGAGATTATTCATGCCGTTCAAGCCCGTACGCATTGCAGGCACCCGCCGCCAGATCGGCCAGGCACTGGGCAAGCTGGCCCGGCCCCTCATGACTGTCTACCTGGACCAGAGCGCCACCTGGCAGGCGCTGCGCCCCTGGCGCGGCCATGCCTACCTGCAAGAACTGGCGGGCCACGCGCAGGAAGCCCTGCCCGCCATCTGGGAAGAATTCGAGGGCCTGGCCGAAGGCCTGCGCATACCGGCCGCCGACCTGTTGCTGTGGCACTGCCGCGGCGACCTGCTGCACAAGACCACCGATGGCTGCACCTCGGTTGCGCTACAGGCGGCTGACGGCGAGCGCTGGATCGCCCACAACGAAGACGGCGATCCATACTTGTACGGCCGCTGCCATGTCGTCGACGTGCAGCCCGACGACGCGCCGGGCTATGTCAGCTTCTATTACCCCGGCTCGCTGCCGGGGCATACGTTCGGCGCCAACCGCGCCGGGCTGGTGCAAACCATCAATAACCTGCGCACCCGGACGCGCCGCGCCGGCGTGCCGCGCATGTTCCTGGCCCGCGCCGTGCTCGACTGCGCCTCGCTGGACCAGGCAGCCGAATTGCTGGCCCACATGCCGCGCGCCGGCGCCTTCCACCACACACTGGGCGCGGCGGGCGACCCGAGGCTGCTCAGCATCGAGGCCACCCCGGGCGCCTGCTCGGTGGAAACCGTGGCGCGCCGCTATGGGCACGCCAACCACCTCATCCACCACGGCACGCGCGATACACCGCAAATCGTCACCGACTCGTCGCGCGCCCGCCAGAACCGCATCGACGCGCTGGTCGACACCTGGAACGACGCCTCGGGCGAAGCCGACCTGGTGGCCGCGCTGCACGACACTGAAGGCGCCCTGCCCATCCTGCGCCGCGCGCCCGACGACCCCGACGACGAAAACACCCTGGCCACCGCCGTGTTCGCCCTGGACGACGAACACGTCACCCTGCGCATCTACGACCGCAAGGCCCGTCCCTCGCAAGAAATCAACATCAAGTAGAACGACGGTACGGTGTCTGACACCCTGCGGGAGTCAGACACCTGACCGCTGGCGCGACCGTGCGTTGCCTGGCGCCCGGGCGGAAACCAGACGCCTTGTATCCAGCCAGCCCCGCAAGCGCGACGAACACCATGCACTGCAGTCCCGCGCGGCCCGGGCCGGCGGCGGCGCGTTGGGCGGCGGGGCAGCCTGCGCCAGCAGGCCGAGGGCGCGTGCTTGCGCCCGAGCCCGACGCACGTGCGCCGCCGCCGGCCCGGGCCGCGCGGGACGAGGCAAGAACTCCACCCGCCTCCGCCGAGAGCGCCCCCTACGCCTCCCCGTACCCCCCTCCTCCCGGCGTCTCCACCACGAACACATCTCCCGCCCGGAGGCTGGCGCTGTCTTGCGGACCCAGTTCCTGGATGCTGCCGTCGGCGCGCTCGATGTAGTTGCGCCCCACCTGGCCGGCGCCGCCGCCCGCCAGTCCGAAAGGCGCATGAACGCGATTGTTCGACAGAATCGCCGCCGTCATGTCTTCCAGGAAGCGCACCCGGCGCACGCCGCCGTCGCCGCCCCGGTAGCGGCCGCTGCCGCCCGAACCATGGCGAATCTCGTACGACTCCAGCCGCACCGGAAAACGCAGCTCCAGCACTTCGGGGTCGGTCAGCCGCGAGTTGGTCATGTGCGCCTGCACCACCGAGGCGCCGGCGAAACCTTCGTCGCGCGGCCCGGCCGCGTCGATGCGCAACGGCCCCGCCCCGGTGCCGCCCGAGATCGTTTCGTAATACTGGTAGCGCGCATTGCCGAACGTGAAGTTGTTCATGGTGCCCTGGCTGGCCGCCAGCACGCCCAACGCCCCGTACAACGCGTTGACGATGCACATGGACGTTTCCACGTTGCCCGCCACCACCGAGGCCGGCGGATTGGGTCGCAGCATCGAGCCCTCGGGCACGATGATGTCCAGCGGCTTCAGGCAACCCGCATTGAGCGGGATGTCGTCGTCCACCATGGTGCGGAACACATACAACACCGCCGCCACGGCAATGGCGCTGGGCGCGTTGAAGTTATTGTCCAGCTGTGCCGACGAGCCGGTGAAATCGACCACCGCGCTGCGCGCCTCGCGGTTCACGCGCACCGCCACGCGGATGACCGCGCCATTGTCCAGCGGGTATTCGTAGTGGCCGTCTTTCAGCACCGAGATGACCCTGCGCACCGCCTCTTCGGCGTTATCTTGCACATGCCCCATGTAGGCGCGCACCACATCCAGCCCGAAGTGGTCGCACATGCGCAGCAGTTCCTGCACGCCCTTTTCATTGGCGGCGATCTGCGCGTGCAGGTCGGCGATGTTCTGGTCGGGATTGCGCGCGGGCCAGCGTCCCGAGGCCAGGATCTCGCGCGCGGCCTGGTCGCGGAACTCGCCGTCGCGCACCAGCTGGAAGTTGGTGAACAGCACCCCTTCGTCTTCCACCGTGCGGGAGTCGGGCGGCATCGAGCCGGGCGTGGTGCCGCCGATATCGGCATGGTGCCCGCGCGACCCGACAAAAAACAGGATCTCGCGGCCGGCGCGGTCGAACACCGGCGTAATGACCGTGACATCGGGCAAGTGTGTGCCGCCGTGGTAGGGATCATTGACCACGTAGGCATCGCCGGGCCGCATGCGCCCGGCGTTGGCCTGCATGACGGTCTTGATGGACTCGCCCATGGACCCCAGGTGCACCGGCATGTGCGGCGCGTTGGCGATCAGGTTGCCCTGCGCGTCGAAGATCGCGCAGGAAAAGTCCAGGCGCTCTTTGATGTTGACCGAATAAGCCGTGTTCTGCAGCCGGTAGCCCATCTGCTCGGCGATGGACATGAACAGGTTGTTGAACACCTCCAGCATGACCGGATCGGCCTGCGTGCCCACCGCGCGACGCTCGGGCCGCGCCTCGACGCGCTTGAGCAGGATGTGGTCCAGCGCCGTGAGTTCGGCTTGCCAGCCCGGTTCGACCACCGTGGTCTGGTTGGGCTCGGAAATAATGGCGGGGCCGGCCAGCACATCGCCCGGCACCAGATCGGCGCGCACATATAGCGGCGTATCGCGCCAGGCGCCCTGCCCGTACATCTTGACCATCCGGCCCACCGGCGGCGCGCCTGCGCGGCTGCGCTCGACCGGGGCTTCGGCGGCGGGCTCGCCGCCGCCGGTGGCTTCGACCGAGAGCGTTTCCACCACCAGCTCGCGGCCGGGCATCAGGAACGAATAGCGCTGGCGATACGCGGCTTCGAAGTCCTGGCGCACCTGGTCCAGTTCGCCGTATGCCACTTCCAGGGCGGTGTCGGTGCCGCGGTACTTCAGGTGCAGGCGGCGCTGCACCTGGATCAGCTCGGCCGGCACGTGCTGGCGGCGCAATTCACCGACTGCCTGCGCGGCCAGGTCGTCGAGCTCGGCCTGCAGTTCCGGCATCAGCGCCGCGTCCAGCACCTTTTCCACGGTTTTCTGCCGCATGTCGGTCTGGTCGGCCAGCCCCATGCCGTAAGCCGACAACACCCCACCCAGCGGATGGGCGAACACGGTGGTCATGCCCAACGCGTCGGCCACCAGGCAGGCGTGCTGCCCCCCGGCGCCGCCGAACACCGTCAGGGCGTACTCGGTAACGTCGTGGCCGCGCTGCACCGAGATGCGCTTGATGGCTTCGGCCATGTTGCCCACGGCGATTTCCAGGAAACCCTCGGCCAGCTGCTCGGGCGTCATCTCGCGGCCGGTGGCCGCGCGCACCTCGGCGGCCATGGCTTCGAAGCGCTGCTGCACCGCCTCGCGGTCCAGCGGCTGGTCGGCCGCCGGACCGAACACGCGCGGAAAGAAATCGGGCTGGATCTTGCCGAGCAGCACGTTGCAGTCGGTGACGGCCAGCGGGCCGCCGCGCCGGTAGCAGGCCGGCCCCGGGTTGGCCCCGGCCGAGTCCGGGCCCACGCGCAGGCGCGCGCCATCGAAATGCAGGATGGAGCCGCCGCCGGCCGCCACGGTATGGATGCTCATCATGGGCGCGCGCATGCGCACGCCGGCAACCTGGGTTTCGAATTCGCGCTCGAACTCGCCCGCGTAGTGCGAAACGTCGGTCGAAGTGCCGCCCATGTCGAAGCCGATGACGCGAGGCAGGCCGGCCAGTTCGCTGGTGCGCACCATGCCCACGATGCCGCCGGCCGGGCCGGAAAGAATGGCGTCTTTGCCGCGGAAGCGGTGCGCGTCGGTCAGGCCGCCGCTGGACTGCATGAACATCAGGCGGATGCCGGGCAGTTCGCCCGCCACCTGATCGACATAGCGTTTCAAGATGGGCGACAGGTACGCGTCGACCACCGTGGTGTCGCCGCGCGAGACGAACTTGATCAGCGGACTGACCTCGTGCGATGCCGACACCTGCGTGAAGCCGATTTCGCGCGCCAGCTCGGCCGCGCGCTGCTCGTGCGCGGGCGTGTGCCAGGCATGCATGAAGACCACGGCCACGGCGCGGATGCCGCTGTCGTAAGCCTGCCGCAGTTCCTGGCGCAGGCTCTCTTCGTCGAGCGGGCGCACCACGGCGCCGGCGGCGTCGATACGCTCATCGGCTTCCACGACCGATTCGTACAGCATCTCGGGCAGCGCCACGTTGCGGTCGAACAGGCGCGGCCGGTTCTGGTAGGCAATGCGCAGGCCGTCGCGAAAGCCCCGCGTGGTCACCAGCAATGTGCGTTCGCCCTTGCGCTCGAGCAGCGCGTTGGTGGCCACGGTGGTGCCCATTTTCACGCATTCCACCTGCTCGGCCGGCACCGGCTCGCCCGGCGCCAGGCCCAGCAGCTGGCGAATGCCCGCAACGGCCGCATCGCGGTATTGCTCGGGGTTTTCCGACAGCAGCTTGGCGGTGCCCGTGCTGCCGTCGGGCCGGCGCGCCACGATGTCGGTGAACGTGCCCCCACGGTCAATCCAGAATTGCCACTTCATAGTGTCCTCAACAGAAAAAAGGAATGGCGCGGCGGCCGGCCCCAAGGCCCGCCGGGCCTGGAAGAATCAAAGCGAGGTAGCCGCGCGGGCCGCCTGGTCGTACAGCCCCGACAGCGCGCGCAAGGCCTTGGCGAGCTGGCGGTTGAATTCCACTCCCGCGCCCGCGCCGGCTTCCAGGCCGTCGATCAGGCACTGCTCGCGGATCTCGGTATAGCGCTTGATGAAAGCGGCGCCCTCGTCAGTGGCGCTGTAGAACACTTCTTTGCCGTTGCGCTCGCCGCGCACCACGCCCAGGCGTTCCAGCTTCTTCAGCGAGTAATTGACGATGTGCGTGTCTTCGACGTTCAGCGTGAAGCAGATGTCGGCCAGCTTCTTGCCGCGCTGGCGGTGGTACACGTGGTGCATCACCATGACGTCGGTGGCGGTCAGGTCGGGCAAGCCGGCCGCCGCCATGCAGCGCACGGTCCAGCGGTCGAAAGCATGGCCGGCGATCATCAGGCCGAATTCCACTTCGGAAAGATCGGGCGCGCGGTTACTGGCCAAATGGGCCGACGAGGCGATGAGATGAGAGCTCACGGAATGCTCCGCAGAATCGATGTAGACGAAATACTAATAATTTATCTACATTTCATCAACAAAAAATTATCACGATCCTGCGCTTTCGGGCGCCGCCAGGACCACTTTCGATGGCATCTTCGTCCCCCCCGAAAATGAGGCCGGCATGGGCCCCATGCAGCGACGCCCGAAGCGCATTCGCTTTAAGCATCAAGCACCGCGCCAGTCGCTCGCGCAGCGTCGCGCAGATTACGAAAAAGCCCTAGGAATTACCCCTAGCACCGCGCTTTCCAGGGCCTGCGACTGCCCCTTGCATCATAGAATTGCACAGTTTGTGACAGCCGCGGCAAAGCGCCGCGGTGTTTCCGCGATGCCCGCAAGGCCATCCGTCCATGACTCCCTACGAAGGATCTCCCATGAACAAGAAACTCTCCCTGCTGGCCGGCAGCTTCGTGCTGGCTTTCAGCGCCGGCGCCACCGCACAGACGACCTGGGACCTGCCCAGCGCCTACCCCGCCAGCAACTTCCATGTCGAGAACCTGAACACGTTCATCAAAGACGTCGAAAGCCTGTCGGGCGGCAAGCTGAAGATCACGCTGCACAACAACGCCTCGCTGTACAAGGCCCCCGAGATCAAGCGCGCCGTGCAGGGCAACCAGGCGCAGATCGGCGAGATCCTGCTCACCAACTACGCCAACGAAGACCCGGTGTATGCGCTGGACGGCCTGCCTTTCCTGGCCACCGGCTACCCCGCCTCGTTCAAGCTGTACCAGGCCCAGAAGCCCTACCTGGAAAAGAAACTGGCCTCGCAAGGCATGATGCTGCTGTACGCGGTGGCCTGGCCGCCGCAAGGCATTTTCGCCAATAAAGACCTGAAGAAAGTCGAAGACCTCAAAGGCCTGAAGTGGCGCGCCTACAGCCCGGTTACGGCCAAGATCGCCGAACTGGTGGGCGCGCAGCCCGTTACCGTGCAGCAGGCGGAACTGGCCCAGGCCATGGCCACCGGCGTGATCGACTCGTACATGTCGTCGGCCTCTACCGGCTACGACACCAAGACCTACGAGTACATCAAGAAGTGGTACGACACCCAGGCCTGGCTGCCCAAGAACGCCGTCATCGTCAACAAGAAGGCCTACGACGCGCTCGACCCCGCCACCCAGCAAGCCCTGAAGAAAGCCGGCGCGCAAGCCGAGGAACGCGGCTGGAAGCTGTCTGAAGAAAAGAACAAGTGGTACCAGCAAGAGCTGACCAAGAACGGCCTGGAAATCATCACGCCGACGCCCGAACTGCAATCCGGCCTGACCAAGGTGGGCGAGCGCATGATCGACGATTGGCTGGAACGTTCTGGCGCCGACGGCAAGGCCATGGTCGAAGCCTACCGCAAGATGTAGGCCCGCATGCGCCGTTTTCTAGATACTTTGTACGGCGCGGCCGGCCTTTTGGCCGGCCTGTGCATGATAGGCGTGCTGGCCTCGGTGCTGGCCGCCATCATTGCCCGCCAGATGGGCTGGAACATTCCCGGCACCGACGCATACGCCGGCTACTTCATGGCCGCGGCCGGCTTCCTGGCCCTGGCCACCACCTTCAAGCACGGCGAACATATCCGCGTGACGCTGCTGCTGAATTCGCTGGCCGCGCGCAACGGCCGGCGGCTCGACATCTTCGCGCTGGCGGCAGGCGCCGTGCTGGCCGCGGCTTTCGCCTACTTCAGCATCAAGCTGGTGCACGACTCGCGGCTCTACAACGACATATCCACCGCGAACGACGCCACGCCGCTCTGGATTCCCCAGATCGCCATGGCGGTGGGCACCGTGCTGTTCCTGGTGTCCGTGGTCGATGAACTCGTGCGCCGCCTGCGCGGCCTGCCCGCTCCCTCTTCGCAGCAAACTCATGAATGAAGTCCTGGTCATTACCCTGCTGATCATCTCGATCTTCGCGTTGCTCGGCTGTGGCGTGTGGGTCGGCCTGACCCTGGCCGGCACCGCCTGGATCGGCATGGAGATCTTTTCCAGCCGCCCGGCCGGCGACGCCATGGCCGTTACCATCTGGGGCGCGGCATCCAGCTGGACGCTGACCGCCCTGCCGCTGTTCCTCTGGATGGGCGAGATCCTGTTTCGCACCCGGCTGTCCGAAGACCTGTTCAAGGGCCTTGCCCCCTGGCTGAACCGCCTGCCCGGCCGGCTGCTGCACACCAACGTCATTGGCTGCGCGATTTTCGCGGCGGTATCGGGCTCGTCGGCGGCCACCTGCGCCACCGTGGGCAAGATGACCATCCCGGAACTCAAGCGACGCGGCTACCCCGAAGACAAGGTGCTGGGCACGCTGTCGGGCGCCGGCACCCTGGGCCTGCTGATTCCGCCGTCCATCATCATGATCGTCTACGGCGTGGCGGCCGACGTGTCCATCGCGCGCCTGTTCATCGCCGGCATCCTGCCAGGCATCATGCTGGCGGCGCTGTTCATGGGGTACATCGCCTGGTGGGCGCTGCGCAACCGCGGCAGCATACCGGCGGCCGACGAGCACATGTCGCTGGGCCAGAAGCTGTACCAGTCGCGCCACCTGATTCCCGTGCTGCTGCTGATCGCCGCCGTGCTGGGCTCCATCTACGCCGGCATTGCCACGGCCACCGAGGCCGCCGCCATTGGCGTGGTGGGCGCGCTGGTCCTTTCGGCCCTGCAAGGCTCGCTGTCGCGCAAGACCTTCACGCAATCGCTGATGGGCGCCACCCGCCTGTACTGCATGATCGCGCTGATCCTGGCCGGCGCGCAGTTCCTTACGCTGTCGATGGGCTACATCGGCCTGCCGCGCGCGCTGGCCGAATGGATCGGCGGCCTGGGGCTGTCGCAGTTCTGGCTGGTCATGGCGCTGATGGCATTCTTCGTCGTGCTGGGCTGCTTCCTGGACGGCATCTCTATCGTGGTGCTGACCATGGGCGTGTTGCTGCCCACGGTGCAGGCGGCCGGCATCGACCTGATCTGGTTCGGCATCTTCGTGGTGTTCGTGGTGGAAATGGCGCAGATCACCCCGCCGGTGGGCTTCAACCTGTTCGTGCTGTCGGGCATGACCGGCCGCGAGCTGCCGTACATTGCACGGGCCTCGCTGCCGATGTTCTTCCTGATGATCGTCGCGGTGCTGCTGCTGTATTTGGTGCCCGGCATTGCGACGTGGCTGCCCCAGCACATGCGCATGTAAACAGAAGGCGTGCCGGCCCCCTCGAGGGGCCGGCGCATTGTCAGCCGGCTGCGCGGCAACCATCCGCTGCCGCGCCACCGGCAACCTGCACCGGCCACGAGCCGGACAAGTAAAAGTTGTACGGGAGGAAACACCATGAAGAAAACCGCGATCGCGCTGCTGGCCCTGACCGGGCTGGCCGCGGGCACCGCCGCGGCGCAAACCAGCGTTACGCTGTACGGTATCGCCGATATCAGCATGCGCTATCTCAGCCGTAGCAGCCAGGACGACGGCAGCCGCTTCGGCCTGGCCAACGGCGCCATCTCCAACAGCCGTTGGGGCCTGCGCGGCACCGAAGACCTGGGCGACGGCATGAAGGCGTTCTTCCGCCTGGAAAACGGCTTCAGCATGCAGAACGGCAACGGGTCCGACCCCGACAAAACCTTCAGCCGGCTGGCCTACCTGGGGCTGGATGGCGGCGCGATCGGCACCCTGACCCTGGGCCTGCAGAACACGCCCATGTTCAACCTGCTGGCCGACCACTTCGATCCGCTGACCGTTGGCAACTACGACCAGAATGCCTGGCTGCCCGCCGCCATGTCGCGCGTGCGCACCGGCAATATGTTCACCTACTCGAATACGCTGGGCGGGCTGGCGCTGGTGCTGTCGTACGCCAACGGCGAAGACTACGACGACCACAAGGTGGGCTCGCAGTACGGCGCCTCGCTGCGCTATACGTTCGGCCAGCTCGCGCTGGGCGGCGCCTACCAGCAGACGTATTCGGACACCAATTCCGACGACCGCCAGCGCGTGTGGAACCTGAACGCCTCGTACCAGTTCGACAGCGCCAAGCTGTTCGCGGGCTACTTCAACGGCCGCGACGAAACCGGCTTCGTGAACGCCGTGATGGGGGGCACGCCCATGCCCGGCCTGGACCGCAAAGACGACGGCTATTTCGCTGGCGTGACCTGGCAGGCCACGCCGCGCTGGGCCGTTACCGGCGCCGCCTACTACGACCGCAGCAAGAACGTGGCGGAGTCGGGCGACAAGGGCAAGCGCTATGCCCTGGTGGCGGTGGCCGAATACGCCTTGTCGAAGCGTTCGCAGGTGTACGCCACCGTCGACTACAACAAGGTGAAAGACGCCGCCCGCGACGAGATCAACGGCGGCAGCAGCCAGCTTGGCGCGGCCGTGGGCTTCCGGCATATTTTCTGACCGGCACGGCCGGCAGAAAGCACGACGCAGGCAGCATGATTCAGGAAGCACGACGCAGGCAGCATGATTCAGGTGTCTGACTCCCTCAGGGTGTCAGACACCGATGTGTGCCACAGCCTTCTCTGCAGTACGGTGTCTGACACCCTTCGGGAGTCAGACACCTGAATACGCCTGAAGCCCCCTGGCGGCGCCCGAATAACAGCCTACAGCACCGCCATCCGGCTGTTGAGCAAGTCTGTCACCAGCATGTGGCCCGGTGCGTGGGTGATGCAGAACTTGGGGCGCACGGCCGCCACGACCGACTGCGGCGTGACGCCGCAGGCCCAGAACACAGGAATCTCGCCAGGCCGGATCTCTACCGCGTCGCCGTAGTCGGGCCGGTTGATATCGGCGATGCCGATCTGGGCCGGGTCGCCCAGGTGCACCGGCGCGCCATGCACCGAGGGAAAGCGCGACGTTACCTGGATGGCGCGGATGGCGTCGGCCGCCTTCAGCGGCCGCATCGACACCACCAAGGGGCCGCGGAACGGCCCCGCCGGCTCGGTGGGGATAGACGTGCGATACATGGGCACGTTGCAGCCCTGTTCGATGTGGCGCACCGGCAGGCCGTTGTCGAGCATGGCTTCTTCGAACGAAAACGAACAGCCGATCAGGAAGGCCACCAGGTCGTCGCGCCACAGGTCGCGCACGTCGGTGGGTTCGCCCGCCAGTTGGCCGTCGCGCCAGACGCGGTAGCGCGGGATGTCGCTGCGCACGTCGATGTCGTGCCCCAGGCTGGGCAGCGCGGGATCGCCAGGCTCGGACACCGCCAGCAGCGGGCACGGCTTGGGGTTGCGCTGGCAGAAACGCAGGAAATCGCCAGCCACGTCGGCCGGCAGGATCGCCAGGTTGGCTTGTACATGGCCGGGCGCCAGATTGGCCGTGGGGCCGGCCAGGCGGCCGGCGCGCGCCTCGAGGCGCGCGCGATACGCCGTGCCGGATTGTGGGGTATGTGTCATGGTCGGTAGGTATCGTGCCTGACACCTTGTCAGACACCTATGGATGCGGGAATCCCAGCAGGTCTTCGATGGCCATGCTGATCGACAAAATGCGGCGGTCGGCGCCGTTGGCGCCGGCCACCATCAGGCCGGCGGGCGCGCTGCCGGGCGAATGGCACGGCACCGACGCCGCGCAGCCGTCCAGGAAGTTGATCAACGTGGGGTTGCGCAGGATCAGGCCATTGGCCGCGTAGTACGCGTCGTCGCTGGCGGTGACCTCGGCCACAGTGGGCGCCGCCACCGGCACGGTAGGCAGCAACAGCGCATCGTAGCGGGCGATGCGGTGTTCCACCGCCGCCACCCAGGCCTCGCGCGCATCGAGCAGGTCGAGGTAGTCGGCGGCCGACATCTCCTGGCCGCGCCGGATGCGCGACACCACGCGCGGATCGTAGCGGTCGGCCTTGCGGGCGATCAGGTCGCGGTGCCAGCCCCAGGCTTCCGAGGCGGTGAAGCCGCCCTTGGCGTTGATGGCCGCCAGCTGGGCGAATTCGGGCACTTCGATTTCTTCGATGCGCGCGCCGGCCGCCGACAGGCGCGACAGCGCGTCGGCGAAAGCCTGCGAAACATGCGCGTCCATGCCGTCCAGCGCCAGGGTGGTGGGCACGGCCAGGCGCAGGCCGTCCAGCTCGGCCGGCTGCCATTCAGCCACTTCGTCGCCCGCGAGTATGGCGTCCAGCGTGGCGCAACAGCGCACCGTGGGCGCCAGGGGGCCGATCGAATCCAGGCTGGTCGACAGCGGCAGCACCCCGGCCATGGACACGCGCCAGGCGCTGGGCTTGAAGCCGGCCAGGCCGCACAGCGCAGCCGGAATGCGCACCGAGCCGCCGGTATCCGAGCCGATGGCGCCCAGCGCCATGCCGTCGGTGACCGACACCGCCGCCCCCGACGACGAGCCGCCGGGAATGCGCCCGGTGGCGCGGTCCCAGGGGTTCAGCGGGGTGCCGTAGTGCGGGTTGATGCCCAGGCCCGAATAGGCGAATTCCACCATGTTGGTGCGGCCGATGATGACGGCGCCCGCCGCCAGCAGGCGCTGCACCACCACCGCATGCTCGTCGGCCGCGGGTTCGCCCTGGCGGGCCACCGAGCCGGCCAGCGTGGTTTCGCCCGCCACGTCGAACAGATCCTTGATGGAGACCGGCAGGCCGTCGATGGGCGAACGGGCCAGCCCGGCTGCGCGCAGCATGTCGGAAGCCTGCGCGGCGGCGCGCGCCTGGTCGGCATACACGCGCGTGAACACGCGCGCGCCCTCGCCGGCCGGGTCTTGCGCACGGGCCAGCGCGGCTTCGGTCAATGCAACGGAACTGGTGCTGCCTTGCTGCAAGGCGGCGGTGGTGTCGTTCAAGGTGGCAAGCATGAGATCCTCGTGCCGCGGCGCGGCGTGCAAATCGGTGGATATCGTGGCTGCCCGGGGGCCTCAGGCCACCTCGGGCAAGACCTCGACATCATAGCGGTGGCGCAGCACCCGCTGGCGGCGCGGGTCGGACAGCTCCATGATGAAGACCGTAGACGGGCGGATGCCGCCGATGGCCGCCACGGTGCCGCACGTCATGCCCGTGCCATCGGGCAGCGCGCCGCCCTGCGTGTAGCCAGCGATCAGTTCGGCCGGCGTGCGCAGCGACGCCAGCGTGCCTTCCTGGTACAGCACCTGAACGCCGTTCTCGATGATGTACGCGCGCACTTCCAGCTCGTCCCAGTAGTCGGCCACGTCCGCCAGCCGCCACGCGGCGGTGCCCACCGGCTTGGCGCATACCTGCTTGGACAAGGCCACGCTGTGCGATTCCAGCTTGCGATCGGTGTGGTCCGAGGCGATGCTGACATACAGCTCGCCGTCGACGGCGAACACGAAGGTCTCGACTTCGCCCGACGAGGCATCGCCCACGGCCTGGATGCGGGCGGCCTGCGTCAGTTGATTGTCGGCAATGCGGTAGTACAGCGGCACGCTGCTGGGGCGCGGCACGCCGATGGCGGCCAGCTCTTCAATGTGATGCTCGATGGCGGCGCGGTCGCGCCCGGCCCAGCCCGCCACCACCAGGTTGCGAATATCGGTTTCCAGGCTGTGGACAGCGCCTTCGGACTCGACTTGGAATACAGCTTTCATGATGGTTCCTGCATGAAACTCGGTGAAGAAAACGGCCCGCGCGTCAGCCGAACACGCGCGGCAGCCACAGGGCCAGGTCGGGAAAGAACGCCAGCAGCGCCAGCATCAAGAACATGGCGAACACGAACGGCAGGCTGCCCACGATGACGGCGCCCATGCTGCCGCTCTTGCGCAAGCTTTGCACCACGAACAGGTTCAGCCCCACCGGCGGCGTGATCAGCGCGGCCTCTACCAGCACGATGATGACGATGCCCAGCCAGATCGGGTCATAGCCCATGGCGATCATGATGGGCGCCACGATGGGGATCGTGGTGATCATCATCGACAGCGTTTCCATGAAGCAGCCCAGCACCAGGTAGAACAGCACCAGTATCAACAGCATCCAGCCCGGCGACAGGCCCAGGCCGGTAATCGACCGGGTCAGCGCGTCGGTGATGCCGGTGGCGGACAGCACGAAGTTCAGGAAGCTGGCTGCGATGACGATCAGCATGATCATGGCAGTGGAGCGCATGGTGCCTTCGATAGCGTCGCGCAGCATGGCGAAGGTCAAGCGGCCGAAGCAGGCCGCCAGTATCAGGGCGCCCAGCACGCCCAGCGCGGCCGCCTCGGTGGGCGTGGCCAGGCCGGCGTAGATCGAGCCCACCACCAGGAAGAAAATGCCCAGCGGCGGCGCCAGGTGCACCAGGCTGGCCAGGCGCTGCGCCATCGTGGCGCTGATCTTGTGCCCGCCCCATTGCGGCCGCAGCACGCAGGCCACCGCCACAGTCAACATGAACAGCATCGCCAGGCCGAAACCCGGCAAGATGCCGGCCAGGTACAGCTTGGGCACCGACGAATTGGTCAGCACGCCATAGATCACCAGGTTGATCGACGGCGGAATCAGGATGCCCAGCGTGCCGCCGGCGGCCAGGCTGCCCAGGAACAACGGCTCGTTGTAGCCGTATTTCTTGATCTGCGGCAGGGCGACCGTGCCCACGGTGGCCGCGGTGGCGACGCTGGAGCCCGAGGTGGCCGAGAACAGCGTCGAGGCGCCGATGTTGGCGTGCATCAGTCCGCCCGGCAACCACGACAGCCACAAGCTCATGGCGCTGTACATGCGCTCGGCGAAACCCGACCGCAGCAGCACTTCGCCCAGCATGATGAACAGCGGAATCGCCACCAGCAGGAATTCGTTGTTCGCGCTCCACGAGATTTCGCCGATGGCGCGTGTCAGCGGCAGCATGGAATACAGGGGGTCGAGGATCAGGCCCAGCACCCCCAGGGCGGCGCCCACGGGAATCGAAATGCCGATCAGCACCAGCAACAGGATCAGGGTCGTGGCGATCATGCGGCCTCTCCTTTCACCATGCGCTCGCCCGCGGCGGCTTCTTCATCGGCTTCTTCCTGCGCCGAGCGCACGCCGCAGACTTGCTTGACCAGGTCCAGGTCGCCGGTGGCCAGCGCCAGCGAGGCGCGCACCAGCATCAGGGCCACGGTAATGCACATCCACAGCAGGCCCAGCATCCACAGCCCCTGGGGAATCCACAGTGGCGTGGCCAACGGCGTATTGGCCGCCGAGTCGCGCACCCATGAGGTCTGCGCCATTTCCATAGCGTAGTAGGTCAGGTACACCATGAAGACGCCCAGCGCCACCAGCGAGATCCAATCCAGCAGCGCCGACAGCCGCACCGGCAGGTACTGGTACAGCACGTCGACGCGCACGTTGGCGCGCTGCAGCGTGGCGAAGGCCAGCGCCCACGAGGTGCTGATGGCAAACGCGTAGCTCGACAGCTCGTCGGCCCCGCCGGTGGTAAAGCCGAAGAATTTGCGCGCCACCACGTCGAACGAGATCAGCAGCACGCTGGCCAGGGTCAGCGCGCCGCCCACCCACACGGCCACGCGCGAAAAGGACTCGGCCCGGCGCAATAGCGCGCCGAGGATCCGGAATTGTTCAGGTCGGGTCATGCTCTGTCTCCGCGGCCGCTCGCGCGGCGCGCCGGGATAGCCCGTGACGCGGCGCGCGGCGGACCGCCTGGATGATGTGCGGCGGATTACTTCTTGGCGACCAGGTCCAGTTCTTTGCCGATGGTGGCATTGAAGTCCTGGACGCATTGCGCCGAGCAGCGAGCGGCCCACTTCGGCAGCACCGATTCGCTGAGCACTTTCTTCAGCAGCTGGCGGTCGGCATCGGTGGGCTGCACCAGCACCATCTTGCCCTTGACCGGGTACGGGCATGCCGCGGCGCCGGTATTGCAGTCATAGCCCTCCTGGGTCTGGCGCGCGGCGGCGTCCCAGATGTCGTCGACCATTTTGTCGATGTTGGTCTGCAGGAAGGTCCGCACCTTGGGATCGAGCTTGTCCCACGCCTTCTGGTTGACCGCGTGGATCTGCTGGTTCCAGTTGATGGGCAGCGCGTACAGGTGGGTGGAGACCTCGTACCATTTGGCCGAGTAGCCCGACAGCGAGCCGGTGATGGCGCAGTCCACCACCTTGTTCTGCAGGGCCGGCACGACTTCGCCGAACGCCATGGTGACGCTGGAGCCTCCCAGCGCCTCGACGAATTCGGCGGTGGTGCGGCTGCTGGTGCGCACCTTCTTGCCCTTCACGTCAGCCAGGCTCTTGATCTCGGCATTGCAGAACAGCACCTGCGCGGGGTAGGTGGAAATGCCCAGCAGCTTGACGTTGGCGCCCTCGCCGTACAGCTTGGCGTACACGGGCTCGAAGGCGCGGGTCACGGCGCGCGCCGTCTTCACGTCGGGCGCCAGGCCGGCCAGGTCGATCGCTTCGTTGATGGGGTTGTCGCTCGCGAAGTACGACAGGGTGGCCGTGCCGAACTGGATTACGCCCTGCGACATCAGGCGCAGCAACTCGGGGCCTTTGAGGCCCATCTCGTTAAAGCCCTTGATATCGGCGGTGACCTGGCCCTTGGACAGCTCGGGCAAGGTCTTGGTCCAGAACGGTTTTTCGTAGTCGTTGTAGGCGGTCAGGTTGCTGAGCCCGCCCACCACCGTCAGGTGGGTCTTGGGCAGGTCCTGCGCGTGGGCGGCAGTGGCCATCAATGCGATGGCGGCGACGATCAAGGGCTTCTTCATAGGGATTCTCCTTGCAGGCGGGGTTCGGTCGCGCGCCGGGCCCCGTTACCCTGATGGCGCGCCGCAAATCGGCCGGGCCGGCCGCCGCGATGCGCGTCCAGCCCCTCTTTGCCGCGCATTGCACCGGGCGGGCGCAGTCCTGTCCAATCGTAAGTTCGGATGCCGAGGTATAAATTATTTTTAGGTCTGATCCCGGCGCCCGCGCCGCACTACGCGCAATGCAGCAACCACGCGGCTTTGCGGGCCGCGCCCGGCATGTCTTGCCGGCTCTCGCGGCGCCCGGCCGCCAGGCGATTCAGCTGCGTATATCAGGGAAAATCCTAGGCCACCCGGCGCACGATAGATGCCCCTTGCCCTCCGGGAAAAGCCGCCAGCAGTTCACGCGCGCGGTCACGCGCCTGCGCCAGCGTGGGCACGGCCATGAACGGCAGGCCGAACGCGCGCGGGTCCGGCACGATGGATACGAAACCGGCGCAACAGCGCCGCAGCCTGGCCATGTTCGAGGCCTGCCACGCCACCATGTCGCGCCGGTCGGCGAGCGACATGTCTACATTCAGGTCGGTGCCGACCAGCACGAACGGCTTGCCACTGGCAACCAGCATGTCCATCTCGTGCGCCCAGGTCTGGACGGCGCCCTGGGCCACGTTGGGCCGCCGCGTCAACACCAGGGGGAAGTGCGTCAAATCATGCAGGGCGTAAGCGTCCCGGTTCATTCGAATACTCCTTCTGTCTTGCGGGCCAGGCGCTTGGGACCTTTCCGGCGGGGTCCGCGCGGCGGCGCATGCGCGCTTCGGAAGGCCGCGCGGGCGGCCAGCCGCCCCTGCTTACAGCAAGGCCATTGCCGCAGATTGTGTTTGAGAATGCTATACATTTGTATCTGTTGCCACTAACGCAATTGCGCCAACCAATGTCCCGGACCCGCCACCCCATGCCTGAGCAGGCTCCGCCAGCCGCCGTAGACCCGGTCCCGCTACTGACGCCGTTTCAGGTCGCCCAGGCACGCCAGAATCGCGGCATTGCCGTGCCCGCGCACCGCCACGACAAAGGCATGCTGCTGGCGGTGCGGGAAGGGGTCAGCGTGGTGCGCAGCGACGGCGAGGTGCTGACGATGACGCCCGGCCGCCTGGGCTGGATGCCGCCCGGCATGCTGCACGAGGCCCATTGGTTCGGCGACGCGCGCGGCCTGTTCCTGTATGTGCGGGCCGACGCCTGCGACAGCTTGCCCGCGCAGGCGTGCGCCTGGGCGTCCGGTCCGCTGGTCGAGGCGTTGCTGCAGCGCCTGGCCGGCATACCGCCCGACGAACAGAACCTCGCTCACACCTTGCGCCTGTTCGAGGTGCTGGTGGCCGAGCTGCGGATACTTCCCCAAGCCAGCCTGCCGCTGCCCATGCCGCGCGACCACCGCCTGCACGAGCTGGCGACGACGCTGCTGGATCGGCCCGACGACGCCCGGGGCATCGAGGCCTGGGCGCGGCGGGTAAATATGTCGTCGCGCACGCTGATGCGGCGCTTTCGCGCGGAAACCGGAATCACGCTGGGAAGATGGCGGCAACAGGCGCGGCTGCTGCGTTCGCTGGAATGGCTGGCGGCCGGCAAGCCGGTCACCGAAGCGGCGCTGGCGGTCGGCTATGAAAGCATCAGCGCCTTCATCAGCAGCTTTCGCAATGCGTATGGCGTGACGCCCAGCCAGTACTTCGCGCGCCACTAGGGTGCGCGCCGCCGCTACACGCCGTGCGACAGCGGACCCAGCCTGCCCACCGCAGCCTGCTGGGCCAGCTGTGCGATCACGCGCGCCACGTGGCTGTCGGGGCCCTGCACCCAGGTAGCGGTAAACGCCAGGTCGGGCAGCGGGTCGGCCTGCACGTCCAGCAGCCGCAACTCGCCGCTGGCCAGCTCTTTGTCCAGAAACACGGGCGCGATGACGCTGGTGCCTATACAGTCCAGCGTCATGCGCACCACCATCGACAACGACGCGCTGCCGTACATGCGCGGGGCTTGCACGCCGGCGCGCGTGAGCATGTCGCGCACGAACTGGTAAGGGCTGCTGCTGGACGGGTACGTGATGACAGGAAGCGTGCCGATGCGCTGCAGCGTCAGGGGCTCGGGGCCTAGCGCCAGGCGCGGGCTGGCCACCCAGGCCAGCGGATAGGCGCAGAGCGGCAGGTTTTCGAAGCGAGCCTCCACCACGGGGCCCATCAGGAAAGCCAGGTCGATCTGGCGCGCCGTCAGGTGGCTGCGCAATACCGGCGTGGTGTCCACCTCGATCTGCAGCACCAGGGCCGGATACGCGGCGTGCAGGTACTCGACCAGCGCCGGCAGCCAGGTCTGCACGATGGTCTCGGCCACGCCGATGCGCAGCGGGCCGCGCATCACGTTCTGCTCGCGCGCGGCCTGCAGCATGTCGCGGCGCAACTGCAGCATGCGCTCGGCATGCGACAGCAGCTCGTGGCCCTTGCCGGTCAACGTCACGCCGCGCGCGTCGCGCTCGAACAGGCGCACGCCCAGGTCGCGTTCGAGCGACGCGATACGCTGCGACACCGCCGGCTGGGTGGTGTTGAGTTTTTCGGACGCGGCCCGGAAACTGCCCAGCGTCGATACCCAGAAAAAAGTCTCGATGTTTCGTAGATCGATCATGGCCCGCATCCGTGTAGCGAGGATGAGCGTATCATGTGCCCGTTTCGCCGCGCCGGCCGCCTGCCGGTTCGGGCATATATGTTGACTGCCTGACAAGGAGCCCCGCATGTCCCGGGCCGCCGCCGGATCAGCCCCGGCAGCCACGCCGCCTATCTCTGCCGCCCACCCTGCGGCGCGCCCACTGATCGGCATCGTACTGTTGATTCTCTCGGCCTGGACACTGTCGTGCCTGGATGCCAGCGGCAAGTGGGTCATGGAAGCCGGCGTGCCGCTGCTGATCCTGTGCTGGGTGCGCTACCTGGCGCACCTGCTGCTGGTGCTGGCCCTGGTGCTGCCGCGTCGCGGCCTGGCCGTGCTGCGCAGCACGCGCCCGCGCGAGCAGATGCTGCGCGGCGGCTCGATGCTGCTGGCCACCCTCGCCTTCTTCACCACCCTGAGCTACATACCTCAAGCCGAGGCCACGGCGATCAACTTCCTGGCCCCCCTGATCGTGCTGGCGCTGGCGCCGTGGGTACTGAAAGAACCGCCCCGCGCCTCGCGCTGGGTGGCCGCGGCGGTGGCGTTCGCCGGCGTGCTGATCATCGTCCGCCCCGGCGGCGGGCTGCATCCGCTGGGTGTGCTGTTCGGCCTGCTGACCGCATGCTGCTTTGCCGCGCAGTTCATCGCCACGCGCCGCGTGGCCGGCGACGACCCCTACACCTCGCTGATCTGGAGCGGCGCGGTGGGCACCGTATGCCTGACCCTCGCCCTGCCCGTCACCTTGCCACCCGCCCAGGCCGTGCTGGCCCAGCTGAGCCCGGGCAACTGGCTGCTGCTGATCTCCACCGGCGTATCAGGCGCGCTGGGCCACCTGTTGCAGATCGGCGCCTACCGCAACGCCGCGGCATCGACGCTGGCGCCTTTCGTGTATTTGCAGATCGTCAGCGCCACCGCGGTGGGCTGGCTGGTGTGGGGGCACTTTCCCGACGCGCTGACCTGGCTGGGCATTGCCATCATCTGCGGCAGCGGCATCGTCATCGGCCTGATCGAATGGCGGCGCAGCCGCGCGAGCGCGCCGCGCACGCCATGATTCATGGCGCCGGGCGCCGCAGGCGCCTGGCGCGTTTTCATACCGATTGCCGGAATTCGCGCCGGTATGCCGACGGCGACACTTTCAGCGCGCGCCGGAAATGCTGCCGCAGCGACAGCGGCGTGCCGAAGCCGGCCTGCGCGGCAATCGTCTCGACCGGCGCGTCGCTGGTTTCCAGCAGCCGCTGGGCCAGGGCCAGCCGCTGCGACAACAGCCACTGGCCCACGGTGCCCCCGGTAGCCTGCCGGAAATGGCGGGTGAACGTGCGGCGGCTCATCGCCGCGCGCGCCGCCAGCGAATCCAGGTCGTGCGCGCGGTCCAGGTGCGCCGACACCCAAGCCAGCACGCCGGACAGTCGGTCCGCGCCCACCGACGCCGGCACCGGCTGTTCCACATACTGCGCCTGGCCACCCTGCCGGTGCGGCGGCACCACCAGCCGGCGCGCCACGCTGTTGGCGACTTCCGCGCCCCAGCGCCGCCGCAGCACGTGCAGGCAGCAATCGATGCCGGCAGCGGTGCCGGCCGAGGTGACCACGTCGCCGGCGTCCACGTAAAGCACATCGCGGTCGAGCCGCACCCGCGGATAGCGCGCCGAAAAATCGTCGGCCCACATCCAGTGGGTGGTGGCGGCGCGCCCGTCCAGCAGGCCGGCCTCGGCCAGCACGAAAGCGCCCAGGCACAGGCCCACCACCAGCGCGCCGCGCGCGTGCGCCTGCCGCAGCGCCCGCAGCAGCGCGGGCGGCGCGGGTTCGCTCGTGTCGCGCCAGCTCGGCACCACCACGATGTCGGCCCGCGCCAGTTCGCGCAGGCCATGATCGGCCTGCACCGTGAAGCCGGCGCTGGTGCGCAGCGGCCCCGGCTCGGCGGCGCAGACGCGCAGGTCGAAGGCCGGCAGGCCCGGCGCCTCGCGCTGCTCGAACACCGCACAGGGCACCGTCAGGTGAAATGCGCTGATCTGGTCGAAGGCCACCACGGCCACGGTGGCGGCGGCCGGTTCGCGGCGCGGGACGGAAAAACGGCTGGACACGGCAGGCAGGGAACGCATGGAATGGACGGGCGCACGACGGGCGGCGCTGATCAAGGGCATGGCCCGATTTTATCCAATATTGTCATTCAGGCCACTATCGGGCATGCCGGCCGCTGGGAATAATGGGTTCATCCCCTCAACACAACCGGAGAACCGCCATGACCCAACCCGCAGCCCGGCGCGCCCTGATCGTCGTCGATGTACAAAATGAATACTTCGGCGGCAAACTGCCCATCGAGTACCCCGACCCGCAGCAGTCGCTTGCCAACATCGGCCGCGCCATGGACGCGGCCCATGCAGCCGGCGTGCCCATCGTGCTGGTGCAGGACATCGAGCCGGCCGAGTCGCCGCTGTTCGCGCGGGGCTCGCACGGCGCCGAATTGCACGAAAGCGTGGTTTCGCGTCCCCACGACCACCACGTGGTCAAGGGCATGCCCAGCGCGTTCGCCGGCACCGGCCTGGAGGCGTGGCTGGCCGAGCGCGGCATCGACACCATTACCGTGGTGGGTTACATGACGCACAATTGCGACGATTCCACCGTGAAGCACGCGGTGCATGCCGGGTTGCGCGTGGAAGTGCTGAACGACGCCACCGGCTCGGTGCCCTACGCGAACAGCGCCGGCCAGGCCTCGGCCGAGGAAATCCACCGGGTGCTGACGGTAGTGATGCAAAGCCGCTTCGCCGCGGTGATGAGCACCGCGCAGTGGATCGCCGGCCTGAACGGCGCGCCGATGCCCACGCGTGACAACATCTACGCGTCGAACCAGCGGGCGCGCGGGCTGGCCTGAGCCCTGCCCGCGGGAGGGTCAGCCGGCCAGCCGGCCGGCCGCCAGCACCAGTTGCCGCCCACAACGGGCGGCAAGTTGCGGATCGTGCGTGACGAGCACCAGGGTCGTGCCGTGCTCGCGATGCAGGTCGAACATCAGGTCGATGACCGTGGCGCCGGTGGTGGCGTCCAGGCTGCCGGTGGGCTCGTCGGCGAACAGCAGGCCCGGACGCACCACGAAGGCGCGGGCAAGCGACACGCGCTGCTGCTCGCCGCCGGACAGGGTACGCGGATAGTGGTGCAGCCGTTCGCCCAGCCCCACTCGCCGCAACATGGCCTGGGCGGCGTCGCGCGCCGGCTGGCCGGCCAGTTCCAGCGGCAGCATGACGTTTTCCAGCGCCGTCAGGTTGGGCAGCAGTTGGAATGACTGGAACACAAAACCGACGTGGCGCGCGCGCAGCTGCGCGCGGCCGTCTTCATCGAGGGAGAACAGATCCTGCCCGGCCAACCGCACGCTGCCGGCCGAGGGAACGTCCAGGCCGGCCATGAGTCCCAGTAACGTGGACTTGCCGGAACCCGAGCTGCCGGTAATGGCCACGGCGCTGCCGGCCGCCACCGTAAAATCGATTCCCTCCAGGATCGACAGCGTGCCGCCCGCGTCCGACACCTGCTTGCCCAGCCCGGAAACCTCGATCGAGACCTTGCTATCCATGCGTCTATTCTTCCGTTGGTTCGTTGCCGCCGCCATGTCCGCCGCCTTTGCCGCGCCGGCCGTCCACGCTCAGACCCCCGCCCCGGCGCCAGGTTCCGCGCCGCGCACCTTGCTGGTGGTGGGCGACAGCCTGTCTGCCGAATACGGCCTGGCGCGGGGCACCGGATGGGTGCCGCTGCTGGCCAGGCGCCTGTCGGAACAATACCCCGATTACCAGGTCATCAATGCCAGCATCAGCGGCGATACTACCAGCGGCGGCGTCTCGCGCCTGCCAGCGCTGCTGCAGCGCCACCACCCGGCCATCGTGGTGCTGGAGCTGGGCCCCAACGACGCGCTGCGCGGGCTATCCCTGAAAATGACCGAGCAGAACCTGCGCGCCATGGCCAGCCAGGCGCGCCAGGCCGGCGCGCGGGTGCTGATCGTGGGCATGCAGATTCCGCCCAATTACGGGCGCGATTACGCGCAACGCTTCGCCGCGGTGTTTCCCGCGGTGGCCAAGGCCGAACAGGCGGGACTGGTGCCGTTCCTGATGGACGGCATGGCCACCGACCGCGCGCTGTTCCAGGCTGATGGCATCCATCCCAACGAACAGGCCCAGCCGCTGCTGCTGGATAACGTATGGGCTGCGCTGCAGCCCATACTGAAGAAGGATCAGCCGGCGGATTGATCCTGGCCCTGCAGGGCCGAGGCGGCTTCGGGCAGGATCTTCACCTGGTATTGCTCGCGCAGCACTTTCAGCACCGCGGCGTCTTCGGCCTGGCCCCAGGCCGCCCCCAGCTGGCGCGCCAGCAAGTCGCGGGCCGATGCCTCGGAGGCGCCGGCTTCGACTTTGTCCAGGCGCACCACCACGTAGTCGTTGCCGTCGTTCACCCCTGCGTAGGCGGGCAACGGCTCGGCGGGCAGGCGCATCGCGGCGTTCAGCACGTCTTGCGACAGCTGGCCGGGCTGCTGGCGCGACACCACCGCGGAAGCGCCGAAGCCTTCGGGCAGCGTGGCCGGATCGGCCTTCCAGCCATCCAGGGCTGCCGTGCCGGCCTTGCGGGCGGCTTCGGCGGCGCGCTCGTCGAGCAGGCGCTCGCGGATGTTGGCGCTGACTTTATCCAGCGGCGGCACATGTTCGGGCTGCACTTGGGCCACGCGCACCGCCAGCATGGTGTCGGGCGACAGTTCAATGACCCCGGAATTCTGCTTGTCGCGCAGAACGTCGGGCGAAAACAGCGCCTGGCGCACCCGCGGGTTGTCGAGCAACTGGGCATCGGGGCCGCTGGCGGCGGCGTCGGCGCCGGCCTGGTCGGCGGGCAGCAGCCCTTCACGGGTGATGCCCGAGGCGGTGCGCAGCTTCAGGCCCAGCGCATCGGCGGCGGGCTGCAGGCTGTCGCGCTGGTCGTACACGATTTCGGTAAGCTTGGTGGCCATTTCGGAAAACCGCGTGGCCGCGATCTGCTTGCGGATTTCGGCGGTGATTTCGTCGCGGACCTCGGCCAGCGGCTTGATGGCGGCGGGCTGGATTTCGGTAACCTTGACGATATGCAGGCCCGAGGGGCTTTCAACCACGCCCGAGACCTGGTCTTTGGCCAGGCCGAAAACGCTTTTTTCGAGCGGACCGGCCAGCATGCCCGGCGCCAGCCAGCCCAGGTCGCCACCCTTGCCAGCCGAGCCGGCATCTTGCGAGTTGGCGCGCGCCAGCTCGGCGAACTGGGCGGGATCGGCGGCGGCCTGCTTGGCCAGCGCCTCGGCTTTGGCGTGCGCGGCCTTGCGGGCATCTTCGGAGGCGCCCGCGGGCAGCTCGATCATGATGTGGCTGGCGCGCCGGCGCTCGGGTTGGCCGAAGCGGTTTTTGTTCTGCTCGTAGTAACTGGCGATGTCTTCTTCTTTGACTTGCACGCCCTGCGTGGCGGCGGCTTCGTCCAGCACCAGGTACTGGGCGGTCACCTGCTCGGGCACGGTCAGCTGCTGCTTGTTGCCGTCATACCAGGTCTGGATGTCTTCAGGCGACACTGACACTTGCGCGCGGTAATCGGCCGCGGCGAAGCGCCGCAATTGCACGGTGCGCTGCTGGGTCAGGGCGGACTCGAGCGAGGCCACCACGGCATCGGGCGCGCCGGCCGACTGGTTGATGGGTTCGAGCACACGCCCCACCGCCAGGTCGCGGCGCAGGCCGGCCTCGAACGAGGTAGGCGTCATGCCCTGTGCGGCCAGCACCTGGCGGTAGCGTTCGGGGGAAAAGCGGCCGTTGTCCTGCACTTGTGGAATGGCGGCGATGGTGTTGCGCAGCGTGCCGTCAGATACCGAAAAGCGGTTGTCGATGGCCACCTGGGCAAGCAGGCGCTGGTCGATCAGCTGGTTGAGCAGTTGTTCGCGCATGGCGGGGGTATCGACCAGGGCGGGATCGAACTGGCTGCCCAGGCGCTGGCGGAATTGTTCGAGCTGGTTGCGATGGGCCATGTCGAACTCGCTGCGAGTGATGGGCTGGCCAGCCACCGTTGCCAGTTCGGGCTCGCGGCGGATGAAGCTTTCGTAGCCCTGGATGCCCACCAGGAAGAACGACGGCACGATCAGGATCAGCAGAATGAACTGCATCCAACGGCGATGATTGCGTAGTAGTTCGAACATGGATTCCCTGTTTGCCGTGCGCGGCGCGCCCTGAGATGGACGCCGCACCGCAAAAAAACGCATAAAAAAAGGCGAAACCGATTCGCCCTTGCCCCGCCCTTGCCAGGTGCCGGAATCGAACCCGGTAAGCCGCCGGAGTTTACCATTTTCGCCCCGTACGCCACAGTTTGGGGCTGGCGAGAGGCCTTCAACCCGCGTGGCGGAGCGGGTACCGGGTTGGTGGATGTGCTTGCTGTGGCGGGGGGGGTTTGGTTCTTGCCCCGTCTCTGGGCGTGTGGGCGGGCGGGGCGGCGCCCGTGCGTCGGGCTCGGGCGCATCCAGGCGCCCTCGGTCTGCTGCGCAGACTGCCCCGCCGCCCAACGCGCCGCCCCGCCCGCCCGCACGCCCAGAGACTGATTGCCGGTGAATTCGAACCCTTCAACGGCTCTGGACTCCCCGTGTGAAGCTCGGCGCTGCATGCGCCCGAGCCCGACGGGCTTCGCCCGGCCCCAAAGGAGTATCCTTGCATCCTTCACCCTGGAAACGTCCCGAGCATGACCGCCCCTGGCCCTATCCTACCCATATTGCCCACCGCGGCGGCGGCCGCCTGGCCCCTGAAAATACCCTGGCCGCCATGCGCGTCGGCGCCGAGCACGGGTTCCGCATGGTCGAATTCGACGTCAAGCTCAGCCGCGACAAGGTCGCCTTCCTGCTGCACGACGACACCCTCGACCGCACCACCAATGGCCATGGCCCCGCCGCCGCGCTGTCGTATGCCGAGCTGGCCCGGCTGGATGCCGGCGGCTGGCATTCGCCTGCCTACGTGGGCGAACCCGTGCCCGCCTTCGAGGCCGTGGCCCGCTATGCCATCGCCAATGGCATCGCCTGCAACATCGAAATCAAACCCAACCCCGGCCAGGAAAGCGAAACCGGCGCCGCCGTGGCGCTGGCCGCGCGCGCGTTGTGGCAAGACGCCCTGCCCGCTCCGCTGCTGTCGTCGTTCTCGGAAGCCGCGCTGGCCGCGGCCCAGGCGGCCGCCCCCGAACTGCCGCGCGCCCTGCTGGTGGAGCAGGTGCCGGCCGACTGGCCCGAGCGGCTGGCGCGCCTGGGATGCGTGGCGCTCAACATCAACCACCGCGACGCCAGCCGCGAACTCATCGACGCCGTGCACGCCGCCGGCTACCGCATCGCCGCCTGGACCATCAACGATCCGGCGCGTGCGCGCCTGTTGCTGTCCTGGGGCCTGGATGCCCTTTTCACCGACGCGCTGGCCGAAATCGGCCCGCCCGCCTGAGCGCAGGACTCCGCCTTGTTCAGCTACCGACACGCCTTTCATGCCGGCAACCACGCCGACGTCCTCAAGCACGCCGTGCTGATCCACATGCTGGATTACCTGAACCGCAAAGACACCCCCTATTGGGTGGTGGACACTCATGCGGGCGCGGGGCTCTACGCCCTGGACAGCGATTGGGCCGCGAAGAACGCCGAATTCGCCGATGGCATCGGCCGACTGTGGCAGCGCGACGACCTGCCGCCGCTGCTGGCAAGCTACCTTGAGCGGGTGCGCCGCTACAACCCCGACGGCCGCCTGCGCCACTATCCGGGATCGCCCTGGCTGACGCTGGACGCGCTGCGCGATCGCGACCGCCTGCGCCTGTTCGAAATGCACCCCACCGAATCGGACGTGCTGGTGGGCAACCTGGAGCAACTGGACAAGACCGCGTTGCGCCAGACTACGATCTACGCAACCGACGGCTTCGAGGGCATGAAGGCGCTGCTGCCCCCGCCGCCGCGGCGCGGGCTGGTGCTGATCGACCCGTCGTACGAAGACAAGCAAGACTACCGCCGCACGCTGAACGCCGTGAAAGAAGGCCTGAAGCGTTTTGCCACCGGCACGTATGCCGTGTGGTACCCGCTGGTGCAGCGCCGCGAAGCCACCGAGCTGGCCCGCCACCTGGATAACCTGCAGGTGAAAAGCTGGCTGCATGTGTCGCTGACCGTAAAAAAGTTCTGGTGTCAAGTCCTTCGTACAAATCACGTAGGGCTTGAAATCGTATATGGGACAGTAGGTTAGCTCTTTTCTCGGCCACTGTGGCGAGGTGTGGCCTCGTGGGCTAGGAGCCACATAGGAGCGTTGGGAGAGAAAGCCGCATCGCACTGTGTCGTGCTGGATTGCCGAGGGACGGCGGGCTTGTCGCATCATCATAGCCCAGGCGGCTCTTGGCGGCATCCAGAACGAAGAACGCGCAGCCTTGGGCTGCGCGTTCGATGGATGCGGCTGGGCAGTGTTCGAGGCCATCACGTCGGCTTGGGCGGCACGCTCCGCATCGTGGTGCCCTTCCTGAATCCTCGATCCCCTGCCATGAACGCCTCCAGCATGTGCGGGATCAACTTCTCGGCATCGACCGCCTCGCCATACGTCTGCGCGTGCAGCGCGGCGTAGCGGTCGAGGTCGGCTTTCAGGCTGGCCGGGCAGGCAAAGGTCAGCTTGACGTTCTCGGTCTTGGGCAGCGGCCCGAGCCGCAGCTTCTTCGTGCTCATTGCGAAGCCCCCCGGTTGAAGAACAGCGGCTGGTAGGGCCGCAGCACCAGATCCCGGTTGACGATGACGCGAACCGGCAGGCCGGGCCTGATGGTCAGCGTCGGCTGGATGTCCATGTTGCGCCGGGTAATCTCCTGGCCGACCTGATTGATGCTGTCCTGGGCGCTGTCGCGCCCGGCGATGACGATGCGGTTGCCGTCCTGGCGGTTCTCGGGCGCGGCCAGCTCGGCACCGACGCCCAGCAACGTCGTCAGCACCGCGCCCGCGACGACGCGATCCCAATGCCAGTCCACGTCATCCTCCAGGCCGGAGTAACCGGCCGGGTCGGTGCCGATGAGGTTGTCGAGTGTCAGCGAAGACGTGTCGGGCAGGATGACCCGATTCCACACCACCTGCACGCGGCTCTGCCCGTGGCTGACCCGGCTGTTGTAGCGCCCGAGGATGCGCGAGCCCTGCGGGATCAGCAGAAACTTGCCCGTGGCCGAGTCATAGACCGGCTCCGTCACCGTGGCGATCACGTCGCCCGGCAAGTCCGACTTGATGCCTGTCACCAGCGCGCCCGCGATCACCGTCCCGGCCATGACCTGATACGGCGATGCCGGCAGTGCCAGATGGCCGGAATTGCGGGTTTCCGTAGAGCCGCTTTGCAGGAATGCCTCGTTCTGGTCTTGCCGACTCCGTGCCGCAGTCGGGGCGGCAAGCTGGGCCGCCGCCGAGGCTGGCCCAGCCGCGAGCGGATCGAAGGCCGCGAGCGTGTTGGCAGCACCGGGCACACCCGGCGCCGTCTGCGCCATCGTGGTCGTGGCGGCGGCCTGACCCTGGCCGGCCGAGCGGAAGAACACCGACGAAGCCGCTGCGGCTTCCGCTTCCTTGCGCAAGGCATCGTTCGGATCGTGGCCGGGGGCCGCGTAAGCGGCCACGGCCGGCTGCTGCGAGTTCACGATGGCCGGGCCAAGATCGCCCGGCAGTGGCGGCCCCAGCTCGGGCACCTTCTGCGGCAGCTTCGAGTAGTCGGCCGGCAGGCCGTCCAGCCCTTCGGACTTCGAGACGCGATCGACGTTGTAAAGCTCGGTCTGCTCGCCCGCGCCACGCCGCTGCGGTTGCAGTGACCAGATCGTGGCCCCGAGCACGGCGACCGACAGGCTACCGACGAGGACGGCCAGCGTGCGCCGGTTCAACCGGGTCACAGCACGCGGCTGGGCACGAAGCGCCACCGTCTCGGGCGCGACCTTGCCTGCCTGCGGCGTGGCGAGGTCGGGAGTGTCGTCCTGGCTCATGGTCAGTTCCTCCGTGCCACGCCATCCGTGCGCTCGATCCGCACCACGTCGCCCTTGTCGCCGCCCAGGCGCAGTTCCGCCGCACCAAAGAGGCGATCCACGATGTAGTACGGCGAGCGGAAGCGGTAGTTCACCAATTGCCCATCGCCTTCGGCCCCGATCACGAACAGCGGCGGCAGGTCGCCTTGCGCGATGCCAGCGGGAAACTGGATATAGACCTTCTGCCCGTCGTCGAAGGCGCGCAGCGGCTTCCACTGCGGATTGCTGCCGCTGATCGCGTAGCGAAAGCGCAGGTTCTCCAGCGACAGGCCGCTATCGACCGGCGCGGCGGCGCTGGCCGCTTGCGCCTGGCGCTGCAAGGCCAGCATCCGGTCGCGCGGGTACTCCCACGAAACGGACGCCATCCACGTCTTGTCCGTGGAAGTCAGTTCCAGCAAGTACGTCCTGCGGCTGGTGGTGATGACCAGATTGGTCTTGAGGCCCGAGCGGATCGGCTTCACCAGCACGTTGACGCGCAAATCGGCACCGTTGCCGCTAGACGTGTCGCCCACGATCCAGCGCACGGTATCGCCGGCGGCCACTGTCACCAGCTCCTCGCCCGGCTGGAGCGAAACCACGGTCACGCGGCCCACGGCTGCATAGACTTGGTAGAGCGCGCCATCGGTGAACGGCCACACCTGAATCGCGTTGACGTAGCCCTCGCGCGTGGGCGCGACACGCGCCTCGGCATTGGCCCGCGAAACGCGCACCTTCTCGTCGGCCGGCTCGGGTGTGGGCTTGGCATCCTCGGCCTCGGGAACTGGCATCAACTGCGCCGGCATCGGCAGCACCTCGGGCACGGCCACCACCTCCACCGGCGCGGGCGGCTCGGGCAGCGGCTGGGCCTGCACCGGCTCATCGAGCGAGATGGTCGGCGGCGGCTTGCCCTGCGTGGCGCAGCCCGCGAGGGTGAGCACGATCAACGGCAAGGCGGATTTACGGAAAAGATCATTCATGGCTTTGCTCCTTCGGAAGAATCCAGTTCGCGGCTCCACGACAAACCGTTGACGTAGATGCCCAGGGGGTTCTTGCGCAGGCGTTCTTCGGTGCGCGGCGGCTGGAGCACGATGGACACCACGGCCGTCCACCGCTCCAGGCCCGCCGCGGCGCCGTTGACGTAGCGGCGTTCCGTCCAGCGCACGTTGAAAGACGTGTCGCTGGCGCGCACGACGCTGGTGATCTGCACCGTCACCGACTCCTTGCCGATGCGCGCGAACGGGTCGTTGACCCGCGCGTAGTCGTTGAGCGCGGCCGCGCCCTTGTCGGTCGTGTAGTCGTAGGCGTCCAGCCAGTTTTGGCGGACGACGATGGGGTCAATGGACAGCGAGCGCACCAGCGTCACGAAGCGCGCGATGTGGTGCGCCGTTTGCGCATCGTTGGGGCGGTACGGCGTGGCCGCTTCGCCCACGGCGCGCACTTGGCCCGCGTTGTCCACCTCCACGACGTAGGGCGTCACGATGGACTGCGCCGAGCGCCACACCAGACCACCGGCCATCAGCAGCGCGAGCGTGAAGCAGCCGAAGGCCATGAATCGCCAGTTCTTGGCCTGGACGCGGGCCGAGCCGATACGGTCGTCCCACACCTGGCCGGCAGCTTGGTACGGCGTGGCAGGCGGCGGCGTGTCGGCATAGCGCACCTGCGGTTTCTTGAATCGCATGGTCAGTTCTCCTTATGAATCGGAATCGCGCAGGCTCGGCCCCTGGCCGGAGCCGCCGCCGTCGCCACCGCGCAGCGTGTGGGCGGCAGTGGTCGCGGCGTGGGTGAGTTGCTGGCGGCGTTGCAGCCGCTTGGCCCAAGCGGGCTGATCGGCGGGCTGTGCAGCGGCAGCGCCTGCGGGGGCTTCGCTGGCGGCGGCCTGGCCGGCTGACGCGCCAGCGTCTCCGTTCCAGCCCGCGCGGAACGGCGCGGCCATGCGCTGCCCGGCAGCGGCAGCGCGGGATGCGGCAGCGCGTCCGGCGGATTGCGCGCCGGTCTTGGCGACGTTGCCCAGGCCCGCCATAGCGCCCTTCGCGCCGCCGCCTGCGGCGGCGGAACCGGCCTGGAACGCCGACTTCGCGCTGCCAGCCGCCGACGTGGCGGCACGCCCGCCGCTGCCGGCCAGCTTGGCGGCGGCCGGGGCCATGCGGGCACCAGCGGCCACCGCACCGCTCACGCCCGTCGCGGCAGCACCGACAGCCACTGCCGTTCCGGCTGCGCCGACGGCGGCACCAGCCATCGCGCCCGCACCCAGTTGGGGCGCACCGGACACGAGGCCCGTGGCGATGCCAGGGCCGAAGATCCCGAGCGCCAGCAAGGTGAGCGAGGCCAGCATGATGACCAGCGCGTGGTCGATGTTCGGCTCGGCGGGATGGACTTGGAACTGCGAGAACAAGCCCGAGCCGATGCCGACGATCACGGCCAGCACCAGCACCTTGATGCCGGCGGCCACCACATTGCCCAGCACCTTCTCGGCGAGAAAGCTGGTCTTGTTCCACAGCGCGAACGGCACTAACACGAACCCGGCGAGCGTGGTCAGCTTGAACTCAATCAGCGTGATGAAAAGCTGGATCGCCAGCACGAAGAAGCACAGCACCACGACCAACCATGCGAGGAACATCACCACGATGGGGTCGAGGTTCACGAACACCTCGGGAAAACCGGCCATCTCGCCGATCTGCTCCAGAATCGGCGCTCCGGCGTCGATGCCGGTCTTGGCAAGCCGGCCCGGCTGCAGGAAGTTCTCCATCGTGATGGCCGAGCCGGTGGCGGTGATGCCCAATCCCGCAAACGAGCGGAACACGATGCTGGCCAGCCAGTTGAAGTTGTTCAGGATGTAGGCGAAGGCACCGACGTAGAGCACCTTGCGCAGCAGCTTGGCGATCACGTCATCGCCCTGGCCGGTGGCGTGGCTCATGGCCCAATACAGCCCGGCGATCGTCATGTCGATGACGATCAGCGTGGCTGTGAGGAACGCCACTTCGCCGCGCAGCAGCCCGAAACCCGAGTCGATGTAGGTGGCGAAGGTGTTGAGGAACTGGTCGATGATGGTCACGTCATTCATGGCGTGTTCTCCGGTTCCTCGAAGCTGGGCGGGATCGGTGGCAGGTCGGCCAGCGTCTGGTATTCATCCGGCCCGGCCTCGCCGGAAAAGAAGCGCCGCCGGAAGGCTTCGGCGGCGGCGCGGCAAGCGTCCGCGCCCGTGGCCAGCCGGTCGGCCGCGCATTGCGCGCGCAATGCCTTGAGCCGCGCGGGATCGGCGGCCAGGGCATCGGCGAGGTTGTCGGCCGGCTGCTCTCCGCAGGCGGCCAGCAGCACGGCACCAAGGACGAGGACGCATCGCATGTCGGCCCCCGTCAGTCGCGGTAAAAATTGACGGACTGCGGCGTGTACGGCGTGCCTTCCCCGAGGAAGCGCCGCCGCACTTCGCGGGCGCGCTCGGTGGCCGCTGCCTGCCGCGCCAGTTCCAGCGAAGCGGCCCGGTCCTGCGTGATCTGGAGCCGCTGTGTCTGGATCGACTGCTTGGCCTGCAAGGCCAGAAGCTGATTCGTGGCCTGCATGGCTTGCAGCGCACCGACGGCAGACTGGCTCTTGCTCACCAGATCGGCCAGAACACCCTCATCGTCATGGAGGTTCTGCGATGCCTGCGCCTGCATCTGCATGGTGGTCTGCAAACCGTTGAGCGTGTTTTTCCAGCGTTCCTGCGTGTCGCGATACATCTGGTCGCCGCTGACGGTGGCGGCGTACTGTTCCGGGTACAGGCGGGCAAACTCCCGATCCAGATTCGTCACGTCGTAGGCCAGGCCTCGCGCCTGGGCGATCAGCCGCTCGGTCGTCGCCAGGTTGGCGCGCAACTGGCCGACCACGCTGGACGGCAGGCTGGCGAGGTTGCGTGCCTGGTTCATCAGCATTTGCGCTTCGTTCTGGAGCTGGCGAATCTGGTTGTTGATCTGCTCCAGCGTGCGGATCGCGGTCATCGTGTTCTGCACGAGGTTGGTGGGGTCGATCACGACCCATTGCGCATGGGCAGTGGCGGTGCAAAGCATGGCCGCGATGGCAGCGGCGACAAGGCGCTTCTTCATGGCAAGTTCTCCAGTGGTTGGTCAGCGAGGGAATCCGGCGCGAGGCCGGGGAACGAGGGCAGCAGGTCAGCCGCCCAATCGAGGCCGCGATGGCGCAGCCAGGCGCCCGCGAAGCCGGGCGTGCCGGCGCCCGGCGGCACGCGGCCAAGAACTTCGTCAATGGCGCGCTGGTCTTGCGGCGTGGAAGCGCCCGCAAAAGCCAGCGTCGCCGGCCCCAGGTCGAGGTCGAACAGGCGGTTGCCGAGGCGGGATTGGTAGTAGTAGTCGCGCTTGGGCTGCGCAGTGGCGACGATCTCGATCTGGCGCGAGTTCAACCCGAAGCCCTCGTAGATCGTGCGAATCTGCGGTTCGGTCGCCTGTGGGTTCGGCAGGAAGATGCGGCTCGCGCAGCTTTCGATGATCGCGGGCGCGATGCTCGAATCCTTGATGTCGGCAAGACTCTGCGTGGCGAAGATCACCGACACGTTTTTCTTGCGCAGCGTCTTGAGCCACTGGCGGATGCGCGCGGCGAACACCGGGTCATCGAGAAACAACCAGGCTTCATCGAGGATCAACAGCGTGGGCGCACCGTCGAAGCGTTCGTCAAAGCGCGCAAAGAGGTAATGCAGCACGGCCATGACGGCGGCCTTGCTGTGCATCAGCTCCTCCATCTCGAAGCACTGCACGTTGGCCATGCCTAGCCGGTCGTGATCGGCGTCCAGCAGCTTCCCGTGCGCGCCGCCCAGCACATAGGGCGCGAGCGCCTGGCGCAGCGCATTGCTCTGCAACAGCACGGACAGCCCGGTCATCGTGCGCTGCTCCACCGGCGCACCGGCAAGGCTGCCGAGTGCCGACCAGATAGCAGCCTTCTCGTCGGGGCCGACCGCCACGCCTTCGTGCAGCAAGCGGCCTTCGATCCATTCGGCGGCCCAGGTGCGGTAGCCCTCGCGGTCAATGCGAGCCAAGGGCTGAAAGGCGATTTCGCCATCCATGCCCAGGTCGTAGTGCTCGCCGCCCAGCCCGAGGATGGTCGCGCGCATGGAGCGCCCCATGTCGAACGCGAAGATGCGCGAGCCGCGATAACGGCGAAACTGCATCGCCAGCGTGGCGAGCAAGACCGACTTGCCCATGCCAGTCGGGCCGGCGACCAGCGTGTGGCCCACGTCGCCGATGTGCGTCACCAGCCGGAACGGCGTCGCGCCATCGGTGCGGGTGACGATTAGCGGCGGGCCGTCGAGGTGGGCATTGCGCTCGGGGCCGGCCCACACGGCGGACACCGGCATCATGTGCGCCAGATTGAGGGTCGAGATGATCGGCTGCCGGACATTCGCATAGGCATTGCCGGGGAGCGAGGACAGCCACGCATCCACGGCATTGAGCGTTTCGGGGATGGTGACGAAGCCACGCCCCTGAATCACCCGCTCCACCATGCGCAGCTTCTCGTCGGCTGCGCCGGCGTCGTCGTCCATGACGGTGACGGTCGCCGTCAGGTAGCCGAAGGCGACTTGATCGCTGCCCAGCTCCTGCAAGGCGGCGTCGGCATCGGCGGCCTTGTTGTTCGCGTCGGTATCGACCAGCGGGCTTTCCTGCTGGAAGATGGTTTCGCGCAGCAGCGCGATGACGTTCTTGCGCTTGGCGAACCACTGGCGGCGCAGGCGCCCCAATTCCCGTTCCGCCTCGGATTTGTCGAGGCACAGAAAGCGCGTACTCCAGCGATACCCAAATCCCAGGCGGTTGAGGTCGTCCAGAATCCCCGGCCAGGTCGAGGTCGGGAAACCGCGTACCGACACCACGCGCAGGTGCCTGTCGCCAAGCATGGGGGCCAGGCCACCGACCAGCGGCGAGTCGGTCAGCAGCGCGTCGATGTGGAACGGCACCTCGGGAACGCCGACGCGATAGCGTCGTGTCGAGATGGTCGAGTGCAGATAGGTCAGCGTCTGGCTGTCGTCCAGCCAGGCGATTTCCGGCATGACGCCATCGAGCAGGTCAAAGACCCGATCCGTTTCCGCGACGAAGGCTTGCAGCCGCTCGCGCCAGTCCACGCCATTCGTCGGCGTGTTCTCGTAGAGCATCTTGGCGGCACGGGCGCGCGATTCCTCGGGCGGCAGATACACCAGCGTCAGGTGATAGCCGCTCTCGAAGTGATTGCCCGATTCCTCGAAGGTGGCCCGGCGTTCTTCGTCCACCAGCCACGAAAGCGGCTCGGGAAACTCCGAGTGCGGGTAATCGGCGGCGGCGCGGCGCTCGGCCTCGATGAACAGCGCCCAGCCCGAACCCAGCCGGCGCAGCGCGTTATTCAAGCGGGCCGACGTGGCGATCAGCTCGCCTTGCGTGGCGCTGTCGAGGTCAGGCCCGCGAAACCGGGCCGTGCGCTGGAAACTGCCGTCCTTGTTCAAGACGACACCGGGCGCGACCAACCCGGCCCAGGGCAGCCAGTCGGCGAGCAGCGCGGGCCGTTGGCGGTATTCGGCAAGGTTCAGCATGGCGGCATCCCCTCACACGTCCAGCAGCGGGCGGTGCTTGATGTGCCGGGCGAACACGGCCATGAACTGCGGATCGACGCGCGCACCCCAGACCGCCAGCGAATGGCCGACGATCCAAAGCACGACGCCCGGAATCCACAGTTGCAGGCCCAGCCCGACAGCGGCGGCCAGCGTGCCGTTGGCGATTGCCACGGTACGCGGCGCACCGCCCAGCAGAATCGGCTCGGTCAGCGAGCGATGCAGCGGCACCTCGAAGCCGGCCGCGAAGGTATCCGGGGCATTCATACGACGGCCCCGCCGGAGAAGCTGAAGAACGACAAGAAGAAGCTCGAAGCCGCGAACGCGATGGACAGACCGAACACGATCTGGATCAGCTTGCGGAATCCGCCCGACGTGTCGCCGAAGGCCAGCGCGAGGCCCGTGGTGATGATGATGATGACCGCGACGATGCGCGCCACCGGCCCCTGGATGGATTCGAGGATGGATTGCAGCGGGCCTTCCCATGGCATTGAAGAACCGGCGGCCTGCGCGGTTCCGGTCAGGAACAGCAGCAGCGCGGCCAGCATCAGCCCTTGTGCCGCAGGGCGGGCCAGGCTGCGCAGCCGCGACCGGATGGGAAGGCGCAAAGCCGGATTTGCAGAAACACGGAAAGCAGGAACGATCATCTGCGTCATGGCAGTTCTCCAGGTTGGTCAGAGGACGGGGAAGTCGCCGCAGCGGGTGCGGCTTCGGGAAATAGCGGCAGCTCGGGAAACGGCGTTTCCAACGCGTCCGCCCCCCAATCCGCCAATCGGTAGCCCACACCGTCGAAGCCGACGACGCGGGCGATGCTCTCGATGCGGCGCTTGCGCCCGCGACCGGCGATGTGGATCACCACGTTGACTGCCTCGGCGATCAGCGCACGCGGCGGGTTCACCGCCACTTCGAGAATCAGTTGCTCCATGCGCAACAGCGCACCCAGCGCGGAACCCGCATGGATCGTGGCGATGCCGCCGGGATGGCCGGTGCCCCACACCTTGATGAGATCCAGCGCCTCGGCACCGCGCACCTCGCCGACGACGACGCGATCAGGCCGCAGGCGCATGGACGAGCGCACCAGCTCGGTCATCGACACGACGCCTTGCCGCGTGCGCAGCGGCACGTGGTCGCGGGCCGCGCATTGCAGCTCCACCGTGTCTTCGAGCACCAGCACGCGGTCGCCGGTGGCGGCGATTTCGGCGAGCAAGGCATTGGCGAGCGTGGTCTTGCCGCTGCTGGTGGCCCCGGCGATCAGGACGTTCTGACGCTCGCGCACGGCGCGCACCAGAAAGCCCGCCTGGGCAGCGGTCATCATTCCGTCCACGACATACCGCTCCAGCGGGATCACGCCGATGGCGCGCTTGCGCAGCGCGAAGGCCGGCCCCGGTGCGGCGGGTGGCAAGATGCCCTCGAAGCGTTCGCCGGTTTCGGGCAGTTCAGCCGATAGCAGCGGCTGACCGCTATGCACCTCCGCGCCGACGTGGGCGGCGACCAGGCGGATGATTCGCTCGCCATCGGCCTCGGGCATCTCCACGCCCATAGGCGCGCGACCCGACGACAGGCGATCCACCCAAAGGGTGCGATCCGGGTTGAGCATGATTTCCACCACGTCGGGGTCTTCGAGCGCGGTGGCGATCAGCGGCCCCATTGCCGTGCGCAGCATCTGGATGCGCCGGTCGAGCGAAGCCGCAGCGGATGAGCGTGGCTCGGGCGGGAGTCGCGGAACGGCGCTCATGAGGCACGCTCCTGCGCTTGAGCGGCTGCCGCCGCGTCCTCCATTCGCATCGGGTCGGGATGCAGCTCCTCCACCACGTCACGCACCAGGCTGCGCCCGCGCAGCAGGTGGCGGCCAAGCTGCTCGGTGAACTGCTCGAAGCGCGCCTTGCCCTGAGCGCGGGCCGCCTCTTGGTGCGCCTCGGGAACCGGCGTGCTGACCGTCAGGTAGTAGCGGATGAACAGCGCCAGCGTTTCGATGGCGATGTTCTGATCGCGCTCCATGCGCTCGGCCTGGCGCGACAGGCGGTCAAGGCGCTTGGCGATGGCTGCCTCGCGCTGGTCGGCCGCGTCCGGCGACAGCCAGGACGCCAAGGCGGCGGCGACGATGCTGGATTTGGACACGCCTTTCTTGGCGGCCAGTTCATCGAGCCGCTGGGCGTGTTCGGGCTGGATAAAGAGGTTCAGGCGGTACTGGCTCATAGCTCGATTCCGTCGTTGGGGTTCAGCGATGCCAGCCGGGCCGTGCGTTGCATGGCTGGATCAAGCTGGCGAGGAAGGGGAAGCGGCAGGTCGTCGTCGTCATCGAGCAGCGCGAGGTCGGCTGCGGGCGCGGCCAGTTCTGGGTCGTAGGCGACGGTTTCGGAGAGCTCAGGCTGACGGCGTGGGCCGCCGTTGTCGGCCAAAGCCCCGAAGCCGTCGGCTGCATCGGCCGCAGGCGCAGCGGGCACGGCAGGGATTGCCAAGCCGCTCCAGTCGTCGGGGCGCAGCGGCGGCGCGTCGGCGTACTGCCCGTCCGCCAGCGCGGGCGGCGGCAGCACTCGCCGCTTGAAATTGGCGTCGGCGTAGTAGCGCAGCTTCGTGGCTTTGATCGGTGCCACGCTGGACACCATCACCACCGCCTCGTCGGGCGGAAGCTGCATGACTTCGCCCGGCGTCAGCAGCGGGCGGGCCGTCTCCTGGCGCGACACCATGAGGTGGCCCAGCCACGGCGCGAGCCGATGGCCCGCGTAGTTGCGCTGGGCGCGCAGCTCGGTCGCAGTGCCCAGCGTCTCGGAGATGCGCTTGGCGGTGCGCTCGTCGTTGGTGGCGAACGTCACCCTGACGTGGCAGTTGTCGAGGATGGAATGGTTCTGCCCATACGCCTTGTCGATCTGGTTGAGCGACTGCGCGATGAGGAAGCTACGGATGCCGTAGCCCGCCATGAAGGCCAAGGCTGTCTCGAAGAAGTCGAGCCGGCCCAGGGCCGGAAACTCGTCGAGCATCAGCAGCAGCTTGTGGCGGCGTTCGATGCCGTCGGAGCCGTCGAGCGATTCGGTGAGCCGCCGCCCGATCTGGTTGAGGATCAGGCGGATGAGCGGCTTGGTGCGCGATATGTCCGAAGGCGGCACCACCAGGTACAGCGACACCGGATGCTCGGCCGCGATCAGGTCGGCGATGCGCCAGTCACAGCGCGAGGTGACTTCGGCCACCGTGGGATCGCGGTACAGGCCGAGGAACGACATGGCGGTGCTCAACACGCCGGAACGCTCGTTGTCCGACTTGTTGAGCACTTCACGCGCCGCCGACGCGACTACCGGATGCGGCCCGTCGCCCAAGTGCGGCGTGGTCATCATTCGATGCAAAGTCAGCTCGAACGGGCTGGCCGGGTCGCTGAGGAAGTTGGCGACGCCGCGCAGCGTCTTGTCTTCGCCCGCGTAGAGCACATGCAGGATGGCCCCGACCAGCAGCGCGTGCGAAGTCTTTTCCCAATGGTTGCGCTTCTCCAGCGCGCCTTCGGGATCGACCAGAATGTCCGCGATGTTCTGCACGTCGCGCACTTCATGCGCGCCGCGCCGTACCTCCAGCAGCGGGTTGTAGGCCGCCGACTTCGCATCCGTGGGGTTGAACAGCAGGCAGTGCGAGAAGCGCGAGCGCCAGCCGGCGGTGATCTGCCAGTTCTCACCCTTGATGTCGTGGATGACGGCGGACGCGGGCCAGGACAGCAGCGTCGGCACAACAAGGCCGACGCCCTTGCCCGAGCGCGTGGGCGCAAAGGTCAGGACATGTTCCGGGCCTTCATGGCGCAGGTACTGGCGATCGTGCTGGCCGAGGAACACGCCCTCTGGCTGCGTCAGGCCCGCCTTGCGAATGTCCTCCGCGTTCGCCCAGCGGGCGGAGCCGTAGGTCGTGACCAGGCGCGATTGGCGCGAGCGCCATATCGACATGCCGATGGCGACCACCACCGCCACCAAGCCGCTCCCGCCTGCGATGGCTCCGCCGATGTCAAAGATGCGGGGCGCGTAAGCGTCGAAGAAGAACCACCACTCGAACAACTTCCACGGGTGGTAGATCGGCGTGCCAAGAAAATCGAACCAGGGCGAGCCAAGGCGTAACTGATAGCCAAGGGCGGCTGCTGTCCATTGCGTGGCACCCCACACTCCGGCGATCACGATGCCGAACACCACGGCGATCTGACCGAACAGCACGTTCGTCCCTTGCATGACCTGGCCTCCGATTTCTCCTGCGCTGATTCCTCATGGAAAAAGCGGCACAAGGACGTGCCGCAGGCGTCAGGTTCGGTGCCGGGTCAGTACCGGTCAAAGACCGTTTCAAGCAGAAAGATCGAGCAAAAGGAAAGAATTAGTGTTGTGGCGAAGCAAAGAAAAACGCCGCAAATGCGGGCGCATTGCGGCGTGTTGGGCAAAACAATGAAGGTAATGCGGCGAGCCGCCAATACTCAGAACTTGGGTGACTCTTTCGGCGGCGTGTACGGGGTTTCGCCATCGCCATAGAACCGCTTGCGCGTGGCTTCGGCGACCCGGTTGCACAACACATCTCCCAGCTTGGCGCGGTCGGTCTTGCACTGCTGCCGCAGCTCCTTGAGCCGTTCGGGGTTGGCCGCCAGTTCTTCCACCGTGGGGATATTGGCTGCGGAATCGGCGGGTTTCTGTGGCGCTTCGGATGGGCCGCAGGCGGTCAATGTGACCGCCAGCAAGAATGGGATGACCTTCTTCATGATGCAGGTTCCTCCGCAGGATCAGGATTGAGGCACGCGATGGGCTTGGGAGACTCCGGTGATTCGATAGCTTGCACACGCTCAATGAATCGAGCCAGCACATCGGATGGTGGGCCATCAGGGCGTAACAGGTAGGTCGTCAACGGCGGCACTCGTGATGCCAGTGGACGCGCTACCACCCCAGGTTCACGGCTTGCGACAATATGCGCTGCGCCCGCCAGTCCGAGCGCGAACCCGGCCGACACCAGCACCATCATCAGATCACAAGAAGCGACCCGCTCCGCGATCAGCGGCTCCATATCGGCGCGACGTAATACCCGGTCAACATGCTTGGCATGGCCTTCACAGACCTGCGGATCGCACAGGACAAGCGGGTAGCGCAGCAGTTCATCCAATGGAATACGCTTGTGAGCCAGCAGCGGATGCCGTGCTGGCACAGCGACCATGAGTGGATCACTCCAAGCGGGTAAGGCAATGATGCTGTCGCCTACTTCCTCGGACTGTGCAAACCCTACGTCGTAAAGATCGTCATGCAATCCCTTAATCTGCTGCGACAGCGGAACCTCGAAGAAGCGGATTTCAACTTCGGGTTCTTCCTGGCGACATAGAGCCAACAAGGCTGGCAAGCGCGACGGAGTAATGCCATCTGACAGTGCCACGCGCAGCTGGCTGTGGAAGCCATTGGCCGCAGTGGTCACGCTGTCGCGGGCTTGTTGCAAGGCCGCGAAAACACGACGCACGTGTTCTAGGAACAGTTGGCCAGCGCGGGTCAGTCGTGTGCTGCGCGTGGTGCGAGCAAACAGCATCACGCCCAAGTCATCCTCTAGTTCTTTGATGGCGCGCGACAACGGAGACTGTTCGATATGGAGTCGTTCAGCTGCTCTCGCAAAATGCAGTTCCTCCGCGACGGCGAGAAAGCATCGCAAATGGCGAAGTTCCATTCACACATCCCTCCAAAAAAGACGGCTCACTTCAGCACAACCAACAGCTCCGTGAATCAGGTCGGCACCGTATGAGGCGTCATCCTTTCTTCCTTGATTGGCAAATTTACAAGTGCCGCAGCAAATGCCAATGCGGCATCTGCCCACCACATCCATTCATAGCTGCCCATGCTGACCACAGCCACGCCGCCCAGCCATGCCCCCAGAAATCCACCGATCTGGTGGCTCAATAGAGTGAGGCCGAACAACGTACCCAGATAGCGCGCACCGAACAGCTTCCCAGTCAGTCCGGCCGTCGGTGGCACCGTTGCGAGCCAGGTGGCACCGAGCACGACAGCGAACAGGTAGAAAGTCCACGGCTCTTTTGGCGCAGCCATATAGACAAGAATGGCTGCGGCGCGCGATGCATACATCCAGAACAGAATCATTTTCATGCGCATGCGGGTGCCCAAGACACCGACGACCAGGCTTCCGGCCACGTTGGTCAAACCGATGATGGCCAGTGAGGTGGATGCCACGTTTGCGCTCAGACCGCATAGATCGACTTCGCCCGGCATGTGCGTGACAAGGAAGGCAATGTGGAAGCCGCAGGTGAAGAAGCCTGCATGCAGGCACCAGTAGCTCTTGTCGCGCAAGGCGATCCTGAGTTGGTGGCGTAGCGTGAAGCCGTCATCCGCCTCCGCCTTCGCGCTTGGCTTGCGAGGCGTGCCGCGCAGCCACCACGCCATCGGTGCCGTGGACAAGGCCAGCACTGCCATTGTCCACATGGCGCTCATCCAGCCAAAGGCCAACATGACAGCCTGGTTCAGTGGAGCAAAGATGAACTGCCCCATGCTTCCACCTGCGTTGATAACTCCGCCTGCAAACGAGCGGCGCTCTGACGGAATGCGCTGCGCAGTTGCACCGATAAGAATGGAAAAACTGCCCGCGCCTGCGCCTGCTGCACTGAGCAGACCAACAGTAAAGATCAACCCCCATTGGCTACTGACCTGCGTGGTCAGGGCAGAGCCTGCGGCTAGCATCACCGCACCAATGACGATGACCCGGCCTGGCCCCCAACGGTCGGCAGCAGCCCCAAAGAGCGGCTGCGCAGCTCCCCATACCAACTGTGCGATCGCCATGGCAAAACTGATTGAGGCAATACCCAAGCCAGTGTGTGTATTAAGCGGCGACAGGAATAGGCCCATGGATTGCCTTATGCCCATCGTGACCATCAGGATCGCGGCAGCCACCAGTACCAAAGGCCAGAAGCCGCGCTGCGTCTTGCCATCGTTTCGAGACGCCATGCTATTACGCCGCATACTGTGCAAGCCCATTGCCGAAAGACCAATTTTCCTTGTTGGTCTCAACGAGGCCAATAAACACGTCCTCGGGCCTATGGTTTAGCCGCGCCTGCATTCCATCAACGATGGCCTTGAAAAGAGACTTCTTAGCATCCGTCGTGCGCCCGGTGTTGAGCGTGATCTGGATGAATATGCAGTCCGCCGAGCGCGCGATGCCCAAATAGCTCGGATCGAAGATGAACATCTCTGGATCGTGCTCGGTAATGACCTGGAAGCGGTCGTTCTGAGGCACATTGATAGTATTGACAGTGGCGGCATACACGATGTCGCCGACGGTGCGGCGAAATTCTATGGACTTGCCCTTGGCTAAGTCGATTCTTACAAGTGGCATATAAATCCCCGCAGTTCAGAAATGGAAAGATATGGGCACGCCAACGCTAGATGGGTTTCATGTGCGCGCGCCACCACATGGCTCCGCCGGCCAGTAACAACGACAGTTACTCATATGGGAGGGCCATCAGTACCCTTGTCGTCCTGCATTCGAGACCATTGGTGCGTGTGATTCAGGCGGCGACTGCGCGATAGCGCCGACCGCGAGGATGGCCGCGTCAATGTCTGCTTGGCTGACGTCCAGATGCGTGACGGCACGAATCGCTCCTCGTACCAGACCCATGCGCACGCCGCGCGATTGGAGTTGCGACAGAAATACCTCGTGAGAAATGCCGATGCCAGAGGGATCGAAATAAACCATGTTGGTCTCGGGCTCTGGCGTCATGACGTGGATACCGGCCAGCCCCTTAAGACCGTCGGCCAGACGGCGTGCATTTGCATGGTCTTCGGCAAGGCGATCCACGTGATGATCGAGAGCGTGCAAGCAGCCCGCTGCGGCGATGCCCGCCTGCCGCATGGCTCCGGCAAACACGTGCTTGTAGCGCTTGGCTTCGGCGATGAAGTCGCGGCTTCCTGCCATGACGGCACCGATTGGCGCACCCAGTCCCTTGGTGAAGTCGATCCACACGCTGTCCACCTGCGCCGCGTAGGCGGCTGGTGAAACTCCGGTGGCGACGCAGGCATTAAGCAGTCGTGCGCCGTCCATGTGTATTGCTAGTCCTTCAGCGCACGCCGCGCTGGACACCGATTTGAGCTGATCGAGTGACCAGACAGTGCCGCCCGCGAAGTTGTGTGTCTGCTCTACACAGACAAGCTTGGGTGGTGGGCCGTAAGGCGAGGAAACGGTCTTCAGGCGATGGAGCGCTTGCCGCATTTCCTCGGCAGTGAAGATCCCTGACTGGGTCATGATCGGTTCAATCAGAACACCGGAACTCAAGGCCACACCAGCAGACTCTGCACGGATGATGTGCGCCATCCAGTCGGCGATCACGCCATCCGCGGGATTCGTATGCACCTTCGTCGCCACAAAGTTGCACATCGTGCCCCCCGGAAACCACAGCGCTGCCTCCTTGCCTAGCAGTTCGGCTACGCGCTCTTGCAGTCGGTTGACGGTGGGGTCTTCTCCTCGTTGCTCGTCGCCCACCTCCGCATTTGCGATGGCCTGCCGCATCGCAGGTGTCGGTTTGCTTTCGGTGTCGCTGGACAATGGGATGAACGGGCGTTTTTGATTCATAGACATAGGGATTCCTGTAGCCACAAGGTTCTCGGATGTCCCCTTTGGATTTAACCTGTGTCGGGCTCGATGAGGCCGCAGACGCAATAGGGGATGCTGCTTTTGATGCCGCAATTTTTCCGCATGGCACCTTCTTGAACAAACGATTAAACTTCGCCCATGGAATAGAAAAACTACATCATGGGGGCTTTATGAGTACGACCCTTCCGGTTCGGTCTTTGGTGGTTTTTGATGCGGTCATGAAGCACAAAAGCTTCACCATGGCGGCCGCAGAACTTCATGTCACACCAGGCGCGGTAGGGCAGCAAATCCAGAAGCTCGAAGAGTGGCTGGGCGTAACCCTATTCACGCGCATGGTTAGGCAGATCCAGCCTACGGCAGAAGCTATGCACTATTGGGCTGCCATTCGGCCTGCGCTGGCACGCATCCAGCATGTCAGCGAGCAACTCCGCCTGAGTCAAGCCAACGAGGTTTGGCTCTCCATGCCGCCAACGCTCGCCGCGAAATGGTTTGCGCCGCGCATGGTGGGTTTCTTGGCCAAGCAGCCGAATATTTCTTTGCACCTGGGCGCTACCACCGCGATGAGTGATTTTGAGCGCGATCGGGTTGACCTTGCCATACGCTACTTCGACGGAGAGGATGCCTCGCTGGAATCCGCATTGCTCTGCCACGACGAGGCTCGGCTCTACTGCTCGCCGGCTTATGTCAAAGAACACCGTTTGAGAACACCCGATGATCTGGTTCGGGCAACTTTGTTGCACACAACCCTGCAACCGCATTGGCGATGTTGGCTCCAACAGTTCAGCCACCTCACGGACGAGCAGATCGACGCAATCCCAAGCCTACACTTTGACCAGTCTCTGCTAGCCATAGAAACTGCGCGATACGGCCAAGGCGCTGTCTTGAGCAGCGCCATCCTGACGGAAGCCGAGCTGCGCGATGGCTCGCTGTGCGAGCCATTCGAGTGCCGCCTGCCAGTAACAAAAGGCTATTACATCGTCCATCACAAAGGCTCTGCCTTGCGGCCTGCCGCGCTGGCGTTGAAGCAATGGCTACTGCAAGTTGCACAGAGTGAATGCAATAACTGAATGCTGCTGTGGCTGTGGCTGTGGCTTGCTGCTAATCCTGCATCAAGCCTGCCGCCCCGCGTTCATCGGGGCCGACAACGATGCAATGAGTTCGTCAACCTGTTCCTCACAGGTAGCACATGCCGTTACCAGACGAATCGTGCTCTACCAATCTCCCAAGACACCCCGCCACCGCGCATTGTGGCGGCAAGCTGCTGCCCTAACCGCTGCTCGATCACCGGCTTCCACGGCACCAGCGAGAAGCCCATGCCGTCATCCAGCATCGCGTAACGCCCGCTGGCGAGCATGACGCTGCGCCGGTAGATGGGTGGCCTCGGTGATGATCAGGCCGGCAGAAGCGCGTTGGGCGTAATAGGTCACGGCCAGTTCGCTGGGCACGAGTCCGGCACCGGCACGGCTGCGGGTCAGTGGTGCCATAACGATGCGATTGGCGAGAGTCAGAGACCCCAGTGGGTACGACTCGAAGAGTGCTTGTTTGGTCATGTTGATATTGGTTCTATTGAATGGGAATGGATAGCGTCTTGCGGCGGGTCTTACTGCAAGGTCCAAAAAGCGGCGAAGGCCAGTGCGAGGCTGGACGTGAGGATGATGCCGAGCGATGTATACGCAGGAACATCGAGCATCGCGCCAACGCTGATGGCGACGGCCGCGCACCCCATCTGCAAAAAGCCGAGCAACGCCGACGCCGCTCCTGCCTGCCGCCCGAAGGGGTGCAACGCAATGGCGGTGCCCAGCGGGTTGACCATGCCCATCCCGAGCAGGAACACCATCAGAGCAGCGGAAAAGAACACGAAATCTTCCTTGCCAACCAGCAGCACAATGCTGCCCGTCAATGCGATAACCAGACCCACCCGAACTGCCCGTGCCTGTCCCCATCGGTGGGCCAGGCGTGGCACCAAGAGGCCAGCGCCAAACACGACGAAAACGGTAGATGCAAAGAAGATCGCCAGCCCAAACGGCGAGAAATGGAATCCAACCATCAGGATCGCCGGGGCCATGCCGAAGAATGCGTACAGCGAACCGCTGACAAGGCTCATCGTAAGCGCTGGAGCGATGAAGCGCCGATCGGTCAGGAGCTGCCAGTAAGTCTTCAGTATCGCCGGGATAGAAATGGCCGAACGTCTGTCAGCTTGATGCGTCTCCCCGAGCCTGGCGTTGTAATGAATTGCCAGCACGACGGCCATCACACCGACAAAGGCAAACGTGAACTGCCAGCCTAGCCAGCTACTGAGCGCGCCGCCGAGCATCGGTGAAAAGCCCGGAGCGGCAGCCATAGCCACCATGATGAGGGTGAGCGTGCGAGCAAGCGCCTCACCGTCAAACAAGTCGCGAGCAATGGCACGCGACAGGACCGATGTTGCGCAGACCCCGAGCGCTTGGACAACCCGTCCCCCGATGAGTTGAGGTAGCGTGCTGGCGAACGCGCATATCGCGCTTCCTATAACGAATGCCAAGAGGCCGGCTAACACCAGCCACCTTCGGCCGAATCGGTCCGACAGCGGTCCGACGAAAAGCTGCCCCACTGCGAAGGCGACAAGGAAGCTGCTGAGCGTGGCGCTCAGGTCGATCACCGACGTGCCGAGGGCAACGGCCATGTCGGGAAACGCCGGCAGGATGATGTTGGTGGCGAGCGCGCCCAATGCTGCCAGCCCGGCAAGCAGGAACAGCAATTCAGCAGTCAGTGCTTTCTGTGTTCCCGGGGCCTCTTCTCCCTTCGCCACGTATGTATGTTCTTGCATCATTTGGTTGTCTGTTGAATCGAGGGAGTTAGCGCAGGCATCGCCGGTTGTTTGGTGGGGTGATGCGCTCATGGCGAAGCTCCATCGGCAACGCTCTCGGCATCGTCATCCAGGCATTCGATGCAGGCTTCAAGCAGTTCGTGCAGCGCGGCAACGCGCTCGATGCCAAGCCGCTCGTTGAGCGCCAACTGTGCTGCCTTCCACGCGCGCTGCCCCTCGGCTTGCTTTTCTCGCCCCGCATCGGTCGCTTCGACAAGACGACTGCGAGCATCGTTGCCGGCACCAATCTGCAACCACCCATGCGCCACCAGCGGCTGCAAGTTGCGTGTCAATGTCGAGGCATCCATGTACATGCGCTTGGCCAGATCGCCCGGGCGGATAGGCCCGAGGCCGACGACGTGCGACAGCAGCGCGTACTGCGTGTTCTTCAAGCCCGTCTCACTGGAAAAGCGGTCGTAGTGGCGCGTCACCACGCGAGTGAGCTGGCGCAGCTTGAGATTCGTACAGCCTTGAGGCTTGGTGGCGTTCTTCATGTGATACATTGTACCTGCAATCTTTGTATATGCAAGTTAATGGAAAGAAGGAGCAGCGTATGTCAGTCGATGAAGTAGTCGCACGATGGGAAGCAGACGAAGCGCGTGTGCGCGCACGCTTGGAGGCACCTGATGTTGTTCCCAAGGGGCAAGCGTTCAACCGATCGGGCTTGGAGGTGTTCGAGGCGATCTTTGCAGGTGAGCTGCCTCCGCCGCCGATCGGCGACACGCTCGACTTCATTCCGGTTCACATGGAGCATGGCTCGGCAGTTTTTCAGGGGCGGCCATCGCGCCGTCACTACAACCCGCTGGGGACCGTACATGGCGGTTGGTTCGCCACGCTGCTTGACTCAGCCGTGGGTTGTGCAGTGCATACGACGCTTCCAGTCGGCAAGGGTTACACCACACTGGAACTGAAGGTGAACATGCTTCGCCCCTTGAGCGATCAGGTGCCACTGGTACGTGCCGAAGGCAAGTTGATTCACGCCGGGCGCCAAGTCGCCGTAGCCGACGGCCAGATCGTCGGCCCGGACGGAAAGATCTACGCGCACGCAACAACGACGTGCCTGATCTTCGATCGCGCTTGATTCACCTCGGGAGACGGACATGGTTCAAACTGAAATCGTCATCTGCTCGCCGGTGCGCACAGCGATCGGCACCTACGGTGGCGCGTTAAAAGACACGCCTGCGCCTGAACTTGGAGCGGCCGTTGTCCGCGAGACCCTGCGGCGTTCCGGGTTGGCAGCCGACGCCATCGACGCCGTCGTGCTGGGCCAGGTCATCCAGGCCGGCGCCAGGATGAATCCAGCGCGCCAGGCAAGCATTGGCGGCGGGCTGCCGGTGCAAGTGCCTGCATTGACGGTAAACCGAGTGTGCGGCTCCGGCGCCCAAGCCATCGCGACGGCGGCATTGGAAGTAGCGGCGGGTCACGCTGGCGCCGTGATCGCCGGCGGCATGGAAAACATGGACCAGGCACCCTACCTCGTGCCGGGCGGACGCTGGGGTAACCGCATGGGCGATGCGCTGATGCTCGACAGCATGCTGCGCGATGGCCTCAATGATGCGTTCAGCGGACAACACTCGGGCTGGCATACCGAGGATCTGGTCAACCAGTACGGCATTACGCGCGAAGATCAGGATCGCTGGGCCGCACGTTCGCAGCAGCGTTTCAGTGCTGCACAGGCTGCGGGCAAGTTTGCCGAGGAAATCGTTGCAATCGAACTGGCCGGTCGCAAGGGTGCCGTGCGCTTCGACAAGGACGAAGCCAACCGGCCCGACACAACGGTCGAAACGCTGGCCAAGCTCAGACCCGCGTTCCGCAAGGACGGCACCATCACCGCTGGCAATGCGCCGGGCCTCAACAGTGGCGCGGCAGCGGTGATCGTCACGGAACGCGCCTTCGCCGAGCGCCACGGTCTGCAACCCTGGGCGCGGCTGGTCGCCCAAGGGGTGGCCGCCGTCGAACCCGGCATGTTCGGCATCGGGCCGGTGCCAGCGGTCAAGTTGGCACTCGAACGTGCTGATTGGAAGCACACCGACATCGAACGCATCGAGATCAACGAAGCGTTCGCAGCGATCACGCTGGCGTGCCTGCGCGAACTCAATCTTGCCGAAGACATCGTCAACGTCGAGGGCGGCTCAATCGCCCACGGACACGCCATCGGTGCAACGGGTGCAGTGCTGACCACACGACTGTTGCATTCGATGCGGCGGGACGGCATCCGGCGCGGCATTGTCACGCTGTGCATCGGCGGGGGCCAGGGCATTGCGCTGGCACTCGAAGCCATCTGACGGGAGTTGGACATGACCATTCTCTATCTGGAAGACCTGGCAGCGGGGCAACGCTACGCCGGCAGCACGCGCATTCGTGTCGAAGAAAACCGCCTCAAGAGCTTCGCCACCGAGTTCGACCCCCAGCCCTTCCACCTGGACGAAACCGCTGCAAGCAGCTCGATCTTCCGGGGCCTAGCGGCGAGCGGCTGGCATACCGCCGCGATCACGATGCGACTGCTGGTGGACAGCGAGTTCAAACCGGCGGGAGGCATCGTGGGCGCGGGATTCGACGAATTGCGTTGGCCGCTTCCGGTTCGGCCCGGCGATGAGTTACGTGTGGAGAGCGAAGTTCTCGAAGTGCGGCCATCGAAATCTCGTCCCGAGCAAGGAATAGCGAAGGTCCGCACGACCACGCTGAATCAAGACGGGAAGACCGTACAGGTATCCGTGGGAAATCTTGTAGTGCCGCGTCGCCCCGGTGCGGCGCAAGAAGCGTAGAGCATTTTTCTTTTTTAGGAGCAGAGCATGAAATACACCGTCTTTGGCAGTACCGGTCTCAAGGTATCTCAGGTATCACTCGGCACCGGAAACTTCGGAACGGGCTGGGGCTATGGGGCCGATCCCGATGTCAGCACGAAAATTTTCAATACCTACGTTGAGGCCGGCGGCAATTTCATCGATTCGGCCGACGCCTATCAGTTTGGGCAATCCGAAGAGTTGCTTGGCACCTTGCTGAAGGGTCAACGCGAAAACTTCGTGCTCACCACCAAATTCACACGTGGCGCTACACCCAATGCCAACCCGCTGATCCTTGGCAATAGCCGCAAGGCCATGGTTGTCTCACTGGAGGCGAGCCTGAAGCGGCTCCAGACCGACCGGATCGACATCTACTGGGTGCATTGGCCCGATGGCGTCACGCCTACAGAGGAAATCGTCCGAGGCTTCGAGGACCTGGCACGTGCGGGCAAGATCCTATACGCAGGTATATCGAACTTCCCGGCTTGGCGTTTGGCCCGTGCAGTGACGCTGGCCGAAGTCTCCGGGGCGGTGCCCATCGCGGCCGCGCAATTCGAGCACAGCCTGGTTCGGCGCGAAGCTGAGGCCGAACTGTTCCCCGCGTCGCATGCCCTGGGCCTCGGCATCGTCACTTGGTCGCCGCTGGGAGGCGGCATGCTGACCGGCAAGTACCGCAAGGGCGAGAAAGGCCGTGCGGAAGGTTTTGGCGGCAAGGTGTTCCAGCCGGAGAACTCCGAGCAACGCACGCAGATTCTCGACACGGTGATTGCCATCGCCGAGGAACTAGGGGTGACGCCGGGCCAAGTAGCGATTGCCTGGGCCGGCACCCACGGCTCCGTACCGATCATCGGGCCGCGATCGCCCGAGCAGCTGGCCGACAACCTGGGGGCTTTGTCGGTCAAGCTGTCGGCCGAGCATATCGGTCGGCTCGATGCGGTGAGCAGCCCTGCGGCCTCGGCGCGGACTCCGATTCCTTGGGCCGAGAGTATCGCGCCGAAGGTGATTGCCTAGCTCGCCACACAACAAACTGGTAAGCCTGCGCAGGAGAATCCGGATGTGACCAAGCCGCTCAGCTTGGCCGAGCTTTATCCCAAAGCTCTAAATTCGCGCGGCACTGTCCTGGCAACGCATAGGGATCGCCTGGAAAGAGCCCATGAGCAATCATGGAAAGCGTCGGCGCGATGGTACTCGCGCGTGCCGTGGACGATCCCGAACTATCCGAAGCCATCTTGGCTTTAATGCGCGATGAGTCGATGTCGCGCTGACGTTCAGATCCACCGCTGGAGGTGGTTTTGACTATTCAGAAGAGGAAACACCATGAAAGGAAAAACATCATGAAAGCAGTCATCGCCGCCTATGCACGTTCACCATTCCATTTCGCCCGCAAGGGACGCCTAGCCGAAGTGCGGCCCGACACAATGGCCGCGCAGGTCGTGCAAGGACTGCTGCAACGCACCGACCTAGACCCAGCGCTGCTGGAGGACGTGATCCTTGGCTGCGCTTACCCCGAGGCCGCACAGGGCAACAACTTGGCGCGCATCGTCGGCTTGCTAGCCGGTCTTCCCGAGGCCGTTGGCGGGATGACGGTAAACCGCTTCTGCGGATCGTCTATGCAGGCAGTGCATATCGCGGCCGCACAGATTGAGGCGGGCATGGGAGACGCTTTCCTCTGCGTAGGCGTAGAGTCGATGAGCTTGGTACCGCAGGGCGGCTTTAACTTTTCGCCCAACCCTGAGTTGCAGACCAACACCGCTGCCTATATCTCTATGGGTGAGACGGCAGAGAACGTGGCGCAGCGTTGGGGTGTTAATCGCGCCGATCAAGATTTGCTCGCGCTGCAATCCCATCAGAAAGCCGCTGCTGCTCGCGAGCAAAGTCGGCTGGCCGACGAGATTGTGCCTATCCGTTTACAGGATGGCGAACTGGTCAATGCCGACGGCTGCATCCGCCCAGGCACCACGCTGGAGGCGCTGGCGGGACTCAAACCCGCCTTCCGGGCAGACGGCGTGGTCACGGCTGGCACGTCGTCGCCGCTGACCGATGGAGCATCAGCGGTGCTCGTCACCAGCGACGACTTTGCCGAGCGCTATGGCCTGCAAGCATTGGCGCGCATTCGTAGCTTTGCGACCGTTGGAGTAGATCCGGCCGTCATGGGCATCGGACCTATCCCGGCCACACGCAAGGCGCTGGCACGCGCTGGCCTGGCGGTGTCTGACCTGGACGTCGTGGAGATCAACGAGGCTTTCTCGTCGCAGGCGCTGGCTTGCATCCGCGACCTGGAACTGGACATGGCTACTGTGAACATCGACGGCGGGGGGCTGGCTATCGGCCACCCGCTGGGCGCTACCGGCGCTCGTATCACTGGCAAGGCTGCGGCTCTGCTGGCGCGGCAGCAAGGGCGCTATGCTCTTGCTACCCAGTGCATAGGTGGCGGGCAAGGCATCGCCACCATTCTGGAAAGGCCATGACCTTACGATAAAGGCTTCCTGCCGTTCTTGCGGGAAGCCCCAAAAATCATCTGAGCTTCAGAAGCGCCAGGCAACATTGACAAACTATCGGAGTGTGCTGCTTTGGCACACCCCACGTAGTGAGCAGACAAAGCAGCACAAGCTAGCCAACGGACAGGCCGCGCTGTCGGCCGATTTCCCAAGACACCCCGCCACCGCGCATTGTGGCGGCAAGCTGCTGCCCTAACCGCTGCTCGATCACCGGCTTCCACGGCACCAGCGAGAAGCCCATGCCATCATCCAGCATCGCGTAGCACCCGCTGGCGAGCATGACGCTGCGCCGGTAGATGCCGGCCACGCGCTGCCCGTCGGCCACCGGGCGATGCTCCAGGCCGGTTTCGCCGGCAATGTCCTTTGCGGCCTGTGCCAACTCCCGGTTGCGCAGCGTGCCCAGCAGGTTGCGCGCAAGAATCACGCGCTGCCCACGCCGCTCGGCCAGCCCTTGTTCGGCGAGGAAGTCGGCGCGCTGCTGCATCGCCTGCCTGGCCTCGCCACCGAAACCCAGGTCGCCCAGGCCCGCGCCGCCACCGATCAACTGCTGGTCGAGCCAGGTGGCCCCGATCACGCGGGCCTGCCGCTCGATGGGCAGGTGCGATTTCAGCTCCACGGCCACGCCGCCCAGGCGCTGCGCGTCGTACTGGCGGCCACGCTCGGCCAGGTCGTTCGGCACCTTCCATAGCCCTTCGGCCACGCGCTCCACGATGCCGGCCCGGCGCAGGGCCTCCAGCCGGCGGACGTGGGCGGCGATGACTTCCTGCGGGTCGCGGCCGGGCACGGCCTGGCCCTGCGCGATGGCGAGGTGGTGATCGGTGCGGTACAGGCCATCATTCGCCAGCGCGACGATGTTCCTGTCGGCCGCGCGCACGTCGGTCGATCCCTTCACCTCCACCACGGCCCCGGTGGGATAGTTCGCCAGTTCGTCGCGGGCGTTGAGTGCGACGTAGTGCGCCTTGCCGTCCACGCCGTCGATGACCAGATAGCCCCGGTCGCGCAGCTCGTCGGCCAGCCCCTTCGCGGCCACGCGCCCCAGGATGGTTCGGCCATCGTCTCCAGGCTCGAACACCGCCAGCTCGCGCGGCTCGCCCCTCATGGCCCGTTGCATGGTGCGGATGATGTCGCCGCGCTCGCCCAAGGCGCGCAGGGTCTTTTCCGCATCGGCATGGACGGCCCAGGTGCCCGGCTGCGTCTCGTCGGCCAGGCCCAGGCGCTGCAAGCGTTGCAGGCGGCCGATCAGCAGCAGGCGTTGGCGCTGCAAGCGGGGTTCGTTGAGCCGTTCGACATGCACCAGGCCATCGTCGCCAGCCTCGCGCTTCAAGGTGCGATCCAGGCTCGTCCATCGCTCCTGTTCCACCTCGCGCACCAAGGTCTGCTGGATCTCCAGCTCGGTGCGCGGCCCGAGCCACTCGGTCGCCAGCTCGGCGGCGCGGTGGCGGAAGCCGTCGGCGATGTAGTCGCCCGCGATGATGAGGTCTTCGTCCGTGTCATCGCGCCCGCGCACGACGATGTGCGTGTGCGGGTTGTCGGTGTTCCAGTGGTTCACGGCCACCCAATCGAGGCCCGTGCCCAGGTCGGCCTCAATGCGGCCCATGAGGTGCCGCGTGTAGGTGCGCAGGTCTTCCAGCTCCGCGCCATCCTCGGGCGAGAGGATGAAGCGGAAATGGTGCCGGTCGTCCGCGCAGCGTTCCTTGAAGGCGTTGAGGTCGGCGGCGTCGGTCTGCGGCCCGTAGGCTTGGCCCGGCTCACCGTCGCGGCCCACGCCGTCGCGCTCGATGTAGCGCAGGTGCTTGGCGAGCGACTGCGGGCTGGCCCGCTGGTGGTTCACTAGCAAGGTCTTGATAGTCACGCGCCGGGACATGGGCGTCAGCTTCGCACCCGCGAAGCGCGCCGCCGTGTGGCCGCGCCCGAGGCGCGAGCCGGGCCGCTGGCCGGTGCCACGCGCCGACGCCGGACGGCGCACCGTGGACTTGCCGCTGCTGGCTTTGCCTGCTTGCTTGAGCACCTTGGAAACGAAGCTCTGCCCCTGGCCCTTGCCCCGATTCTTCGGGGCCTTTGGAGGGTTTGGGCGCACGCGGAAGTCGTCGTCGTGGCGGTCGGTCATGGCTGTGCCCCCTGAAAGCTGGGGCGTGCCCCGGCGTGCGAAGCACGCGGACATGCCTGCATTGGCGCAGCTCTCGCGCCACACGCGGCACGGCGGCGAAGCCGCGCCGTGCTGCGCCACCCCCACGTGCAGACTGGCTTTCGACGCGGCCCGGTGCCGCGTCCTTTTGTCTTGCCTTCCGCCTTTGCCCCTCGCTGGCGCTCCGGGCAGCGGCGGCCCGGCGGCGCTGCTGCGCGAGCAGCCAGCGCGAAGTGCGGCGCCCGATACGAAGGATCGGCGCTTGCACTGCACGCGCGACGACATGCGGAAAGCCACGGGATCGGCACGCCCGATGGCACGACAAGATGCACGGCAACGTGCAGCGAGTCGGCGGCCATCATGGGCGGGCCTCCAGCCAGATCGGGCGCGCGACGCCGATCACGGCGGATGCGCTGACCGGCCCGAAATATCGGCTGTCGAACGACGCCGGATTGGTCACACTGAGAAGGAACAGTTCGCCAGGCCGAAGCTGCCGGCACTGCGGCCAGGATGGCAGCAGACGGCCCAGTCGGTCGGCGGGCCGGACGGCGGCCACCGGCACGCCGTCGATCCACACCAGCGCATCGAAAACGCAAACGTGCTGCGGCGCGGTCGCACCTACGCGCTTGAGCAGCGGCACGCGCGCCGGCAGGTAGCCGCGCTGCGCGGCCAGCGCGGCGGCGTCTGGCGGCAGCGTGGTCAGGACGATGCTGCCCACGGACGACGGACGTGGCAGCGAGCCGGGCCGATGGTGCAGCGGATCGACGCGATACCAGCCGACGGCCACGCTGTCGGACGGGTTATAGATCAGGCGCGGCAGCGGCTGCACGAACGAAGCCCAGGCCAGCGCAGCGAGGCCGCAGGCGGCGAAGCCAGCGAGCACGATGCGAGCGCGCAAGCGTGAGCGTGCATGCGAACGAGGACACGGTGCGGTGCCGGTGGTGGAAACGGTGGTCATGGCAGCGCCCTCCCGGTCAGCCAGGCGGCGTGCCGCTCGGCGGTGTATTCGGGCAGCGGCAGGCGCGCGGCGAGCCGGTTGGCGAGCGTGCGCCAGTACGCGGGCGAGACGGCGATGGGCGCGACGCCCAGCGCCTCGATGGCGTCGATGCGTTCCAGCACGGCGCGCACTTGCCCGTCGCCCTCGGCGTGCAGTAGCAGGCGCGCGCCCGGCTGCACGCCGGGGATGCGCTGCGCCGCATCCAGCGGTGTGCAGGCTTGCATCACCATGAGCTGCCAGCGCACGGTGCCGAAGTCGTTGGACTGCCAGCGCACGCGGCAGAACAACGCGCCCGGCAGGAACACCGCGCTACGCCGCCAGCGGTCGAGCTGGTGCGCGCGCGCGGGTTCGCCGAAGCGCAGGTAGAGCTTGAAACGGGCCTCGATGTAGGCGAGCGCGACGCGCGTCAACGGCGCGCTGGCAGGCTGGCCGATAGGCGCAGCCAGTGCAGCCGTGGCCGCGACAGCGGCAGGCGCGGTGACTGGTGGAGTGGATGCGGTCATGGTGTGTTCTCCCTGCGGTTCTCGGGAAACTCCCGCTCCAGCAGTCCGCGCAGCAGGTCGGCCACGGTCACGCCTTGCGTGAAGGCCGACACCTTGATGCGCGCCCGCATGGCGGGCGTGATGTCGAGCGTGAGGCGGGCCGTATAGAGGTCGCCCTTGCCCAGCGCATCGGCGTCGCCCTGGCGAATCCACGCCTCGGCGTGCGGATTCGCGGGCGGACGCGCGCCGATGCCGACGCGCTTTGCCGCACGTTTGCTGTTCGGTGGTGACTTCGCTGTCATGTCGTCCACCGCAGCAGTTCGTCCACCAGCGCGGTGATTTCCCGCGCGGCGGCGCTGTCCGGTGCCGTCTCGCGTGCAAGCCGGCCAGCGGCCACGCTGTCGGCGAACACGATGCGCTGATGCACTTCCGCGCGCAGCGCAGGAAGCGGCTGGTCGGCGAGCGCCTGGCGCGCTTCGCGCCCGATCACGGTGGTACTGACGCGCCGGTTGATGACGAAGGCCGCGCGGAGCAGCGGCCGGAACACCTGCGCCTCGCGGATCAGCGCCACCATCTCGGCGCTGGCCCACAGGTCATAGGGGCTGGGCTGCACCGGGATCAGCACGCGCTCGGCCGCCAGCAGCGCGGAGCGCGCCAAGGCGGCAATGCGCGGCGGCCCGTCGATGACGACGTGATCGGCGCGGCGTGCCAGCTCCGGGGCTTCCTGATGCAGCGTTTCGCGTGCGAGGCCCACCGCGCTGAATAGCCGTGGCAAGCCTTGCTGGCTTCTGCGTTGCGTCCAGTCCAGCGATGAACCCTGCGGGTCGGCGTCCAGCAGCACAACGTGCTGGCCGCGCATCGCCAGCTCGCCGGCGATGTGCGTGGCGAGCGTGGTCTTGCCCACGCCGCCTTTCTGGTTGAGCAGCGCGACGATCATGGCCTGGCCCTCCCTGCTGGAAAGCCCGGCTGTTGCTGCTGCGTTTCGCGCCGCGTGGCGGTTGTCCACCGCAGCGGCGTTTCCCTACTACAAGTTAGAGAATTTAAGTTAGGGAAGTTAGAGGGTGCGCAAACCCAGTGCTGGCGCGGGTTTGCGGCCGATTGGCACGCCTGATAGCACGATAGTCCCACGCCTGATAGCACGATACCCCGCACGCCTGATAGCACGACACGATTCACAGGCTCTCCCGGAGTTATCCCCGTGCCGTATGCGGCACGGGCCGGAAGGTCAGCAGCTCGGCGCCGCTGTCCGGCATCCGCTCGATGCCCAGAACGTAACCGGGCAGCGACTGCCGCGCGACAAGCGTGCGCAGGTCGCAGGCGAAGTCGTAGGGCTTGGCGGTGCTGCCGGATTTCTGGTGCAGGTAGCGGAAATCGAACTGCCAGCCGTATGCCTGCTTGCCGCCGTGCTTGCGCACCAGCCGGTACAGCCATCGCTCGATGCCGCCGGTCAGCCGGAAATACGCCGGGTCGATGGTCAGCACCAGGGCGGCATCCAGCACGCCCGTATAGAACCAGTCCGGCAAGATCAGCTCGATGCCCAGCGGCGTGCCGCTGGCATCGGCCAGTTCCTTCCATTCGTTGATCCACGAGAAGCGGTGCAGGCGTCGCCCGGTTGTCTCGCGGATGGACGTGGCCACCGTGGTCGATTGCAGGCGATCCAAGGCCGCTTTGAGGCGCTGGTAGTCGCGCAGCGACTTGCCGCGCCCGATGAAGCGCAGGATCTCGTAGGGCGTTGCACGGATCAGCCGCGATGGCCGCAGGCCCGCATCCTTCGCCTCCACGATCTGCGAGGCCGCCCAAATCAGCACGTCGGCATCCCAAATCGTGGCGATGCCGTGCTCGGCCGTGCCTTCCACGCGAATCGTCACCTTGCCCGCACGGAAGTCGATGGGCTTGACCCGCTTGGACTTGCCGAGCGAGAAGAACGGATAGGCCATCAAGTCCTGGCTGTCGCGCGGCGCCATGTCGCTGGGCAAGGCGCGGAACAGGTCGAGCTGTTCGCGCTCCTGCAACGGCCGCTGCCGGGACGGCAGCGCGGTGCTGGACATGGCGATGGCCTGCCGCGCGCCGCCGATCAGCGCGCACGGTTGTCAGCCGAGTGGTGCTCGGCGTATTCGGGATCGGAGGTCGTCTCGAAGCTGCGGTCGGCAGCCCAGGCATCGAGGTCGGCCACGGCGTACATGACGCGCCGGCCGAACTTGCGAAAGCGCGGGCCGCCGCCGATCACGCGCTGCTTTTCCAGCGTGCGCGGCGACAGGCGCAAGTATTCGGCGGCTTCGTCGTTGGTGAGATAGCGTTGGGGCTGCGCGGCAGCGGTCGAGACAGTGGCGGCAGGCCGCAAGGGAGCAGGACGCATGGTAAGAACCTCCATAGCTTTCAAAGCTCCGGCCACACAGCGCAACCGGATGGAGGCAGTCTCAGAAAACGAAGCCCTCTTGCTCAGGGTCGTTTTGCGTCCTTATCAAAACGACCCTTCTCAAGCGGCGCAAGCTGTGCTAGGCGGCGATAGCCGCCGCGCATCAGCGCATCGCCGCGCCGCACCAGGCGGCGCACCTTCGAGCGCAGCCCGCCGTCGCTGTACCAGTCGGCCACGGCGTCGGCACCGAACAGCCCTTCGCCCACTTCGCGCAAGGACGCACCCGCCAGGGTCGCGTCGAGCGCCTGCAAGGTGTGCAGCTCCAACAGTGCGGCAGGAGGTGGCCTGGGCATGGCATGGGCCAGCGCGGCGTCCGGCACGGGCGCATGGCAGCGGGCAGGCGCAGCAGCGCCGCCGTCACCACTTCCGCGATGAGCATGGACGACCGCCATGCCGTCCTCCAGACCCGGAGCGAGCGCGAAGCGCGAACAATGGCCGGGACTGCGCACGATCAGCGCCAGTCCCTTGCCGTCGTGCAGCAGTTGCTTGTGGCCAGGGATGCGCCAGAACGCGAACACGGCCGCATCCGGCGGCGGATCGTGATCGGGATGGAGCTGCACCACGGCGGCATTGCCGGGCAGCCAGGCCGGGTGCGCGTCGCGCGCATCCAGGGCAGGGTCTTCCAGCAGGCGCAAGCCCCAGCGCAGCGCCGCATGTTGTGCGGCCTGTGACCGGCGACGGTGGCGCATCCAGTCGAGCCGGTAATCGGGATGCCTGCGCAGATACTCCCAGGCCAGCGCCAGCATGTCCAATCCCAGGATGTACAAATAGGCGGCGGTGGGATACCAGTGGGCAACGTGATGAGGGTTGACCATAACGAAAGCTCCTGTCGAACCGCAGGAACGCCGCCACGGGCAGATCAAAACGGAGCTACCGCATCCAGGTCAAAACCGTCCTCTGTGTCAATTCAAGCTGTAACATGCGGTGTCAAGCCAGATTGGCTCCGGTGTATTGCGAATCCCGTCCGAATGCGACGGCCGCTCGACCTGAAAACGTCATGCGGCATAAAACACCGTGCCCGACTCCGCACAAAAGAGCCTGACTGATTGAGTCACACCAGCAATGGTTTGATGCAAGAGTGCGGATTCAGACCGGACAGGTCAGGAATAAGACTGAAATAGTCTCAATGCGCCCGGTCTGGCTGGAGCGCGAACGGTTCAATCGAGGATGGAACCGTTCTCCTGGGCCAGCCGCAGATATTCCGACAGCGGGCGCGCTGCCTGGAAATACCGATCCCGCATCACGGGCTGCTGGCGCGGCCCGACGATGGATGCCAGATCGGACAGCTTCACGGAGCCCAGTTCGGGCATCCCCAGCCCCAGGTCGATCAGTCCCCAGGCCGTATCGCCATCGACAGGATCGAGCGCGGCCAGCAGCCAGATGAGATGCGCGTACGGAGTGAATAGCCGCGCCACGGGCAGCGGGTCGATGGCCTCGCCACGGGCGCGAGCCTGGCCGTGGGCCAGCAACTGCCTGCGCTCGTCCTCGGTGATGAGTCGGTTCATGGGCGGCCCCTTCTTGGAACAAATCCACCCAAACGTAGCCGTATCGGCGGATTGGAAGAAATGCACGGATGAGACTGTGCGCTTTTGCAGAAAGCCTCAGAGGCGGATTTCCGTAAAAACGTAGAAGCACGAAAAAGGATCGAATCGAGTGATTGAGTTAAAGATAACGTGGTTTTAATTGTGCTGCGAATTGACGCTTCTGTCTATGCAGAAGCGAACCGTCCAGCGCGGCCGACCGGCCGGCTCCACCACCCACGACGCCGAGCTGGCTCACGCCTTCGGCGCGGCGGTGCGTGCGCTGCGGATGGAGCGCGGCATCGCGCAGGAATCGCTGGCGCACCAGGCCGGTATCGAGCGCTCCCACATGGGCAAGATCGAACGCGGCGAGCACATGCCCACGCTGGCGATCATTTTCAAGATAGCTGGCGCGCTCGAATGCAGCACGGCCGTGCTGATGAGCGAGGCTGAAAGCCAGCTCGCAGCAGCGGCCCAGCCGTAGGCGACGGCCCGGCCGATCCGGCGAAAGCCGGTTCGGCGGCGTTCAAGGGGCGCCAAGTGCAACGCGGCGGGGATGGGCCTTGCGCCGATCCCCGGAGGGCAAGCGAAGCGCGCAGCGCCGCAGGCGCGTAGGCGTGAGGGATTGGAGCCGGATGGCCGTGACGGTGAAGTCGGCACGGGGCGCAGCCCGAAAAGCCCGGCGGTGCAAAGCACCGCACGCCCGACTGTTCTTGCAACCGCAGACTCAACGCATACTCAAGCAACTCGACACGGCGCAGACTAGGCGATGGTGCTGCCTCCACGCAGCGCCGCAAAAGCAGCACTGCGCCCCGCCGCGTGGGCGGGGCGCTGGCGGCCGTCAGGCCGTCTGGGGCTTGCTGCGCGACCAGATCAGGTCGTGCGTGCCGTCCTCGCCTTCGATCAGGCGGGCGTAGACCGTGGCCGGGAACGAAGGATCGTCGAGGGTCATGGAGATGTACTCGCGCCCGGCCTCGCTGGTCTTCTTCCACGCCGCGCCTATGTCGTGACTGGCGGCCTGCAGGCGGAAGTCCGGGGCCTTCTCGTTGTCTCCCTTGTCGTTGGGCACCAGCTTGACCTTGACGTTGAGCGTCAGGGTGCGAAGCGTGCCGGTGAAGCCGTCTTTGTCTGCGGTGAAGGTGCCGATGTTGGCCATGATGGATCTCCTTTTGGTGGAACAAGGTTCGCGCCCATCGCGTCCTTGTTGTGATCCGGCCGGCGGGGGACGGGCTGGCTGCACCGCTTGCGGTCGCAACGCAGTGGAGAGCCGGGAGGCGAAAAGAATTTGTCCCGCGAGGAATCTGCGCAGCAGAGGGGAAATTGTTTTCGCCGGACGGTTGCAGCCATGAAGCCCGAGGCGCAGCCGCGCCACCGCCAGGATTCACAACGAGACAAGGACGCCTTGGGCCGAACCGCACCGAAAGGAGACAGGGCCGGCTCGGCATCCCCGCACACAGGCTGCACCGGCTTGCGCCCTGACGCGGGCCAGGTCAATACCCCAACGACAGGCGAGAACGCCCCTGCCGCATTTAGGGGCGCCAGCCTTGAGGCGTGACATGGAAGCTCCATAGCGATGCCGGGCGGGATGTCTGTGAACCGTCCTTCGTGACGTGATGGGCGAGAACCGCCAGCGTTGAGGACGGCACGCATTCGTACAACCTGCCGCAGCAAGCCCCAGCGTACCGCCCCAGCCCTGCCCATGCGGTGGGGCACTGCCGATCCGGCCCAGCCGGTTCGGCAGTGCCCGAGGGGCGCCAAGCATCGCGCGGCGGGGATAGCCCGCAGGGTTTTCCCCCGGAGGCAAGCGAAGCGCGCAGCGCCGCAGGCGCGAAGGCGTGAGGGATTGAAGCCGAATGGCCGTGATTCGGCACGAAGCATGGGGCGCAGCCCGAAAGCCCGGCGGCGCATCGCGCCGACACGCCCGAGGTATCCAACCGAACAGCGCAGACGGAAAGCGCTACGCCTTGCTGGCCTTCCACTTGGCAAACCAATGCGTGGCCGAGCGCTGCGAAATCCTCATCAGGTAAGCCGCAGCCAACGGGGTTGCTTGGGCTTCAAAGAGCTGGAAAACGCACTCCACGCCGCGCTTGCTCAAGGTTCCGTTTTCCTTGACGTTCCTCGGGTGGCCGGGCTGGGCCGATTCCATGACCGACTCCGGGATGGCCTTCATGATGCGATTCGTTTCCGCAATCACCTTGTTGGCCTTCACGATGCCTCGGTTGACCCGCTTCTTCAGCCGCTCGATCTCCGCAACGTAGGTCTTCTCCGCCGCTTCAAAGGCCAGGAAGTCGAGCGACGCCATCATCATGAACTTCTTCATCATGCCTTTGCTCACCTTCTGCCGCAGCGCCTTGGCCCGCTTGGCTGCCGTGTAGTCATACAAAGGCATCGGTTTGAAGGTCTTGGGGTCTCGCTGTCTGGTCAGATCAGAATAGGCTCCCACATCCACGGTCAGGTCATGGATCGTGTGCCCAATGATGTTGCGGTAGTCCACCAATTCCTTGAGTTCATCGCTCTCCGCCTGGTCAATGACCCCTTCGGAAACCAGCACGGCGCGGGCCAGCTCCAGCTTCTTGCCTTCCCTGGTCTTGGGTTTGCCATCACTCAGCCGATTCAGCCCATGCAGTTTGTCGGTCGCCTCGATGGAGCCCATGATGAAGCGCCGCAAATCTTCCATGTAGAAAAGGATCAGCACCATCTCAAAGGCCCGGATTTTGAGAATGTCGGCTTCCCATGCGGTAGGAGCCTTGCCATGCGGACGATGTTCTTTGTTCATTAGATATTGCCCCCCAATATCACTTCACTATAATTGCTCTTGTCATTTATGGGGGCAATGAAAGAAGGCACCGCGCGGTATTGCGATGCCTTCAACGCCGCCGCCTGAGCACAAGCGAAGGCGGAGGCGTGGTGTTCCAGCTGTTCGCCTTTGACACCGGGCGCGGCTACCGCCGCGCCCGGATTTTTGAAGTTCACCGCGCCCAGGACGGAACGGCCTGGGCGCGGTGCTGAACGTGGCTATTCCTTCGTCTCGATGATCCACCACACGGCGCGCAGCAAGGCGCGGCCCGTGATGGGGTGAATGTCGGTGAGGTCGGCGCGGGCCGACCAGCCCGAGGGCGGGCGGTAGCCGCGCACGTCGCCATCACCGTGCCAGCGGCGGGCGCGAACCGTGCCGGGTGCGTAGATGACCGCCATGTGCGGGCGGCTGGTCGTGATGCGGGTCATGGGTAGTTCTCCTTCCAGCGAAGCGCCCCGGTCGAAACCGGGGCGCTTGCCTGCGGCGCGGGTCAAGCGGCCAGCGTCTCGGCGGGTTCATCCGCCATTGCCGCGGCGTCCTCCGGGGCATCCTGCTCCGGGCCTTCGTCCTGCGCCGCTTCCTGCGGGCTTGCGGCCTTGAAGATGGCGGGCATCCAGCCCGTGCCATCGGCCAGCCGCTCGGCCTCGCTGGCAATGTCGGCCTTCTTGAGCTTCGCCAGCCGGGTGACGGATTCCGGTGCAAACGCGCCCACGGCATCCAGAATCACGGCCTTGGAAACGTGCTTGAAGTAGCCTTCTGCGGTCGGCTGCCACCATGCGGCCATGTCCAGCCCCACGGCCTGCGCGAGTTCCGCGCCCGGTTGCTGCGGCGTGGCGTGAGGCGTCACCACGTCCACCGTGGACGCCACGCACACGGCCAGCAGTCGCACCAGTTCGTCTTGCGGCTTCGCCAGCAGCGCGGCGAACAGCTCGGCGCTGTCCTCCGGCAAGGCTTCACCCGCCACCTGTTGCAGTTCGCGCAGTGCCACGGCGGCGGGCGATTCCGGCCAGTCCGGGGCCATGCCTTCCAGCCGGTCTTGCACTTTCAGGCCCACGCCCAGCGGCAGAGAATCACGGCTGAGGCCGTAGCGGCTTTCCTGCAAGACGGTCTGCACCATGCCATGCACCAGCGCGGCCAGAGCGACATGCGGATGCCGTGCGACTTCGATTTGCAGCGCGGCAGTGCGATGCGCACTCAGGCGCTGCGCCAGCCGGTCGGACACGGCGGCGGTCTTGGGCGCTTCGTCGTCTTCGCCTTCCTCATCGTTCGCGGCATCCTCGCCGCTGAACCCTTGGCGCAGCCTTTCCAGCGTGCGCAGCGCTTTCGCCTCGGCTTCGCGCAGCAGGCCGCGATGAATCACGGCCTCGCCGTTGCGGTCGATGGTGACGATGGCACCGGCTGCGGCCTTCACGTTCGGGCTGTAGTCCTGCAAGCCATCTTCCAAAGCCTGCAACTGCTCGCCAACGGCTTCTCCTTCCTCCTGCAAGGCGTCGGCCTTGTCCTCGTCGTCGGCGTCCAGCGCGTCATCTATGGCTGCGGCCAGTTCCTGCATCTTGGATTGCAGCTTCTCGATGCGCTGCGCTTCGCGCTTGGTCGGCTCGCGCCGTTCCCTCGGCGCACGCTGGAAGGCGTGCAGGTCGGCATGGGTCACGCCCGGCGTGGCATCCACCCACGCCCACCCCTCGGCGCGGACAGTGGCGGCGATGCCTGCCAGCTTGTCTTGCGCCAGCCGTTCCAGCAGTGCGGCATCCGTCAGATACACACCCGCATCATCTTCCGCGAACAGGTCACGGCGGATGCCACCGCCTGCGGCCTCGTAGGTTTCCAGTCCGACGAAGCGCACCAGCGGATGCCGGTAGGCGTCGATTTCGCGCTCGGTGAGGCGTTCGCGCAAGTGCGAGGGATGGCGCTGCCACTGCGGTGCATCGTAGAACGCACTTTCCTGCGCTGCGTGGTCGTCGGTGATGGCAAGGGCCATCAACTGGTCAAGGCTCACGGCGTCGGCCCGATAGTCAGCCATCAGACGCGGGGAAACATTCGCCAGCTTCAAGCGGCGCTGCACCACCAGCGGCGTGACGGAGAAATCCGCCGCAATGTCCTCGATGGGTCGGCCCTCCATCACCAGTGCCGCGAAGGCTTCAAACTGGTCTGCCGGGTGCATTGCTTCGCGCTGCACGTTCTCGGTGAGGCTGGCGGTGCGGGCCGTGCCATCGGCCACCAGCAGGCAAGGCACTTCCCATTCCTTGCCGATACGGTGTTTCTTCGCCAGCAGCTTCAACGCGGCGAGGCGACGGCCACCCGCGACCACCTCGTAATGCTCGCCATCGGCGGATGCGATCACGATCAGGTTTTGCAGCAGGCCCACGCGCTGGATGCTCGCGGCCAGTTCGGGGATGGACATGCGCGGGGTCTTGCGCACGTTGCGGCCCGTGGGGCGCAGCACCAGCCGCGACAGCGGAACCAGAATCAGGTTCTTGGTCGGGTCGGCGGCTTCCAGCGGGACAGCGGCGGCGGCATTGACGGCGCGGGCTTCGGTTTGCGTAGTGGCGTTCATGGTGAATCTCCAATCGAGTGAAACAAGGGAATGGAGGGGAACCGCCCCTCCGGCGGGGGAACGGTTCAGGCTTTCAACTGGCGCAGGCCATCGGCCAGCATCCAGAGGGCGCGATTGAGCCGCACATCGGAATCAATGCCCTGCACAGGGCGGGTCTGCTGGCGGCGTCCGTTGGCGCTGCGCCCGGACAGTCCGCCCTTGGTCAAGTTCTCCTGCGTGCGGTTGAACACGCTCCACAGGTCAGGGCGGCGGTCTTCAAACCGGCGCGGCATCAGGATTTGCGATTCGGTGATGGGCGCGGGCTTGTTGTCGGTGGGGTCGTACTTGAGGGCCAGCGCGGCGCGTGCGAAGACTTCGGCCTCGCCATCGTCCAAGGTGATGCCGCGCATCAGGTCGCGGGATTCCTTCACACGCTCGAAACCGCGCAGCACCTCGAACGCGCCTTCGATGACTTGGCCCGCCACGTCGCCCTTATGGGGTACGCGCACATCGGCCACGGTGTCACCGCAGACAAGGCCATTGCTGCACACGAACCGGAACATGCCGGCCAGCATCTGATAGCTGCTCGTGCCGTCGTGCGAGTTCAGCAACACGATTTCGTTAGCTTCCGCGCCGTTGATCTGGCTGGTGTGGCGCAGGCGAATCATGTGTTTTGTGTGCTCGCGCTTGCCTTCATCGCGCACGCGGGTTTGCGTCACCATGAAGGGCTGAAACCCTTCTTTGCGAAGCTCGGTCAGCACGGCGGCGGTGGGGATATAGGCGTACCGCTGCGAACGGCTTTCATGCGGCGCGTCCGCGAAGATGGACGGCGCTACACGGTGAATCTGGTCATCGGACAGCGGGTAGTCGCTGCGCAGCGAGGGGGAGCGGGAAGCGAAACGGGATGCGAGTTGCATGGTCTTTCTCCTGACAAAAAGAGGTTTGCTGTTCACACCGCACACCGGATTCCTAGATTCGGAGCCCAGCCTTTCGGCTGTTCGGTGCGGTCGGCACGAGGAACCCGGTTGGCCCTGTTGCCACCGTCTTTCCTGAGTTCATCGCCCGCGACGGTCAGGAGCGCGCGGACGGGGGCCGTCAAGGAGAAAAGCGCAGGGTTGGTGCGGCCCGCAGGCGCAGCCGAGGACACGGCCCTGCGCGCCTTGATGGCACACGGGAGCGGGCTACAGTCGCGGACAAGGTGATGGAGTCAGGGAAGACGGCTGGACATGGCAACGGCCTTCCCCCTGCGCTGACCGCACGGCAAGCGAAGCGCGCAGGCCCGAAGCGGGAAGCCGGGCCGGAGGCGTCAGCCGAGCGGAGCGAGGGAACGATGGAAGCCCGGAAGGGGCGAGACGCCGCAGGCGGCTCGATGCGCTACGCGCACGACAGCGCGACCGGCCATCTCCCAGGTGGCCGGGGACGCCCAGCAGTTTGGGCATCGCGGAATTTGTCTTTGGTCGATTTTTCGCGGACAATGTGGGCAAGGCCCTGTCCGCCTGAGCTTCGAGCGGCTCAATCAAGACTGCGTTCTGCTTTCCCCCGTATTTCTTGCCACCACCATGCGATATCGCCTGGGCGTAGGCCAAGTAATCGCTCGATTGGTCTGCGCTGAAATCAGGAGAATCGTATGCCCATCGGCATTTCCGACCTTGCCCATTCTGTTCGCAAGAACAGCGCTTCCGTGGCCGCACCTGTGCAGCTTGGCCACGCGCAGCAACTCATCGTTGCTGCACTTGGCTACAAGAGCCTTGCCGCCTACCAGGCTGCGCAGGTAGCCGCGGTCGAACCCCAGGATTTGGGCAACGTCCACCACGTTGTAGTCGACTACGACCAGCTCGATCAGCGCGCCAGCGAACTTGGCGCGGCCCCCACGCCAAGCCAACTGCACGAGTTGATCGACGCAGCCTTCAAAGAGCGGGCGCCTCGTACACACATTCACGCCTCTCATGCGGACTTCGACAACTACTTGCGTGAGCATGTGGATCAGGTGGTCATCGAAGACGATGACGTGAACAGCGAGATGGCCAACGCCAATTACGATGGCATTGATGAGGTCTATTTCGATTTCGAGGTCGAGTCTGAAAACGTACCCGTTGGCGGCTCGCTGGAAATCAACCTGGATGGCCATGTTGGCCTGGGAATCGACACTGAGCGCCCCTACGCGGGCCACAAAGTGAACGTGGAAGGCTTCCTGACAGTGGATCGATTGGGTAGCCAGTGCTTTGGGTCAGTGGACTGCCAAGTCACCAAAGCGGAACTCGATACGAACTGGGGAGATGACGACTACGATGGCGAGCCACCGCCGCGCAGCGTATCGCAAGCCTATGCCGAACTGCTGGGCCTCGAACTGCATGAGGTTGGCAATCTCGCCGATGTAGAAGCAATGGAGCTGGACGGCAGTAGCGGTGAAATGGTCTATGGCTACCTCCTCGACTTCACGGACTACGCATCGCCCGAGATAGCGCAGAAGATCTTGCGCCGCCACTCCTCACTGCGTATCGAAGTCGGCCCTGGCTTCTTTGAAGGTGTTCGCAGCGACGACTGGCCTCGCTGACGATGTAGTAAAGCGCATCCCGATATGGGATGCGCTGCTGGGCCATTCGCCCAGGGCCGGGTTAGACAACGATCCGCCCGGCCAGCCGCGCATCGCGCGCATAAGCGCTCAAGCGCTTCTCGGCGCGGAACGACAGGTCACGCTCGATCGGCAGGCCCAGCCCGCCACGCACCGTTGCCAGCTCGCCCAAACTGACCCAGCCGATTTCCGGCATCCCCAGGCCCAGGTCGCAAAGGCCAAAGGCGTGGTCGTGGTCATCGGGATCAATCTCGGTCAGCAGCCAGGTCGCACCGGCGTCCGGCGTGAACAGCTTGACCACGGGGGCCGGATCGAAGTCCGGGTTCTCCAAGGATTCGCGGCCGTTGGCCAGTAGCACGATGCGCTGCTCGTCAGTGATGAGTGCGTTGTTCATGGTGAACTCCTGAAAGGATGCCGGGCGGAATTGCCCGACCCTTCCGGGGCACGACGCAGCGCAAGCAGTCAGGGGTCAACGACGGCCGCCAGGACGCAAGCGTGCAAGCACGCGCAGCCCTTGAAGGCGAGAACGCCGTGGTACGATGAAGGGAACAGCAAGACCGCCTCCCTCGCACCTCCACGCACCCCGGTTTTCGGCAAGTGCGCAGCACGCGCAGGCCCGCAAGGGCCGGAGCTGCGCCACCGGGCGCAGCAAAAAAAGGGGGCCGAAGCCCCCGAGGGTCAAAGCAGGCCGCATTCGGCGAATGACGTGGTGCTGCTGCCCTCGACGATGATGTGATCCAGCGTGCGAACCTCCACCAGCGCCAGCGCCTGCCGAAGCTGCGCGGTCAGAGCTTTGTCAGCCGCGCTCGGCTCGGGGTTCCCGCTGGGGTGATTGTGCGAAATGATGACCGCCGCCGCATTGAGCCGCAGCGCCTGTTCACTACTTCGCGCGGATGTACCTCGGCCGAGTCGATCGTGCCGTGGAACATCTCCACGTAGTCGATCAGCCGATGGCGCGTGTCGAGGAACAGCATCGCAAAGACTTCGTGCTCGTAGCCGGCCAGCTTGGCGCGCAGGTAGTCCTTCACCGCCTCCGGCGACGTGAACGTCTCGCCGCGCTGCATCTTCTGTTCGATGACCTGACGCGCAGCTTCCAGAATCTGGTCGGCGTCCGCCGGCCGATAGCGGCCACGGCCATCGCGCACCATCAGCGGAGTATCGAGAGAGAGGGAAAGTTGCGACATGATCGTGCTCCGGTTACTCGGGCGGAATTGCCCGGAACCGTGGGAAACACGGCGCAGCGCAAGCAGTCAGGGGTCGCAGACGGCCGCCAGGACGCAAGCGCGCACCAGCGCGCGCCGCCCTTGACGGCGAGAACGCCGTGATACGGTGAAGGGAACAGCAAGACCGCCCACATCCCGCCCACTGCACACACTCGGCTTTGGGCAAGCGCAGCGCGCAGGCCCGAGAGGGCCGGAGGCGTCAGGGATCAAAGCCGGATGGCCGCGATTCGGCACGAAGCGCGGGGCGCAGCCCGCGAGCCCGACGGCAGCACGCCGGGACGCATGGATGATTGAATTACCACCCTCTCATCTTGAAAATTCGGCCTCGATCGCCCTCATCGTGCAGCGTGACGACGATTTCGCCTGCTGTAAAAACAGGGGCATCATCTTCTGCACGTACAGGCAAATCTGAGTCGATCAGCGTGATGACCGGCTGCAATCCCAAATCTGCATAGCGACGTACAACCGTCAGCAAATTCTCTTTCTTGCGGTCATCCAGCGACTCCAACACTCCGTCGTGATACACAAAGCGTGGGAACTTCTCGCTCAGGTGTGCTCGCAGCACGGCCATATCGAAAGCGACACACAGCAGCTTGCGGTATGTGTGCCCCAGGTCAGCACTGGTGGCGTTGCCCGATCCATCAAGAATTTCCGCTTTGAAGTCCAGGTGACCTACCTGGTTGATCGCCACGCTCAACAGTGCCTTGCGATCAATGACTTCCTCAACAATTTCGCTGAAGAAAACGCGGATCGTGGAGAACGGGCTTGCCTGATCCGAGTTCTGCTTATCCACGTCGGCTTCGATCCGCGCTTGCAAATGGTCGCGCTCTTCCGTCAAGGATCGAATCTCAGCGCGCAACTCCTGGAGGCGATGCAAGTGGCCTTTCTGGTGCTCCAACGATGTGATGTCCGCGCGCAACGTCACCATCTCATCCGAGAGCTGTTTGTACTTGGTGAAAACATCCGTTCCGCTCAGGAAGGAGAGCATTTCCGAGCGCTTTTTTCCTAGCGCATTCAATTCTGCATTCACCCGCTTCAGCTCACCTTCGATTTCCGCGAACTCCTCTTGGAGATAGCCACGGCGCTCATCCGTGATGGCCCGATTGAAAGCAATCAACTGCTGGAAATCTTTCTTGATCTGCCCCTGGAACAACACGCCGGCTTCGCCAAACAACCTCTGCGCCTCATCGGGACTGAAAAGGATTTGATCTTCCTGCAACGATGCTTGCACCTTCTTCCTGTTTTGACTCAAGGAATAACGTTCCGAATTCAGCGCGGCAATTCGCTCATCGACTTCATCAACCACCTTTTTGGTGCGATCTTTGTCTTGGGCGCGAAAATCGAAAGCATCCAACAGCACTTGCTTCTTCTCTGCGTCTTTTTGCTTGAGCAGAAGAATGCCTTCAATTTTGCTGATGTCCTCGACCGAGCCTCCTAGTTCATTTTTAATGGTTTGCGCTGTCTCCTGCTTTTTGGCGAGTTCGTGCTCTTTCGCATAGTGGTCAGCGATCAGCTTGGCATCGAAGCCCAGAAGATGTGCAAGGAATGGCTTCCAGTCGGCGTGTTTAGAGGCGAACTTGCGAAGTTGGAAAACTTCACGAAAATCCTCTTGCGAACGCAGCAGGTAACCAAGCGCTTTCCGGTACGACCACGGCTTGAGAGCACGCCAGTCGAGCAGGCCGTCAAGCAGTTCGCGTGCGCGTTCAAAAGGAACGTCCCGATGTCCCCATTCTGCGAGCGCCAAAGCCGAAAAGTCCTGGTGGCCTGCTTCATGCTGCTTGAAGGCAATCTTGGTTGCGTCTTCTACGCTGCGTCGGATCGTGATGAAAGAGCCGTCTTCCAGTTCAATTTCAAGGAAAAAAACGAAATCCTTGAACAAGTCAAAATGCTTGAAGAGGAAGAACTTAGGGTCTTTGCCTGCCAGGAAGCAAAAATCCAAAAGACGCCCCAGCGTGGTCTTCCCAAGATTATGGGTGTCCTTGTTTCGATTCTCCGGCAGACGAATTTCAGCCATGACGACGTTCAGCCCAGGAGCAAAGTCCACGGGCTCGAACACATCCGGCTTGTTTGAATAGAGTTTAGATAGCTTCATTTGGCCCCACGTATTCCACTGCGTCAGTCTTGGGGCGATATTCAACTAAGCCCATCAAATAGAGAAAGTTGAGCGCGGGCAGGAAAAGTACATCGCCACCCACGACGTGCTTCTTCGCAAATTTGCGCAGCACATCGTATTCATCGACACGACGATCTTTCAGTCGCGACAGGAGCAGCAGAGAAACGTTAATAACTGTGCGATCAGGATGTGAGTGTTTGGTTGGCCGCAGCATCATCCACCTCCCCAATGTCACAATTCCAATACATGTAGAAAAGAATGGCTCGCGTCAGTCGCTTGTGCGCGTGCTGCCGAAGAACCGGGTCACGATTGAACAGCAGATCTACCAGATACTCCATGACCTCGTCGAAGGTCTGGTAGTCCTTGCGCTTCGCAAGAATCTTGAGCTGAAACTCATCGACCACAGATTCGTACATGCGCAGCAATTCGATATTCTCTGGCGCAGCAAGAAACGTGCGAATTTGCGCCGTTTCCTTCAGGTATTTTCGCCTCTGCTCCTTTGCGTACGCTGCCGTCATATTGTTCAGCGTGTTCTTTTCCTCATACGTCACACGTACGGTGGGTGGGTCGTCGAGTAACGCCGTCAAACCATCCTTCTGCCGTGCTAGCGCCTGGACAACCTCTGCAAGATCATCTGGACTAACAATCAACGGCGAGTCCACCGCATCCAAATTCGCCTCCTGGGCCACCTCTGGAAAGCGTTTCAGCCAAAGTTCCAGTTGTTCCAAGCCGCAAAGATAGATAGACGAAGCAGGGACGCCGCATTCGGCGGCGATGTGGTCACGGATTTCCGTCTCGGAATTGCCGGTCAGGCGGCGATTCGCAAACAGCATGTAGTGGTCGAGTTGCTTGGCCTCGCGCAGCTTCTTGATGCGTGGTACTTCTTTGCCGACCACCGTATTGCTGCTAGACGTGCTGTAGAAGTCCAGTTCCGAAAAACTGCGGTTGTACCCGTTGGTATGCTTGGCCTGAACGATGACTGTGCCTACCCACGGGGCTGTCTTGCTAGGATGCAGCTCGGCCGTGCCGACGAATTTTGCGTCACGCCCGCCATCCGGCCCTTTTGCGAATCCCTGAACGGCGATACCGAGCAAGCGCTGGCACAAGAGCACGATCAGTACCTCGAACTGATCGTCGCTCAAATCTTCATAAGCAAACTTCATTCTCCCCATCCCCCTCTATGCAGGCCCCATCGACTCATGCAGCAACCGTAATGCACGCCGAATGAGTACGCCGCGCAGGCTGCACCACAATCTCCACACGCTGGTCCAGTGACACCAGTGCCTGCATCAGCCGTTCCAGTGAAATGTTCTGGAGCTTGTAGCGGCGGACTTGGGACACTTTCGGTTGAGTCATGCCCGTGATCGCCGCAGCCTCCGTCTGGCTCAGGCCGCGATGGTCAATCAATTCATTGAGCTTGAGCGCGAGCGCTGCCTTTGCCGAAAGCTCTTCAGCATCGTCAAAGCCCAAATCTCGCAGCACGTTGTCAGTGCCTTGCGAATGGTCACTACGCTTCATCGTTTATCTCCCGCTCGTCTTGTGACGGGCCAGCACGGCCTTCAACCGCTTCTCGATCAGTTCCACGTCCGGCTGCGGCGTGGCGATGCCGGACTTGGACTTCTTCTGGAACGCATGTAGTACATGTACCGCATCGCCCATCTTCACTGTATAGACCGCCCGGAAAGTATCGCTCCGATGGTCTTCCACCAATTCGTACACACCGGAGCCCAACCCCCTCCAGGGCTTGGCCGAATGTGGTGTGCTGCCCAACTGAACGATGAACAACGCCACACCCATGTCCTTCTGTACATCGACGGGAAACTCCTTGAAGTCCTTCTTCGAGGAGCCTTCCCAGTACAGCAGCTTGCGTTTCTGAACCATGATTATATCCGTTCGGGTATGAATCGCAAGAAGTTGGCTTAAGTAGCTGCTGTTTCCACCGGATCAGTTCGCCTCGCGCCAGTGATGGCTTGGCGTCGGCTGGCCACCAGTTCGGCCGCATCGCGCACCGGCTTGTCCTCGGTGTGGACGTAGTGCATGAACATCGCCACGGTCTTGTGGCCCGTTAACTTCATGCCTACTTTGGTGGGTACGCCCGAATTGGCAATGTCGGTCGTCGAGCGGTGGCGGATGCCGTGCGTGCCGACGTGCGGCACGCCGGCGGCCTTGAGCACCCGGCACCAGCCGCCATAGTGCTCGCCAAAAGTCAGGTGCTTGTCGGGGTTGTGGGGCGAAGGCAGGACATAGGGGCAGCCTTCCCGACGCGGAGCTGTCGAAAGCAGCCGATAGGCTTCCGCACTCATGGGCTTGGACATGCCGCCGGTCTTGCTGTCAGGCCAAACCACGCGGCGGTTCTCGAAGTCCAGCCAAGTCCATTCGAGCGGGCAGACTTCGGAGCGACGCGCGGCAAACTCAAATTGCAGCCGGATCGCCAGCGGGATGACGTAGTTCTCCAATCCTTCGGCCTCCAGCTTGTCTAGGTGGCGGTAGATCAGCGCCAGTTCGCCGTCCACGATGAGCCGGGTTTCCTTTCCCGGCGGAAACATCGGGACATGGCGGCACGGGTTGGTGCCGTCCGGGCGGTAGCCCCACACCTCGGCCAGATTGAACATCTTGCGCAGTACGCCGAATGCCTTATTTGCCTCGGTCGGCTTGTACGAGAGCTTTTCCATCAGCCCGGCAATGTCGGGGCGCTTCACATCAAGCACTTTCTTGCGGCCCAGCAATGGGATGATGCAGCGGTCGATGACGCCCTGATAGCCTTCCTGCGTGCTGGGCTTGTTGCGCTTCTTGGAGTAGTCCTCCATGAACTTCTTGCACAACTCCGCGATAGTGGGGGCCTTGCGCGCCTCGGTCTTGGCACCGCCGGGATCGCCACCCCGGCGAACCTCGGCCAGCCAGTCCTGGGCCATAACGCGGGCTTGCTCGACGGTCAGCTCCCCAAACAGGCCCAAGGCGGGTTTGCGGCGCTCCCCGGCATTCGTGCGGTACTGGAGCATGAACACCCGGCGACCCGCCGGGGTGATCTTGCACAGGAAGCCCGGCACCACGGTATCCCGCAGTTCGACCGCCTGCGCCTGGGGCTGCGCCGACTCCACAGCGGTCTTGGTGAGTTTGATCTTGGCCATGATGACTCCTCGGAAAGACCCGTTTCCAAGAGCCACATGGGAGCCATGAGAGTGGAAGCCGGGTCAGGTTTCAGAAAGCACCGGCATATGATGGACGCGCGTAAGTTATTGATAAACCTGCTGTATCCAGCTTCAGCGCAGTCCAGCGAAGTGCCAGGCTGGAGTCATCGTGAAATAAAAAAACCGGCCGCCGATGGCCTGGGCCTGCATGGCAGCGGCATGTTCGTGGTGAATCCCCCGTGGACGCTGCACGCGGCCTTGCGAGAAGCCATGCCGGTGCTGACCAGGCTGCTGGCGCAAGACGATCGCGCCGCATACACGCTACAGCAGCGCGCCGGCTAGCGCGCCTGCCCTGCCTGAACGGGCCGCGCCCGATGGGCGCCGTTCAGCGGCGCAACAGCGCGCGCAACGCCGCGATCACCAGCACGACGAACAGCGCCAGGCTCCACAGCGCGTATTCCAGGCCCAGCAAGTCGACAGAGGCATCCATGCAGCTGGCAAAAATGCCGAACAGCCACGGCACGGCGCCATCCAGGCCCGACCCGCTCATGAAGCGGTCGGCGAAGGTCTGGCTGCACGAGAACATCTGCGCGGCCACGTCGTACTGGTACCACGCCGCCGCGATGCCGCCCACGCCCAGCAGCGCGCACAGCGCCGCGCAGACGCGCGCGATAGCGCCCGCAAAGGCGCCCGCCAGCGCCACCACGCCGATCGCCAGGTAGATCAGGCGCTGCAGCACGCACCAGGCGCAAGGCGGCATATCGAACACATGCTGCGAAACGAGCGCCAGCCCCACGGCGGCGAAGCAAAGAACGGCAATCAGTAGCAGCAGGCGCTGGCGGGACGAAAACATGGCATGACCGGCAAAGGGGTTGAAAAAAAGCCGGGCCGCTTGGACCCGGCCCGGACGGGATCAGGCGTCGTTGGACACGTATCCCATGTTGAACTGCAGGCCGCCTGACGATTCTTCGTCGCCCGAACTGCCGCGCGACTGGCCCAGGCGTTCGAGGTATTCGGCGGTGATGTCGCCGGTGATGTACTGGCCGTCGAAGCACGAGGCCTCGAAGTGCGTGAGCGCGGGATTGAGGTCGGTGACGGCCTGCTGCATATCTTGCAGGTCTTGATAGATGAGCCCGTCGGCGCCGATGGTGCGGGCGATTTCTTCGTCGGAGCGGCCGGTAGCGATGAGCTCGCTCTGGGTGGGCATGTCGATACCGTACACGTTGGGATAGCGCACCGGAGGCGCGGCCGAGGCGAAGTACACCTTATTGGCGCCGGCGGCGCGGGCCATGTCGACGATCTCGCGGCTGGTGGTGCCGCGCACGATGGAATCGTCGACCAGCAGCACGTTCTTGCCCTTGAACTCCATGCCGATGGCATTGAGCTTCTGGCGCACCGATTTGCGGCGCACCGCCTGGCCCGGCATGATGAACGTACGGCCCACGTAACGGTTCTTGATGAGGCCTTCACGGTAGTCCAGGTTCAGGCGCGCGGCCAGTTGCATGGCGGCCGGCCGCGACGAATCGGGAATGGGCATGACCACGTCGATGTCGCCCAGGCGCATGTTGCGCGCCACCTTGTCGGCCAGGTACTCGCCCATGCGCAGGCGCGCATCGTATACCGACACGCCGTTGATCATGGAATCGGGCCGGGCGAAGTACACGTATTCGAAAATGCACGGCACCAGTTGCGGATTGTCGGCGCACTGGCGGCTGACCATGCGGCCGTCCAGGTCGATGAACACCGCCTCGCCGGGCTCGACGTCGCGCACGAAGGCAAAGCCGCTGCCTTCCAGGGCCACGGATTCCGAGGCGACCATCCATTCGACGCCCTCTTCGGTTTCCTGGCGGCCGATGCACAGCGGCCGGATGCCATGAGGGTCGCGGAAAGCCAGCAGGCCGTAGCCGGAGATTTGCGCCACCACGGCGTAGGCGCCGCGCACCCGCTTGTGCACGGCGGCCACGGCGCGGAAGATGGTGTCGTCGTCGAGCGAGACCCCGTTGGCGGCCGATTGCAGCTCGTGCGCCAGCACATTGAGCAGCACTTCGGAATCGGAATTGGTATTGATGTGGCGCCGGTCGACCCGGTACAGCGACTCGCGCAGTTCGCGCCAGTTGGTCAGGTTGCCGTTGTGCGCGAAGGTGATGCCGAACGGGGCATTCACGTAGAAGGGTTGGGCTTCTTCTTCGCTGGCGCTGGACCCGGCGGTGGGGTAGCGGACGTGGCCAATGCCGCTGGCGCCCGGCAGCGAACGCATGTTGCGGGTGCGGAACACGTCGCGCACCAGGCCATGCGCCTTGAACATATTGAAGTGGCTGCCCTGGAAAGTGGCGATGCCGGCCGCGTCCTGGCCGCGATGCTGCAGCAGCAGCAGGCTGTCATAGAGCAGCTGGTTGACCGGCCCGCGCCCGATGACGCCGATGATTCCACACATGGTGATTTCCCGTTAAAACAATTAGTACGGCAGCCACGTCGCTAGCGACGGGGGCAGCCACAGTTTGATGTGTCTGATGGCCTCTGTGGCCGAATGCGAAAACATGGCGTCCTGCCACCAGGGTTCTTGCGGCAGCGGCGTATAGCCCCCCAAGGCGACCAGCACCAGGACGATCAGTAGTCCCCGCGCCAGCCCGAAAACGGCGCCCAGGCCGTGGTCGGCGGGCGTCAGGCCGGTGGTGCGGATGAGGGCCGCCAACGTCATGTTGACCAGCCCCACCGCCAGCAGCACCACGATGAACACCGCCGCGTAAGACACTCCCATGCGCAGCATCGCCGTCTCGATATAGGGTTCCAGCCAGCCGTATACGGTGGGGCCCCACCAGATCGCGGCAATGAATGCCAGCGCGAACGCCATCAGCGACAGCACTTCTTTCAGCAGGCCGCGCAACAGACCCAGCAGGCCCGACACCGCCAGGATCGCCAGCACGACGAAATCGAAGCCAGTCACTGGCTGGCGATGAAGCCGTTGTCGTAGCCCAGCGTGCGCAGGCGCGCCTGGGCCGCCTGGGCAGCATCGCGCGACGGGAACGGCCCCACGCGCAGGCGGTACTGCTGCTTGCCGCCCACGGAGGCCTGTTCAACGAACGCGTTGGTGACGCCGGCCTGATGCAGCTTGGTGCGCCGCGACTGGGCGTCGGCCTGGCTGCTATAGGAAGCGATCTGCAATACGAAATTGCCCTTGGCGGCGGGCGCGGCCGACGGCTTGGCCGCGGGCTCGCTGCCGGGCGCCCGGCCTTCGAGCAGGGCCAGGGCGCGCGCGCCGTCGTCGTCGCGCTGCGGCTTGGCCGGCGGCTGCTGCGCCGGCGGCTTGGCGGCCGGCGCGGGGTCGGGTTCGGGACGCTGGGCCTGGGCCGTGGCCGGAGGCTGCGCCGGGGGCGTGGTGACGTCGGGCGGCGCGGGTGGCTCGCCAGGCGGCTGAGCGGCGGGCGGCTGGGCCTGCGCAACGGTATCGGGCGCGCCGGGCTCGGCCGTGGCCGGTGGCGACACGGACGGCTGGTATGGCGTGTTGCGATCGGGGATGCGGATGGGGATGTCGTCGGCCACCGGCACGGGCTCGGAATCGAGCACCATGGGCAGCACGATGACCGCCGCCAGCACCAGCGCCACCGCCCCGGCCAGCCTGCGGCGAGCGCGCGCGCGCAGTTCCGCCGCCTGGGCTTCGCTGGAGACCGATGGACGCGGCCTGGAGGGCGATGCCTGCGAGGCGGAATCTTTGCGAGTGAACAATCCCATGGACAGGAATTCCTTGCGACCTGGGCGGGAGCCGGCGTCCCGCCTGCCCGCAGCCTACGCTTTGCGGCCCAGCGACTGCAAAACCGAGGCTACGGTGAGAAATGAGCCGAACACCACGATTCTATCACCCTCGCCCGCCCGTTCGCGGGCCGCGGCATAGGCCGCGGCGGGGTCTGCGTACGCCTGCACGGAGGGCGCTTCGCCGCCCGCCGGCGCGGTTTGCAGGGCCGCCGACACACGGCCGGCCAGGTCTTGCCCCGAGCCGCCGCGCGGCCCGGGCAACCCGGCGCAATACCAGTGGTCGACACGGCTGGCCAGCTTGGCGATGACGCCATTGGCGTCTTTGTCGTTCAACATGCCGAACACGGCGTGCGTATAGGGATGGAACCCCATATTGTCGAGGTTCTGGGCCAGCACCGCGGCCGCGTGCGGATTATGCGCGACGTCGAGAATGACGGCCGGCTGGCCGGGCAGGATCTGGAAGCGCCCCGGCAGCGAAGCCTGCAGCAGCCCGACCCGTACCGCCTGCTGGGGCACCGGCAGGCGGTCGCGCACCGATTCGAGCGCGGCCAGCGCGGCCGAGGCATTGAGAAGCTGGTTGGCGCCGCGCAGCGCCGGGTAGGCCAGCGCGTTGCGGCGCTGGCCACGGCCGCCATAGGCCCATTGCTGGCGGTCGCCGGAATAATTGAAGTCGTGACCAAAGCGCCACAGGTCGGCGCCTATGGCCTGCGCGTGGTCCAGCAGCGACTGCGGCGGCTGCGGATCGCTGCAGATGGCGGGCCGGCCGGCGCGGTAGATATGCGCCTTTTCCAGGCCGATCTGCTCGCGCGTGTCGCCCAGGTAATCGGTATGGTCGAGATCGACGCTGGTAATGATGGCGCAATCGGCATCGACAATATTGACCGCGTCGAGCCGGCCGCCCAGGCCGACCTCGAGCACCACCGCGTCCAGGTTCGACTGCGAAAACAAGCGCAGGATGGCCAGCGTGGTGAATTCGAAATAGGTAAGCGTGACCTCGCCGCGGGCGGCCTCGACGGCGGCGAATTGCTCGGTCAGGGCAGCGTCGCTGGCGATTTCGCCGTTGATGCGGGCCCGCTCGTTGAAATCGATGAGATGCGGCGAGGTATACAGCCCCACCCGGTAGCCGGCCGCCAGCAGCATGGCTTCGAGCATGGCGCAGGTGGAGCCTTTGCCATTGGTGCCGCCCACCACGAACTTGACGCCGTCGAGCCGCAGCGCCAGGCGCCCGGCAACCTGCCTGACGCGCTCCAGGCCCAGGTCGATGGCCTTGCCGTGGATGGACTCGAGATACTGCAGCCACTGCGGCAACGGGGTCGTGGCATCGAGACGGAAGGCGGACATGACAGCGGGCGAAAATGACAGACGCGGCAGTTTAGCAGCCGCCCCCCCTTTCCCCCCGGATACCCCACCCTCCCGTGATGCCATCAGGGAAAATCCGCTTGCCTGATTTTTTCCTGTGTATGAAAATAATTTCACAGACAGGAAATACAGGAGTCCCGCATGTCCCGATCGCCCAGCTGGCTGGTGCGCGAAGCCGAAGTGCCCGGCTACCACCCGGCCAACCACACCGGCACGTTGAACCGGCGCCTGATCGGCCCCGATACCGTCGGCGCCCGACACGTGGAAGTGCTGCTGGGCGTCATCGAAAAAGGCCAGGGCGCGCTGCCCCATGCCCACCCCGGCATCGAACAGGTCTGCTACCTGCTGTCGGGCACCGCGCGGGCCCAGGTAGGCGACGAATCCGCCGACATGACCGCCGGCGACTGCTGCTATTTCCCACCCGATATCCCGCATGTATTCACGGTGACCAGCGACACGCCCGCGCGGCTGCTGGTCATTTACTCGCCACCCTACGAAGAATCGCCCGACCGCGTCATACGCGGCTTCGCGGCGCCTGCGGCGTCCGCCTGAGCGGCCGCCCTTTTCCCCAGACGGCCGACAGACGCCGCCCCTTACCAGGAGACTGATCCATGTTCCTACGCTCTCTACGCGCCGCCGCCCTGGCCGGCGCCGCCCTGGCCGCCGCCGGCCCGGCGCAGGCCGCCTATCCCGACAAGCCCATCAGCCTGGTGGTGCCGTTTCCCGCCGGTTCGGGCACCGATGCCGTAGGCCGCATTTTCGCCGCCGAGCTGGGCAATATTCTGGGCCAGCAAGTCGTGGTGGAAAACAAGCCGGGCGCCAACGCCACCATCGCCGCCAACTATGTGGCGCGCGCCAAGCCGGATGGCTACACGCTGTTCGTTACCACCAATACGTCGCATTCGGCCGCGCCCTTCCTGATGAAGAACGTGCCGTACGACCCCGTGAAAGACTTCACGCCCATCGCGCGCGGCGGCAACCTGCCTTTCATCCTGGTGGTCAACCCACAGCGTCCGTACAAAAGCGTGCAGGACCTGATCGACTACGCGCGCAAGAATCCCGGCCGCGTCACGTATGCCACCGGCAACAGCACCGGCATCGTGGCGGGCGGAACACTGGCCCGCCGCGCCAACATCGACATTCTGCACGTGCCTTATAAAGGCACGCCCCAGGCCCTGACCGACCTGGTCGGCGGCCAGGTCGACTTCATGTTCACCGACCTGGCTTCCGGCCTGCCCTTCGTGCAGTCCGGGCAACTGCGCGCGCTGGCCGTGTCCACCGCCGAGCGCAGCACCATCGTGCCCGATCTGCCCTCGATGCGCGAAGCCGGCGTGGCGGACTTCGACCTCAATTCCTGGAACGGCTATTTCGGCCCGGCCGGGCTGCCGCCCGAAATCGTGGCCAAGCTCAATGCCGCCATCAACCAGATCGTGACCAACCCCGACGTGCGCAAGCGCCTGGCAGGCCTGGGCTTCGATGCCTTCAGCGGCACGCCCGAAGACTTCGCCAAGTTCGTCAGCGCGCAGCGCGACCTGTGGGGCAAGCTGATCAAGGACGCAGGCATTCAACCGCAATGACGCCGACTCCCGAAACCGCCGGCCCGCTGGCCGGCGTGCGCATCCTGGACCTGAGCTCTGTGGTCATGGGGCCCTATGCCACACAGGTGCTGGGTGACCTGGGGGCCGACGTGATCAAGGTCGAATCCCCGGCTGGCGACAATATGCGCGCCGTGGGGCCCATGCGCAACGCCGGCATGGGCCACCTGTACCTGCACTTGAACCGCAACAAGCGCTCGATCGTGCTGGACCTGAAAACCGAGGCCGGCCGCGAGGCCTGCCTGAAGCTGGCCGAAGGCTGCGACGCGCTGCTGTACAACATACGGCCGCAGGCCATGGCGCGGCTGGGGCTGTCGTACGATGCCGTGGCGGCGCGCAACCCCCGGCTGGTCTATGTGGGCGCCTACGGGTTCGGAGAAACCGGCCCCTATGCCGGGCGCCCCGCCTACGACGACCTGATCCAGGGGCAGACCGGCATCGCCGACCTGTTCAGCCGGCAAAGCGGCGATGTGCCGCGCTACGCGCCGCTGACCCTGGCCGACCGCGCAGTGGGCCTGCACGTGGCCATCGCGCTGGTGTCGGCGGTGTTGCACGCCCGCAGCCACGGCCGGGGCCAGGCGGTGGAGATTCCCATGTTCGAGGGCATGGCGCACATGGTGCTGGGCGACCACCTGGGCGGCGCGACCTTCGACCCGCCGCTCGGCCCCACCGGCTACACCCGCCTGCTGGCGGCGCACCGCCGGCCCTACGCCACGGCCGACGGTTACCTGTGCCTGCTGATCTACAACGACAAGCATTGGCGCAACTTCTTTACCCTGATCGGCCGCCCCGACCTCGAACAAGACCCGCGCTTCTGTACGCACACCGCGCGCGCGCGCCATATCGATGAGGCATATGCGTTCGTGGCCGAGATCATGCGAACCCGCGGCAGCGCCGAATGGCTGGCCGATCTGGCGCGCGCCGACATTCCCGCCGCGCGCCTGTACTCGGTGGACGACCTGGTCGACGACCCGCATCTGCAGGCTACCGGTTTCGTGCGCACGCTGGACCACCCCAGCGAAGGCCGGCTGCGCACGCCGGCGCCGCTCGGGCGCTACGACGGCACGCCCACGGCCATACGCCGGCCGGCCCCGCGCCTGGGCGAGCACAGTCGCGAAATACTGCGCGAAGCAGGCTGCACCGATGCCGAAATCGATGCGCTGATCGCGGCGCGCGCTACCCAAGAAGGAGCTCTTTGATGGATTTTGAATTCTCGTCCGACCAGCTCGCCTTGCGCGATGCCATCAGCCGCGTATGCGAGCGTTTTCCGGACGACTACTGGCTGGAGCGCGACCGCGACGGCGGGTTCCCGCACGACTTCCACGCGGCCTTGGCCAACGACGGCTGGCTGGGCATCGCCATGCCCCAGGAGTACGGCGGCGCCGGCCTGGGCATGACCGAGGCGGCCCTGATGATGCAGACCATCGCGGCCTCGGGTGCCGGCTTCGCCGGCGCGTCGGCCGTGCACATGAACATCTTCGGCCTGAACCCGGTAGTGGTGTTCGGCACCGACGATCAGCGCCGTCGCTGGCTGGAGCCGCTGATCGCCGGGCGCGAGAAAGCCTGCTTTGCCGTGACCGAGCCCGATGCCGGCCTGGACACCACCAAGCTGTCTACACGCGCCGAGCGCCAGGGCGACGAATATATCGTGCACGGCCGCAAGATCTGGATATCGACCGCGCAGGTGGCGCACAAGATGCTGCTGCTGGCGCGCACCACGCCGCTGGCCGAAGTATCGAAGCCGACCCAGGGCCTGTCGTTGTTCTACACCGACCTGGACCGCGAGCGGGTCGAAGTCCGGGAAATCGAGAAAATGGGCCGCAAGGCGGTCGATTCGAACATGCTGTTCATCGACGGCCTGCGTATTCCGGTGGCCGACCGCATCGGCGAAGAGGGCCGCGGCTTCGAATACATTCTGCATGGGCTGAATCCCGAACGCATCCTGATCGCCGCCGAAGCGGTGGGTATCGGCCGGGCGGCGCTGGACCGGGCCGTGCAGTATGCCGGCGAACGCACCGTATTCGGCCGCCCCATCGGCCAGAACCAGGGCATCCAGCACCCGCTGGCCCAGGCATGGATGCAGTTGGAGGCGGCCAACCTGATGGTGTTCAAGGCGGCCAGCCTGTATGACGCCGGTCTGCCCTGCGGCCCGTATGCCAACAGCGCCAAATACCTGGGCGCCGAAGCTGGCCACAACGCGTGCCAGACCGCCGTGCTGACCCTGGGCGGCATGGGATACGCGAAGGAATACCACGTAGAGCGCTTGCTGCGGGAAAGCTATATACCGCGCATTGCGCCGGTCAGCCCGCAGTTGATTATGTGTTTTATTGCCGAGAAGGTGTTGGGGCTGCCGAAGTCTTATTAGGCTGCGGGGTTCTTGCGGTTGTTGGGGCGGCCATTTTTACAGAGGACGGTTGTGCGGGGCCGGGCAGCTCGGCCGGGCGGGCCGTTCGGCTTGTGGCTGGCCGAGCTCCGAATGCACCGGGTTTTCCCCGGCATCATCGCGCGCGTCGCGGCGCGAATGGCAATTCAAGTCGCGCAGGGCGACTTGAATTGCCGGCCCTGTACACTTTTTTCTTCTAAGAAACCCGCAGCCAAGCATTCAAGAACCCCGCCCTGCCCGGCAACGGGGGCTTTGAATCCGCCAGAAGAAAAAAATCACCCCCGCTGCTCGAGCGCCGTACAAGCCGCCCGCAGTATCCGCGCGTATTCCTGCTGCTGCGGCTCGATCCGGTACACCGGGCCGCCCACGGAAATGGCATAGACCTCGCCAGACAATGTGACCGGCCAGGCAATGGCGCAGACGTCGGGAATGGATTCCCCCAGGTTCATGAACCAGCCGCGCCGCCTGGACAGTTCCAGGTCGGCGTCGACGGCCTCGGGGGTGACCAGGGTGCGCTCGTTGTGGCGCACCAGCGGGCGGCGCGCCAGCAGGGCGTGGCGCGCGTCGGGCTCCAGCACGGACAGCAGGGCCTTGCCTAGCGAATTGGCATGCAAGTCGCGGAATTCGCCCGCCACCGGCGCATAGCGGATGGTGTGCGGGGAATCGAGCACGTCCAGGTACACCACCCTGCCATCGCTGCCCAGCTTGCCGAACACCACGGTTTCCTGGGTGGCGTCGCGCAGTTCGAGCAGGCTGGCATAGACCCGGTCCAGCACCGGATCGGCGCGCGCGATGCGCTGCGCCATGGCCAGCAGCCGGCCCGTGGGGTAGTAGCCCTGGCGCCGGCCGGTTTCGTACAGATAGCCCAGATCGGACAGGGTGCGGATCAGCGCCAGGCAGCTCGACACCGGCACCCCCAGCAGCCGCGCCAGCTCGGACAGCGGCAGGGCGCGCCGCTCTCGGGCGTAAGTCTCGATGATTTCGATGACGCGCAGGGCCGTCTTGACGCTCATGGGCTGATCACAAGTAGACAACGGAAACTACCCGGCGGCGGATCGCTAAAGTTCCGACCCGGGGTGCCGTTATGGTAGCTGAGAAATTCCCGCCAACCTCGCCGGGCGCCTCAGGGCGCCCGCTTGACAGGAGTGACCATGGCTGTCAGCCCGCTCGCCCCCGCCCCTCTTGCGCTGCCCACCGTGAATGTCGCGCCGGTTCCGCCAGAACCGGCAGTGGCCGTGACCCCAGCGGCCGCGTCGACCAACAGCGGCGGCGCGCAGGATGCGGCGGAGGGCACCGGCCAGCCGCCCTTGCCGCTGGAGCGCGCGCTGGAAGAAATCAACCAGCAGCTGCGCGCCTGGAAGACCCAGCTGCAGTTCGACATCGACCCGAACGTTCACCAGGTGGTGGTCAGCATCATCGACTCGGAAACCGGGGACAAAATCCGCACCATTCCGTCCGAGGCGCTGCTGCGCATCGCCCGGATGATCGTGCAAATGCAGGGCAACGCCGTCCAGACTACCGCCTGAAAGCGCCAAACTAGCCCGCCCTTGTGCCCTTGCCCGGCCAATCGCGCGACGCGGCGTTTTGACAGAATCCTATAGCTCGCAAGGAAACCACCATGGCCTCTATCACTTCGCTCGGCTCTGGGTCCGGCCTGACCAACCTGGAAGACATGCTCGACCAGCTGCAGAAGGCCGAAGAAACCCGGCTGACGCAGATCACCGCCCGCCAGACCAGCGTCAAGACCCGCATTTCCGCCTACAGCAAGCTGCAGAGCGCGGTCGAGGCCGTACAGAAGGCGGCCGCCACGCTGGGCAAATCGGACACGCTGAGCGCGGTCAAGAGCTCGGTCAGCGGCGAAGGCCTGACGGTCAAGACCGAGGCCGGCGCCGTGGCGGGCAATTACAAGATCGGCATCACCTCCCTGGCAACCGCACAAACCCTGAAATCGGATCTGGTTGAAGACCGCAAAGAGCCAATGGGCAGCGGCGGCAGCATCCAGATCACCCTGGCCAACGACGAGACCACCACGATCGAGCTGGGCTCGGACACCTCGCTGGACGGCGTGGCCAAGGCCATCAACAACAATGACGACGCGGGCGTGCGCGCCACCATCGTCACCGATGGCGACGGTAACAGCTACCTGATGCTGACCAGCAAGAACACCGGCACGCAATCCGCCGTGAAAAGCATCACGTCGGACAATACGGCGGTGCAGGCCGTGGTGGGCTACGAGGCCGGCAGCGCCTCGCCCATGACGGAACTGGAGCCCGCCGAGAACGCCGTGGTCACCATCAACGGCGTCGTCGTGGAAAGCCAGTCGAACACGATCGACAAGGCCGTCGACGGCGTCACCCTGGAGCTGACCGCCACCACCGAGCCGGACGAAACCATCTCGGTATCAATCACCAGCGACCCGTCGGTGCTGACCAAGGCCGTGAAGACCTTCGTCGACGCCTACAACAGCCTGCAGTCGACGATTGCCGACCTGACCGCCTTTGACGTCAGCTCCGAATCGCAAAGCGCGCTGACCGGCGACGGCACCACCCGCAACATCCAGTCCACCATGGCGGCTGCCTTGCGCGTGGTGGGCGGCGAAGGCGCGCTGCGCACGCTGAGCCAGCTGGGCATCACCAGCAACCCCACCAGCGGCAAGCTGGAGCTGGATGAAACCAAGCTGGACAAGGCCTTGGCGGACAACCCGGCCGACGTGGCGCGCCTGTTCGGCGGCGCCGGCGGGCTGGCCGAGAAGATGAAGACCGCGACCGACGGCATCCTGGGCAGCAACGGTTCGATCAAGACGCGCACCGACGGCCTGGAGGAGACCGTGGAGTCGCTGCAGGACCAATACGACCGCACCAAGGTGTCCATCCAGGCCACCATGGACAACTATCGCGCTCAATTCACGCGACTGGACGCGCTGGTGGCACAGATGAACAGCCTCAGCAGCTACCTCACGCAGCAGTTCGAGGCCATGTCCAAGCAAAGCTGACCCCATTTCCGCGCAGACCATGACATACGCCGCTCGCCGCCCTGCGGGCTATTCCGCCCGCTCTTATACCGACATCGGCCTCGAGACCCAGGTCTTGAGCGCAAGCCCCGAACGGCTGATCACGCTGCTGTTCAACGGCGCGCGCGCCGCTATCGCCCAGGCCCGCCTGCATCTGGAAGCGGGCCGGGTGGCCGAGCGCGGAGCAGCCATTTCCAAGGCCACCCGCATCGTGGACGAGGGCCTGAAAACCGGCCTGGATATGGAGGCGGGCGGCGAGATGGCCGCCAACCTGGCCAACCTGTATGACTACATCGTACGCACCCTGCTGCTGGCCAACCTGAAAGGCGACGCCACGCAGCTGGACACCGCCGACCGGTTGCTGGCCGAACTGGCGCAAGCCTGGCAGGCCGCCAACGATCCCCCCGCCAGCCCCGTGCCGGCCTGACTCTGACCTACTCGCCCCTTGCGCGAGCCCGACCTTTATGACGTCCCCCCCGCGGCCCGCCTGTGTCCTGGATATCTACCGGGAAATCGCCACCCTGACCGACGAGATGCTCGCCGCCGCCCGCGCCGGCGACTGGGGCGTCGTGCTGGCCTGTGGCCAGCGCTATTGCGAATCGGTCGAACAATTGCGCCGCCTCGACCCCGTGACGCCGCTGGACAACGCGGGCCGCGAGGCCAAGTACGAGCTACTGGTGCGCATCCTGGAAAACGACGCCGCCACGCGCGACCTGGCCGTTCCGCAGATGGCGCGCCTGAGCGACCTGCTGGGGCGCATGAAGCGCCAACAGTCGCTGCTGTCGGCCTATGGCGCGCGGACTTCGACCGCATGATATGGAAGCCTGGCCGCCGGCGGGTTGAAGCGAGGCACGCATGAGCGTCGGCCCTTCGGCCCTGGGCACGGTTCTGGTACAGCGGCTGGATGCCGTGCTGGGCACCACCATGGCGGCGCACGCCAACCTGGTCTCGGGCGCGCGCCCCAATGCCGTGACGCAGCCCGGCGAAGCCGTGCGCCCCGGCCAGACCGACGGCGCCGGCCGGGGGCCGCGCCAGCCGGTCGAGTCGGCCGGCACGCGAGGCAACACGGTGGCCGACGCCAAGACCACCGATTCGTTGACGCAGGCCACCGGCAACAACGTCACCCGCACTGACACCACGGCGTCGGCCCCCACCACCCTGGGCCAGACCGCCCGCACCATTCTGGCGCTGCTGGCGCTCTACCCCGAGCAGGCGCCGCCGGCACAAGGCAAGGCGCCGCTGTGGCAACCCGCGCCGCCGCCCGGCCCGTCCGCCGCCGCGCCGGATGCCGGCAACTCGGTCCGGCCCGCCCCCGCCGCCGCGGGTACGGCTTCCTCTTCCGCCGCGAATCCCGCTACCGACCCTGCCGCCGCAAGTAGCCGCAGCCCGGCGACGGGCGGCCGGCCGGCTCTCCCGGCCGGGGCTGGCGCACAAGCAACACAAGCGACGCAAGCGACGCACGCCGGGGCGCCTGCCCTGCCCAGCGTCGCCGTGCTGGCGGGCGCATTGCGCCAGGCGCTGCAAGGCAGCGGGCTGTTTTATGAATCGCACCTGAGCGACCTGGCATTCGGCCAGCGCAGCATCGAACAAGTGCGCGCCGAGCCGCAGGCGCAATTGGCGCGCGCGACTTCTGCCGGCGACCCGCCGTCGGCCGCCCGGACGTCACCGGGCGCCGCGCCGTCTTCCAGCACCGACACTGCCGCCGCGACAGGCGGCCAGGCGCCTGGCTCGGCGGGGCCGCACGCGCCGGCGCCGGCACCGACGGGCATACATCCGGATGCCATGCCGCTGGTGCGCCAGCAACTGGATGTCCTGGCCAACCAGGCGCTGGCCTGGCAGGGCGAAGCCTGGCCTGGCACGCCAATGGAATGGGAGGTGCGGCGCGATGCCCCCGAAGGCGCGGCGCAAGCCACGACGCATTGGGCCACCCGCCTGAAGCTGGACCTGCCACGCCTGGGCCTGGTGGAAGCCCGGCTCAACCTGGCGGGCGACCAGTTGGTGATGCAGTTGGTCGCGCCGCGCAGCGCGACTGAAATCCACGGCGCGGCCCAGACCCTGCGCGAAGGCTTGCAGCGGGCCGGCCTGACCCTGAGCCATCTATCGGTGGGCGCCACGCCGCCTCGCCCCGACGAGCCCGCGCCATGAGCCACAAAGACTCCGACCCGGGCAATCCGCACCGCGGCGCCGCAGTTGCGCTAAGCTACGGCGAGCACGATACCGCGCCGCGCGTGGTGGCCAAGGGATACGGCCAGATCGCCGACACCATCGTGCGTACCGCGCGTGAACACGGCCTGTATGTGCACGAATCGCGCGAACTCGTGAGCTTGCTCATGCAGGTAGATCTGGATGCGCACATTCCTCCGCAGCTCTACGCCGCCGTGGCTGAACTGCTGGCCTGGCTATATCGCCTGGAAACCGGCGTCGCCCAGCATCGCGACAACGCCGCCGCGCCCTGACAAGCCACCGCGGCCATGAAGCTTCCAGCGACCGGCGCCCTGCTCAACCGCACCGACGAGATCCGCGCGGTGCTGCGCGAACTCATGCACCCCGACAGCCGGGTGCGCGTGCGCGCCGCCCGCGATCCCCACGACGACCCGTTCTGCGACGCGCGCATACTGGGGCCCGACTGGCAATTACGGCATTTCTTCTGGCGGCCTCACGACCTCGACGCCTTCCAGGCGCAGTTAAGCGGCAGCCCCGCGCATCACGAGGTCATTCTGGATTTCGCGGGCGCCACGCCAGACGGCACCGACATCCGCTTCCGGGTCGCGCGGCCGCTGGTCATGCATTTTGCCGACAGCAGCGCCGCCATGCTGTCCGGCTTCCCGGAGGCGATCTGGTATCAGCGCACGCCGGAGCCGGCCGACATCTGAGCCACGCGGGCTTACACCGACATGGCGGAAATTTCTTTGTATGCCGCCACCAGGCGGTTGCGTACCTGGACAGCAGTCTGGAAGGCGATCGAGCTTTTCTGCAGGTCGATCATCACGTCGTTCAGCGACACGCCGGGCGCGCCCAACTCGTAGGCCTTGCCCTGGTTGGTGGCGGCGATCTGGGCCGCCGATACGCGCTGCAGCGAACGCTGCAGTTCGGCGGCGAAGCTGGCGGGCTGAGGGGCAAGCTCGGCTGGGCTCACGCCATTGCTCTGGGCAGCCTGCACCACGGCGCGCATCTGCTGCAGCATGCTTTCAATACCAGACAAACCCGATACCGCCATGGTCTCGCTTCCTCGCAGTCCAAAAATAGAACAGGCTGCAAGATTACGCGCGGCCGCGCCCGCCCATAGCGCGCAATAACCGGCAAAACACCCGACAGTTCCGCGCATGCGGCCTTGCGGTGCGGCCACGGCAGCGGGTCGCAAAACGCGGGACACATAGGAGACAAGTAACGCCAAAAAACGGTTGTTTTCATCGATTGGGATGGCCTGGGCGGCCGCCATAATTCACGCTCCCCGATACCAAGCACGTTGCATGCGTAACCTGCCCTACCCGCCCATGTCGTTCGCTTCTACGCTCCGCGAAGCTCGCCGGAGTTCCCGATGAACCAGCAGGCCACTCTAGGCACATCGCTGCTGGCAAGGTTCCCCGTGCTGGAGAAAGTCCGCGCGCTGCCCAAGCCGGTGCTGCTGGGCGTCGCCGCCGCGCTGGTGGCGATCGTGGCCGTACTGGCGATGTGGGGCCGGGAGCCCGACTACAAGGTGCTGTTCGCCAACCTCGATGACCGCGACGGCGGCGCCATCGTCAGCGCGCTGGGGCAGATGAACGTGCCGTACCGCTTCAGCGGCGACGGCCGGGCGCTGCTGGTGCCCGCCGACCGCGTCTACGCCACCCGTATGCAACTGGCCGGCCAGGGGTTGCCGCGCGGCGGTTCGGTGGGATTCGAGCTGCTGGACAACGCCCGCTTCGGGGCCAGCCAGTTTGCCGAGCAGATCAACTACCAGCGCGGGCTGGAAGGCGAGCTGGCGCGCTCGATCGAGGCCATGAATACCGTGCAGAGCGCCCGCGTGCACCTGGCGCTGCCGCGCCAGTCGCTGTTCGTGCGTGACCGGCAGGCGCCCACTGCGTCGGTGCTGCTGCACTTGTACCCGGGGCGCAGCCTGGGCGACGCGCAGGTCGCCGCCGTGGCCTGGCTGGTGGCCTCCAGCGTGCCCGACCTGACCGCCGAGAACATTTCCATCGTCGACCAGAACGGCCGCCTGCTGTCTGCCCCGCTGGGCGAAGGACGCGGCCTGGATGCCGACCAGTCGCGACTGCGGCGCGACATCGAGCAGCGCACGGTTGAACGCATTCTTACCATCCTGAACCCGCTGGTGGGCCCGGGCAACGTGCAGGCCCAGGCCAGCGCCGAAATGGATTTCGCGCGCCGCGAACAGACCTCGGAGGTCTACCGTCCCAACCAGGAACCCGGCCAGGCCGCGGTGCGCAGCAAGCAGACCAGCGATTCGCTGCAGACCGGCATAGACCCGGCCCAGGGCGTGCCCGGCGCGCTCAGCAACCAGCCGCCCGCGGCCGCCCAGGCCCCGATCGTGAACCCGCCGGCCGCGCCGCAAGCCGCACAGGGCGGCCAACCCGGCCAGCTGGCCCAGGCGGGCCAGAACGCCGCGCAAGGCGCCGCAACGCAGGCGGCCCCGCGCCTGCCGACCAACAATCGCAACGACGCCACGATCAACTACGAGGTCGATCGCACCATCAGCCACGTCAAGCAGCCGGTGGGCATGCTCAAGCGCCTGTCCGTCGCAGTGGTGGTCAATTACCTGCCCGACAGCAGCGGCGAGCCCCAACCGCTGCCCGAAGAAGAGCTGACCAAGCTGACCAACCTGGTGCGCGAAGCCATGGGCTATTCCGAAGCCCGGGGCGACTCGCTCAACCTGGTCAACAGCCAGTTCAACGACAAGCCAGTCAAGCCGCCCTTCTGGCGTGATCCGGAACTGCTCGACCTGGTCAAGACCGTGCTTGCCTGGGTGTTCGGTCTGGCGCTTGCCCTGTGGCTGTACCGCAGGTTGCGGCCCGCCGTCAGCAACTACCTGAATCCGCCGGTGGACCCCGAAGAGGCCGAGGCGCGCCGCCAGGAAATGCAGCGCGAAGCCCAGGCCGCGGCACGGGCCAAGGAAGTCAACCGCTACGAAGACAACCTGCAGCGTGCCCGCGACATGGCCACCAAAGACCCGCGCGCCGTCGCGATGGTGATGCGTGCCTGGATGACCCAAGATGAAAAATGACGGAAAGCCCCTGGACGGCGTAACGCGCAGCGCCGTATTGATGATGTCGCTGGGCGAAGATGCCGCGGCGGAAGTTTTCAAGTACCTGTCGGCGCGTGAAGTGCAGCTGGTGGGCGGGTCCATGGCCAACCTGAAACAGGTCACGCGCGGCGACGTGGCCGTGGTGCTGGAGGAATTCCGCCAGGAAGCCGACCAGTTCATGGCCGTGACGCTGGGCTCGGACGACTACATCCGCACCGTGCTGACCAAGGCTCTGGGCAGCGACCGTGCGGCCGGGCTGATCGAAGACATCCTGGAAGCCGGCGAAGGCGCCAGCGGCATCGATGCGCTGAACTGGCTCGATCCGCACACCGTGGCCGAACTGATCGGCGACGAGCATCCGCAGATCATCGCCACCATCCTGGTGCACCTGGAGCGCGACCGCGCCGCCGGCGTGCTGGCCCTGCTGACCGACCGCCTGCGCAACGACGTGATGCTGCGCATCGCCACCTTCGGCGGGGTGCAGCCGGCTGCGCTGTCGGAGCTGACCGACGTGCTCAATTCCGTACTGGCGGGCCAGGGCGCCAAGCGCAGCAAGATGGGCGGCGTGCGCACGGCAGCCGAGATCCTGAACATGATGAGCTCGGCCGAGGAAGAGGCCGTGGTGGAAAGCCTGCGCGAGCGCGACAGCGACCTGGCGCAGAAGATCATCGACGAAATGTTCGTGTTCGACAACCTGATCGACGTCGAAGACCGCGCACTGCAACTGATCTTGAAGGAAATCGACAACGACAGCCTGATGGTGGCGTTGAAGGGAGCCTCGGAAGAACTGCGCAACAAATTCCTGCGCAACATGTCGAGCCGTGCCGCGGACATTCTGCGCGAAGACCTCGAGGCGCAAGGCCCGATCCGCATGTCCAAGGTCGAGTCCGAGCAGAAGAAGATCCTGCAGATCGCCCGCCGCCTGGCCGAAAGCGGGCAGATCGTGCTGGGCAACCAGGGCGACGACGCCTATGTCTGAGGGGAAAACCTTTCCCCGAAACGCGGGGGGCATCACCGGCGCCCTGCCCCGCACCGCCTGGCGGCGCTGGCAGATGTCGTCGTTCGACCTGCCGGTGGAAGACGCCATCGAGATCGTGGCGCCGCCGCCCGAACCCGACCCCGGGCCGGACCCCGAAGAACTGCTGCGCGAAGCGCGCGCCCAGGCCGAGGCGGCCGGACGCCGCGAGGGCCTGCAGCAAGGCCGGGAACAAGGATTGCGCGAAGGCCGCCAGACTGGCCACGCCGAGGGGCTGGCGGCCGGCCGCGAAGCCGGCTACCAGGAAGGTCTGACGCAAGGCCGCGAGCAGGCTCGCCAGGAAGCGCTGCAACTGCACGCGCTGGCCGAATCCTGCGGCGCCTCGCTGGCGGACCTGGAAGCCCGGATGGGCCAGGCACTGCTGACTCTGGCCCTGGACATCGCCGGGCAGATCCTGCGCACGACCTTGGCCGAGCAGCCCGAGAGCATGCTGGCCGCCGTGCGCGAAGTGCTGCATATCAATCCCGCCGCGACCGGCGCCATGCGGCTTTGGGTGCATCCCGCCGATCTCGAACTGGTGCGCCAGCACCTGGCCGATGAACTGCGCGAAGGCCACTGGCGCGTGCTGGCGGACGAATCCATTGCGCGCGGCGGCTGCCGCGCCGAGACACCCTACGGAGATATCGACGCCACGCTGCAGACGCGCTGGCGCCGCATCGCCGCTTCGTTGGGGCGCAGCGTATCCTGGGAGTCCGAGGCATGAGCGCCGCGGCCGCGCCGGTGGTCGAACGCTGGGAAACCCAGCTGCGCATCGGCTCGATCCGAGCTGCGTCCACCGAGCCGTGGCTGGCCAGCGGCCGCATCATCCGCGCTACCGGCCTGGTGCTGCATGCCACCGGCCTGCGGCTGCCGGTGGGCGCGGCCTGCCGCATCGAGATCGCGCGCGGCCACGATCACTGGGCCGACGCCGAGGTGGTGGGTTTCGACGGCCACACGCTGTACCTGATGCCGCAAGCCGACATTTCCGGCCTGCCGCCCGGCGCGCGGGTCGTGCCCGGCGAGCCGCCTGTGCAACGCGCTATTCCGTTGCCGCGCAGGGCCGAACTGAACGGCAACGCCAAACCGCAGCTTGGCCGCCACTTGCCGGTGGGCAATGCCTTGCTGGGCCGCGTGCTCGACGGCGCCGGGCGTCCGCTGGACGGCCTGGGTCCGCTGACTGGCGCCGAACTGGCCCCCCTGTCGGCCCACCCCATCAACCCCCTGTCGCGAGCGCCGATCGACACGGTGCTGGATGTCGGCGTGCGCGCCATCAACGGCCTGCTGACTGTCGGCCGGGGCCAGCGCATGGGCCTGTTTGCCGGCTCGGGCGTGGGCAAGAGCGTGCTGCTGGGCATGATGGCCCGCTATACGCGCGCCGACGTAATCGTGGTGGGCCTCATCGGCGAGCGCGGCCGCGAAGTCAAGGAATTCATCGAACACAACCTGGGCGCCGACGGACTGGCGCGCTCGGTGGTCGTGGCGGCTCCGGCCGATGTATCGCCGCTGTTGCGCCTGCAGGGCGCGGCCTACGCCACCCGCCTGGCCGAGCATTTTCGCGACCAGGGGCTGGACGTGCTGCTGATCATGGACTCGCTCACGCGCTATGCCATGGCGCAGCGCGAGATTGCCCTGGCCATTGGCGAACCGCCCGCCACCAAGGGTTACCCGCCTTCGGTGTTCGCGCGCCTGCCCGCCCTGGTAGAGCGCGCCGGCATGGGCGCGCCAGGCCCCAACGGCAAGGCGGGCTCCATCACGGCGTTCTACACCGTGCTGGCCGAAGGCGACGACCAGCAAGATCCCATCGCGGATTCCGCGCGCGCCATCCTGGACGGACACGTAGTTCTGTCGCGCCATCTGGCCGAAGCCGGGCACTACCCGGCCATCGACATCGAGGCGTCGATTTCGCGCGCCATGACCTCGCTCATCAGCGACCAGCAGTACGCCGTGGTGCGCCGCTTCAAGCAGACCTTGTCGCGCTACCAGCGCAACCGCGACCTGATCGCCGTGGGCGCCTACAGCGCCGGCAACGACCCGCAGCTCGACGATGCGATCGCGCGCTACCCGCGCCTGGAGGCCTTCCTGCAGCAGGACATCGGCGACAGCGTGTCCTACGACGCCGCGGTCGACCAGTTGCGCGCGGCCTTCGAGACCAAGGAAGCCTATGCCTAGCCAATTGCCCCTGGATACGCTGATCGGCCTGGCCCGGGAAAGCACTGACGAGGCGGCGCGCGCGCTGGGCCGGCTGAACGCCGAGCGCTCCCATGCCGAACGGCAACTGTCGATGCTGCAGGACTATCGCCAAGATTACCTGCTGCGCCTGCAGAATGCCATGCAGACCGGCATGTCGGCCGCCGACTGCCACAACTACCAGCGCTTCATCGCCACCCTGGACGACGCTATCGGCCAGCAGGCCGCCGTGCTGCGCCAGGCCGACAGCCACTTGGCGCAAGGCCGCGTTCACTGGCAACAGCAACAGCGCCGGCTCAATTCGTTCGATGCCCTGGCCGAGCGCGAGCGACGCGCGCAGGCTGTGCTGGAGACGCGGCGCGAACAGCGCGCCAGCGACGAATTCGCCTCCCGCATGATGTTCCGCCAGGCCTGACCGCACTGGCGCCCAACGACCCGACCGCCGATCAGGATGCCCTCATGACCGCGACTCCAACTACCCCGCTGCTGGTCCCCACCGCGCCGCCCGTCCAGGGCAAGCGCGCCGCGTCCGTGGCCAGCGACCCCAAGACCGGCAGCTTCGCGCAGCAGCTGGCGCGCCAGCGCGGCGCGGCGACCGACGACGCACGGCCCGCCACCGGCGCGCAGGGCAAGCCAGCCAGCAATGCCAAACCCGGCAAAGCGCCCACCGAAGACGCCAGCGCCGACACGGCCGCATCCACCGTGGTGGACCCGGCAACCGCCGCGGCGGCCGGCGCCGCGGCCGCGCAGGCCATGGCGCCGGCCCAGCCGCAAGTTGCGCCACCTGAAGCGCAGGCGCCCGCGCTGCCGGCCCAGGCGCTGGAAATCGCGGCGCAGGCCGCGCAGTTGCAGCAGCAGACGCCGGCCGTGACGAGCGAGGCCGCCACCGGCGCGCCCGCCATGCCGGCCGCGCCTCTGCCGGATGGTGCGGCCGGGGTGGCGTCGGCGGCCAAGGCAGGCGACGCCGCGCCGCCCCCGCCCGCCGCGGCGCTGGCGCTGTCGGCCGCGGCCCCTGCCAACACCCCGGCGCCACAGACGCAGGCCCCTGCCGCGGCACGGCCGGACACCCGCGTGCCCGGCCACGAACTGCGCGGCGCGCCCGCGCCCATGCCAAACCCCAACGCCGTAGCGGTCACCGCCGTGGCCGAGGCCCCGGAACACCTCAACGCGCAGGCTGCCGCCGAGGCCGAGCTTGCGCTGCAGGCAGCCAGCGCCGTCGCGCAACCGGCCGGCCATGGCGCGGCATCGTCGCACGCCGCCGACGCGGCTGCCAGCCTGGCGGCCGCCGCCAGCCCGCAAGCCACGGCGCCCGCCCCAATGCCGCAGGCCGGGGCGCTATCGTTGGCGGTGGCCACGCCCGTCGCCGCCACCCCGGCCTGGGGCGCCGACCTGGGCCGCCAGCTGGTCGTGTTGAGCCACGACGCCACGCGCGGCCAGCACACCGCAGAACTGCGCCTCGATCCCCCTGACCTGGGTCCCTTGCGCGTCACGCTCAGCGTCAATGACGGCGTGGCCAGCGCCAGCTTCGTGTCGGCCCATGCGGCGGTGCGCCACGCGGTCGAAGCCGCATTGCCGCAACTGCACCAGGCGCTGGCGCAGGCCGGCCTGTCGTTGGGGCAGGCCAACGTGGGCGAGCACGGCTCGCAATCCGGCTTCGACATGCAGCAGCAGGCGCAAGGCGGCGGCCATGGCCAAGGCGGCGGCACACAGGGCGACGGGGCAGTGGCCCTGGCGCCGGCCGCGGCCACCCGGGTCGCGCGCGGCGACGGACTGGTCGACACCTTCGCCTGACCCGTGCCGCGCCACCGCACGACATGGGGCGCACCGCAGCGGGCGAGCGCCGCACGCTGCGGCGCAATAGCCTGAGATACGCAGCTTTCGTCCTGTTTTTCGCCTGCAAACCGCGGCGGAGTTTGGGGCAGAATCCCTTCATTCCCTAGCATCGATACCCTGATGGCCACTTCCAAGAATCCTTCCATGCCGTCACGCAGCCTGCCTTTGCGCACCTCTGGCGGCAGCCCGATCCTGCGCGGCCTTTTCTGGCTGCTTGCGCTGGCCATCGTCGCCTGCGCGAGCGTGGCCGCCACCTGGTTCATCATGCACCGCCAGTACACCGAAGCGGCGGCCCCCGTGCGGCTGGGCGTCGGCAAGGCCGATGCCGGCCCCGCGCCGGCCATTTTTGTCGAGCCGCCCGCCACGCCGACCCCGGTGCCGGCGCCCATTTTCATTCCCCTGGAAGCCTTCACTGTCACGCTGCAAAGCGCCGAAAGCGAGCGCATCCTGCATGTGGGCATCACTCTGCGCGCGGGCGACGAGCAGACGCGGATGCGTATCGAGAAATACATGCCCGAGGTGCGCAGCCGCATCCTGATGGTACTGTCGGCGCAATCGCCCACGGTCGCGCAGTCGCCCCAGGGCAAGGCCGACATGGCGCGCGCCATCGTCGCCGCCGTGAATCAGCCGTTCTCGCCCCTGCCCGATGGCCAGTACGTCAGCGCCGCCCTGTTCACCGCCTTCGTGGTGCAGTAAGCATGGCCTACGAGGCGTTTCTTTCGCAGGATGAAGTCGATGCGCTGCTGGCCGGCGTTACCGGCGAGAGCGACAGCGAATCCCGCGACGAGGCCGATGCGCGCGGCGCGCGCGCCTACGACCTGAGCTCGCCCGACCGCGTCGTGCGGCGGCGCATGCAGACGCTCGAACTCATCAACGAGCGATTCGCCCGCCAGCTGCGCCACCTGTTGCTGAATTTCATGCGGCGCAACGCCGACATCACGGTCGGGTCGATCAAGATACTGAAATACGCCGACTTCGAACGCAATCTGCCGGTGCCCAGCAATCTGAACATGATCCAGATGAAGCCGCTGCGGGGCACGGCGCTGTTCACCTACGATCCCAGCCTGGTGTTTCTGGTGATCGACAGCCTGTTCGGCGGAGACGGCCGCTACCACACGCGCGTGGAGGGCCGCGATTTCACCACCACCGAGCAGCGCATCATTCGCCGCCTGCTCAACCTGACCCTGGAAAGCTACGGCAAGTCCTGGGAAGCGGTGTACCCCATCGAGTTCGAATACGTGCGCTCCGAGATGCACACCAAGTTCGCCAGCATCACCGGCAACAATGAAGTCGTGGTGGTGTCGTCGTTCCACATCGAGTTCGGCGCGACTGGCGGAGACCTGAATATCTGCCTGCCCTACTCCATGATCGAGCCGGTGCGCGACCTGCTGACGCGCCCGCTGCAGGAAACGACCCTGGAAGAAGTCGACCAGCGCTGGACCCACCAGCTCTCGCGCCAGGTGCGCAGCGCCGACGTCGACCTGACGGCCGAATTCGCGTCGATCCCCTCCAGCATCCGCGAACTGTTGCGCCTGAAAGTCGGCGACGTGCTGCCGATCGAGGTGCCCGAGACGGTTATCGCCAACGTCAACGGCGTGCCCCTGATGGAATGCAGCTACGGCGTCTTCAACGGCCAATACGCCCTGCGCGTGCAGAACCTGTTTACCTACGAAAGCGATACACACGAGGCCCCCGACCATGACTGACACGAACGCGCCCGGCCAGACCGGTTCCGGTTCGTCCGCCACCCCGGCCGACGACTGGGCCGATGCGCTTGCCGAGCAATCCGCGGCGGCCCAGCCCCCCACCCAGGCCGACGGCCTGAAACCGCAGGACGACTGGGCCGGCGCCATGGCCGAACAGGCATCGGCCGCATCCACGGCGCCTGCCGCGGCTGCTCCTGCCGCCGCGCCCGCGGCCCGTCCGGCCGGCGGCTCGGTCTTCAAGCCACTGGCCGACGCTGCCGGCGGCAACGGCAACGACATCGACCTGATCATGGACGTGCCGGTGCAGCTGACAGTGGAACTGGGCCGCACCCGTCTCACCATCAAGAACCTGCTGCAGCTCGGGCAGGGCTCGGTGGTCGAGCTCGACGGCCTGGCCGGCGAACCCATGGACATCTTCGTCAACGGTTACCTCATTGCCCAGGGTGAAGTGGTGGTCGTGGAAGAAAAGTACGGCATCCGCCTCACCGACATCATCACGCCGTCGGAACGCATCAACCGCCTGAACAACCGTCGCTGAGAACGCCATGACGGAATCGGCCGTGCTGCGCGTGGTGATCGGTCTGGTGCTGGTGGTGGCGGCCATCCTGGCTTCGGCCTGGCTGGCGCGCCGCGCCGGGCTGGCCGGGCGCGCCGGCTCAGGGCCGATGCGCCAGGTAGCCAGCCTGCCATTGGGCCCGCGCCAGAGCGTGGCCCTGTTGCAGATCGAAGACACCTGGCTGGTGGTCGGCGTCACGTCCACCCAGATCACGCCCCTGCACACGCTGCCCGCGGGCGTCGTCGCGCCGCCTGCGTCTGAACTGGGCGCCTTCGCCGGCAAGCTGTCGCAGGCGCTCAAGCGCCGCGGCTGACTCTCTTCCGGTTTTCATGATGCTCCATCGCATGCACCATTTCCGCTCGTGCCGCCGCGTGCCGCTCGCCCTGGCCGCCGCCGCGCTGGCGGGGCTGGCGCTGTTTCCGGCGGGCGTCGTGGCCCAGGCCACCCTGCCTGCCCTGACCGCCACGCCTGGCCCCGGCGGCGCGCAGACGTATTCGCTCAGCATGCAGACGCTGCTGCTGATGACTTCGCTGTCGTTCCTGCCGGCGGCACTGCTGATGATGACGGGCTTCACGCGCATCATCATCGTGCTGGGGCTGCTGCGCAGCGCCCTGGGCACGGCCATGTCGCCGCCCAACCACGTGCTGATCGGGCTGGCCTTGTTTCTTACCTTCTACACCATGTCGCCGGTGTTCGACCGCATCTACAGCGAAGCCTACAAGCCGCTGTCGGAAGGTTCGATTCCCTTCGAAACGGCCGTCGAGCGCGCCGCCGCGCCATTGCACACGTTCATGCTGCACCAGACGCGCGAGAACGACCTGACCCTGTTCGCCAACCTGGCGAACCAGCCGGCCCTGGAAGATCCGTCGCAGGTGCCCATGAAGATCCTGGTGCCCGCCTTCATCACCAGTGAACTGAAAACGGCTTTTCAGATCGGCTTCACCATCTTCATTCCTTTCCTGATCATCGATCTGGTGGTGGCCAGCGTGTTGATGGCGCTGGGCATGATGATGGTTCCGCCGGTCACCGTGGCCCTGCCTTTCAAGCTGATGCTGTTCGTGCTGGCCGACGGCTGGAACCTGCTGCTGGGGTCGCTGGCCAGCAGTTTCTACCAATAACGGAGCGCCGCCATGACCGCTGAAACCGTCATGTCGATGACCTACCAGGCGCTGAAAATAGCGCTGGCCATGGCTGGCCCCCTGCTGCTGGTGACCCTGGCAGTGGGCCTGGTCATCGCCGTGTTCCAGGCCGCTACGCAGATCAACGAAATGACGCTGTCGTTCATCCCCAAGTTGCTGGCCATGTGCGGCGTGCTGGTGCTGATGGGCCCCTGGCTGCTGGGCCTGATGACCGACTACATCCGTCAGCTGATCGGCCAGATTCCGTTGCTGGTCTCGTAGGCGGGCCTGTGCGCGGCAGCCGGCCTTGCATGCCATGATCAACTTCACCCAGCAGCAGCTCGACGCATGGCTGCTGCAGTTCCTTTGGCCGTTCGTGCGCATGCTGGCGCTGGTGGGCAGCGCGCCGCTGTTCTCCGAATCCACCATCCCTATCCGGATCAAGGTGGCGCTGGCTTTCATGCTCACCGTGGCAGTGGCGCCCGGCCTGGAGCCCCCGCCCGCCATTCCGCCCGGTTCGTACGCCGGGCTATGGCTGCTGGGCCAGCAAGTGCTGATCGGCATCGCCATGGGATTCACCATGCGCATCGTATTCGCCGCGGTGCAGACGGCCGGCGAGTTCGTGGGCCTGCAAATGGGGCTGTCGTTCGCTTCATTCTTCGATCCCTCCACCGGCGCCAACACCGCGGTGCTGTCGCGGCTGTTGAATATCGTAGCCATGCTGGTGTTCCTGGCCCTGGACGGCCACCTGCTGGTGCTGGCGGCGCTGGTGCGCTCATTCGACGTACTGCCCCTGACGCAACTGACGCTCGACCCCAATGGCTGGGGCATCCTGGTGCAGTGGGGGCAGACCATTTTCGTATCCGGCCTGCTGCTCGCGCTGCCACTGATCTGCGCCCTGCTGACCATCAACCTGGCCATGGGCATCCTGAATCGCGCGGCCCCGCAGCTGTCGGTATTCGCGGTGGGGTTCCCTGTCAGCTTGATCACCGGCCTGCTGCTGCTGGCGGCCGTGCTGCCGCATGCCGCCCCGTTCCTGGAAGGCCTGATGCGAGATGGCTTGCAGGCAATCAGTGACGTCTTGGGCGGGCTGGCCGCGCGCTAGCGCCGCTGGGACAAAGAAACATCTTCTGCCGGCTCGGGGCCGGCGCAGGTCCGACCCACGTCGGCCCACGTCCGTTCCAGGTGTCAGGCTCCCGCAGGGTGCCTGGCACCGCCCCATGCGCCACAGCTTCGCCCGCCACGCGGTGCCAGGCACCTTGCGGGACCCTGGCACCAGATCCCGCCCGACACGCCGTCGGCGCCCGGTGGGAGCCAGATACCCCCCAAAAAAAACGCCGGCATGGCCGGCGCAATTGGGGGAGTCAGCTTTTTCTTATGACTGGGCCACCAGGGGCGCAGCGTAATTGCCTGTCAATTGCTGGGCCGGCACTTCGATGACTTCGCCGGCGTTGATCTTGAACACCGCCACCGCCTCGGCCAGCTGCTGCGCCTGCTCTTGCAGCGAACCCGCCGCCGCGGCCGCCTCTTCCACCAGCGCCGCGTTCTGCTGCGTCACCTCATCCATCTGCGACACCGCGCGGTTCACCTGGTCGATCCCGCCCGACTGCTCTTCCGAGGCCGCCGAAATCTCGCCCATGATGTCCGTCACCCGCTTGACCGACGCCACGATCTCTTGCATCGTCGCACCGGCCCGCTCCACCTGCTGCGAACCCGTGCCCACCTTGCTCACCGAGTCCTCGATCAGCACCTTGATTTCCTTGGCCGCCTGCGCGCTGCGCTGCGCCAGCGAGCGCACTTCGCCCGCCACCACCGCAAAGCCCTTGCCCTGCTCGCCCGCGCGCGCCGCTTCCACCGCCGCGTTCAGCGCCAGTATGTTCGTCTGGAACGCGATCCCGTCAATCACCGACACAATCTCGGAAATCTTGCGCGAGCTCGCCGAAATCCCTTCCATCGTGCTCACCACTTCCGAGACCGCCGCCCCGCCGCGCTCGGCCACGTCCGAGGCGCTGGCCGCCAGCTGATTCGCCTGGCGCGCGTTGTCGGCGTTCTGCTTGACCGTCGAGGCCAGCTCTTCCATCGACGCCGCCGTCTCTTCCAGCGACGCCGCCTGTTGCTCGGTACGGCTGCTCAGGTCGGTGTTGCCCGCCGAAATCTCGCGCGAACCCACGTTTATCTCGTCCACCCCGCGGCGCACCTGCGACACCGTGCGCGCCAGGTTCTCCTGCATGCGCTTTAACGCCGAGAACAGTTGGCCGATTTCATTGCTGTTGCGCACCTCGACCCGGGCCGTCAGGTCGCCCGCGGCGATCTTGTCGAAATGCTGGCCGGCGTCGATCAGCGGACGCACCACCAGGCGACCAAACACCACGCGCGCCACCAACATCAGCACCAGGGCCAACACTACGGCCACGCCCACCGCCAGCACCGCTCGCTCGAAATTGGTCTGCGCCGTGGCAATATTGGCGTCCCGCTGTTCCTGGATGTAGTCGGTGAACTTGGCGATCGCCTCGATGAACGTCTCGCTGCGCGGCGTGCCGTACTCGTTGTTCACCATATAGAAGGTCGAGTAATCTTCGCTGCGCAGCGCCTCGACCATGGTGTCGACGCCATCGTCGATATAAGCACGGTAGCGGCGCACCAGGTCCATCGACAGGCGGCGTCCGGCATCGTCTTCCAGCATGTTCTGCTGGAAATCCGAAAAGCGCTTGCGCACGCCGTCCAGGCGCGAAGTGGCCGCCTCCAGCGCCTTCTTGGCTTCGGCGGCCGACTTCTCGCCGCTGCCCCAGCCCGACTCCTGCAAGTAGCGGGCCGCCACCATCAGGTCGACGCGCGAACGCAGCATGTCGCTATTGATGATTTCGACTTGCTTGGCGCGCGCGGTCAGGTCGTTGATCTGGCGGATCGATTCATAGTTGCTCTGCAGAAAATACGCTGCCAGGGCGCCCACCGCCGCAATCAGCACGGCGAAGAAGCCCATCACCAGCAGCAGCAGCGTGCCCACCCGTGCGTCGCGAATTTTCCATGAGCGCTTCTGCTTGGGCGCACGCGCCCGTTTCTTGGCCTTGGCCGGCTTGGCGCCGGTATCGAAAGTCGCGTCCATCGCTCTCCCCCGTATTTCAGTAGTATTCCGAAACTCGTTCACTGCCGGCAAATGCCGGCAACCCATCGGCTCTGGCTGACTGCGCCATGCCCACTATTGCTCCGGCGCTGGCGGCGCCGGGTTCCATGGCGCACCCGCCGGGCCGTCCAGCCGCGGTGGCGCGGGCCCAAGCAGCTTTCTGCGCTCCCAGGGCTCGAGCAGCACATTGGTGGTGTCCACCAGCCGCACCAGCCTGCCATCGGGGCCGAACTGCAACATGGCCTGCTTACGGCTGTACAAGCCGTCGGTCACGAATGTGGCCTTGAACGACCAGAGCGCCAGCGTGCCGCCGTCGCTCTGCCCATACAGCATGGCCGGCGCGGCCCCCAATGCATACGAAGCTTCTTCCAGCGTCGATTCGCCGGGTGTCAGGCGCGACAGCTGGCCGGGATCGAAGTTGCGCCCGGCCGTCATGCAGCCAGCCAGCAACCACGTCACACCCAGCACGGCCAGCGTCGTTCTCAAACGCATGCCCGCCACCCATTCGCGCCAGCTTGCCGGCGCATCAGAAAGATTCCCAATCGTCGTCCGCCGCGGCGGCGCGACGGGCTGCCGAGTTCGCCGCAATCGGCCCCGTGGCCGCAACCGTCGGGCGGCGCGCCGGGCGCGAGGCGCTGGCGCCTTCGGCCTGCGGTTGTGCCGCGGCGGCACGTCGCGTAACCGACGACGCGGTGCTTTCCGCCGGCGCGGACGCCTGGTCGGCCCGGCGTACACTGCGCGCCGTGCGCGGCGCAGCAGCCGCGGCGGCTGGCGCCGGCGCCTGCGTCGTCGCCCCAGGCAACTGGCGCAGCGGCGCCGAGGGCGCCGGCTCGGCGCCGCGGGCGGCCGTGGTTGCAGTCGCCGCCGACTGCCGCGCGCTCTCGGCCACGCGCGGCGCGTGTTGGGCCGTCAATTGCTGGGCCGGCACTTCGATGACTTCGCCGGCGTTGATCTTGAACACCGCCACCGCCTCGGCCAGCTGCTGCGCCTGCTCTTGCAGCGAGCCCGCCGCCGCGGCCGCCTCTTCCACCAGCGCCGCGTTCTGCTGCGTCACTTCATCCATCTGCGACACCGCGCGGTTCACCTGGTCGATCCCGCCCGACTGCTCTTCCGAGGCCGCCGAAATCTCGCCCATGATGTCCGTCACCCGCTTGACCGACGCCACGATCTCTTGCATCGTCGCACCGGCCCGCTCCACCTGCTGCGAACCCGTGCCCACCTTGCTCACCGAGTCCTCGATCAGCACCTTGATTTCCTTGGCCGCCTGCGCGCTGCGCTGCGCCAGCGAGCGCACTTCGCCCGCCACCACCGCAAAGCCCTTGCCCTGCTCGCCCGCGCGCGCCGCTTCCACCGCCGCGTTCAGCGCCAGAATGTTCGTCTGGAACGCGATCCCGTCAATCACCGACACAATCTCGGAAATCTTGCGCGAGCTCGCCGAAATCCCTTCCATCGTGCTCACCACTTCCGAGACCGCCGCTCCGCCGCGCTCGGCCACGTCCGAGGCGCTGGCCGCCAGCTGATTCGCCTGGCGCGCGTTGTCGGCGTTCTGCTTGACCGTCGAGGCCAACTCTTCCATCGACGCCGCCGTCTCTTCCAGCGACGCCGCCTGTTGCTCGGTACGGCTGCTCAGGTCGGTGTTGCCCGCCGAAATCTCGCGCGAACCCACGTTGATCTCGTCCACCCCGCGGCGCACCTGCGACACCGTGCGCGCCAGGTTCTCCTGCATGCGCCGCAACGCCGAGAACAGGTGCCCCATTTCGTTCGTGCTGTGCACCTCGACCCGGGCCGTCAGGTCGCCCGCGGCGATCTTGTCAAAATGCTGGCCCGCCAGGCGCAACGGCCGCAGCACGCTGCGCTGCATGAATATCCAGCACAATGCCGCCAACACCAAGGCAATGGCCGCCAGCGCGATCGACACGATGCGGGACATGGAGTAGTCGGTATGCGCCTCGACCACCAGCTCGTCGGTGCGCTCATCGATGTACTTCAGATAACCCGCCAGCGTCTCGTCGAATGCGATCGCGGCGGCCTGGGTGTCGTCGTTGCGCTCGATAAACGCGCGGGTGTCCTGCTTGCCCAGCGCCTCACCCTGCGACTGCGCCTGGCTGGCGTAACGCTGGTAGGCTGTATTCAGGGTGGCCGACTTTTCCTGCAACGTGGCGCTCTTCTCCCTTTTCATGAAGTCAGCCATTACCTGCGCAGCCGTATTGCCGGCCTCCCGCGCGCGCTGCAGAAACCGGTCGGCTTCGGGGAAGCGGCCCGCTTGCAGCTCGACGGCTGCCGCCGCCAGGTTCAGGCGCGAGCGCTGCAGCAGGGTGCTGGCCTCATATACCGGCACAACTTGGTTCGAATAAGCCGAATTGACCCGATCGAGCTTGTCGTTGCTGGAATACATGGCCAGCCAGGCAGTGCCGTTGGATGCCAACAAGGCCAGCAGTAATACGCCGAGCACAAGCAGGATGCCTGTGCGTACTTTCATATTGGACAGCATGATCTGAGGTGATAGATGGAAATACGCTAGAAATGCCGAATCGCCGGCTTAACGGCCTCGGCTGAATAGGCTGGAACCCTGGATGATCGAAAACGACGAACTCGCCGCGTCGAGCGCAACCTTGCGCAGCAGCAGTTCAGAGGTCACGGAATAGACGTCCACGTCTTCCAGGTTGGAGAGCTGCTTGGTATACGACAGCGTGCGCTGCGAACCCACCGCATCGAGCGCATCGAGCTCGTTCAGGCGGGCGCCCACCGATGCCTGCACGGTGAGCACATTGTCCAGGGTGAGGTTCAGCTTCTTGTTGGCCGTGGCCAACGCGTTGTTGATGGCGGCAACCGCGGCGGGATCGTTGGTGGTCGAACGGCCCAGCGTGTCGATCAGGGTGTCGAGCGTTTCGAACATATCCATGTTCGACGCCTTGGGCGTCTCGATGGTGTAGCTGTCGCCCACGGCCGGCTGCCCCGACACGCTGAAACTGATGCCGCCCAGGTCGATGGTCTGGCCTTCGACATAAGGCGCGGTTACCGGCGCCGAACTCGGCACCGTATCGGTCGTATAGTGCAACACGCCGCCGACATCCGAGAACGTAACGATGAAGTCCTGATTCGCCCCGCTGCCAGTCGTCGTGTCGAACGACACCGAGCTGAATTGGCCCGTACCGGTGTTCGCCTCGTTAGCCTCGACGATATAGGCCTTCGAACCCGCCGACGCCTTGCCGAAGATGTCCGAGATCACGTCGCTGCCCGCCATCTGCCGGCTTTGGTCGACCTGGATCAGGCGCTGGCCGTTGTCGCCGCCATAGCTCACGTTGCCGTCGGCGTCGAGCGTAACAGGCGCGCTGAAGCCCTGATGGCCCGAAAACAGATATTGGCCATTGCCGTCGGTCGAATTGGCCAGGCCCACCAGCTGGTCGCGCGAGGCCTCGAGCTCGGTCACCAGCGCCTGCCGGTCGGGGTCGCTGAGCGTGCCGCCGGCCTGCACCACGCGCTGCAGCACCGACTGCAGCGTGGTCACCACCGAACTCAGGGCATTGCTCTCCAGCCCCAGGGTCTGCTTGGCCGTATTGCGGTTGGACGCGTAAGTGGCGTTCATGCTCGACGTCTGCGACACGTTTACCGCCAGCGAGGCGGCCAGCGGGTCGTCGGCCGGCGTCAGCACGCGGCGGCCGCTGGCCAGTTGCTCCTGCAGCCGCGACAGCGTGCTTTCTTGCTTCAGGATGCCGTTCAGGCCGTTCTGGTAAATCAGGGCAGTGCTCAGGCGCATGGGAAAAGCTCCAAATCCGTCTCAATCGGCATCGATCAGCGCAGGCCCAGCAGGGTGTCGAACACCGTGCTGGCCACGTCCAGAATCTTGGCGCTGGCCTGGTACTGTTCCTGGTAGATCGTCAGGTTCACGTATTCCTCGTTCAGGTTGACGCCCGATACCGACAGGTACGCCGAGGTCTGCTGGGTAATCAGGTTGTCCTGCGCCGTCGCGGCGGTCTTGATCTGCTGGGTCTGCACGCCGATGTTGTTGATCAGCTGCGAAAACTGCCCGCTCAGGCTCAGGGTGCCGCCGCCCAGCACTTTTTCCGTCTGCAGCTTGGCCAGCAGCAAACCGTTGGCGCCGTTGGTGGTGCCGCCGGCGGCATCAGCCAAAGCCAGCTTGGCCGGATCGGTGATCAATGCCTTCAGGTCGCGCGCCGCGTCGCGGGTGGCCTGCAGCTTCCAGACGTCGCCCGCCGCGGGCGTGCCGTCCACGGTCACCGTCATGCCATCGAACTCGATGGTGGGCGGCGTGTCCGCCGATGGCGTCAGCGTCTGGACGGCGCCGTCCGACTGGCGCGTCACCACGTATTGCGTGCCGTTGTAGACAATGTCGTACGACGTGGCGTGAATGGCGCTGGCATCGGTGAACTCTGCCGTCAGCGAGCCATCGCCCGTATTGCCCACCTTGGGGATCGCCGCCGGCTGGCTCAGGCCGAACAGGGCTTCCCCCGGGTCTCCGTTCAGATCCAGGCCCGCTTCGTGCTGGGCATTGAACGCCAGGGCCAGGCCGATCGCCAGCTGCCCCAACTGGTCTTGCACCGCGTCCAGCGACTGGCTGCGGAACTGCAGGAACCCCGCCAGCTTGCCGCCGCTGATCTCGCTGTCGGACAGCTCGACCTGCACAGTAGAGCCCGAGCCGGCCGGCAGCGAATAGGCCAGTGCCATGCGGGTGGGATCGGAGGCCGACTGCACGGCCGCCAGCGGGTACACCGTCGTGCCCGACAGCAGCGTCTGACCGCTTTGCAGGGTGATATTCAGGCTGTTGCCCTGCTCGTAATAGCGCACGCCCACCAGCTGGTTCAGTTCCGACAGCGCCTGGTCGCGCTGGTCGAGCAGGTCGTTGGGCGCGTGGCCCGACTTGCCCTGCGCCACCACGATCTGCTTGTTCAGGTCGTTGATGCGTTCCAGGTAGCTGTTGACCTGCTCGACCGTGGTCGAAATCTGCGTGTTCACGCCCTCGCGCAAGTTCTGCAACTCGCGGTAGGCGGTGTTGATCTGCGTGACCAGCGAATTGGTCTTGCCAAGGATGTCCTGGCGCACAGCCGGGTCGGCCGGATTGCTGGCGCCGGCGTTGAGGCTGGCGAAAAAATTCTCCAGCGCCGGGGTGATGCCCACCGTACGGTCGCCGAACAGGTTATTGATCTGCGAAACCTGGTCGTAGTGGGTGGCGAGCTGCGCGCCTGTGCCCTGCGCGCCCACCATCTGGCGATACAGGAAGCTGTCGTACTGGCGCTTGACGGTGTCGACCTGCACGCCGCGCCCGAAGAAGCCCTGACCGGTCTCGGTCGCGCCGGCGGTCGAGGTGACCAGGCGCTGCCGGCTATACCCCGCGTTGGCGGCGTTGTTGATATTGTGGCTGGTGACTTCCATCCCCGCCTGGGATGCGTTCAGCCCGGTGAGCGCCAAGTTGTACAGATTCATGCTGCCGATATCCCGTAGAAAACCGTATCCGGTCCTGATACCGGGTTAACGGCAGGCACAGGCGCGAATTTAGCGGGCATGGGAAAAATCCGTACCGCCCGCCCCGCGCAGCTGCCCCATGATGGCGATCAGCTTGTCGGCGTAGGCCGGGTCGGTGGCATAGCCGGCCGCCTGGATACGCCGCGCCGCGTCGATCTCGTCGCGGGCCTGCAGCACCGGCTCGTAGCGGGGGTTCTCGCCGATCAGGCGCGCGTAGTCCGCGAACGACTCCTCGTACGAACCATAGGCGCGGAACGGCTGCACCACCTTGCGCGCCACGCCGTCTTCGTACTCGGTGGTCAGCACATTCACCACCTTGCCGTTCCAGCTCGATCCGGCCTTGATGCCGAACAGGTTGTAACTGGTGGCGCCGTTGTCGTATTTCAGTTCGCGCCGGCCCCAACCCGACTCCAGCGCGGCCTGGCCCAGGATGAGGCGTGCCGGCACGCCCGTCTGGCGGGCTGCCTCTTGCGCGGGCCCGGCCATGCGGGAAACGAAGTCCACCACATGAACGGGCGCGCCCTCGGCCGCGGCCAGTGCGCGGTCGCTGGCGCGGTTGTTGCGCAGCACGTCCAGCAGCGCCGTCACCCGGCGCGGGGCGCTATCGTTTTGCAGCACCCCATCCAGGGCCGCATCGGCCACGCCCGCCGGCCGGCCCTGCTGCATCTGCCGCAGCATCGCCTGCGCCAGGCCCACGCCGGGCCGCGCCAGTTGCAGCGCCAGTTGCTCGTCGGCCATGGACTGCATCATCTGCGACTGCTGCGAATCGAACAGCCCGCTCTTGGGCCCGGCCTCGCGCATGCGTTTGAGCATCATCTGCAGGAACAGCGCCTCCACCTGGGTGGCCACCTGCTTCTGCGCGGCCGAGTCGCCCGGTTTGGCCCGCACGCCGCGCTTCAGGTCGGCCAGGCGGCCCAGGTCGAATACCGATTGCTGGGCATCCGGGCGCGGGGTGTAGCTGACGAAGGCCATCAGATAATCTCAAGGTCGGCGCGCAGCGCGCCGGCGGATTTCATTGCCTGCAGGATGGCCAGCAGGTCCTGGGGCGTGGCGCCCAGCGCGTTCAGCGCCTTGACCACATCGGCCAGGTTGGCGCTGGTGCGCACCCGGTGCAACGCGCCGTCTTCCTGCCGCACTTCGATCTGCGTGTTAGGCACCACCACGGTCTGGCCGCCGCCGAACGGCGTGTCCGGCTGCGACACCTGGGTCTGGCGATTGATGATCACCGACAGGTTGCCATGCGCCACGGCCGCCTCGTCGATCATGACGGTTTGGTTCATGACCACCGACCCCGTGCGCGCGTTGATGATGACCTTGGCCGTGGCCGGTGCGCGCCGCACTTGCAGGTTTTCGACGCGGGCCAGGAAAGCCGCCTGCTCGGCGGCATCCAGCGGCCCGCGCACCTGCACTACCCGGCCGTCCACGGCTTCTGCCGTACCCGCGCCGAACTGGCGGTTCAGCGCGGCCACCACGTTCTGGGTCGTGCCGAAATCGGTCACGTCCATTTCCAGGTAGATCAGGCCGTCCCGCGAGAACGAGGTCGGCACGCCGCGCTCGACAATGGCGCCGTCATTAATGCGGCCGCCATTGAGCTGGTTGATCTGCACGCTCGAGCCGCCTGCCGACGCGCCCGCGCCGCCCACCAGGATATTGCCCTGGGCGATGGCGTACACCTGGCTGTCGGCGCCCTTCAGCGGCGTCATCAGCAAGGTGCCGCCCCGCAGGCTCTTGGCATTGCCCATCGAAGACACCACCACGTCCAGGCGCTGCCCGGGCCGGGCGAAGGCCGGCAGCGTGGCGGTCACCATGACGGCCGCCACGTTCTTGAGCTGCATGTTGCTGCCGGGCGGCACGGTAATGCCCAGCTGCGACAGCATGTTGGTCAGGCTCTGCTGGGTGAACGGCGTCTGCCGCACCTGGTCGCCGCTGCCGTCCAGGCCCACCACCAGGCCATAGCCGATCAGGGGATTGCCGCGCACGCCCTGGATGGAAGCCAGGTCCTTGATGCGCTCGGCCTGCGCGGGCCCGGCCAGCATCAGCAACGCTGCCGCCAGAACACAGCCGGCCAGGCGCGACAGAACAGAAAACGAAGGCGTAGGCGTCATGGTCAGAATGGCGAGGCGATCAGGAAAAAGCGCTGCAGCCAGCCCATGGTCTGCACTTCATCCATGACGCCCTTGCTGCGGTATTCGATGCGGGCATCGGCAACCTGGGTCGACGACACCGAGTTCGCCCCGGTGATCGAGCGTGGATCGACCACGCCCGAGAAGCGCACGTATTCGCTGCCGCGGTTGATGGCGATCTGCTTCTCGCCGGCCACCTGCAGGTTGCCGTTGGGCAACACGCCGATCACCGTGGTGGTGATGGTGCCGGTGAAGGTATTGTTGGCGCTGGAATCGCCCTTGCCCGAGGCCTTGTTGGAGCCAGAGGCGTCGGTATTCAACTTGGCGTTGGCCCAGCTGTCCATGAAACCGGGAGTGGCGGCGATGCCCAACCCCACGTTGCCGCTGCGGTCGGTGTTGGTGGCCACGTTCTTGGCGGCGTTGGTGCGCTCGTTCAGCACAATGGTGACGATATCGCCCACATTGCGCGGCCGGCGGTCCTCGAACAGCGGGTAATTGCCGTAGACGCGCGGCTGGTAGATCGAGCCATTGGGCTGCGCCGCCGGCATGGGCGGCGGCGGCGGCGCGGCAGTCACCGGCCCGGTCACGACGGGTTCGGGCGGAATCATGGCGCAACCGGCCGCGGCCAGCGCCAGCACGGCCGCGAACAGCAGGCGCAGCACAATCATGGGCATCACAGCTGCGTCAGGCGGGCCAGCATTTCATCCGAGGTCTTCACAGCCTTGCTGTTCATCTCGTACGCGCGCTGCGTGGTGATCATGTTGACCAGCTCCTCGGCCACATTCACGTTCGAGGTCTCGACGTACTGCTGCAGGATCGAACCCGCGCCGTCGATGCCAGGCTGCAGAATATTCGCCGGGCCCGACGAGTCCGTCTCCAGGTACAGGTTCTCGCCCACGCTCTGCAGGCCAGGCGGATTGATGAAGGTCGCCAGTTGCAACTGGCCGATCTGCACATTCAGGCCGGCCGCGCCGGGCTGAGTAACCGATACCGTGCCGTCCTTGCCGATCGTCAGCGACAGCGCGTTGTCGGGTACGTTGATGGGCGGCTGAATCACATAGCCGCCCGCCGTGGTCAACTGCCCGTTCTGGTCCACCTGCAGCGTGCCGTCGCGCGTGTATGCCTGGGTGCCGTCGGGCAGGTCCACCTGCAGGAACCCCTTGCCGTCGATGGCGATGTCCAGTTCGCTGCCGGTGTTGTTCAGGTTGCCCTGCGTAAATACCCGCTCGGTGGAAGCCACCCGCACGCCAGTGCCCAGTTGCAGGCCGGTGGGCAACTGGTTGGCGTCGCCCACCTGGGCGCCGGGCTGGCGCAGCGTCTGGTACATCAAGTCCTGGAAAATGGCGCGGCCGCGCTTGAAACCGTTGGTCTGGACGTTGGCCAGGTTGTTGGAAATCACGTCCATCGACGTTTGCTGGCCTTCGAGACCGGTCTTGGCGATCCAAAGCGAACGCATCATGGTGAATACTCCTGGCGCGGCCGGCATTTACCGGGCCGTGCGTGAAAAAATTACTAGCTCATGGAAAGCAGGCCATTGGCCCGCTCGGCGTTCTTGTCGGCCTCGCTGATCACCTGCATCTGCATCTCGAAACGCCGCGCGTTGTCGATCATGCCGACCATGGCCTTGATGGGGCTGGCATTGCTGCTTTCCAGCACGCCCGACATCAGGCGCAGCGCCGGATCGGCCGGCAAAGGTTGGCCGCCGCCCTGCGCCATGCGAAACACGCCATCGTCGCCGCGCACCATCGCCGTCTCGGGCGGGTTCACCATCTTCAGGCGGCCCAGGTTCAGGATATTGTTGGGCGGGTCGCCCGCCCCCAATGCCGTGATGGTGCCGTCGCTGGCAATGGTGAGCGTGGCCAGTTCCGGCACGTCGATCACGCCGTTCTGGTCCGACAGCACCGGCTGCCCCTGCGCGGTCTGCAGCAGGCCATTCACGCCCACTTGCAGGTCGCCGGCGCGGGTATAGGCCTCGCCCTGCGGGGTCTGGATCGCCAGCCACCCCGGCCCGGCCAGCGCCACGTCCAGCGCGCGGCCCGTGGTTTCCATGTTGCCCAGCTGGAAATTGCTGCCCGGCGTAGCGGTCACGGTAGAGACGCGCGTGGGCAGCGAGGTGCCGTCCAGTACCGGCACCGAGCGGTACATCGCCAGCTGCTCGCGAAACCCCGGCGTGCTGACGTTGGCCATGTTGTTGTTCAACACGGCCTGGTGCTCGGCGGCGCGCGCGGCGCCCCCCATCGCGGTGTAGATGATTCGATCCATGACTTATTCCCGTGCGATGCCCGGCGCCCTTAGCGCATGTTCATCAGCACCTGCATGACCTCATCCTGGGTCTTGATGGTCTGCGCGTTGGCCTGGTAAGTGCGCTGGGCCACGATCATGTTGACCAGCTCTTTGCTCATGTCCACGTTCGAGGCTTCCACCGCCTGGCCGACCACGGTCGCCAGACCATTGGTGCCGGGCTGGCCCAGCGTGGGCTGGCCCGACGCGCCGGTCTCGGCCCAGGCGTTGTTGCCCACCGGCTGCAGCCCTTGCACGTTGTTGAAGTTGGCCAGCGCCAGCGTGCCGATGATGGCCGTTTCACCGTTGGTGTAGTTGGCTTGCAGGGTGCCGTCGCTGTTGATCGAAAGGCCCGAGTATTCGCCGCTGGAATAACCGTTCTGCGTGATCTTGGGCGAAAAATCGCTGCCGTATTGCGTCACGCCGTCATAGCTCATGGTGATGGCCAGCGGGTCGGCCGGCGACGTGGTGCCGCCCGGCGTGGCGAAAGACAGGTCCACTGTGGGCGCCGAGGTCAGGCGGCCCGCCGCGTCGAAGGTCAGCGTCGTTGCCCCACCCCAGACACCGGCGGCTTCGGTAGTAGGGTCCATGGCCTCGCCGTCCAGCGTGTAGTACACCTCGTAGACGCTTTCGTTAGTCACCGTATCGCCTGCGCGCTTGACGAAGTACTGCGTCAATTGATGCGCGTTGCCCAGCGAGTCATATACCGTGGTGGGCACCGAGTCGGTGTAGGTCGAGGCCAGCGTGGGATCGAAGGGCGAGGTGGCCGGGTCGATGGCATCGGCATTGGCGTTCAGGTTGGTCTGCAACCCGGCCGCGTCGGTCGGCTTGGGAGCGATGTTGCCTTGCGGCAGCCGCAGGTCCACCGGGGCCGACCCCACCGCGCCGGCGGCGTAGCCGGTCAGGCGGTAGCCCTGGGCGTTGACCAGGTAGAAATCCTTATCCACCAGGAACTCGCCGTTGCGCGAATAGAACACGCCGCCGCTGGGGTCGGTCAGGCGGAAAAAACCCTTGGGCCCGTCGATGGCGATATCGTATTCGCCGCCAGTGACGGTCACGTTGCCTACCGAGAAACGCTGGTTAATAGCGCTGACCTTCACGCCCAGGCCCACGCGCGAACTCGCGTACACGTCGGCAAACGACGCCGTGGCGGACTTGAAGCCCACCGTGCCCGAGTTGGCGATGTTGTTGCCGATGACGTCCAGGTTCTGCGCCGCGGCGTTCAGGCCGCTCAATCCTTGTCCGAAACCCATGTGTTCTCTCGCTCGTGTGAGTGTCTAGTCGATTGCCGCCGCGTACCCTCAGGTACCCAGCACCTTGCGTACATCCAGCATGCTGATCTGGCCGGCCAGGCCCAGGTCCAGCCGCAGGCCGTCAGTGGAATACGACACGCTGTTTACCTTGCCGTAAGTCAGCGTCTCGGCCTGCACTTTCTTGCCGTCGGCATCCGTGGCGCTGACCTTCACGGTGTACTTGCCGTCTACCAGCGCCTGCCCGCCATCGTTGGTGCCATCCCAGTCCAGCGTCAGCACGCCGGTATCCTGCTCGCCCAGCTCAAAGCTGCGCACTACCGCGCCCGATGCGTCCAGTATCTTGACCGACACCTTGGCGGCATCGCCCTGCAAGTCGATGCCGAAAGGCGTGGCCACGCGCTTGGACGGGTCGCTTGCATCGGTGCCGAGCGAAATTTTTTCGCCGGGAATCAGCACGCCCTTGCCTATCATGGACACGGCATTCATCGACTGCGACACGTCGATCTGTCCGCTGATGGCCAGCAACGTGTTCTTCAGGTTGGTAATGCCTTCCACCGTGGATATCTGCGCCAGCTGCGATGTCAGCTCGGCGTTTTCCATCGGGTTGAGCGGGTCCTGGTTTTTCAGCTGGGTGACCAGCAGCGTCAGGAAGCGGTCCTGCAGGCTCTGCGCGCTATTGGCGCCGACGCCGGACTGCGCCAGCGCCAGTCCGGTGGAATCTGTACTGTTGTTGACCGTGGTCATCCGGGGCTCCGTTCAGGGGTTCAAGACTGGCCGAGGGTCAGCGTCTTCATCATCAATTGCTTGGCCGTGTTCAGCACTTCCACGTTGGCCTGGTACGACCGCGACGCCGCGATCATGTTGACGGTCTCGGCCACCGGATCCACATTTGGCATCGTCACGTAGCCCTGCGGGTTGGCCAGCGGATGGGACGGATCGTAGATAAGCTTGGGCGGCGACGGGTCCTGTACCACCCCCGCCACGCGCACGCCGCCGATTTCGCGGCCGTAGGCCTGGCCCGCCGGAGGATTCACCTGGAACACTACCTGGCGCGCGCGATAAGGCTGGCCGTCCGGGCCCACTGCGCTGTCGGCGTTAGCCAGGTTGCTGGCCGACACGTTCATGCGCTGCGACTGGGCCTGCAGCGCCGAACCGGCAATATCAAAAATACTGGTCAAAGACATGGCGGGGTCCGTGGGTTATTCCTGGATGGCCGACATCATCGAGCGAATGCGGCTCGACAGCATTTGCAGGCTGCTCTGGTAGTGCAGCGTGTTGTCGGCGAACTGCACCCGCTCGGCGTCCATATCGACGGTGTTGCCGTCGATACTGGGTTGATACGGCAGGCGGTACAGCAGCTCGGCGGGGTCGGGCGTGACAGCCTTGGCCGGAATGTGCCGCGCCGAGGTCAGCGCCAGCTGCGTGTCGGGCAGACGCATGCGCGTGTCCAGCGCGTTGCGCATGGCGGCCTGGAAATCGAAGTCGCGCGCCTTGTAGTTGGGCGTGTCGGCGTTGGCAATGTTCGAAGACAGCACTTCCTGCCGTTCGGCGCGCAGCGCGATTGCCTGCTGGTAGAAGCGAAAGTCTTCGTTGAGCCTGTCTAGCATCCTGGGAGTGTCCTGCAGGAAGAGTGAGCGGAACCTGCGGGACCGCGGCACGCCGCAATCCCTTTTTGCATGACGGCATCTTAGGGGCCGGGCGCGCGCCACAATCAGGCAAATAACCCGTCATTTCCGATTCAATTCGGGTCTTGCCGGCGGCACCCCGCTTCTACAATGCCAGCATCATGCAACCGCTCTCGCGCGCTCTCTTGCGACTGGCCCTGCTGGGCACCGTGCTGCTGCCGGCGCCGCCGGCCGGTGCGGCCGCGCGCGCCGAAGCGACACCCGCCGCGGCCGCCGCCGCCGCCATCGGGCAGGCGGCCGAGGCATTCCTGCGCGAGCAGCTCGCCGGCCTGCCCGGCACGTTGTCGATCACGCTCGACCCGATCGACGCCTCGCGCCTGGCAAGCTGCACGCAACTGGCGCCTTTCCTGCCCTCGGCGCTGCGCCCGCGTCCGCGCATGACCGTCGGCGTGCGCTGCACCGCGCCGCAATCCTGGACCCAGTACGTGCAGGCGACCGTCAGCGTGCGGGGGCAGTATTACGTGGCCGCACACATGATTCCCGCCGGACAGACCATCCAGGCCAATGACCTCGATGCCCGCGACGGCGACCTGGTCGCCCTGCCGCACGGCGTAGTGGTCGATCCGGCGGCCATCGTCGGCATGCGGGCCCGCTATCGCATCGCCGCCGGGCAGGCCATCAAAGGCACGGCCCTGCGCAGCGCGCGGGCGGTCACCCGTGGCCAGCAGGTACGCATCACCGCGCGCGGAGCCGGCTTCGTAATCAGCAGCGAGGGCGAGGCGCTCGACGACGCCCCGCCGGGCGCGCCGGTGCAGGTACGCACGCCCTCGGGCCAGGTGGTCAGCGGCATCGTGCGCAACGCCACCCTGGTCGAGGTTGTGCTTTAGATGTTACATATTGAAGTCACCAGCCGGCCGGCCACGCTAAAGTTCGCCGCGCCGCCGCCGTTACAAGGACAAGAGCCGGCCGCCCCTAGCGGCGCCTGCCGGCACTGACGTTGCCCGCGAATTTCGGATCCCTTAACTGAGCGAGATTATGCCACCCGTTGGTTCTGGGCGGCGTACCAGTCCCGCTCGAATTGCATCGGGCTGACGTAGCCCAACGTCGAGTGCAAGCGCGAATGATTGTAGAAGCTCAACCAGTCGATTACCTCGTCCATCGCTTCGCGACGCGTTGCAAAGCGCTGGCCGAGGATGCGTGCACGCTTGAGCGATCCCCACAGGCTCTCGGTCGGTGCGTTGTCCCAGCAATTGCCTCGACGGCTCATCGAACTGCGCATGCCGTAGCCCTTGAGCAGGTCCTGGAAGTCATGACTGCAATACTGGCTGCCACGGTCACTGTGGAGGATCAGGCCCGCTTGCGGACGGCGGCGAAACCACGCCATACGCAGCGCATCAGACACCAGCTCCGTGCGCATGTGCGGCTGCATCGACCAGCCCACCACCTGACGGCTGAACAGGTCGAGAATGACGGTCAGAAACAGCCAACCCTCGTCCGTCCAGATGTACGTGATGTCCGTAGTCCAGACCTGGTCGGGACGCGCGGGAGAGAAGTCTCGTTGCAGCAGGTCCGGTGCGACCGGCAGGCTGTGTTTGCTGTCGGTCGTGACCTTGAACCGGCGTTTGGTCTTCGCCTTGATGCCGTGCAGCTTCATGAGCCGCTGGACACGATCCTTGCTGACGCGAATGCCCTGGACCAGCAGTTGCTTCCACACGCGCGGCCAGCCGTACTCGCCTTTGGATTCAGCGTGCACGGCCTTGATGTGCACCAGCAGAGCGTCGTTGCTGATGCGTCGGCGCGGTCGGTCAGTATCGACATCCCGCACCTTGCGCGCGTGGTAACCGCTGGGGCTGACACCCAGCACCTGGCAGCTCAGGGACACCGGCCATTGTCGGCTGTGAAGCTCGATCCAGGCGTACTTCATGCCGACACCTTCGCAAAGTACGCCGTGGCTTTTCCCAATATGTCGCGCTCCATCTTCACGCGTGCCAACTCCGCGCGCAGCCGGGCAATCTCCATCTGTTCTGGAGAAACCTGTTTGCCTGCGCCGTTCAGCTTCCCAGCGGCATCGGCCTTCACCCAGTTGTGCAGCGTCTTCGGGCTGATGCCCAGTATCTTCGCCACCGCCGCCATGCTCTGGCCGCCGCGGACCATGCGCACGGCTTCCAGCATGAATTCCTGCGTATATCGAGCTCTCGGATTACCCATCTTTCCTCCCTCCTTGCGTGAGTTTTACACACTCAGCAAGGGATCCATTTTTTGCGGGCAAGCTCACACCTTGCCCTGCGGAGACTGCTTTGAAAATCATCCCATCCTCTTCCCGGCCTGTCGGCGCCCAGGCGCCGGGCGGGCGGGCCGACACCCCGGCCGGCGCGGCGCCGTCGACCGCATCGTCGGGCGCCACCAGTGCGCAAGTGGCGCTCAGCCCCGCATCGCGCCAGCTGCTCGCCCTGCAGGACGGCAGCAGCGACATCGACGTCGAACGCGTGGCCGCCATACGCGCCGCCATCGCTTCCGGACAACTGCAGATCGACGCCGGCCGCATCGCCGACAGCCTGATCGCCAGCGCCCGGGATTTGGTCAAATAGCCTACTCACGCACGGCCCGCACCATGGACATGCCCACTTCTCTGCTCGATTGCCTGGCACGCGAAAACGCCCTGGTGCAGGAATTCTCCGCTACCCTGGACAGTGAAACCCATGCCCTGGTCGATCGCACCGCCTTCCAGCAATTGCCGGAACTGACGCGGCACAAGGAATCCCTGGCCCTGCGGCTGGCCGCGCTCAGTGACCACCGCGACGCGCTGCTAGAGCAGATGGGGCTGCCCGAAGGGCACGAAGGCACCGAACACGCCGCCGCGCGCGACCCGCAGCTGGCCGAAGCCTGGCGCACGCTGCTGGCCAATGCCGCCGTCGCGCGCGAACGCAACGCCCGCAACAGCGCGCTGGTGGAAGTCAGTTTGCGCTACACCCAGCAATCGCTGGACGCGCTGCGCGAGATGGGCGGCATGGCCAGCGCCGGCACCTACGACGCCCAGGGCCGCGGGCGCCGCGGCGCATATGGCGGCAAGAACATCGTCGCGGCCTGAGAAACCGAAGCAGGCTCACGCCGGGTCACAAAAACCGGCACACCGGAAAATCGCATCAATACTACGGTGCAGGCGCCTCCGGAAGCCTGACACCTGTGTCGTCGTGCCTCGCCGCTCAGGCGGCCATTTCCAGCATCGAAAACAGCTTCAGTAACGCCGTCGGCATGGCGCGCGCGGTCAACCCACGGCCGGCCCCCAGCGCGCCGCGCAGCGGGGAATCCAGGGTCGCTGCACCGGGCGCTTGCGCCACTTGCCAGCAGGCCGCGCCCAGCTGGGCCGCCAGCGCGGCGCGCGCGGCCTGCCCGGCCATTCCCGTGCCGGCCGGCAGAGCCGGCCAGGCTTGCGCCATATCGCGAAATGCGCCGCGCGCCCGCTCCTGCAGCGCCAGCCAGCGGGCCACCGTGCTCGCATCGGCCTGACTGGCCGACAGGCTGGTCAGGCCGAAAAGCTGGCGCAGCACCGCGCCGTCGGCCCCGACCACCCGCGCGCAAACCAGCCGCAACGGCAGTGCCGGCGCGCCACGGCGGGGCACCGCCACCTCGGTGCCGGATGCCCAGAGTTCGCACGCCGGGCCGCGCGACGCCGGCTGTAGCGCCGCGATGCCGGCCGCGTCGTCCAGCGCGCCGGCCGGCAGATAGCCCAAGGCTTTGCCCACCGCATTCAAGGTAGTCGGGCAATCGTCGTGCAGCACCTTCATGGCCCCGGCGCAGCGCGCCAGCCAGGCCGTGCCAGCCGGCAGGCTGCGCCACGCGGGCGTGTCGCCAGGTTCGGTCAAGTGCACCAGCGGCACCGCGGGCAGCCCTTCGGCCAGCGCCGCGACCCGTTCCGGCAGCGTGCGGCCGGCTTCTGGCATCCATGCCCGGTCCGGGCCGCCCGACGTCCGGGGGCTATGCACCCGGCCCGCCGCCGCGCCCAGCGCGGCGCCGCGATCGCTCAACAGCAACGCCGCCTGTAGCCTGGCGCCCGGCAATCCAGCCCCGCCCAGCGCCGCCGTGCCATGCAGCACCAGCAGGTGCCGGTCGCAGGCCGACGCAAACGCGCGCCGCACGTCATCCAGGCTGATGTCGGCGCCACCCTGCCCGGCTGCCGCCGCGCGTGGCGCTTCCACTTCGCGCCAGGCGGCGCGGGCCTGCCTGCAGGCAGCGTCGGCATCCAGCCACGCCAGCGCCTGATCCAGCGTCGAGGCCTCAGCCGCGCCGCCGGGCAACAGTGCCGCCGCCAGCCACTGGCGCCGGCGCTGCGCCGCGTCATCTTGCGGCGCAGCGTTGCGCGCACGCCATAGCGACGCCATGTCGGCCTCGCTGGGCGCGTACAGTGCCGGCGCCTGCACGGGCGCCGCCAGCGCGCGATCCACCAGTTCGTCAGCACGGGCCAACGCCAGGTCTTCCGGGACTTTCTGGCCTACGCACACATAATGCACCGGCAGCCGGTGGCGCACCGCGGTGTCCAACGCCGGACCCAGGCGCGACGCCTCGTCGAGCTTGGTGATGATGCAGCCGGCCACATCTTCGCCGGCGCCGTGCCGGTATGCATGCGCCACCTCATCCAGCGTGTCGCCCTGGCTGGCGGCGTTCAACACCAGCAGGCGCCGTACCGGCCTGCCGGCGCCGCAAAGCAGCGCGGCCTGCGCGGCCACATTCCGATCCCGCTGGCTGATGCCGGTCGTGTCGATCAGCACCATCTTGCGGTCGCCCAGTTCGGCCAGCGTGGCGCGCAGTTCGGCCACGTCGCGCACCGAGCGCGCCGGCACCCCCATCAGGCGCCCGTAGATCTGCAGTTGCTCCAGCGCGCCGATGCGGAAATTGTCGGTGGTCAGCATCGCGACCTGTTCGCGGCCCTCGCGGGCCACGCAGCGCGCGGCCAATTTGGCAAGCGTGGTGGTCTTGCCCACGCCGGTGGGGCCGACCAGCGCATACACGCCGCCCTGCTCCCAAAGCTCGTCTTCGCGCGTCAGCACCGGCAAATGCGTCACCAGTTCATTGCGCACCCATGACTGCGCCTCGCGCTGGCCCAACCCGCCAGGCAATCGCTCCAGCATCGCCCGCGCCAGGCGCGAACTGAAGCCGGCATCGAGCAGCAGGCGGAACAGCGCGGCGCGCTGCGGCTCGCGCCCGGCCGTATCGGCGCCTCCCCACAGCAGGCCATCCAGCCGGGTTTCCAGCGCGCCGCGCAATGCTCCGATAGCCGCTTCCAGGCCCGCCGTCGCGTCTGCCGGCATCGGCGCGGCCGGCTGCGGCGCCGGCAATGGGGTGTCCGGCCCCGGCAGCGCGGCCAGCGCAGCCGCGACGGGTTCGGCGGCGGGTTCGGCGGCCGGTTCGTCCAGAGTGGCCAACACCTCGACGCCATCGGCCACGCTGCGGTTGGAAACGATCAGTGCATCCGGACCCAGCGCCTCGCGCACCTGGCGCATGACGTCGCGGCTGCTGGCCCCAATGAATCTGCTTATTTTCATGCGCCGGCACCGATCAGCGACGTCACCCGCAGCATGCGCTCATCGGGAATCTCGGCATTGGACAATACGCCCAGCTGCGGCAAATGGTGGCGCAGGAAGCGCGCCAGCGGCGCGCGCAGGGGCGGCGACACCACCAGCACCGGCGCCTGGCCCTGGGCCTCTTGCCGGGCCACGCTCGCCTGCGCCTCGCGCAGCAACGTATCGGCCAGGCCGGGCTCGAGGCCTCCGCTCGTGGTCAAGGCCTGGGTCAGCACGCGCTCGAGCTTCACGTCCAGGCCGATCACCTGCAGTTCGCCGTCGCCGGGGAACCATTGCTGCGTAATGGCGCGGCCCAGCGCGCGGCGAGTCAGCGCGATCAGTTCGGGCACGTCGGCCTGGCCGCTAGTGGCCGCGGCCTGCGCGGCCAGGCGCGGCGCGTGTTCGGCCAGAGTGTCCACGATGGAACGCATGTCGCGTATGGGCACCTCTTCGGCCAGCAGCCCCTGCAGCACCTTCTGCAGCGTGGTCAGAGACAGGGTCTTGGGCACCAGGTCCTCGACCAGCTTGGGTGCTTCGGCGCCGATGCGGTCCAGTAGCTGCTGGGTTTCCTGGCGGCCCAGCAGGCTCGCGCCATGGCGATGCATCATGTGGTTCAGGTGCGTGGCCACTACCGTGCCGGCGTCCACCACGGTATAGCCGGCCGCCTGGGCCGTGTCGCGCTGGGCGCTGTCGATCCACAGTGCCGGCAGGCCAAAGGCCGGGTCGGTGGTCGCCGTGCCCTTGATTGCAGCCGTGACGCCGCCGGGGTCGATGGCCAGCCATTGGTTAGGCATCGCCATGCCACGGCCGATCTCGACCCCGGACAACAGGATGCGGTAGTCGTTGGGCTTGAGCTCCAGGTTGTCGCGTATGTGCACCACGGGCGGCAGGAAACCCACGTCCTGGGCGAACTTCTTGCGCAAGCTGCGGATGCGGTGCAGCAGCTCGCCATTCTGGGCATGGTCCACCAGCGGAATCAGGCGATAGCCTACCTCCAGGCCCAGCGGGTCCACCATGGAAACATCATCCCAGCTGGCCTCGGCGGCGGCCGCCTGGGCTTGGGCGGCCGCTTGCGATGGCTGGCCGGCCGCGGCCTGGCGTGCCGCGTGCGCGCGTTGCTGGAGCGCCCAGCCGGTGCCGGCCAGAATGACGGCCAGCGTCAGGAACGCCACATGCGGCATATTGGGAATCAGCCCCATGATGCCGATAATGCCCGCGGTCAGGTACAGCACGCTGGGGTTCGAGAACAGTTGCGCCAGCATCTGCTGGCCCACGTCCTGGTCGGTCTGAGCTTGCCCGCAAAAAATGGATCCCTTGCTGAGTGTGTAAAACTCACGCAAGGAGGGAGGAAAGATGGGTAATCCGAGAGCTCGATATACGCAGGAATTCATGCTGGAAGCCGTGCGCATGGTCCGCGGCGGCCAGAGCATGGCGGCGGTGGCGAAGATACTGGGCATCAGCCCGAAGACGCTGCACAACTGGGTGAAGGCCGATGCCGCTGGGAAGCTGAACGGCGCAGGCAAACAGGTTTCTCCAGAACAGATGGAGATTGCCCGGCTGCGCGCGGAGTTGGCACGCGTGAAGATGGAGCGCGACATATTGGGAAAAGCCACGGCGTACTTTGCGAAGGTGTCGGCATGAAGTACGCCTGGATCGAGCTTCACAGCCGACAATGGCCGGTGTCCCTGAGCTGCCAGGTGCTGGGTGTCAGCCCCAGCGGTTACCACGCGCGCAAGGTGCGGGATGTCGATACTGACCGACCGCGCCGACGCATCAGCAACGACGCTCTGCTGGTGCACATCAAGGCCGTGCACGCTGAATCCAAAGGCGAGTACGGCTGGCCGCGCGTGTGGAAGCAACTGCTGGTCCAGGGCATTCGCGTCAGCAAGGATCGTGTCCAGCGGCTCATGAAGCTGCACGGCATCAAGGCGAAGACCAAACGCCGGTTCAAGGTCACGACCGACAGCAAACACAGCCTGCCGGTCGCACCGGACCTGCTGCAACGAGACTTCTCTCCCGCGCGTCCCGACCAGGTCTGGACTACGGACATCACGTACATCTGGACGGACGAGGGTTGGCTGTTTCTGACCGTCATTCTCGACCTGTTCAGCCGTCAGGTGGTGGGCTGGTCGATGCAGCCGCACATGCGCACGGAGCTGGTGTCTGATGCGCTGCGTATGGCGTGGTTTCGCCGCCGTCCGCAAGCGGGCCTGATCCTCCACAGTGACCGTGGCAGCCAGTATTGCAGTCATGACTTCCAGGACCTGCTCAAGGGCTACGGCATGCGCAGTTCGATGAGCCGTCGAGGCAATTGCTGGGACAACGCACCGACCGAGAGCCTGTGGGGATCGCTCAAGCGTGCACGCATCCTCGGCCAGCGCTTTGCAACGCGTCGCGAAGCGATGGACGAGGTAATCGACTGGTTGAGCTTCTACAATCATTCGCGCTTGCACTCGACGTTGGGCTACGTCAGCCCGATGCAATTCGAGCGGGACTGGTACGCCGCCCAGAACCAACGGGTGGCATAATCTCGCTCAGTTAAGGGATCCGAAATTCGCGGGCAACGTCAGTCGACACGCGCGACACCACCACGCCAGCCGCGGTGGAAATCACCAGCGCGGGAATCTGCGCCACCAGGCCATCGCCGATGGTCAGCAGCGTATACACCCGCGACGCGTCGCCAATGCTCATGTCGTGCTGCGCCATGCCGACAATCAGGCCGCCCATGACGTTGATCGCCATGATCAACAGCCCGGCGATCGCATCGCCCCGCACGAACTTGCTGGCGCCGTCCATCGAGCCGAAGAAATCCGCTTCCTGCGACACCTCGCCGCGCCGCCGGCGCGCCTCGTCTTCGCCGATCAGCCCGGCGTTCAGGTCGGCATCGATGGCCATCTGCTTGCCGGGCATGGCGTCCAGCGTGAAGCGGGCGCCCACCTCGGCGATACGCCCCGCGCCCTTGGTGATGACGATGAAGTTGATGATGGTCAGGATCACGAACAGGATGATCCCCACCGCGAAATTTCCGCCCACCAGAAAATGCCCGAACGCCTCGATCACCTTGCCGGCGGCGTCCGGTCCCGTGTGGCCGTGCAGCAGCACCACGCGGGTCGAGGCCACGTTCAGCGACAGGCGCAACAGCGTCGCGAACAGCAGCACGGCCGGAAATGCGGCGAAATCCAGCGGCTTGCGGGTGAACATCGCCACCAGCAGAATCATCACCGACAGCGCGATATTGAAGGTGAACAGCAGATCCAGCAGGAACGTGGGCAGCGGCAGCACCATCATGCCCAGCACCAGCACGATCAGTACCGGACCGGCCAACATGCGGGCGTTGGCCGCGCCGTGGGTTTTCAAAGCGGAAAGCAATTGGCTCATGCGTAGGAAATCTCTGGGGCCATCGTGGTTACTGGGCGCTGGCAAGGGGGTCTAGCTCGGCGGGCACCGCCAGGCCGGTTGGCGCGGGCGGCTCCGCGCCCCATTCGGCGCGCCAGCTGCGCAGCTGAAACACCCAGGCCAGCACTTCGGCTACCGCGGTGTACAGCGCCGCCGGAATCTCCTGGCCCAGCTCGACGTGCTGGTACAGGGCACGCGCCAGCGGCGGGGCCTGCAAAAGAGGCACGCGGTGCCCCGCGGCCAGTTCGCGGATGCGGGCGGCCACCAGGCCCGTGCCCTTGGCCACCACGCGCGGCGCCGCCTGTCCCTCGGCATAGCGCAGCGCCACGGCGTAATGGGTGGGATTGGTGACCACGACGTCGGCGCGCGGCACCTCGCTCATCATGCGGCGCCGGGCCATGGACCGCTGCTGCTGCCGGATGCGCGCCTTGATGTGGGGGTCGCCCTCGCTTTCTTTATGTTCCTGGCGCACGTCTTCCTTCGACATGCGCAGCTTCTTCAGGTGGCTCCAGATTTGCCAGGGCACATCCAGCAGCACGATGATGCCCAGCGAGGCCACGATCAGGGCGGCGCACAGCGCCACCAGCGTCAAGGCCTTTACCAGCGCCTCGGTCGGCGCGGCGTGCATCAGCGCCAGCATTTCGTCGCGGTGTCCGCCGATCACGGCCACGGCCACGCCGCCCACCAGCAGCGCCTTGGCGACCGCTTTCAGCAATTCCACCACGGTTTGCGCCGACACCATGCGCTTGAGGCCCGAAAACAGGCTCAACTTGGCAAAATCCGGCTGCAGCGGCTTGGCGGAAAAGACAAAACCGCCCAGCACCACACTGGCCAGCACGGCCACCGCCATCAGCACGCCGAAAATGGGCAGCACCAGCAGCAGCGCCTGGCCCGCGCCGTCGACCGCCTGGGCCACCATAATGCCGGGGTCGCGACCGATCCGCGCGTCAAAGCCCAGGCCGTTGCGCAGCACCCCGGTCAGGCCGCGGTACAGCATCGAGCCGCTCAGCCACAACCCGCCCACGCCGGCCGCCAGCAGCAGGAACGTGCCCAGTTCGCGCGAACGCGCGATCTGCCCCTCCTCGCGCGCCTTTTCCAGGCGCCTGGGAGAGGCGGCTTCGGTTTTCTCCAGATCGCTTTCGTCGGCCATGCTCGCGGTATTTTCCGCCGCCCCTGCCGTGCGCAAACAGGGCGGCTCGCCGAGATTCTAGGAGGCCCCGGCCGCCGGCGATCACCCAAGAAGCAGCAGGAAAGCGGCGCTATTCGCCCGGGCGCGGCGCGGCGCCCTGGAACTGCGCCTCGAAACGCGCGTAGTCCAGGCCGATGCGCACGGCGCCCCAGTGCACGCCGTCCAGGAACAGCGGCAGCGATACATCGTTGACAATCTCTCCGGTATCGCGCGAATAAGTCTGAAACAGCTGGCCCGCGGTGTTGGCAGCCAGGCGCGCGCCCACCGGGTCGTTGAAGATCCGCTTGTGCCGCACCCGGGCGACATCGGCCGCGCGGTCGCCGCTGGGGGCATGCGAGTAACGGCTGTTGTGGGCCGGGGCATAGCCCGCCGCATCGACCACGATGGTGTAACTGCCGCCCGCCACCGAATCCAGCACTTCGTCCAGCAACCGGGTCAGCGGCTGCTCTACGGCCCGGTCGTAACGGGTGTGGTAGCGCGGCGGGTCGCTATCGGGAATGCGCCGGTATTGCCGGTCGAACACATCGACGCCCCGGGCGGCCGCCTCCTGCAGCAGGCGCTGCGCGGCATCGCGGAACGCCACCAGCATGGCCGACAGATGATCGAACGCCGTCCCCCCGGTGCGCATGCCGGCCAGCACCTCCTGCACGCTCTCGGTCTGCGCCCGGATACGGTCAACCTGCTCCGACATGGCGGTGGCGCGGCCCAGCACGTCGGCGCTCAGGGCGGCCACGTGGCCTATGCGGGCATTCATGTCGTGATTGGTGGCGTCTACCTCGTCCACCGCGCTCAGCACCTGCGCCACCTGGCCATTCATGCCGTCGAAGTCGCGCACAAAACGCGCGAACTCGTCGCGGGTCAGGTCCAGTTGGCCGCCGGAGGCTTCGATGTCTTCGCGCAGCGTCCCGGCCTGGCGCTGGGTAGCCTCGACCAGGTCCAGCATTTCGCCGGTATGCGTGCCAATCTCGCCCGTCGCGGCGTTGACCCGCTCGGCCAGCCGGCCGACTTCGGTGGCCACCACGGCAAAACCGCGGCCCGCGTCGCCCGCGCGCGCGGCTTCGACACCGGCATTGAGCGCCAGCAACTGGGTCTGCAGCGACACGTCCTTGATCAGGCGGCTGATGTCGGCCACCGAGTGGGCGCGCTGAGTCAGTTGCTCGACCACGCCCGCCAGCCCCGCCATTTCGGCGGTCATCCGCTCCATGCGGCCCATCACGTCGCCCAGCGCCAGCAGCGCGGCCCGCGCGGCTTCGAGGTTGCGCGCCGACACCTGGGCAATCTCGCGCATGTGTGCCGACGCCGCATCCGACAACTGCTCGATCTGCGAACCGCTGCCGGCCAGCGCCTCGGCCGCCGCGGCCTGTTCGCGCGCCAGGCTCGCGCATTGGCTGGCCTGGTACTGGGTGCGAGCGGCATTCAGGGCGATCTGGATGCTGGCCTGCCGCACCGCAACCACGTGGCCGCGCATGCGCGCCAGGAAACGATGCAACGGCCGCGCCAGCGGGCTAACCGACCAGGCGCGGTCAGCCAACGCCGCCTGGCCCCGGTCGAGCCCCCGCACCAGGCGCCAGAGGCCGCCCCAACGCAATGAAGAATGCGCCATGCCTGTCTCCTTGTCTTGCCCGGCGCCATCGGCGGGCATCGTGGCGGGGCCGCCGCGGCCCTGTCAATGCGCGTTCAGAACCCCAGGCTGGCCAGCAGGTCGTCGACCTGGTCCTGGCTGGTTACCACGTCAGCCTTGCCCGCCGGGCTGACTTGCGGTCCGTTCAAGAGGCTTTGCGCCTCGTCGCGGCGCTCTTGCGGCACGTTGTCCAGCAGCACTTGCAGCAGCTCGCGCTCGATGGCGCCAACCACATCCATCATGCGCATGATCACCTGGCCGGTCAGGTCCTGGAAATCCTGCGCCATCACAATTTCCATCAGCTGGCTCTGGGTCTGCTGCGTTTGCGCCGGCACGTCGGCCAGGAACGCCCGGGTGTCCTTTACCAGTTCGCGCGCCTGGGGCAGTTCCAGCGGCTGGTCGAACCATTGCTGCCAGCGCGCGTCCAGCGCCTGCGCCGAACGGGCCATGCGGTCCTGCAGCGGCCCGGCCGCCTCGGTAGCGTTGAGCACGCGGTTGGCGGCCTGTTCGGTCATCTGCGCCACATAGCGCAGGCGGTCGCGGGCATCGGGGATGGCCTGCGCGGCATCCTTGATGGCCTGGTCCAGACCCAGCTCGCGCATGCTGTCGCGCAGCATGCGCGTCAGCGAGGCGATACGGTGTATCAGGTCGGACGGATCGCCGTCATTGCCAGTATCCATTGCGCTCATCCCGCACCTCAGCCAGCGAGTTTCTCGAATATTTTGGTCAGCTTTTCTTCCAGCGTCGCCGCCGTGAAAGGCTTGACCACATAACCGTTAGCGCCGGCCTGGGCCGCGGCAACGATGTTCTCTTTCTTGGCTTCGGCCGTCACCATCAACACCGGCAGCGACTTCAGCGCGCCGTCGGCGCGGATCTGCTTGAGCATTTCCAGGCCATCGAGATTGGGCATGTTCCAGTCCGACACCACAAACTGAAAGCTGCCGTTGCGCAGTTTTTCCAGCCCGATAGCGCCGTCTTCGGCCTCATCCACATTCTCGAAACCCAGCTCTTTGAGCAGGTTGCGGATAATGCGCCGCATCGTGGGGAAATCATCCACCACCAGAATCTTCATACCCTTGTCTATCATTTCAACTCCAGAAAATAATCTTGGCTGCCCACCGTCGGCGCGGCGCCGTCAGACCCGGTTCGCGCGGTCGCCCAGGCGCGTCAGGATGCGTTCGCTCATGGCGTCCAGCGCCACCACCTCGGCCGCCGCGCCTAGCGCGATGGCCTCGCGCGGCATGCCAAACACCACGCAGCTGGCCTCGTCCTGCGCCAGTGTGTGCGCGCCGGCCTGCCGCATGGCCAGCATGCCGGCCGCGCCATCCTTGCCCATGCCAGTCAGGATCACGCCGATGGCGTTGGCTCCGGCCGCGCTGGCCGCCGAGTGAAACAGCACGTCCACCGACGGACGATGGCGGTTGACCGGCTCGCTGGCCTCCAGTTCGATCACATAGTTGGCGCCGCTGCGCCCCAGCTTCATATGCGTATCGCCGCCAGGCGCCAGATAAACATGGCCCGGCAGCACCCGCTCGCCGTGCGTGGCCTCGCGCACCGTGACGGCGCACAGGGCATCCAGGCGCTGGGCGAACGAACGCGTGAACCCAGCCGGCATGTGCTGGGTGATCAGCACCGCCGGGCTATCCGGCGGCAGCGGCCGCAAGACTTCGCGGATGGCCTCGGTACCGCCCGTCGAAGCCCCCACTATCACCAGCTTTTCCGAGCTGGCAAACGGGCTGCGCAGGCGCGCGGGCGGCGCCGCCTGCGCGCTGGCTGCCGGCACCCGCAACCGCGCCCGCGCGGCGGCGCGGATCTTATCGGCGATAAGCTCGGAATACTCCAGCATGCCATGGCGGATGCCCAGCTTCGGCTTGGTCACGAAATCGATGGCGCCCAGCTCGAGGGCGCGCAGCGTGGTCTCGCCGCCGCGCTCGGTCAGCGACGACACCATCACCACGGGCATGGGCCGCAGCCGCATCAGCTTCTCGAGGAAATCCAACCCGTCCATGCGGGGCATTTCCACATCCAGCGTCAGCACGTCGGGGTTGTGCTGCTTGATCAATTCGCGCGCCACCAGCGGATCGGGCGCGACCGCCACCACCTCCATGTCGTCGTGGCTGTTGATGATCTCGGTCATCAGGCCGCGAACCAGGGCCGAATCGTCCACGCACAGAACGCGTATCTTCTTCATCATCGCTTTAACGTCCGGGCTGCGGACCCACGCATTCGTACACCGTCTGTCCGCGCAGGCGGAACTCTCGGCTGATGTACGTGAAATTCTCGGAATGACCGGCAAACAGCAAGCCGCCCGCCTTCAATAGCGGCACGAAACGCTTCAAGATGCCCGCCTGGGTCGGTTTATCGAAATAAATCATGACATTGCGGCAAAAGATCGCGTCGAACTGCTCGGCTATGGGCCAGGTAGGCGCCAGCAGATTCACGGTCTCGAAGCGCACCATGGCGGCCAGTTCAGGCCGCACCCGCACCTGTCCGGCATTGGCGCCGCGTCCGCGCAGGAAAAAGCGTTTCAGCCGCGCCGGATCCATGCGGGCCACCCGCTCGTCGGCATATATGCCGGCGCGCGCCCGGTCCAACACCTGGGTATCGATGTCGGTCGCCAGCACTGTGGCCGACGCGGCCCGCGCGCCCAGCGTCTCGACCAGCGTCATGGCAATCGAATAAGGCTCTTCACCGCTGGATGCCGCGCAACACCAGACCGACACGGGGCCGGGGCGGCTGCGGGCCAGCTCGGCCAGAATCGGAAAATGATGCGCCTCGCGAAAAAACGCGGTCAGGTTGGTGGTGAGCGCGTTGACGAAGTCTTCCCACTCGGGCGCCGCCGGCTGGCTTTCCAGGTGATCCAGGTAGCCGGTGAAATCCTGCCGGCCCAGCGCCCGCAGGCGGCGGGTCAACCGGCTGTACACCATCTCGCGCTTGTGCTCGCCCAGCGAAATACCGGCCCGCGCATGAATCATGCGGCGCACGCGCGCAAAGTCGGCCTCGCGGAACTCGAACTGCCGCTCGGCGGGAAACGATGCGCTGGCGCCCGGGTTTGCCACGGCAGACTACTATTGCAACGCGAGCGCGCCCGGCGCGGCCGGATCGTGCTCATGCCCGGGCTGGCGCAACGCCTCGCGCACCGCGCGAGCGCCGTCGAGCTGGCGCGCCGGCACTTCGATGACTTCGCCGGCGTTGATCTTGAACACCGCCACCGCCTCGGCCAGCTGCTGCGCCTGCTCTTGCAGCGAGCCCGCCGCCGCGGCCGCCTCTTCCACCAGCGCCGCGTTCTGCTGCGTCACTTCATCCATCTGCGACACCGCGCGGTTCACCTGGTCGATCCCGCCCGACTGCTCTTCCGAGGCCGCCGAAATCTCGCCCATGATGTCCGTCACCCGCTTGACCGACGCCACGATCTCTTGCATCGTCGCACCGGCCCGCTCCACCTGCTGCGAACCCGTGCCCACCTTGCTCACCGAGTCCTCGATCAGCACCTTGATTTCCTTGGCCGCCTGCGCGCTGCGCTGCGCCAGCGAGCGCACTTCGCCCGCCACCACCGCAAAGCCCTTGCCCTGCTCGCCCGCGCGCGCCGCTTCCACCGCCGCGTTCAGCGCCAGAATGTTCGTCTGGAACGCGATCCCGTCAATCACCGACACAATCTCGGAAATCTTGCGCGAGCTCGCCGAAATCCCTTCCATCGTGCTCACCACTTCCGAGACCGCCGCTCCGCCGCGCTCGGCCACGTCCGAGGCGCTGGCCGCCAGCTGATTCGCCTGGCGCGCGTTGTCGGCGTTCTGCTTGACCGTCGAGGCCAGCTCTTCCATCGACGCCGCCGTCTCTTCCAGCGACGCCGCCTGTTGTTCGGTACGGCTGCTCAGGTCGGTGTTGCCCGCCGAAATCTCGCGCGAACCCACGTTGATCTCGTCCACCCCGCGGCGCACCTGCGACACCGTGCGCGCCAGGTTCTCCTGCATGCGCTTTAACGCCGAGAACAGTTGGCCGATTTCATTGCTGTTGCGCACCTCGACCCGCGCCGTCAGGTCGCCCGCGGCCATGCGATCAAAGTGCCGGCCGGCTTCCTGCAACGGCTGCAGTACCCGACGGCGCAGAAACAGATAGGTACTGAAGACCAGCAGCGCCGCCATGGTCCCGCCCACGGCCACGGCGATCAACACGCCCTGGTAGCGTTGGGTGGCCAGCACGTACTCATCCTGCAACTGGCTGGCCCGCCAGAAGTCGAAGCCTTCCAATGCGCGCGAAAAACGGCCTTCGGCGGCATCGTGCACCGCACGCGCCTGCTTCTGATACGAAACCATGTCGCCGCGCTCGAGCAGGCCGAACAGGGGCGCGACGCCCCGCTGCATCAGCGCGGCGTATGCCGCGTCGATCTCGTCCAGGCTTTCTTGCGCGCCTTCCGGGCGTGGCAGTTTCTTGTAATACTCAAACTCGGTCTGGGCGCGGTTCATCGCCGCGTTGGCGCGCTGCAGCAGGCCCGCGGCCTCTGCGCCCAGCCCCTGCGACACCGCCACGGGCTGGCCAATGCTACGTACGATATCGTTGTAATGCGCATTCGCCGTGCGGGCCAGGCCGTTGACGACGTCTTTGTAGCTATTGGCCACGCGCGTCAACGCATCGCCCACGTCCTGCGTCTGGCGAATGCTGGCCAGCGTGCCATTGCTGACGCGCAGCGACAGCACGCCCAAGGCGGCTCCGATCACCAGCATCAGCGAAAAAAACGCCAATACGCCAAGCAGGCTGGTGCGTATTTTCATGTTGACCAGGAACTTGCGCATGACAAAACCCCCCAACTGTTTCCAACGGCTGCCCCGGGGCGCTGCGGCCCCCCGCGGGCCGCGCGCGGCGGGGCCTGTTTACCCTAGGCTGCAACCTTTTCCACCAGCGCCATTTCTTCGCTGGTCATCAGTTTCTCAATATCCACCAGGATCAGCATGCGGTCGTCGATCGTGCCCAGCCCGGTCAGGTATTCGGTAGACAGCGTGGCGCCGAACTCCGGCGCCGCGCGCACCTGCGAGGCGGCCAGCATCAACACGTCCGACACGCCATCGACCACAATGCCCACCACGCGGTGGTCCAGGTTCAGGATGATGACCACGGTCTGTTCGTTGTATTCGACGCTGCCCAGCTTGAACTTGATGCGCAAGTCCACGATGGGCACGATGATGCCGCGCAGGTTCGTCACGCCTTTGATGAACGATGGCACGTTCGCGATGCGCGTGACGGCGGCCGCGTCGTAGCCGCGGATTTCCTGCACTTTCAGGATGTCGATGCCGTACTCTTCCTCGCCCAGCGTGAATACCAGGAACTCACTGCCGACATCTTCGACGCGCGCGGCCTGCGCTTGAGGTTTGACTGCCATACAAGGTTCTCCGTCAATGTGTGAGTTCGGGCTGCGCCCATTTCTCGCGGTTCGCCCGCGCCAGCGCGAACACGTCGACAATCAGCGCCACGCTGCCATCGCCCAGGATGGTGGCGGCCGATACGCCCGGCACTTTTCTGTAGTTGGATTCCAGGTTCTTCACCACCACTTGATGCTGCCCCACCAGGTGATCCACCAGCAAGGCAAAGCGGCGGTCCTCCGCCTGCATGATCACGGCAATGGCCTGCGTGGGGTCGGTCTGGGCGTTCTCAACCCCGAACACCCGGTGCAGCTCCACCAGCGGCAGGTATTCGCCGCGCACCTGCATCACGCGTTCATCGCCCGCCACCGAGTACATCTGGTCATCGCTGGGCTGCAGCGATTCGGTGACGTGGTTCAAGGGCAGGATGAAAGTCTCGTCGCCCACCCGCACCGACATCCCGTCCAGGATGGCCAGCGTCAACGGCAGCACGATGCGGGTGGTAGTGCCCTCGCCGGGTACGCACGACAGCTGCACATGACCGCCCATATCCTGGATGTTGCGCCGCACTACGTCCATGCCGACCCCGCGCCCGGAGATATCGGTTACCTGCTCCGCCGTGGAAAAGCCGGGCGCGAAGATCAACTGCCACACTTCTTCGTCGGGCGTGTTCTCGCTGACGGGCAAGCCCTGCGCAATGGCCTTCTTCAGGATCTTGTCGCGGTTCAAGCCCGCGCCGTCGTCGCTGACCTCGATCACGATGTTGCCGCCGTTGTGTTCGGCCGACAAAATCAGCTGGCCCACCGGGTCTTTACCGGCGGCAATGCGCTTTTCCGGCGTCTCGATGCCGTGGTCCAGGCTGTTGCGCACCAGGTGCGTCAACGGATCGATAATGCGCTCGATCAGACTCTTGTCCAGCTCGGTGGCGCGCCCGTACGTCTGCAGTTCGATCTGCTTGCCCATCTTCACCGCGATGTCGCGCACCACGCGCGGAAAGCGGCTGAACACGTAGTCCATTGGCATCATGCGGATCGACATCACCGCTTCCTGCAGGTCGCGCGCGTTGCGCTCGAGCTGCTCCATGCCGTTGAGCAGCCGGTCGTGCAAGACCGGGTCCAGGCCCGAGGCCGTCTGCGCCAGCATGGCCTGGGTGATCACCAGTTCGCCCACCAGGTTGATGACCTGATCGACCTTCTCGACCCCGACGCGGATCGACGTGGATTCTTTGTCGCCTGCGGGCGCGGCGGCCGCGGCGCGCGCCTGCCTGGTGGGCGTGGACGCAGCCGCCGGGCTGGCCGCGGACGTCGGGGCCGAGGCCGGCGCGTCCGCCGCCTGCGCGGCAAAACCCGCGGCGGCCTGCGCGAATTGCTCGACGGCGTCGTCGGCCTGCGGCGCGGCGGCGCGCCCCACCGCCAGCTGGTCGGCATCGACAATAAAGCAGCACACCGCTTCGATGTCGTCGGCCGAGCAAGTGCTGTCCACCCAAACCGTCAATCCGCCGTCGGCGCGGTCATGGGCCACCACTTTGCCCAGGTTGCCCATCTCTTCCAGCAGCGACTGGGCATCCTTGTCGGCGACCCGGGCAATACGCACCCGGAACGGCAGGCTGTCGTCCTGGGCTGCCGCCTGCGCTTGGCCGGTAGGCGCGGGCGCGGCGGGCTCGGCAGCCTCGGGGGCGGCAGCCGGCGGCTCCACGGGCGCCACCGGCGCGGCTGGCTCGTGTGCCGTCACGGCCGCCGAACCGTGTTCCTGGGCCAGCTGGCGCAATATCGCGCAGATCCGTTCGTACACCGCCTCGTCGGGCTCTTGCGCGGCGCGATAAGTGTCCAGTTGGCTCTTCAGCACGTCTTTCGTTTCCAGGAAAATGTCCACCATATCGGCGCGTAGCGCCATCTCGCCGCGCCGGATCTCATCCAGCAGGTTTTCCAGCAGATGGGTCGTGCCCGCCAGGTGCTGGAAGCACCCGAACGTGGCCGCGCCGCCCTTGATGGAATGCGCGGCGCGGAAAATCGCGTTCAACTGCTCGATATCCGGCGACTCGACATCCAGTTGCAACAGCAACTGCTCCATCTCGGCAAGCAGCTCATCCGCCTCGTCGAAGAATGTCTCGTAGAACTGACTGAGATCCAGGCCGCTGCTCATAGAACGTATGCCTTCCTTTCAAACTTGCTCAGGCCGCGGGCTGCTCGCCGAGCAGTTCCGAGGCCAATTCCACCAGCACGCCGGGATCCAGCGGCTTGTTCAGCCAGCCGCATACTCCCAGGCCACGCGCCGCGTCTTTGCTCTGCACGTCATCTTCGGTGGTCAACACCAGTACGGGCAGGTCTTGATAGCCGGGCTCGCCGCGCAAGCCCTGGATCAGCGCCAGCCCGCCCATGACGGGCATGTTCCAGTCGCTGACCAGCATGTCGACGCGATTGCCGCGCGCCAGTTCAAGCGCCTGTTGACCGTTGCCGGCCGTCAATACGCGCCAGCCTGCCTCGGTCAGCGTCGCCTGGACGATCATGCGCATCGTTGCCGAATCGTCCGCCACCAATATCGTTGCCGTCATGACTACCTTGCCGCCTCGCTTGCCGGGGGCTGCGCCCCCACGGACTCGCTCACTTCCCTGGCGCCGCGCACACTCAGGTCCGCCGCCGCCGCATTCTCCTGCTCGATCTGCTGCTGGGTGCGCCGATTCAGCACCACCAGGCTGATACGACGGTTAACGGCCGCATACGGGTCATCTTTAACCAGGCTCATGCTGGACGACAGCCCCTGGATGCGCATCAGCTTGCCTTCGGCCATGCCGCCCGCCACCAGTTCCTGGCGCGAGGCGTTGGCTCGGTCGGCGGACAACTCCCAGTTGCTATACGCGCGCTCGCCACGGGCGTACTGCGTCGCGTCCGTATGCCCGGCGATGCTGATCTTGTTCGGCAGCTCATTGAGCACCGGGCCCAGCTCGCGCAGGATGTCGCGCATATACGGCTGCACCTCGGCGCTGCCGGTGGCGAACATCGGCCGTTTCTGGTTATCGACGATCTGGATGCGCAGCCCTTCCGTGGTCATGTCGATCAGCAGCTGGGGCCGGAAGTTCTTCAACACCGGGTTCTCCTCCAGCATCGAATCCAACCGGCGCTTCAGGCGCTCCAGCGCATGGCGGTCGCGCCGCTCGGCGTCGGACTGCACCTGGGACTGCACCCGGCTGCCATCGGACTTGCGCACCTCGCCCTCGTCGCGCAGCGGGTCGCTGCCGCCGCCTGGAATGGCGCTGGTCTCGGCCGAATAGTTCGGCCCGCCCGTCAGCGCCACGCGCAACGGCATCCGGAAATATTCGGCCAGGCCGCGCAGCTCTTCCTTGGGCACAATGGATATCAGCCACATCACCAGGAAAAACGCCATCATGGCGGTGATGAAATCCGCGTAGGCGATCTTCCAACTGCCGCCGTGGTGCGGGCGGCTCCCCCCCCGCTTGCGGCGAATCACTACCCGGTGATTGTTCAGCGAACTCATCTGGCCGCCCCGTCAGGCGCGGCCGGTGGCGGCGGACTTGGCCTGGCGCACGTGCTCTTCCAGCTCGCCGAACGAGGGGCGCACGGTCGAGAACAACACTTTGCGGCCGAATTCCACGGCCAGCTGCGGGGGATAACCGTTCATGCTGGCCAGCAGCGTCACCTTGATGCACTCCAGCACCTTCACCGACTCCGACGTGCGCCGATCCAGACGCGAGGCCAGCGGCGCCACGAAGCCGTAAGCCAGCAGCACCCCCAGGAAAGTGCCCACCATGGCTTTCGAGATCAGGTCGCCAAGCACCGCAGCCGGCTGATCCACCGCGCCCAGCGCCTTGATCACCCCCAGCACGGCCGCCACAATGCCGAAGGCGGGCAGCCCGTCCGCCATCTGCTGCAGCGAATGGCTGGGCACTTCGCGCTCATGGCGATAGGTTTCGATTTCCTCGTCCATCAGCGTCTCGATCTCGAACGAGCTCATGTTGCCGCTGATCATGATGCGCAGGTAATCGGTGATGAACTCCATCAGCTTGTCATCCTGCCGGATGCGCGGATACTCGCTGAAGATGGCGCTGGCGTCCGGGTCTTCGATGTGCGATTCGATCGCCATCAGGCCTTCGCGCCGCGCCTTGTTCAGCAGCACGTACAGCAGCGCCATCAGCTCCATGTACACCTCTTTGCTGTACGGAGCTCCCTTGATAGCCTGCGGCAGCGCCCGCCGCATCAGGGCCAGCGATTTACGGCTGTTGCCCGCCAGGAACGCGCCCAGCGCGCCGCCCGCAATGAGCGTCAGCTCGAACGGCTGATACAGCGCCCCCATGTGCCCGCCCAACGCGGCAAAGCTGCCGATCACCGCGACGAGCACCACCGCATAACCAATAACAATCAACACATCGGGCCTCTGCCATCGAGTCTAGAGTTGGCGACAATGATCCCCCGCGCACCCGGTTGTAAAAACACGGGTTACGGGGGGTTTTCAGGGGCTTTTGAGCTGTTTGGGCCGCGTTCAGGCCCTGGCCGCCGCTGCGGCGGCCGCCGCCGGCGCCGCCGGGCGCTGGCCGGCGCGCGCCTTGGCCGCCGCGCGAGTCTTGCCGGCGCGTGGCGGCGGACGGCAGATCGCGCAGATGAAGTCCCCCTGCGGATCGTGCGCATGCGCAATGAAATGCCCGCCGCACTGGCGGCAAGGCGACAGCTGCAGCATGCCGCTGTCGAAGAACCTGACCAGCATCCAGGCCCGCGTGAAGCTCAGCACGGGCTCCTCGGCCTGGTTTTCCACGCCCGCGTGCTCCAGGTAAAGGCGGTACGCGTCGATGGTGGCCCGAATGCCGCGGCTGGCCGTGTGCGCGTTCAGAAACGAGTACACGTTGTAGAACAGCGAGGAGTGAATGTTGGGCAGCCAGGTCATGAACCAGTCCACCGAAAACGGCAGCATGCCCTTGGGTGGCGAGCAGCCGCGAATCTCGCGATACAGCCGCGACAGCCGGTCGTGGCTCAGGCAAGTCTCGGCTTCCAGCACCTGCAGGCGCGCGCCCAACGAAATCATGGAACTGGCCAGGAGGATGTCGTCCGCCTCCTGCGACACGCTTCTTGTAGCCATGGCAGCGCGGGACATCAGGCCAACTGCTCGACCGGCTGCTTGGCCAACAAGATCGTGGCATGGGCCTGTTGCAGCGCCCCGCCCAGCACATCCTGCGTCAGTGCCGACAGCAGGCTATAGTCGTCAAAGCGGAAACGGCACAGCAGCGAGCTCGACCCGGCCAGCTTGACCAGCTGCGCCGGCGACAGGCGCATCAGGATATCGGCCACTTCGTTGCTGAAACCCAGGCGAAACATCGACGCAGCGTAATCGTCGCGCAGCATCCGCTGGGCCAGCAGCAGATATGACAAGTTGACTTCTCGAATATCGGCGAGCAAAGAACTATCCGCTGTATTCACGCTTGTGGCTCCTAAAGACTTGTAATACCGGCACTTTTTCGGCGCCGGCCATATCGGTCCGATCCCCTCGGCCCGTAGCATGCCTGGATACTAAATGTATCCGCTCATACCAATATGCATACAATCTACCATGCAAAGTGTCAATTTTTATGACATTCATATCTAAATGTGGATTATTTTTTGTTATTTGGCATAAAAGATACAGTAACGTTACATTTCAAGGCCTTATCTCGCGCGGATTTCGTAAACAAACGCTTAAAACCTTTCGTTTTTATACGAATGAAACAAGCGTCTTTGCCGACAATTCTTGCTTGAAACAAGACGTCGACAGATACGCATGCCCTACGCCGATGACAGCCTGGTCCGGTACGCGCCGCTCGTCCGCAAGCTGGCGCTGCAACTGTTGGCGCGCCTGCCCGCCAGCGTCCAGCTCGACGACCTGATTCAGGCCGGCATGATCGGGCTGCTGGACGCCGCCCGGCGCTACCAGGAAACGCCCGACGCCCAGTTCGAAACCTATGCCACGGCCCGCATTCGCGGCGCCATGCTGGATGAACTGCGCAGCCAGGACTGGCTGCCCCGCAGCGTGCGCAGCAAGGGCAAGCGCATCGAAGCCGCCATCCAGCGCAAAGAACATGAACTGATGCGCCCGCCCTCCGAGAGCGAGATCGCCGACGAGCTGGAATTGCCGCTGGACGAATATCAGGCCATGCTGAACGACGCCCGCGGCATCCAGATCCTGCACTACGACGACATCGGCTCGAACGACCCCGACGAGCGAGGCTGGCGCGACGTGCCTGCGGACAGCGGCGGCGATCCGCTGGACGCCCTGCTGACGGGCGACCTGCGCCGCGCCCTGGTCAATGCCATCGAAACCCTGCCGGAACGCGAAAAGCTGGTGTTGTCGCTGTGCTACGAACAGGGACTCAACCTGAAAGAGATCGGCGCGGTGCTGGAAGTTACCGAGGCGCGCGTCTGCCAGTTGCGCAGCCAGGCCACGGCGCGCATCCGGGCCCGCCTGAAAGAAGACGCATGGCACCACTTGCCCGCCGAATCGCATCTGGCCCAGGTGCTGTAACAACTTCGCGCCCACATGCGGCCAAATCCGGCAACAAGTGCACTTAAGTTAACGATGGTCGCGCCGTTACCCAGGACAGCGGGGCATCAGGTCCCGCGAAGTGGGCGGCCTGGCTGCCCAGTTTGAAGAAGCCTTTCTCTCTTGGGAGCTATCCATGGCTGCTGTTATCAACACCAACTACTTGTCGCTGGTTGCACAAAACAACCTCAACAAGTCCCAATCCGCTCTGGGTTCCGCCATCGAGCGTCTGTCCTCCGGCCTGCGCATCAACAGCGCCAAGGACGACGCCGCCGGCCAGGCGATTGCCAACCGCTTCACCGCCAACGTGCGCGGCCTGACCCAGGCTGCTCGCAACGCCAACGACGGCATCTCGATCGCTCAAACGACCGAAGGCGCGCTGAACGAAATCAATAACAACCTGCAGCGTATCCGTGAACTGACGGTTCAGGCTTCCAGCGGCACCAATTCGCCGTCGGACCTGGAATCGATCCAGAATGAAATCACGCAACGCCTGGGTGAAATCACCCGCGTGTCGGAGCAGACTCAGTTCAACGGCGTGAAAGTCCTCGCCAACGACCAGAGCCTGACCATCCAGGTTGGCGCGAACGATAACGAAACGATCACCATCGATCTGAAGCAAGTCAATGCCACCACCCTCGGCCTGGACAAGCTCGATGTCGGCAGCCAGCTGACCAGCAAAAACTTCGCCAACGTCACGACCATCGCCGCCAGCGCTCCGGCCGAATGGACTGACTTCTCGTTTGCCGTCGAAGGCGGCAGCACGTTCACTCTGGCGGTGGGCACCGACAACCAGCTGTACGCGACGGACGGCACCGACTACTACGAGGCCACGTTCAATGCCGATACCGGCACTGTCACCGTTGGCGCCATCACGGCCGGCATTGCCGCGAGCAACATCAACGCGGACGCGACCGAATTCGACACCGCGGACGGCGTGGTGACTCTGGCGGACGCCGAAGCCGCGACTTTGGTTGAGCCGGCCGCCCCGAGCGTCAGCACCGTGTATATGGACAACACGGGCACGACGACCGCATACTACGTGAAAGCTGGCGGCACGTACTACGACGCCGAGATCGACCTTGACACCGGCGAAGTCAGTGTCAACCTGGGCAGCGCCACGAGCACCCTGGCTGCCGGCACCGCCGTAACTGCCCAGGCTGTGTTGACCGCTGCCGCCGATCCTGGCGTTGCGGTCGACCTGAGCACGGTGAACTCGACGTTCTCGGGCACCAACTCCCTGGTGCGCGATAGCGAAACCGGCGCCTATTACGTCAAGAACGTTTCCGGCGACAAGACCTCCTACTACGAAGCCACGGTTGATCTCGACACGGGCGTGGTTACCGCCACCGCCGATGATGAAATCGTCGTCGATCCGCTGAACGCCATCGACAACGCCCTGAGCGCCGTCGATTCGCTGCGAAGCGACCTGGGCGCGATCCAGAACCGCTTCGAGTCGACCATCACGAACCTGAACAACACGGTGAATAACCTGTCTGCCGCTCGTTCGCGTATCGAAGATGCCGACTACGCCACCGAAGTGTCGAACATGACCAAGGCCCAGATCCTGCAACAGGCTGGCACCTCGGTTCTGGCGCAAGCCAACCAAGTGCCGCAGACGGTTCTCTCGCTGCTGCGCTAATCGCCCTCCCGGACGCCAGGCAGCAATGCCTGGCCCGCTGAGCGCATCTCCCCGGCATATCTTCTTGCCGGGGTTTTTTTCTTTGCAGGGCATCGATTCTTGTCCATCTCCTAAAAAACGACCTGTTTTTCGGGCTTACTGCGCGATTCATCGTCCCACGGCGATCCTACACTCCCAGATATTCTTGTCTGCCGGACCGACACATGGCAAAGCCTGAGCTTGCCCGCAAAAAATGGATCCCTTGCTGAGTGTGTAAAACTCACGCAAGGAGGGAGGAAAGATGGGTAATCCGAGAGCTCGATATACGCAGGAATTCATGCTGGAAGCCGTGCGCATGGTCCGCGGCGGCCAGAGCATGGCGGCGGTGGCGAAGATACTGGGCATCAGCCCGAAGACGCTGCACAACTGGGTGAAGGCCGATGCCGCTGGGAAGCTGAACGGCGCAGGCAAACAGGTTTCTCCAGAACAGATGGAGATTGCCCGGCTGCGCGCGGAGTTGGCACGCGTGAAGATGGAGCGCGACATATTGGGAAAAGCCACGGCGTACTTTGCGAAGGTGTCGGCATGAAGTACGCCTGGATCGAGCTTCACAGCCGACAATGGCCGGTGTCCCTGAGCTGCCAGGTGCTGGGTGTCAGCCCCAGCGGTTACCACGCGCGCAAGGTGCGGGATGTCGATACTGACCGACCGCGCCGACGCATCAGCAACGACGCTCTGCTGGTGCACATCAAGGCCGTGCACGCTGAATCCAAAGGCGAGTACGGCTGGCCGCGCGTGTGGAAGCAACTGCTGGTCCAGGGCATTCGCGTCAGCAAGGATCGTGTCCAGCGGCTCATGAAGCTGCACGGCATCAAGGCGAAGACCAAACGCCGGTTCAAGGTCACGACCGACAGCAAACACAGCCTGCCGGTCGCACCGGACCTGCTGCAACGAGACTTCTCTCCCGCGCGTCCCGACCAGGTCTGGACTACGGACATCACGTACATCTGGACGGACGAGGGTTGGCTGTTTCTGACCGTCATTCTCGACCTGTTCAGCCGTCAGGTGGTGGGCTGGTCGATGCAGCCGCACATGCGCACGGAGCTGGTGTCTGATGCGCTGCGTATGGCGTGGTTTCGCCGCCGTCCGCAAGCGGGCCTGATCCTCCACAGTGACCGTGGCAGCCAGTATTGCAGTCATGACTTCCAGGACCTGCTCAAGGGCTACGGCATGCGCAGTTCGATGAGCCGTCGAGGCAATTGCTGGGACAACGCACCGACCGAGAGCCTGTGGGGATCGCTCAAGCGTGCACGCATCCTCGGCCAGCGCTTTGCAACGCGTCGCGAAGCGATGGACGAGGTAATCGACTGGTTGAGCTTCTACAATCATTCGCGCTTGCACTCGACGTTGGGCTACGTCAGCCCGATGCAATTCGAGCGGGACTGGTACGCCGCCCAGAACCAACGGGTGGCATAATCTCGCTCAGTTAAGGGATCCGAAATTCGCGGGCAACGTCACAGCCGTTCCACCCGGGCCCCCCAGGCCGCACCGGCTTCAGCCATGCCTTTGGCGTCGATCCCGCCTGCCCCATACACCGCGAAGGTAGGCAGCACCTGCATGCCGGGGAAGAACAGCGTGCCATGCGTAATGGGAAACAGCAGTTGCTCCAGCGGCCCATTGATGCCCCTGGGCGAGTAGTCCCGCTCTGGCCCGCCAACAGAAACCGCCAGCAGCGCCCGCTTTCCCGCAAAGCCACCGTCGCCATAGCGATACGCGTTGCCGGCCCCCTGGTAGCCATAGGCCAGGCCAAAGGCCCATACCCTGTCCACCCAGCCCTTCATGATGGCTGGCATGCTGAACCACCACAGCGGGAAAAGCAAAATCACCGCGTCGGCCGCCAGAATCTTGCGTTGCTCTTCCTCGACGTCGGGCGTCTGGCAACCATTGGCAAACGCGTGTCCCGACTCATCGATGAACGACAGGCGATCATGCTTGACCCGCGTAGGGAAATCGTTCGCATCGAACACCGCTTTCCACCCCATGCCGTACAGGTCGGACTGCATGACCTCGTGCCCCTGGGATCGGAGCACCGCGCAAGCAATCTCGGCGAGTTGGCTCGTCACGGATGTTCGTTCCGGGTGAGCATGGACGATAAGCACTTTCTTTTTGCTGGCTGACTGCATGGGCTTGGCTTTCACAGGCATCTGAGTTGAGATGACTGGCAGTTTGGCGCGTCGTTATGTATTTGTGAAATTCAAATAAATTTCCTCTATTATCCATTTTATGGATACCAAGAAGCTGGATCTTAATTTGCTGGTCACGCTGGAGGCCCTGCTGGCGGAACAGAACGTGACGCGCGCGGCCGAGCGCCTGCACCTCAGCCAACCCGCGGTCAGCACCCAGTTGAGTCGCCTGCGCACCCTGTTCGACGATCCTTTGCTGATACCAACGCAGCGGGGCATGTCACCCACGGCCAAGGCGCTGGAACTGCTGGAGCCGCTACGCCTCGCCTTGGATCAGGTGCGCGCCACATTGGCGGAACATCGCCACTTCGATGCGCCAACGGCCAGTCTCACCGTTGCCATCGCCTGTACCGATTATCTCCAGGCGGCCGTGGTCCAGCCTCTGGCGGTTGCGCTGCGAAAACGGGCGCCTGGCGTACGAATCGCCTTGCGCCATCTCGACCCGTCCCTGCTGCAGGCGCAGATGAGCAGCGGCCAAGTGGATCTGGCGCTGATGACGCCTGAACAGGGCCCCGGCAGCCTGCGCAGCCGGCATCTGTTCGATGAGCGCTATGTGCTGATCGGCAGGCAGCGGCACCCCGGATTGCGCAACCGGCTTTCGGTCGAGCAGTTTGCGCAACTGGATCATGTCATCGTCTCGCTACATGGCGGCGATTTCACAACCCCAGTGGACGACGGGCTGGCCACACTGGGCTACCGCCGTAACGTGGTGCTTTCCGCGGCGTCGTTTCTGGCCGTACCAGAGATCGTCGCCCATTCGAACTTGGTTGCCCTGGTGCCGGAGCGGCTGGTGCGCGACCGCCGCAAGACGCTCAGAGTCGTCGAATGCCCCTTCCCTGTTCCGGGTTTCGGCGTGAGCATGTTGTGGCATGAGCGCAACCATGGCCACAGCGGGCAGCGGTGGGTGCGCGAGGTCGTCATGGAATTGGCAACCACGCTGTAGTTCAGGCCGGGCCTGGCTAACCGGTAGATGGCCATCGTTGTCGAGCAATATCCCACGGCGCCCCGGTCAAGTTTTTTTTGCACGGGCGGCGCATTGCACGCCCTTGAACATGCGCGAGCGATCAAACCGTTACCACGATCTTGCCGAACTGCTCGTTTGACTCAAGAAAGCGGTGCGCGTCAACGATCTGGTCAAACTCAAAGGTTCTGGCAATTACCGGCTGAAAAGCCCCCGAAGCCAGTCCGTCAAGAATGAATGCCTTGGCGGCTTCGAGCTTCGCCGGGTCGCCGGTGATCTCGTGCACCAGATAGCCGCGCAGCGTCAGGGTCTTGCTCAGTACAGAAAACAGGGGAAAAGGCGTCGGCTCCGCACTCAGGCCGCCATATTCGATAAGAATGCCGCCGCGCGACATCGCTGTCGTGAGCGGCTCGAAAATCGGGCCACCGACCGCATCCAGCACCACACGCACGCCAGCCCCTCCGGTAATGTCCAGCAGTCGGGCTCCGAGCTCCACTTCCGCCGTCGCGATCACGTGGGCGGCACCCGCGGCACGCAGGGCGCAGGCCTTGGCCGAGGTCCGCGTGATCGCGATGGGTGTCGCCCCTACCCGGTTCGCGATCTGGATCGCGGCCAGCCCGACGCTGCTGGACGCCGCCGTCACGGCCACAAAGTCTTCCGGGCCAAGATGGGCAATGTCGATCAGCGCGCCATAGGCGGTGAGATATGGCATCCAGACCGCAGCAGCCGCCTCCCAGCCAAGCGCCGGCGGATGCTTGATGACAAGTTCGGCAGGCAACGTAATCAACTCGCCATAGGTGGGCCAGCGAACCATCGACTGCGGCGGCACGATGCTCACAGCGTCGCCCGGCGCAAACGCCGTGACACCGGCCCCCACCGCATCAACAAGCCCCGCCGCCTCCAGCCCGAGCCCGGAAGGAAACGCCGGCCGCTCGATATACGACCCTGCCCGCAGCAATGCCTCGGCCCGGTTGAGCCCCAACGCCTTGACGCGGATACGTACCTGCCCTGGGCCCGGCAGTGGAACCTCGACGTGTTCGATGCGCAGGACCTCCGGCCCCCCATGCTGATGAAAACGGACAACACGCGCCATAACCCCTCCAGTCGGAACCATTTGAAATGAATTCACTGTATCAATGCGAATCTGACCGATAAATAGCCGATAATCGACAACAGTCGAAACCAAGAGTTTTCAATATGGACAGCTTGACCAGCATGGCCGTCTTCGTGAAATCCGTCGATCTAGGCTCGTTTGCGGCCGCCGCGGATGCGCTCGGCCTGTCCGGCCCCATGGTTGGCAAACATGTACGCGCGCTGGAAACCCGCCTTGGTGCGCGCCTGCTCATCCGCACCACGCGACGCCAGAGCCTGACCGACTTCGGGCAGGCCTACTACGAGCGCTGCAAGGTCGTGCTGGCCGAGGTGGAAGCGGCTGATGCGCTTGCGGCCGACCAACTCGGCGAGCCGCGCGGAAAGCTGCGCGTCACCATGCCCGTGCACTTTGGCCGGCATTGCGTGGCGCCCGTGCTGTTGAGGCTGGCGCAGCAATACCCGGCGCTGGAGTTGGACCTCTCGTTCAACGACCGCTTCGTCGATTTGGCCGAGGGCGACTATGACATCGCCATCCGTACCGGCGACCTGGCCGACAAGGCGGGCGTGATCGCGCGTCGTGTGGCACGCCAGCGAATGATCGTCTGCGCATCACCCGCGTATCTCAAGACACATGGGCAGCCGGCCACCGTCGCCGCGCTCGGCCAGCACCAAGCCATCGTGTACAGACGGTCTGGCCGAGTCAGCCCGTGGCTCTTTCCTAAAGACGGACATCCGCCAGAGGAGATCGTGCCGGCCAACCGGGTGCGCATGGATGATCTCGACGCCATTGCCGATGCCGCCACACTCGGCATGGGACTGGCCTGGCTTCCGTCCTGGCTTATCAGCGATCGCCTCCGAATGGGGGCACTGGTTGCACTGTTGCCGGACCGGCCGGCGTTTCTGTACGACGCCTACGCGCTGTGGCTGCGGACCCCTCAACTGCCGCGCAAAGTGCGCCTGGCGGTCGATGCGCTCGCCGAGGCATTGCCGGCGATGATGACGTAAGCGGTTGGCGGTGCCGGCGTCGATCGTGCCTTGCCCCAGTGCAAAACCCGAGGCTCCTCGCATCGCTTCATAAGCCACCTGCACGAGCTGCTGCGCCGGCTGTGACACCTTGCCTACCAGATAGGTCTTACTGCCAGCTCAACGCACAGGATTAAAGGATCTTCGATAGGCCGTTGGGCTGACTCCCACGATCCGGCCGAAATGTTCCCGCAGCGAGGTAGGGGTTCCAAAACCCGTTGCGCCAGCGATCTGCTCAATGGGCAGGTTTGTCGTTTCCAGCAAGGTCTGCGCACGCCTTACACGTGCCCTTAAGAGCCACTGGAGAGGGGTGGTGTTCAGTTGCTCCTGAAACCGTCGACTCAACGTGCGGCTGCTCATGGCGGCCTGCTCAGCCATGTCCTTCAGGGTCAATTCCTGATCCAGCCGCTCCTCGAGCCATTGCAGTAACGGGCTGAGATTGGAAGGTTCGTCTGGTGGATCGTAGGCGATGAACTGTGCCTGCCCGCCTTCTCGCCCAAGGGGCATGACGGCACATCGGGCCGTGTCCGCTGCAATGGCATTTCCATGATCTTGCCGAATCATGTGTAGGCATAGATCCATTCCGGCGCAAGCACCTGCCGAGGTAAGTATGCGGCCGTTGTCCACAAAAAGAACATTGGGATCGATTGTGACCTGGGGGAAGATGTCTGCCAGCAGTCGTGCGCAACGCCAGTGTGTGGTGGCACGCAGGCCATCCAGCAACCCGGTGCGTGCCAGGATGAAGGCGCCACTGCACAGCGATGCGATCCTCGCGCCGTTCTTTTCCGCTGCTCGGATGACTTCCAGCAGGATGTTGGGGACGGGGGAAAGGACGTCGTCGAGTCCCGGAATGATGACCGTCTGGGCGTTTGCGACATGGCTCAAGCCCCAGTGGATGTGCATATCGAACTGCTTCGTTCGAACACGGCGCGACTGAGCGCATACAAGCACCTCGTATGGGCTCTTTCCCGGGGCGGGTTGCACGCGCTCGAACATCTCACAGGCCATCATCAGATCAAAAGGCACAACGCCATCAAACGCCAGGACGGCAACCCTGTGTACTGCACCCTGGTTCACTGAACGCTTCCCCCGGTTGGCTAGAATCCTTCGATAAATGTCATTCTAGCCAATTGGCGAACTTCGAACACGTTTACATACTTGCGCTTCCGGCGAGAGGCAACTCGCTGGTCTGGTTGGCCACTGCCATATTGACCCACTCAGCGGATGAGTCATGACCACAAGCGTACAAACCAAAAAGAATTCGCTCGATCAAAATGCATGTATCGGAAATTTTGAATACAAACAACTGAAGCGCCTAGAGAAGGTGTCAATCGTGGAGGCAACAACGCTGATCCTTCTAGTGTTCCTTGCGGTGCCTCTCCGACATTTTTGGGGTTGGCCGTATGGCTCGAAGCTACTGGGGCCAATACATGGAATCGCATTCTTAGCGTACCTTTGGACTGCACTACAAACCGTAGCCGGCGGCGGTTGGCATAAACGGGAAACGCTTCGATTGTTCGCGGTTGCGTTCCTGCCATTCGGCGGCTATATGAATATCCGGTGGCTACGCGAACGGGCTAGAGCATTCAACGATATCGGGCAGGCCTGATGATGGTAATGGTGCTCTATCCCTATTTGGTGGCTGCGCACGTGACAGCGGTGGTGTTTCTGGTAGGTGGCTTGCTTGCGCAAGAAAGGATGGTGAATGCCATCTCGCAGTCTCCACCGCAAGAACAAATAGGGATGCTGGCCGCGCTGCTGCGTTTTGATCGCCTTGTCACCACACCTGCATTGTTATTGACCTGGATCTTCGGGTTATCGCTGGCGCTCAGTGCAGGATGGCTGTCATCACGATGGTTGATGGTCAAGCTGGTTTTCGTTCTCGCGCTCTCGGCATTACATGGGGTTCGTTCCGGCCGAATACGTCGTTGTATTCGGACTGGAACAGCTGTGGGCAGAATTCCTGGCGCTGATCTTGGCATCGTGATTGCGATGCTTACCATAGCTGTGTTGGCGTTTGTTAAGCCGATCTAGCTCCCCGAAGGTAAAGATCTTGGGCTTGAGGTTCCTCGGCTTGGTATCGGCCAACATGGCGCATTCACCACCCTGCCCGGAAATACCATGAACGCCAGACACGAACACAAAAAAGCCCGCCGTTACGCGGGCTTATAAGTGCTTTAATGCGCTTTATTGCCGGTCTATGCCGGACGCGGGATCACTCCCACTCAATCGTCGCCGGCGGCTTGCTCGACACGTCGTACACCACGCGATTGATGCCACGCACTTCGTTGATGATGCGCGACGATACGCGGGCCAGCAGCGCATGCGGCAGCGGCGCCCAGTCGGCGGTCATGAAATCGAAGGTCTGCACCGCGCGCAGGGCCACCACGTATTCATACGTGCGGCCATCGCCCATCACGCCAACTGACTTTACCGGCAGGAACACGGCGAAGGCCTGCGAGGTCAGGTCGTACCAGCTCTTGCCGCTGGTTTCGTCGATGGTGCTGCGCAGTTCGTCGATGAAAATGGCATCGGCGCGGCGCAGCAGGTCGGCGAATTCCTGCTTGACCTCGCCCAGGATGCGCACACCCAGGCCGGGGCCGGGGAACGGATGGCGATACACCATCTGCGGCGGCAGGCCCAGGGCCACACCCAGCTCGCGCACTTCGTCCTTGAACAGTTCGCGCAGGGGTTCCAGCAGTTGCAGGTTCAGCGTGTCGGGCAGGCCGCCCACGTTATGGTGCGACTTGATCGACGTGGCCTTGCCGGTCTTGGCGCCGGCCGATTCGATGACATCGGGGTAGATGGTGCCCTGGGCCAGCCACTTGGCGCTTTTCAGCTTGCCGGCTTCGGCCTGGAATACCTCGACGAACTCGCGGCCGATGATCTTGCGCTTGGCTTCGGGGTCGGCCTGGCCGGCCAGCTTGCCCATGAACTGTTCGGTGGCGTCGACATGGATGATCTTCACGCCCATGTTCTCGGCGAACGTCTGCATTACCTGCTTGCCTTCGTCCAGGCGCAGCAGGCCATGGTCGACGAACACGCAGGTCAGCTGGTCGCCTATGGCCTTGTGGATCAGGGCCGCGGCCACGGACGAGTCCACGCCGCCCGACAGGCCCAGGATGACTTCGTCGCTGCCGACCTGTTCGCGAATGCGCGCCACGGCTTCAGACACGTAGTCGGGCATGTTCCAGTCGCCCTGGCAGCCGCAGATCTCGTTGACGAAGCGGGCCAGCATGGCTTTGCCCTGCACGGTGTGCGTGACTTCGGGGTGGAATTGCACCGCGTAGAAATTGCGGGTTTCGTCGGCCATGCCGGCGATGGGGCACGACGGGGTCGAGGCCATGACCTTGAAGCCGGGCGGCAGCGCGGTGACCTTGTCGCCGTGGCTCATCCACACCTTCAGCATGCCGTGGCCTTCGGGCGTGGTGAAGTCGGCCAGGCCGTCCAGCAGCCGGGTATGGCCATGGGCGCGCACCTCGGCATAGCCGAATTCGCGATGATCGGAAAAGCTTACCGTGCCGCCCAGTTGCTGAGCCATCGACTGCATGCCGTAGCAAATGCCCAGCACCGGCACGCCCAGTTCGAACACGGCGGCCGGCACGCGCAGCGAATCTTCCGCATAGGCCGACGCATGGCTGCCCGACAGAATGATGCCCTTGAGCCCCTGCCCTGCCTGGTCGCGCACGAAGGCATCATCGACGTCGCCGGGATGGATCTCGGAATACACGCCGGCTTCGCGCACGCGGCGGGCGATCAGTTGGGTAACTTGCGAACCGTAGTCAAGAATGAGAATGCGCTGGTGGTGCATGAAGACTCTGCCGGTTTGGAAATAAAAGCGCACCGGCCAGAACCGCGGGGTTCTGCCGGTGCGCGATGGATTGCATTGTACTCAGCCGGTGCCGGATCAGTCGGCGCGGTAGTTGGGGGCTTCCTTGGTGATCTGCACGTCGTGCACATGGGATTCCCGCACCCCCGCCGATGTGATCTCGACGAACTGCGTTTTGGTGCGCATGTCGTCGATGGTGGCGCAGCCGCAATAGCCCATGGAGGCCCGGATGCCGCCCACCAGCTGGTAAATGATGGCCAGCACGCTGCCCTTGTACGGCACGCGGCCTTCGATGCCTTCGGGCACCAGCTTGTCGGCGTTGTTGGCGGGATCCTGGAAGTAGCGGTCGGCCGAACCGTCGGACATGGCGCCCAGGCTGCCCATGCCGCGATACGACTTGTACGAGCGCCCCTGGAACAGCACGACTTCGCCGGGGGCTTCCTCGGTGCCGGCGAACATGCCGCCCATCATGCAGGCAAAGGCGCCGGCCGACAGGGCCTTGGCGATGTCGCCCGAATAGCGGATGCCGCCGTCGGCGATCAGCGGCACGCCGGTGCCTTCCAGCGCCTTGGCCACGTCGGCGATGGCGGTAATTTGCGGCACGCCCACGCCAGCCACGATGCGGGTGGTGCAGATGGAGCCGGGGCCAATGCCCACCTTGACGCCGTCGGCGCCATGCTCGACCAGGGCGCGTGCGGCAGCTGCGGTGGCGATGTTGCCGCCAATGACTTCGACCTTGGGATAGTTCTGCTTGACCCAGCGCACGCGTTCCAGCACGCCGGCCGAATGGCCATGCGCGGTGTCGACGATGATGACGTCAACGCCCGCGGCCGCGAGTTTCTCGACGCGCTCTTCGGTGCCGGCGCCCACGCCCACCGCCGCGCCTACGCGCAACTGGCCCTGGGCGTCTTTGTTGGCAACCGGGTGCTCGGTGTTCTTGACGATGTCTTTGACGGTAGCCAGGCCGCGCAGCTCGAAGGCGTTGTTGACGATCAGCACGCGCTCGAGGCGGTGCTTGTGCATCAGCGCCTGGGCTTCGTCCAGCGTGGCGCCTTCCTGCATGGTGACCAGGCGTTCCTGCGGCGTCATGATGTTGCGCAGGGGCTGGTCCAGGCGGTCTTCGAAGCGCAGGTCGCGGTTGGTGACAATGCCCACCAGCTTCTTGCCTTCCACTACCGGCAGGCCCGAAATGCCATGCTGCCGCTGCAGCGCGATGGCATCGCGCACTTTCATGTCGGGCGTGACGGTAACCGGGTCGATGACGATGCCGAATTCGTGGCGCTTGACGCGGGCCACTTCCTTGGCTTGCTCGTCGGCGGAGAGGTTCTTGTGGATGATCCCGATGCCACCCTCTTGGGCCATGGCGATGGCCAGGCGCGACTCGGTGACGGTGTCCATGGCGGCGGACACAAGCGGGATATTGAGGGTGATGTTGCGGGTAAGGCGGGTGACCAGCGAGGTGTCGCGCGGCAACACCTCGGAGTACGCAGGCACCAACAACACATCGTCGAAGGTGAGCGCTTTTTGTACGAGACGCATGGGGAACTCCGGGCGCAAAGCAAGATTATACGCGGTTGGCGGCGTTTTACTAGGTGTTTCTACCTAGGCGGGGCGCCAAATTCTGGTTGCAAAATTTAACCCGGGTAATATTGATCTTAATTTTTACCCGGTAAATAATACGAACATCCAAGCAGAAGGAGGCTCTATGGAGAACACCACCACTGCCCCGCCCATGTGCACCGCCTTCGATGGCCATCGCCTCATCGCGTCGGGCGAATTGCCCCAGGTTGCCCTGGCTGTGCGGCGGGCGCACGACAACCATGCCGCAGGCCCCGTCCTGATCTACAGCGACGCCACCGGGCAATTGATTGACGTGGACTTGCGCGGCTCCGAGGCGGAAATCATGGGTCGCCTGGCGCCGCCCCAAAGCCCGGCAAATGCTGCCGAGGCCGACGCAGCATCGCCTCGCGGGCGCGGGCGCCCCCGGTTGGGAGTTGTATCGCGCGAGGTAACCCTGCTGCCGCGCCACTGGGAATGGCTGGCCAGGCAGCCCGGCGGCGCGTCCGTGGCATTACGCAAGCTGGTCGAAGAAGCCCGCCACAACGACACGGGCGCAAGCCGGCGGCGCGAGCGCCAGGAAGCGGCCTACCGGTTCATGTCGTCCATTGCGGGCGATTTACCCGGATTCGAAGAGGCGGCCCGGGCCTTGTTCACCGACGATGCCCCGCGATTCGCGCACCACGTGGCCAACTGGCCCCTGGACGTGCGCAACCATGCCTTGCGCCTGGCATTTGACACAGACGCGGGTCGAACTGCATAAGCAATGACGGCCGCGGCGGCCTCTCTGGGTTTCGGTAAAGATGGGTTTCAGTAAAATCTGAGGCTTTCCGCTTTCTTCTGGCTTGCGCCGCGCATGCGCGGCCCGCCGCCACCGATGTCCCCTGCCCCCGAAATCCGCCCCGGCCAATCCGTCGAACTGTTGAAGGAACTGCACATCCTGACGCGCGACGGCAAGCTCAACCAGGACAGCCGCCGCAAGCTCAAGCAGGTATACCACCTGTTCCAGTTCATCGAGCCGCTGCTGCAAGATGTTAAAGCCGGGAAAGGCGCCGTCACGCTGGTGGATCACGGCGCGGGCAAGTCGTACCTGGGGTTCATCCTGTACGACTTGTACTTCAAGGCCCTGCAAGACCAGTCGCACGTGTACGGCATCGAGACCCGCCCCGAACTGGTGGCCTCGTCACAGGCACTGGCGGCGCGCCTGGGTTTTGCCGGCATGTCGTTCCTGAACCTGTCGGTGGCCGAGTCGATTACTTCGGCCAGCCTGCCTGAGCGGGTTGATGTCGTAACGGCGCTGCATGCCTGCAATACCGCCACCGACGACGCGATCCGCTTCGCGCTGGAAAAACGGGCCAAGTACATCGTGGTAGTGCCCTGTTGCCAGGCCGAAGTGGCCGCTGTGTTGCGGCAGAACAAGGCGCGCGCGCTGGCCGATCCGCTGGCCGAGATATGGCGCCACCCCTTGCATACGCGGGAATTCGGCAGCCAGATCACCAACGTGCTGCGCTGCCTGCAGCTGGAAGCGCACGGCTACCAGGTCAGCGTGACCGAACTGGTGGGCTGGGAACACTCGATGAAGAACGAACTGATCATCGCCCAGTACAAGAATCTGCCCCGCCGCAAGCCCGCCGAGCGCTTGAACGAGATACTGGAGCGTATCGGGCTGCAAGCGCTACGCGAGCGTTTTTTCGTGCCGGCAGCCGGTACCCCGCAACCCTAGCCCACCCGGCCGCGGCTTGCCCGTAGCTGGCAAAGCGCCGCTTGCACGCGCCGCCTGCGACGCAGGCAGGTATCGGCATCATCGGGCGCCAGCTCTACGACCGCGGCCGCGCCCCGGCAAGCCACCAGCCGCCCGGGCGGCACCTTGCGCGCCAGCCGCAGCACGCGGCCGCGGGCATCGATGAATGCCACATCGATGGCGTAGCGCATGCCTATGGTGTGTACCGCCCAGCAGGGCGACAGCAACAGCCCCGTGCGCGGGCCGGGCGGTCGCGCCCGGCACAGCAAGCCACGCAACCGGCCCAGCGCGCCTTGCGCCCGCACCAGGCGGATGCGTCCAGGCGCCGCGCAGCGACGGCGACAGCGACGGCCGTTCATTGGGCCGCCTGCCATAACTGCACCGCGATGGGAAAGGCCAGCACGATGAAGGTGCACGGGAATATGCAGCCGATCAGCGGCAGCAGCATCTTCACGGGCGCTTCCATGGCCAGCTTTTCGGCGCGCTGGAAGCGATCGGTGCGGCACTGCGCAGCATGCCCGCGCAATACCGCGCCCAGGCTCATGCCCAGGCTGTCGGCCTGGGTCAGCGCGGCGATCCAGCTGCGCACGGCCGGGCTGTCGGCGCGATCGGCCAAGGCCTTCAGGGCCGCGGCGCGTGGCATGCCGGCGCGCATGTCCGCCAGTGCATGGTGCAGCTCTTGCCGCAACGGCCCCGGCGGGCCATGCTGCGCGGCCTGCTGCAGCGCGCCATGCAGGCCCAGGCCTGATTCGATGCACAGGGTCATCATGTCAAGCACGAACGGCAGCTCGCGTCCGATGCGCTGGCGTCGCCGGCCGATGCGGCGGCTCGCCCACGCGACGGGCCAGCCGCCCATGAACAAGGCCCCGGCCAGTCCGGCGGCAGGCCACGCGACAGCCGTGCCCAGCCACCATGCCAGCCCGCCGGCCAGGAATGCGCCGCACGCCGCCGCGCCAGCCACCGCGGCTGCGGCATGCGCGGCCGTCACCGCGGGCGGCAGGCCCGTCTGGGCCAGCCTGTGCGCCAGCGCGTCGCGCAGGCGCCAGGACAGCAATGGCCCGCACACCACGGCTCCGGCGGACAGCCATGGCCAGCACAGGCGCCAGCCCCAGGACATGGGGGCCGAGGCATCGGGTGGCATGCGCACGGCCAGCGCCGGCCGCAGCAGCAGCCAGGCCGCCACGGCCCCGCCCGCGCCGGCCAGAGTGATGGCAAGTGCTGACAACATGGCGGCCTTCAGATGTCGATGTCGACAATGCGCCGGATCAGCAGCACCCCGGCCGTTTCCAGCCCGGCCACGACGGCGAGCACCGCCCACCCGAGCGGCGTGTGCCACAGTATCGCCATGGCGTCGGGTTCCATGCGGTCGAGCACGGCCGCCAGCAGCAATGGCAAGGCCCCCACTATCCAGGCCTGCAGGCGTCCCTGCGCGGTAAGCGCCCGCACCTTGCCCTGCAACTGCAGGCGTTCGCGCAGCGTGCGGGCGATGCCGTCGAGCGTTTCAGCCAGATTGCCGCCCGTATGCGTAGCCACGCGCAGCGCGGCGGCCACCAGGGCCGAGGCTTCCGAGGGCACGCGCTGGCTGAGACGCGCGAGCGCGGCATCGAACGAAACGCCCAGCCGCTGCTCGCGCAGCATCAAGCCAAATTCCTGGGCCAGCGGCGGCTCGCTGTGGTCGACGATGTGGCGCAGCGCGGTCGAGACCCCCACCCCCGCGCGCAAGGCGGATGCAAGGGCCAGCAGCGCCCCCGGCAGTTGCTGCTCGAATCGCGCCAGGCGGCGCCCGCGCAGCCGCGCGACCACGTGCCGGGGCAACCTCGCGGCCAGCACGGCCGCCAGCCCGCCCAACATGGCGCTGCCACTGGCGGCGAACGCAGCCAGCCCGGCCACTCCCGCCAGCAGCATGGCGCCCAGCCACAATTGCGCCGGGTCGATGAACAGGAAGACTTCACTGAGCTTGATGCCAGCCTCTTGCGTATACACCTGGCGATAGCGCTGCAAGGCCGGGCCGAACCAGGCCTGGGCCCGCCAGGCCAGCAATGCCACGCACGCGGTGGACATGGCAATGGCCAGCCAGATCATGGCGCCAGACCCCTGCCCGCGCTGCCACAGAACAATCCGGCGTCGAACGCGATGCCGGCCGCGCGCCAGTCGTCCGCGAAGCTGGGCAGCAGACCGCACCCCTGGAAGCCGGCGCCGGGCTGGTAGCGGAACAGTTCCTGCAACTGGATGCGGCCGCTTTCCAGGCCAGTGATCTCGACGATGGAGGTCGCCACGCGGCGGCCATCGGGCAGGCGCGCCTGCTGCACGATGATGTCGATGCTGGCGCCGATGTGTTCACGCACGACGCCCAGCGGCAAGTCCATGCCAGCCATCAGCACCATGGCTTCCAGCCGTCCTAGTGCATCGCGCGGCGAATTGGCATGCAGCGTGGTCAGCGAACCTTCGTGGCCGGTGTTCATGGCGGTAAGCATGTCGAAGGCTTCGGCGCCGCGGCACTCGCCCACGACGATACGGTCGGGGCGCATGCGCAAGGCGTTGCGCACCAGGTCGCGAATATCGATGCGGCCACGGTTTTCGAGATTGGCGGGGCGCGCCTCGAGAGCGACCAGATGAGCATGGTCGAGCCGCAGTTCGGCGGCGTCTTCGATAGTGACGATGCGCTCGCCCTCGGGAATGGCGTTGGACAGTATATTGAGCAAGGTTGTCTTGCCCGAGCCGGTGCCGCCGGACACGACGACGTTCTTGCGGCTGCGCACGCACAAATACAAGAATTCGGCCATCGCGGCATCGATGGAGCCGGACTGCACCAGGTCGGCCATGCGCGGACGCCGGGCCGGAAACTTGCGTATCGTCAGGCTCGCGCCTTTCAGCGCGACCGGCGGAATGATCGCATTGACGCGCGACCCGTCTGGCAAGCGAGCATCGACCATGGGCGCGCTTTCGTCGATACGCCGCCCCAGCGGTGCCACGATGCGCTCGATGACCCAACGCACCGACTGCTCGCTGCTGAACGCGGCGTCGTGACGCCATAGACGGCCCGCGCGCTCGATGTAGATCTCGTCGTGGCGGTTGACCATGATTTCGCTGATGCCCGCGTCGGCCAGCAACGGCTCGAGCGGCCCCAGCCCCACGGCTTCGTCCAGCACATCGCGGCACAGAATGGATCGGTCGACCTGATCCGGGATGCCGGTGTCGGCGGCGGCAATGCCGTCGAGCAGACGCTGCGCCTCGTTGCGCAGCAAGGTGTCGCTCATGCCTGCCACATCGCGCCGGCGCAGGTCCAGGGCCTGCAGCAAGGCCGCATGCAGGCGGCGGCGATGCGGCAGCAGGGCCAGCGCATCCAACACCGGGATGACGGATTCGACCTGGGGTTCGTTGTCAGGGGTGGCCGGCAAAGGCATGTCGCGGACGGGCTCATTTTCAGCCACAGCCACGGGCTCGGCCGCGTGGCGCACCCGCATGCGGCATGGTCCGACCAGGATGTCGTCGTCAGGCAGGACGGGCCGGTGCACGGTAATGCGTTGCCCGTTGACGAACGTGCCGCCCAAAGAGCCGAGGTCTTCGAGTTCAAGTGCCTGGTCGTGTGGCACCAGCCGCGCATGGCTTCGGGCCACGCGCCAGTTGGCAATGCGCAAGCCGCATTGCGCGGCGCGGCCGATCAGCACGGGAGCCTGGACACGAATTGTGCGCTGCTGCCCGTCTTCGAAGGTCATGGAGATATCGAGCATAGTCATTGGAAAGTGCGGTGAACGGTTGCATCCCCTGCAGCCCCGCGCCATTGCGAGCCGGGCCCCATGTAGGCGCTCCAGTCAGGGGCGCCTGGCCCCGGGGCCGCGGTACCCAGGGCGGGAGAGGCGGGAAAGGCCTGCTGCAACACATGGCGGCCGCGCTGTACGCGCAAGGCCAGTTCGGCATGGTCTTGCGACACGATACGTGGTGTCACGAATATGGCCAGTTCGGTTTCTTTGTGCTGGTCGCGGCGTGATGAAAACAGCGCCCCCAATAACGGGATGTCTTGCAATACAGGCAGGCCGCTGCGTTCGTGCGAACGTTCGCGGGACAAGAAACCGCCCAGCACCAGGGTCTGGCCGGAACGCACGTTGAACTCGGTAACGGCGCGGCGGGTGCGCAGCGCCGGCCCGCCCGCCACGCTGAGCGAGGTATCGATCGAGCTGGCCTCGACTTCGATGCGAGAACGAATGGCCCCGTTGCGGTCGATGCGCGGCGTAATGTTCAGCGACACGCCATAGGGCTTGAACTCGGTAGAGCTGTTGCCTTGCGCGTCTGTCGTGCTGTAGGGCACTTCGCCGCCGGCCAGGAACGACGCCGTGGTGCCGCTGCGCGCCAACAATTGCGGCTGCGCCAGCATCACGGCTTCGCCGCGCTGGGCCAGCGCCGCCAGCCGCGCTGAGAGCAGCGCGTTGACCCCGAAGTATCCAGCTGCCCCCATGCCTTGCATGGATAGCGCGGGCGGCTGTGCCGCATCGGCCAGCTGCAGGCTGGACCCGGGCTGCCAGACGCCACCGGCATGCAGGCCTCCTTGCGACAGGGCATCCCATTGCAGGCCGAATTCGCGCAAGCGCGCGCTAGGTATTTCTACGACCTGCACGTCGAGCAGCACCATGTTGTCCCAGCCGACCTGGCCGGTGAAGTCCAGAATGCGCGGGTAGCGTTGCGCCAGCGCCGCCACGCGCGCGCGGTCGTCATCGGCGAGGTCGTCGCCCTCGAGCACCACATTGCCGCCCACCACGCTGCTGCGCACATTGGGAATGTGGCGCAGCAGCGTCTGGACTTCTTCCTGGATGAGCGCCCAGCCGGCAGGCCGCACTTGCACTTCGTAAGCTGCCGCCACGCCGCGGGGCGCCCAGACGTGCACCGACGACGCGCCCTCCTGGCGGGCGAACAGCACGACCTCGCGGCCATCGACCGACACCGCGCTGACCACCTGGCCATTGCCCACTGCCACTCGCGTGACCTCGGCATGGCGCAACACGCGGGTCTGCCCGACTTCGAGCGTGAGCACGACGGGCTCGACGGCGACAGCCGGCCTGGCCATTGTCAGCAGGACTAGGCCCAGCCCCCAGGCCCACAGGCGAGACAGCATCATGGCGCCTCCGGGTCTGATGCGCGCATGTCGCTGCCGCCCTCGAGAGCCTGCGCCGTCGGACCGGCATCGAGCCGGTCGCCATACAGGACAGGCACGGCCGTGCGGGGGCCGGCCTCGCGGGCATCGATGCCCATCAGCGCTGCAAGATCGCCCGACGCGGTTACGGGCGGAGCCGCGCCATCGCCTCGATGGCGCAACATGGCGGTCAGGGTACCGCCGTGCCGGGCAGCCACCAGCTTGATGGCGTCTTGCGCCGAGGCGTCCAGCGTGATGGAGGGCGCAGCGTCGGCGCCGGATTCCATGGCCAGCACGCGCACGCCCTGCATCAGCGGCGCCGTCAAGTGCTGGCCGCGATGCGCGAAGGACACATAGAGATCGATGAGGTCGCCCGCTCGCAGCAGGCCCGCCGCCGCGTTGATTTCTTCGGCCGGCAGCGTCACCGCGCGCCGGCCCGCCGGCACGAGCTCGGACAACGCAGGAGCCGCGACGGCCGGCGCCAGATGGACATCGAGCAAGGCATCGCCCTGCCTGAGGTCGGCGGCCAGCACGGCGCCGATGACCTGGTCGGCCGCCTCGGGATCGAACGAGCCGCTGGCGACCCACGGCACAGGAATATCGCGTACCGCCAGGTGCCCCGCCTGCAGCCGAGTTCCGGCCGGCAGATCGGTGGCGACAACGAGCTTGTCGACGGCAAGCACTTCGGCTTCGCGCTCGATTTCACGCACGCGCGCCTGAATGTGCTCGCGCGCCGCCCAGGCGGCGAGCAGGCCCGCGGCCAACGCAAAGCCATAGACGCCCAACGCGCGCAACCGCGTCAGCAGCGGGGAAAATGAAAATGTCATGGCCGAACCTTTTCGTGCTGCTGCAGCAGAATGCCGCTGCCGCCGTCGACGGCGACGATGACGATGTCCAGCGATGCCGCGCCGCGCATCCAGCGGCTGGCGGCGTCGTGGCTCGGGTCGGGATGCCAGCCGTCTTGCCGCAGGCGCTCGGCGATGACACGGGCCGCCGCCGCCCGGGGCAAGGCCATGGTCCAGACCTGATGAATGGTGCGCGCGCCATGGTCGGCATCGCTGAAATCCAGGTGCAAATGCGCGCCGGCCGGCAGCCAGGTAGGTTTGGCCCGCAGCAAAGCCTCGTGCCTTGCCGGGGCATTCAGCACCGCGATACTGCCGCGCGCGCGCTGCGGCCCTGCGGGTTCGAGCACGGCCAGCCACAACTGGCCCGCGGATTGCCCGGACAGGATCGCGAATCCGGGATGAACCCCGAGGTCGGACAGCACCGGAAGGTGCCGGGCGAGCGCGGGCGCAGCCTGCGCCACGGGCATGGGGATCTCGATCACGCGGATATCGGCCGGCATGCCGTACAGGCGCATACCGAACCCCAAGGAAGCCTGGGTGCTGCCCGGCGGCAGCGGCAGGCGGACGGGGGCGGGCTGCTGGCCGGCATGTGCCGCGACAATCATGGACACGCATGCCGCCGTGGCCAGCCCCCAGCGCGCGTGACACCATGCCGGACGCGATCGCTGCAGCACAGGCGCGCCCATGCCTCAGCGCTCCCTTGGCGCGGACGGGGTCAGGTCAGCCCATGCCCCCAGCCAATCGACAGACCAGCGGCCGCGCCCCCAAGGCGCATCGACCTGCTGCATGCGGCGCTGTAACGCCTGCGCGGCGGCTTGGGATCGTTGCGCGGCGGCAGACCACCCTGGAGACGACAGCGCAAGACGCTGCACCGTGGCGGCTTCGCCATGCGCGTGGCCGGCGTTTTCGGCAAGCACGGTTTGCCGCTGCATTGGCAACAGTGCCGACGGCTCGTCGCGCCGCACGAACACCGGGCGGGGTTCGGCGTGCACGCGGGCTTGCGCCACGCGCAGATGCGTGCCAGTGCGCAACCAGTCTCGCGCCAGGCCGGCCGCCTGGGCATCGCCCGCCAGCAGACCGGCGTCGGTGTGGCGCGCATGCATGGCGGAGATCGTGGCGCCGTTCCAGTGCGGAAGTTCGCGTTGCCCGCGGGCTGCCGCGAACGCGGCGTGGCGGCTGAGTTGCGCCGCGTGCAGGCCACGCATTTGCAGTGCCCCGACCGTGGCCAGACCGTGCATGAACAGGGCCAGCAAGGCCAATGCCAGGATGGCTTCGATGCTGGCCTGGCCACGCATGGCGCCATAATGGCGCAAGAACTTCATGGCAGGTCTCCGAACGAGGTACCCGGCGCGACGGGCCGCAGTCGGGCCTGCCAGTAAGGCCGGAACAGGCCCGCGAACTCGGTGCGCCCGGCAATGGAAGCAGGTGGCGCGAAGTAGGCTTCGGCGGCGCTGGTGACGGTAACGGCTTCTTCGGCTCGCAAACCGGCGTAGGCATAGCGCCCGCGAGGTGCGGCCAGGTGGCTGGCCGCATCGGTAGTGGATAGCGTGTCGGCCATCTGGCTGACCTGAATGGCAAAACCCTGAGGCTGACCCGCCGCTTGCGCATCGAGCTCGTGATAAAACGGCAGCCCGCGGCTGGACCAGCGCGCCGCCCCCGCCACCGCATAGGAGTTGGCCATGGGGTTGTCCTGGCCCGAAAAGATGTTCCAGGAGGTGTGTTCGTGCACCCAGCGCCAGAAGTCTTGCTGCGAGAAATCTTGCGGGGGCTTTTCGATGAACTCGTCGCCGGCCAAGGCCCGCTGCCCGCCCTGCCCCCAGCCCATGGCGTATTCACGGTAATAGCAGCCGATCCAGCGATTGGAACGCAGCGCGTGGTACGAAAGCGTATCGCGCGCCCCCCACTGACCATCGTTGTCCAGCCAGGTGCCGCCGCGCCGCCGCAGTTCGTGGCGCAGCGTGGGACAACTGCGGTGCACGATCCAGTTGCTGCGGCGCGTGAGGGTACGTGGGCGGAGAAAATCGTAGCGGGCCGCCGCCAGCTCGACCATGCCCCGCAAGTGGGTCGGGCTGTTGCCCGCATGCCATTGTATGGCGCTCGCGGCCTGATCGGCAGAGGCGCGCAGCAGTAACGGCCCGCCTTGCACGACAGGATTGCCGTCGTAGGCGGGATAGTGCTCGGGGTAATTCGCGTACAGCACGCGCAGCATGGCTTGCCGACGGGCCTCGTGCATACCAGAGACCACGCTTGCCGATGCCTGCTGCAGCACCTGGTGCACAGCCTGGTCGTGCTGCTGGAACGCGCCGGCTAGCTCGGGCACGGCGCCGCCTGTGGCGACTGCGCGCGCATACGCGGCGCCCAGCGCGGTGCCGAACAGGGCGCCGATAAGCGGCGCGGGCGGATTGCCGCGCGTGCGCTGCCCGGACTGCGCCTGGCCGAACTGCGCCCAGGACGCCAGCGTGACCAGATGCGCCATAGCCACCTGGTGCGCCACCTGCGCGCGATTGATGTAGGCCAGCAGGTTGAGCGCGCGTGCTTGCTGCAGCGCGCCACTGTAGGCCGCGGCGTCGGCAGCGTGGGTAAGACGCACGCGCGCGGCGGCGGTCTGGCCGACGTTATACAAGGCCACCAAGCCCAGCCCGCCGATCGTGGCCAAGGCCAGCGCGATGGGCAAGGCTTGCCCGCCCTGCCCGGACCCGGTCGCCGCACACCGCCAGCGCCGCGCCAGGTACATCATTTGGCATTGCCCGTGAACGACTTGAGCGTGCGTGCCTTGGTCTGCGCCGCCGCCTTGCCGGCCGCCGACTGCGCGGCGCGCGCTTCGCTGGTGCCGTCTTCACCGGCCAGCTCGCGCGCCATGGCCGCGGTCTGCGAACGCACGACCTGGCCAAATAGCTGATAAACCGCGATGGCCGCCACGGCGATCAGCGCCACCACGATGATGTACTCCGTCATTCCTTGCCCGCGTTGGCGGGTAACGCTTCGGACCATGTCAGCCCCCTTGCTGTGAACAGAGGCTGTAGTCTGAAACGATGCCGACGCACCGGCTATTCGCGGATACCGAGGTAGGCGAAATACTCTCGCCAGCCGGCGCGCGCTAACTGTCATGGCGCCGCGCCAACAAAAAACGGCCCCGATCGGGGCCGTTTTTTGTTGCAGGCCGTCAGGCCTTATTTTTCAGCGGCAGTGGTAATGGCGTGCCCCGCCTGGGACATGTCTTTACCCATGCCTGCCATGGTATTGCAGCCTTGCAGCACGACACCAAAAACGATCAGTGCCATCAGCATGACTCGTCCACGCATGACTGTTGCTCCTGGAAAGTTCGATGATCAGGCGACGCGCACGCGCAGTTCGCCCAGCCCTTCGACGCCGCCGGTCATGACATCGCCCTGCACCACCGCGCCCACGCCTTCGGGGGTGCCGGTGAAGATCAGGTCGCCCGCCTTCAGCTCGAACAGCCCCGACAGGTACGAGATGCTCTCGGATATGTTCCAGATCATTTGCGAGATATCGCTGGACTGCTTGCGCTGGCCGTTGACCTCGAGCCAGATGGCGCCGCGTTCGAGCGTGCCCACCTTGCTGCGCGGATGAATGGGGCCCAGCGGCGCGGAAAAATCGAACGCCTTGCCAACTTCCCACGGGCGGCCCTGTTTCTTGGCTTCGCCCTGCAGGTCGCGGCGGGTCATGTCCAGACCCAGCGCGTAGCCCCAGATGCAATCGGTGGCCTGCTCGACCGGAATGTCTTTGCCGCCCTTGCCCAGCACGACGACAAGCTCCATTTCGTAGTGCAGGTTGCTGGTCTTCGAGGGGTACGGAATGCTGCCGGTCTGGCCGTCGGCTACCGGCACGATGGCGTCGGCCGGCTTGCAGAAGAAGAAGGGATCTTCACGGCCGGTGAAGCCCATTTCCTTGGCGTGCTCGGCGTAGTTGCGCCCCACGCAGTACACACGGCGCGCGGGGAACAGCGTGCTGCTTCCAGCCACAGGCAGCCCAACGGGCGGCGACGGGGGAAAAACGTAGTCCATGTTTGCTTGACCTTGTTGAACGCGTGCCGGCATGGCCGGCGCAGTGGAATTCAATGCGCGAGTTTATCCCTTTTTTGCGCTGGCCACGCCTGCGTCGCACCCAGCGCCACCGGGCGGCCCGCCGGAGCCGCACCGGCCATTGGCGCCGGGCTATGCCGACTTGGCCATCGCATAAAGCATCAGGCCGCGATACACGCCATGCGCATCGCGGCCTGATGGTCAGGAAGGTGCCAGCCGTTTACGACTTGCTGTAGCGCTCGGCGCTGCGCACGATTTCTTCCTGGGCGGCTTGCACGCCCTTCCAGCCCTTGACCTTCACCCACTTGCCCTTTTCGAGGTCTTTGTAGTGTTCGAAGAAATGCTGGATGCGGCCGATGTCTTCGGCGGGCAGGTCTTCGTACGACTTGATGTGGCGGTAAGGGGGATACAGCTTGTCGACGGGCACGGCCAGCAGCTTGGCGTCGCCGCCCGCTTCGTCGTCCATTTCGAGCACGCCCAGGGCGCGGCAGCGCACGACAGCGCCGACCTGGATGGGAAACGGCGTGACGACCAGCACGTCGGCCGGGTCGCCGTCATCGGACAAGGTTTGGGGAATGTAGCCGTAGTTGCACGGATAGTGCATGGCGGTGAGCATGAAACGATCGACGAACACGGCGCCGGTGTCTTTGTCGACCTCGTACTTCACCGGATCGGCATTCATGGGGATTTCGATGATGACATTGAAATCTTCCGGCAGTTGCTTGCCGGAAGACACGCGATCGAGGCTCATGGTTCAACCTTGCTTGTTTGGAGAAGAATGGGAATGGTCGTCGTCCGGCCTGGATGCGGCCTCGGCGGGCGCCTTGGGTGCCTGGGTGCCATACGTGGGCACCGGCACGTCGAACGCCGCCACGGGGATCGGCGCGCTGTCGAAGTAGTCTTCGATGTCGACGGCTGACCGGGCGGGCGGAACCGCCGCGGGTTCGGGATCGGTGGCCGCGCTATGCTCGCGGTCGGCCGCGCGGGCATCGGGGTCGAGCACGTAATCGGCCGGCACGGCTTGCGGCAGCGTTTCGGACGAATACATGGCCGTGACGGAAGACGGGCCGGACTCGGGCGGGTAGGCGGAATATTCGCCTTCGGCATCCAGGTGCAGCGGATCGGCGGAGGTTTCGGCGGCTGGCAGCGCCTGGTCGACAGCCAGCACGGGCAAAGCCATGCTGGCGGCGGTGGCCAGGCGCCAGTGGCGCACGGCATCGGCCGGACGGTCCAGGCGGTCGTACAGGCTGCCCAACAACGCATGGGTATGGGAATCGTTGCGGAACCCCAGGCTGCGCTGCAGGTAGCGTTCGGCCTGGCCCCACAACTGCCCGTTCAGGCACAGCATGCCCAGCGCGGCGAGCAGATCGGCGTCGGCCGGACGCTTCTGCAGCCAGCCTTCGGCCTTGGCCAGGCGGCGCGGCACCTGGTCGGCGTCGCACCGTGCATAAGCCGCCACCAGCGACGGCGTGAAATGCACCGGCACAGCGGCCTCGAGCACGCGCGCCGCCTCGGCGGGTTCGCCCGCGGCCTCGAAGGCGGTGGCGCCGGCCAGGGCGATCTCGGGCAAGGTGCGTTCGTCGCTTTTCAGGTCTTTCCAGACGGCGCGCCAGGCATCGGTGCCCGACGCGGCCGACGCGCGCAAGCGCGCCGCGCCCGCGGAATCGATAAGATGCGCGGCTTCAGTCTTGGACAGCGCATTGCGGCGCAGCAGGCCCCGCGCCAGCGTGAAGACGCGGTCGTGGTGGTTCAGGGCGGCCTCGGCACGCAACAGCAACCGCATGGTGTGCAGGTGGCGCACGCCGCCGTCTTGTAGCGGCGCCAGCACGGCCAGGGCCTCTTGCGCCCTGCCCTGGTCGAGCAGTTGATCTGCCGACACAGTGGCAATGGCTTCCTGCAGGCCGGCGTTGCCCTTGGCGTGTTCGCGCGCCGACTCGAGCAGGCGGTCGCGGCGTTCGAATTCGCCCAGGCCATGGGCGGCGCGCGCCGCGGACAGGGCCGCCAGCACGCGGCGGCTGGGTACGCGGGTTTGCTCGAGCAGCTTGGACAGGTCTTTTTCGGCGTGGGCGAAACGGCCTTCGAGCAGTTCAGTCCAGCCGCGTTCAAGCAGTTCGTGGTCGCGCGCCTGGGCGCGCTGGCCGCGCCATGCGCGCATGCGGTCGGGAATGGCGAGCAGCCACGCCAGCAGGCGCAAGCCCACGTACAACGCCACAAATAGCGCCAGCACCAGCAGCACGGCCAGCGTCAGCGACAGTTCGATGCGCCACGGCCACACCAGCACCATGACATTGCCGGCATGGCTACGCAAGACGACAGCCAAAGCGACGGCGACGACAGCAAGCAGCAGAGTCCAGAACCAGGTACGCATGCGTCAGTCCTGTTGGTTCGCGTCGAAACCGGCGGCGCGCAGCGCGGCCACGCCGGCCAGGCTGTCGCTGACGTCGGGCAGGCGCACCGCGATGTCGGTTTGCGCCAGGTCTTGGGCCAGGCGCAGCGCGGCTTGCGTATCGGGCGAGCGCATGTCGTAATAGGTGCGCAAGGCGCTGACGACGTTATCGAGTTCGTTCTTCCAGACTTCGGGCTGGCGCATCAGCATGGCCAGTTGCGCCGTCATCAGGCGCTGGCGCAGGGCAGCGCGAGCCTGCCCGGCCTGCTCGGCCGACAGCATCAGCGCGGCCGGCTGGTCGACGCGCTGAATGCTGATGAGATCGCCCAGTTCGTGAGCCAGCGCGCTGCCGGCCCGGCCCGGCCACGAGGCGATCTCGGCGCGCCACACCTGCCACCAGGCGGCGTCGGCGGGCAGCCCGGCCCGAGGGTCGGTTTCGGGAGGCACGGGCGCCTGGCGCGCGGCCGGGGCGCCGTCGGTATTGGCGTCGGGCGCCGCGGCATCGGGCACCAGCATGGGAGCTTTGGACACCAGGCCGGCCAGGCGGTCGATGCGGCTGGATTGAGTGGGAATGTCGATGGTGGCCACGGCGCGCAGGCGGTCGAGGTCGCCATTGATGCTTTGCTGCAGGCTGGCAAAGCGCGGGCGGTCGGCGTGCGCCAGCCGCGACTGGGCGGTTTCAAGGGCGACGATGGCGTTGTTCACGTTGCCCGCCAGCCGCAATTGCTGATTGGCCAGCACAAGCAGGCGTTCGATGTCGTTGGCGAGCAGTTCGTCGCTGGCGCCGCCGCTGAAGGTTTGCCAGGCCTGCTGCAGGTCGTCGTAACGGCTCTTGGCTTCCTCGGCCTGGTCTTGCAGCTCGGCGACCCGGCCAGCCTGCGCCTGCGCCAGGGCCAATGCCTCGCGGGCGTCTTTGCGGCTTTGCGCGGCCGACTGTTCCAGCGCTTCGAGGCGCGTGGCGACTTCGTGGCCGGCCGCCAGAAATTGCTTGCGCTGCAGCCACAGCGCCCAGCCCAGCCCCACTGCCAGCAGAAGCACGATGACTAGCGCCGCTGTCAAGGTGCCTACCGCACTGGAAGGCCGGCTATCTTTGGCCTTCGCTTTGGCCTTGGACGCGCCGGACGGCGGCGTGGCGGGCGAACCTGTGCCCGGGGCTGCCGCGGAGGCGGCCGATTCGGTAGCGGGGGTCTGGTTTGTCATAGACGCGATTGTATTCGGTGAAAAGCCAAAACTTCGAATCAAGCCGCAACAAAAGCGGCAAGGATCGCTTCATCGACCGGCAAGCAAACTTTTACCATCGGGGCGGGCGCGTCGCCACCCGCGTCGTGCTGCAGGCGCCGGGCCAGCGCGGGATGCGTGACGATGCAGGGGCAGGCGCGCCACCAGTCATGCAGCCCCAGTTGCCGAACCTGCGCCTGCACGGCCGCCAGGCCCTCGCCGCTGGTCAGCAGCCACGTAGGCTGCGCGCCCTGCCCGGCCCAGTCGTGCAGCTGCCGCACGGCCGCCGCGGGCCACGGTGCGGGTTGGCGCTGGTACACGGCATGCCGGAACACCTGTGCTCCGGCGGCCTCGAGCCGTTCGGCCAGCCAATCGCGGCCTTGCGTGCCCCGTACCAGCAGAACACGGCGCGGCAAGGGCCCGCGCGCGCGCAACACCGCCCACAGGGCTTCGGAATCGTGGGTGGGCGCCTCGGGCGGCGGGCACAGCACTGTTGTATCCGCGCCAAACCCTGGCAGGTTGCGCAAGGCGCGCGCGCTAGCCGGCCCCACGGTAGCCGCCGCCGTGGCAAGCGGCCAGGCAGCCTGCCCCGCCACGTCCCGCAGTTGGGTCATATACAGGCGCGCCGCGTTGCCGCTGACAAAAACGACCAGATCGTGGTCTTGCGGCAGAGGCAACGCCGCCGGCTGCACGGGCAAGGGACGAATTTCGAGCGCCGGCAGCTCCAGCACGTGCCAGCCCGCGGCGCGCAGTTCGCGCGCCAGCGCTTCGTTGCGGCTGTCTGGGCGGGTCAGGATGGCGATGCGCGACATGGGCACTCCCATAGACGGCCCGGATCGTTGGCGGCCAGCGTGCTCAGGACGCGGGCGGGTCTTGCAGTTCGGCCAGGATGGCGTCGGCGCCGTTGGACAGCAGCTCTTGCGCGGCAGCCTGGCCGATGGCCTGGGCCTGTTCAGCCGGGCCGGCATGCTGGCTGCGAATGACACGGGTGCCGTCGGGCGAAGCCACCAGGGCGCGCAGCGCCAGGCTGTTGCCGTTGAGTTCGGCATAGGCAGCGAGCGGCACCTGGCACGAGCCGCCCAGGGCGCGCGACACGGCACGTTCGGCCACCACGCAGGCGGTGGTGCGCGAACAGGCCAGCGGCGCCAGCCACTCGCGCAGATCGTTGCGGTCGTTGCGGATTTCGATACCCAATGCCCCCTGCCCGGCCGCCGGCAGGCTGTCTTCGGGTTCGAGCAGGCTGCGGATGCGCTCACCCATGCCAAGGCGCTGCAGGCCGGCAGCCGCCAGCACGATGGCGGCGTAGTCGCCGCGGTCGAGTTTGCTCAGGCGGGTATCCAGGTTGCCCCGCAGCGGCTTGACCGACAAGTGCGGATAACGCTGGCGAATCTGGGATTCGCGCCGCAGGCTCGACGTGCCCACGACCGCGCCGGCCGGCAGGTCGGCCAGCGTGGTGTACTGATTGGACACGAACGCGTCGCGGGGATCGGCGCGCTCGAGAATGGCGCACAGCTCGAATGGCGCCTGCAGGTCGACCGGGACGTCTTTCAGCGAATGCACGGCGAGGTCGGCCCGGCCGTCGAGCAAGGCGGTTTCGAGTTCTTTGACGAACAGCCCCTTGCCGCCCACCTTGGACAGCGTGCGGTCGAGGATTTGGTCGCCGCGCGTGGTGAGCGTGAGCAGTTCGACGGCGCAGGCGGGATACAGCGCGCGTAGGCGGTCACGCACGTGCTCGGCCTGCCAGAGGGCAAGCCGGCTCGCGCGGGTGGCAATGACGAGGCGTTGCGGAACGGACACGAACGGCGTCAGGCCAGGCTGGCAAAAATGACCGAGGCAATGACGCCCAGGATGGCCAGCACCAGCAGGCCTTGCAACAGGCTCAGGCCGGCTTCGGGGTTGTCGTTTTTACGCAGACTCATGGGTGGATTCCTTGGAGGCATTCTTACGGCTGGCCAGCCACCGCCCCACGAGAATGACCAACAGTGCGCCGATGACTTCGGCAGCGATTTTAACCGTACTCGGCTGGGGGCCGAATTGATTCTCTACGACCACGTCGGTAATGAACATGCCGCCGGCGATCCAGCCCAGCAGGCCAGCGCCGAAGGTGACAACCAGCGGGTAGCGGTCGATGAGCTTGAGCACCAGGGTGCTGCCCCAGATGATGATGGGCACGCTCACGATCAGACCGAACGCGACCAGGCCGATCTGGTGACCTTCGTGGGCGTTCTGGGCCGCGCCGGCGATGGCGATGACGTTGTCCAGGCTCATGACGAAGTCGGCCACGATGATGGTCTTGACCGCCGAGGCAATGGACGTGCCGCCCTTGATGTTGCCATGGCCGTCGTCTTCGGGAAGAAGCAGCTTGACGCCGATCCAGAGCAGCAGCAAGGCGCCGATGATCTTGAGGAACGGAATGGCCAGCAGGGTCAGGGCGAAGGCAATGAGAACGACGCGCAGGATGATGGCGCCGGCGGTACCCCACAGGATGCCCTGCATGCGTTGCTTGGGTGCCAGATTGCGGCAAGCGAGCGCGATGACCACGGCGTTATCGCCACCCAGCAGGATGTCGATAAGAATGATTTGGAACACCGCCGCCCAACTCAGCGTCTGGAAAAACTCAAGCACTTTGACCCCCCGGGGATTTATTTGACGAAACAATTACGCAACGCCGGCCGCGCACCGGCGCTGGCGGTGTGCGCGAGGCACTCCGCCGTGCGTATCGAATCTATTATTGTAGTTCAGCTTTGCGTCAGCACTTTTTGACGGGCCAGGAAAATTTTCCCCAGCGCCAGTACGACCAGGGCGCCCACTACCCCCGCGCCCAAGGCCAGCTGGTGCTGCGTCAGGCCCAGCGCCGTGTCGATACGCGCGACAGGTTCCTCCAGCGCGGGATCGCCCACCAGCAGCTCGCCGGCGATAAAACCCAGCAGCGCCGCCCCCACCCATACGATGATGGGAAAGCGTTCGATGACCTTGAGCAGCAGGGTGCTGCCAAAAATCACCAGCGGGATGCTGATCGCCAGTCCGACCACGAGCAGCGTGGTGTCGCCCATGGCGGCGGCGGCCACGGCCACGACGTTGTCCAGGCTCATTACCAGATCGGCGATCATGATGGTGCGAATGGCCGACAGCAGACTGCCATGCTGTTTGCCGTCCCCATCGTCTTCGCCTTCGGGCAATAGCAGCGACACGCCGATGTAAACCAGCAGCAGTGCGCCGATCAGCTTCAACCAGGGCAGCAGCAACAGCTTCGCCGCGACCAGGGTCAGGATGATACGCATGATGATCGCGGCGGCCGAGCCGACCACGATAGCCTTTTTCTGCTGCGTGGGAGGCAGCGAGCGCGCGGCAAGCGCGATGACCACGGCGTTGTCGCCGGATAGCAGGATATTGACCCAGATGATTTGCAGCAGGGCAATCCAGAATGCGGCTGAAGTGAGTTCCATTCCTCTCTTTCCTAGATGATCCCCTAGGTGTCAGTAACAAATGTTGGACGTACAGGCCATCGCGGGTGCGCGAGCGATTTGGATGGCCGCTGCCTGGCGCGCCTTGTGGGCGTGCGGCGGATTATTTTTGAATGTACGCGGGGTGCCGGTGCGCTTATTTTATAGTTCGCAGGCCGGCGGGGCGGCAAACGGACCCCCGCCCGTTAAAAAAGCCCGCCGGGGCGGGCTTTTTGGGGCGAGACCCGTTGCCTGATTACAGCACGGACTTCAGCAGCTTGCCCATTTCGGACGGATTGCGCGTGGTGCGGATGCCGCACGCTTCCATCACTTCGAGCTTGGCGTCGGCCGTGTCGGCGCCGCCCGAGATCAGCGCGCCGGCGTGGCCCATGCGCTTGCCCGGAGGCGCCGTGACGCCGGCGATGAAGCCGACCACGGGTTTCTTCATGTTGTCTTTGGCCCACTGCGCGGCGTTGACTTCGTCGGGGCCGCCGATTTCACCGATCATGATGACGGCGTCGGTGTCGGGATCGTCGTTGAACAGCTTGAGCACGTCGACGTGCTTCAGACCGTTGATGGGATCGCCGCCGATGCCCACGGCGCTGGACTGGCCCAGGCCGAGTTCGGTGACCTGCGCCACGGCTTCGTACGTCAGGGTACCCGAGCGGCTGACGATGCCGATGCGGCCCTTGCGATGGATGTGGCCGGGCATGATGCCGATCTTGATTTCGTCGGGCGTGATCAGGCCGGGGCAGTTCGGGCCCAGCAGCAGGGTCTTGCTGTTCTTGGCCTTCATGCGGTTCTTGACTTCGAGCATGTCGCGCACCGGAATGCCTTCGGTAATGCAGATGACCAGGTCCAGCTCGGCCTCGACCGCTTCCCAGATGGCGGCGGCGGCGCCCGCGGGCGGCACGTAGATCACCGAGACGGTGGCGCCGGTTTTGTCTTTGGCGTCTTGCACGCTGCCGAAGATGGGCACGCCTTCGAAGTCCTCGCCGGCCTTCTTGGGATGCACGCCAGCCACGAAGGCGGCTTTGCCATTGGCATATTCACGGCACATGCGGGTGTGGAACTGGCCCGTCTTGCCCGTGATGCCTTGGGTGATGACTTTGGTGTCCTTGTTGATCAGAATCGACATTTGTGAATCCTTGGCAATTTATTTGACGGCGGCTACGACGCGGGTGGCCGCTTCGGCCATGGTGTCGGCGCTGATGATGGGCAGCCCCGAGTCGGCCAGCATTTTCTTGCCCAGTTCTTCGTTGGTGCCCTTCATGCGGACGACCAGCGGCACGTTCAGGTTGACGGCCTTGCACGCGGTGATCACGCCTTCGGCGATGACGTCGCAGCGCATGATGCCGCCGAAGATGTTGACCAGAATGGCCTTCACGCCCTTGTTCTTGAGCATGATCTTGAAGGCTTCGGTCACTTTCTCGGCCGTGGCGCCGCCGCCAACGTCCAGGAAGTTGGCCGGCTCGCCGCCGAACAGCTTGATGGTGTCCATGGTGGCCATGGCCAGGCCGGCGCCGTTGACCAGGCAGCCGATGTTGCCGTCGAGCTGGATGTAGGCCAGGTCGAATTTGCTGGCTTCGATTTCAGCGGGATCTTCTTCGTCGAGGTCGCGGTAGGCGACGATCTCGGGGTGGCGGAACAGCGCGTTGGAATCGAAGTTGAACTTGGCGTCCAGGGCGATGATATTGCCCTTGCTGTCGCAGTTCAGGGGGTTGATTTCCACCAGCGAGGCGTCGGTGTCCATGTAGCACGTGTACAGCTTCTGGAACACGTCGGCAGCCTGGTCGGCCGAGCCGCCCGACAGGCCGATGGATTCCGCCACCTTCTTGGCCTGCTCGGCTTGCAGGCCGGTGAGCGGGTCGATGTATTCGGTGATGATTTTCTCGGGCGTCGAATGGGCGACTTCTTCGATGTCCATGCCGCCTTCGCTCGAAGCGATGATGGCGACCTTCTGCGTGGCGCGGTCGGTGACCAGCGACACGTAGTATTCCTTCTGGATGTCGGCGCCGTCTTCGATGTACAGGCGGTTGACCTTCTGCCCTTCGGGGCCGGTCTGGTGCGTGACCAGTTGCATGCCCAGGATTTCAGAGGCCAGCTTGCGTACGTCGTCGAGCGAACGCGCCAGCTTCACGCCACCGCCCTTGCCACGGCCACCGGCGTGGATCTGCGCCTTCACGACCCATACCGGCCCACCCAGCTTTTCAGCGGCAGCCACGGCCTCGTCGACGGAAAAAGCGGGGATCCCGCGCGGCACGGGGACGCCAAATTGCTTCAGCAGTTCCTTGCCTTGATACTCGTGGATTTTCATGTGTTACCTGTCAGGACGAATGAGAAAGAGAGGGGGAGTCGGAAAGCGCGTCCGCCGCTTCAGCGCTATCCCCGGTGTACCACTTGGGATAGTGCTCAAGCACCACCGGGCCGTCGGTGCGCAAGGCATGACAGCCGTCCAGCTGGAATGGACGCACGCCTGGATTGCTGTTCTGGCGCCGGCGGTTGGCCATGGTCTGCACCGCCGCGGTGGGCAACACCTGCGACAGTTCGGTCATGTGGGTACAGCCCGCGGTATGGCCAAAGCGCTCTTTGACCTGGCGCCGAAACCCCTTGAGCAGGTTCATGCCTATCAGCCCCGCGTACGAGGCTTCGATGGCCGAACATTGCTGTTCGTAGGGTGCCGCGTCATAGACTGCCTGGGCCGCCACGATGGTGAACGCTTCATCGATGGTGATGCGCAAATGCATGTGGTGGATGGGGCGGCCTGCCTGGAAGATGTCGCCGTTATGCCTGGGGAAGTCGTAGGCCTTGACGTCGATGAGTTCGGCTTCGAGGTCCCACAACCCGTCGTCGCGCCCGTAGGACTGCACGCGTATGGAACGCGTATGCAGGGGCTGGCGGGAGACTTTCGACGGTGGCAAGGGCATGGACGGCCTGCGTTTTCAGGACAATTGACGCAAAGCAGCAAATCCTGGGGAGTATAACGCAGGCCCCCGGCGCGCGTCGCGGACGGGAACCGCCGCCCGCGCAGGCGGGCGGCGCCACGGAACAGCGCGGATCAGCCAGCCCGCAGGGCGCGCGCCGCCTCGACCATGCCGACCAGCGCGGCCTCGGTTTCGGGCCAGGCGCGGGTTTTCAGGCCGCAGTCAGGATTGACCCACAAACGCTCGCTGGGCAGCCGCCCGGCGGCCTTGCGCATCAGGCCCACCATCCAGTCTACGTCGGGCACGTTCGGCGAATGAATATCGTAGACGCCGGGCCCGATGTCATTCGGGTAGCGGAAGTCTTCGAAGGCCTTGAGCAATTCCATGTTCGAGCGCGAGGTCTCGATCGTGATGACGTCGGCATCCATCGCGGCAATGGATTCGATGATGTCATTGAATTCCGAATAGCACATATGGGTGTGGATCTGCGTGTCGGCCGCCACGCCGGCGGTGGACAGGCGGAAGCAATCCACCGCCCAGTCCAGGTAAGCCTGCCAGTCGGCGCGGCGCAGCGGCAAGCCTTCGCGAATGGCCGGCTCGTCGATCTGGATGACGCGCACCCCGGCCTGCTCCAGGTCGACCACCTCGTCGCGCAGGGCCAGCGCCAGCTGGCGGCAAGTCTGCTCGCGCGGCTGGTCGTCGCGCACGAACGACCATTGCAGGATGGTGACCGGACCGGTCAGCATGCCCTTGACGGGCTTGTCGGTCAGGGACTGGGCGTACGACGACCAGCCCACGGTCATGGGCGCCGGGCGCGCCACGTCGCCAAAAATGATCGGCGGCTTGACGCAGCGCGACCCGTAGCTCTGCACCCAGCCATTGCGGGTGAAGGCAAAGCCGGCCAGCAGCTCGCCAAAGTACTCCACCATGTCGTTGCGCTCGGGCTCGCCATGCACCAGCACGTCCAGGCCGATTTTTTCCTGGAACCGGATGACCGACTCGATTTCCTTGCGAATTGCCGCCTCGTAGGCCGAATCGCTCAGGGCGCCCGATTTCCAGTCGCGCCGCAGGGCACGGATTTCGGCGGTTTGCGGGAACGAGCCGATGGTGGTGGTGGGAAACGCCGGCAACTTCAGCAGTTGCTGCTGGCGCGCAATGCGCTCGGCAAACGGCGCCCGCTCGCGCGTAACCGCATTCGATTCGGCCATGCGGCGGCCCACGGCCGGGTTGTGGATGCGCGCCGACTGGCGCCGCGCCCGCAGCGCGGCGCGCTGGGCCGCCAGTGCCTCGTCCACGCCGGGCGCCCGGGCATCGGCCAGCGCGCGGCCCAGCAAACCCAGTTCGTCGAGTTTCTGCGCGGCGAACGACAGCCAGCTGCGCAGCTCGGCATCCAGGTCGGTTTCATTTGCCAGGTCGACCGGCACGTGCAGCAGCGAGCACGAGGGCGCCAGCCACAGGCGCTCGCCCAACAGCTGGCGAGCCGGCGCCAGCGCGGCCAGCGCCGCGTCCAGGTCGGTGCGCCAGATGTTGCGGCCGTCGATGATGCCGGCTGACAGCACCTGGCCGGGCCGCAGCCCCGCCGCCACGTCTTGCAACTGGCCCGGCGCGCGGATCAGGTCCACGTGCAGGCCAGCCACGGGCAAGGCCAGCGCGGTAGCCAGATTGTCGTTCAAGCCGCCGAAATACGTCGCCACCAGCAGCTTGACGGGAGCGTCGGCCAGGCGCGCGTAAGCGGTACGGAAGGCGTCACGCCAGGCCTGGGGCAGGTCCAGCACCAGGATAGGTTCGTCGATCTGCACCCACTCGACGCCCAGCCGCGCCAGGCGAGCCAGCACCTCGGCATAGACTGGCAGCAGCGTATCCAGCAGTTGCAGCTTGGCCGCGTCGCTGGCGCCGCCGGCGTAGGCGTCGCCCTTGCCCTGCCACAACCAGGTCAGCGGGCCCGGAATCACGGGCTTGACCTGATGACCCAGCGCCTGGGCTTCTTGGACTTGCTCGAATAGATATTCGCGGGCAATACGGAACGTCTGGCCCGGCACCAGTTCGGGCACGATGTAGTGATAGTTGGTATCGAACCACTTGGTCATCTCGCAGGCCGCCGTGGGCGTGCCGCTGGGCGCTCGCCCGCGGCCCATGCGAAACAGCGTGTCCAGACTGACCGGCTGGCCTTCGGGCTGCCCGAAGCGGGCCGGCACGGCGCCCAGCAACGTCGTCCATTCCAGGATGTGGTCGTACCAGGCGAAATCGCCCACGGGCACCCATTGCAGCCCCGAGGCTGCCTGGCGCTGCCAATGCGCCGCACGCAACTCGCGGCCGGTCTCTTCCAGATCGGCTGCCGTTTTCTTGCCACTCCAGTAGGCCTCGACCGCCCGCTTCAGTTCACGCTGCGCCCCGATGCGCGGGAACCCCAAATTATGAGTAATAGTCATATAAATATCCAAGAAGACCAAATTTATTCAACTCGGATGCTATTCTGCGCTCAAGTCAACTTGCAGCAAAATCAAACTCAACATATATTTGTTGAGATTTATTCATGTAACTAGCGCTAGTCGCACCCCGCAGCCCTTATTCGGCCAGCAGATCCGCCATGCTTGAAATCCGCCATCTCGAAACCCTGTCAGCCATACGCGATGGCGGCAGCCTGCAAGAAGCCGCCGAACGCCTGCACCTGACGCAATCGGCGCTATCGCATCAGTTGCGCGACCTCGAAACCCGGCTGGGCACCCCGCTGCTGAACCGGCGCACTCGCCCTGCCCGTCTCACCACCGCCGGGCTGAGGGTGCTGGCGCTGGCCGATGAAATCCTGCCGCGCCTGCGCGCCACGGAGCGTGAACTGCAAAAGCTCGCGGCCGGGCGTACAGGGCGGCTGCATCTGGCCATTGAATGCCACTCATGCTTTCAGTGGCTGATGCCGGCGCTGGATGCCTTTCGGGGACAGTGGCCCGACGTGGCGCTGGACCTTTCGGCCGCGTTCTCGTTCGCCCCCCTGCCCGCCCTGGTGCGCGGCGATCTCGACCTGGTTATTACGTCCGATCCGCTGCGGCTGGAAGCCGTGGAGTACCTGCCGCTGTTCAAATACGAGCTGGTGCTGGCCGTGGCGGGATCACACCCCTTGGCGAGCCTGCGGCACGTCGAGCCTGAGCAGCTTGCCGACCAGACGCTGATTACCTATCCGGTAGACCGGCAGCGGCTGGATGTTTTCACCGCATTCCTGGACCCGGCCGGGGTCGAGCCCGCAGCGGTCCGCAAGGCAGAGCTGACACCCATCATTGCTCAGCTGGTTGCCAGCAACCGCGGCGTGGCGGCGCTGCCCAACTGGGCGCTGACGGAATACCTGCGGCCGGGTTGGCTGAAACTGTGCCATCTGGGCCCGCAGGGCGTATGGCGCACCCTATACGCGGCCGTGCGCACGGAAGACACAGAAGCCTCGTACGTGGGGGATTTTCTGGCGATCGCGCGCGAAGTCTGCTTCAAGACATTGGACGGCATACGCTCGGCCAAGGCCTGACGCGATAGCGGAGTGCCGCCGTGGCGGGAGTCAGTCGTCGTGTTCGTCGCCCAGCACGCGCCGGATGGCGTCGTGGGCAAAGCCACGGCTGGCCAGGAAGCGCGCCTGCCTGGCGTATTCGGCGCGGTCGGCCGGCTTGCTGCCATAGCGCTTGCGCCAGACTTCCAGGGCGCGCTGATATTCGGTGGCCCGGAGATCGTCGCGCAATTGGGCAACCTGGTCTTCGGCCACGCCGTGCTGGCGCAATTCCTGGACGATGCGAGCCGTGCCCTGGCGCGTGGCGCGGCGGTGCACCAGGCTTTGCGCGAACCGCTCGGTAGACAGCCAGCCTTCTTTTTCCAGTGCGTCGAGCACGGCATCGAGGTCGGCGCCCTCGTCTACGTAGGGCTGCAGTTTGCGCGCAAGCTCGTTGCGCGCATATTCGCGGCGAGACAGATAGCCCACCGCGCGGGCCTTGAGCGAGGGCCCGCTACGCGCGGGCTTGCTCAAGGTTTCGAAGCCGCCGTCGGCTTCGCGCTGGCCCGGTTTGCGCCGCGCAGCAGATGCGCTGCGCGGCTCGCTTGAAGTGCCGGGCTTGTTGCGGATCATGCCTGGCCGTCGTCTTCGGCCTCGGCTTCGCTGGCGGGAAAGGTGGCCGCGCGGCTGACGATGCCCTGGTTCTCGCGCACCTTGTTTTCGATCTCGACGGCGAGTTCGGGGTGCTCTTTCAGGTATTCGCGCACGTTGTCCTTGCCCTGGCCGATACGGGTGCCGCTATAGCTGTACCAGGCACCCGATTTGTCGACCACGCCAGCCTGCACGCCCAGATCGATGATTTCGCCTTCGCGGGAGATGCCCGCGCCGTACATGATGTCGAACTCGGCCTGTTTGAACGGAGGCGAGACCTTGTTCTTCACGACCTTGACGCGGGTTTCGTTGCCTACGACCTCTTCGCCCTTCTTGATGGAGCCAATGCGGCGGATGTCGAGGCGCACCGACGAGTAGAACTTCAGCGCGTTGCCGCCGGTGGTGGTTTCGGGGTTGCCGAACATGACGCCGATCTTCATGCGGATCTGGTTGATGAAGATGACCATGCAATTGGTGCGCTTGATGGTGGCGGTGAGCTTGCGCAGCGCCTGGCTCATCAGGCGGGCCTGCAGGCCCGGCAGGGAGTCGCCCATTTCGCCTTCGATTTCGGCCTTGGGCACCAGGGCCGCGACCGAGTCGATGACGATGAGGTCGACCGAACCCGAGCGCACCAGGGCGTCGGTGATTTCGAGCGCCTGCTCGCCGGTGTCGGGTTGCGAAATGAGCAAGTCGGTAAGGTTGACGCCCAGCTTGGCCGCGTATTGGACGTCGAGCGCGTGCTCGGCATCCACAAAGGCGCAGGTGCCGCCGATTTTCTGCATTTCGGCGATGACCTGCAGGGTAAGCGTGGTTTTGCCCGAGGACTCAGGGCCGTAGATTTCGATGACGCGCCCCCGCGGCAGGCCGCCGACCCCCAGGGCGATGTCGAGGCCCAGCGAGCCGGTGGACACGACCTGGATATCGTGTTCGACCTCGTTGTCGCCGTAGCGCATGATCGAGCCCTTGCCGAACTGCTTTTCGATCTGCGAAAGCGCGGCGGCCAGCGCCTTGGCTTTTTCCGATGCGGCTGCCTTGCTGGATTTGTCGTTCATGTGGTGTGGTGTCCCGTGGGTAAATTTGTGTGCGACGCTGCGGCGGGCCGGCGCCAACCCGCGCCAGCGATACAGAAGATATACATACCGGCAGCGGCGATTATGGCATCGGATTATACTGGATAAAAATCCAGTATGCCATATAGCTCCTGGGATTCCCCGGGTGGGCAAGGCCCCCGGGCTGTGCCAGAATGCCCGAACCGGCCGGCGCCCTCTGGCCATCGCCCCGTTTTACCTTACGCATGCGCATCCTCATTGCCGAAGACGACAGCATCCTGGCCGACGGCCTGTCCCGCTCGTTGCGCCACAATGGCTACGCTGTCGACGCCGTCCGCGACGGCGCGGCCGCCGATTCCGCCCTGGCCGCCCAGGCTTTCGATCTGCTCATTCTAGACCTCGGCCTGCCCCAACTGGCCGGGCTCGAAGTGCTGCGCCGCCTGCGGGCGCGCAATTCGCTGCTGCCGGTACTCATCCTGACCGCCGCCGACAGCGTCGAGCAGCGCGTCAAGGGCCTGGACCTGGGCGCCGACGACTACATGGCCAAGCCTTTTGCCCTGTCCGAGCTCGAAGCCCGGGTGCGGGCCCTGACCCGGCGCGGCGCGGGCGGCGGCGCCACGCTTTTGCGCCACGGCCGGCTGGTGTTCGACCAGACCGGCCGCGTGGCCCTGGTCGACGACCAGACCCTCGACCTGTCCGCGCGCGAGGTCAGCTTGCTGGAAATCCTGTTAACGCGCAGCGGCCGCATGGTCAGCAAGACGCAACTGGTCGACCACCTGTGCGAATGGGGCGAAGAAGTCAGCACCAACGCCATCGAGGTCTACGTGCACCGCTTGCGCAAGAAACTCGAACCCAGCGGGGTCAAGATCATCACTGTACGCGGGCTGGGCTACTGCCTTGAACGGGACCAGGGTGCCGGCTACCTCGCGCACTGAGCCGGCCGCGCACGAAAAGCTGAACCAGGAAGCCCTGGACGCCATGAGCGGCGGGGCCAAGGGTCCCAGCTTCGCGCCGCCCCAGCGATCGCTGCTGGGCGAAATCCTCGACTGGATGCTGGCGCCGCTGTTCCTGCTGTGGCCCATGAGCGTGGCCATTACCTATGTCGTGGCGCAGAACATCGCCAACGTGCCCTACGACCGGGCGCTGGCCAATAACCTGCATGTGCTGTCGCGCTACGTCCACGCCCAGGATGGCCGCGCCGTCCTGCACATGAGCGAGTCCGTGCGCGACGTGCTGCGCCCGGACGAAACCGACAGCGTGTTCTGGCTGGCGCTGGGCAGCCATGGCGAATACCTGGGCGGCGACCGCGCCCTGCCCCTGCCGCCCGACCTGGGCCAGCCGCGCCCCGGCGCCGTGCAGTACGCCGACGACACCCTGCGCGGCTTCGGTGTGCGGCTCGCCTACACCTGGATCGACCTGCACATCCCGCAGACCCAGCCGGCCCTGCTGGTGGTGGCGGAAACCATGGAAAGGCGCACCGAGCTGGCCAACGACATCATCAAGGGCGTGATCATCCCGCAGTTCGTGGTGCTGCCGGTGGCGGTGCTGCTGGTGTGGTTCGGGCTGTCGCGCGGGGTGGCGCCGCTCAATGCGCTGCAGCAACGCCTGCGGGCGCGGCGGCCCGACGACCTGTCGCCCATCGACGAGCGCGCGGCGCCATCCGAGATCGCGCCGCTGGTGGGGGCCATGAACGAACTGCTCGACCGCCTGTCGGCCAACGTGCAGGCGCAGCGGCGCTTCGTGGCCGACGCGGCGCATCAGTTGAAAACCCCGCTGGCCGGGCTGCGCACCCAGGCCGAACTGGCGCTGCGCGACGCCAGCCCCGACGAAATGCAGTCGAGCCTGCGGCAGCTGGTCATGGGTTCCGAGCGCGCCACGCGCCTGGTCAACCAGCTGCTGCTGCTGGCCCGCGCCGAAAACCCGCATTCGGCCGACCTGGCCCCCACCGACCTGAACGCCATTGGCTACGAGCAGACCATGCTGTGGGTGCCCCAGGCTCTGGCCCTGAACACCGACCTGGGCTTCGAGGCCGCCGACACCGCGGTGCGCATCGCCGGCAATGGCATTCTGCTGGCCGAGCTGCTCAACAACCTGGTCGACAACGCCCTGCGCTACACCCCGCCCGGCGGACACATCACGGTGCGGGTGCGCGCCACGGCGGCGCACGCCGTCCTCGAGGTGGAAGACTCGGGCCCCGGCATCGCGCCCGAAGAACGCGAAAGGGTGTTCGACCGCTTCTACCGCGTGTTGGGCACCCAGGCTGAAGGCAGCGGCCTGGGCCTGGCCATCGTGCGCGAAATCGCCCAGAAGCACCGCGCTGAAGTGCATATTATGGAAGGCACGGCGCATTCACGGCTGCCGGGAACCTGCATCCAGGTGCTGTTTCCGTTGTATGCGCGCACCGCAAACCCCGCGGAGCCTACCTAGGGCATACCCTGACGCGCACTATATTGCCCTTTAATGGAAATAATTTGTTTCAAATTTAAGATTCGGGTAAGTATCGCGTCAGAACCTCGTCAGTCTCCTTTTTTACCTTGCAGGTAGCGCGACGCCGGGCCATCCGGCGCGAGCCTGCACGGTGGATCACCACCGGCCCAGAAACGAGGAGACATCATGAGCACAGCATCGCTGGCAGAACGCGGCCCATCCACCGGACCGCGCCCGATGACCAAGGAGGAACGGCGCGTGATCTTCGCGTCGTCGCTTGGCACGGTTTTCGAGTGGTACGACTTCTACCTGTACGGCTCCCTGGCCGCCATCATCGCGGGGCACTTTTTCTCGGGCGTCAACCCCACCGCGGCCTTCATTTTCGCGCTGCTGGCCTTCGCAGCCGGTTTCGCCGTGCGCCCCTTCGGCGCCCTGGTATTCGGCCGCCTGGGCGACCTGGTCGGGCGCAAGTACACATTCCTGGTCACCATCGTCATCATGGGCCTGTCCACCTTCCTGGTGGGCGTGCTGCCCAGCTACGCCAGCATCGGCATCGCCGCGCCGGCCATCCTGATCGGCTTGCGCCTGCTGCAAGGCCTGGCCCTGGGCGGCGAATACGGCGGTGCGGCCACCTACGTGGCCGAACATGCGCCGCAGGGCCGCCGAGGCGCCTACACCGCCTGGATCCAGACCACCGCAACGCTGGGCCTGTTCCTGTCGCTGCTGGTGATCATGGGCGTGCGCGCGGCCATGAGCGAAGAAGCCTTCCGCGATTGGGGCTGGCGCATTCCGTTCCTGATCTCGGTGGTGCTGCTGGGCATTTCGGTGTGGATCCGGCTGCAGCTCAACGAATCCCCCACGTTCAAGCGCATGAAGGAAGAAGGCCGCGGCTCCAAGGCTCCGCTGACCGAGTCGTTCGGGCAGTGGAAGAACCTGAAGGTCGTGATCATCGCTCTGCTCGGCCTGACTGCCGGCCAGGCCGTGGTGTGGTACACGGGCCAGTTCTATGCCCTGTTCTTCCTGACCAAGGCCTTGCAGGTCGACGCCAACACGGCCAACATTATGATCGCGCTGGCGCTGCTGATCGGCACCCCGTTCTTCCTGGTGTTCGGGTCGCTGTCGGACCGCATCGGCCGCAAGCCCATCATCATGGCCGGCTGCCTGATCGCCGCGCTGACCTACTTCCCGCTGTTCCAGGGCCTGACCCACTTCGCCAACCCGGCGCTCGAAAAGGCCCAGGCTACTGCGCCGGTCACCGTCATCGCCGATCCGGCCACCTGCTCGTTCCAGTTCAACCCGGTGGGCACCTCGTCGTTCACCAGCTCGTGCGACGTGGTCAAGTCGTTCCTGGCCGCCAACTCGGTGAACTACTCCAACCAGGCGGCCCCCGCCGGTACGGTGGCCAAGGTGAAAATCGGCAACGACGAGTTCGCCTCGTTCGAAGGCGCGGGCATGGCGCCGGCCGATTTCAAGGCCCGTTCGGCTGAACTGAAAACCGCGCTGACCGCCGCCATCCGTAACCACGGCTATCCTGCCAAGGCCGATCCGGCCGAGATGAACAAGGTCATGGTGGTGGTGCTGCTGACCATCCTCGTGATCTACGTCACCATGGTGTACGGTCCGATCGCCGCCATGCTGGTCGAGATGTTCCCCACCCGCATCCGCTATACCTCGATGAGCCTGCCGTACCATATCGGCAACGGCTGGTTCGGCGGGTTCCTGCCCCCGGTGGCCTTCGCCATCGTGGCAGCCACCGGCAACATCTACGACGGCCTGTGGTATCCGATCATCATCGCGGTCATGACGCTGGTTATCGGCACGCTGTTCGTGCGCGAAACCAAAGACGTCGACATCAACAACTGACCGCACATTCCCCCGCCAGGCAGGACTGCTGCGCCTGTCTGGCCCTTCAAGCTCCTTCGGGAGCTTTTTTTTTTGCCCGCACTCGCGGAGACGGGATGGATTCAGGACGCTGTCAGACCGCCAGGATTAGACTGCCAACTCAGATCACGGTCTTGCACTACATTTCCGGACGTTTGATCCCCTGTCCGGAAACCGCAGGGCCAGTACTCTGACACCAATGCCACGTCCCCCGCGAGCCTTTAATGGCGTGACATTGCGTGACCCTGCCGGGCCCGGCTTTTTCAAGCCGGGCCTTTTTTTGTCTTGTGCGGGCCGCGAATCAAAAGGAGCCTGCAAGCGTGGTGGCCCAGCGTTTTTTTTGCCGGGCGCATATCAGCGGCGGCGACCCAGCCCGATGACGAGTACCCCCACCACGATGGCGGCAACGCCCGCCCAGGCCGGGATCGCCACCGATTTCTCGGTTTCGGCCGTGGCCTTGACCGAACCGATCTGCAGCACGGTTTCTTCGCTGGTGTAGTTAAAGCCCTTGTAGACCAGCGCCGCCGCGCCCAGGGCGATCAGCACAATGCCTACGATAGTCGCCGGTTTCATCGTTGTGTCCTTTTTTTGGTGAGTGACGATGCGCCGGAAGATACCGGAACGCCCGCCCACTGTCCGTGACAGAACGTGTCGTGTCAATGAGGGAACCACATGGGCGCCATGTCGACGGCACTCGTATAGAATCAACCCTTTTGCCCGACGCCATGTGGTTCAAGAATCTCAAGATATACCGACTGTCTGCGCCCTGGACGCTAACCGGGGAGCAGCTTGAAGAAAGCCTGGCCCGGCATGCCTATCAGGCTGGCAACAATCTCGAAATGCAAAGCCTGGGTTGGGTTTCGCCGCGCGAAAACGCGGCCCTGTCGCATACGGTGAACCAGCAGATACTGCTCTCACTGCGCGCCGAAAAGAAACTGCTGCCGGCCACGGTGGTCAACCAGGTAGCCCGCGCCCGCGCCCAGGAAATCGAAGAGCAGCAAGGCTACAAGCCTGGCCGCAAGCAAATGAAGGAAATCAAGGAGCGCGTCACCGACGAGCTTCTGCCCAAGGCCTTCAGCATTTATCGCGACACGCGCGTCTGGATCGATCCGGTGAACCATTGGCTGGTCATCGATGCGGCCGCATCGGCCAAGGCTGACGAAGTCATCGGCCTGCTGGTCAAGACCATCGACCCGCTCCCCCTGGAAAACCTGTACGTGGCGCAATCGCCCGCGGCCGCCATGACCGGCTGGCTGGCGGCCGACGAAGCCCCTGCCAATTTCAGCATCGACCAGGACACCGAACTGCGCGCCTCGGGCGAAAGCCGCGCGGCCATCCGCTATGTCAAGCATTCCATCGATGCCGACGACGTGCGGCGCCATATCCAGTCGGGCAAACAGTGCACCCGCCTGGCCATGACCTGGGCCGATCGTGTGTCGTTCGTGCTGACCGAATCCCTGGACGTCAAGCGCGTGGCGCCGCTCGACGTACTGAAGGAAGGCAACGACACCGTCATGCAGAATGACGACGAGAAATTCGATTCCGACATGGCGCTCATGACGGGTGAACTGGCCAAGCTGCTGGCCGACCTTACCGCCGCGCTGGGCGGCGAAAAGCGCATCTGAGCGGCGGGCGGCCCCGCCGCCCGCCCGCATGGCCGCGCCTTCAATCCAGCCCGTGGAAGGCCGAGTCGTCGGGGCCGATGTGCGACGGATGTTTCCAGGTCACGTCGCGCATTGAATGCTGTACCAGACCTTCGACGCCCAGCAGCACGGCGAAGATCGCCATGCGGATGGGAATGCCGTTGTCAGTCTGGCGGAAAATCGCCAGGCGCGGATCGTCGTTGAGGTCGGTGCTCAGGTCGTTCGCGCCCGGCCGGCTGTCGCGCGGCAGCGGATGCATGACGATGGTTTCGGGCCCGCAATGGGCGTCGATAATGGCGCGGTTGATCTGGAAGTCGGGCGTATAGCCTTCGCTTTCTTCATTGGCGAAGCGCTCTTTCTGCACCCGCGTGGCATAGATGACGTCGGCGCCGGCCAGCCCGTCGGCCAACGAGCTTTTCTGTTCGATGACATTGCCGTTGCGGCTGGCTTGCTCGATGATGTACGCAGGCATTTCAAGCCCGGGCGGCGAGATCAACGTGAACTTGATGCCCTTGTACAGCGCCAGCAACTTGATCAGCGAATGCACGGTGCGACCGTATTTCAGATCGCCCACCATGGCGATGTGCGCGCCGTCGAGCAGCTTGCCCAGCCGGGAAAACTCGGTCAGGATGGTGTACAGGTCCAGCAGTGCCTGGCTGGGGTGTTCGCCTGGGCCGTCGCCGCCATTGACCACCGGAATATTCGTGGCCTGCGCGAACTCGGCCACCGACCCCCGGTCGGGGTGGCGCACCACCATCGCATCGACATACCCGCTCATGACTCGACTGGTGTCGTAGATGGATTCGCCCTTGGCCATGGACGAAAACGTGAAGCCGGTGGTATCGCATACCGAACCGCCCAGACGGCAGAAGGCCGCGCCGAAGCTCACGCGCGTGCGCGTGCTGGCCTCGAAGAACAGATTGCCCAGCACGGCGCCTTCCAGTACGCGCGACACTTTCTGCCTGCGGGCTATGGGCTGCATCATGTCGGCAACGCGGAACAGGTCTTCGACGGACTCACGCGAGAACTGATCGACAGAAATCAGCTGATGCTTGCCGTCCACCGCGATGCGATCACGCAATGGGCCGGCTTGCGCGCTTTGCGTATATTTTTCCAGCAAGGCATTGTTCTGCACGATTTCGCTGACGAAACGCTCCACGACTTCGGGCATGGTGCGAAACTCTTGCGAGCCCTCGGGCAGCAGCCAGGTATCCAGGGCGCGCCGCTTGACGCCAATGCGCGTGGCGAAGACATCACGCGTGAGATTCAGGCGACGCATGGCGTCGCGCAGGAAAGCTTGCTGGGAAATAGACATGGCGGCCCCTGGGCTGGAAAATATACGCAATGCGCATATTAAACCCGGCGATTTAGGTGCCGCAAGCGATTTTCAGAACTTCGTGGCGTGGACGGTATACGCAGTGCCCATCGAGTCGCCAGAGGAATCGAACGCCACGCCGACCGACAGCCAGCAACCGGCCGCGAACGCCGCCAGGCTGACGATATACGCCAAGGCGCCCAACCATACGCCGGCCGCCATGCACCGGCGCGGCGGCCGGGCGGCCGATATGCCGGCTTGCGCCAGCCCCCAGCACAGCATGGCGGCGCCACATGCCACCACACCCACCAGGAAGACCGCCAGCGGCAGGCCCAGGTCGGGCGGCGCGACGTCCGCGCCCAGCACGCCCAGGCTGAAGGCCACTTCAACCAGCGCGCCGATGGCATTGAGCCAACCCAGCCAGCGTGCCGCGGCGCCCAAGGGCGCATACGCACGGGCCGCGTCCGCCCCCGGCGTCAGTTCGCCAGCGGCCGGCATACCGGGGTTGCACTCTGGATAGAGGCCTGGGCGGCCTGCACTTCCGCCTGGTCCCAGGGCGCGTCGCCCAGCACCATGACGGTAGCCTGGGACGTGGCCGGGCCGTCGGGCTGCGCACGGATGATTTCGAGGATCTTGGCCGGCTCGGTTTTCTTGTAAATGCGGATTTCGTTGGGCGCGCCCTTTTGTCCCAGGCTGTGATGCGACATATAGACGACCCCATACGGGTGGCGCCGCTGTTCGTGACACACGCGCACGTATTCGCCAGCGCGGCGATAAGCCGCCTGGAAATCAGCCTGCACCGGGAAAGTAGCCGTGGCGCCCGGCGGGTCGCCGGACAAGAGCCCTTTGCTGGCGCAGCCGCTGAGCGCGACTGCGGTAATAGATATTGCCAGGCCCAAGATGCGCATATTCATTTCCGCCGAATCAGTCCAAGCAGGCATTATGCATCAGCCCTGCGGCGCTACGGACGTGAAACGCCACCACGCCCGGCCTGGCCGGACGCGGCGGCGGACGCGAGGGTCAGTCGGCGGCCTTCTGGATTTTTTCGCCACCGCGCTCGATGTCTTTGCCGGCACCGGCAATGGTATTGCAGCCCGCGGAAACGGCCGCAATGGCAAGCAGCGCAACAAGCAGGATTCTGTTTTTCATGGTTTCTCCTTGGCACGGTGAACAACCAGGGCGCGCATGGTGCGCCCGGTACCGGATCGCAGTAAACCGGCAACGCAATCATGCACCGTTTTCCGCTAAACCACCAAGAACAATGCGCAGGCGGCCCCGCCGGCGCGGCAATGGTATAGCATGGCGATATGCAGAATGATCCCCCGTCCTCCGCCGCCGGCGGCACCGAAGAATGGGGCTGGCAGCAGCCCCATTGCCGCGGCCAGGCCGCCCTGGCGCTGTTCATCGACGACCTGCACCGCGTGCTGCAGGCGCATGCCGCGCAGCAGCTGGTGGCCGCCGCGCCGCTGGCCGCCGCGCAAGAGCAAGTCGATGCGCTACTTGCGCATTATGTCGAATCGGGCAAGGCGCCCGATATTTTCGACGGGCAATCGGTTACCTTGAAAGAAGGCATAGACCGCGACGGCGTGTCGCATACCGTGCCGATTTTTTCGCCGCGCCTGAAGCAGGCGCTAGTGGCCATGCTGGGCCGCCCGGGCGGTGGCCGCGCTTCTTAGCGCTACGAAGGCACGGCAGCGCTGGCGGCCTCTTGGCGCGCCACGGCCTGCATCGGGCCACTCCAGGGCGTGGTATCGAGCGCCAGGCGAGTTTCCTGGAAGCCGCCCAGGCCACTACGCAGCAGGCCGCTTTGCAAGGCCTGGCCAATAGCGCGCCGGCACAGCGTTTCGAAATCATCCGACAACGACTGGAACGCCCCGTCGGGAATGCGCAGGCGCAGACCGGCGTCGGCCTGCGTAACGCCGGCATTGCCAATGTGCACATGGGCGGGATAGCCGTGCGGGCACCACACGCCTACGTAGTAGCTGCCTTGCGGCCCGAGGTCGGCGATGTAGCCCGGATGATCATACTTGGCAGTGCCCATGGCGCGTCTCCTGGAAAGTCCACCGGTCGGCCCAGGCATGGTATCTCAAGCACTGCTCGGCATGCAAAAACAAAAGCCCGGCGCTTGGGCCGGGCTTTCGAAAACTGGTTGCGGGGGCAGGATTTGAACCTACGACCTTCGGGTTATGAGCCCGACGAGCTGCCAGACTGCTCCACCCCGCGTCTGATGTTTGAAATCATAGCATATTTCGCGCCGGCCCGCAGCAGGCGCCGGGCCAGCACACGCCATCGGCCGGCTGGCCGCAGGCATAACAGCCTGGCCGGGGACTCGGCGCAGACCTGGACCGGCACGGCCTGTTCGCACACGTACGATTCACCCTGCCCCATGGCCACGTCAACGATATAAGGCCAGGGTTCTTCGTAGCCGCGGATGGGCTCGCTGCGCCGCACACGGCCTTCGATGCACACCAGCACCATGCCGGAGGTGGCTAAAAAGGTGCGGGTTTCGCCGCGTTGCAGCACAAGCAGGCGGGTCGGAAGGAGTGATTCGGCGGTCATGGCGGCGTGCCCCAGCGGGTGATGAAAGCAGCTTCCAGCTTACGCATGGCGCTTGCGCCGGGACAGACACACCGTTGGGGTTTCTGTACCGCAACAGACAAGGGATTTTTCATCTGTTATGGTGTGCTTTCCCAAGAACTGTGCCTTACGGCGGCCGCCCCGCCGGGAGCATGATGCTTGCATGGACGCCCAACCTCTTTACCAGCGCCTGGCCGACCACTATCGGCGCGCCATCCAGAGCGGCGTGCTGGCTCCAGCCGAGCGCATGCCCTCGGTACGCTCGCTGGTCCGCACCCACCGCGTCAGCCTCTCGACGGCGCTACAGGCCTGCCGGCAGCTCGAAGACGACGGCCTGATCGAAGCCCGGCCACGCTCGGGTTATTTCGTGCGGCCGCGCCATCGCGCCGGCATGCTGCCCGCCCAGGAGCCAGACCTGAAACAGCCGCTGGACCCGGCCAGCTATGTGGGCATCCACGACCGGGTGTCAGACTTCATCGCCCAATGCGAACGGCATGCCACCAGCGTAGACCTCGGTCTGGCATCGGCGTCGCCGGCGCACTACCCGGCCGATGCGCTCAAGCAGGCCATGATCCGCACCCTGCGCGGCCAGCCCGACATCCTGGTCAAGCGGGTGCCCCCGCTAGGCCACCCCGAATTGCGCAGCGTGCTGGCCCGCCGTGCGCTGGATCTGGGCATGAACCTGGCGCCGGACGAAATCGTCGTCACACATGGCTGCATCGAGGCGCTGAACCTGGCATTGCGCGCCGTGGCGCGGCCGGGCGATACCGTGGCGGTCGAATCGCCGGTGTATTTCGGACTGCTGCAGGTGCTGGAAAGCCTGGGCATGCGCGCGCTGGAAGTTCCCACCAGCCCGCAGCGCGGCCTGTCGGTGGACGCACTGGAGCTGGCCATGCAAACCCACCCGCACCTGCGCGCGGTGGTTGTCGTGCCCAACTTCCAGAACCCCCTGGGCTGCGTGATGCCCGATACCGAGAAAGCGCGGCTGGTGACCCTGTGCGAACGCCACCAGGTCGCCCTGATCGAAGACGATACCTACGGGATGCTGTGCGACGACAACCAGCCGCAGCCCGCGGTCAAGTCGTGGGACCGCACGGGCAACGTGATCTATTGCGCCTCGATGCACAAGACACTGGCGCCGGGCATGCGGCTGGGATGGATGACGGGCGGCCGGTGGAGCTCGCGCATTGCCATGCTGAAGTTCGCGCAAAGCCGCCCCAACGAACCGCTGGCGCAGGCCGCGGTGGCGGAATACATGGGGTCCAAGGCATACGACCGCCACCTGGCGCGCCTGCGCCGGCAGTTGAAGGCGCAGCGCGAGCTGCTGGCAGAGGCCATTGCCCGGCATTTTCCAGCGGGCACGCGCCTGAACGTGCCGGAAGGCAGCATGCTGCTATGGATAGAAATGCCGGGCCAGCGATCGAGCATGCAGGTCTTCGAGCAGGCCCTGTCGCAAGGCATACGCATCGCGCCAGGCATCATGTTCTCGAACTCGGACCGCTACAGCCACTTCCTGCGCCTGAGTTGCGGCTCGGCGCATACGCCTGAACTGGCGCAGGCGGTGCGCACGCTGGGCGGCATCGTGGCGGCCGCCGACGAAAAACGCAGCGGCGTCACGAATTGAGCGCGATATGCAAGCGCTTGTTGCACAAGGATATTTCCCGGCTGTGCCCAAGCTATCCCAAGACTTGTCCACAGAAGCTGTGGGTAAACCGGGCTATTTGAGCGCGGCCTGCACTGCGTCGCGCACGCTTTCGAAGCCCGCCACATACTGCGGGTTCTCGGAGCGCGCCAGCAAGCTGGAGTAGTTCTGTTCGAGCTGGGCCTCGATGGCCTCGCGCAGCCCCGGCGACGACTTGGCCAGGTGCAGCATCGACGACAGAACGGCGTTCAGCGCATCGATGCGGCCGCCCTGGTGCGAAATGGTGTGGACGATAACGGCGATTTGTTCCTGGATGTCCATATAGCCTCGCAAGATGGGTTTCCTGGCGGGCATCCTAGCATGCGGGCCGCTTGGCAAAGCGGCTACCGGCACGCTAGCATTTGTGCATGGAACCGCCATGCCGCGCGCGCCGGCCGGGCCTGTCCCGCGACGCGTCCGGCCACACCGGAGCCGCGCCATGAAAACCCTGCAGCACTATGTCCCGCCCAGCCCACTGGCCCTGCGCGGCCTGCAAGATGCGCTAGGATACACCAACACGCAAATGGCCCAGTTGGCCGGCCTGGACGACGAGGCGGCCTGGCAGGCTTTCACCGCCCCCTCTACCGTTCACCGCCTGGGCAAGCAGCGCGTGTTCTACATGGCCGCGCGGCTGGCGCTGGAGCCCGCCCAATGGCGCGCCGTGCTCGCGCGCATGCGCACCATAGGCGCACGCTTCGACGACCACGACGACGCCCCGCCTCCGCCGCTGAGCGGCGCGTACGCCAGGCGCGGCGCCGGCCGAGCCGTTACGCGCGAGGCCAAGCTGGGCATGACCCTGATCAGTGCAAGCGGCGCCTTCCACGAAATGGAGCAATTGCGCGAATTCGCGCACTTCGCCGACGACTACGGCGTCAGCCAGTTTGTCGACAGCGCCTGCTACGACGGCCGGACCGACACCTGCCGGTTCACGCTGAAAGACACCGAGCATCTTGCGCCAGCCCAGAAAGACCGGATATTCGACGCGGCTGCCAAGACCATCGCCCAGTTCGAGTTCGACGGGCGCATCTATCATGGCGGGCTACCCACCGAGCCCGACTGAGGCGGCACATTGACTTGCCGCGCGGCGGGCCTGTATTTTGCGAACAGCGCCCTGCCCGCCTATTCCGCCATGCCCGACAAACTCGATGCCATCGACCGCCAACTGCTCAGCCTGCTGCAGGCCAACGCGCGCGAGCCCGCCGCCATCCTGGCGCGCAAGCTGAACCTGGCGCGCAGCACGGTCGTGGGCCGCCTGGCCCGGCTGGAACGCGAAGGCGCCATCGCCGGCTATGGCGTGCGCCTGGGCCACAAGCTGGAAGACGCCGCGGTGCGGGCGTACTGCTTCATCAGCGTGCTGCCCAAGACGCCGGCGGCGGTAATACGCGAGCTGAGCAAGATCCCCGAAGTGGAAGAGATCTCGTCGGTGAGCGGGCCATTCGATTACCTGGTGTTCCTGCGCTGCGAAACCCACGAGCAGCTTGACGATCTGCTCGACCACATCGGCCTGCTCGACGGCGTCAAGCAGACCCAGACGTCGATCGTGCTCAGCCGCAAGCTCGACCGCCGCAATGCCATCGGTGCGCGCTGACTGCGCCGCGCCGGCATGCCCGCTTGCACGATAGCCGTCCGGTGCTTTGTAATAGCGCTGATCTCATTCGTGGACTCCTCATGCTGCTTCGCCCTCTATCCTGCGCCTTCGCGCTTTCCATGCTTTGCGCGTGCTCCAGCATGAGCACGGTATCCGCCACCGGCGACCACACCTATCGCGTCACCTACAATGCCGGCGCCAAGTTCCAGACCTGGGTCGAAGTCAAGAACATCGCCCGCGAGCAGGCCGAAGACCACTGCGCCTCGCTGGGTCAACGCCTGTCGCAGCCCAAAATCAACTCGAACCACGCTACCGGCCTGATGCCCAAGGAAGCCACCATCGACTTTACCTGCGTGGACAAGCCAGTTCCCAAGACAGGCGCAGCGGCAGGCTCGTAACGCGGCGCGCATGCAAATCCGGCGCCCCTTGAGGCGCCGGATTTGCATGCCATGTCGCTTATGTCACGGCACTATGGCGCGCAGTTGCGCGCGCCTGCGTCAAAGGTCGAGCTTGGCGATTTTCGCGCCCTCCAACGACACACCCGCCATCAGCCCGCCATTATTCATGACGAAGCCGACAATCGGCTGCTTGGCCGTATTGGTGTCGATACGCCCGTTGGCGCCCACATTGGCCACCGCCACCGATGCATCGGCGCCAACGGTCCAGCCATTACTGCTGCGGAACTGCTGCAACGCCTCGTCGGTCATGAAGAGCAACACGACGGCCTTGGACTGCGCCCCGGCCTGAAAACCGATCGAACCCGCGGTGGTGCTGTAGTAGCCGGCATTCGTGCCGCCTACGCGCAACACGCCCTTGCCATGCTGGGCACCCACAATGAAGCTGGCGCTGAGCACCGACGGGAACACCAGCACGCCCTTGGCGCGCTGGACCAGGTCTTTGGCCTGCGGCGACGTCTCGTAAAGTTTGCTCAGGGTGGCATCCGCGCCGCTGTTGATTTCCTGGCGCTGTTCGGTCGCGCTGGCCGACGCCTCGGGCTTGGTGGTGGTGCAGCCCGCCAGCACCAGCCCGGCCAGGGCCAGGCTCATCGCAGCCGTGGCGGCGCGTCGCAATGTGGAGGATGTACTCAGCATGGAACTCTCCTATTGTTCTTGAAAAGACGCCTTCCACTCTACTCGCCTGCCTGCGAGCGGGAAGCCTATCCAGGCAAGACATCCCTGCCAATTGCAACAAGGCGATTCGCCACGAGCAGGATGGCGCTTGCTGGTAGTTCTCGGTTACGACTGGCCACAGGCCGGCCGGTTTGAGTCCGGCCATGAAGGCCTATTCTGCAAAGCGCGCAAAGCGGAATGGGTGCACATCCGCGCGCGGCGCGCGTCCCAGCACCAAGTCGGCCATGAACTCGCCCGCGGCCGGCCCGATGCCGAATCCGTGCCCGGAAAAACCCGACGCCAGGAAGAATCCCGGCACGGCATCTACCGGCGACATCACTGGCAAGGCATCCGGCGTGACATCGATATAGCCGGCCCACGAGCGGTCGATCCGGGCGCCGCGGAACACGGGAAACGTGGTGGCCAACCGCCGCCATGCAGTCTTGATCGCCTGCGGCGACGCGGCCGGGTCCAGCACTCGGCAGCGCTCGAACGGGCTGGGGCCATCGAGCGCAAAGCGGCGCGGAATAGCCAGCTCTTCAAAAAAACGCTTGCCGAAACGCACCTTCACGAAGGCATTGTTCGCCAGCCACGCACGCATGAACTTGCCCATCAGGCGAAAGCTGTCGGGCACCACATCGGCCATCGACGCGCCGAACTGCGACACGGTATAGCCGCCGTCGGCCCGCTTGCGGCAGGTGAAATCGAGCGCGTTCACCGTAGCCGCCAGCGGCGCCTCGAAGGGCTGCGTGCGCAGCACCGAACCCCTGACCTTCAGTTGCGGAAACTCGACGCCGCTATTGCCGCAGAACAGCCGCGACCAGGCCCCGCCGGCCAGCACCACCGTGCTCGCCCGCACCCGGCCACGCTCGGTGACGACACCGGCCACGCGCCCGGCTTGGAGATCCAGCCCACGCACCGCGCAGTGTTCGAACACCAGGGCGCCGTGCTGGCGGGCCAGTCCGGCGATGCCCTGGGTGGCCATGCCCGGCTCGGCCACGCCATCCGAGGCGCTATACAGCGCCCCGCTCCAGGGCCGCGGAGATTCAGGCAGGTACCGCAAGACCTGGGGGCGGTCCAGCATCATGGCATCGAGGTCGAATGCTCGCGCGGCATACAGCCACTGATGGTGGCGCACCGCATCGCGGCTGCGCTCCTGCAGATACAACATGCCGGTGCGGCGAAAGCCCACCTCGGTACGCGCCTGGATATCGCCCCACAATTGCCTGGCCCGCAAGGCCAGCGGCACTTCGGCCGGATCGCGGTCGAGCGTGCGCACCCACCCCCAGTTACGCGACGATTGTTCGCCTGCCAGCACGCCCTTCTCGAACACACTGACCCGCACCCCAGCCTGCGCCAGGGCATAAGCGGTGGCAATCCCGATAATGCCGCCCCCGATAATGGCCACGTCGACGCCCGAGGGAAGTGCTTGAGGCGCAGAGGTCATATCGTATATCGATAACTATAATTTGATATACGATTATTATTTAGTGCATCAACTCATTTGGCAATGGTTCGCCCTGCGTTGTTTTAGCGCGTCAACTATCGTAGCGAGGTGTTGTAACATCGCCGCTCAATAAACTTCATGCGATAGGCGATAGGCCGCCACAGGCCGGTTGCCGGGAAGACACTCATGGCCGAATCGGCGTTGTTTATCCAATCCCTGGAAAAGGGACTGGCCGTGTTGCAGGCCTTTCGCGCCAGCGAAACCATGAACCTGCGCGAAATCGCGCAGGCCTGCCGGATTACCAGCAGCTCGGCGCAACGGGTGGCCTATACGCTGGAACAGTGCGGCTACCTGAAGAAAGACCCCCACACCAAACGCTTCCGCGTCACCGTGAAGGCGCTCGGGCTGGGCTACAGCTACCTTGCGCGCGAGCCGCTGTTCCAGAACGCGCACGCGGTGCTGCACCAGTTGAACCAGGAATGCGGGGAAATCGTCAATTTGTCTGTGCCCGACGAGGGCGACAACATGGTGTTCGTGATGCGCGTGCCCACGTCCCAGCACATTCCCATCTACATGCCAGTGGGAACGCGCATTCCGATGCTGGCGTCGTCTTCCGGCCGCGCCATACTGGCGCACCTGCCAGCCGACCAGCTCGAACGCCAGTTGGACGCGGCGCGGCTGCAAAGGCACACACCGCACACGACCACCGACGCCGCGACGCTGCGCCAACTGGTTGATGAAGCGCGCGAGCATCGTTACGCCTATGCCGACGAGGAATTCTTCCAGGGCGACGTCAACGTGGCCGCCGCGATCTTGAACGAAGACAGCCAGCCAATCGCCGCCGTCAATATTTCGGTGCCGAAGCCTCGCTGGACGCTGGAACGAGCGCGCCAGGACCTTGCTCCGCTGGTGATTCGCGCCGCCCGCGCCATCAGCAAGAATGCTGCTTGATCTACCGCAAAAACCATCGACGGATCGGCCGTTTCCAGCCCCCCGCCGCCAGCGATTCGTTTATCTTAGCTTCTGTGTGAAGCACCTACTCTCTCCAGGTACTACGCACACATCTTGGTAATGCTTTTAGCCCCGCCCGGCTTGCCGCGTGGGGCTTTTTTTTATCGATGTAGCCGAAGCGCGCGCCACCGGCGAAGCACCGCGCTCAGGTGGCTGATGGCCGGCTACAGGATGGTTCGTCAGTCAATGCGGGCACGCCGCGCAACTGCAGGTCGTGCAGCCCGGCAAGAGCACAGTAGCACTCAAGAAACGCCCGCCTGTCGGCGTCACCGACGTCCAAGGCAATCAATGAGCGCCATAGCCGGGCCAGGTCCGATTGCGCAGCCCAGCGCGCCAGCCCGACATAGCGGGCGACTTCCCAGTCCAGCAAGGCCACGCTCAGCTCCGGTTCGGTGCGCACAAGTATCTCTTTAGGATAAAGATGTCCGTGCTTGCGTCCGGCCCGATGCAACGGAGCCAGCAGCTCTGCCAGGGCAAGCAGAATCTTGCGGCGCTCCGTACAGGTCCAGCGCCCGCCGCGAATGCCGTCTTCGAGACTGATGAAACCGTCCAGACCGCGCGTCACCAAGACCGCTTCCCAACCTCGCACGCTTTTCCGCATGTCGAAGAACTGCGGGGGCGCGGTTGGAATCCCCCGCGCGGCACAGAACTGCAAGTTCAACCATTCGCGCAATAGCGTCGGCCGCCCACGCGGATAACGCAGGCTGCGGTACAAGTGATTGGTCTGGCGCTTGACGTAATAGACGGCACCCTGCGAGTCGACTACGCGCTGCACGCCGCTGATGCCCTGGCGCCGCTCGTTGACGGGCTCGACCCATACGCCCTGCACATCCCACCAGGATGTGCCATCAATAACTGGTTCCAACATGAGCCCCAACTTCTCCCGTGCGCCGGCGTGTCTGTCGCGTGCCTGGCGCGATCCCTTATGCAGTTAGTTTTTGTTTCATTTTTGGTGGATATTATCAACCGAACGGGCAGGCGCATGCTCACGGCCGGCGCATCGAAATGGCAGAAACCATGTAGAGACAATGATTCAGTTGCGTGCGCGCGACAGCCGGGCGGCACGAGGAGCGTGTCCGCGCAAGACCTGCCACCGTGGGCAAAAAAATGCGGGCTTCCGGACTAGCCGGAAACCCGCATTTACTACTACTTGGTAGGCCCCCTCGGAGTCGAACCGAGCACCAACGGATTATGAGTCCGCTGCTCTAACCAGGCATGAGCTAGAGGCCCAGGAAACTTACTGCCCTTCCAGGAAACTCTTGAGCTTGTCGGCCCGGCTGGGGTGGCGCAGCTTGCGCAGCGCTTTGGCTTCTATTTGCCGAATGCGCTCGCGCGTAACGTCGAACTGCTTGCCCACCTCTTCGAGGGTCTGGTCGGTGCTCATTTCGATGCCGAAACGCATGCGCAGCACCTTGGCCTCGCGCGGCGTAAGCGAATCCAGCACTTCCTTGACCACGTCGCGCATCGAGCCGTGCAGGGCCGCATCCGACGGCGCCAGAGTGGACGTGTCTTCGATGAAGTCGCCCAGGTGCGAGTCGTCATCGTCGCCAATGGGGGTTTCCATCGAGATCGGCTCCTTGGCGATCTTGAGGATCTTGCGGATCTTGTCTTCCGGCATGTCCATCTTCTGCGCCAGGGTGGCGGGATCGGGCTCGGCGCCCGTTTCCTGCAGGATCTGACGGCTGATCCGGTTCATTTTGTTGATCGTTTCGATCATGTGCACCGGAATGCGGATGGTGCGCGCCTGGTCGGCGATGGAGCGCGTAATGGCCTGGCGGATCCACCACGTGGCGTACGTGGAGAACTTATAGCCACGGCGGTATTCGAACTTGTCCACGGCTTTCATCAGGCCGATGTTGCCTTCCTGGATGAGGTCGAGGAACTGCAGGCCCCGGTTCGTGTACTTTTTGGCGATGGAAATCACCAGCCGCAGGTTGGCTTCGGTCATTTCGCGTTTGGCCTTGCGAGCCTTGGCTTCGCCGGTGGCCATGCGCTTGTTGACGTCTTTCAGGTCTTTCAGCGGCAGCACGACGCGCGTTTGCAGGTCGATGAGCTTCTGCTGCAGTTCCTGGACGGCCGGAATCTGGCGTTCGAGCGTTTCGGCGTACGGATGGCCCGCGGCCACTTCCTGCAGGACCCAATCGAGATTGGTTTCGTTGCCCGGGAAGACCTTGATGAAATGGCTGCGCGGCATGCCGGCGCGATCCACGCAGGTATGCAGCACGGCGCGCTCGAGCTGGCGCACTTCTTCAACCTGTGAACGCAGGGTATCGGCCAGCTTTTCGACCATCTTGGCGGTGAAGCGGATACCCATCAGTTCGTTCAGGATGGCTTCCTGGGCCTTGATGTAGGCCTCGGATTTGTAGCCATCGCGCTCGTACGACTGGCGCATTTTCTCGAACTGCTTGGTGACCTCGTCGAACTTGGCCAGCGCCTTGACGCGCAAGTCTTCCAGCTGCTTGCTGGACATGCCGCCGGCAGGACCGTCGTCGTTTTCGTCTTCGTCGGCGGCGACGCCGGCGCCGGCGTACTCTTCGCCGTCTTCGGGATCGACCAGGCCGTCGACCACTTCATCGATCTGGGCCTGGCCCTCGCGCACGCGCGTGATGTGGGCGAGGATCTCGTTGATGGTGGTGGGACACGCCGAGATGGCCATCACCATGTGCTTCAGGCCGTCTTCGATGCGCTTGGCGATTTCGATTTCACCTTCGCGCGTAAGCAGCTCGACCGAGCCCATTTCACGCATGTACATGCGGACAGGGTCGGTGGTGCGGCCGAAGTCGGAATCGACCGTGGTCAGGGCGGCTTCGGCTTCGTCTTCGACGTCGTCGTCATTGGACGCAACCGGCGCGTTTTCGCTCATGAGCAGCGTTTCGGCGTCGGGAGCCTGGTCGTAGACCGAGATGCCCATGTCGCTGAACGTGCTGATGATGCCGTCGATGGCCTCGGCGTCGACCAGGTCGTCGGGCAGGTGGTCGTTGATTTCGCCGTAGGTCAGGTAGCCGCGGTCTTTGCCCAGCTTAATGAGCTGCTTGAGCCGGTTGCGGCGGGCTTCGTATTCTTCGGGCGAGACGGGGCCGCGGGCGATCAGGTCTTTGGGATCGGCCTTGCCGCGCTTGCCGCCGCGCTTGGGCGGCTTAAGGTCGGGCAGCACCTCGCCTTCGCCGTCCATGGAGTCGTCGAAACCGTCGGAGTCGTTGTTGGCGTTCTTGGCGGGGCGGCCGGGGCGCCGGCCGCTGGACGGACGCGCGCCGCCGACCAGGTCGGCCAGCTTGTCTTCGGCTTTCTTGGCGCGCGCAGCCTTCGCAGCCTTTTCAGGCTTGTCGGCAGCGGCGGCGGGTTTCGCGGCCTTCTTGGCCGCGGTCTTGGTTGCCGTCTTCGAGACCTTCACTGCCGCCTTGGCAGGCGCTTTTTCCGCCGCCATGCTGACGGCGCGCTTGGCCGCCTTGACCGGCGTGACAGCCGTATCGTCTGCAGGGGAGGTTTTGCCTGATGTTCTGGTCATAGTCGCTTCCGTGGTCGTCGCAACCCGTGATTGGGGCACATATGCACCACAAGGGCCCGGTGCGCGCCAAAGCGCCGCAACGGGACCGATGCGGGTAAAACAGGCAAGCCGGCTGAAGCCGCGTGCGCCGCGTTGGCCGCGGCGCGGGCCCATGAGGCCCAACCCGCACTCCTTCTGGCCTTGCGGCCCAGGGGTGCGCTGGTATCGCGAATTCGTTGCGGCGGGGTTTCCGGGCGTTGCGGGGGCTGCCTTGCCTGCGACAGGCTCTGCCAGCTTGAAGGGCCTTGCCCCAAGCTGCTTGCGATCGACACAGCTCCGTACCTGCAACGCCGCCGGCCAAAACCCCTGCCGAACTGCGCGACTTGCCACCTAATTGTAACAAAACGGGTTAAGAGCCCGCATGCAAGGCCGGCATATTCTGTGCCTGCCACCCTTGCCTGCCGACGCCCGGCCCGCTATTGAATCTGTTCTGTTGAGTTGCCTCGGGCGAAAATCCATGCCGGCCAAAATGCCGCCATAGCCGCCGGAAAACCCTCGATTCTACCGCATTTAGCGTATTCCACCACCTTTTAAGACCGCCAGACGAGCAGACAGTTCCTGGTACCGCTGGCGCGCCTCTTCCGAACCCAGCCCGGTCTCGGCCAGCTTGGCCATTTCGGCGCGGGCGGAGTCGAATTCGATGCGCCGCAGGGCATCATCCCATTCGGTTTGCGGCTCGGGCAGGTCTTCCTGGGCCAGCAGATCGGCGCGCATGCCCTTCAGCACGGCGGCCAGGTCGGAATCCGGATCGGCGGCCTGCAGCAACGCACCCACATGGCGCGCCCCGCTAGTCTGGGCCAGCATGATGAGATCTCTTACCAACCCTAGATGGGGACCTTTGTCCAGAACTTCAAGCTGCTGGTCTCCCATGGTGTCGACCAGCTCGGGATGCGCAAGCAACAGCGCCAGCAGGCGCTTGGCCAGCGAGGGCATGGAGCGGCGGCCTTCGTAGCCACCGACGCCATCGTCGCGGCGGCCGCCGCGCCACTCGCCCTTGTCTTTCCGGTCGCCCTTCTTGCCCTGCCAGCCACCCTGCCGTGCCTGCCAGCCGCCCTGGCCGCGACGGCCTTCCGGCGCCGCGCCGCCCATGCCGGGAGGCTCGTCGTCGTAGCCGAACCCCGCCGGCTCGTAGTCGAAATCCGGCGGCGGCGCGTCAAAATAGGCGCCGGCATCCAGGCTGTCGGGCGGGGACGCCGTAGCAGCGCCGGCAGGGGCGGCGCCAGCCCCCGCGCCAGCGCCGGCAGCAGGCGGCGCGAACGGCCGCGCCGGGGCCTGCGCCAATATCTGCGCCATTTCTTCCGGCGTCAGCTGCACCTGGCGCGCCATCTCACGCTCGATTTGCAGGCGCAGCGCGCATTCAGGAATGGCCGCCAGCAGGGGCTTGGCCTCGTGCAGGCAGCTGGCACGCCCTTCGGCCTCGGCCAGGTTGTGGCGCGACGCCAGCTCTTCGAGCAGGAACCGCGACAGGGCCATGGCCTCGCCCAGGCAGGCCCGGAAGGCCTCAGCGCCCAATTCGCGCACGTAGGAATCGGGGTCGTGCTCGGCAGGCAAAAACAGGAAGCGAATGGCGATGTCGTCGCGCAACACAGGCAGGCAAGCCTGCAATGCGCGCCAGGCCGCCCGGCGGCCGGCGGCATCGCCGTCGAAGCTGAAGACCACCCTGTCGCTGCTGCGCAGCAGCTTTTTGACGTGATCGGGGGTGGTGGCGGTGCCCAGGGTGGCGACGGCATTGGCAATGCCCTGCTGCGCCAGCCCGACCACGTCCATGTAGCCTTCCACCACGATGACCTGCCCTTCCTGGCGGATGGCCTGACGGGCTTCCCACAGGCCATAGAGCTCCTGCCCCTTGGAAAACAGCGGGGTTTCGGGCGAGTTCAGGTATTTGGGTTCGCCCTTGCCGATGATGCGCCCACCGAAGCCGATAAGGCTGCCGCGCGCGTTGCGGATGGGGAACATCACGCGCTCGCGGAAGCGGTCGTAGCGACGGCCGTCTTCGGATTCGATGACCAGGCCGGCCTCGACCAGCGTAGGGTCGTCGTAGTTGTCGAACACTTTCGCCAGGCCATGGCGGTCGGTGCCCGACCAGCCCAGGCCGAAATGCGCGGCAATTTCGCCGGTTAGGCCTCGCTGCTTCAAGTACTGGATGGCCGCGGGAGACGCGCGCAACTGGCGCAGGTAATGTGCCTGCGCGGCGTCGAGCACCTGCGTGTGGCGCGATTCTTCGGCCTTGCGGCGCGCGGATTCGGCCTGCTGGCGGGGACTGCGGTTTTCTTCTGGAACCGTCATTCCCACCGAGCCGGCGAGCGTGCGCACGGCCTCGGGGAAACTGGCGCCCGTGTGTTCCATCAGGAAGGTGATGGCGGTGCCGTGCGCGCCGCAACCGAAGCAGTGATAGAACTGCTTGGTGGGGCTGACGGTGAACGACGGGCTTTTTTCGTTATGGAAAGGGCACAGGCCAAGCAGGTTGGCGCCGCCCTTTCGCAACTGCACGTATCGCCCGACGACGTCGACTACGTCGACCCGGGCGAGGAGATCCTGGATGAATGATTCTGGAATCAATAGATTCTGGAATCAAAGACATCAATACAGGCGGGGCGGCAGTTGCTGGCTACGAATCCGCTTGTAATGGCGCTTGACCGCGGCGGCGTGCTTGCGCTTACGCTCGGCCGTGGGCTTCTCGTAGAACTCGCGCGAGCGCAGTTCGGTGAGCAAACCGGTCTTTTCGATGGTGCGCTTGAAGCGGCGCAGAGCAGCTTCGAACGGTTCGTTTTCCTTCAGTCGGACAATAGGCATAAAGTGGCAGGCCTGCTTTGGGGTAACAAAAAGGTTGAACACACGGGGCGCTTCGACTGCAAGCCCGGCATGGCTTATTGGTTGATTCGTTGGTAGATTTTTGTTCCAAACGGCAAAAACCGCAAACCGCAGGACCCGAAAACCATTCAACAAACCACGCCTGTGCGCCCCGGCAACCCAGGTAGGGTTTACTGGTAACCCGAGATTCTAGCACGGCGGGCAGCATTTGGCGACAAACCGCGGGCAACCGCCCTCTCGGTGGGCGGAAATGCCGCAAAACCGGGCTTATTTCGATTGCGAGCCCTTGCGGATCCAGGCTTCGAGCTGGTGTGGCCGCAGGCTGTCGTAGTCTTCGAAGGGCTGGTGGATCCAGGGGTTGGTGGGCAGTTTGTCGACGTAATAGTCTGGCGTAGCCTGCGAATGCCCTTTCCACCACAGGACCGCGCTGCGCAGCTCGGTGATCTCGGGAAATTGCTGGCGCAGGTGCTCCTGCACCCGGTTGAAGGTCAGGCCGGTGTCGACCATATCGTCGACCAGCAAGACCCGCCCCGCCGGCGCGCCCCGGGTAATGGTGATGAATTGCGCGATGTCCAGGTTGCCCTGCTTGGTGCCTGCCGCCTCGCGATAGCTGCTGGTGGCCAGAATGCCCAGGGGCACGTCGAAAATGCGCGACATGACGTCGCCCACCCGCACGCCGCCGCGCGCCAGGCACAGGATCAGGTCGAATTGCCAGCCAGACTGGTAGACCTGCAGCGTCAGGCGTTCGATCAGGCGGTTGTAGCCGTCCCAGCTGATCCACAAATGGCTGTCGTCGTTGGCGGGCGCGCTCATAGCGGTGTCTCCTGAAAATACGAAAAGGCCGCCCACCGGCACGGCCGGCGGCGGCTTTGAAATAATAACGCGGCGGGCGCGCGGCCCGCGGCGGATACCGGGCGTCAGCCCTTGAGAGGGTGGCGCAGCACGATGGTTTCGTTGCGGTCGGGGCCGGTAGACACCAGGTCGATGGGCACGCCGCAGACTTCAGCGACGCGCTCAAGGTAGCGGCGCGCGGCGGCCGGCAGCTTGGCGTACTCGGTAATGCCGACAGTGGACTCGCTCCAGCCGGGCAGCTCTTCGAGCACGGCCTCGGCCTGCGCCACGGCGTGCGCGCCGTAGGGCAGCACGTCGCGGAATTCGCCGTTGACACGGTAGCCCACGCCGAGCTGGATGCTTTCAAGGCCGTCGAGCACATCGAGCTTGGTAATGCACAGGCCGGTAATGCCGTTCAGGCGCACCGAACGCTTGAGCGCGGCGCCGTCGAACCAGCCGCAGCGGCGCGGACGGCCGGTAACCGAGCCGAACTCTTTGCCGATAGTGGCCAGTCGCGTACCGATTTCGTCGACCAGTTCGGTGGGGAACGGGCCGGAGCCGACGCGCGTGGTGTAGGCCTTGGTGATGCCCAGCACGTAGTCGAGCGACTGCGGGCCCACGCCGGCGCCGGCCGACGCCGCGCCCGCCAGGCAGTTGCTGCTGGTGACGAACGGGTAGGTGCCGTGATCAACGTCGAGCAGCGCGCCCTGCGCACCCTCGAACAGCAGGCGCTGGCCGGCCTGCTGCATGGCGTACAGATTGCTGGAGACGTCCTTGACCATGGGCGCGATGGCCGGCGCCAGGGCCATGGCCTGGTCGCGGACCTGGGCGGCCGACACGGCGGGCGCACCCAGGTACTGGGTAAGGACGAAGTTATGGTAGTCGAGCAGTTCAGCGAGCTTTTCGTCGAACAGCGCGGGATTGAACAAGTCTTGCACGCGCAGGGCACGGCGCGCGATCTTGTCTTCGTAGGCAGGGCCGATACCGCGACCCGTGGTGCCGATCTTGCCCTCGCCCTTGCGGGCTTCGCGCGCCTGGTCGACAGCGATGTGGTACGGCAGGATCAGCGGACAGATTTCAGAAATCTGCAGGCGCGAGCGGACATCCAGACCAGCGGCCTCGAGTTCTTCGATTTCCTTGAGCAGCGCCTCGGGCGACAGCACCACGCCGTTGCCGATGAAGCAGGTAACGCCGGGATGCATGATGCCCGACGGGATCAGGCGCAGAATGGTTTTCTTGCCGTTGATCCACAGCGTATGGCCGGCATTGTGGCCGCCCTGGAAGCGCACCACGCCCTGGACGGATTCGGCCAGCCAGTCGACGATTTTGCCTTTGCCTTCGTCACCCCATTGGGTGCCGATAACCACTACGTTCTTGCTCATTGTACGAATCGATATCGAGTTTCTCGGGAAATCCGGAAATCTCCCTGCGGCCCTCTCGGGTAAAAGAGGGAGTCAGTTTTTACAGCGTCCGAAGCGTCCAGGCGCCGTCCTGCAGCACCAGTTCGCGATCGCAAATGAATTCATCCTGGCTCTGCTGGTGGCCCGGCAGCGCCTGCACGACGATTTCGCCGGCGCGGCGCAACTGGCGCACCGCGGCGGCCAGGGCAGCGTCCTGGCCCCAGGGCGCCCGAACCGCGCGGGCCCGGCCAGCCGGCGGCAGGCCGCGCGCCAGTTTGCGCAAGTCGAGGCTGAAACCGGTGGCCGGGCGCGCCCGCCCGAAGGCCCGGCTGACGTCGTCGTAGCGGCCGCCGCTGACCAGCGCGTCGTGCCAGCCCTCGGCATATAGCGCGAACGTGACGCCCGAGTGATAGCCGTAGCCGCCGATGTCGGCTAGGTCGACCCCCAGGGTGACATCCGGCATGGCGTCGATGATGGCCTGCAGCGCGTCGAGCGCCGCCGCCACGCCGGGCAACAGGGGTAGGTCGTGGCGCGCCTGCTGGAGCACGTCGGGGCCGCCGTACAAACCGGGCAGCCGCTGCAGGGCGGCGGCGGTATCGGCGCGGATGCCGCCGTCGCGCCGCGCCAGCTCGGCCAGGCCCGGCACGTCTTTTTCGCGCAGCAGCAAGACGATGTCTTCGGCGTACGCGGCAGCGGCAGGATCGGCATCGAGGATGGCCCGCACCACGCCCGGATGGCAGAGGTCGAGCCGCGGCTGGCGCAGGCCCGCCGCGGCAACGGTGTCGAGCACCAGCGAGAGAATTTCGAGATCGGCCTCGAAGCCCGCGTGGCCGTATATTTCGGCGCCGATCTGCAGCAGCTCGCGGCTGGACAGGAGGTCGGCCGGCCGCGCATGCAGCACGGTGCCGCAGTAGCACAGGCGCGTGACGCCCGCCCGGTTGAGCAGATGGGCATCGATGCGGGTGACTTGCGGGGTCATGTCGGCGCGCACCCCCAGGGTGCGGCCGGACAGTTGGTCGACGAGCTTGCAGGTACGCAGATTCAAGTCGGTGCCAGTGCCCGACAGCAACGAATCGATGTACTCGACCAAGGGCGGCGCGACCAGCTCGAAGCCGTACGTACGGTAAAGGTCGAGAAGTTCGCGGCGCAGTTCCTCGATGCGCCGGGCCTCGGCGGGAAGCACGTCGGCGAGGCTCTCGGGCAGCAACCAGTTACCCATGAGTGTTTACCTGAATGACACCTGAAATGCGTGGGCAACGCCCAAAACAAAAGCGGCTGAGAGGGCGTAAGCCCGCTCAGCCGCATGCGGAATGTTTTCTAGGTCGGGTAGGGACAGGCCATTGCTGGCCCATCCCCCCCTAAGAACCGTGCGTGCTAGTTTCCCAGCACACGGCTCAAGCGCAACGCGCGACCCTTTAGCTTACAGGTAAGTATAACCTGTTTGCTCGTTTGGATCATCTAAGCCCGTTTCCGGACCGGCTTCACAACAGATAGCCCAAGCGTGTGAACTCGGGTGTGACATACGGGATGTAACAGAACACGGTTGGACAGGGCATCCGACCCGCCATGCACCTTGTACACCAGGTGATGATCGTGCCACCCTGTTTCCATGTCCATCGGGCATCCGCACAAAGCGCAGCGTCCTTGCTGATCCACCCAAAGCGTCGCCCACTGCTTGCGGTACGCCATGTTTTGCAACAAGCGTTCCGATTGCAGGGCCTCACCATAGGCTTCCCAACTTGGATCAAAGGGGTTGTACGCCCCTTTGATTTTCTTATGCCGCACGATTGCCGTATCAACCAGCCGATACAGCATGCGCATCTGCCTTTGACCATCCTTGCCTACTGCGGGTGCTGCGAACATCCCCCTCCGATCTCCTACTGTTCGCCAATACTGCTTGAGCGACCAAAAAGTGGTCTTCTTGGGATGCCGCCGCTTTGCCCAACGCACTAGCCGCCAACGAATCAGCGCGTCTAGTTTGTTGAACGTCGCCTTCGACACAACGGGGCTGTGATACTGCGACCAGCCCCGCAATACTGGATTAAGCAACGCGATCAGATCGACCTGTCTAGCCGACAAGTTTTCTCCGATGATTTCCCTGACCTTGCCATAGAACGCCTTGACGTTCTTCTGACTCGGCTTGATGAGCAACTTTCCAGAGTACTTCCTGAAATTCCACCCGAGGAAATCAAAACCTTCATCGATGTGGATGATGCGCGTCTTTTCCGTGGACAGTTGCAATCCTCGAACCGCAAGAAAGCGTTCTATCCAAGGCCTGACTTCAGTATCCAGCACGTCTTTCGATGCACCGGTAACAATGAAGTCATCCGCGTATCGGACCACATGGACTTTCAACCGTTTGGCCTTAGTCCAACCCAGCTTCGTACCCAGGTACTCTGCCAAGTCCGTTTCCAGCTTATTGAGCGTCACATTCGCCAAGGTAGGGGAAATAATCCCTCCCTGTGGCGTACCAGCAGTAGTAGGCTGCAACTGGCCTTTGTGAATCACGCCGGCCTTCAACCACTTGCGCAACACTCGCCGGTCCATAGGGACGTTGGCGAGCAGCCACTCATGGTTGATCCAGTCGAAACAACCCTTGATATCCGCTTCCAGTATCCATTGGGCCGAAGCCCTGCCGGACAATGTGACGAATATCTGAGCCATCGCATCGGCCGTCGAACGTCCTTTTCTGAACCCATACGAGTTCGGATCGCTCGTCGATTCCGATACCGGTTCCAGTGCCAGCAGATACAAAGCCTGCATGGCGCGGTCCCGCATGGTAGGAATGCCCAGAGGGCGCTCCTTGCCATTGGATTTGGGGATATAGACCCTCCGTAAAGGCAGAGGCCGATATCCCGGTTGCCGCAACCTTCCGATTGCCTCCCACTTGCTCTCGGGCGAGTCCCACAGCACACGGTCGACACCTGCCGTCCGTTTGCCTTGGTTCTCTGTCACTCGCCTGACCGCCGATGCTTTGGCGGAAAACGAGCGGACCAGCGATCTTTGCAGGGCTTTCACCCTACGCCAATCGCCCGCCTGCGTAGCCTTCGCTATACGTATCTGCATAGCCCTCACATTCCGCACGACTCGCCGCCAGTCTATGGTCGGCCAGCTATCCGGGACGCGCGAGGACGCAGAACTGGGATTAACAGTTTCTTCCATGCTGAACCTCGGGGTAGTAAGACCCTAAGAGGACGCACGGCTCCCCGAAGGGATGGTGAGTCCCTTCGGGCCTGTAGAAAAACACGAGACATGAAAAACCATGGCTCGCTACCTGGACTGATACAGCCGTCAGCGACGGTTGCACCACGTGGAAGTCTGCTGCCTTTCGGCCGGGGCAAAGTTCGAACCCCTATCCCGCCCATTACAGGCGGGCCTTCGCTTTCTCCACGATCCTCTACCCCCTCCGCCAACAGATTGCCTTGCGGCTTTCCTGCCTTCGTCGCCTGAGCGATTGGGGCGGCGAGTGGGGTTTACCACGTTCCCTCGATTACCGGCGCAACCCAATACCAGCGTTGCGCCTGCCCGTTTAGGACCCATCTCTCCCCCGGTAGCTTTGGATGACGACGTGACCGCACGTAAGACGCGGCCAACCAGCTACGATGCCTTTTGGCTACGGCCCAAAAGCAGCTTTGGCCGTTCAATAATCACGGGGGTTCAGACGATGGTTCACATTCCGTTGCCCATGCGGGACTAGCCTAGCCTCTCATCCGCCCTGGCTGCTGGCAGAATCCATCCCCAGCCTCACGGCAGTGGATACTGTTGGAGTACACAGGAGTACATTGTCGAGTGGGCTTCAGACAGGGCCGTTACCGATCCTGCCCGCCACTGTAGGCTACCGTCAGTCGTATGACGGGTCACAGCGACACCACGAAAGTGCGTGTGACAAGGCAATCGAGAGCATTTCGCTCGTTGTGATGAGAAAACTCCATAGTGAAAAGCATGGGAAACCGAGGTTTCCGTGTGTCTTTCACCCAGGGCCGATACTACTTTGGAGCCGAGCCCTGTTTCTTTACTACTCAGCAGCTTACGCTGCGTCTCTCTAGGGCAGCCACAAGGGCTGCAAAAGGTGCCGATTTATTTAAAGAGGCCCGACGACCTCCAAGGGCGATGCTGATTTACCAGGGCATCAACCTGGGACACGAGCGATTCGTGTCGCACCTTACGCGATATTGTACATGGTTTGGACGTATGTGCAGGGCGCCGGCACCGGCGCCCTGCCCGGTTACTTGGCCGCGGGGGCCGCCTGGCCGGTGGAGCTTTTCAGGAACTGGAAGTATTCCGAGCTGGGGTCGACCACCAGCACGTCGCTGGAATTCGAGAACGACGACCGATAGGCTTCCAGGCTCTTGTAGAACGTGTAGAAATCGGGGTCTTTGCCGAAGGCGGCGGCGTACAGCCCGCTGGCCTCGGCATCGCCTTGCCCCATGACGGTCTGCGCCTTGGCATAGGCGTCGGCCAGGATGACTTCACGCTGGCGGTCGGCCTCGGCGCGGATTTTCTCGCTTTCGGCCGCGCCGATCGAGCGCAGTTCATTGGCCACGCGGGTACGCTCGGCTTCCATGCGGCGATAGACCGATTCGGAGATCTCGGGCGCGAACTCGATGCGGCGCAGGCGCACGTCGACCACCTCGACGCCCAGCGGTTCGGCCCGCTTGGCCACGGTGGAGAGGATTTCGCTCATGATCTTGTCGCGCTCGGCCGACACGACTTCCTTGACGGTGCGCACGTTGACCGAGGCGTTGAGCGCGTCGCGGATCTGCGCCTGCAGCCGCTCTTGCGCGGCACGCTCGTTGCCGCCAAACGTGACGTAGTACAGCCGGGGGTCGGCGATGCGCCACTTGACGTAGGAGTCGATCAGCAAGTTCTTTTTTTCGGAAGTCTGGATGCGCTCGGCGTCGCTCGATTCGATGGTGAGAATGCGCTTGTCGATGGTGACGACGTTCTGGAACGGAGGCGGGGCCTTGAAGTACAGGCCGGGCTCGCTGATGACCTTGCGCACTTCACCCAGCGAGAACACCAGGGCGTAGTCGCGCTCGCGCACGATGAATACGCAGGAAGAAAGGGCGGCCAGCACCAACAGGAGGCCGACCAGGATGGGCATGAAGCGTTGCATGTTCTGGGCTCCTCCGGGTTAACGCGACAGGCGGTCGCGAGACAGCGTGTTGCTGCTGCTGCCAGTATTGCCGGACGAGCTTGCGCCGGTGCTGCGCGCAGGCGGCTGCGGTACGGTGGGCTGGCTGGCGCCGGGCAGCGCGGTCGGCTTGACCGATGCGTCGCGCGCGGCCTGCTGCATAATCTTGTCGAGCGGCAGGTACAGCATGTTGTTGCTGTTCTTGGTGTCGACCATGACCTTGCTGGCCCGTGAGAAGATCTGCTGCATGGTTTCCAGGTACATGCGCTCGCGCATGATCTTGGGCGCCTTTTCGTACTCGGCCAGGATGCTGGTGAAGCGCGCCGCGTCGCCGCGGGCGTCGCCGATGACCTTGGCCTTGTAGCCCTCGGCCTGCTCGAGCATGCGCGAAGCCTGCCCGCCGGCCATGGGAATGACCTGGTTGGCGTAGGCCTGGCCTTCGTTGATCTGGCGCTCGCGGTCCTGGCCGGCCTTGACCGCGTCGTCGAACGCGGCCTGCACCTGCTCGGGCGGTTGCACGTTCTGGATGGCGACGGTGCTGACCTGGATGCCCGACTGGTAGCGGTCGAGGATCTGCTGCATCAGGTTTTGCACCTCGACGGCGACTTCGGTACGGCCTTCGTACAGGACGAAGTCCATGGGCTTCTTGCCGACGATTTCGCGCATGGCGGTCTCGGCGGCCTGGCGCACCGATTCGTCGGGGTCGCGCATGTTGAAAAGGTAATCGGGCGCGCCGTCGGCTCGCAGGCGGTATTGCACTACGAACTGCATGTCGACGATGTTCTCGTCGGTGGTGAGCATGAGGGCTTCGGGCAGCACCTTGTTGCGCGAGCTGCCGCGAAAGCCCACTTCAAACGTGCGCAACTGCGAAATGTTGACGGTTTCGGCGTTCTGGATGGGGTAAGGCAGGCGCCACTGGAAGCCCGGCGCGGCGGTGCTCTTGTATTTGCCGAACTGGGTCACGACCGCGACCTGGCCTTCCTGGACGATGAAAAACCCGCTGGCCAGCCACAGGAGCACCAGCACCAGGGCAATGACGCCCAGGCCGATGCGGGCGCCGCGCGGCGACGGCGGGGTCATGCCGCCGCGGTTGCCGCCGCCCCCGCCCTTGCGCCCGAACAGCGAGCCGACGCGGTTGTTGAAATCGCGCCAGACCTCGTCGAGATCGGGCGGACCGTCGCTGTTGCCCTTGGGGCGCTTGGGCGGCTCGGAGCCATTGTTGTTGCCGCGACCCCAGCCTGGGTCATTCAGATTGAAGAGTTTGGTGATTCGAGGCATTGTTTCCCACAATCTGGCCGATCTCTGCAATTGCCCCGCGCAACGCATCCAGACCGGCGCGCTCGGTAGCGCTTACGAATACTCGCGCAATCGTACCATGGGCATTGCGTTCGATCCGGGGGGCCAGCCCGGCGCGGTCGATCTTGTTGTGCACCAGAATGGTGGGAATCGAACCCGCCCCGATTTCGGCCAGCACCTTGTTGACCTCGGCGATCTGCTCGTCGCGCTGCGGGCTGGCGGCATCGACGACATGCAGCAGGAGGTCGGCGTGGATGGTTTCTTCGAGCGTGGCGCGGAACGCGGCGATCAGGTTGGGCGGCAGGTCGCGGATGAACCCCACGGTGTCGGACAACACCACCGACCCCGTGCCCTCGATCCAGATGCGGCGCGTGGTGGTGTCCAGGGTGGCGAACAGCTGGTCGGCCGCGTAGGCGCCGGCCCGCGTCAAGGCATTGAACAGCGTGGACTTGCCTGCGTTGGTGTACCCCACCAACGACACCGACAGCGCTCCGCCGCGCGCCCGGGCGCGCCGCTGCGTGACCCGCTGGCGCTCTACCCGGTCGAGCCGTTCGCGCAGCACCTTGACCTTGGCGCCGATCATGCGGCGGTCCATTTCGAGCTGGGATTCGCCCGGCCCGCGCATGCCGATACCGCCGCGCTGGCGCTCGAGGTGGGTCCAGAGGCGGGTCAGGCGGGTGACCAGGTGCTGCAGCTGCGCCAGCTCGACCTGCAACTTGCCCTCGTGGCTTTTGGCGCGCAGCGCGAAGATATCGAGAATGAGGGCCACCCGGTCGACCACGCGCAGGTTGAACTCGCGCTCGAGGTTGCGCTGCTGGGCAGGCGACAGGGGTTGGTCGAACAGGACCAGGTCGGCCAGCAGCGCGCCGGCCATGGCCACGGCTTCCTGGACCTTGCCGGAGCCGATGAAGAATTTGGCGTCGGGGCGGTCGCGCCGCACCGTGACGGTGCCGACGATCTCGGCCCCTGCCCCGCGCGCCAGCATGGCGAATTCTTCGGCATGCGCCAGGAAATCGGGACTGCCCAGGTCAACACTGATGATCAACGCGCGCATGAACCCGCCCCGCCACTGCGAAAATGCCCGCCGACACGAGCCGTGCGGCGGGCAGGAAAAGGTACAGCCGGAGCCTGATGATTATTCAGCGGGAACATCCACCTGGAAATTGACAGCGCGTGCCGGAACGACCGTGGAAATGGCATGCTTGTACACCATTTGCGTCACGGTATTGCGCAGCAGCACCACATATTGATCGAAAGATTCTATTTGCCCTTGCAGCTTGATGCCGTTTACCAGATAGATGGACACGGGCACATGTTCTTTGCGCAGCGTGTTCAGAAACGGATCTTGCAGAGTTTGCCCTTTATTGCTCATTGGCCAGGCTCCAATTGATTGTTTTGAGTGGTGGCAGACGCCGAAATATGTACTCTACAGGGTTTTCCCGGCCCGTGCCACTTGCCCCGAGGGGCAAATTCTTTCATAAGGTGTCAGGACAAGCGAAGCCAGGCCCCGGCCGGTTTTTCAGTCCGCCAAAATGGCCTGCAAAGCCTCGACCAGCCGCGCGCATTGGGTCTCGGTGCCCACGGTTATGCGCAGGAACTGGTCGATGCGCGCCTGCCTGAAATGGCGCACGATGATGCTGCGCTCGCGCAGCGCCGCGGCCAAGGCGGCGCCGTCGTGCCCGGGGTGGCGGGCGAAGAGGAAATTGGCGGCCGATGGCAGCACCTGAAAACCCAGCTCTTGCAACTGGCCGGCCAGGGTTTCGCGCGTGGCGATCACGGCCTGGCGGGTGCGCTCGAAATACGCCGTGTCTTCGATGGCCGCCACGGCGCCGGCTTCGGCCAGCCGGTCGATGGGATAGGAATTGAAGCTGTTCTTGACGCGCTCGAGCGCTTCAATGAGCACCCTGCTGCCGATGGCGAACCCCACCCGCAGGCCGGCCAGCGAACGCGATTTGGACAGCGTCTGGACGACCAGCAGATTGTCGTAGCGGGACACCAGCCCCACAGCCGACTCGGCCCCGAAATCGACATAGGCTTCGTCGATGACCACCGGAATGTCGGGGTTGGCCGCCACGATGCGTTCGACGTCGCCCAGGGCCAGCGCGCGGCCGGTTGGCGCATTGGGGTTGGGGAAAATAATGCCGCCCGCCGCGCGCCCGGCGGCCGGCAGGTAATCTTGCACATCGATACAGAAATCTTCGGTGAGCGCAACCGCCTGGCCGGCGATTTGGTACAGGCCGCAATACACCGGATAGAAGCTGTAGGTGATGTCGGGAAACAGCAGCGGGCCGTCGTGCTTGAGCAGCGCCTGGAACGCGTGCGCCAGCACTTCGTCGGAGCCGTTGCCCACGAAGACCTGTTCGGGCTGGACCTGGCAATAGGCGGCGATGGCCTGCCGCAGCCGCTCGGAGCCGGGATCGGGATACAGCTTCAGGCTGTCGTCGCAGGCCGCGCGCAGGGCCTGCAGTACCTTGGGCGACGGGCCGAACGGGTGTTCGTTGGTGTTCAGCTTGACCAGGTCTTGCAGCTTGGGCTGCTCGCCCGGCACGTAGGGACTGAGTGTCCCGACGACGGGACTCCAGTAGCGGCTCATGAATCAGCTTTCCTGCGTGTAGGGATTGCGCGACGACTTGAACTCGATACGCAGCGGCGTGCCGTCCAGCTTGAAAGCCTCGCGGAAACGGGTTTCCAGGTAGCGGCGGTAAGAATCGGGAATGGCGTCGAGCGCATTGCCGTGGATGATGACCAGCGGCGGATTCTGCCCGCCCTGGTGCGCATAGCGCATCTTGGGCCGGAAAATGCCTTTGCGCGGCGGCGGCTGCTGCTCGACGGCGGCATGCAGCTCGCGCGTGAGCTTGGGCGTGGACAGCTTGGCGAAGGCGGCGGCATGCGCGGCCACCACCGACTTGAGCACCGGCTTGATGCCCTGGCCCTTCAGGGCCGAGATGGTGTGGGTAGGCGCGAACGACAGGAAGCGCAGCTTGCGCCGGAACTCGCGTTCGATGCGCTCGCGCTGGTCGATGTCGAGGCCGTCCCATTTGTTGATGGCCACCACCACCGCCCGGCCGGTTTCGAGCACGAACCCGGCAATGTGGGCGTCTTGCTCGGAAACCTCGGTCTGGGCATCGAGCATCAGCAGCACCACGTTGCTGGCCTCGATGGCCTGCAGCGTCTTGATGACGGAGAATTTCTCGACAGCCTCGAACACCTTGCCGCGGCGGCGCAGGCCGGCCGTGTCGATCAGGGTGTACTTGCGGCCGTCGCGCTCGAAATCGATCTCGATGGCGTCGCGGGTGGTGCCCGGCAGGTCGAAGGCGATGACGCGCTCTTCGCCCAGCAGCGTGTTGATGAGCGTGGACTTGCCCACGTTGGGGCGGCCCACGATGGCAAGCTTGATGCGATGGTCGGGCGGCAGGTCGGCGGCGTCAGGGGCCGGTTCGGGCTCGGGCTCGACCAGGTCTTGCAGGGCCAGGCCGATGAGATCGACGATGCCGTCGCCATGCGCGGCGGAAATCGGATATGGCGTGCCCAGGCCGAGTTCGTGAAACTCGCTGGTGGCATTGCCCACGCCCATGCCTTCGGCCTTGTTGACCGCCAACACCACGCGCTGCTGGCCAGATTTACGGAGCAACTGCGCGATTTCGTGGTCGTGCGCGTTGACGCCGGCGCGCGCGTCGACCAGGAACACCACCACGTCGGCCTCGGCGATGGCCTGGCGGGTCTGGCGCGCCATTTCGCGCAGGATGCCCGTCTTGGCCACCGGCTCGAAACCGCCGGTGTCGATGACGATGAAGGGCGTGTCGCCCACCCTGCCCTCGCCGTAGTGGCGATCGCGCGTCAGGCCGGAATAATCGGCAACCAGCGCCGCGCGCGAACGCGTCAGGCGGTTGAAGAGGGTCGACTTGCCCACATTGGGGCGGCCGACCAGGGCGACGACGGGCTTGAAAGACACGGTAGGACTGGCAGATTGAAAAGTTAGTTGGTGCCGATCAGCACGAGATTGCCGTTGCCGTTCTGCACCAACAGGCCTTGCGGCGTGGTTTGCAGGGGCGAGACGATGGCCCCGCCGCCCACCGACAGGCGGGCCAGCAGGCTGCCGTCGCTGCGCGACAGGAAATGGACGTAGCCGTCGAAATCACCGACAGCCACGGCGCCGCCCAACGCGGCCGGCGAGGTCAGTTTGCGATTCTTCAGGGCGGCCTGCTTCCAGACATTGGTGCCGCTGTCGAGCGCGAATGCGCTGACCACGCCGTGCTGGTCGGGCGCGTAGGCGAACTGGTTGTCCAGCGCCATGCCGCTGGCGCTGGAGAATTCCTTGGCCCACAACGGCCGTCCGCCCTGGGTGACATCGAAGCACACAATGCGGCCCTGGTAGGCGACCGCGCACAGCAGGTTGCCGGCGATGCGCGGCGCGCCCACGACGTCGGTGAGGCGTTCGAGGTCGCTGGCGCCGCGCGGGGTGGCCACGGTGCCTTCCCATTGCACGTTGCCGCTGCCGACGTTGATGGCCAGCAGCTTGCCGCCCGGCAGGCCGGTAATGACCAGCCCTTCGGCCATGATCATTTGCGCGTTGCTGCGCAAGGCCAGCGCCGGCCCCGGACGTTGCAGGCTCCAGAGACGCTCGCCGTTCTCGATGTTGAACGCCTGGATGCGGTAGTCGCCGCTGCGCACCACGACAGCGCCGTAGCCGACGACCGGAGGAATGGCGACGTCGCTGGAAGCCTGAGCCTTCCATTTGACCTTGCCGGTGTCGTCGAAGGCGATGACCGCGCCCAGCGGCGAGGCGACGACGGTGGTGGCGCCGTCGCTGCCGACGCCGGCCGACAGCTTGGTGTCGGCATCGGCTTTCCAGAGCACCCGGCCGCTGGCCAGCTCAAGCTTGGCGACCGAGCCGTCGGGCGTGGCGGCATAGACCGCGTCGCCGACAACGACGGGCACGAAGCCGAAACCGGAGCCGCTGCCCACCGACGTGGACCAGATGGTGCGCACCGACATGCCCGGCGCGTACTCGGTAAGAGGCGCGGGCTCGTAGCGGTCGTCGTTGCTGGAGAACATCGAGCAGCCGGCCAGCGCGAGCAGGCTGGCGGCCAGGGCTGCGCCGCGCCACATGCGGCCGGGACGGAAATTAAACATACGATCAGGCTCCGCTGAGGGCATCCAGTTTCAATTGCACGGCCTGCCGCAGGGGGTCGTTGGCGGCAAGCCCGTCGAGCGCGGCTTGCCAGGCCTTGCGGGCATCTTCAGGCTTGCCCTGGGCGGCCAGGATGTCGCCGCGGCGATCGGCATACAGCGCGGCGAACGCCGCCGGGGGGTTATCGAGCTGCGCCAGGGCGGCGTCGTATTGCTTCTGGTCGAGCAGCAGGCCGGCCAGGCGCACGCGCGCCACCGGCTGCAGCGCGGCCTGCTTGGACTGGCCGGCCAGCCATTCGAGCTGTTCACGCGCGCCGGCGATGTCGTTCTGCTGTTCGAGCGCATGGGCGGCCACCAGGGCGCCGCGCGCCGCGTAGCCCGTGGACGGGTAGTCGCTGCGCAAGGTCGAGGCCGCGGCCTTGATGCGCACGGTGGAATCCGTGCCTCCCAGGCGGGCGGCGTCTTCGAGGGCCTCGAAGTAGCCCATGGCCTGGTTGGCCCGATGCGTCTGGTAGGCCTTCCAGCCCCACCAGCCGCCCCAGGCCAGCGCGGCGATGGCCGCAAGGGTCACCACGAGCGTGCCGTAGCGCGCCCACCAGGCCTTGATTGCGTCGAGTTGTTCCTGTTCTTCGAGATCGTATGCCATGCTAACCCTTGGATTTCAAAACGTCGGCCAGGCGGTCCAGCGCGACCTGCTGCTGCGCGGCTTCGCCGGCTGCGTCGGCACGCAAGAACTTCACGCTGGCGGTGCCGGCGGCCACTTCATCGCTGCCAAGAATAACCGCAACACGGGCGCCGCTGGCGTCGGCCCGCTTGAATTGCGATTTGAAACCGGACGAGCCGGCATGCACGATGACCGACAGACCGGCGTCGCGCAGTTGCTCGCCGACGCGCGCGGCCAGGCGCTGCGCCGCTTCGCCCTGGTGCACCACGTAGACCTCGCATTCGGGCGTGGGCGCCGGCGGCACGCTTTGTTCCCAGAGGTCGAGCAGGCGCTCCATGCCAATGGCGAAACCGACCGCGGGCGCGGGCTTGCCGCCCAGCAGCTCGATCAGGCCGTCGTAGCGGCCGCCGCCACACACCGTGCCCTGCGCCCCCAGGCGGTCGGTAACCCATTCGAAGACGGTCAGGTTGTAGTAGTCGAGCCCGCGCACCAGGCGCGGATTGAGCCGGTATTCGATGCCGGCATCGGCCAGCAACTGGCACAGGCCATCAAAGTGGGCTCGAGATTCGTCACCCAGGAAATCGAACAGGCGCGGCGCGCTGTCGGCCATGGCCTGCATGGCCGGATTCTTGGTGTCGAGCACGCGCAGCGGGTTGCTGTACAGGCGCCGCTGGCCGTCTTCGTCGAGGATGTCGCGGTGGCGTTCGAGGTGCTCGATGAGCGCGGCCCGGTGGGCGGCGCGCTCGGCGGGCTGGCCCAGCGAATTGAGCTCCAGTCGTACGTCGGTCAGGCCCAGGCGCTTCCAGAGGCGCGCCAGCATGACGATGAGCTCGGCGTCGACGTCCGGGCCGGCAAAGCCCAGGGCTTCGACGTCGATCTGGTGGAATTGGCGGTAGCGGCCGCGCTGCGGGCGCTCGTGGCGAAACACGGGGCCGATGCTGTAGACGCGCTGCGGCCGGTCGTACAGCAGGTTGTGCTCGATGCTGGCGCGCACCACGCCGGCGGTCATTTCGGGCCGCATGGTGAGCGAGTCGCCATTGAGCGCATCGGTGAAGGTGTACATCTCTTTTTCGACGATGTCAGTGACTTCGCCGATGCCGCGCGCGAACAGGCGCGTATGCTCGAGCACGGGCGTGCGCACGTTGCGGTACCCGTAGCCGCGCAGCCATTCGCGCACGATGCTCTCGAATTGTTCCCAGCGCGCGCCGTCGCCAGGCAGTACGTCATTCATGCCGCGTATGGCGGCGACTTTCTGGAAAGCTTGCGTCATCTTCTTCATGCCGCGACGGCCCGCACCGCGGCGCGCCAGGCGGCTCAGCCCCTTTTTCAGTGAGTGGCCTGCGCGCCATAGCGGCGCGCGACGTAGTCTTCGACAATGGTCTGGAATTCTTCGGCGATGCGGTCGCCCTTCAGGGTGACGGTGCGTTCGCCATCGATGAACACCGGAGCGGCCGGCACTTCGCCCGTGCCCGGCAGGCTGATGCCGATATCGGCGTGACGGCTTTCGCCCGGGCCATTCACCACGCAGCCCATCACGGCGACGTTCATGCTTTCGACGCCCGGATAGCGGGCGCGCCATACCGGCATCTGGCGCCGCAGGTACGACTGGATGCTGTCGGCCAGTTCCTGGAAGAACGTGCTGCTGGTGCGCCCGCAACCCGGGCAGGCCACCACCATGGGCGTGAACGCCCGCAGGTTCATGGTTTGCAGGATTTCCTGGGCCACGATGACTTCGCGGGCGCGGTCGCCACCCGGTTCGGGGGTGAGCGAAATGCGTATGGTGTCGCCGATGCCCTGCTGCAGCAGCACCGCCAGCGCCGCCGTCGAGGCGACGATGCCCTTGCTGCCCATGCCGGCTTCGGTCAGGCCCAGGTGCAGGGGGTAGTCGCAGCGCGCGGACAGGTCGCGGTAGACGGCGATGAGGTCTTGCACGTGGCTGACCTTGCACGACAGGATGATGGCGTCGCCGCGCAGGCCCAGCTGCTCGGCGCGCTGGGCATTGCTGATGGCCGAGACCACCAGCGCGTCGCGCATCACCGCCTGGGCTTCCCAGGGTTGCGCGCGACGGCTGTTTTCGTCCATTTTGCGCGCCATCAGTTCGTGGTCGAGACTACCCCAGTTGACGCCGATGCGCACTGGCTTGTCGTGGCGGCAGGCCACTTCGATCATCTGGGCGAAGTTGTCGTCGCGCCGCTTGCCGCCGCCCATGTTGCCGGGGTTGATGCGGTACTTGGACAGCGCCTGGGCGCAATCGGGAAATTGCGTGAGCAGCTTGTGGCCGTTGTAGTGGAAGTCGCCCACCAGCGGCACCGACACGCCCATGCGGTCGAGTTGTTCGCGGATGGCGATGACTTCACGGGCGGCCTCGGGGGTATTGACCGTGATGCGCACGAGCTCGGACCCGGCCTGCGCCAATTCCTTGACCTGGATGGCGGTGGCGATGGGGTCGGCCGTATCGGTGTTGGTCATGGATTGCACCACGACCGGCGCGGCGCCGCCGATGACGACCCGGCGGTCGCCCCATTGCACGGCAACCGAGCGGGTGGGCCGGCGCGGCGCGGCCCCTACTTCGGGTGGCGGAACGTCGTGGCAGGGCGGAGACGGCTGTTGCATGCGTACACCGGTATTACGGATTCACCCGGGAGAACCAGGCCGTGGGCAGCCATTCGGCGGGCAGCCAGCCCTGCCAGAACGCGTAGGCGACCAGCGCGACCAACAGGGCCAGGATGACCAGCAGCCAGCCCCAGGGCGCGCCGCCACGCTCGTCGTCGTGCGGCTGGATCGGCACGGCCATGGGGCGGCCAGCGCGATGCCCGGCGCCGGAGGCGGGCGCCGCGGCGATTTGTGTTTCGAGGGAGGCGACGATAGCCGGGGCGTCGGCATCGAGCAGGCGCGCATAGCTGCGGATCAGGCCGCGCAGCGACACCCCGGAAGGCAGCTTGGCCCATTGCTCGTTTTCGAGCGCCTGGATCTGGCGCGCCGAGAACTTGATGCGGCTGGAGACTTCGTCGAGCGACCAGCCGCGCGCCACGCGCAGGGCCTGCAAGGCCTGGCCGACCGTGGCGGCCTGCGCCTGGGCCTGCATGGGGGATTCGCTTGCGGAAACAGCCGGGTCGAGCTCCTGCGTCATGCCTGCACCTGTGCAATGGGAATGGTACGGCCGGCGTTGCGCTGGGCCACGCGCGTGCGGTCGCGGACTTCGCCGGCCAACTGGCCGCAGGCGGCGTCGATGTCGTCGCCGCGCGTCTTGCGCACGGTGGTGACGATGCCGGCGTCCATCAGCCTTTGTGCGAAGACTTTCACTCGCGCCGAAGGCGAACGCTTCAGGCCCGAGGCGGGAAACGGATTGAAGGGAATCAGGTTGAGCTTGCAGCGCACCTGCCGGGCTACCTGGATAAGCGCCCGGGCATGCTGGTCGGTATCGTTGATGCCGTCGAGCATGCAGTATTCGAAGGTGATGAAATCGCGCGGCGCGCTGGCCAGGTAGCGCTCGCACGCGGCCAGCAGCTCGGCCAGCGGGTACTTTTTGTTGAGCGGCACCAGTTCGTCGCGCAGCGCATCGGTGGGCGCATGCAGCGACACGGCCAGCGCCACGGGGCAGTCGCGCGACAGGCGGTCCATCATGGGGACCACGCCCGAAGTGGACACGGTGACCCGGCGCCGCGACAGGCCATAGGCGTTGTCGTCGAGCATCAGGCGCAGGGCCGGCAGGAGCTGGTCGTAGTTGAGCAGGGGCTCGCCCATGCCCATCATGACCACATTGCTGACGACGCGCGTGTCGTCGTTGCCGGCGCCGCCCAGCCGCGCCGTGCCGGCATCGGCCTCGAGCACGCGCTTGGCCCACCAGAGCTGGCCAATGATTTCGCTGGAGGTCAGGTTGCGGTTGAAGCCCTGGTGCCCAGTGGAACAGAAGCGGCAGTTGACTGCGCAGCCTGCCTGGCTGGACACGCACAGCGTGCCGCGGTCGTCTTCGGGAATGAAGACGGTTTCGATGGCATTGCCTTGCCCCACGTCGAACAGCCACTTGCGCGTGCCGTCGGACGAGCGCTGCTCGGTATTGACCGGCAGCGCCTGGATGCGGCACTGCTGCGCCAGCTGGCCGCGGAAGTCGCGGGCCAGGTCGGTCATGGCGTCGAACGAGTCGGCGCCGCGCTGGTGTATCCAGCGCTGCAACTGGCGGGCGCGGAACGGCTTGCCGCCCCATTGGCCGACCAGGTCGGACAGGGCGGCGCCATCGAGGCCCAGCAGGTTGACGCGTTCGGCGGTTTCCATGACTTGCTCAGGCGCGCAAGGCGCGGATCAACGGCTGTGGATGTTGATTTCGGGGAAGAAGAACGCGACTTCGACGGCGGCCGTTTCAGCGGCGTCGGAGCCATGCACGGCGTTGGCGTCGATGCTGTCGGCGAAGTCGGCGCGGATGGTGCCCGGCGCGGCCTTCTTGGGATCGGTGGCGCCCATCAGGTCGCGGTTTTTCTGGATGGCGCCTTCGCCTTCGAGCACTTGCACGAACACCGGACCCGAGACCATGAAGTCGACCAGGTCCTTGAAGAAGGGGCGCTCTTTGTGCACGGCGTAGAAGCGCTCGGCATCGGCGCGCGACAGTTGCTGCAGGCGAGCGGCGATGACCTTCAGGCCGGCGTTTTCAAAGCGGGCGATGATCTGGCCGATGACGTTCTTGGCAACGGCGTCGGGCTTGATGATCGAGAGAGTGCGTTCGACGGACATAGGAAACTCCAAACTGGGTTTGACTGTTTTTCGGTTGATGGGTTGCACGCCACGACGGCCTGGCCCGCACCGAGGCAACGGTGGGTCGGCCTGTCTGCGGTGCGGCATTCCGGGCTGGATTCGAGACTGGGCCCTTCCACAAGGTTCCGGAACTTTCCGGCGACCGCCGCGTTTTTCTTAAATAATTAATAAAAACAGGGACTTCTGAAAGGTTTACAGTAACCCGGCATTCTAGCACGCCGTCAAGACCGCAATACATCTTAAAATTGCAGGTTTGCTTGGCCGCCTATTGGCCCGCCCCCGCTTTTTTGCCGGAACCCGTAATGACTGAAGCCGCAGCCCCGATCCCGTCCGAAACCGACTCTGCCGACCTGCCCAAGAGCTTCGAGCCCGCCGAACTCGAGGCGCGCTGGTACGCCGAATGGGAACGGCGCGGCTATTTCACCGCGGGCCAGCACGTAAAAATGGGGACCGACCCCGAGCCTTATGTGATCCAGTTTCCGCCGCCCAACGTCACGGGCACGCTGCACATGGGACACGCGTTCAACCAGACCATCATGGATGGCCTGGTGCGCTACCACCGCATGCGCGGCGACGACACGGTCTTCGTGCCGGGCACCGACCACGCCGGCATCGCCACCCAGATCGTCGTCGAGCGCCGCCTCGACGCCGAGAAAGTCTCGCGCCACGACCTCGGCCGCGAGAAGTTCATCGAAAAAGTCTGGGAATGGAAAGAGCAGTCGGGCAACACCATCACCGGCCAGGTGCGCCGCCTGGGCGCCTCGGCCGACTGGCCGCGCGAGTACTTCACCATGGACGACCGCATGTCGCGCGGCGTGGTGGAGACCTTCGTGCGCCTGTACCAGCAAGGCCTGATCTACCGCGGCAAGCGGCTGGTCAACTGGGACCCGAAGCTGCTGACGGCGGTTTCCGACCTGGAAGTGCAGTCCGAGGAAGTCGACGGCCACATGTGGCACATTCTGTACCCGTTCGTCGACGGCCCCCAGACCATCGTCGACAAGGACGGCCAGACGGTCACCCTGCGCGGCATGACCATCGCCACCACCCGCCCCGAGACCATGCTGGCCGACGGCGCGCTGTGCGTGCACCCCGACGATCCGCGCTACCAGCATCTGGTGGGCAAGATGGTCGAACTGCCGCTGTGCGACCGCAATATCCCCATTATTGCCGACGATTTCGTCGACCCTGAATTCGGCACGGGCTGCGTGAAGATCACCGGCGCCCACGACTTCAATGACTACGCCTGCGCGCTGCGCCACGACCTGCCCCTGATCGTGATCTTCACGCTGGATGCGCACATCAACGAGAACGGCCCGAAGCAGTTCCAGGGCATGGAGCGCTACGAGGCCCGCAAGGCCGTGGTGGCCCAGCTTGAGGCCGAACAGTACCTGGTGCGGGTCGAGCCGCACAAAATGATGCAGCCCAAGGGCGACCGCACCGGCGTGGTGCTCGAACCCATGCTGACCGACCAGTGGTTCGTGGCCATGAGCAAGCCGGCGCCCGAAGGCACGCGGCATCCGGGCAAGAGCATCACCCAGGTGGCGCTCGACGTGGTGGCCGACGGCCGCATCAAGTTCTATCCGGAAAACTGGACCACCATCTACAACCAGTGGCTGAACAACATCCAGGACTGGTGCATTTCGCGGCAATTGTGGTGGGGCCACCAGATTCCCGCCTGGTACTCGGAAGACGGCCAGGTGTTCGTGGCCCACACCGAGGCGCAGGCGCAGGAACAGGCGCGCGCGGCCGGCGTTGCAGGACCGCTGACGCGCGACCCCGACGTGCTGGACACGTGGTTCTCGTCGGCGCTGGTGCCCTTCACTACGCTGGGATGGCCGGAAGACACGCCCGACCTGCGGCGCTACCTGCCGTCGAGCGTGCTGGTCACGGGCTTCGACATCATTTTCTTCTGGGTGGCGCGCATGGTCATGATGACCACCCACCTGACCGGGCAGATTCCGTTCAAGCATGTATACGTGCACGGCCTGATCCGTGACGCCGACGGCCAGAAGATGAGCAAGTCCAAGGGCAACACGCTCGATCCGGTGGACCTCATCGACGGCATCGGCCTGGACGGCCTGGTGGCCAAGCGCACCTACGGCCTGATGAACCCCAAGCAGGCCGGCGCCATTGAAAAAGCCACGCGCCGCCAGTACCCCGACGGCATCCCGGCCTTCGGCACCGACGCGCTGCGCTTCACCATGGCGGCCTACGCCACGCTGGGCCGCAACATCAACTTCGACCTCAAGCGCTGCGAAGGCTACCGCAACTTCTGCAACAAGCTGTGGAACGCCACCCGCTATGTGCTGATGAACACCGAAGGCCACGACCTGGGCGGCGATCAGCCGGCCGAACTGTCGTTCGCCGACCGCTGGATCGTCAGCCAGCTGCAGGCCCTGGAGGCCGAAGTCGAGCGCGGCTTTGCCGACTACCGCTTCGACAACGTGGCCAATGCCCTGTACCGCTACGTATGGGATGAATACTGCGACTGGTATGTCGAGCTGGCCAAGGTGCAAATTCAACAAGGCACGCCGGCGCAGCAACTGGGCACCCGCCGCACGCTGATCCGCGTGCTGGAGGCCGTGCTGCGGCTGGCCCACCCCATCATTCCGTTCATTACCGAAGCGCTGTGGCAAAAAGTGTCGGTAGTGGCCGGCAAGCGCCAGGCCGATGTCGCCGACAGCGTCAGCGTGCAGCCTTACCCGCGCAGCAACCCCGACGCGGTCGATCCGGCTGCCGAAGCCGACGTCGCGGATCTGAAGGCCCAGGTCGAGGCCGTGCGTGCGCTGCGCGGTGAAATGGGCCTGTCGCCGGCGCAGCGCGTGCCGCTAGTAGCGCAAGGCGATGCCGCCACCTTGCAGCGCAACGCCCCCTATCTGGCGGCGCTGGCCAAGCTGAGCCAGGTCGACGTGGTCGACACCTTGCCCGACGCCGGCGCGCCCGTGCAGGTGGTGGGCACCGCGCGCCTGATGCTGCACGTCGAGATCGATGTGGCGGCCGAGCGCGCCCGCCTGGACAAGGAAATCGCCCGCCTCGAAGGCGAGGCGGCCAAGGCTGCCGGCAAGCTGGGTAATGCCAGCTTTGTCGAGCGCGCGCCGGCCGCCGTGGTAGAGCAGGAAAAGGCCCGGCTGGCGCAGTTCAATGAAACCCTGGCCAAGGTGCGCGAGCAGCGCGCCAAGCTGGGCTGAACCGAGGGGGCCGTGCGGCCCCCGCCGGTCAGAATGAATACGTGATGCCCAGCGAGCCGAACGCGCTGGTTTCACGCTCGACGATGGGGCTGTCGCGCGCGTCGCCCAGGAGCGTCTTGACGCCCACCGTGGTGACCACGGTCCAGTCTTTGTCCAGGCTGTAGCGCCAGTTGGTGAACAACGCCGCCGACTTGAAGCCGGCCGAGGCCGAATACGGCTTCAGGCCGGCTTCGCTGTTCGCGGCCTGCGAGCGGGTGACGCCGAACCAGGTCTGCATGTCGTCGTGGCTGCCCCACAACGTGCTGGCGCCTACGGTGACCACATTGCGGCTGGTCTGCAGCACGCGATAGCTGGTGCGCAGTTCCAGCGTGCCCCCGTAGCCGCTGCGCATGGCCTGGCGGTAGGCGGCGCCCAGCGAAAACCGGCCGGGATGCCATTCGAGGTACGCGCCGTAGACGCCATGGAAATCGATATCGCCCAGGCCCTTGATCCGGTCGGCGTCATCGTCGCGCCCCAGGCTCATGCCCAGAAACAGGCCGGCCGTGACGTCAGGCGCCAGGTCCCATTTCAGGCCGGTGGCGGGCAAGCCCGCGCGCGGCGAAATAAAGAAATGGCCACTCTGGTAGTTGATCAGCGGCACCGGCAGAAAGCGGTAGTCTTTGGCGCCATCGTATTCAGGCAATACCCCGGCCGCCAGGCCAATGAAATTCTGGCTCTGCGCGTGCGCGCCCTGCCCCGCGGCCATTCCCAACAGGGCCAGTCCGGCGGCCCATCGCAATCGGCGTTTCATGGCAATTCCTCTTAATATCGGCGGAGCCGCGCCTTGCGGCTCCTGCCATGGCACCGGATTGTGCAGCCAGGGTTTTAAATTGTTTTTAATGGCCGTGCCGCATACTGCGCGGCACGCTTCCCGATGGACGAAATCGCATGCACATACTGCTGGTGGAAGACGACGCCATGCTGGGCATGGCCATGCAAGCCGGCCTGGCGCAAAAGCTCGGGGCCACGGTCGACTGGGCGCGCGACGCCGCCGAGGCCCGCCTGGCGCTGGCCGGCTCGCCCTATGCGGCCGTATTGCTGGATATCGGCCTGCCGGGCGAATCCGGCTTGTCGGTGCTGCGCGCCCTGCGGGCCCGCTACGACGCCACGCCCGTCCTGCTGGTCACGGCGCGCGACCAGTTGAGCGAACGTATCGGGGGCCTGGACGCCGGGGCCGACGACTACATCGTCAAGCCGTTCCAGCTCGACGAGCTGCTGGCGCGCCTGCGGGCCGTGCTGCGCCGCAGCCGCAATCGGGTCACGCCGCTGCTGGCCTGCGCCGGCGTCACGCTCGATCCCGCTACGCGGCAAGTACGGCGCGATGGCGTCGAAGTCACGCTCAGCCAGCACGAGTACCTGACGCTGCTGGCCTTGATGGAGCGGCCGGGGCGCAGCCTGACCCGCGAGCAGCTGGAAGACGCTGTCTACGGCGGACACGGCACCATCGAAAGCAATACCATCGCGGTGTATGTGCACCAGCTGCGCCGCAAACTGGGCGACCACATCGTCGCCACGGTGCATGGCTACGGCTACCGGCTCGGCGAGGCCTCAGATTGCCTTCCCTGAAACGCCGCCTGCTGCTGGGCCTGCTGCTCGCCCTGGCCGTCAACTGGGCGAGCTGGTTCGCCTGGTTCGCCTACGAACAAGGCCGCACCCAGACCGGCGTGTGGGACCAGAAGCTGCATGAAGTGGCCAATGTCGCAATGCGATCATTGCCGCTGTCGCTCACCGAAGCCCAGGGACCCATCGGCTTCGAGCCTGACGACGGAGGCCTGGTGTCTTTCGAGACCCAGATCAATTTCCAGATATGGACGCGCGACGGCAGCCGCCAGCTGGCGCACTCTCCAGGCGCGCCAGCCACGCCCTTGAACGACCGCTTTGAAAACGGCTATGCCGACGTGACCGTCAACGGCGAACCCTGGCGCATGTATGCCTCCAGCGATGTAGACAACCGGATTCAGATCCAGGTGGGCATGGCGCTGGCAGACCGGCGCGCCGAGTTTCAGGCCTGGCTGTGGCAAGGCCTGGAGGCTTCGGCGCTGCTGTTCCTGTTGCTGACGCTGACACTGCGGTTCGTCGTCAACCACACCCTGGCCCGCCTGGACCGGCTGCGCGCCACGTTGCTATCGCGCGACCCCTTCGACCTGGCGCCCCTGCCGCAGCAAGGCATGCCCGCGGAACTGCAGCCCTTGATCGTGTCGGTTAATCGGCTGCTGGCCCGGCTGGACACCGCCATGAGCCGCGAACGCCGCTTCATCGCCGACGCGGCGCATGAACTGCGCACGCCGCTGGCGGCGCTGACCACGCATGCCGAACTGGCGCGCGACGCCAGCGAAAGCGGCTCGCGCCAGGTGGCGCTGGATGGCCTGCTGGCCGTCGCCCGGCGCGCCACCCGGTTGTCTGAGCAACTGCTGGACCAGGCCCGTCTGGACGCCATCGAACAGCGCCCCGCCACCCCAGTGGATCTGGCCGCACTGATCTCGATGTGCGTGCGGGATTATGAATCGGCGGCGCGCGGCAAGCGGCAACGCATCACGCTGGATACGCAGGCTTGCACCGTGAACGGCGACGTTGACGCCGTTGGCATCCTGGTCGGCAATCTGATGGACAACGCCGTGCGGTATACGCCCGTGGGCGGCAACATCGAGGTGCGCTGCGCCCCCGCGCCAGATGGTGGCGCGCTACTGAGCGTGGCCGACGACGGCCCCGGCGTGCCGCAGGCCGAATGGCCACGCCTGTTCGAACGCTTCTACCGCAGCCGCGGCACCAACGGCGGCATGCGCGGCAGCGGCATCGGACTGGCGCTGGTGGCGCAGATCGCCCGCCTGCACGGCGGCAAGGCATGGTGCACAGCAGGTATAGGCGGCCGCGGCCTGGCGGTGTGGGTGCGGCTGGACTGAAAGGCCCTAGACCCCGCCGTCGTTCAAGCGATACCACGCGACCGCGGCATTGACGTACAGCCGCCGCAGGCCATACAGCGGAAAGCCCTTGATGCGCGTGAGCGGCACCGGCAGGGCATCCGCGCCCTCGCCCGCGGTGTAGGCGGCCAGCGCCTGGCCCATGGCGGTCTGCAGACCCACGCCCCGCCCCTGGCAACCGATGTCGATCAGCAGCCCGGGCTCGGGCTCATGCAGGTGCGGCAGATAATCGCGCGTGACCGCCACTCGGCCGCACCAGCGGAATTCGAACGGGGTGCCGGCCGCCTGCGGGAACAGCTTGACCAGCACGCGTTCCAGATGCGCCCAGTCTTGCGGCCCCTTGGGCTCGCGGAACGGGCCGCGCCCGCCCATCAGCAGGCGCCCCTGGTGGTCGAGCCGGAAATACAGAAGCAGGTTGCGCGTATCCGAGCACACCCCGCCTTGCGGAAAGATCGTGGCCCGCACGTCGTCGGGCAGCGGCTGCGTGGCGACCTGGAAGGTGTTGGCATCGATGATGGATTGCCGCAGCCCCGGCCACAGGCTCGGGCCGTATGCGTTGGTGCACATGACGACGCGCTGCGCTGTCACCTGGCCGCCCCCGGCCGTGGCGGCCACCCATCGCCCGCCGTCGCGCCGCAGCGCCTGGACCGGGGTATCGGTATGCACGCGGGCGCCCGCCGCCAACGCGGCGCGAGCCAAGCCGCGCACGTAGCTCAATGGCTGGATGGCGCCGGCGCGCGGATCGATCCAGCCGCCCTGGTAGCGGTCGGTGCCGGTCAGGGCAGCCACCTGCGCCTTGTCCAGGCTGCGGGTGGGCACGCCATAGCGCGCCCATTGCGCGGCCCGCGCGTGCGCGATGTCCAGCGCCTGCCGCGTGTGCGCGCCCTGGATCCAGCCGGCCCGTTCGCGCGGCACGTCCATGCCGTGGCGCTCGATCAGCCCGAAGACCAGGTCGGCCGTGCCGCCGGCGAACTGCACAAGGCGTTCGCCGCGCTGCGCGCCGTACATGCGGATGAGTTCGTCGGGGTCGTATTTCAACCCGGGAATCACCTGTCCGCCGTTGCGCCCCGACCCGCCGAAACCGATTTCGCGGGCCTCGAGCAGCAGTGTGTCGATGCCGCGCTCGGCCAGGTGCAGCGCGGTGCTCAGTCCGGCATAGCCGCCGCCGATGACCAGCACGTCGGCCTGCGCCGACCCCGCCAGCGCCGTGGTATGGGGTGGCGGGGCCGCGGTGGCGGCCCACAAGGAATGCGACAGCGGATATGGCGCTTGCGCCATGATGGCTCCTTACATGGGATGCAATACGCGGTGCAGGAAATCCTGCGTGCGTGGATGTTGCGGTTGGTTCAATACGTCGCGGGCGGCGCCCTGCTCTACCACCACGCCGCCATCGATGAACAGCACGCGGTCGGCCACTTCGCGGGCAAAGCTCATTTCGTGGGTGACCACCACCATGGTCATGCCCGCCTCGGCCAGCTTGCGCATGACGCCCAGCACATCGCCCACCAGTTCGGGGTCGAGCGCCGAAGTGGGCTCGTCGAACAAAATGGCCTTGGGCTGCATGGCCAAGGCGCGCGCGATCGCCACGCGCTGCTGCTGGCCACCCGAAAGCTGGGGAGGATGGGCATCCGCCTTGTCGGCCAGGCCCACGCTGGCCAGCAATTCGCGGCCGCGCTCGATGGCCTGGGCGCGTGGCTCTTTCTTGACGAAGACCGGACCTTCAATAACGTTTTCCAGCGCCGTGCGATGCGGGAACAGGTTGAAACGCTGGAACACCATTGACACCTGGGTGCGGATCGACACGATGGATGGCGAGTCGCAGTCGACGGGTTCGCCGTCGATGGTGATGGAGCCGCTGTTGTAGCGCTCCAGCCCGTTAATGCAGCGCAGGATGGTGGATTTGCCCGAGCCCGAGGGCCCGATCACGCAGACGACCTCGCCTTTGCTGACCTCGGCGTCGATGCCCTTCAGGACTTCGAGCTTGCCGAAGCTCTTGTGCACATTCTTCAGCAGGATCATTTGGCGGCACTCCTTTTTTCCAGGTGGCGCACGAACAGGATGAGCGGCACGCACATCACCAGGTACATCAGGGCAACCAGGCTGAACACCGTGGCGTTCTTGAACGTGGAAACCGCGATCAGCTTGCCCTGCAAGGCCAGCTCAGCCACCGTGATGGTGGAGGCCTGCGAGGAATCTTTCAGCATCATGATCATGATGTTGCCATAGGGCGGCAGCACGATTTTCACCGCCTGTGGCAGCACTACCCGCCGCATGGTCATGCTCCAGCTCATGCCCATCGCCATGGCCGCCTCGACCTGGCCGCGGTCGATGGCCTCGATGCCGGCCCGGAAATTCTCGGCCTGATAGGCTGAATACGCGATGCCCAGCCCGATGATGGCCGCCTGCACGGCCGTCAGCGCAATGCCCATGTCGGGCATCACGAAATAGATGTAGAACAGCAGCACGATGATAGGGATACCGCGCAGCACGTTGATCATGCCGGCGCTGAACTTGGCCAGCGGCTTGATGCCGGACACCCGCATCAGGGCCCATACCATCCCCAGCAGCGTCGACAGCAACAGCGACCCGAAGGTCACCAGGATCGTCAGCGTAGCGCCCTGCAGCAGTATGGGCAGGAATTCGCGCGCATCGTTGAAAAACTCCATCATCGTTCAGTCCATCCTAGAGGGGTAAGTGGAAAGCGCCGGCGGCCGCGTGCGGACCGCCGGCCGGGGTCCGGCGCTCAATCCGCCAGGTTCCACTTCTTCAGGATGCCGTCGATGGTGCCGTCGGCTTTCAGCTTCGTCAGCGCCTTGTCGATGCGCGCCAGCAACTCGGTGTCTTCTTTGCGCGTGGCAATGCCCAGGCTGCCGACCACGATGGGCTCGTAGCTCTTGGCCATCTTCAGGTTGGGGTACGCGCCCTTGGCGATGATGCTGGCCGCGATGGGATAGTCCATGAAGCCGCCCTGGATGCGCCCGGCGTTCGCGTCGCGCATCATGTCGGGCGGGTTGTCGTAGAGCTTGACCTCTTTAAACATGCCGCTGTTCTGGATGGGCGCGACAAACGCCGTGCCGACCTGCACGCCCACCGTCATGCCTTTCATGTCGGCGAACGACTTGTATTGCTTGTCGTCGCCCTTGGGCACCATGAAGCCTTCGCCGTAGCGATACACGGGCTGGGAAAAGCTGACCACTTTCTGGCGCGGCTCGGTGATGAACATGGCAGCGGAGATCAGGTCGATGCGCTTGGACGTGAGCGAGCCGATCAGGGCCGAGAACGCCATGGGTTCGATCTGGACGCCGAAGCCCGCCTCTTTGCCGACCGCCTTGATGATGTCGACCATCACCCCTTCGATGGTGTTGGTCTTGGTGTCCAGGAACGTGAACGGGCTGCCGGTGGGCGTGGAGCCGACTTTCAGCACAGTCTGCGCCTGGGCGGCGCCTCCCAGTGCCAGGGCGGCGGCCAGGGCTGCCGCCATGATCTTCTGTTTCATGGATATTCCCCTACTGTTGTGGAAAGCTAGGCGCGTCGCGCGCCGGTAATGTGCGCCTGTCTGCCGCCGGCCATGCCGGCGCCCGGCCGGCGCGGTTTACGGACTGGCCTCCTGGTAGTCGATGCGGCTGATGGCCCAGATGACTTCGGCGACGTCCGAACCCGGATTGCGCCAGCGCCGCGGCGTGCGGCTGGCATAGCAGAAACTGTCGCCGGCGCGCAGCAGCATGACCTGGTCTTCGACCCAGAGCTCGAGCGTGCCCTGCAAGACTAGGCCGATCTGCTCGCCCATGCAGGTAGAGAACAAGTCATCGCCAGTGGATCCGCCCGGCGCGATGCGGGCCCGGCAGAGATCCAGGCTGCGGCCGGCGGGCGGGGTGTACATCTCTTTGTGGATGCCCTTGTCGAGCAGGTCGACGCGGCGATGCGTGCCGGCGCGCGCCACGCGGCCGGCGGCCTCGCCGCCGCCCTGCCCAGTCCCGCGCAGCAGCGAATCCACCGAGACGCCGAACTGGCCAGCCAGCAGCGTGACGATTTTTACCGACGGCGAACTCAGGCCGCGCTCGACCTGGCTGAGCAGGCCCACCGAAATGCCGCAGGCCTTGGCCACCTGCATGAGCGACAGCCCATGCTGTTTGCGCAACTGGCGCAGTTGCTGGCCCAGCCAAAAGTCGATCACCGAAGCCGGCGCGGGCTCGCGCGAGGCGCGGGCCGAGCGTCGCGAGGCGAGATCATCGGGGACGGCCAGGCTGCTCATATGAAAGATATGAAATTTGAAATTTTCATATATACATAATTTTCAATGCTAGCAGCACCGGCCACGCAGGCAAGGTGGGGACTTCCCTAGGGATGGCGGAAGAATATGGAACGAACTGAAGAGCCGCCCTGTTCGTGCGGGATGCGGACGTTCAACCAGCGCGAGGCGCTGGGGGACGCCAGGGGATCGGCTTACGCGCCGAGGGTGGCCAGGTAGCGCTCGTCGGCCGGGGTGAGCCAGCCGTTGGCGCGGGCGCGCTCGAGCAGGTCAGGCCGGCGCTCGGCGGTAAGCCGCAGCGATTGCTGGCGCCGCCAGCGAGCGATGTTGGCGTGATGGCCGCTGAGCAGCTCGGCCGGCACCGCCTGGCCCGCATGAACTTCGGGACGGGTGTAATGGGGGCTGTCGAGCAGGCCCGACAAGGTGTCGTGGAATGAATCCTGCAGGGCGGACTCGCCATCGTTCAGCGCGCCCGGCAGCAGCCGCACCGCGGCATCGATGATGGCGAGCGCAGCGATCTCGCCGCCGGACAGCACAAAGTCGCCTAGCGAGATTTCATCGGTGACGCAGCGGTCGATGAAGCGTTGGTCGATGCCTTCGTAGCGGCCGCAAATAAGCACGGCGCCGGAGCCCGCAGCCAGGGATTGCGCGTATTGCTGGTCGTAGCGCCGGCCAGTGGGGGACATCAGCACTACCGGCGCCGGCGCCAGGCCCTGCCCCGCGCGGCCCGCCTGCGCCGCATCCACGGCGGCCTCAAGGGGCGCAGCCATCATGACCATGCCCGGGCCCCCGCCGTAAGGGCGGTCATCGACGGTGCGATGCACGTCGTGGGTGTAATCGCGGGGATTCCAGGCATGCAGGGCCCACAGGCCCTGCGCGTGCGCCCTGCCGGTCACGCCCAGGTCGCGCACGGTTCCGAACATGTCCGGAAAAAGCGTGACGACGTCAAAGCGCATCAGAGTTCCGTGGGCCAGTTGCTATCGATGCGGCGGGCGGAGAGATCAACCGCCAGGATATGGGCGCCGACAAACGGCACCAGCATTTCGAGCGGGCGCCCCTTGGCGTCGCGCCGGGGTTCGGGCTCGCCGCCGGGCGCGGGCGCGCGCTGCAGCACCACCCGCAGGATGGCGTGCGCGCCGTTATCGAAAACTTCTTCGACAACGCCCACGCGGGCCGGCTCGCCTTCGGCATTAGTGTAGAAGGCGCAACCGATGAGGTCGACCCAGTAGTATTCGTCGTCGGCGGCGGCCGGAAACTGGCTGCGCGAAACCTGCACTGCCAGGCCACGCAGAGCCTCGGCCTGGTCGCGGTCGGTGATGCCGGCCAGTTGCGCGACGACGCTGGCGCCCTGGGGCCGCGCCTGTACAACCTTGTATTCTTGCGGCGCAGACGCGACAACGCCTCGCGCCTTTTCAGGAACGAGGCGGGTCAGCCACCAGCTGGATGCCTTGCGCAGCACATCGGCCTGGGCAGAATGCGGCTGCACCTTGACCCAGCCCTTGACGCCGTAGGCCCCGTTGATGCGGCCCAGTTCGACCAAGTCGCCGGGAACCGCGGCGTGGGCGGCGTCAGGCATAGAACCGGCCGGCAAGGCAGCGCGGGTTTGCGCCAAGCCCGCCGTCAGGCGGCGGCGGAAACCTTGGCCGAGTAGTCTTTGACCAGACGCTCGACGGCGGGCGACAGTTGCGCGCCGCTGTTGGTCCAGTATTGCACGCGGTCAAGCGAAATACGCAGGCTTTCCGAGCCTTCGCTGGCAACCGGATTGTAGAAACCCACACGCTCGATGAAACGGCCATCGCGGCGGTTGCGCGAATCGGTGGCTACCAAGTTGTAAAACGGACGCTTCTTCGACCCACCGCGGGCCATGCGAATCACCACCATAGGTAATCCCTTGAATTAGTTGTGAAAAACGGAAGATTCTAGCATTGAATGAGAGCCCCTGGCAAGGAAGGCCTCGATTCGAGCCGGATACGTAGCATACACCCCGGAAACGCCTCGAGCGCTTCCGGGGCCGGGAACCGCTAGCGCCGCCTGAGGAAGTGCAGCACCGTGCCCTGGTTGTTGTCGTGCTGGGCCAACAGCGCGTTGCCGCTTTGCTTGGCGAACGCCTGGAAGTCGCGCGTGGCCTTGGGATCGGTGGTGGCCACCCGCAGGACCTGGCCGCTTTCCATCTGGGCCAGCGCTTTCTTGGCGCGCAGGATGGGCAGCGGGCACGTCAGCCCGCTGGCATCGACCTCGTGCTGGAATTCCGGCAGGCCCGAGACAGGATCAGAGACGTTCATCGACCCACCCTTGCACGCTGGCCACGGCCGCCGGCAGGGCCTGGGCATCGTTGCCGCCGCCCATGGCCATGTCGGGACGGCCGCCGCCCTTGCCGCCCACCTGGCCCGCCACGAAGCCGACCAGGTCGCCAGCCTTGACGCGGCCAGTGAGGTCGGCCGTGACGCCGCCCACCAGGCTGATCTTGCCGTCGCCACCGGCGCTGGCCAACAGCACCACGGCGGACTTGAGGCGGTCTTTCAGGTTGTCGACCATGCCGCGCAAGGCCTTGGGATCGATGTCGCCGAGGCTGGCGGCCAACACCTTCACGCCCTTGACCTCGGCCGCCTTGGCGGCGAGGTCGTTGCCTGCGCTGGCAGCCAGTTTGCCGCGAGCCTGTTCGAGGTCTTTTTCCAGGGTGCGAAGCTGCTCTTGCACCTGGGCCAGGCGCTCGGGCAGGTCGGCGGGGGTGGTGCGCAGCATGCCCGCGGCGCGCAGCAGCAGCGCGTTCTGGTTTTGCACCCAGGCCAGCGCGTTGTCGCCGGTAATGGCCTCGACGCGGCGCACGCCGGCCGCCACGCCGCCTTCGGCCACGATCTTGAACAGGCCGATGTCGCCCGTGCGCGACACATGGGTGCCGCCGCACAGTTCGCGCGAGAAGCCGATGTCGAGCACCCGCACGGTGTCGCCGTATTTTTCGCCGAACAGCGCCATGGCGCCGCCCTTGACTGCGTCGTCGTAGGCCATGACGCGGGCCTGGGTAGGCTGGTTGGCCAGGACTTCGGCATTGACGATGGCTTCGACCTGGGCAATTTGCTCGGCCGACAGCGGCGCGTCGTGGGCGAAGTCGAAGCGGGTCTTGTCGGGATCGACCAGCGAGCCGCGCTGCTGCACGTGCGCGCCCAGCACCTGGCGCAGCGCCTTGTGCATGAGGTGGGTGGCGGAGTGGTTGCGCACGGTGCGCGCGCGGCGCACGGCATCGACCCGTGCCAGCAGCGTATCGCCCACGGCCAGCGAGCCGGATTCGAGCACGCCGTGATGGCCGAACACGCCGGCCTGGATTTTGAGAGTGTCGGCCACCGCGAAGCGCGCGCCGCCGCTTTCGAGCAGGCCGGTATCGCCGACCTGGCCACCCGATTCCGCATAGAACGGCGTGGCATCGAGCACCACCACGGCATGCTGGCCGGCCTGGACGCGTTCGACCTGGGTGCCGTCGACGTACAGCGCGGCGACCTTGACGCCATCGAGCTCGAGTTTTTCGTAGCCTTCAAAGCGGGTGTCGGCGCCTTCGTAGCTGAGGCCCTCGGCCATCTTGAATTTGCCCGCGGCGCGCGCCTGGTCGCGCTGGCGCGCCATGGCGGCATCGAAACCGGCCATGTCGACTTCGACATTGCGCTCGCGGCAGATGTCGGCGGTGAGATCGACCGGGAATCCGTAGGTATCGTACAGCGTGAACAGCGTGGTGCCGTCGAGCTGGCCGCCCGCCGGCACGCCGGCCAGGGCGCCGTCGAGGATTTTCATGCCGTGCTCGAGGGTTTCGCCAAAGCGTTCTTCTTCCTGTTTGAGCACCTGAGCCACGCGCTCGGCGGCCTGGGTCAGCTCGGGGTAGGCCTGGCCCATCTCGGCCACGAGGTCGGGCACCAGCTTGTAGAAGAACGGCTTGGTCTGGCCCAGCTTGTAGCCATGGCGCAGAGCCCGGCGCACGATGCGGCGCAGTACGTAGCCGCGGCCTTCGTTACTGGGAATGACGCCGTCGACGATCAGGAAGGCGCACGCGCGGATGTGGTCGGCAATGACCTTCAGCGAATTGTCTTCCAGGTTCGTGACGCCGGTTTCGCGCGCGGCGGCCCGGATCAGGTTCTGGAACAGGTCGATTTCGTAGTTGGAATGCACGCCCTGCAGCACCGCGGCGATGCGCTCCAGGCCCATGCCGGTATCGACACAGGGCTTGGGCAAGGGGGTCATGTTGCCGGCGGCATCGCGCTCGAACTGCATGAACACCAGGTTCCAGATTTCGATGTAGCGGTCGCCGTCTTCTTCGGGCGACCCCGGAGGGCCGCCCCAGACATCGGGGCCGTGATCGTAGAAGATTTCGGAGCACGGGCCGCACGGGCCGGTATCGGCCATTTGCCAGAAGTTGTCGGACGCGTAGCGGCTGCCTTTGTTGTCGCCGATGCGAATGATGCGCTCGCGCGGCACGCCGACTTCGGTGGCCCAGATGTCATAGGCTTGGTCGTCTTCCTGGTAGACCGTGACCCAGAGCTTCTCGGCGGGCAACTTGTAGACCTGGGTCAGCAATTCCCAGGCGTACTGGATGGCATCGCGCTTGAAGTAGTCGCCAAAGCTGAAGTTGCCCAGCATCTCGAAAAACGTGTGATGCCGCGCCGTATAGCCGACGTTTTCCAGGTCGTTGTGCTTGCCGCCGGCGCGCACGCTGCGCTGCGACGACGTGGCACGGGTATAGGAACGTGTTTCCTTGCCGGTAAAGACGTCCTTGAACTGCACCATGCCCGAATTGGTAAAGAGCAACGTGGGGTCGTTGCCCGGCACGAGCGAGGCCGAAGGAACGATGGTGTGCCCTTTCGACTGGAAGAACTGCAGGAATTTCTGACGAATCTCTGAGGATTTCATTCTGGGACGAACCGGAATTTTGGCGAATTTTTGATTATAGAGGGTCGGCGGCCTGCCGACCCCTCCGCCCTACCCCGGGCCCACGCAAACATAGCCGACGGTGGCGCTGCCGTCTTCGCTCCACAGGCCCTGCGCCACCCGGACGGCGGTATGGCCGCGGGGGCATGAACAGGTGCCCGTGAGCGGGTTCGGGGACGAAGACTGAGCGCATCCTTTGCTGGAGTTTAGGGCGTACGCGCCGCCGAAACTGCCCTGCGCCGCGGTCCAGACGCCGCCGCGGCAGTCCAGCAGCCCGCCCTTTGCACTGCGGGCGATCAGCCCCGCCCCGTCCGGACACGCGGCGCCGGCTACGGCCACGCCACCCAGCGCCAGGTATTCGCCAGCATGCAGCCGCCCCTCGGTGGACAGGGAGCCGGCCACGGACAGGTCGCCGCGCAGGTCCGGGTTGCGGGTGTCGTGGCGCCGCACGTACAGGTCGTAGTCGGCCGCGCCGAAGCCGGCCCACACGGCCAGCGTGCCCGGCGGCAGGGCCGGCATGGCGGGTGCGGGCGGGTTGGGGAAATCGAAATTGGCGCCGCGGACCCGGGCGGCGGTGGCCGAGCCGCCATAGCCTCCGGTGGCCTCGATGGCCGCGCCCAGACGCATCAGGTCGGGCGCCGAACCGTCGGCCAGCAGGACCGGCCTGACGCCGTAGGCCAGCGCATCTAGCCGGCAACCCGCCCCCGGGCAACGGGTGTCGCGCAGGATGCGGATGTTCACGCTGGCGCCCAGCGCGCCATTTTCTGGAAACGTGGCGGGCAGATGACCGTGCGCCTTGAGTTCGGCCAGGCTGGGCGCCAGCGGGTCGGCATACAAGGGCTGGCCATTGGCGCCCACCGCTGGCGCGCCTTCGGCCAGGCTGTCGAAATGCTGTCGCAGCATGTTGTCGAGCCCGCGCTTGAGTTCCAGCATCCAGGCCCCGGTTGCCTGGCCGGCCGCATCGTCGATGCGGTGGACCAACCGGTTGGCGCCCCAGACCAGCAACATGCCGGCCAGGGCTACCGCCAGCGTCAGCTCGAGCAAGGCGAAGCCGGCCTGCCGCCGGCCCGGCCGGCAATTTTCCGCCGCGCGGGCGTGCAATGCGATGGTGCGCATGAGGGTTCCCTTCAGCGCACGGTGAATACGAAGGTGTTGCTGTCGCCTTCGGCGCACTGGGATTCGGCCGCGGCGGCGCTATAGGCCAGGCGCGGCACGATGGTGATGTCCTTGACCTTGGCCGCCCCGCCCCGCCCTTCGACCGTGATGATGTCGGACACCCGCTGCATGACCGATGCCAGGCCGGGGCAGGCGGCGTTGCTTACGTTGGTCAGGGTAATGACGAACCCCGAGCCGGCGCCGCCTCCTGCCACGGCGGCGGGAGCCACGGTGATCGTGCCGTTGGAACCGCTGCCGCTGCCCCCCAGTCCGTGCGATACGACGGCCGCGGCGCCCGTGCCGGCGACCGCCACCACGCTGGAATCCCGCAGGGCGTTGGCCAGCGCGCCTGTGTCGATGTCGGCATACGGCGCCGGCCCCGAGCCCTGTGCGAAGGTTTTGGTGCGCGCCACGAAGCGCTGCAATTCCTCGCCGACCTTGGGCACTTTGTTTTCGATGACATACGCCCCGATGGCGGGAATGCCAATGATGGCCACCAGCAGCACGATGGCGGTGACGATGGACACTTCGATGAGCGAGAAACCGGCCTGGCGGCGCGGCTTGGCGATGAGCGAGGGATAAGGCATGCAAGGCTCCGGGAGCAGAGGAAAATGGACAGCCGCAGCGACGCTAGCGGCTGGCGTAGTAATTCATGAGGGCGCGGCGCAGTTCGTCGATGACGCCGTAGTGCCATAGCGCCAGGCCCAGCACGGTGGCGACGGCCGCCAGCAGCATGGTCCACCGCAGCGCCAGGGCCTGGCGCCGCACCCGCGCCAGCGTGCGCGACTCGACCCGCAGGCGGGCCTGCGAGACGCCCGCTTCGACGCCGCGCGCCGCGATCACGTCAGCCATGAACCAGGCGGTTTCGCGATCGAACAGGCCCGTATCGAATGTGTGGGCGCCGACAATGCCGTGTTCGACACGCGCGAGCATCTCGCCGATGTGCCAGCTCAGCCATGGCGATGCCTGCCAGGCCAGCGCCGCCAGGGCCTGACGCAGCCGCGTGTCGATGTTGCCGCGCTGGCGCAGCATGACCGCCAGCATGGCCAGGAAACGGATGGCGTGGAAATCGCGGTACAACCTCCAGGGGACCAGCCGGTCGAGCCGCGCGCGCCACGGGCCGGTAAAGGCCGGCAGCGACCAGGCCGCCAGCCATGCGCCGCCCGCCAACAGCACCGCCCAGAACGCCAGCCAGCGCCGCAAGGCCTGCGCCAGCGCGTACAGGCCCTGGGTGAGGCCGCCGTAGTAGTCGGCGGGCACGGCCTGAAACACATGCTGCAACCGCGGCACGGTGAAATACGGCACGGCGCACAGCAGGCCGACAGCGACCGCCAGCGCCGCGCCGCCTGCCGCGCACGTGCCCGCCAGGGTGCCGCGCGCCTGCTGCACCAGCCGCGCGGCGCCGGCCAGATCGCGCAACGCGTGCGGCAGCGCCTCGCCGCCGGCCTGCTGAGCCGCGGCGACCAACTGGCATTCGTCGTCGGGCATGGTGCCAGCCCAGGCGGCGGCCAGGTCGCCGCCGGACTCCTGGTACCGGTATTGCCAGCGCCGCGCCAGCCGGCCGCGCGCCGAGCGGGTCCCATATCGCGACGCATCGTCTTCGAACATGTCGCGCAAGGTTTTGCGGCCTTGCAGGCTGTCTATCAGGTCGGCCAGGTATTCGTAGTAGTCGGCGCGCTGCCGCTGGAAACAACGGCCGTCGTACCAGGCTGCCCATTGCCGCACCATGCCGGCCAGCCCGCCGAAGGACTCATGCATGGCGGTCTCCGCCCGCCGGACGCAAGGGCGCGGCGTGGAAAAAGTCAGCGGGCAGCCGGAAGTACCGGGAAATTGCGCGCGGATCCACCTGACCGCGCGATGCCTTGTACACCGCGCAGGCGGCCGCGCACTTGCCCGCCATGTCGGGATCGTCGAACGCCGTGCGCGGCAAGGCGCGCACGAGGCGCTGCAAGCCCAGGTTGTCGCGGCGACGGATCAGCTGCAGAAGATGAACGTGGTGATCGGGTTCGATCATTTCGGCCACCACGGTGCGCCCCGCAAGCCCGTGCAGCTGCGGCAGCTGGGGCCGGCGGCAGGCAGAGCAGCCCGCGGCATTGCGGGCCCGCAGCGCGGCGCCGTCGATATGATGGGCCCGTGCGAACGCCAGCGCCCAATCGCGCCATGCCGTGGCGGACTCATGCCGCGGCAGGCTGTCGAACGGCATGGCGCAAGCCGAGCACAGACGCGGCAACAGCGCCTGATAGACCAGCAGCTTGAGCACGCCTGGCGTGGCCAGGAAATCGCGCGACACGCCGATGAAATCGGACGCCAGGCGTTCGGGGATCATGCAGGCCGAACCGGTGTGCGTGGTGGTGTACACATTGACGCCCGAGCCTGCCAGGTCCATGAAGGCGCGGCCCGTGTCGCGGTCGCGTACTTCACCGATCAGCAGGTCGTGCATGGCCGAGCGCTTGACGGTCTTGAGCTTGGCGTCGAACACTGGCGAAGCGTCGGCATCGAGCGTGCGGCCGACAGTGTTCTGCAAGGCATTGCCGATGCGGTACTCGGCTGGATCTTCCAGGGTGATGACCTTGCGCGTGTCGGGGATGCCCCGCATCAGCGTGGCAATGGAAGTGGATTTGCCCGACCCGACCACGCCGGCCAGCACAATCGCGCCGCCGGAGCGTTCGCGCGCGCGTTCCAGCACGGCGATCTGCGATGGCAGGTAACCCAGCTCGGCCAGGCTGGCGCCGCCCTCGGCCGCATCCAGGCGCAGCAGCCGCAGGCATACAGACGGCCCGGCATCGGTAGCCAGCGAGGCCCAGCGCACGGTGACCGGCCGGCCGCCTATGTCGAGCGCGATGCGGCCCTGCTGTTCGGCCAGCGGGTCGAACACCGCGCCATTGCCACCGCGCACGTCCATCCATGCCACTGCCAGTACGTCGAGCAAGGTGGCGGCCGACATATCGCTGAAGCAACCGGGCAGCACGTAGGCGCCGTCGATGGTGTAGCGCACTTCGGATTTTTCCGGCGCCTGGCGAATATTGATGTGCACGTCGCTGGCGCGCTGCTCGAGTCCCCAGCGCACAATGTCGAGAAAGAGCGAGGCCAACGCCGAACGCTGCGCCGCGGGAGCCGCCGGACGGCTTTGGCGCAGCGTGGCGGCCGTGACCTGACCGCGTGCCACCGGCAGCAGCAACGCGGCCGGCAAGGCATAGCGCGGCGTTCGCGCCAGGCGGTATCCGCGCGCGCACACCATGCGCTCGACCTCGGCGATCGGGTCGCCGTGCAGGTAGTCGTGCAAGGCGAATACGGCGGCCTGCCCCCCTTCGAGCAACACCGGGCACAGCCGTCCGGCCAGCAAAGCCAGGTCGAACTCGCCGCTGAGCGCGCGCACGAAGGCGGGCTCGAGCCGCGCCAGGTCGTCGAGCGTGTGCAGCCAGAAGGCCTCGTGTCGGGCGGTGTCACGCGGCGCGGTGATGAGAGCCGGAGATTCAGTCATGGCCGGACAGCAAGCAGGCAGTATGGGGTTCGCCGGACTTGCGCAGGCGCACGCACGGCACGTCGATGGCCTGCAGGACATATGAATCTCCTGGCGACGCGCTTGCCAGCGGCGCGGCCCGTCCCGCCCGATAGCGGGATACGCGCCCATTGACCGAGATGTCGGCATGCAGCGCCTTGCCCACGCCGTAGATCGCCACGACATCGACACGGTCGGCCGCGCCGCTACCATGCGGGGCGTCGGCCGGCCCGCCAGAAGCGCGCGGCGCGCCTCCAGCGCGAGGCCCCAGCCAATCGGCCGCCTGCCGTGGTGGCGGCGTGGCCCGTGCCGCCTGTGCATCGGCGCGCAGCAGCTCGCGCACCGTATCGCCTTCGGCCCATGCCTGTGCGGCGACGGCCGGCTCGGCCTCGGCGGACTCAGTGGCTTCGGCAGCTTCGACGTAGGCGCCCTCGTCTGCAAGCGGCTGCGCCGCGGCAGACATGCCCGCCCCCAAGCCGGCCGCCAGTAGCGCCAGCCATGCCGAGCAGCATCGGCTGGACGGGGCCGGCGCCTTGTGCGAGCGAGGATCAGTTTTGCTCATAGAGGATTCCTTGGAGTTCGGCCGTCAGGGCACTGACAGCGGTGTCGGGAGCGCGTCCGGCGGCCAGGCGCAGCACCACGGACGACCAGGCGACGACCAGCCGGGGCTGGCCGGCCAACAGGGAAAGCGAGCGCAACGGGCCCTGCAGCGCCAGCGCGCGCTGGCGCATGGCCGGCCAGTTGGCCGGCGCGGCGATGGGCTGGCCCCGCGCATCGCGGGGAGCTACCGGCACAGGCGCCGGCGGCCCGAGGGTCAGTTGCGCGAACGCGGGCCGCGCCAGCTGCAAGGCGCTGGCCAGGACGTGATCGACGTGCACGGCAGAAGGCAGCTTCACGTCGGCCAGCGATGTGCGATTGCCCGGCACCACCCAGGCCAGCTCGGCGCCATCGAGCGGCTGGAAGCGCGCTTGCCAGCCGGCAGGGACGGCTCGCGCGAAAGCGCCGTTGGTGGCGTCAGCCTGGGCGCGCACATAAGCCGCGCGGCACGACCAGGCCCGCGGCGCGGGCTGGCAGCGCGCATCGCGCAGCAACCACCCTTGCACATTCAGCGGCAGGCGATGCAACGAGGCGAGCACGCTGGCCAGCTCAGGCAGGTGATGCACCGTGAGCTGCCGGCGGAACCTGGACGTGGCCTGGCGCCAGGCTTCGTCGGGAGCCAGTTCCGGCGCCGGCATGGCCGCGCGCGGGGCCGGCCGCCAGGCGTGCCAGGCCATGGGTAGCGCGAGGGCCAGCGCCAGGGCGCCGGCGAAAGCACGCACCGGCAGCGGCAAGCGCGACCAGCGCGAACCCACCGGACGCAGCAATGCCGCGCTATCGGGCGCGGCCAGCAAAGCCTGCAAGGTTTGCGGCCCATCGTGACGGCGCAGCGACGGATACTGGACAGCCAGCGCCTGCAGGGCAGCTTCGGCCTGTGCCTCATCGGGATACAGCGTGTCGGCGCGGGCCAGCACCGCGCCGTCCTGGGCTGCCACGAGCCACCAGCGCCCTCCGGGCAAGGGCGCGATGCAGGCCGCGCTGCCATCGGGATGGCGCCGTGCGAATGCCTGGGCTGCCGCATGCACCGGCCGGCGCCGCGCGTGTGGCGCAAGCCGCGCGCAGCCGCCTGCCAGGGCCCCCTGCCCGCCCACCACGTAATGCGTGGCGCGCATGCGCCGCGCGCGTGTCCGGGCCATGGCGGGTGCATGGCTGCCCACCAGGGCGAACCACGCCAGGCCGAACGCCAAACTGCGGCCGCCATCATCGGCGTCGAGCAGCAACAGCTGGCCAGAAGCTGGGACGGCGATCATTCAGATGTCCTCTTCGACCTGCGCCGTCACCAGCACCACGGTGGTCAGGCGCTCGCTCGATGCACGGTCTTGCCCGCCCGCAAGCAGCGGCGCATCGGCCGACAGCCGGCGGCGGTCGTATTCGTCCTGGCGACGGTCGAATCCGGACAGGATGACGGGCTGTCCGGGGCTCAACGCAACCTGCTGCACCGTGCCGTTGCCGTCGATGGTGATCTGCTGAACCTGGATCTGGTTGCCTTGCGTGCCGAAGGTGACGCTTTTGATGGGCTGGGCGACCGTATTGTCGTAGGCGATCGACAGCAGGATGCGGCCGTCGGCCTGGGCGTCGGGTACCAGCGTCAGGAACGTGCCCACGGTTTCCTGCTTCTGGCTGATGGATACCGACGGCAGCGCCGTGCTGCCCAGCGCCGCGTCGATGCCGGGCACGGCGGTGCTCTGGACCTGGTCGATGTACGAGAACGTCGTGCGTACCGCGTGAGTGACGGGGCGGCGGTTCAGGGTAAGCACCGGCACGCTGCTGTGGCGCAGCACGGCGCCGGTCTGGCTGAGCGCCGAGACAATGGCCCGCGTGCCTTGGAACGGGCCGCTGTCGACCGTGGCTCCCAAGGCCGCGGCGGCGCCGCCGGCCGCCACTGGCAGCGTGGCGGCAACCGCCGCGCGGGCGCTGTCGTAGACTGCCTTCCAGTCGATGCCGCCCTCGGCGCTGTCGTTGGCCACCACGGTGATTTCTTCGAACAGCAGGCGCACACGCCGGGTCAGCGCCTGGTTTTCCCGCTCGATGAACTGGCCGATGCGATCGAGCACATCGGGAATGTCGGTAACCACCAGCGAGCTGCCGCCGCCGTCGAGATCGGCAATGGTGCCGGCCTGGGTCAGGAACGGCAGAATGCGGACTCGTACGGCTTGCAGCGCATGATGCTCGCCTGACGAAAGCGTAGTGTTGGACGTGTTGTCGAAGCCGCCGGCTTCGGCGGAGCCGGCGCGGCCCAGTCGGGCGTCGGCCCGGCTGGCCAGCGTCAGCGCGCGCACGTCGAACACGCGCGTCTGCATGCGATAGAACTCGATGGCGTTGCGCTGGTAGCGCCAGTGCACGCCGAAGCTGGCGGCCAACGTGTCGAGCGTATCGGGCAAGGGACGCGGCCCGGCCAGCACTGGTACGCGCATCGGCGCGGCCAGTTCGGCCGTGGCCGCCGCCGGCTGGCCCAGGCGCGGCAGGAACAACGAGCGCGGCAACAAGGCATCGGGTGCGATGCGCACGGCAATGCCGGTGACGCTGGTCAGCCGCTCGGCCAGCGAAGGCAGGTCGAGCCGGCCGGCGAACAGCAGGGTCGTGTCAACGTCGCCGCGCAGCGCGGGCGGCAGCACGACGTCGCGGGCCAGCGGCTGCGCCTTGCCGGCCAGCCAGGGCTTGTCGACATCTTGCGCGGCAATGCGCGCGTTGCGGTCGGACACGGCGGCAGCGAACTGTTGCTGGCCAGCCTCGACCTTGGAGCGTGCCGTGGTGATGGCCTCGCGCAGCGCCTGCAGCGACTGCTGCGCCGAGCACCCGGTCAACGTCAGCAGGGCGAAACTGCAATATGCCAGACGGGCTTTCATGGGCGGGCTCCGGAAGTGGCGGAGCGGTCGCACGCCTGGGCGAACGGCACGACGCGCAATACCTTGTTAGCGTAAAAGCAGGGTTGCACTGGCCGGTCTGCGAGTTCGGTCGAGGCCAGCAAACCGCGCACGGCTGCCTTGAAATCGGCCGGAAAATCGGCGCTGCCCGCCAGGGGGATATCGGCATCGACGGCCCAATGCTGCGGCTCGAATGACCAGCCGGCCTCGGCAGCCCAGCGTGCCAGCACGGCGCGCAAGGTGGCGTCGGGCGCCCCCGCCCGGAAACGCGAGGGCGTATCGTCCCGTGTAAGGGGCGTGTGCGGCGCAGGCAGTGCTGGTGCGGACGACAATGGCGCGGCGCCAGGCGGCTCAACAATTGGCACGCCGCCGCGCCCGGCAGCCGTGCTGGCGGGTGGCGCCGCCGGAGCCGATACCGGCAGCGCGGCTTGCCGCTCGACCCGCGCCACGTGACGGCCGCCTTGTAGCACCAATGCCGGCCAGATGCCGTCGACAATCAGGTAGGGTTCCTGGAGGGTGTACGACAGCGGCTGCAAACCGGACGGCGTTTGTGCAAACAGCGCGGGCGGGATGCGGCCGGGCGCGAACTGCAGCCAGGTGCGCCCTGCCCCGCTGAATACCTGCAATGGCGCCACGGAAGGATCGCCGGATAGCTGCCAGTTGAAGTCGTAATGACCGGCCGGGGCGCCGCCCGCCCGCCAGCCCTGTACGCTGCCGGGCCACTGTGCACAGGCGGCCAGCCCCAGCGGCAGCAATCCCAGAAGTATGAGTCGAAGCATGCTCGTCCTGAATCGATGCGCGCTCCGGATCGGAACGCGAGGACTGCATGTTGGCTCGCCCCGGCCGGCCCAGCTAGACCGACTTGTACGAACGGAATTTTTCGTTCATTGCAGGTGACGCGGGTATTGACGGCAAGAAAAAACCGGCCTGGCGGCCGGTTGGCAAGCGGCGCGCCATGGCGGCCATGGCCGCCATGGCTGGATGCCGCGCTAGCGTTGCTGCGCCAGGCGGCGGGCCTGGTCGGCGGCGCGGTTCAGGGCCGCCACGGGCGGCGTCTTGCCGTCGAAAGCCTCATCCAGCTCGGTGCTGAGCACGGCTTCGACGCGATCGTAGTTGGCCATGCGGAATCCGCGGCTGGTGGACGGCGATTTGCTCTGCATGGACTGCACAATGGCGTGCGCCCCCGGAACCTTGTCGTAGAACGACACGTCGGCGGCACGGAACGCCGCATCGGTAAGCGGCAGATAGCCGGTGCGCTGGTGCCATTCGGCCGCGTTGACGGGCTTGGCCAGCCAGGCCAGGAACTGCGCGGTGGCTTTTTCCTGGGCTTGCGGGTGGCCGTCGATGGCCCACAGCGCCGAGCCGCTGACGAACGGGCTGCCGGCTTCTTTGGTGGCCTGCGTGTAATACGGCAGCGGCGCCACGCCGAACGACAGCGAGCGCGTGTTCATGAAGGTGCCCGCCGCCCCGGAACCGGAGGTCAGCACGGCGCAGTCGCCCTTGGCGAACAGCTTGTCGCTCTGGTTGTCGTCGGAATGCGCCATGAACAGCAGCGACCGCTTCCAGCTGGCCATCAGCGACACGTGGCGCATGTACAAGGTGTCGAACTGCAGCGCGGGCGCGGCTTTGCTGGCGGCCAGGCCGTTGTCGTTGCTGGTGAACAGCTGCTTGTTGACGGGCGCCAGGTTTTCCAGGTGGATTTTCACCTGGTTGCTGGACGCATACGGGCATTCGATGTTGGCGACGTCGCGCAGCTTGAGCAGCTCGCCCTGCAGGTCGGCCCAGGTACGGGCCGGCTTGTTAGGATCGAGGCCGGCCTTTTTGTAATAGGCCAGGTTGTAGTACATGATAGGCACTTCGGCCATCCAGGGGAAGGCCAGCAGGCGCCCCTTGCTGTCGCGCGTAAAGCTGGAAGTGGCGGGCAGGAACCAGTTCAGGTCCTTGATGGGGTACTTGGCCAGCAACTGGTACAGAGGCAGGATGGCCTTGTGCTCGGACACGACTTCGGGCGAGCGGTTGTCGGCCAGCTGCACCAGGTTCGGCCCCTTCTTTTTCTTCAGGGCCTCGGCGGCTTCCTTGCGCAGATCCTGCGCGCTGGAGAAGTCGCGCAATTCGACCTCGACGTCATTCTGTTCTTTGTTGAATTTCTTGGTGAGTTTTTCGAATTCAGCCTTGTTGGGGCCGCTGAGCGTGTGCCAGACCTCGATTTCGACGGCGGCGCCGTGCGCCGCGCCAGCGGCAAGCATGGCGGCGCCGAAAACCCAGGTGCGCCGGCTGGCGATCAGTGCGCGGGCCAGGCCCGCCAATTGCAGTGTCTTCATAGGTTCACAGACCAAGAAAAGGAAATTCGGGCTCCGGCTTGTGTCCGCTGAGCAGATCGGCCAGAGCCCGGCCCGAACCGACCCCCATGGTCCAGCCCAGCGTGCCGTGGCCTGTATTCAGGTACAGGTTGGGAATGCGGGTACGACCGATGAGAGGTACGTTCGAAGGAGTGGACGGGCGCAACCCCGACCAGTAGCTGACGCTTTCGAAATCGAGCGCGTCGGGAAACAGTTCGCGCGCCAGGCGCGTCATGGCCTCGCAACGGCCGCTGTTGAGCGCGCGCGAATAGCCGGATAGTTCGGCCGTACCCGCCATGCGCAGCCGGTCGCCCAGGCGCGAGAATACGACCTTGTGGCTGCTGTCGGTCAGGCTGACCGAAGGCGCGCGCGCGGGGTCGCGCACCGTGAAGGTGGCCGAATAGCCCTTGGCGGGGTACACGTTGCAAGGCACGCCCAGCGGCCGCACCAGGCGCGGGCTGAAGCTGCCCAGCGCCACCACGTAGGCATCGGCCACGATGCGCCCAAAGCGGCCATCGGGCTGGATGGTTTCCAACGCCTGCACCTGGCCGCCCTGGCTGACCAGGCGGGTCGCGCTGGTTTCGTAATGGAATTCGACGCCCGCGCGCTCGCACTGCTGCGCCAGGCCGGCGGCAAACAGGTGCACGTCGCCGCTTTCGTCTTCGGGGGTGAAATCGCCGCCCACGATAGTGCCGCGATGCGGCGCCAGGGCGGGTTCGATGGCGACGACCTCATCGGCCGTGACGACCCGGCGCTCGACGCCGAAGTCGCGCATCAGGCCGGCGGCCTTCTGCGAGGTTTCGAATTCGTGGGGATCGCGATAGAAATTGAGAATGCCGCGTTCGAGGTGGTCGTACGAAATACCGAGTTCGGCGCGCATGGCCTGCAGCGTGGTGCGGCTGTATTCAGCCAGCCGCACCATGGCGCGGATGTTGGGCGCCAGCCGGCCCGGCAGGCATTCGCGCAGGAAGGCCAGCCCCCACATCCATTGGCGCCAGTCGAGCTGGGGCCGGAACAGCAGCGGCGCGTCGTCCTGGAACACCCATTTGAGCAGCTTCAGGGGCGCTTGCGGATTGGCCCAGGGCTCGGCGTACGAGACGGAGATCTGTCCGCCGTTGGCCAGGCTGGTTTCCTGGGCCGGGCCCGGGCGGCGGTCGACCACTACGACATCATGGCCGGCCTGGCGCAGCCACCAGGCGCTGGAAATGCCGATGATGCCGCTACCCAATACCGCTACTTTCATGCGCGCCTTGCTCCTTGCGCCGCCGGCCACAGCGGGGCGGGGCCCCTGGGGTCGCGGCTCGATCCGATCGAGATGCCGGTGCGGCAGTTTACAGCGCCGCCCCTGCCCCGCCTATAACATAAAAGAAGGGGCGGTATCCATTTGCACCTGGAAGTTTCCCGCCCATGCACCACCGCCCCTGCGTCAGGCGCCCGTGCCCGTGCGGGCGAGGTCGGCCTCGGAAGTGAAGGCGTCGGCGTAGAACTCGTCGGCGGGCAGGCCGCATTGCGCCGTGAACTCGCGGCGCGCGGCATCCACCATGGGCGGCGCGCCGCAGGCATACACCTGGTAGCCGGACAGGTCGGGCAGGTCTTGCAGCACGGCTTCGTGCACATAGCCGGTGCGACCGTCCCAGCCGTCTTCGGGCAGGCCGTCGGAAACCACCGGCACGTAGCGGAAGTCGGGCAATGTCTGGGCCCAGGATTGCGCCAGTTCGTGCATGTACAGGTCGCGCGGGCGACGCCCGCCCCAGTAGAGCACGGCCGGGCGGCGGATGCCGTGGTGCGCCATGTGCTCGACGATGGCCTTGACGGGGGCGAAGCCGGTGCCGCTGGCCAGCAGCACGATGGGCTTGTCGGAGTCTTCGCGCAGGAAGAACGAACCGAACGGCCCCTCCAGGCGCAGGATTTCGCGTACTTTCATTTGCGTGGCGCCCGCGCCGAACACGTGGTCGGTGAATACGCCGCCGGGCATATGCCGCACGTGCAATTCGAGCGGGCTGCCGGTGTGCGGCGCGCAGGCCATCGAGTAACTACGGCGCTTGCCGTCTTTCAGGATGACCTCGATGTACTGCCCTGCGTAATAGCGGAACGGGTCGGCCGCCGGCAGTTGCAGGCTGAGCACGGTGACGTCGGGCGCGGCGAGCTCCATGGCCTGCACGCGGGCCGGCAGTTTGCGGATCTGGATATCGCTGGCCAGCCGGACTTCAGTGGATTCGACCACCAGGTCGGACTGCGGCCGCGCCTGGCAGAACAGCGTATAGCCTTGCGCCAGTTCTTCGGGAGACAGGATCTGGGCCGGGTATTCGCCGGCGTCAACCTGGCCCGTCACCACCTTGCCCTTGCAGGTGGAACACGCGCCGTTGCGGCAGCTGTACGGCAGCACGATGCCGGCGGCCAAGGCGGCATCCAGGACTGTCTGGCCGGCTTCGACCGTGAATTGATGCTGGCTGGGTTGTACGGTGACCTTGAAGCTCATGGATACCATCTGTAGAAAACGAGGCGGCGCCGGCACCGCGGCCAGGGCAAAAGCGCCTGGCCGCGCCAGGCGGTCAATTTTGTATTCTATAATTTTTACCGCTCCGGGACGGCCCGGAGCGGCCGCCGGCCTTTTGCCGGCTGTTTTCCATCCGGGGACGGCCCCATCGCCGGCAAGCATGCCGGCACTTGTTCAAATGGGGCACTCTATGACCTGGGTCATTCTTGTATTCGCGGGGCTGTTCGAAGTGGTGTGGGCCGTCGGCCTGAAATACACCCACGGCTTCACGCGCCTGGTTCCGTCGGCTGTTACGCTGGCCGGCATGGTGGCCAGCTTCTGGCTGCTGTCCATCGCCATGAAAAGCCTGCCGCTGGGCACGGCCTACGCGGTATGGGTGGGCATCGGCGCGCTGGGCGCCTTCGTGGCGGGCATTCTGCTGTTCGATGAAACGCTCAGCGTGATGCGCGTGGCCAGCGTGCTGCTGATTGCCGCGGGGCTGGTCGGCCTGAAGCTGTCAGCCTGAACCGCCCGGCCTCAGAAGTCCAGCTCGATCTCGGCGGCATCCCCCACCCGCAGGCGGGCGCCCGTCGGGGCGGCAACGATGGCGTTCTGCCCGAACACCACGCCGATCTCGAACTTCCGGTAAGCGGCCAGCGTGCGGCCGGGTTCATCGTGGCGCTGGGCGGTAAGCTGATCGATATTCGGCATGGGGCAGCGCGTGCATGGCTTGACCAGCGCCATGCGCACCTGCCCCACCGTCACCATGGCGGTGTGGTCTTCATCGTATGCCTCCCATTCGCCCTGGATGACGATATTGGGCCGGAAGCGGTTCATGGGCACCGCCGGCTCGCCCTGCGCGGCCAGCCGCGCGTTCAGTTCGTCGAGCGAAGCCTGGTTGGCGATCAGCAAGGGAAAGCCATCCGCGAAGCCCAGCCGGTGTTCACCGGCGAACGCCTCGGCCAGATCGGGGTGCGCGGCGCACCAGCGCTCGACCCATTCGATTCGCGAGGGCCGCTGGGACGGTGCGTCGATCTTGACCAGCACGCAATCCAGCCCCAGCACCTGGCTGAGCCAGGCGGCTGCCTCGCCGCTTTCGTCGCGCGCGGGCACGGTGTCTTTCCAGACTGTGGCCTGGCGCACCGTGCCACTTAACTGCGAGCCGTCGAGCGGCACGCGCAGCACCGGCATGCCGGGTGCGCGCAACTCGAGATGGTCGGCCGTGAGGGCCGGGCGGATCAGCGCCATGGCGGGCCATTGGCGCTGCGTCATGAACTGGCCTTGCGCGGTCAGGATCATCCAGCGCCGGTCGCCGGCCAGGCCAGCGCGGTCGATAGACGACTCGGCCAGATCGATGGCGGCGCAGGACTTGATGGGATAAATGTGCAGGCTGGCGACGCGTGCGGTCATGGCGGCATGAGGCAGTTGGACGGGTGGGCGCCTAGCATAGCACCCGCGCCCGCCTGCCCGAACCGCGTCAGGTGCCCGGCGCGCCTTGCCGCATGCGCCGCACCGCATCGAGCGCGGCTTCGAGCGCCGCCTCGACCGATTCGAGCGATGTGGGCGAGCCACCCGGCTGCGGCGCGGCAGGGCCGGCGGCATCCGGCAACGCTGCATGGATATGCTCGCCAGCGGGACTGACATCAACGTCGAACACGAGTTTTTCCGCGCGGTGCCAGGTAGTGAACCATTCGAGCGGCTGTCCGTGCTGGTCGAACCCCTGCCCTTCCAGCATCAGCAGCGGGCTGCCGACTGGTATTCGCAGCGCCTCGGCCAGCGCGGCGTCGGCCCCCACCGCGCGAATGCGGTTGCGGCCCCGGCCCGGGTGCAGGCCGAACCGCTGCACCAGGGTGCGGTGCAGCGAGGTGTCGTGCAGATGCTCGGCGCACAGGCCGGGCAGGCGCGCGCGCGGCAGCCAGGTGCGCACAAAGGCCAACGGCTCGTCGTCGACGCGGCGCAAGCGTTCCAGCAGCAGGGTGTCATCCGAGCCGAAGAATGTCGCTACCTCGGGAGGCGGCTTGGCCGGCTCGCAGCGCAGCACGCGCGTGAGCAGCACGGTGCCGGTGTGGGCGAATTGTTCGAAGAGGCCGGTGGAGCGCTGCACCATGCGACGATGCTCGAGCGCAGGAGCCACCGTGGGCGCGCGTCCGGGATCGCGGCGGATAAGTCCCTCGGCCACCAGCGTCGCCAATGCCTGCCGCACCACGCTGCGCGCCACGCCGAATTGCCGGCACAGCGCCGCCTCGCTGGGCAGCACTGTGCCAGGCGCCCATTGGCGGTCGCGAATGTCGCGGCGCAGCGCCTGGGCTATCTGCGCATGCAGGGGATCGCCGCTGGAGCGGTCGAGCGGCGCGGCGGGTTCGGCGGACGACGCCATGGGATCAGCCTCCGGTAGTGGAGCGCGCAGTTTCCCATACATGCGACCAGCCCGGGGCCAGATGCGCGGCCCGCTCGGCCGCCAGCACCAGGCTGTCTTCGCGTGCCACACCCTGGCCTGCGATGTCGAAGGCCGTGCCGTGGTCGACCGAGACACGCACGACCGGCAGGCCCACGGTGATGTTCACCCCGTCGTCGCCGTACACCGACTTGAACGGAGCGTGGCCCTGGTCGTGGTAGCAGGCGATGACGAACTTCCATTTGCCGCGCACGGCCTGCGGGAACAGCGCGTCGGCCGGAATGGGGCCGGCGGCGCGAATGCCGGCGGCGTTGGCCTCGGCCACGGCCGGCGCCAGGATGTCGGCGTCTTCGGTGCCGAAAATGCCGTTCTCGCCGGCGTGCGGATTCAGCCCCGCCACCGCTACCGGTTCGTCGGCGCGGCCCAGGGCCTGGGCAAACGAGCCGGCCAGGCGCAGCACCGCCCGCATGCGCTGCGGCGTGACATCGTCGATGGCCTGGCGCAACGACACATGGGTGGTGGCGTGAAAGATGTACAGGTCGCCCGCCGACAGCACCAGCGAGAACGTCTTGACGCCGAATTCGTGCGCCAGCAGTTCAGTGTGGCCGGGCCATTTGTGGCCGGCCAGATGCATGGCGGCCTTGTTCAGCGGCGCCGTGACGATGCCGTCGATGCGGCCCTCGCGCGCCAGTGCACACGCCGTAGTGACAAAGCGCACCGAACCGTCGCCCGCGTCGGCGCTCAGCTTGCCCAGCGGCACGTGCTCGAGCGAAGGGCCTGCCTGGATGACTTCGATGATGCCCGGCGTATTGCGTACCTGCTCGGGCCCCTCGACCACCCGCACGCGCGAGGCGTCGGCGCCCAGCGCCTGGGCGGCCCGGCGCAGCGCCGCGGCATCGCCCACCACGACCAGCCGCGCGCGCTGACGCAGATCGTCGTGCCCCAGCAGCATCTTGGCGGTGATCTCGGGTCCGATGCCAGCCACGTCGCCCAGCGTGACAGCCAGGGTGGGAATGCGGGGGGGCGTTGCGTCTTGGGTCATGCTTGGAATCTCCGTTCGCGGACCGCGCTGGCGGCCCGGATCAATACATCGTCGGCGCCGAAACCGCCGGCCTTGGTCACGATAGGCAATCCGGCTGCCGGCCCGCCGGTCAGGGTACCCAGCGGCACGCCGCCGGTGACTTCATCAACCAGCGCGATGCCGCCGGCCTGCAGGGCCGCCAGCACGGCGCTGGCGCCGTCGCCGCCGGTGGCGACCACGCCGGCGGCGGTGCCGGCCAGGATCAGTTGCCCGGCCAGTCCGCCCAGGCGGGCCGCCACGGCATCCGAGTCCAGGCCGTCCCGCCGCCCTTCGGGCGCCAGCAGCAATAACGTGGCCTGCGCCTGCGCGGCGGGCGCGCTCTGTTGCACTTGCGCCGTCCAGTCGCGCCAGGCCGCATCATCGGCCAGTTGCGCCAGCGTGGGCGACCACGTCTGCGCGCCGCCCGCCTGCAGGGCAGCCGCCTGGCGGCGCGCCGCGCTGTGCTGCGACGTCACCACCACGATGACCGTGCCGCGCGATTCGGCGCCGGCCCACAGCCGCGCCAGCGGCGCCGCCAGGCCGCCGGAGCCGACCGGCAGCGCGCGCTCGCCCAGCAGCACGATGGCGCGCGCCAGGCGCTCCATGTCGGCCGGCGTCTGCGCATCGACCACCACCACGGCGCCGGCCGCCAGAATGCGGTCGGCCAGCGCGCGCGAGGTCTCGCCCTCGATCACGGCCAGCTGCGCGCCGCCCAGCAGCGTGGGAATGTGGCTCTCGGTCACGGGCGTAACGGGATCGGTGGCCGCCGACGTTTCGGTGACCGGCCGGCCATCCACATAAAGAATACCGTCGCGCACGGTGCGCCCCGTGGCCGGAAACGCCGGACACACCACCGCGATCGCGTCGTCGCGCCAGGCCTGGCGCGCCGCGTCGATCTCGGCCTTGAACGCGCCGCGCAAGGTGGAATCGACTTTCTTGTACAGGCGGCGCACGCCGGCCACGCGCAGGGCGGCCACGTCGTCGCGCACCACCGCCGCGGCCTGCGGGCCGGGCATGGGCCGGCTGTGCGTGGTAACCGCGATCACCTCGGCACGGCCGGCGGCCGGATCGACCAGCGCCTGGCCGGCCCGCCCCACCGACAGCTGGGTGGGCCAGCCGGCGCGCACGAACTGTACGGCGGTGTCGCCCGACCCGGTCAGGTCGTCGGCGACGATGGCAATGAAAGGCGCCACGCTCAGACCCTCGCCTCGGTCGCCGGCTGGGGCTCGCCCATGGCAATGGCGACGTCTTCGGCGGGCTTGAGTTCGCCGGCGCGCTTCAGGAAGTACGAGGCCAGCAACGGGGCCAGGATCGAGCTGATCAGCACGCACGCGGCGACCTGCGCCGTTGCGGTGCTGACGTATTGCTGCAAGGACGGGTCGGCCGCCGCCACCACGGCCGGGGTGGCAATGGCGTTGCCCGCCGTGGTGCCTGCGGCAAAACCGATGCCGCTCTTGCCGCCACGGCGCAGAATGTAGCGATAGCCCAGGTAGACCAGGAACCCGGTGATCGGGCTGATCAGCAGACCCAGCACCAGGCCGGTCATGCCGCCGGACACGACAGCCGACAAGTTGATGCCGGTGCCCAGCGCAAAGGCGAAGAACGGGATCACGATGTTGGGCACCGGCTTGAGCACGTTGCGCCACTGCACGTCCAGGTTGCCCACCACCACGCCCAGCAGGAACGGCACCAGCGCGGCCACCAGCGCCGTGACGGGAATATCGGCCAGGCCCGAGGCGCCCAAGAACAACAGGCTGAAGAACGGGCCGTCGTTCACCGCGCTGGCCACGTAGGCGCCGCGGTCACGGCTGTCGCCGTACTGCCCGGTATAGGCCAGCCACAGGCCGCCGTTGCTGTTGTCGAAGGCGGCCAGCAGGGCCAGGATCGACACACCCAGGATACCGTCGAGCCCCACGTAGCTGCCCAGCAGCACGATGAGCGTGGCCGGCACGAGCGTTTTCATCAGCAGGATCGTGCCCGCGGTAGCCAGGATGGGCCCGCCCGTGCGCATGTTGACCTGCGTGCCGGTGGCGAAGATGAGCAGCGCGATCAGGGGCAGCGCGCTGTTCTTGAACAACGCGGTGGTAAAGCCGCCGATGGCCAGCGCATCGGGCGCGAAGGTGCCGATGATGGAACCGAGAATAAGCGGCAGCAGCATCAGCCCGCCCGGCACTTTCATCATGGCCGAGAACATGGGGAAGCGAGAAACTTCGGTATTCATGGGTAGTGTCTCCAGGTACCTTTTATCAGGGCCGGCTGGCCCGGGGGAAATCCGGATGGCGTGAAAAAGCGCTAGTGTACATCGGTACGTACAAACTGTACGTACAGCAATGTCTTCCCTCGGTCGGCAAGCCCGGGCCCATAACGCAAACGCCCCGTGGCGGCAGGCCACGGGGCGGATACGGCGGGCGCCTGGCGGCGCTGTCTTGCGAGCTTTAAGGGTGTGTTATTCCACCAGCTTCAGCTTATCGAGCGGCGTCACCGCCTTGAAGGCCTTGCGGGTGGCAATGTATTCAGGTCGCGGAGCCAGGCCGTACTTGGGCGGGTTCAGCGTGTTTTCCATGCTGTTGTAGACCATGAACACATTGGAGCGCGGCCACGGCGAGATGTTGCTGTTCGAACCGTGCATAGTGTTGCAGTCGAAGAACACCACCGAACCGGCCTTGGCCATCATGGTGCGGATGCCGCCCTGCTCGACCAGCAACTGCAGGCTGACAGGATCGGGCACGCCGTATTCCTGCTTTTTCAGCGACTGCTTGTAGTGGTCGCGCGGCGTCTCGCCCACGCACGAGATGAATTGCCGGTGCGAGCCCGGCACCAGCATCAGCGGGCCGTTGCATTCATTGTTGTCGCTCAGCAGCACCGAGCAGCTCAGCGCGCGCATCGCCGGCATGCCGTCTTCGACATGCCAGGTCTCGAAGTCGGAATGCCAGTAGAACTCTTTACCCTTGAAGCCGGGTTTCATGTTCGCGCGCGACTGGTGGATGTACACCTCGGACCCCAGCAACTGGCGCGCCACGTTGGCCAGCCGGGGATCGCGAGTCAGGCGCGCGATCATGGGGTTTAGCACGTGCACCATGAAGATCGAGCGCACGGCATTGCTGCCCGGCTCGGTAATGGCCTCTTCGCGGCGCACGATGGCGGGGTCGCGCGTCATGCGCTCGACTTCGCCGATCAGGGCCTGCACTTCTTCGGCGGAAAAGACATTTTCCAGCAGCAGGAAACCGTCGCGGTCGTAGTCCTGCACTTGCTCGGCCGACAATGCGTCGGCGTACTTGCCATCGCCATAGACCACCGGATCCTGGCGGGCGATGATGGCGGAACTGCGATCCGTACGCGAGGCGTACGGATCCTGGGCAGGTGAGATCATGTTCAGCCTCCTTGCTCTCAAGCCGCTTGCGCTTCGGCGGGCAGCGCGTAGACGCCGTCGGCGTCGTGCACTTCCTGGCCGGTCAGCGGCGGGTTGAATACGCAGATAACGCGCAGCGGCTCTTTGCCGCCGCACAGCCAGTGCTCGTCGTGCTCGTTCAGGGCGTACACCACGCCCGGTCCCAGTTCGTACTTCTTGCCGTCGGCGATCGTCTCGATAGAGCCATCGCCTTCGATGCACCAGACCGCTTCAAGATGGTTCTTGTAGTGGATGTGCGTCCGTCCGCCGGGAAAAATGGTGGTCTCGTGAAACGAAAACCCCATGCCGTCCTTCTTCAGCAGCACGCGGCGGCTGACCCAGGTGTCGGTGCGGACTTCGTCCTGAGTTCCGATCACATCTTTCACATTGCGTACGATCATCGACGTTTTCCTCCAAATTTCAGAACACGGGCCGACTGGCCCGACTCGCCCAGCGCTTCGGCCACGGCGGCCTCGATGGTTTCCAGGCCACGGGTCAGCAGTTCGTCTTCGATAGTCAGGGCCGGCAGCAGCTTCAGCACTTCGTCCTGCGCCCCCGAGGTTTCGATGACGACGCCGCGCTTGAATGCCTGCTGCGCGATGCGGTTGGCCAACGCCGGCTCGGCCGTGGCCACCAGGCCCTGGATCAGGCCGCGCCCGCGCACGGCCAGGCCGGCGTTGGGGAAGCTGTGGGCCAGGTTTTCGAGCCAGTCGCGCACCAGGCGCTCTTTGCGCTGCACTTCGGTCGAGAAGGCATCGCTGGACCAGTACGTGTCGAGCGCCTGCGTGGCGGTGACGAAAGCCAGGTTGTTGCCGCGGAAGGTGCCGCTGTGCGCGCCGGGCTTCCAGATGTCCAGCTCGGGCTTCATCAGCACCAGCGACATCGGCAGACCGAAACCCGACAGCGACTTCGACAGCGTGATGATGTCGGGGCGGATACCGGCCGATTCAAAGCTGAAGAAGCTGCCGGTGCGGCCGCAACCCACCTGGATGTCGTCGACGATCAGCAGCATGTCGTGGCGGCGGCAGAGTTTTTCCAGCTCTTTGAGCCAGCGCAGCGTGGCGACGTTGACGCCACCCTCGCCCTGCACCGTCTCGACAATGACGCCGGCAGGCTTGTCCAGGCCGCTGCTGGGGTCTTCCAGCATGCGCTCCAGATAGGCGATGGTGTCGACGTCGGGGCCGAAATAGCCGTCATACGGCATGAAGCTGGTGTTGCCCAGCGCGTAGCCGGCGGCGTCGCGGAATTTCATGTTGGCCGTCGCAGCTAGCGAGCCGCCGCTGACGCCGTGGAATCCGTGCGTAAACGAAATGATATTGGAACGGCCCTTGACCTGGCGCGCGATCTTCAGCGCCGCCTCGACCGCGTTGGTGCCGGTCGGCCCCGTGAATTGCAGCGTGTACTGCCAGTTGCGCGGCTTGAGCAGCACGCGGTCAACGGCTTCCAGGAATTGCTTTTTGGCGCTGGTGGCCATGTCCAGGCCGTGCACCACGCCATCGGCCTCGAGATATTCGAGCAGCTTTTCCTTGAAGACAGGATTATTGTGGCCGTAGTTCAGAGTGCCCGCGCCGCTGAAGAAGTCGATGTACTCGCCACCTTCCTCGTCGATCAGGACAGAGCCGCGCGCCTGATTGAATATCACCGGAAACGACCGGATGTAGCCACGCACCTCCGACTCCATCCGGTCAAAGATTTTCAAGTCCATAGAATCCTCCCTTCATTTCGTGAATTGACAGACACAGAGGCAACCAATGCCCGCGCGGGCATTGCGCCAGCCTGCGTCCCGGTTCGACAGGCCGCCGGCCTGCAAGCCCCTAGCGGGGCGGCAAGGTGAACGGGCCTATCTTCAACAACATCTCGTCGTCGTGGTCGGCACCGCCGAACAGCTGCCGGTCGAAAAATGGCTGCTCGGCGATGTGCGCGCCCAGCTCGCCGGCCAGGCCGGCGAAGGTGCGGCGCGAAGCCTGGTTGTCAGGCCCCACCGTGGTTTCAAGATGACGAACATGCTCGAGCGATTTGCGTTGCAAAAGCTCGCGTAGCATGGCGCGGCCCAACCGTTGGCCGCGTGCGCGGGAATGCACGGCAACCTGCCAGACGAAAATGACGTCGGGCCGGGCTGGCGGCAAATAAGCAGAGACAAACCCATCGATGCGGCCGCCGGCGCTTTCGGCCACCACGCAGGTGGCGCTGAAGTGCTCGCAGAGCAGCAGATAGGCGTACAGAGAGTTGACGTCCAGCGGGGGGCACTCGGACACCAGGCGGTGCAGTGCGGCGCCATCGGTGCGGCGCGGCGCGCGCAATTGCAGGCGCGGCGAAGCGGCGGCCGGCTGGACGGCCGTTGAAGGTTGGGGGGATTGCAGTTCCTGCCCCCTCATACGACCAACCCCGACTCAGGCGGCGCACCGCCGGTAGGCACTTCCAGAATGGGCGATGACGCGTCGCCGTGCGTCTCGACCGCATGGCCTTCCTGCTCCATGAGCGTGACGATGCGTTCGAGCGACAAAGTAATGGTGGCCTGCTCGAGTTCGGGCAGCGCGTTCAGCGCGTCGGCCAGATGCTTCTGCAGCGGCGACGGCGCCTGCGACGCCAGCTCGCGGCCGGCGTCGGTAGCCGACACGAACACGATGCGGCGATCTTCGCGGCCGCGCTCGCGCCGTACCAAGCCCTTGTCTTCGAGGCGGTCGAGAATGCCTACCACCGTGCTGGGGCTGACGTGGATTTCACGGCTGATGGCCGTGGCCGTCAGCGGCCCATTGGCGATGACCGTGCGCAGGCACATCAGCTGCGGAGCGGTGATGTGGCTGACCGCGGCGAGCTGGCGCGAATGCAGCGCGATCGAGCGCGTGATGCGGCGCAAGGCTCGCAGGATGCGCAGGTCGTACTGCTGGGACGGGTCGGGCGTAGGCACGTTGTTCATGACTGAAAATAGTTCAGTAGGATTAATTTCTACTCAAATGATTCTACCCAGATAATATGCGCTCAACCCCCTCAGGTCAACCCATCCAGCGCCGAAAATGTGAATAAATGCATTCAGATTTCCTGAAGTTAATGAAAAATATGCGCTTTTAACAAAATACCCAGGAAAATTTTCCACTCCTTGCGGCAGCAGCGCACCAGGCGGTCCCCAATGCGAGGGATTACCCTGAACCATGGAAAAACATATGTTTTTTATCAAGTCATTTATTTATCATGTGTTTTTTCACGCCCTGCCCGCCCGCAACCGTGCCGCTTCCCTCTCTTCCCTTGCCGGTGCAGCAACGTCTGCAGAGCCTGCTCGAGCAATTGCCGCCCGAGCTGCAACGCGCGGCGCACTGGGTAGCGGACCACCCCGCCGAAGTCGGCCTGTGGTCGATGCGGCGCCAGGCCCAGGCGCTGGGCGTGGCACCCGCCACCATGCTGCGCCTGGCGCGCGCGGCCGGCTACGACAGCTATGAAGCCTTCCGCGCCCCGTTCCAGCAAGCCCTGGCCGGCGAACGCCCGGCCAGCCTGCGCGAGCGCGCCGCCGAACTGCAGGCCGCCCATGGCAGCGCCGGCGCGCCCGGCCATGACGCGTTGACGGAGCTGCAGGCGCGGGCCATCCAGTCGGTGTGCTCGCTGAACAGCTCGGCGGCGTTCGATGCGTCGGTCAAGACCCTGCTCGAGGCGCGCCAGGTCGGCTTCCTGGGCACGCGTTCGGCGTTCGGCATCGCTTTCCAGATGCACTATGCCTACCAGCTGGTACGGCGCAACAGCGTGCTGATCGACGGGCTGGGCGGCCTGCAGGCCGAAACCGTCGACAACCTTCGCGACGGCGATGCGCTGATCGCGATTTCGCAATCGCCCTACCCCTCCGCCAGCGTGCGGCTGGCCCGCCAGGCGGCACAGCAGGGCGTGGCGGTAATTGCCCTGACCGACGACACGCTGTCGCCGCTGGCGGTCGACGCCCGCCACGTGCTGCTGTTCGAGCGCCCGGACCGCGAAGGGGTGCGACACCAGCCCGCCCAGCGAGGGCCGGGCTCGTTCTTCCACACCACCGCCGGCCTGCTGGGCCTGGCCGAACACTTGATCGCGCGCCTGACCGCGCGCGGCGGCGAAGAAGTACTGAACCGCCTGAGCGAGATCGAAGACCGCATGCACGCCGACAAGGTGTTCTGGTCGGCCCTGGCCGGGCAGCACGGCCCCTAGCGATCGCGCGGCATCGACGCCACCCGCCGGCCCGGGCGCCCCTCTTTTTTCATACTACTTATTATTGTTTTCACGACCGACATGAGCACAACCCACGTATTCCATCGATCATTGCGCGCCACCCCGCCGGTGGCGGTACGCGGCCAGGGGGCCTGGCTGTATGACAGCGCCGGCCGCGCCTATCTCGACGGCTCCGGCGGCGCCGCCGTTTCGTGCCTGGGCCACAATCATCCAGACGTGCAGGCCGCCATGCATGCGCAGATCGACCAGCTTGCCTACGCGCACACCAGCTTCTTTACCACCGAAGTCGCCGAGCGCCTGGCCGACCGCCTGGTGACCGACGCCCCGGCCGGCACCAGCCACGCCTACTTCGTGTCGGGTGGCTCGGAAGCCGTCGAAGCCGCGCTGAAGATGGCGCGCCAGTACTTCGTGGAAATCGGCCAGCCGCAGCGCCGCCACATCATTGCCCGCCGCCAGAGCTATCACGGCAACACGCTGGGCGCCCTGGCGGTGGGCGGCAACGAATGGCGCCGCACGCAGTTCAAACCTCTGCTGATCGACGTGGCGCATGTATCGCCCTGCTATGAATACCGCGACCGCGGCGCCAACGAATCGCCCGAAGACTACGGCGCGCGCCTGGCTCGGGAACTCGAAGACACGATCATGAAACTGGGCAGCGACAGCGTAATGGCCTTCGTGGCCGAGCCCGTGGTGGGCGCCACCGCCGGCGCCCTGACCGCCGTGCCCGGCTACTTCCGGCGCATCCGCGAAGTGTGCGACCGCCATGGCGTGCTGCTGATCGCCGATGAGGTCATGTGCGGCATGGGCCGCACGGGCACTCTGTATGCCGTCGAACAAGAACAGGTCGTGCCCGACCTGATCACCATCGCCAAGGGCCTGGGCGGCGGCTACCAGCCCATCGGCGCGGTCATGGCGCAAGAAAAAATCGTGTCCGCCATGAGCGCGGGCACCGGATTCTTCCAGCACGGCCATACTTACCTGGGCCATGCCACGGCCTGCGCCGCCGCGCTGGCCGTGCAGGAGGTGATCCGCCGCGACGGCCTGCTGCAACGCGTGCGCGACCAGGGTGCGGGCCTGCGCGAGCGCCTGCAGGCCGCGCTGGGCGAACACCCCCATGTAGGCGACATTCGCGGCCGGGGCCTGTTCATGGGCGTGGAGCTGGTCGCCGACCGCGCCACCAAAGAGACGTTCGATCCCAAGCTCACCCTGCACGCCCGCATCAAGCGCGAAGCCATGGCGCGAGGGCTGATGGTGTACCCGATGGGCGGTACGATTGACGGCCAGCGCGGCGACCACGTGTTGCTGGCGCCGCCTTTCATTATTTCTGACGACGAACTGGATCAGCTCACCGAGCGGCTGACGGGGGCCATCGACGCGGCCATCGCGCAGACCCGGTCATAGGCTTTATTGACGTGCCGGGACACAACCCCGGCGCCGCTACGCCGCGCGTCCGCAACCGGGCGCGCCAATCGCCGGAAACACCGGTATTCTTACGGGGAAAATCCTCAAAAGGAGTTTGTATGAGCAAGTCTGTCAAACACACCTTGGGCAATAAAAAGGGGTGGGGCCTGGCCGCCGCATGCGCGGCAGTGGCGATGGCGTTCGCCGCTCCGCTGCCGGCCTCGGCGCAACAGAAGTTCGTCAGTATCGGCACCGGCGGCGTAACGGGCGTCTACTATGCCGCGGGCGGCGCCATCTGCCGCCTGGTCAACAAAGACCGCTCCTCGCACGGCATCCGCTGCTCGGTGGAATCCACGGGCGGCTCGGTGTTCAACGTGAACACCATCAAGGCCGGCGAGCTGGACCTGGGCGTGGTGCAGTCCGACGTGGGCTACAACGCCTACAACGGCGTGGGCCAGTTCAAGGATGCGGGCGAGTTCAAGAAGCTGCGCTCGGTGTTCTCCATCCACCCCGAGCCGTTCACCGTAGTGGCCCGCAAAGAAGCCAACATCAAGTCGTTCGAAGACTTCAAGGGCAAGCGCTTCAACGTGGGCAACCCGGGCTCGGGCACGCGCGCCTCGATGGAAGAGCTGCTCGCCACCATGGGCTGGACGCTTAAAGACTTCTCGCTGGCCTCGGAACTGCGCCCCGACGAGCACGGCTCGGCGCTGTGCGACGGCAAGATCGACGGCTTCTTCTACGGCGTGGGCCACCCCTCGGCCAACATCCAGGACCCGACCACCACCTGCGGCGCGCAACTGGTTTCGCTTACCGGCCCGGCGGTCGACAAGCTGGTTGAAAAGTATCCGTACTACGCGTACGCCACCATCCCGGGCGGCCTGTATCCGAACAACCCCAACGACACCAAGACCTACGGCGTGACGGCCACCTTCGTCACCTCGGCCGACGTGTCTGACGAAACGGTCTACACCGTGGTCAAGGCGGTGTTCGACAACCTGGATGACTTCAAAAAGCTGCACCCGGCCTTTGCCCACCTGAAAGCCGAAGACATGGCCAAGAATGGCCTGTCGGCGCCGCTGCATCCGGGCGCCGAGAAGTACTTCAAAGAGAAAGGCCTGCTGTAACGCTGTGCCGGCCAGCCACGCCCGCACCGCGGCGGCGTGACCGGCCCTGCTTTCCACCATAGAGCCCGGGCGCGCGCCATGCATTCCGCGCGGCGCGCGCTTTTCGGCCACCCGAACATTCTGGGGAAATTAATGAAGACCGAGCCGTCTACGACGACAGCCGATCTGGAACAATTGGTCGCCGATGTCGACCGCGGTGGGCGCCAGTGCGGCGGCATCGCCGGCGCCACGCTAGCCATCGGCGCGTTGATCTGGTCCCTGTTCCAGCTTTGGTACGCCTCGCCCCTGCCCTTTACGCTGAGCTGGGGCATTTTTAACGATACCGAAGCTCGTGCCCTGCACCTGGGCATTGCGATGTTCCTGGGCTATTTGGCCTACCCCGCCCGCAAGAGTTCCCCACGCGACCAGATGCCGCTGCACGACTGGGTGCTGGCCATCATCGCGGGTTTCTGCGGCGCCTACCTGTTCCTGTTCTATAAAGAACTCGCCGGCCGCCCCGGCCAACCGACCGCGATGGACGTGACCACCGCGGCCATCGGCCTGTTGCTGCTGCTGGAAGTCACGCGCCGCTCGCTGGGCTTGCCCATGACCGTGCTGGGCGCGGTATTCGTGCTGTACGTGCTGGCCGGCCCCTGGCTGCCCGACGTGCTGGCGCACCGCGGCGCCTCGATCGAGCGCCTGGCCTCGCACATGTGGCTGACCACCGAGGGCGTGTACGGCGTGGCGCTGGGCGTGTCCGTGTCGTATATCTTCATCTTCGTGTTGCTGGGCTCGCTGCTGGATAAATGCGGCGCCGGCAACTACATGATGCAGGTATCGTTCGCGTTGCTGGGCCACCTGCGCGGCGGCCCGGCCAAGGTGGCGGTGGTGTCGTCGGCCGTCAATGGCCTGGTGTCGGCCTCGTCGGTGGCGAACGTGGTCACAGGCGGCATCTTCACCATTCCGCTGATGAAGAAAGCCGGCTACGGCGGCATTCGCGCCGGCGCCATCGAGACCGCGTCGTCGGTCAACGGGCAGATCATGCCGCCGGTGATGGGCGCCGCCGCATTCCTGATGATCGAGTATGTGGGCATTCCCTACACCGACATCATCCGCCACGCCATCCTGCCTGCCTCGATCTCATACATCGCGTTGTTCTACATCGTGCACCTGGAAGCCCTGAAGCTGGGCATCCAGCCCATGATGTCGGGCGGCCAGCCCCGCACGCTATTGCAGAAGCTGGCCGGCTGGGGCATGGGTATCTGCGGCACGCTGATCGTGATGGGCCTGGTCTACTGGATCGGCATGGGCGTCAAGGCCGTGGCCGGCGCGGCTGCTGTCTGGGTGTTGCTGGCGCTGCTGGTGGCGTTGGACGTCTGGCTACTGCGCATTGCCGCCCGCCATCCCGACCTGCCCGAGGAAATCAGCATCACCAATCCGGTGCGCCCGGAGCCCTGGCCCACCGTGCGGGCGGGCCTGCATTTCCTGATTCCGATCGGAATCCTGGTGTGGTGCCTGAGCATCGAAGAACTGTCCGCCGGCCTGTCGGCCTTCTGGGCCGCGGTGGCGATGCTGGTGCAGATGGTCACGCAGCGGCCGCTGACGGCCTGGTTCCGCGGCCAGGCCACGGCGCCGGAACTGCGGCGCGGCTGGCGCGAAGCGATCGGCGGCCTGGAAGACGGCGCGCGCAACATGATCGGCATCGCCATCGCGTGCGGCACCGCCGGCCTGATCGTGGGCGCCATCACGCTGACCGGCCTGGGCCTGCGCATGACGGCCTTCGTCGAGCTCATCTCAATGGGCAACGTGCTGGTGATGCTGGTGTTCACGGCCGTGGTGTGCCTGATCCTGGGACTGGGCATGCCCACCACCGCGAACTACATCCTGATGGCCACGCTGATGGCGCCGGTAGTGGTAGAGCTGGGCGCGCAGAACGGCCTGGTAATCCCGCTGATCGCCGTGCACATGTTCGTGTTCTATTACGGCATCATGGCGGACATCACACCGCCGGTGGGGCTGGCGACCTTCGCGGCGGCTGCCATTTCGGGTGAAGACCCGATCAAGACCGGCGTGCAGGGCGTGACCTACGCCCTGCGCACCGCGGTACTGCCCTTCATGTTCGTCTTCAACCCGCTGCTGCTGCTGATCGACGTGCACGGCTGGTGGGAGCTGCTGCTCGTGGTGGGCGGCGCGACCCTGGCTTCGCTGACCTTTGCCGCGGCCACGCTGGGCTGGATGCGGGTGCGCTGCACCGTGCTTGAGATTTGCGTGCTGTTGCTGGTGACCTTCATGCTGTTCCGCCCGGACTGGTTCATGAACCACCTGGCCGACAAGTACGAAAGCCGCCCGGCTTCGGAACTGGTGGCGACCGCGGGCACGCTGCCCGACGGCGGCCGCCTGGTGGCGGTGCTGCAAGGCATGAACATCGAGGGCGACGAACTCACCAAGACCGTGGCGGTGGCCCTGCCGGATCTGCCCGAGGGCGATGACAGCACCGGCGAAGCCGCCGGCCGCAAGCGCCTGACCGCGGCCGGCCTGATGGTCACCGCGCTGGGCGACCAGGTGCAGATCGGCGCCGTGCAATTCGGCAGCCGGGCCCGCCGCGCGGGCTGGGAACAGGGCTGGGACGTGCTCAACGTCAAGGTGCCCAACCCGCACCGGCCATCCGAGTTCTGGGTCTATGTGCCCGCCCTGCTGTTGCTTGCCCTGGTGTGGGCCATGCAGGGACGCCGCGAGAAGCGGCAGAATGGCGGCCTGGCCGTCGCCTGAACGGGCGGCAACGGCGTCGCGCCCAGGTGTCTGACTCCCGACGGGGTGTCAGACACCGTTCCATTCAAACAGCTTGGTCATTGGCGGTGTCTGACACCCTGTCGGGAGTCAGACACCTTGTCTGGCCTTGCTTGAGCGGGCCGCACGTCCGGCCCGCCGTTCAAGCGCTATAGCACCGGCGACAGCACGGGCTGCTTGGGCCGCACGTCCGGCGCCCGGCCCTGCGGGCGCGCTGGCCCTGGTGTGGGCATGCAGGGACGCCGCGAGAAGCGGCAGAAAGGCGGCCTGGCCGTCGCCTGAACGGGCGGCAACGGCATCGCGCCCAGGTGTCTGACTCCCCGACGGGGTGTCAGACACCGTTCCATTCAAACAGCTTGGTCATTGACGGTGTCTGACACCCTGTCGGGAGTCAGACACCTTGTCTGGCCTTGCTTGAGCGGGCCGCACGTCCAGCGCCCGGCCGTTGCGGGCGCGCTGGCCCTGGTGTGGGCCATGCAGGGACGCCGCGAGAAGCGGCAAAATGGCGGCCTGGCCGTCGCCTGAACGGGCGCAACGGCGTGACGCTCAGGTGTCTGACTCCCGACGGGTGTCAGACACCGTTCCATTCAAACAGCTTGGTCATTGACGGTGTCTGACACCCTATCGGGAGTCAGACACCTTGTCCGGCCTTGCTTGAGCGGGCCGCACGTCCAGCGCCCGGCCTTTGCGGGCGCGCTGGCCCTGGTGTGGGCCATGCAGGGACGCCGCGAGAAGCGGCAGAAAGGCGGCCTGGCCGTCGCCTGAACGGGCGGCAACGGCATCGCGCCCAGGTGTCTGACTCCCCGACGGGGTGTCAGACACCGTTCCATTCAAACAGCTTGGTCATTGACGGTGTCTGACACCCTGTCGGGAGTCAGACACCTTGTCTGGCCTTGCTTGAGCGGGCCGCACGTCCAGCGCCCGGCCTTTGCGGGCGCGCTGGCCCTGGTGTGGGCCATGCAGGGACGCCGCGAGAAGCGGCAGAAAGGCGGCCTGGCCGTCGCCTGAACGGGCGGCAACGGCGTCGCGCCCAGGTGTCTGACTCCCCGACGGGGTGTCAGACACCGTTCCATTCAAACAGCTTCGTCATTGGCGGTGTCTGACACCCTGTCGGGAGTCAGACACCTTGTCTGGCCTTGCTTGAGCGGGCCGTACGTCCGGCCCGCCGTTCAAGCGCTATAGCACCGGCGACAGCACGGGCTGCTTGGGCCGCACGTCCAGCGCCCGGCCTTTGCGGGCGCGCTTGCCCACATAGGGTTCGAGCGCCGCGCCGGCCAGCACGTCTTCCGTGAGCTTGTTTCGGTAAATGCCGGTGGCGCGCAGGCCGCCCGGGCCAACCGGCACCGTCTGCGCCAGCTTGTCGGCGGCATCCAGGCCGATCAGGATGGTGCCGCGGCCGCCGGCCGACAGCGACTTGACCTCGTCCAGCCCGAACACCAGGAACTTGCCCTTGGCCGACAGCAGCGCCAACTGGCGCGCGCCGTCGAACAGCGGCACGGGGCGCAGCAGCGCGTCGCCCGCTTCCAGCGTGATGAACTGCTTGCCGCCGCGCTGGCGCGACACCATGTCGCCCAGGCGCGCGGCAAAGCCGAAGCCGCGCTGGGTGGCCAACAGCCAGCGGCTGTCCGGCGAGGCGGCAATGCTATGCACGATGCGGGTGCCCGGCGCCAGGTCGATCATGGTGGTCACCGGCTGGCCGTCGCCGCGCGCCGAAGGCAGGCCCGCCACCGCCACCGAATACACCCGTCCGTTGTCGCCCACGGCGATCAGCGTATCGGTGGTGCGGCATTCGAACGCGCCGTACAGGTCATCACCCTGCTTGAAGCCGAATTGCGCGGCGTCGTGGCCGTGTCCCTGGCGCGCCCGCAGCCAGCCCTTTTGCGACACGATGACCGTGACCGGTTCATCGACCACCTTGGTTTCCAGCACGGCGCGCTCGGCGGTTTCGATCAGGGTGCGGCGCTCGTCGCCGTATTGCTTGGCGTCGGCCTCGATTTCTTTCACCAGCAGCCGCTTCAGCGAAGCCGGGTTGTCCAGCAGTTCCTGCAGACGCGACTGTTCTTCGCGCTTGTCGGCCAGTTCCTGCTCGATCTTGATGCCCTCCAGGCGCGCCAGTTGGCGCAGCCGCATTTCCAGAATGTCTTCGGCCTGGCGCTCGGACAGCTGGAAGCGCTGCATCAGCGCGGCCTTGGGCTCATCGGATTCGCGGATGGTCTGGATGACTTCGTCGACATTCAGGTACACCACCATGCGCCCTTCCAGCACATGGATGCGGTCGATGACCTTGTCCAGGCGATGGCGGGTGCGGCGCACCACGGTGTCGGTGCGGAACGCCAGCCATTCGGTAAGAATGTCGCGCAGCCCCTTCTGGCGCGGCCGCCCGTCGGTGCCGATGCACACCAGGTTGACCGGCACGCTGCTTTCCATGCTGGTCTGCGCCAGCAGCGTGTTCACGAACTCGTCGCGGTCGACGCGCGAAGTCTTGGGCTCGAACACCAGCCGCACGGCGGCGTCTTTGCCCGACTCGTCGCGCACGGCGTCCAGCAGGTTCAGCATCACCGCCTTGGCCTGTTGCTGGTCGGTGGTGAGGCTCTTCTTGCCGGTCTTGACCTTCGGGTTGGTGATTTCCTCGATCTCTTCCAGCACCTTCTGGCACGAGGTGCCGGGCGGCAGCTCGTGCACCACCAGTTGCCACTGGCCGCGCGCCATCTCTTCAAACCGCCAGCGCGCGCGCGCCTTGAGCGAGCCGCGGCCGCCGGCGTAAATCTGGGCGATGTCGGCCGCCGGGGTGATGATCTGGCCGCCGCCGGCGAAGTCGGGGCCCGGCACCATGGCATGCAGCTCTTCGTCGGACAGCCGGGGCTGCTTGATGAGCGCCACGCAGGCCTGCGCGACCTCGCGCAGGTTGTGCGACGGGATCTCGGTGGCCATGCCCACGGCGATGCCGGACGCACCGTTGAGCAGCATCACGGGCAGGCGCGCCGGCAGCATCTGCGGCTCTTGCTGGCTGCCGTCGTAGTTGGGCGCGAAATCGACCGTGCCTTCGTCGAGTTCATCGAGCAGCAGGCGCGAGAACGGCGTCAGGCGCGCTTCGGTGTAGCGCATGGCCGCGGCGTTGTCGCCATCGCGCGAGCCGAAATTGCCGTGGCCGTCGATGAGAGGATAGCGCAGGGAAAAATCTTGCGCCATGCGCACCATGGCGTCGTAGGCGGCCTGGTCGCCGTGCGGATGGTACTTGCCCAGCACGTCGCCGACCACGCGGGCCGACTTCACCGGCTTGGCGCCGGGGCCCAGGCCCATGTCCTGCATGGCGTAGAGAATGCGGCGCTGCACGGGCTTCTGGCCATCGCCCACGTCGGGCAAGGCGCGGCCCCGCACCACGGAAACGGCGTAATCCAGGTACGCCTGCTCGGCATAGCGGGCCAGCGTGATGGCCTCGTCGGCCTCGCCGGCGGCCGCGTCGAACAGGCCGGGTTGATTGCTGTCGGTCATGTGTCTTCGGAGTTGCGTGTACGGTCAGGCAGGCCAGGCGGTCAGATGTCGAGCTCGGCCAGGTTGCCCTTTTCTTCGATCCAGGCGCGGCGCTGCGACGATTCGCCCTTTCCCATCAGCATGTCGAACATGCGGGTGGTGTCGTCGGGCGACAGGCTGCCGTAGCCCACGGGCAGCAGACGGCGCGTATCGGGGTTCATGGTGGTTTCCCACAACTGCTCGGGATTCATCTCGCCCAGGCCCTTGAAGCGGCTGATGCTCCAGGCCCCTTCGCGCACGCCTTCCTTGCGCAGCTTGTCTTGCGCGGCCTCGAGCTCGCCCTGGTCCAGGCAGTAGATCTTGCGCGCCGGCCGCTTGCCCTGCGCCGGAACGTCCAGGCGGAACAGCGGCGGCTTGGCCACGTAGACATTGCCGGCCTCGACCAGGCGCGGGAAATGGCGATAGAACAGCGTCAGCAGCAGCACCTGGATGTGCGACCCGTCGACGTCGGCGTCGGACAGGATGCAGATACGCCCATAGCGCAGGCCCGACAGGTCGGGCGTGTCGTTCGGGCCGTGCGGGTCGACCCCGATGGCCACGGCGATGTCGTGGATTTCATTGTTGGCGAACAGGCGGTCGCGGTCGACTTCCCAGGAATTGAGCACCTTGCCGCGCAACGGCAGAATGGCCTGGAATTCCTTGTCGCGCCCCATCTTGGCCGAGCCGCCGGCCGAATCGCCCTCGACCAGAAAAACCTCGGTGCGGCTGGCGTCGGACGACTCGCAGTCGGTGAGCTTGCCGGGCAGCACCGCCACGCCCGAACTCTTGCGCTTTTCGACCTTCTGCGCCGAACGCGCGCGCGCCTGGGCCTGGCGGATGGCCAGTTCGGCCAGTTTCTTGCCGTACTCGACATTGCTGTGCAGCCACAGGTCGAGCGCGCTTTTCGAAAAACCGCCCACCAGCCGCACGGCATCGCGGCTGTTCAGGCGTTCTTTGATCTGGCCCTGGAATTGCGGGTCGAGCACCTTGGCCGACAACACGAAACTGGCCCGCGCGAACACGTCTTCGGGCAGCAGCTTGACACCCTTGGGCAGCAAACCGTGCAGCTCGGCGAAGCCCTTGACCGCGCCGTACAGGCCTTCGCGCAAGCCCGACTCGTGGGTGCCGCCCGCGGGGGTGGGAATCAGGTTGACATAGGACTCGCGCACCGCGTTGCCGTCTTCGGTCCAGGCCACCACCCATTGAGCGCCCTCGCCGTCGGCGAAAGTTTCATGGTCGGCGCCGGCGTATTGCTGCCCCTCGAAAAAGGGCACCATCAGCTCGGCGCCGGCCAGGGCTTCGGCCAGGTAGCCGCGCAAGCCGTCTTCGTATTGCCAGGTCTTGGTGTCGCCGGTTTTCTCGTTGGTGAGCGTGACCTTCACGCCCGGCAGCAGCACAGCCTTGCTGCGCAGCAGGTGGGTCAGCTCGCCCGGCGGGATCTGCGGACTGTCGAAATATTTGGGATCGGGCCAGACCCGCACCCGCGTGCCCGACTTCTTGCGGCCTGCCTCGGTGTATGGCGCCAGGGGCTCGGCCACGTCGCCGCCCTTGAACACCAGGCGGCTGGTGGCGCCGTCGCGCCACACCACGACTTCGAGCCGGGTGGCCAGGGCATTGGTAACGGACACGCCAACCCCGTGCAGCCCGCCCGAGAAGGCGTAGGCGCCCCCGCCCTGCTTGTCGAACTTGCCGCCAGCGTGCAGGCGGGTGAACACCAGCTCGACCACCGGGGCCTTTTCTTCGGGGTGCAGGCCCACCGGAATGCCGCGGCCATCATCTTCGACCGATACGCTGCCGTCGGCGTGCAGGGTGACCTGGATCTGCTTGCCGTAGCCGGCCAGCGCCTCGTCGGCGGCGTTGTCGATGACTTCCTGCACGACGTGCAGCGGGTTTTCGGTGCGGGTGTACATGCCCGGGCGCTGGCGCACCGGCTCCAGCCCCTTCAGGACGCGGATGGACGCCTCGGTGTAACGTGGTGTAGCCAAGTTATCCCCAAGATCTGTGGAAAAAAACCGACATTTTACGGACAAGTCCAGATTCTGCGCGGCCTGAGGTGGGATGCGCACGTCCTGACCAGTCTCGAATTCGGTACGATGACAAGTCTGGCGGCTTCGGGCTGCCGCGACGGCATTTGCCGGCGACGCCCAGTGGGCCGCGCCGCAACATCCTACACAAAACCGGCAAACCCTGTTGTTATCAACAGTGGTATGCTTAACTCCTTACCTTTCAGTAGAACAACAAACGGCAGGGCCGCTGGCGCGTCCCATGCTGCTGAACCGAGAATCACCATGAGCGAGCAAATCAAGAACGTCAGCGACGCAAGCTTCGATGCCGATGTGATCAAGTCCAGCCAGCCCGTGCTGGTCGACTACTGGGCAGCCTGGTGTGGCCCGTGCAAGATGATCGCCCCCATCCTGGAAGAAGTCGCCTCCGAATACTCCGGCCGCCTGACGGTCGCCAAGCTCAACGTCGACGAAAACCAGGGCACTGCCGCCAAGTACGGCATCCGTGGCATTCCCACCCTGATGCTCTTCAAAGACGGCCAGGCCGCCGCCACCAAAGTGGGCGCCCTGTCGAAATCCCAGCTCACCGCTTTCCTGGACGGCGCGTTGTAATAAACTACGCGTTGTAATTTTTTCGCGCGCCGGCCCCGCCGGCGCCCATGTACCGCGCGGGCCCGTCCGTGGCCCGCCGCCAAAGCCCTTCTTTAAATTTCCCCTTTCACCGCGATGCACCTCAATGAACTGAAGGCGCTGCACGTTTCGCAGCTGCTGGAAATGGCCGCTGGCCTGGAAATCGAAAACGCCAACCGCTTGCGCAAGCAAGAGCTGATGTTCGCCATCATGAAGCGGCGCGCCAAGCAGGGCGAGCAGATTTTCGGCGACGGCGTGCTCGAAGTGCTGCCCGACGGCTTCGGATTCCTGCGCTCGCCCGAGACCTCATACCTGGCCAGCACCGACGACATCTACATTTCGCCGTCGCAGATCCGCCGCTTCAACCTGCACACCGGCGACTCCATCGAAGGCGAAGTGCGCACCCCCAAAGATGGCGAGCGCTACTTCGCGCTGGTGAAGGTCGACAAGGTCAACGGCGTGGCCCCCGAGGCGATCAAGCATCGCATCATGTTCGAAAACCTGACGCCGCTGCACCCCAACCAGCCGCTGCGCCTGGAACGCGACATCAAGAGCGAGGAAAACCTCACCGGCCGCATCATGGACATCTTCGCCCCCATCGGCAAAGGGCAGCGCGGCCTGATCGTGGCCAGCCCCAAGTCGGGCAAGACGGTGATGATGCAGCACATCGCTCACGCCATCACCACCAACTACCCCGACGCCGTCATGATCGTCCTACTGGTGGACGAACGCCCCGAAGAAGTCACCGAAATGCAGCGCACCGTGCGCGGCGAAGTGGTGGCGTCCACCTTCGACGAACCCGCGACGCGCCACGTGCAAGTGGCTGAAATGGTCATCGAAAAGGCCAAGCGCCTGGTCGAGATGAAAAAAGACGTGGTGATCCTGCTGGATTCCATCACGCGCCTGGCTCGCGCCTACAACACGGTGGTGCCCGCCTCGGGCAAGGTGCTCACCGGCGGCGTCGACGCCAACGCCCTGCAACGCCCCAAGCGCTTCTTCGGCGCGGCGCGCAACCTCGAAGAAGGCGGCTCGCTCACCATCCTGGGCACGGCGCTCATCGAGACCGGCAGCCGCATGGACGAGGTCATCTACGAAGAATTCAAGGGCACCGGCAACTCCGAAGTGCACCTCGAACGCCGCCTGGCCGAAAAGCGCGTCTACCCGGCCATCAACCTGAACAAATCGGGCACCCGCCGCGAAGAACTGCTGATCAAGCCCGAACTGCTGCAAAAGGTATGGGTACTGCGCAAGTTCATCCACGACATGGACGAAGTCCAGTCGATGGAATTCATCCTCGACAAGATGCGCGCCACCAAGACCAATGCCGAATTCTTCGACATGATGAAAAAGTAAGCTCGACCCGGAAGCGCTGCGCTTCCGATCGAGTGCGCATGAAGCCGTCGAGGCACACAGCGGTGTCTGACACCTACGGAGTCAGACACCTGGCGGTCTTGCGGCAGGACACTGCACCGCGGAATCAGGCATCGCAATTTCACAGCGATGCCGCGCACAATACGAATGGAGCTGCCGTGGCACACAGCGGTGTCTGACATCTACGGAGTCAGACACCTGGCGGTCTTGCGGCAGGACACTGCACCGCGGAATCAGGCATCGCAATTTCACAGCGATGCCGCGCACAATACGAATGGAGCTGCCGTGGCACACAGCGGTGTCTGACACCTTGTATCTTGAGCGCGGTAGTGATTAGCTATCGCTACTAGCGGATCCGGTGAGTTTGTTCTGACACGGAAAGCCTGGACTTTGTGACGCAGATTAGGCCCCGGATTCGCGCCTCTGAGAGCCGACTGGATGCTGGACGGTAGCCTAGGGCATAGTGACCCTGCATGAACAAGGCAAGTGGGCGCAGTGGGCTTGGGGGCCATTTCACTAGGAGTCCAAGTCGATGTTTTTTCTGGGAATTGACGTCTCAAAGGCCAAGCTCAACTGCGCGCTGGTCGGCGCCGAGGGCGATAAGCGCAAGACCAAGGTGGTGGCTAATACGGTGGCCGGGATTCAGGCGCTGTTAGGCTGGTGCGCCAAGCAAGGCGCGCAGCCCGAGCAGTTGCACGTGGTGCTCGAGCCGACCGGGCCGTACCACGAGCAGGCGGGCACCGCGTTGCATGAGGCGGGGGCCACGGTCTCGATGATCAATCCGGCGCAGGCGCGCGATTTTGCCGGTGCGCTGGCGGTGCGCACCAAGAACGATGAGCTCGACAGCTACGTGCTGGCCCGCTATGGCCAGGCGCTGTGCCCGCCGGCCTGGCAGCCGGCGCCGCTGCACGCGCGGCAACTGCGCGCGCTGCTGGCCCGGCACGAGGCGCTGGCCAAGGATCTGCAGCGTGAGCTCAACCGGCAGGAGAAGGCCCAGTTCGGCCAGTCGCCCGAGCCGGTCACCGGCTCGATCGACAAAAGCGTGGCGTTCCTGACCGAGCAGATCAAGCGTCTGGAGCGCGCGATCAACGACCATATCGACCGCCATCCCGACCTGAAAGAGGACCGGGACCTGCTGACCAGCATCCCGGCGGTCGGCCCACAGACCGGCAACGCGTTGCTGTCGATCATGCATAACCGGCGCATTGAATCGCCGCAGGCGTTGGCGGCCTATCTGGGCCTGGTGCCCGTACAGCGCCAGTCCGGCACCAGCCTGAACGGCCGGCCTCGGCTGTCCAAGACCGGGCCGGCTCGGGTGCGGGCCACCCTGTACATGGCCGCGGTCGTGGCTGTGCGCCATAACCCCCACATACAGGCGCTCTATGCCCGCCTGCTGGCCGCCGGCAAGAGCAAGATGGCTGCTCTCGGCGCCGCCATGCGCAAGCTCGCTCACTTATGCTTCGGCGTGCTTAAAAACCGCACCCCTTATCGCAGCGATTACGCGTTACCCGCTTGACTGCCAAGACGGTATCTACGGAGTCAGACACCTGGCGGTCTTGCGGCAGGACACTGCACCGCGGAATCAGGCATCGCAATTTCACATCGATGCCGCACATAATACGAATGGAGCTCCCGCGGCACACAGCGGTGTCTGACACCTACGGAGTCAGACACCTGGCGGTCTTGTATTGAGACAGTGACACCTGCGTCAGACACTTGGTGGTCTTGTATTGAGACAGTGACACCTGCGCCAGACACCCGGCGAGATCACTGCACGAGATCCGGCGGCCCAAATTCACTGGTCGCAGTCCTGCGTCGTCCGGTCGGGCGGGGGTGGCGCGTTGGGCGGCGGGACAGCCTGCGCAGCAGGCCGAGGGCGCCTGGTTGCGCCCGAGCCCGACGCACGGGCGCCGCCCCCGCCCGACCGGACGACACAGGACGGGGCAAGAACCAATCCCGGCCCGGCCACAACCACAGCACAAGCCATGGCCATAGCAGCCACAGCCAGGCCCCAGCCTCAACCCGAGCCAGCCCCACCCCTAACAGAAACCAGCCCCCCTCCCCAGCTCAGTGCTCGATATACTCGCTCACCGGCCCCGGCTTGGGTTCGGGCTTGGTTTCCACCGGCTCCAGCTTGGGGTCGTCCCAAGAGCCAGTAACCGCGTATTCCATCGTCATGGCGCGAGCCAGCGGCTGCTTCAACAGCCATTGAGTCACAAACGCCCCTAACCCAATCAGCGGATTCACCGCCAGCGCCGTCACCACCGCCGCGCCGCTGGCATCCAGGTTCGGGATCACCACCGCGCGCAGATTCCAGCGTTCCGCCACGATATCCGTGTCGCCCGCCAGCACAATAGTGGCCACCGGGCTATTGAGCTTGTACCCCTCGGAATGCAGAATGCCCCGGCTCAGCTTCATATCGCCACGAATGGTGTCAAACGGGAACCCATCCCGCAACAGGTCTGTCGGGTTGAACTCCAGCTTGGCCAGCCGCTGCAGCGATTGCAGCGACAACAACTCCAGCAGGCGCGCGCTGCGGGAGTTCACATTGATCAACCGCCCCTTGTCCAGACTGACCCGGGCCTGGCCATCGATATTGGCCAGATCGTGCGACCACGGCAGGTCGCGCCAGGTCAGCTTGCCCTGCACGGTGCCGCTGCCGCCCGCCACCACCTGCTTGTAGCCGATGCGGTCGATGAAGCCGCCCAAATCTTTGAAGTCGGCCTTGGCGTCGACCGTCAGGCCGCGCTGCGCGCCATCCAGGCGCCAATTGCCGGTAGCGTCCAGGGTGGCCGCTTCATTGGCAATGCGCAGCTTGTCCAGGCGCCACGACTTGCCGCGTTCCAGGTTGGTGCCCTGCACCTCCAGCGCCCCCACCTCGTGCCCATACAACGAAAACCGCTCGGCGCGCAGATCGATGGCGGGAATGTCCGACAGGTCGTCGCCCGACGCTTCGGGCACGTCTTGCATGGCGCCCTGCGCCTCCTGGCCGCCCAGCGCCAGGTGCGTCAGCCGCGCCGTAACCTGGCCGGCGATGGCGCCCGAAGCCTCCTGCCACGACAACGATCCCGCCGCCTGGCGTGACTCGATGCCGACTTGCCAATGCTCCGGCTGGGGCCGGGTGGCGTTGAGTTTCAGGTCATCGAGCGTCCAGCCCGCCACCTGCAGACGTCCCGTTTGCAGACCGATGCGGCTGAGCATAGGCAGAACGGCCTGGCTCTTGCCTGCGCCCTTGCGCCCCTTTCCGGATGCCTGCGCCTCGTCGCCGATTTTTTCCCAGGCGTCCAGGTCCAGCTCGGGCATCTGGATGTCGACCGCCAGGCCCGATGACGGCAGCGCGGCCGGGCGGTTCACGCCCAGCGCGCCGCGCGCGAAATACGGCGCGCCACGCGGCGCCGCGCGGTCGTGCTCGAGTTGCAGCGCCAGGCCGGCGTCCAGGCTCACCGACAACTGGTCGCGCTTGCCAGCCGCCCCCGGGGACGGACTCCAGCGGGCCTTCAGGGCGCGCGTCTCGGACCTGGCCTTGCCCACCGGCGCGGGCAGATCGATAGCCAGGCCCGCGAGGTCCGATTCAACCGAAATGTCCAGCACCCCGCCCGAGCCATAGCCCAACTGGCCACGATATTGCGTCTGGCCTGTAACACGGGCCATGAGCGGACTGTCGCTCAGTTGCGCCAAGCCCGACGCCGGCAGCGTGCCAGCCAGGCGCAGCGCGTCGCCATCGTGTTCGAGCTTGCCGGCAATGGTGGCCGCCCCACCCAGGAATTCAGTGCGCAGTTCATCGGTGGACACGCCGCGCTCGGAAAAGTGCAGGTCGCCCTGCAGTTGCCGCAGTTCGGGCATCAGCGGCACAAAGCGGAAACTGTTGCCGGCGAACGCAATGCGGCCGTCCACTTTGGTGTTCTCGGCGTCCAGCAGCGGCACCTCGAGCTTCAGGGCCACCTGCCACGCGCCCGTGCCCTCGGCCGAATCCAGCGCACCGTCGAGCAACCCGCCCAGCGGCGAGTTGGCAGCCAGCGCCAGGTAAGCCGGCACAGGCCCACTGGTCTGCCCGTCGACATGCAGGGTGGCCTGGTGCTCCATATCCGGAATGGAAGCCGTCACGGCGCCCAACGTCACGGTCTGCCCGTCGCCGGTATGGGCGATGGCGCCGCCCGGGCTGTCGAGCGACAGCCCGGCCTTGTCGACCGCGAAATTGCCGGCCAGGTTCTCAAGTCGTGGCCAGCCCTTGGTGTCGCCGTGCGCGGGGGCATAGTCGACGATGGCTCCCGAGTACGCTCCGGCAATGCGGAACTCGCCGACGTCGTCCGGGTCCTCGAACGGAAAGTCGTCCAGGTCGCCCTTGACGGTGACGGCGGCATCGCGCGCCTGCCCGGCTGGCAGGCCGTGCGCCAGCCATTCGCGGGCATCGGCGTTCACCGTCAGCGGCAGGTACTTGTAGATGGCAGGCATGGCCGCGCGCGCCAGGTTGCCGTGGAAGTCGGCCGTGCCGGCGGCGGTCTTGCCCTGGGCACTCCAGCGGCCGCGCAGGCGCGCATCGAGGTCGGCGTTGGCAATATCGAGCTGGCGCACGTCCACCACGGCGGGCTGCCCCGCCGGGCGGCGCAGGCTGGCATCGATGCGAACCGTGTCGGCCTGCAGCAGCGGCGGGTCGAAAGTGTGCGGCAGGTTCGCGCTCAGGCCGGTCAGCTCGCCCCGCAAGGCCATGCCCGCGCCGTCTTCGCCGCGCGCCAGGGGCACGTCGGCAAACTGCACGACGTCGCCGGGGGCGCCCTGCACCCTTAGCGTGGCCCCGGCCAGGCCGATAGCCGTTGCATCGCCCGCCGCCTGCCAGCGCACATCACGCAGCGCGGCATCCGCGGTGACGTCGGTGACAGCGCCCTGCTCCAGGGTCAGCCAGGCGCGCGTGGCGGCGCGACCGGCAATGCGCGGCACGGCCAGCCAGGGCGCCCAGGCTGAAGGCTCGGCGTCATCCACTTCGGCATACAGCTCGCCCGTCCAGCGCTGCCGGCCGGTCAGCAGCGGATTGCGGGTGAAGCGTCCGCGCAGCGACAGCTCGCGCGCCAGGGCCGGCGGCGGCTCGGCACTGAGCGCGAAGCGGTGCGCCAGCGCGCCGTTGTACAGCCGCAGGCTGACGTTGCGCAGTGTGACTTCGGGAGCCTGCCGATACTCGTCGTTCCAGTGCACAGTGGCGTTGGCCAGCGCCAGATCGCGCTGCGAGCCCAGCCACTGCACCAGCCGCGACGAGCGGCCGGCATCATGCGGAGCATTCAGGTCGATAGACTGGCCCGCCACCCATAAGCGGCCGCCGGCATCACGCCGCACCCGCAGCTCGGGCCCGTCGATGCGCAGGCTGAGCAGGCTGGGCGACAGCAGCAGCACGCTGCGCCAGCCCAGCACGGCCGAGACCGAAGGCAAGGTCAGCACCGGCTCGGGCTGCTGGTCATAGATGGACAGCGCGGTGAGTTTCAGGCGCGGGTTCAGGCCGCGCCAGTCGGCCTGCAGGCGCCCTATCTCGACTCGCGCGCCCAGCGCTTCGCTGGCGTAGGCTTCGATGCGCGGACGCCACTGATCGATATTGGGCAGCACCCAATACCGCAATCCGAGCAGCACGACAGCCGCGACGACATAAACGGCCAGTGCGGACCAGCACAGAAAACGGGTGACTTTGGCGGGCAATGACACGGATGAGTGGGCAGGGCGAGGTGTCTTGGGGTATCGTCCCCTTATACCTGAAACACGCCTTCCCGTCTGCCCGTCCGCCCCCATGTCCGCTTCCCTGCTCACCCCCGCCCTCGCCTGGTCCGGCTACCTGCGCCGGCGCGTCGATGCCCATCCCGACCTGGCCGCCTGGCTGGAAACGGCCGCGCGCCATCCGGTCACGCCAAATGTTCTGGCCGCCTGGCAGGCCGAGCTGGCCGGCGCCGACGCGCCCGAGATCCTGCCCGTCGACCTGTGCCGGGAAATGCTGCGCAAGCTGCGTGAACGCGTCTTCACGGCGCTGATGGTGCGCGACCTGGGCGGACAGGCCAGCCTGGAAGAAGTGGTGGGCGCGATGACGGCGCTGGCCGACCTGGCCGTGGCCGCTGCCTACCGCAGCGTGGCGGCCGAGCTGGCCGCCGTGCATGGCGTGCCGCGCGACCCGGCCACCGGCGCCCCCCAGGAAATGCTGATCCTGGGCATGGGCAAGCTGGGCGGCGGCGAACTGAACGTGTCGTCGGACATCGACCTGATCATGCTGTACGGCGAAGAAGGCGATACAGACGGACCGCGCCGCATCAGCCATCACGAATTTTACGGACGCCTGACGCGCCGCATGATGCCGGTGCTGTCCGAAGCCGATGCCCACGGGCAGGTGTTCCGCACCGACCTGCGCCTGCGCCCCGACGGCGATGCCGGCCCGCCGGCATGGAGCCTGGACGCGCTGGAACATTACCTGGTCGCGCAGGGCCGCGAGTGGGAGCGCTACGCCTGGCTGAAGGCCCGCCTGATCCCGGCGCAGGCCTTCGCCGACAGCGATGCGTCCGCGCAGGTCCGCCAGCTGGAAAGCCTGCGCGTGCCTTTCGTGTACCGAAAATATTTCGATTTCGATGCCCTGGCCTCGCTGCGCGCGCTGCGCGAACGCATCCGCCAGGACTGGCAGCGCCGCGCGCTGGCACGCAACGGCGTGGATAGCGCCAACAACATCAAGCTGGGCGATGGCGGCATCCGCGAAATCGAATTCGTGGTGCAGCTGTTCCAACTGGTGCGCGGCGGGCGCATGCCGGCGCTGCAGCGGCGCGGCCTGCTGGCGGCCCTGCATGCCGAGCGCGATGCCGGCCTGATCGACGCGGAGGACGCGCAAAAGCTGGAGCAGGCCTACCGCTTTCTGCGCCGCATCGAGCATGCGCTGCAATACCGCGAAGACGAGCAAACCCACCTGCTGCCCGGCGACGCCGCCCAGCGCGAACGCCTGGCCGCCGCGCTGGGCATGGCCGCCGGCGACTTCGAACGCACCCTGGCCGACCACCGCGCTTTCGTGGCGCAGACGTTTCGCAACGCATTCCGCCTGGCCGGCATGGGCGAGACCGAAGACGCCCCCGCGCCGGCCGCCGGCACGGCCTGCGCGACAGGCAACGGCGAACACGACGCCGAGAGCCGCCTGGCCGAACAGATCCGCGCAGCCTTCGGCGACGAGGCCGACGACCTGTTGCGGCGCGCCGAATCGCTGCTGGACAGCCATCGCGTACGCAGCCTGCCCGACAGCAGCCGGCGCCGCCTCGAGGCCCTGCTGCCGGCCGCCGTGCAGGCCGCCCAGCAGACGCCCGCGCCGCGCCAGGCCACCGTGCGCCTGTTCGACCTGATCGAGACCATCGCGCAGCGCAGCGCCTACCTGGCGCTGCTGGCGGAATATCCCGATACGCTGGCGCGCGTGGCGCGCATGATGGCCGCCAGCCCATGGGCCGCGCAGTACCTCACCCAGCATCCGCTGTTGCTCGACAGCCTGATCGACTGGCGCACCCTGTTCGAATCGCTGGATTTCGCACAGATGGCCCAGCAACTCTCGGCCGATCTCGACGCCTGCAAACTGCCCGATGGCGAACCCGACATCGAGCGGCAGATGAACCTGATGCGCGACGTGCAGCGGCAGGCCAGTTTCCAACTGCTGGCGCAGGACCTCGAAGGCCAGCTCACGGTCGAAAAGCTGGCCGACCAGCTATCGGCGCTGGCCGACATGCTGCTGGCCGAAACCGTGCGGCGCGTCTGGCCGCTGGTGAACCGCCAGGCGGGCGCCACCCCGCATTTCGCGGTTATTGCCTATGGCAAGCTGGGCGGCAAGGAACTGGGCTATGCCTCGGACCTGGACCTGGTGTTCCTGTTCGACGACCCGCGCGAAGATGCCGCCGAGGTCTACGCCAAGCTGGGCCGTCGCATGACCTCATGGCTGTCGACCATGACTTCGTCCGGCCGCCTGTACGAAACCGACCTGCGGCTGCGGCCCGACGGCGAGGCCGGACTGTTGGCCGTGTCGGTTGAAGCCTTCGAGCAGTACCAGCTCAAGCATGCCTGGGCCTGGGAACACCAGGCGCTGACACGGGCCCGCTACGCGGCCGGCGACACCACCGTGGGCGCCCGCTTCGAGCGCATCCGCGCCGCGGTGCTGGTGCAGCCGCGCGACACCGCCGCGCTGCGCGACGAGGTGCTGGCAATGCGCGACAAGATCAGCGCCGGCCACCCCAACCACAGCGGCGACTTCGACCTGAAGCACGACCGGGGCGGGATGGTCGACGTGGAATTTGTCACCCAATACCTGGTGCTGTGCCATGCCGGCACGCACCGGGTGCTGGTGAACAATCTGGGCAATATCGCCCTGCTGCGCCTGGCGGGCGAAGCCGGCCTGATTCCCGTCGACCTGGCGCGGCGCGCCGGCGACGCCTACCGCACGCTGCGGCGCACGCAGCACCAGTTGCGCCTGCAGGGCACCGAGAAGGCCCGCGTGCCGCAGGACCAGCTGGCCGAAGAACGCGCGGCGGTGTCCGAACTATGGACCCGCGTGCTGGGCGGGCCCGCGCCGGCGTAGGGCCAGCCTGGGGCGGGCTTAATGCTGGCTTGGCGCTGGCTTGGGCCGCCCGCCGCCCCGACCGCAAGTGGGCGTAAAATAAGGGTTTTACCGCTGCAACACGTTTTTTCCATGTCCCAGCTCGTGCGCCCCAAACTCGAATTGCCCGCCGGCCGCAGCAAGGTGCTGCTGCACTCGTGCTGCGCGCCCTGTTCCGGCGAAGTCATGGAAGCCATGCAGGCATCGGGCATCGACTACTCCATTTTCTTCTACAACCCGAACATCCATCCGGTCAAAGAGTACGAGATCCGCAAGCAGGAAAACATCCGCTTCGCCGAACAGCACGGCATCGAGTTCATCGACGCCGACTACGACATGGACAACTGGTTCGAGCGGGTCAAGGGGCTTGAAAACTCCCCCGAGCGTGGCGAACGCTGCACGGTGTGCTTCGACATGCGCTTCGAGCGCACGGCGCTGTACGCCCACGAGCACGGTTTCGACACCATCACCAGCTCGCTGGGCATTTCCCGCTGGAAGGACATGAACCAGATCAACGGCTGCGGCGAACGCGCCGCGGCCCGCTACGACGACCTGGTCTACTGGACCTACAACTGGCGCAAGGGCGGCGGCTCGCAGCGCATGATCGAAATCTCCAAGCGCGAGAACTTCTACCAGCAGGAATACTGCGGGTGCGTCTATTCGCTGCGCGACACCAACCGGCATCGCCGCTCGCAGGGGCGCGACCGCATCCACATCGGCGTGAAGTTCTACGGCAAGGATGAACTGGTCGACAAGACGACGCTGCAGGAATGACGTCGCCGTTGATCTGACAGGTTTAAAGGGTCGGCCTCCACAGGCGCGGCGCTACCTGCGCATCGACTCCCATGCTTTCAACAGCCGTTTCACCGACACCGGCATAGGCGTGCGCAGTTCCTGGGCGAACAGCGCCACCCGCAGCTCTTCCAGCAACCAGCGGAATTCGTCCAGGCGCGGGTCCAGGGCGCCTTTCAGGGCGGCACGGGCCCGCTGGTACTGGGTCAGCAGCGGTGCCATCTCGGCCATCAGCCGTGTATCGCGCGCCGGATCGGCGCGCAGCTTGTCGATGCGCGCCACCGCCGCCTTCAGGTAGCGCGGGTAATGCGCCAGTTGCGCGTGCGGCGTATCGCGCACGAACCACTTGGGCATCAACGCGGCGATTTGCTGCTGCAGGTCGGTATAGGCCGCGGCGTGCGGTTTGGCTTGCGGTAGCTTGCGCTGCACCGCGCCGTATTCTGTGAGAACCGCGTACGCCAGGCGCGCGGCTTCCTGCGCCAGCAGCCCCAGGCGGCCCTTGCCCTCCTGGCGTCGGGCCTCGAATTCTTCGGCATTGGCCGGCCATGGCTCGGCCAGGCATGCCTGGGCCACGGCGCAATCGATGATCTGGTCGCGCAATTCCTCCTGTGTGCCCAGATTCATGTAGAACATGCTCATCTTGGTCAGGTCGGGCAGGTTCTTCTCAAGGAATTTCACCTGCTCGCGCAGGCCCAGCCGGAACAGCTTCAGCAGCCCGGCGCGATGTAGGCGGCGCGCCTCGTCCGGGTCGTCGAAAACGTCCAGATCGCAATGCGCGCCCCGGTCGACCAGTGCCGGATAGCCGATCACCGACTGCCCCTTGCGCTTGATCTCCATGATTTCGGGCAGCGGGCCGAACGACCACGACGTGAGGTTCTCGTGCGCCAGCGCCTGCGCCACCTCGGTGTCGCGTACCGCCAGCTGCTGGAACGTGGCCTGCGCCTGCTTGCCGAATTCGGCCTTGAGCTGCGCCAGGTTGCGGCCGGCCGCCAGCATGCGGCCGTGCTCATCGACCACCTTGAAATTCATGAACAAGTGCGCGGGCAGCGTCTCGAGCTTGAAATCGCCTGGCGCGGGCCGCACTTGCACCTGTGACCACATGTCGGCGATCAGGGCGTCCACCAGGCCGCGCTGCGGATCGTCCAGGCGCTCGTACCAGCGTTCATAGAAGCCGGCCGCATAATCGGGCAGCGGCACGCAATGGCGGCGCAGCTTCTGCGGCAGCGACTTCAGCAGCAGGTGCACTTTTTCTTTCAGCATGCCGGGCACCAGCCACTCGCAGCGAGCCGAGTCGATCTGGTTCAGCGCGAACAGCGGCACGGACAGCGTCACGCCGTCGCGCGGCGAGCCCGGCTCGAAATGATAGTCCAGCGGCATGGACACGCCCTGCCACTCGACCTGCTTGGGAAACACGTCCGTGGTGACGCCGGCCGCCTCGTGGCGCATGAGCTCGTCGCGCGTGAGCATCAGCGCGGCGGCAGAAGCCTTGTCCAGCCCGTGCACCCACTTTTCCAGCGAGGCGGTCTGCGAAATGTCTGGCGGCAGCTGGCGGTCGTAGAACGCGTAGATGAGTTCGTCGTCCACCAGGATGTCCGGCCGGCGCGACTGGTGTTCGAGTTTTTCGATGCCCGCGATAAGCTTGCGGTTGTGCGCCACGAACGGCAGGCGCGTATCGATGTCGCCCGGCACCAGCGCCTGGCGGATGAACAATTCGCGCGCATGCTGCGGGTTGACGCGCCCGTAGTGGACGCGGCGGCCGGCGTACACCACCAGCCCGTACAGCGTGGCGCGTTCGTTGGCCACCACCTGGCCGGCCTTTTTTTCCCAGCGCGGGTCCGACCAGTTGCGGCGCAGCAGATGGGCGGCGACGCGTTCCAGCCAGGTAGGCTCGATGCGCGCCACGCAGCGCGCATACAGCCGCGTGGTTTCGACCAGTTCGGCGGCCATGATCCAGCGCCCGCCTTTCTTGGCCAGGCGCGATCCCGGGTGAATGTGAAAGCGGATGTCGCGCGCGCCCCGGTAAAGGCCGCCCTCTTCGCCCTTGAAACCGATGTTGCCCAGCAGCCCCGACAGCAGGGCCAGGTGCAGTTGCTCGTAGGTTGCCTCGGACTGGTTCAGGCGCCAGCCCTGTTCGCCCACCAGCGCCGCCAACTGCGTATGCACGTCGTGCCATTCGCGCAGCCGGACCGGCGACAGGAAATTCTGGCGCAGCAGCGCCACCAGCTTGCGCTGCGAGGCCTTGTGCTGCACCTGTTCGCCATACCAGCGCCACAGTTTCAGGAACGACACGAACTCGGACTTGTCGTCGGCAAACTTGGCGTGCGCGGCCTCGGCCGCCTCGCGCTCGGCCATGGGGCGGTCGCGCGGATCTTGCACCGACAGCGCCGAGGCGATGATCAGCATTTCGGCCAGGCACTGGTGCTCGCGGGCGGCGAGGATCATGCGGCCGATGCGCGGGTCGACCGGCAGCTTGGCCAGCTCGTGGCCGGTACGGGTCAGCACGAAGGCCGAGCCGGCGCGCGCGCCGTCGGCGGCCTCGGGGGTCTCGTCGGCCGCCGGCGTGGCCAGCTCGATGGCGCCCAGCTCTTGCAGCAGGTGGTAGCCGTCGGCGATGGCGCGCCCGGGCGGCGCCTCGACGAACGGAAACTGCTCGATGTCGTCGAGCTTGAGCGACTTCATGCGCAGAATCACCGAGGCCAGCGATGAGCGCAGCACCTCGGGGTCGGTAAACGCCGCGCGCGCGTCGAAGTCCTGTTCGTCGTACAGGCGGATGCACACGCCCGGCCCCACCCGCCCGCAGCGGCCTGCGCGCTGGTTGGCCGAGGCCCGGCTGATGGGTTCGATGCGCAGCTGCTCGACCTTGTTGCGCCACGAATAGCGCTTGATGCGCGCCAGGCCGCTGTCGACCACGAAGCGGATGCCCGGCACGGTGAGCGAGGTCTCGGCCACGTTGGTGGCCAGCACGATGCGGCGCGCATTGGTACGCGGATGGAAAATCTGCTCTTGCTCGGCCTGCGACAGGCGGGCATACAGCGGCAAGACTTCGGTGCCGGCGGGATGACGCTTGCGCAGCGCCTCGGCCGATTCGCGGATCTCGCGTTCGCCCGGCAGGAACACCAGCACGTCGCCAGGGCCATGGCGCGCGCACTCGTCCACCGCATCGACAATGGCGTCGATGAGGTCGCGCTCTTCGTCGCCGGCCAGGCGTTCGCGGTTCGGCCGGCCGCCGGAGGGTTCTTCGGCGTCGTCCTGCCGCACCGGGCGATAGCGCACTTCCACCGGATACAGCCGCCCCGACACTTCGATGACGGGCGCGGGGCGGTCTTCGGACGCCGCGAAATGCCGCGCGAAGCGCTCGGCGTCGATGGTGGCCGAGGTGATGATGACTTTCAGGTCCGGGCGCCGCGGCAGCAGTTGCTTCAGGTAGCCCAGCAGGAAATCGATGTTCAGGCTGCGCTCGTGCGCCTCGTCGATGATCAGGGTGTCGTAGCGGCGCAGCAGCGGGTCGCGCTGCGACTCGGCCAGCAAAATGCCGTCGGTCATCAGCTTGACCGAGGCATTGGGTCCGGTGCGGTCGTTAAAGCGCACCTGGTACCCCACCACTTCGCCCAGCGGCGTGTTCAGCTCTTCGGCGATGCGCTTGGCGACCGACGTGGCGGCCAGGCGCCGCGGCTGGGTGTGGCCGATCATGCGCTGGCGGCCGCGGCCGAGTTCCAGGCAGATCTTGGGCAGTTGGGTGGTCTTGCCCGAGCCGGTCTCGCCACTGACGATCACCACCTGGTGGCCGGCGATGGCGCGCGCGATCTCGGCCCGTCGGGCGCTGACGGGCAGGTCTTCGGGATAGGCAATGGCGGGGATGGGTCGCTCGGGGCGCGGCGCGGCGCCGCGCGCGGACGGGCGGGAGACTTCGGGCATGTACGGATTATCCTCTGAACGCCTATTATAAAAACTTGCGATGCCGCCGCCGGGCGGCCGCCACAGGAGCAAAGCAATGGATCTGGGAATCGAGGGCAAGCGCGCCCTGGTGTGTGCATCGAGCAAGGGCCTGGGCCGCGCCTGCGCGCTGTCGCTGGCGCGCGAAGGGGCACAGGTGGTGATGCTGGCGCGCGGCCGCGAAGCCCTCGAAGCGGCGGCGGACGACATCCGCCAACAGACCGGCGCGCGGGTCGTCACGGTGGCCGCCGACATCACCACGCCCGCCGGCCGCGCGGCCGCGCTGCAGGCCTGCCCCGACCCCGACATTCTGGTCACCAATGCCGGCGGCCCCAAGCCGGGCGATTTCCGCGAGTGGTCGCGCGAAGACTGGATCGCCGCGCTGGACGCCAACATGCTGACGCCCATCGAGCTGATCCGCGCCACCATCGACCGGATGATCGAGCGCCGCTTTGGCCGCATCGTCAACATCACCTCGGCCGCGGTGAAGATGCCTATCGATATCCTGGGGCTGTCCAACGGCGCGCGCACGGGCCTTACCGGCTTCGTGGCGGGCCTGGCGCGCCAGGTGGCCGCGCATAACGTCACGATCAACAACCTGCTGCCCGGCCCCTTCGCCACCGACCGCCTGACCCAGACCGCCCTCAAAACAGCCCAGAACACCGGGCGCAGCGTCGAGGACATCATGGCCCAACGCCAGGCCGGCATCCCCGCGCGCCGCTTCGGCGACCCGGCCGAGTTCGGCGACGCCTGCGCCTTCCTGTGCAGCGCGCAGGCAGGCTACATGACCGGGCAGAACCTGGTGCTGGACGGCGGGCTGTATCCGGGCACCCTGTAGCGCGGCGGCGGCGCCGCGCCGGCGCGCGCGGTCATATAATTTCCGCCAGCGCCGCCGCATTGCGGGCGGCGCCGGCCGCGCCCCCGGGGCGTGCCCCATTTCCCAGGAAGCCCATCCGCCCATCATGCCCGACCAGGAACCCGACACCGTCTCCGCCCAAGAAGCCCCTGAATTCGCCGCCGCGCAATTCGTCCGATGGTTCCGCGAAGTTGCTCCTTATGTGCATGCGTTCCGAGGCAAGACCTTCGTGGTGGCGTTCGGCGGCGAACTGGTGCAGGCCGGCGCGCTCAATGCGCTGGTGCAAGATCTGTCGCTGTTGTCGGCGCTGGGCGTGCGGCTGGTGCTGGTGCATGGCTCGCGCCCGCAGGTCAATGAACAGCTGCGCCTGAAAGGCTATACCCAGCAATTCGACCGTGGCCTGGCCCCTACCGACCCGGCCGCGCTGGAATGCGCCAAGGAAGCCGCCGGCGAAATCCGCCTGGACATCGAGGCTGCCTTCAGCCAGGGCCTGCCCAACACGCCGATGTCGCATTCGCACATTCGCGTCATTTCGGGCAATTTCGTCACCGCGCGCCCCACGGGCGTGGTCGACGGCATCGACTACAAACATACCGGCCAGGTTCGCAAGATCGACGTCGACGCCCTGAAGTTCGCCATAGAAAAAGGCTCGTCGGTGGTGCTGCTGTCGCCGCTGGGCTTCTCGCCCACGGGCGACGCCTTCAACCTGGCCATGGAAGAGCTGGCCACCAGCGTGGCGGTGGCGCTGCGCGCCGAGAAACTGATTTTCCTGTCCAGCTCGCCCGGCGTGCTGGCCCCCGACGGCGCGGTGGATACCGAGCTGGCGCGCGTCGACGCCGACGCCCTGTTGCAAAAGGGCGAGCTGGACGAGGACACCGCGTTCTACCTGCGCCATGCCTCGCTGGCGGTCAAGCGCGGCGTGGCGCGCGCGCACCTGGTGCCCTACGCCCTGGACGGCAGCGTGCTGCTCGAAATCTTCACCCACGACGGCGTGGGCACCATGGTGGTCGAAGACACCCTGGACGACCTGCGCCCCGCCACGCTCGACGACGTGGGCGCCATCCTGAGCCTGATCGAACCTCTGGAAGCCGACGGCACCCTGGTGCCACGCCCGCGCAGCGTCATCGAACGCGAGGTCGAGCGCTTCACCGTGCTGGAGCACGACGGCGTCATCTACGGCTGCGCCGCCCTGCACCCCTACCCCGACGAGCACATGGCCGAAATGGCCTGCCTGATCGTGCATCCCGAATGGCAGGGCTCGGGCGAAGGCGAGATTCTGCTGCGCCACATGGAGTCCCGCGCCCGCGCCATGGGCGCGCGCCGCCTGTTCGTGCTGACCACCCGCACTTCGCACTGGTTCATGAAGCGCGGCTTCGTGCAAGGCGGCGTCGCCGACCTGCCGCGCGACAAGCAGAACAACTACAACCGCTCACGCAACAGCCTGGTCTTCATCAAAAAACTGTAACCGGCGAGCAATCTGCATACGTCGGTGTCTGACACCGATGGCGCTACGGTGGTTCGCATTCAACTATCGCAGTCCCGCGGCGTCCGGGCGAGCGGTGTCGGCGCGTTGGGCGCCGGGGCAGCCTGCGCAGCAGGCCGAGGGCGCCTGCATGCGCCCGAGCCCGACCCACGTGCGCCGACACCGCTCGCCCGGTCGCCGCGGGACGGGGCTGGTAGAACGACGCAAACCCCAATAGCCGCGGCAGCCCGCTAAAATGGCATTTCCACCACTTGATACCGGCAGCACCACCATGTCCCGTACCGTCAACTGTGCCAAACTGAAACGCGAAGCCGAAGGCCTGGACTTCCCCCCCTACCCTGGCGAGCTGGGCACCCGCATCTGGCAGAACATTTCCAAGGAAGCCTGGGAAGACTGGAAACAGGTGCAAACCCGCCTGGTCAACGAAAACCGTCTGAACCTGGCCGACGCCCGCGCGCGCAAATATCTGCAGCAGCAAATGGAACGCTATCTGTTCGAAGATGGCAGCGTCGAAGCCCAGGGGTTCGTGCCGCCTTCGGCCTGATCCGTTTACCCGCCCCGCTACAGCCCCAGCGCCCGCTCCAGCAGCGCCACGCGGGGGTTGCGGGGCCCGCTTCGGCAGATCAGCGCCACCGCGCTGGCCGGTGGCGCTGGCATCACGCGCACCGGCTTGACGGCCCCCGCCCGGAACGCGCCGTGCTGCAACAGCGCCACGTCCGGCACGACGCCTATGCCCAACCCCGCCGCCACGAGCTGGATGCTGGTGGTCGGGCTGCTTGACTCCACCACCGGCAGCGGCGCGGGCAGCCCGGCTTGCGCAAAGCATTGCTCGATGAGCTTGCGACCCATCGAATCTACCCCCGGCATCACCCATGGCTCTTGTGACAGGCGCGCCCAGCCGACGCGGCGCGCGCGCGTCAGTGCATGCCCGGCCGGGGCCATTACGGCGAACTGCACCGCGAACAGCTTGATGGCCTGCAGCGCGCCCGCGTCCTGCGCCAGCATCTGCCGCGGAAACGTCGTCACCAGCGCATCCAGTTCGCCGCGCCGCAGCGCCGCGATCAACGCCGGCACCCGCTCTTCCAGCAATTGCACGCGCACCGGCGTCTGTCCTTGCACCAGCCTGCCGATGACGTCGGGCAGGTACACCTGCGCCACGAACGGCGGCGCGCCGATGCGGACGCTGGCTTCATAGCGGGAAGCCGCGGCGGCCTCGGCCCGCACATGGGTCAGCTCCCGCAGCAGCAGGCCGGCCCCCCGCAGCACTACCTGTCCCTGCGCGGTGGGCGTCAGGCCTCGGGCCCCGCGCGCGAACAGCGCGAAGCCGAATGCATGCTCGATTTCGGTCAGCGCCTTGCTCAACGCCGGTTGCGTCAGGTTCAGCGCCTGCGCGGCGGCCCGCAGGCTGCCACGGGCCTGCACCTCGGTCAGCAGGCGCAGGTGGCGAAAGCGCAGCCTGGCCACCAGGTGGTCGGGTTCGATCGCTTCGGGCATCGGCAAACATCAAACATAAAGTTATCGTTATATAAAAACATATCACTTTTTATGCTCGCTGCGATTGCTTATTCTGCAAGCACTACAAGGAGACAACATGCAACGCCGCGAGTTCTGCCTAGGGGGCCTGGGCGCCAGCCTGGCGATCGGCCGCGCCGCGCGCGCCGCCGATGTGTATCCCGGCCGGTCGGTGCGCGTCGTCGTTCCGTACGCCGCCGGCGGCGGACCCGACATCATGATGCGGCAGTTCGGCCCCAGGCTCGGCGCCACACTGGGCCAGCCGGTAGTCGTCGAGAACAAGGTCGGAGCGGGCGGCGTGCTGGCCGCCCAGTATGTCTCGCAAGCGCCCGCCGACGGCTATACCGCCCTGCTGGGATCGAATTCGCACCTGATCCAGAAAGCATTGCAGCCTGGCCTGGCATTCGACCCCATAGAAGATTTCGCGCCGGTCGGCGTCATCGGCTCTTCGCCCAGCGTGCTGGTGGTGGCCGCCAGTTCGCCGTGTCGCACCGTGCAGGATCTGATAGCCGCCCTGAAGGCGCGTCCGGGCCAGATGAACTACGGCTCCGGCGGCGTCGGGTCGGCCGCGCACCTGGGCGGCGCGACCCTGGTGTCGCTGCTCGGCGCCCGGGCGGTGCACGTGCCGTTCAAGGGTTCGGTGGAGATCCCGGTGTCGCTGCTGCGCGGCGACACCGACTTCGCCTTCACGATCGCGGGCACCGCCATCCCGCAGGTCGAGGGCGGCAAGCTGCGCGCCCTGGCGGTGACCAGTCCCGCCCCCATGGCTCAATTGCCCGGCGTGCCCACGCTGCACGACGTGCTGCACAGCGAACTTGCCATCCAGGAATTCTGGTTCGGTTTCTGGCTGCCGCGCAGGTCGCCGGCCGCCGCGGTCGACACGCTGTTTCGCGCCACCAACGAAGCGCTCGACGATCCCGGCATCGCACGCATGTTCGCGGCCACGGGCACGCGCGTCATCCACAGCGACAGCCCGCAGGCTTTCGGCGCCTTCATACGCGACGAAGCCCGCAAATGGGCCGAGATCGTCAAACTTGCCGGCGCCACCGCCAACTGATCGGAATCATTCATGCCCAAGCCACTCGAAGGCGTGCGCGTGCTGGATCTTTCGCACGTGATCGCCGGCCCGCTGACCTCGTTCTACCTGGCCCAGCTGGGCGCCGAAGTCATCAAGGTCGAGCCGCCGCTGGCCGGCGAAGTGCTGCGGTCGATGAAAGACGGCGCCGACACCGACACGCCCACCGGCTTTGCCGCCATCAACGCCGGCAAGCAGTCGCTGGCGCTCGACATCCGCATGAGGCAAGGCGCCGAATTGTTGCGCGCCTTGGCCGCCTCGGCCGATGTGTTCATCGAGAACTTCCGGCCCGGCGTGGTGGCCCGGCACGGCCTCGACTACGCCGCTATCAAGGCCGTCAGGCCCGACATCGTCTACTGCTCGATCTCGGGCTTCGGCCAGCAGGGCGACTGGTCGCAGCGCGGCGCCTACGACCACGTGGTCCAGGCCCTGACCGGCATGATGATGATGTCGGGCGAAGGCGACGACGCGCCGCCGCTGAAGGTGGGTTTCCCCGTCATCGACGTGGCGGTCGGCATGCTGGCGGCGCTGTCCATCGTGGCGTCGCTGCATCGCCGCTCGCGCGAAGGCGCGGGCCAGTACATCGATGCCTCGATGGTACAAGCCTCGCTGATGCTGATGTACCCCAATTCGTGCGCCTACCTGAGCGACGGCACGCCGACGCGCCGCGTCGGCAACCGCGGCTACACGGGCAGCCCGGCCGCCGATACCTACCGCTGCGCCGACGGCTGGCTGGCGGTAGCCGCCAACACACCGGCGCAGTTCCGCCAGATGGCTGCCATCCTGGGCATAGAAAGCCTGTGCAGCGACGCGCGCGCCCTCGACCTGGCAGCCTTCAACGCCCCCAACGGCTTCGTGGTGCCGAACGACCGCGACTACGTCGTGCAATGCCTGCGCGCAGCGTTCGCGGCCCGCAGCGCGGCACAGCTGGAAGCCGCCCTGGGCCTGGCCGGCGTGCCCGCGGCCAGGGTGCGGAAACTGGAAGAATTCCTGCAAGAGGTCGATGCCACCGGCTGCGTCCACCTGCCCGACTACCGCTTCCGGCAAGACGGGCGCGAAGTGCGGACCCGCGGCATCGGTTTCGCGTGCGCGCAAGACGGCGGCCCCACGCCGGCCGGCGCGCCCACGGTAGGCCAGCACAGCCGCGCTGTGCTGGCTGGCGCCGGCCTGGACGCCGGCGCCATCGACCAGCTCGAGCGCGCCGGCGTCATCCGCGCCCCTGCCGCGGCCGCCGAACCGCTGGTCCCCTGAATGTTTCTACCGATCGTGTCTACCGCCGGAGCCCGCATGACGCACCGCCCATCCCTCGCCAGCGCGGCGATACGCGAATTCGGCTCGGTGCGGTCGCTGGCCGAGTTCGTCGGGCAGCCGCCGCTGGTGTCGCGCGCCATCGAGATCGACCAGTCCATGATCGATCGCTTCGCGCAGCTCACGTACGACAGCCAGTGGATTCATATCGACGGCGCTCGCGCGGCGGCGCAATCGCCGTACGGGCAGACCATCGCGCACGGTTTCCTGGTGCTGTCGCTGCTGACCTGCTGGCAAGCCAGCTGCATCGCTTTTCCGGGCGCGGCGCTGGTGCTGAATTACGGTTTCGACAAAATCCGCTTCACCGCGCCGGTGCGCTCGGGCTCACGGGTCTCGGCCAGTTTTGCCCTGGCCACAGTCGCCGAACCCCGGCCCGGCGAAGCCCGCTGCGCATGGCAAGTAGCGGTCGCGGCCGAAGGCGAACCGCGCCCGGCCGTGCACGCCGAATGGCAGATCATGGTGCGGTACGCTGAACCGGCCTGACGAGCGAACCCCGGGCAGGCCTGCCCGGCGCGCGCGGCTCATGCAAAAGGGTGTTTGTTCCGCCCTGCCGCGGCTCAGGCGTCTACGCCGGGTCGCTGTTCGGATGAGGGCGTGTCTTCGTCGCCGCGCGCCTGGCGTTCGGCGTTCTTCACGCCGGTGTGCCGCACGTCGGCGCCCTTGACCATGTAGATGACCCGTTCGGCCATGTTCTTGGCGTGGTCGCCGATGCGTTCGAGCGCGCGGGCAATGAACACCATGTCGATGGCGCGCGAGATGGTGCGCGGATCTTCCATCATGTAGGTGATCAGGTTACGCAGCGCGCCCTTCCATTCGCGGTCGACCTCCTTGTCGCTGCGCACCACCTGCGCCGCCTGGATGGGATCGAGGCGAGCGAAGGCGTCGAGCACGTTGTGCAGCATGCGGCCCACGCTGTCGGCCATGTGGCGCAGCTCGATCACCGGAATGTGGCGCTGCTCGGTGTCGTACATGCGCCGCACCGTGTTGGCGATTTTCTCGGCCTCGTCGCCGCAGCGTTCCATGTCGGTCAGCATCTTGGACACAGCCAGCAGCGTGCGCAGATCGATGGCGGTGGGCTGGTGGCGCGCCAGAATCAGGCTGATGCGCTCGTCGATCTCGACTTCGTGGCGGTTGACCTGCTTTTCGCGCTCGCGCACTTTTTCGACCAGGTCCAGGTCGCCAGTGGGAACGGCGGCGACCGATTCCTGGATCATGGCCTCGACCACGCCGCCCATTTGCAGAAATTGCGAACGGACGCTTTCCAGATCGGCGTCGAACTGCTTGTTGGTGTGCTCCGTCATCCGGACTCCCCGCGTAGGTGTATACATGGCGATGCCCTTTGTGCGCGATGCGTGATGGGCCTGCCGACCCGCAAGGTTATGACCTGAGTATGACAGGATTATGAATCGCCCCCCGGGTGCGGGCAAGGCCAGCGCCGGGCTAGCCCCGGCCCCGGTCCGCGGGGCTGACCGCGCAGGCCGCGGCCGGCGCAACCATCAGGGCCGTTCGAGCCGGCGGATGCCGTTCTGCGTGGCCAGCAGCGCCACATCGGCGCCGGGGCGGGCGAACAGGCCGCAGGTGACCACGCCCGGCAGGTTGTTGACCGTAAGCTCCAGGGCGGGCGCGTCGTCGATCTGCAGGCCCGCCACATCGAGGATGATATTGCCGTTGTCGGTGGTGAAGCCTTCGCGCAGGCGAGGTTGCCCGCCCAACGCAACCAGCGCGCGCGCCACGGCCTGCCGCGCCATGGGAATAACCTCGACCGGCAGCGGGAAGCTGCCCAGCCGCTCGACCAGCTTGGATTCATCGACGATGCAGATATAGCGATCGGCCACCGAGGCCACGATTTTTTCGCGCGTCTGCGCGCCGCCGCCGCCCTTGATCATGTGCAGGCGGGCGTCGATTTCGTCGGCGCCGTCCACATACACCGGCATGGAGGTCACGTCGTTCAGGTCCAGCACGGTGATGCCGTGGCCAGCCAGGCGCGCGGCGCTGCGCTCGGAACTGGCGACAGTGCCGCGCAGGCGGTCCCGGTAGCGGGCCAGGCCGTCGATGAACAGGTCGGCCGTAGAGCCGGTGCCCACGCCAATGATCACGTCGGGCCCGAGCAGGGGTTCGATGAGGGCCAGGGCCGCGTCAGCCGCCTGTTGCTTCAGTTCTTGTTGAGTCAGCATGTTGCCAGGGCGCGCTGGGCGCCGGAAGTCGATGAACAGGCGAAATTTAGCAGATACCCGGCCAGGCCCGCGCCAGGATGGCGTCCAGGTCGGCCCCCGTCGGCAGCTCGCCGGCAATGCCGCCGGCGTCCGCCAGGCGGCTGGCCACGAACGCATCAGCCACCGCGGCCGGCGCGTGGCGGATCAACAAGGCAGCCTGCCACAGGCGCGCCAGCCCGGCGGCCAGCCGGCGCGCCTGGGCCGGGTCGGCCTCGCTGCCGGCCTGCCTGGCCGCGAGCTCACGCCAGGCCTGCCAGGCCTGGTCGTAGGCGGGCCACGCGCCACGCGCCGGGTCCAGCTCGTCGTGCAGGGCCTGCAGGCAATCCGGGTCGCGCTGCAGCGCGCGCAACACGTCCAGGGCCATGATGCTGCCCGAGCCTTCCCAGATCGAGTTGACCGGCGCTTCGCGGTACAGCCGCGGCAACGGGCTTTCTTCGACATAACCGTTGCCGCCCCATACTTCCATGCATTCGGCAATGGCGGCGATGGCGCGCTTGCAAACCCACAGCTTGGCGGCCGGCGTGCCTACGCGCACGAGCGCCCGGGCGGCGGGCTGGTGGCGTTCGTCCACCGCGCGGGCCAGCCGCAAGGCCCACGCCATGGCGGCCTCGCTTTCCAGGGCCAGGTCGGCCAGCACCTGGCGCATCAGCGGCTGGGACGCCAGGGCGCGTCCGAAAGCCTGCCGGTGCTGCGCGTGATGCGCGGCCTGCACCACCGCCTGGCGCAGCAGGGCCGCGCTGCCCAGCACACAATCGAGCCGCGTGGTGGCGGCCATCTGCAGCAGCAGCGGCAAGCCGCGTCCCGGCTCGCCCATAAGCATGCCCCAGGCCTGCTCGAACTCCACTTCGCCGCTGGCGTTGCTGCGATTGCCCAGCTTGTCTTTCAGGCGGCGGATGCGCACCGCGTTGCGCGGCCCGTCCGGCGTCCAGCGCGGCACGAAGAAGCAACCCGGCCCGGCATCGGTATTGGCCAGCACCAGGTGCGCGTCGGCATGGGGCACCGACAGGAACCACTTGTGGCCGGTCAGCAGATAAGCCGCGCCGCGCCCGCCCTGCCCGACCGGTTCGGCCCGCGTCGCAATGGCGCGCAGGTCGGAGCCGCCCTGTTTTTCGGTCAGCCCCATGCCGATCAGCGCGCCACGCTTGGCCGCCAGCGGCGCGTCGGCGCTGTCGTAATCGCGCGAAGCCAGCGCGGGCAGCCATTGCCGGCCGAAGTCGATGACGCCTGCCGGCTCGGCCTGCAGCAGCGGCACGGCGGCGTAGGTCATGGTGGTGGGGCACAGCGTGCCAGCCTCGATCTGCCCCTGCATCAGATACGCCGCCGCGCGCGCCACCTGGGCGCCCGGCGCGGGCCGCAGCCAGGCGTGGCTGTGCAGGCCGCGCGACACAATACCCGCCAGCAGCGCGTGCCAGGCGGCGTGGAACTCAATCTGGTCGACCCGGTGGCCATTGCGGTCGTAGCCGTGCCAGCGCGGCGAGCAGCGGTTGGCCTGCTCGGCGGCCGCCAGGACGTGCCCGCGCCCCAGCCAGGCTCCATGCTCGCGCAGCTCGGCCACCGCGTCGGCGGCGCCCTCGCGCAGCACGGCCTGGTTCAGCGCGGGGTCGGTGTCATACAACGAGTAGTCTTCCAGGGGCGCTACCTGGTTGACGACAGTGTGGGTCTGGAACGGCGGCATGCGGGTCTCCCGGTCGCGCAGGCCCCAGGCTCCACCCAGGACCTACCTACGTTCCACCGTTAGCACTTTTCATTTTGGGGCGCAAGGGCGCCGTCGTCCGTGTCCGCCGGCGAAGCGCCTTCGCCCAGCAAGCGCCGCGCGTCATCTTCGGACAGCACCTCTACCGTCTTCAGATTGCGCAGCATGGCGCGGGTGCGCACTTCCGTCTGCCCCAGCTTGTTGCTGGCCGATTCCAGCGTTTTCTTCACGCTGGCCAGCGAATAGCCGAACTTGGCGAACTCGGTCTTCACGGCCCGCAGCACCTGCCACACCTCGGACGAACGCTGCTCGATTGCCAGCGTGCGAAAGCCCATCTGCAGGCTGTTCAGCATGGCCGCCAGGTTGCTGGGACCCGCCACGTTGACCCGCAGGGCCTGGAGTTTGTCGAGCAGGCCGGGGCGGCGCAGCACTTCGGCATACAGCCCCTCGGTGGGCAGGAACATGATGGCGAAATCGGTGGTGTGCGGCGGCGCCACGTACTTGTCGGCGATCTGGCGCGCCTGCAGTTCGACGGCGCGCGCCAGCGCGGCGCTGGCGGCGCGCTCGCCATCGGCGTCGGCCGCATCGCAGGCCTCCATCAGCCGCTCGTATTCTTCTTTGGGAAACTTGGCGTCAATGGGCAGCCACACCGGCTGCGCGCCGGCCGCGCGGCCCGGCAGCCGGATGGCGAATTCGACGATCGCGTCGCTGCCGGGCACCGGCTTGACGTTGCTGGCGTACTGCTCGGGCGTCATGGTGTCCTGGATCAGGCGCGCCAGTTGCACTTCGCCCCAGGTGCCGCGCGACTTCACGTTGGTCAGCACGCGTTTCAGGTCGCCCACGCCGGAGGCCAGCGACTGCATTTCGCCCAGCCCCTTGTGCACGGCTTCCAGGCGTTCGGATACCAGCTTGAACGACTCGCCCAGCCGCTGTTCAAGCGTGGCATGCAGTTTTTCGTCAACGGTGCGTCGCATCTCGTCGAGCCGCGCGCCGTTGTCGGCCTGCAGGGCCTGCAGGCGCTGGTCGACCGTCTGGCGCACCTCTTGCATGCGGCGGTCGTTCAGGGCCACCAGCCCTTCCAGGCGCTCGCCGAATTGCGCGGCGAAGCGCGCCAGCGAATCGGCGTATTCGGCGCGGGCCGCCTGCGCGTCGCGCGACAGCGCGGTGCGCAACGCCTCGTGCCCCTGGGCCAGTTCGGCGCGCAGGCCACGGGTCGATTCGGCGAACTCGGTACGCAGCCCGCGCTGGCTCGTGTCGAGGTCGGCGCGCAGGGTGCGCTCCAGGCGATCCAGACTGTCGGCCAGGCGCGCCACGCGCGCCCCCGCGGACGGGCGCAGCCACAGGCCCAATACGGCCAGCAAGGCAAGCACGGCCGCCGCCGCGGTGATCCAGGGCAAGGCTTCGATCAAGGGCAGTCTCCTGAAAGCGCCATTGTAGGCGGCCGGCGGCTTGCCTGGCCGCATCCCAGGTTGCGCAAAAGCGCCCGAACTTCGACAATCGCAGGACATCGAATACCGCCGCGACATCATTGTGCAACACGACTCCCCTACCCTGAACGCCGCCGCGCCGTCTCCCGGCTACGCCGCGGTGTTCGGGCCGCTGGATCTCGCCCACGCCCAGGTGCTGGCCAGGGGCGCCGACCGCTACGTTTTCCAGCACCCCAACGAGCCGTCGCTGCTGGTCAAGGTCATCAACATGGAAGCGTACGCGGCCTACCTGGAACGCAAGCCGTTCAAGCGCTTCTACAAACAGTTCCAGCGCGACAGCGCCTACCGCGTCTACCTGGACGAGCTGTCGGAATACGTCACCACCACCGTGCCTTCGGGCGTATGGAACGTGCCTATGGCCCGGGTGGTGGGGCTGGCGCAGACCACCCTGGGGCTGGGCCAGCTGGTGGAAAAAATCACCGGCGAGGATGGCCAGCTGGCGCCCACCCTGGCGCAGATCATCGCGCGCGAGGGCATCAGCGCGGCTCTGGGAGCACAGCTGGATGCGTTCTTCGAAGACCTCATCGACGCGCACATCGTCATCAGCGATATGTCGGCCAAGAATATTGCGCTGGGCCGCAATGCCGACGGCAAGCCCGGCATGTACCTGATAGACGGCTTCGGCGTGCTGCCGCTGATTCCGCTATACGCCTGGAGCAAGCGCCTGAACAAACGCCGCATGCACCGCAAGTACGCGGCATGGCGCGCCCGCCTGCAGCGCCAGTACGACGAAGCCCAGGCTCAGGCCAGGATCGCGCCGTAAGCGTCCATCCAGTCGTAATCGCGCCCGGCCTGCTGGCCGCGCCGCAACGGATTGCGGGTGCAAAACGCCGCGTAAGCCGGGTCAACAAATCGGTAGCGCAGGTGTTCGTCGCGGCCGGCCGGAATGCCCAGCCGCGTCGTGCACACCAGGCGCTCGGGCGCCTGGCCGATGTCTTCGACGAAGAATTCGGCGGGGTCGAAGCGCCGCGCGTCCCAGTCGGGCACTTTCAGGCCCAGCGCGCGGCAGAGCAGGGTCTGGCCGGCGCACAGCCGCGCGGGCGCGCGGGGCTGGCCGCTGGCGTCGGGGTTCAGGGCCTGCATGCGGGCCAGGGCTTCGGGGCCCGAAACTTCGTCGATCCAGGGATGGCCCGATTTGATCAGCACGGCGTTACCCGGCCCGCCGGCGCTGAAGTTCAGCGAATCGCCGCCGCGCGCGTAGTACATGTAAACCGTGCCGCCGTCCATGAACAGCGCGCGGCGCTTGTGCGTGTAGCCCAGCGACGCGTGGCTGCCCTTCTCGGCCAGATAATAGGCCTCGGTCTCGATGATGCGAGCCGACAGCCACAGGCCGTCCAGCCTGCGCCGGATGACCTTGCCCAGCAGCTCGCGCGCCAGTTGGCAGGGATCGCGATCGAAGAAGCTGTCGGGCAGCGCGGGGCCAGGCGCGCGGCCGCGTCGGGCGGCCGGCCGGGGGCGCCTGTCGGACTCGCGGGCCATGCTCAGGCGAAGCGCTCGCCGTAGCGCTTTTCCGAGAAGCCCACGGTAACCTCGCCATCGGGCGTGACGGTCACGGGCCGGCGCACCAGCGCCGGATAGTCGGCGATGAGGCGGGTCCAGTCGGCGTCGGTCTGCGCCGCCTTGCGGTCGTCGGACAGGCTGCGCCAGGTCATCGAGGTGCGGTTGACCAGCTTTTCCCAGCCGCCCACTTGCGCGGCCCAGGCCTTGAGGGTGGCCGCGGGCACCGGATGATCGCGGTAATCGATGAACTCGTGGGCCACGTTATGGGCCGACAGCCAGTCGCGCGCCTTGACGCAGGTGCTGCATTTGCTCAGGCCATAGAGGGTTGCTTGAGACTTCATTTCGGTTCGGATTCCTTGCGCCATTGCAGGCGGTTGACCAGGATGACACAGGTGCCCACCGCCAGGATGAACAGGGTAGCCAACGCGTTGACCTCGGGTTTGAGGCCCAGCCGCACGCGCGAGAACACCTCCATGGGCAGCGTGGTGGACCCCGGCCCCGACAAGAACGAAGCCAGCACCACGTCGTCCAGCGACAGGGTGAACGACAGCAGCCAGGCCGACACCAGCGCCGGCGCGATCAGCGGCAGCGTGATGCGGAAAAACACGGTCAGCGGCGCGGCGCCCAGGTCGAGCGCGGCTTCTTCGAGCGAGCGGTCGAGGTCGCGGATGCGGGCCTGGATCACCACCGCCACGAACGCCATGCACAGGGTCACGTGGCCCACCCAGATGGTAAAGGTGCCGTTCTCGGCCGGCCAGCCCAGCGTGCCGCGCATTTCCACGAACATCAGCAACAGCGAAATGCCCAGCACGACCTCGGGAATGACCAGCGGCGCGCTGAGCATGCCCACGTACAGGGCGAATCCGCGAAAGCGGCCCATGCGGCCCAGCACGTAGCCGGCCCAGGTGCCGATGACGACGGCGGCGGTGGCGGTCAGGGCGGCGATCTTGAACGACAGCCAGGCCGCGCTGAGCAGCGCGTCGTCATTGAGCAGCGAGCCGTACCAGCGCAGCGAAAAGCCGCTCCAGGACGTGACCAGCGGCGAGTCGTTGAATGAGAACACCATCAGGCTGATGATGGGGGCATACAGGAAGAAGTACCCTAGCCCCAGGGCCAGGCCGCGCCCGGTGTTGTTGGGCCCCTTCATGCGCGCGCCCCCCGCGCCGCCTCTTCCTGGCGCACCTGGTTGTACTGGAATAGCGCCAGCGGCACCAGCAGCAGCAGGACCATCACGCAAGTCACGGCCGAGGCCATGGGCCAGTCGGCATTGTTGAAGAACTCGTTCCACATGACGCGGCCCATCATCAGGGTGTCGGCGCCGCCCAGCATTTCGGGAATGACGTATTCGCCCACCGACGGAATGAACACCAGCATCGCGCCGGCGATGACGCCGGGCCGCGACAGCGGCACGGTAATGCGCCAGAACGCCTGCCAGGGACGCGCGCCGAGGTCGTACGCGGCTTCGAGCAGGCGCAGGTCCATCTTCACCAGGTTGGCGTACAGCGGCAGAATGAAGAATGGCAGGTAGGCATACACCAGCCCGATGTATACGGCCAGGTCGGTGCGGTAGATTTCGAGCGGACTGGAAATGATGCCCAGGCTCATCAGCAATTTGTTGAGCAGGCCGTCGTTGCGCAGGATGCCCACCCAGGCATACACGCGCAGCAGCAGCGAAGTCCAGAATGGCAAAATCACGCCCAGCAGCAGCACGTTGCGCACCGCCGGCGACGAGCGGGCGATGTAGTACGCCATGGGATAGCCGATCAGCACGCAGCACACCGTGGTGATGGCGGCCATTTTCAGCGAATTCAGGTACGTGGCCAGGTACAGGCTGTCGGTGAACAGCAGGATGTAGCCGCGCAGGTGCAGGCTGAACTGGATGGCCTCGTCCTTGAATTCGGCCAGCGCGGTATAGGGCGGGATGCCGAACTGCAGTTCGGCGAAACTGATCTTGAGCACCAGCAGGAACGGCACCAGCAGGAACAGCGCCAGCCACAGGAACGGCGGCGCCACCGCCAGCGTGCGGTTCGAAGGCATCCAGTCGCGCAGCGCAGGCGGCTTCATGAGGCCAGCACCGTGGCGCTGTCGGCGTCCCAGCTGACGAAGATTTCTTCGTCGATGCCGGGCGCGTCGCTCTGGGCCAGCTGCAGGCTGGGCACGCTGGCCTCGACGATCTTGCCGGAATCGAGCCGCACCTGGTAGAGCGCATAGCTGCCCATCCAGGCCATGTGGCTGACCATGCCGTGCGCCCAGTTATATTCGCCCTGCGGCTGGGTACGCGACACCACCAGCCGTTCGGGGCGGATGGAGACGTGCACTTCCATGCCCAGCGGCTCGCTGACGCCGTGGCTGACGTACAGCGGGCGAGTCAGCTCGGCGCACTCGATGGCGACGTGGTCGGGCTCGTCGACCACGATGGTGCCGGTCAGCAGGTTGGTGGAACCAATAAAGCCGGCCACGAAGCGCGAATTGGGAAACGCGTAGACGTCTTGTGGCGTGCCGCATTGCACGATCTGGCCCTCGGTCATGACGGCCAGGCGGTGCGCCATGGTCATGGCTTCTTCCTGGTCGTGCGTGACCATGATGCAGGTCACGCCCACCTGTTCCAGGATCTTGGCGAGTTCGATCTGGGTTTTCTGGCGGATCTGCTTGTCCAGCGCCGACATGGGCTCGTCGAGCAGCAGCAGCTTGGGACGCTTGACCAGGCTGCGCGCCAACGCCACGCGTTGCTGCTGGCCGCCCGACAGCTGGTGCGGCTTGCGGCGCGAGTACCCGGCCATCTGGACCAGGTCCAGGGCCTCGAACACGCGGTCGTGGATTTCGGCGCGGTCGACCCCTTCCTGCTTCAGGCCGAAGGCCACGTTGGCCTCGACCGTCATGTGGGGAAACAGCGCGTACGACTGGAACATCATGTTGACCGGGCGCCGGTACGGCGGCACCGCGGTGATGTCTTCGCCGTCGAGCACGATCTGGCCGGAAGTGGCTTCTTCGAAACCGGCCAGCATGCGCAGCAGCGTGGACTTGCCACAGCCTGAGCTGCCCAGCAGGGCGAAGATCTCGTTGCGCCGCACGGCCAGGTTGACCGATTTCACGGCCACCACGTCGCCGAATATCTTGACCAGGTCGGACACCCGCACGAATTCGTCGGGGTCGGCCGCATGCTGCGCCGCGTAACGGCTGTCGCTCATGATGGCTATCGTCCGGACTTCAGTTCGGCCCACATGCGGGTCTGCAGGCGCTGGATGTTCAGGGGCTGGGCCTTGATCACGTAGAGCGTCTTGGCCACGTCGGGCGGCGGATAGATCATGGGGTTGTCAGCCACGTCTTTCACCACGAACTCGCGCGCCGCCTTGTTGGCATTGGGATAGAACATGGTGTTGGTGATGGCCGCGTGCACCTTGGGGGTTTCGATGTAGTTGATGAACGCATGGGCGGCGTCGGGATGCGGCGCATCTTTGGGGATGGCCATGACATCGAACCAGGCCGGCGCCCCGCCCTTCGGGATGAAATAGTTGATTTCGTACGGGCGCTTGGCGTCCTGGGCGCGCTTGCGGGAAATCATGACGTCGCCCGAGAACCCGTACACCATGCACAGGTCGCCCACGGCGAGCTCGTCGATATAGCCCGACGAGCTGAACTGGCGAATGTACGGGCGGATCTGCTTGAGCAGGGCCAGCGCGGCCTTGTAGTCGTCGGGCTGGTCGCTGTTGGGGTCTTTGCCCAGGTACTTGAGCACCGCCGGGAACACTTGCGCGGCCTCGTCCAGCACCGAGATGCCGCAGTCTTTCAGCTTGGCGGCGTTCTCGGGCTTGAACAGCATGTCCCAGCTGCCCAGGTCGGCGTCGTCGCCCATGATCTGCCTGACCTTGGTGACGTTATAGCCCAGGCCGTTGGTGCCGTAGCCCCACGGGATGACGTGCTCGTTGCCCGGGTCCACCGAGGCCACCAGGGCCATGATGTCGGGGTCGAGGTTCTTCCAGTTGGGAATCTTGGATTTGTCCAGCTTCTGGTACAGCCCGGCCTGGATCTGGCGCGAGGCGTAGTGCGTGGACGGCACCACCACGTCGTAGCCCGATTTGCCGGTAAGCAGCTTGGCCTGCAGTGTGTCGTTGTTGTCGTAGACGTCGTAGCGCACCTGAATGCCGGTTTCGCGCTCGAAGCCCGGAATGGTGTCGGGCGCCGTGTATTCGGCCCAGTTATAGACGTTGACGACCTTGTCCTGCGCGCATGCGCCCGACATGGCGGCGGCGGCCAGCGCCGCGCCCAGCGCCCATCGGATTTCCGCCTTGATGTTCATTGCGAGCCCCTTGCCACTCTCAGTGCGAAATTTGCCAAAGGGCAAAATGATAAAGCCTTTTTCAGGGAGTTTGCCCAGAAAACACGGGAGAAACCCCCGCCTTTGCCGCAGGACAGAGCCCGACAAAGCCCCCGGGGGCAAGGGACGCCGCGGCCTGGGGCAGCCTCGCGCCAGCCGTCAGGCGCCAGGCTCCGCAGACGTCTGCCTCAAGTGTCAGGCTCCGTGGATGTCTGCGTCGGGTGTCAGGCTCCGTGGATATCTGCGTCGGGTGTCAGGCTCCGTGGATATCTGCGTCGGGTGTCAGGCTCCGGCAGGTGCCTGACACCGCCATGGGCCACCGGCGTCTCGGTCAATCGGTGTCTGACACCCTGCGGGAGTCAGACACCTGTTGCTGACACTGCGGGAGTCAGACACCTATTGCAGTGTCGCGCGCCACGCGTCAGGTGTCAGGCTCCGACAGGTGCCTGACACCGCTGCGGGCCACTGGCCCCTCGGTCAGTCGGCGCAGGCCCGGTACGCCTGGTCGAGGCGGTTCCAGAACTCCAGTCCCGCCGCGCCGCCCACCTTCTGCAATGAGCGCCGCAGGCGCAGCATGTTGGCGCGGCGCGCGTGCGCGGAAATGCCGCCGGCCGTGCCGCGGTCGAAGTCGATCAGCCAGGCGCGGCCCTGCGGGTCGAGCAGGATGTTGTAGGCGTTCAGGTCGGCGTGCCACACGCCCAGGCGGTGCATGGCGGCAATGGCGCTGGCGGCGGCGTCCCAGACGGGCTGGTCCAGCAGTTGCGCCAGCGGCCGCACCTGGGGAATGCGCTCGACCAGGATCGCCGCGCGATAGGCCGGCCCATGGCGCCAGTAGGCCGCGGCCAGGGGCGCCGGCACGCTCAGGCCACGTTCGCGCAGCCATGCCAGCAGACGGTATTCGCGAAAACAGCGGGTGCGGGACTCGCCCTGCCATACGTACGCATCGCGGCTGATGCGCGCGACCAGCCCGCCGCGCCGGTAGCGCCGCAGCACGCCCTGCCAGTCGTCATGCTGCACGAACCAGGCCGACTGACGCCCGCCTGCATCCACCGGCCGGGCCTGCGCGCCGTACCAGCGAGGGTCCAGCCAATGCGGATCGGCCGCCCCCAGGCGGGCGTCGCACAGCATGGCGCCGGGGGGCGGGCCGGCCCAGGCCAGCCGGCGTGCGCCGGCGGCGTCGGTGCCAGGTTCAGTCGTCACGGTTGCGCATCCAGTCGGCCACGCCGTAGAAAGCCTCGAGCAGGCGGTCGATGAGTTCGGGGGCCACCCCCTGGTCCTGCATGGCCCGGCCCATGCAGGCCACCCACTGGTCGCGCTCGACCCGGCCGATGGAAAACGGCAGGTGGCGCGCCCGCAGGCGCGGATGCCCGTAGCGCTCGATATAGTAGTTGGGGCCGCCGAAGTAGCCGCACAGGAACAGGAACAGCTTTTCGCGCGCCGAATCCAGGCTGGGTCCGTGCACGCCACGCAGGATGGCCAGGTCGGGCTCCATGTCCATCAGGTCGTAGAAGCGGTCGACCAGTTCACGGATGGCGGGCTCGCCGCCCAGGGTTTCAAAAAGCGTATTGGAAGTCTGCAGGGATTCGACCTGCGGTTGGACTCGTGATGCGGTCATGAGGCTTCTCGTAGAGTAAGCAGCGGCGGCGTGCGCAACACGCCGCGCAGCGCCAGCGCGGCGCCGCCCCAGGCGGCCGCCATGCCTGCGCCGATACCGGCCAGCCAGGGCCAGGCGCTGAGCGTAATGCGGAAATCGAACACATAGGTGGCCAGGGCCCAGGCAATGGCGGCGGCGCCGGCCGCCGCCAGCAGACCGGCCAGCCCGCCCACGGCCAGGATTTCCAGGCGCTGGGCGCGCGCCAGCTGGCTGCGCGTGGCTCCCAGCGCCCGCAGCACGGCGGCTTCGCGCACGCGTTCGTCGCGGGTGGCGGTCAGCGCGGCGGCCAGCACCAGCACGCCAGCGGCCAGGGTGAACACGAACAACACCTGTACCGCGGTAACGACCTGGTCCAGCACCGATTGCAGCTGGTTCAGGATAGAACCCACGTCGAACACCGTCAGGTTGGGAAACTGGCGCAGCAGTTCACGCGGCAGCGTCTGCTGGCCCGGCGGCAGGTGAAACGAGGTAATCCAGCTTTGCGGCATGTCCCGCAGCGCCGCGGGCGACAGCACGGCGAAGAAGTTGACCTGCATGGAATCCCAGTCGACACGGCGGATGCCCGATACCGTAACCTGTACCTGCTGGCCGGCAACGTCGAAAGTCAGCACGTCGCCCACCGCCAGCCGCAGCGCTTCGGCCAGGCCCGCCTCGATCGAGACCTCGTGCGCATCCGGACGCAGCCAGCGGCCCTGCTCGATGCGGTTGCCGGCCGGCAGGGCGTCGCCATACGACAGGTTGAATTCGCGGTCGACCAGGCGCTTGGCGCGCGGCTCGTCATAGTCGGCCGGGCCGACCGGGCGGCCGTCGACCGCCACCAGGCGGCCGCGCACCATGGGCCACAGCGCCACGCCGCCCAGGCCGTGCCCGGCCAGGAAATCGAGCACCGGCTGGCGCTGGTCGGGCTGGATGTTGATGAGGAAGCGGTTGGGCGCGTCGGGCGGCAGCGTGCGCTGCCAGCCGGCCACCAGGTCGGTGCGGGTCATGGCCAGCAACAGCAGCGCCATCAGGCCGATTGCCAGCGCACACACCTGGGTAATGGTGGCGGCGCGCCGGCGCACCACGCCTGCCAGGGCAAAACGCAGCGCCGGCAGGCCGGCGGCCGCGCCGCGCAGCCGCGCCAGGCCCAGCACGCACAGCCACGCCACCAGGGCAAAAACAGCGAACGCGGCCAGGAACCCCCCTGCCACCACGGCGCCCAGCCGCGCATTGCCGGCGAACCACCAGATCAACAGGGCGAAGCCCGCCGCGCCCAGGGCGTAGCCGGCCGCGCTGCGCGCGCGCAGGGTTTCGGCATCGCGGCGCAACACCCGGGCCGGCGGCACGTGACGCAGTTGCGCCAGCGACGGCAGCGCGAAACCGAGCAACAGCAACACGCCGGTAACCAGGCCCTGCACGGCCGGAACGCCCGAAGCCGCCGGCAGCTCGGTATCGATGAGATTGCCCAGCGCCAGCACCAGGCCCTGGTGTGCGGCGTAGCCCAGCAGGCAGCCGGCCGCCGAGGCGAACAGACCCACCAGGGTGAACTCTGCCAGCAGCATGCGCGTCACCTGCGGCTGCACAGCGCCCAGGCAGCGCATTACCGCGATGCCGTCGCGATGACGCGTCATAAAACGCCCCGCCGCCAGCGCCACCGCCACCGCCGAAATCAGCACCGCCAGCAACGCCACCAGCGACAGGAAACGCTGGGCGCGATCGAGCGTGCGCCGGACTTCTGGGCGGCCGGACTCCAGGGTGGCCAGCTTCTGGCCGCGCTGCAAATGCTGCTGCAACCAGGTGGAATACGCCGCCACCGCGTCGGGCTGGCCAGCCGCCAGCAGCGCGTAGCCGATGCGGCTGCCCGGCGCCACCAGCCCGGTGGCCGGCAGGTCGCTGGCGCGCACCATCAGGCGCGGCGCTACATTCACGAACTGCAGGCCCCGGTCGGGTTCATAGGTGATCACGCGCGCCACCCGCAGCCGGCTGTCACCCACGCCGATGGTGTCGCCCACGCCGATATCCAGCAGCGCCAGCAACTGGGCGTCGGCCCAGGCCGTGCCGGGCGCCGGAATATCGCGCGTGGGAGCGCCTTCGGCATACGGGGCGTCGGCCACGCTCAGGCGGCCGCGCAGCGGATAGCCGAGCTCGACCGCCTTCAGCGAGACCAGCTGGGCGGCATCGCCCGCGCTGGCCATGGTGGGAAACTGCATGGTGCGCGAAACCTCGAGTCCCCGGTCGCGGGCCGCCTGGAGGAATCCGGCATCGATGGGCGCATCGGCGTCCAGCACGAGGTCGGCCCCCAGCATCTGGCCGGCGTCGCGCTCGAGCGCGCGGCCGACCCGGTCGGCCAAAAAGCCCACGCTGGTGACGGCGGCCACCGCCACCACCAGGGCCAGCACCAGCAGGCGCAGCTCGCCGGCGCGGGCGTCGCGCCTCATCATGCGGGCGCCCAGGCGCAAGGCGGCGGCCAGGCCGGGCCGGCGCGCCCGGGAGGAGGAATCAGGGAAATCCATCATTTTGCAATGGTAACCAATGGTCGGTTTGCCCGGGGAATCCCGCTATCATGCGCGCTGGGCGTAACATGCGATGCGCCGATACCAATATTCATCTGTTCCCGGGAGAAGACACCATGCGTAAGACCTGGCTTGCCGCCACCATCCTGGCGGCTTGCACCGCCGCCGCCGCGCTGCCCGCAGCCGCCCAGACCACGTTGAAAATGGCCTACGCCCTGTCCACGTCGTCGCACTACGGCGCCGGCGCCGAAGCGTTCGCCAAGTCGATCGAAGGCTCGACCAAGGGCAAATACAAGATCCAGCAGTTCCCCAACAGCGCGCTGGGCGGCGAGCGCGAGGTCATCGAAGGCCTGCAGATCGGCACCATCGACCTGGCCATCGTGTCCACCGGCGCCACCCTGAATTTCGTGCCGGAAACCGGCGTTTTCGACATTCCCTTCCTGCTGCGCGACCTGGAACACGCCCGCAAAGTGCTCGACAGCAAGATCGGCCAGGACATGCTGGCCAAGTTCCCCGACCGCGGCATCATCGCCCTGGCCTGGGGCGAACAGGGCTTCCGCCACCTGACCAACAACGTGCGCCCGGTCAAGACGCCGGCCGACGCCAAGGGCCTGAAGATCCGCACCACCGAAAACCCCATCCACATCGCGGCCTTCCGCGCCATCGGCATCCTGCCCACGCCCATGGCCTGGCCCGAAGTGGCCACCGCCCTGCAGCAAGGCACCATCGACGGCCAGGAAAACCCGCTGTCTGTCATCACCTCGGCCAAGCTGTCGCAAATCCAGAAATACCTGTCGCTGACCGGCCACGTGTACGGCCCGGCGCTGGTGCTGATGTCGGCCAATGTGTATGAAGGCCTGTCCGACGCCGAAAAGGCCGAGTTCAAGACGGCCGGCAAGGCCTCGGCCCAGGCCATGCGCGACTACGTCGACGACATCGAGAAAACCGGCGTCGAGCAGCTTCGCAAGGAAGGCATGCAGGTCACGACCGACGTCGACCGCGATGCCTTCGCCGCCGCGGTGCAGCCGGCCTACGCCGAGTACTACAAAAAGTACGACAAGAGCCTGATCGACGCGATCCGCAACACCAAGTAAGGCCGGCTCCCGGCCAGGCCGGGCTGCCTAGCGCAGCCCGGCCGCGTTTCGCGCTCCCCCGGCATCACCGCCCTCCCCCGCATCCGGAATTCACCATGCGTCAGCTTCGTCTTGCCGAACAGACCCTGTTCAAGGCCGTATCGGTCATTGCCCAGATCCTGCTCGTGGCCTCGGCCGCCGCCGCCTTCTACCAGGTCATCGCCCGCTTCATCCTGCAGGCGCCGTCCGACTGGAGCGAGGTCCTGACCCGCGCGCTGCTGATCTGGACGGTGTTGCTGGGCATCTCGCTGGCGTTCCGGCACGGCGCGATGATCAGCGTCGAGCTGCTGCACAACCTGCTCAAAGGCCGCCGGCAGCGCCTGCTGGAGCACCTTATCGCCATCATCTGCGTGGCCTTCCTGGTCTTCATCGCCTGGATCGGCGGACACATGACCTACCGGGTGCGCTTTCAGAACGTGCCCAGCCTGAACATCTCGATTTCCTGGATCTACCTGGCGATCCCGGTGGGCGCGTCGCTGGCGGCCATCGCCGTGCTGACCCGCTGGCTGCTCGGCGCCGACGAACCGGCCCCCGTGCGCAACGACGCGCAAGGCTAGCGGCAAGCCCGCCAAAGCTCAATGGAAAAACTGATACGCACTGTATAGGCACCCAGCCATGTCCCAATTGATGATTCTGACGATGCTGATCTTCTTCGGGCTGTCAGTGCCCGTGGCGGTCGCCATCGGCCTGGCCAGCCTGGCCGGCGTGTCGCTGGGGGGGCTGCCCTGGCTGGTAGTGGCCCAGCAGCTGTACGCGGCGCTGGACAAGTATCCGCTGGTGGCGGTGCCGTTCTTCATCCTGGCCGGCAACCTGATGGAAGCCGGCGGCATCTCGGACCGCATGGTCGAGTTCGCCAAGAGCCTGGTGGGCGGCATCCAGGGCGGCCTGGCCTGCACCTGCGTGCTGACCTGCATGATTTTCGCGGCGGTGGCCGGCTCCAGCGTGGCCACCACCTTCGCCGTCGGCGCAATCCTGATCCCGGCAATGGTCCGCCACGGCTACCCGGCGCCGTTCGCCGCGTCGCTGCAGGCCAGCGCCGCCGAACTGGGCGTGATCATCCCGCCGTCCATCCCCATGATTCTGTTCGCCGTGTCCACCGACACTTCCACCGGCGAATTGTTCATTGCCGGCGTGGTGCCGGGCATCCTCATCGGCGGCGCGCTGATGCTGTACGTGTGGCTGTACGCCAAGCGCCACGGCCTGGGCAAGATGGACGGCGACGGCCGCCTGCCGCTATGGCAAGCATTCAAGCGCGCCTGGCTGGCGCTGCTGATGCCGGTGATCATCCTGGGCGGCATCTACGGCGGCGTGTTCACGCCCACCGAGGCATCGGTGGTAGCCGTGGTGTATGCCGTGGTGGTGGGCAAGTTCGTCTATCGCAAGCTCAGTTTGCGCACGCTGTCGGGCACGCTGCACCGCTCGGTGGTGTCCACGTCGGTCATCATGTTCGTCATCGCCAACGCGGGCGTCTTCAGTTTCCTGCTCAACCGCGCGGGCGTGCCCGACGCGCTGGGCACCTGGCTGTCGCACCTGTTCCACGACAAGATTACGTTCCTGATGGGCATCAACGCCGCCCTGTTCATGATCGGCATGTTCATCGAGACCTCGGCATCGGTGGTGGTGCTGGCGCCGTTGCTGCTGCCGGTGGCCATGCAGTTCGGCGTTGAACCGGTGCACTTCGGCATCATCATGGTGGTGAACCTGGCGCTGGGCATGATCACCCCGCCCTTCGGCGTCAACCTGTTCGCCGCCTGCGCCGTGGCCGGGCAGCCGCTCGAACGCCTGATCAAGCCGCTGATTCCCTTTGTGCTGGTGGTGATCGCCTGCCTGATGATCATTACTTATTGGCCGGGGCTGTCGCTTGGGCTGCGCGACCTGGTGTACGCCAAGTAGGCGGCCGCGTGTGATACCGTTGCTGGCGTCATGAATGTTCCGTTTCCCATACGCCAGGAATGCCCGCCGGGGGCCTGTATCTGTGACCGCGACCGGTTGCTGGCCACACCCGGCGGCGATATCCGCATCCTGCGCCTGACGCGCGAAGAAGAGAAAAAACTGGTGGCCCGGCTGGAAAACCTGTCCAGCCTGGACGACCTGCGCCGCATGCAGCAGCTGATGCATGCGCAGTTGGGCATTTCGCTGCGCATTGCGCCCGGCCCCAACGAAGTGCGCACCGTGCGCGGCCTGCACATCGAAATCGCCGACCTGCCCGGCCTGTGCAACAAAACCCGGCAGACCCTGCCCGCGGCAATCCGCCGCGGGCTGGAGCGAAAGCCGGAAATCATCTACGCACTGCTTGATTCTTACGATTTGCTGGGCGGTTGATTCCCGCGCCGCCTGTTGATTCGGCGGTGATTGATTCAGCAGACATTAATTCGCCGGCTGTACGTTGGCGCGTTTCATGACATCCAGCCACTTCGCGCTTTCGGACTGCACGAAATCGGCGAACTGCCGGGCATCCATGGTGCTGGCAATAATGCCGTTCTGCTTCAGGCGCTGTTGCACGACCGGCATGGCCGACGCCTCGAGCATGGACCGGTTCAGCGTGTCCACCACGTCAGCCGGCGTGTTCTTCGGCACCCAATAGCCATACCACGACGTGACATCGAAATCCGGAATACCCGACTCGGCAATCGTGGGAACTTCGGGAAGCAGCTCGATGCGCTTGCCCGAGGTCACGGCAAGCGCCCGCATTTTGCCGCTGGTAATGAGCGGCACGGCGCTGGCCACCGACGCGTACAGAATATCGACATGGCCGCCCAACACGTCGGTGGTGGCCTGCCCCGTGCCGTTGTATGGAATGTGGGTGATCTGCGCCCCGGTGCTCAGGTTGACCAGTTCGCCCACCAGGTGGGGCAACGATCCCAAGCCGCCGGAAGCGAAAGTCAGGCTCTTGGGCTTGGCTTTCGCGCGCGCAATCATGTCCTGGAAGCTCTTGATGGGCGACTGCGCCGCCACCACCACCACCATTGGCGCGAACCCGAACACGCCAACCGGCGTGAAGTCCTTGATGGGATCGAAAGTCAGCTTGCGGAACATGCCCGGGTACATGACCTGGATGGACGCGTTCATCAAGCCCGTATAACCATCGGGCGCGCTGTTGGCGACCAGGTGCGCGCCGATGGTGCCCGCCGCGCCCGACCGCGACTCAATGACGATGGGCTGGCCCAGCCTGGCGCTCATTTCGGCGGTCAGCATCCGGCCAAACGTCTCGGTGGTCGAGCCCGACTGATGCGGCACCACAATCACCACCGGCTTGGACGGAAAGGTATTTGCCGCTGCCGCCGGCTGCCATGCGCCGATCGGGGCGATAGCGGCCGCGAATGCCAGCCGCACGTATACGCGCCATTGCTTCATGTTTGTCTCCGAGTGTGTAAAAGCCGTCTTTTCTGCGCGGCCCTGGTTGAGAAAATAGTTGGGATGAGTCAAGAATCTGGAACGGGACCCAGGGCGCCGCTGGCCTCCAGGTGCGCGATATCGGCGGCGGAAAAACCCGCTTCGGCCAGGACCTCGTGGTTATGCTGCCCCTTCAAGGGCGGCAGACCGCGCAGCGCCGCAGGGGTGCGGCTCAGCTTGACCGGAAAACCCACGCCCTGGTAGCCGGGATGCTCGATCACCATGTGCCGGTGCCGGGCATGCGGCGTCTGGATGGCCTCGGGCACGTCGAGAACAGGAGCAGCCGGCACGCCCGCCTTGATCAGGGTGGCCACCACTTGCCGCCCGTCGTGCGCGCGCAGGTGGCCCAGCAGCGCTTCGCGTAACGCTTCGCGGTTGGCGATGCGGTCGAGATTGGTGCCAAAACGCGGGTCCCGCGCCATATCGGGACACCCCAGCACCTCGCATAGCGTACCGAATTGCCGCTCGTTGCCCACCGCGATGTAGATTGGAATAGAGGCCGTCTCGAAAGCATCGTAGGGCGCGATATTGGGATGGCCATTACCCGAGCGTTGTGGCGCTTTTTTCGTCCACAAATAGTTGGAAGCATGCGGGTGCGCAATGCCCAGGGCGCAATCGTGCAGCGAGACATCGCATAACTGCCCCCGGCCCGACCGGGCGCGCTCTTGCAACGCCGCCAGCACGGCGATGGTGGCCTGCATTCCCGTAGCAAGATCAACCACCGGAATGCCCAGCCGCAGGGCGGGACCATCGGGCTCGCCGTTGATGCTCATCAGGCCCGAGGCCGCCTGGATGGCGGCATCGTAGCCCGGCATGCCACCCAGCGGCCCATCATCGCCGAACCCCGTGATGCGGCAATGCACCAGCCGGCGAAACCGGTCGCAGATCGCCTCGGGCGTGGCGATGCCCCATGCCCGCCAGGTGCTGGCCTTGAAGTTCTCGATCAGCACATCGGCGGTCTCGAGCAATTGCCAAAAGGCCTCGCGCCCCTGTGGCTGGCCCATGTCCAGCACGATGCCCCGCTTATTGCGGTTTAGCGCCTGGAAATAGGCTGCTCCGCCGGCGTTGACCGGCGGCCCGAATGTGCGGGTCTCGTCGCCTGCCGGCGGCTCGATCTTGATGACGTCGGCCCCGTGATCACCCAGTGCCTGGCCGCAATACGGCCCCGCCAGCACGCGCGAGGCGTCGATGACCCGCAGTCCGCTCAAGCTTTGGGCCGTCATGCGCGCGCCCCTGCGACCTGAACGGTGGCGCGCGGCACAATGCGCCATTCATAGGCATCGTCGCCCTGGTCCAGCCGGCGCGCCAACCGCAGATCGAGGCGCCGGTTATGCGCCGATAGCGCGCCTTCGAGCAGACAGTTCCAGGCATCGAAGGCGGCGTGGTGCAAATCGGGCAGGCCGGCCATCAGCTTCCAGGTGGACTGGCGCACCCCCGCCCCCGCGGCATCCTGCAACAGCGTGGCGTCGTCTCCTTGCGCTTGGGCCAGGGCCACCATGAAGCGGGCAAAGTCGGCCGCATCGCCGCGGTCGGGCAACCCCATGGCGGCAGCCGTCTCTGCATAGAACTGCATGCCGATCAGGCGCCCCGTGATGCCAGCCAGCCAGGCGGCCTCGTGCGGCCCGCGCAGGGCGATGAGTTCGGGCAACGCCGTGCGCACGTATTCCATGGCGTAGTTGCGCTTGGCCTTCTGCAGGCGCTCCTGCGGCCAATCGGCGGTGGGCAGGGTGGGCGCCAACGCGGGATCGAAGTCGGGCGCCTCTTCGCCGCGCGCGAAACGCAGCCGCTCGTCTTCGGAAATATCTCGATCGTATTCGCAGTAGTAGCCTTCCAGGCCGGGCTGGCCATCCATGGTCTGCTTGGTGCACACGAAACCCAGGCGGCGCGTGCCCAGCGACACGCCGTTGTGCGCGTGCCAGCCGCGCAGCACCGCCTGCGAGACCTCGCCGGGAATGGCGCAGATGGCAGTGCCATGCCACGCCCAACGCGGCGGCGGATAACGCACCCAGACCTTCTTCTGGCTTTCTTCAACATACTCTACGTGCACGCCGCCGATGGCATTGGACAAGTAGTGGTAGCGCGCGGCCGCCACGGCTGGCGGCAGGCCGGCCAGGCCGAGCTTGTCCAGGCCGGGCAGGAAGCGTTCCAGATGCTGGCGGCGGAAAATATGGAAGACCAGGTCGGCGGCCTCGCGCGTGCCGCAGCGGGTGACCATGGTCATGACCAAGCCGGTAAAGTACGCGTGGTACCACTGGGAAACGGCGGCCCAGCGCGATGCGTCGCTAGTGGGGCGAATGGAGTCGGGGGTTTGCATATACGGGTTCCGTTTCAATGCGTATTCGGCTGGTGAGTGGCGGCGGGTAATTCGGCGACTGGCTCGTACGATTGCGTCAGCCCGGAGAGCACGAACGTGGCCAGCCTGCTGGCCAGGGCATCACGGTCGGCGGCCGTCTCGCCCGGCCGGGGCTGGTACCACATCGTGGTCCAGTTGATTGCGCCAAACAGCGGCTTGATCGACAAACGCGGATTCTGCCGCGGCAGCTCGCCGGCCTCGATCGCTTGCGTCAGCACGGAAACAAACAGCTCTTCATAGTGGTCGCGCAAGCTGATGACCTCGGCCAGGCTGGCACGCTGCTCTTCGCTGACACGCCCCATGAGGTGGGCTTCCAGGCCCTGCACGGCAACACGCTGATACGACAGGTGCTTCATCACTTGCAAAGAATGGGCGTGGGCCATACGGTAAAGGCGGTCGAGCGCGTGCACGCCGGCCTGGCGGGCAATCGGCGTGATCGCGTCTATGTTCATTTCCATGGCTCGGCGGTAAACGGCCACCCACAGGTCTGCCTTGCTACGGTAGTGGTAATAAATGCTGCCCTTGCTGACGCCGAGCGCATCGCCGATCTGGTCGAGCGTCGTAGCGTCGTAGCTGTACTGGGTAAAGGCGGCAGCCGCGGCATCGAGAATCTCGGCGACCCGGCCGGGAGACTCTGCCGACCGGGTGTTGGCGTTACGGGCCATGAGGGGAACTCCTGGTGTGGCGGAAACGGAAGGAAGAATGCGCCCGGCCAGCAGAGTGGCATGAGCTCGCGATGGTCCGACGTCGGCTTGCTGGACCTGGCTGGCCTGCAGCAGCGCCTGCATGCCGGGCGCGCCGTCGCCGACAATCTGCCGGCTGGCCTGAATGGTTCGCTCGGCGCACTCGCTGGCCGACAGCAAGGCCATTACGCTCGTCAGGCCGGCGTCCCGTTCGGCCTGTTCGCCGTGCGCCGCTTCGTAAAGCAGCGCACGAGCCGCGGAAATGGCGGTCGCGCAACCGGCCAGCTGGTGTGCGTCCGGCCCAGGCGTATCGCCTGGGGCAAGCCACGGCATGATGCCGCGCGCCAGCTCATAGGCCGCCAGGCCAAGCCCGACCGCCTGCGCCGCAGCGGTAAGCCGGCACAGCGCCGCCGCCTGCCGCATGGCGGCACGCGCGGTACCGGGCCGGCCAAGCATATGGCCGGCACGCAGCGCGACATCACACTGGAAACGATTGGCCTGCGCGGCATCGCCGGGATCTTCAGTCGCGCCGAGTTCGAGAATGGAGCCCGGCACCACAAAGGCGCTGATGTTGTCGGCCCCGCGGGCTGGCACCGTTGCGGCAAACAGCAAGAACGCCGCGCCATGCTGATATTGGCCCATCCAGCGGCCTTGGCCGGATAGCCGCCACCCGCGTTGTTCGGCCCTGGCCTCGATCGTGGGCTCGGCGTCATCGACGGAATACATGGGAAGCAGCAGCCCGGCTGCAGCCCCGCCGGCCAGCCGCGCCCCCTTGCCCTCGTTTGTGCGCAAGCGGGCGGCGGCGGTTTCGGCCACCACCGCGGCGGCCAGCTGCCTGGCCAGCATCAAGCGGGGAACGGCGAGAATTTCCAGTACCGACAACACCGTCGTCAGCGGCAACGGGGCGGCGTCCTGGCGCCGGGTGCGAACCAGCTTGAGCAAGCCGCTGTCGCGCAACGAGCTCGCGGCGTCGTCGGATTCGCCCTGCTGGACGGCATCCCGCGCCAGCGCCTGCCAGCGAGCGGCGGCAGGATCCAGCACAGGCGACCAGATGATTTCCATAACAGCTTCTCCACTGCCAGATCATGCTCATACTTTCAGGTAGATTAAATACCTGAATTCACAATGTCAAATTTATTTCTTTGATTTTTATGGAGAAAAATTCGTTCATAAAGTTTACATACCCATTCGTATGCGTATATTCTGGCGTTTCCATGAACCCTTTTGAACCACCATGCGTAGCTCCGATTCCATTACGCCCGCGGCACGTGATTTCCTGGATTGGCCCTTTTTCGACTCGCGCCACGCCGAGTTCGCCGCCCGCATCGAGGCGTTTGCCGATGCCCGCGACTACGAACCGGCCCGGCCAGACAACGTAGACAGGCTGTGTCGCGCCCTGGTGGCGGATCTGGGCGCGGCCGGCTTGCTGGCCGCTTGCGTGCCGGGCGCCTACGGCGGGCTGGCGCCCGCCATCGAATCGCGCCACCTGGCCTTGGCCCGCGAGGCCCTGGCCTATCGCAACGGTCTGGCCGATTTCGCCTTCGCCATGCAGGGCCTGGGTAGCGGCGCCATCAGCCTGGCCGGCTCCGACGAGCTCAAGGCTCGACTGCTGCCGCAAGTGGCGCGGGGCGAACTGATCCCCGCCTTCGCGCTATCTGAAAAGAATGCAGGTTCCGATGTGGCCGCCATGACCTCCAGCGCCCGCCGCGACGGCGAGCACTACGTCATCAATGGCGAAAAAACCTGGATCTCCAACGGCGGCATCGCCGATGTATATACGCTGTTCGTGCGCAGCGAAGCAGCCCCCGGCACGCGCGGCATTTCGGCGTTTCTGGTGTACCCCGACGATCCCGGCTTTTCTATTGCCGAACGCATCGACGTCATGGCGCCGCACCCGCTTGCCACATTACGATTCACCGACATGCGCATTCCAGCAACGCGCATGCTCGGCTCGCCGGGCTCGGGGTTCAAGCTGGCCATGCGCACCCTGGACATCTTCCGTGTCTCGGTTGCGGCAGCGGCGCTGGGTTTCGCGCGCCGCGCTTTTGACGAAGCCGTCGCCCACGCCCGTTCCCGCCAGATGTTCGGCGCGACACTGGCCGACCTGCAAATCACGCAAAGCCGGCTGGGAGAAATGGCTGCGGCAATCGACGCCTCCGCCCTGCTTACCTATCGGGCCGCCTGGCAGCGCGACGTACGGCAATTGCCCACCACCCGCGAGGCCGCCATGGCCAAGTTATCGGCCACCGAAAACGCGCAGGCCGTCATCGACGCAGCGTTGCAGATGTTTGGCGGCCGCGGCGTGCGCAGCGGCGCCATCATGGAAAGCCTGTACCGCGAAATCCGCGCCCTGCGCATTTACGAAGGCGCCAGCGAGGTACAGAAGCTGATCGTGGCCCGCGAAGTACTGCGGCAGGCCCCGGCGCGGTAGCTAGGCGGCCCGCCAGCCCGCGCCCCCGTCAGCGCGGCCGCTTGTCGACCACCCGGCGCGCCTTGCCCGTCAAGGTGCGCTCCACGAACCCGCAGTCCGCCACCCGCACCCGCGCCGTCACGCCGATGTACGACTTGACCGCGTGCTGCAGCTGCTTGCCCAGCGCTTCGCGCTCGGTTTCGGCCAGGCTGGCGAACTCGTCGCGCACCTCGGTCAGGATCTCCAGCTCGTCCAGGTGTCCGTTGCGCGTCAGCACCAGCTGGTAGTGCGGCGCCAGCTGGGCGATCTTCAGCACCTGCTCTTCGACCTGGGTGGGAAACAGGTTCACGCCGCGCACGATCAGCATGTCGTCGCTGCGGCCGGTGATTTTGCCGATGCGCCGCATGCTGCGCGAGGTAGGCGCCAGCAGCCGGGTCAGGTCGCGCGTGCGATAGCGAATGACGGGCATGGCTTCTTTGGTCAGCGAGGTGAAGACCAGTTCGCCCTGTTCGCCGTCGGCCACCGGCACGCCGGTTTCGGGATCGACGATCTCGGCATAGAAATGGTCTTCCCATACCACCGGACCGTCCTTGGTCTCCACGCATTCGCTGGCCACGCCCGGCCCCATCACTTCCGACAGGCCATAGATGTCGACCGCATCGATGGCCGCCTCGGACTCGATATCCTGGCGCATCTGGCCCGTCCAGGGTTCGGCGCCAAAAATGCCGATGCGCAGCGAGCTCTGGCGCGGATCGATACCCTGGCGGCGCTGTTCTTCAACGATGTTGCAAAAGTACGAAGGCGTCACCATGATGATGTCGGGCCGGAAATCGCTGATCAGTTGCACCTGCTTTTCCGTCTGGCCGCCCGACATCGGGATGACCGTGCAGCCCAGGCGTTCGGCGCCATAGTGTGCGCCCAACCCGCCCGTGAACAGGCCGTAGCCGTAGGCCACATGCACAATGTCGCCGCGCTTGCCGCCCGCCGCCCGAATCGAGCGCGCGACCAGCCCGGCCCAGTTTTCCAGGTCTTGCGTGGTGTAGCCCACCACGGTGGGCTTGCCGGTGGTGCCGCTGGAGGCATGCACGCGCGCCACCTGCTCGCGCGGCACGGCGAACATGCCGAACGGATAGTTTTCGCGCAGATCCTGTTTGGTGGTGAACGGGAATTTGGCGATGTCCGACAACTGCTTCAGATCGTCGGGGTGCACGCCGGCGGCATCGAACGCCCGCCGGTAGTGCGGCACGTTCTGGTAGGCGTGCGCCAGGGTCCACTTCAGGCGCTGCAACTGCAGCGCCTCGATCTCGTCGCGGCTGGCGTGCTCGATGGGATCCAGCCCGGGTTTGCTCACGGAATTGGACATGGAATCGGTCTCCTGGAATGCTGTGCGGCGCGACGCCGCTTTATCGTAATAAGTGTGACGCTGCAAAAAGGGGCTTTAGTCCTCTGGCGGCGTGCCGACGATCTGCCCCTTGATGCGGTACGAACGGCCACGGAACAGCGCCAGCTGACGGCCGTCCTGGTTAGTGACGGTGACATCGTAGACGCCCGTGCGCCCGGCCAGCGAACGCTCTTGCGCTACCGCCGTCAGCACGTCGCCGGCGAAACCCGGCGCCAGGAAATCGATGGTGCACCCCGAGGCCACCGTGCTCGCGTTGCGCGAATTGCAGGCGAACGCGAACGCGCTGTCGGCCAGCGCGAAGATGAAGCCGCCGTGGCAGGTCTGGTGGCCGTTCAGCATGTCGGGACGCACGCGCATGGTCAGGCGGGCAAAGCCCGGCGCGATCTCGGCCACGGTCATGTCCAGGCCCTGGGTGGCGGCGTCCACCGCGTACATGGCGGCGCCCACAGCCTGGGCCAGTTCGTGCGGGTCGGCCGGCACATCGACGGAAGGCACATGCGTAGTCATCAGCGCCCCTTGAATTTCGGTTCGCGCTTGCCCAGGAACGCGGCCACGCCTTCGGCGTAGTCGGCGCTGCGGCCCAGCTCGCGCATCAGGTCGCGCTCCAGGTCCAGCTGGGCGGACAAGTCATTATGCAGGCTGGCCTGCAGCGCCTGCTTGGTGCTGGCCAGCCCGCGCGTGGGTGCGGCGGCAAAGTGCGCGGCCAGCTTGTCCAGCGTGGCGTCGAAGGCGTCGTCGGCCACGCATTGCCAGATCAGGCCCCAGTCTTGCGCCTGGCGCGCGCTGAGCTTGTCGCCCAGCATCGCCAGCCCCATGGCGCGCGCGCGCCCCACCAGCCGCGGCAGCACGAAGGTGCCGCCGGTGTCGGGGATCAGCCCCAGCCGGCAGAACGACTGGATGAAGCTGGCCGATTCCTTGGCGATGACGATGTCGCCCGCGAACGCCAGGTTGGCGCCCGCCCCGGCCGCCACGCCATTCACGCCCACCACCACGGGCAGTGGCAGGGCATGCAGGCGGCGCACCAGCGGCGCGTAGTATTTTTCCACCGTCTCGCCCAGATCCGGCGGCGTGCCCTCGGCGGCCATCTGCCGCTCGCTCAGATCCTGGCCGGCGCAAAAGCCGCGGCCCGCGCCGGTCAGCACCAGCACGCGCGCGCCTTCGCGCTCGACGCGGCCCAGCGCGTCGGCGACCTCGCCGTGCATGGCGGCGGTGAAGCTGTTGAGCTTGTCGGGGCGGTTGAGGGTCAGCCGGGCAATGCCGCCCGACAATTCAAACAAGATGCTGTGATAGCTCATGAAAAATTCCCGGTCAGACGTGGCGGCGCGTCTGCACGACGCGGAAGCGGTTGGACACGAACGCCGAGTCCGACAACGCCGCATTGGCGGCGGGGTTGGCGCCGGTGCCATGGAAATCGCTGAAGGCAGCGGTCTGGTTCACGAACACGGCGCCCGTCAGGTTCAGCGACAGCGCCACGCCCGACACCTCGGCCGCATCCTGCACCTGGCTGGCTGAGCTTGCCCGCAAAAAATGGATCCCTTGCTGAGTGTGTAAAACTCACGCAAGGAGGGAGGAAAGATGGGTAATCCGAGAGCTCGATATACGCAGGAATTCATGCTGGAAGCCGTGCGCATGGTCCGCGGCGGCCAGAGCATGGCGGCGGTGGCGAAGATACTGGGCATCAGCCCGAAGACGCTGCACAACTGGGTGAAGGCCGATGCCGCTGGGAAGCTGAACGGCGCAGGCAAACAGGTTTCTCCAGAACAGATGGAGATTGCCCGGCTGCGCGCGGAGTTGGCACGCGTGAAGATGGAGCGCGACATATTGGGAAAAGCCACGGCGTACTTTGCGAAGGTGTCGGCATGAAGTACGCCTGGATCGAGCTTCACAGCCGACAATGGCCGGTGTCCCTGAGCTGCCAGGTGCTGGGTGTCAGCCCCAGCGGTTACCACGCGCGCAAGGTGCGGGATGTCGATACTGACCGACCGCGCCGACGCATCAGCAACGACGCTCTGCTGGTGCACATCAAGGCCGTGCACGCTGAATCCAAAGGCGAGTACGGCTGGCCGCGCGTGTGGAAGCAACTGCTGGTCCAGGGCATTCGCGTCAGCAAGGATCGTGTCCAGCGGCTCATGAAGCTGCACGGCATCAAGGCGAAGACCAAACGCCGGTTCAAGGTCACGACCGACAGCAAACACAGCCTGCCGGTCGCACCGGACCTGCTGCAACGAGACTTCTCTCCCGCGCGTCCCGACCAGGTCTGGACTACGGACATCACGTACATCTGGACGGACGAGGGTTGGCTGTTTCTGACCGTCATTCTCGACCTGTTCAGCCGTCAGGTGGTGGGCTGGTCGATGCAGCCGCACATGCGCACGGAGCTGGTGTCTGATGCGCTGCGTATGGCGTGGTTTCGCCGCCGTCCGCAAGCGGGCCTGATCCTCCACAGTGACCGTGGCAGCCAGTATTGCAGTCATGACTTCCAGGACCTGCTCAAGGGCTACGGCATGCGCAGTTCGATGAGCCGTCGAGGCAATTGCTGGGACAACGCACCGACCGAGAGCCTGTGGGGATCGCTCAAGCGTGCACGCATCCTCGGCCAGCGCTTTGCAACGCGTCGCGAAGCGATGGACGAGGTAATCGACTGGTTGAGCTTCTACAATCATTCGCGCTTGCACTCGACGTTGGGCTACGTCAGCCCGATGCAATTCGAGCGGGACTGGTACGCCGCCCAGAACCAACGGGTGGCATAATCTCGCTCAGTTAAGGGATCCGAAATTCGCGGGCAACGTCAGGCCACGCGCTCGTCGGTAGTGTAGGCCGCCAGCGACAGCGCGCCATGCCGCACCACGCTGTCGCGCGCCAGGTCGATGCTGTGCGCGGTAGAGTCGGTCGCCACCACGAAGGCAATGGGGCCGAACCATTCCTGCGCGATAGCCGGATTACCGGCCTCGGCGCGCAACAGCAGCGGCGTGCGCACGCGCGCACCGGCGAATTGCGGGTGTTCCAGCGCCTGGCTATCGGCCACTACCGGCAGGCCCAGGCCGCGCGCCTGCTCGATGCGCGCCGCGATGCCTTCGTTCTGGATCGCGCCGGTCAGCTCCACGGCCTTGGCCGGATCGGCGCACAGCTTCTGCAGGGCCGCGCCCAGGGCCGCCGCCACCTCGTCGAAGCTGGCATGGCCGTCCGCGGTGGCGATGCCGCCGCGCGGCACGTAGATGTTCTGCGGCGCCGTGCACATCTGGCCCGAATACAGGGCCAGCGAAAACGCCAGATTGCGCGCCATGCCTTTGAGGTCGTCGGTGGAATCGACAATGACCTGGTTCACGCCCGCCTTCTCGGTATATACCTGCGCCTGCCGGGCGTGCTGTTCCAGCCAATTGCCGTTGACGCTGCTGCCGGTGAAGTCGACGATCTTCACGGCTGGGTCCTGCGCCAGCCGCTGCGCCGTGTCGTCGCCGGCCGGATGCGCGGCCAGCTGCACCACGTCGGCGTCGAAGCCGGCCTCGGCCAGCACCTCGCGCGCCACCTGCACGGTGATGGCCAGCGGCAGGATCGCGCCAGGATGCGGCTTGACGATTACCGTGTTGCCGGTGGCCAGGCTGGCAAACAGACCCGGATAGCCATTCCAGGTGGGAAAGGTCGAGCAGCCGATCACCAGCGCGACGCCGCGCGGCACGATCGTGAAGCGCTTTTCCATCTTGATGGGATCATGTTTGCCTTGCGGCTTTTCCCACAGCGCCACGCCGGGAATGCGCGCCATTTCCTGCCAGGCATAAGCCACCGCCTCCACGCCGCGGTCTTGCGCGTGCGGGCCGCCGGCCTGGAACGCCATCATGAAGCCCTGCCCGGTGGTGTGCTGCACGGCATGAGCGATTTCGAAACTGCGCCGGTTCAGGCGCGCCAGGATTTCCAGCGCCACGCCCACCCAGGCGCGCGGGCCGGCCCGGCGCCATTGTTCCAGGGCGCGCCCGGCGTTCTGCACCAGCGAGGCCACGGGCACTTGCGGATAACTGATGTCCAGCGCGAATCCGTAGGGCGACTGCTCGCCGCCCACCGAACCCTGGGCGCCCGTCAGCGCCAGCGGAAAGGGCTTGCCGCGCAGGGCCTCGAAGGCCGCGCGGCCGTCGTCGCCAGCAGTCTCGCCATAGTGGCGCGGGCTGGGCGACTCGGCGAAGGGGCTCCAGTAGCCGCGCTCGGCCGCGGCCGCCTGCGCGCGCTCAAGCAGGGACTGGTGGCGTTCGAAAAATTCATGTGACACGAGACGATCTCCGGGATGAATAAGGTTCGGGAATGTGCGGCCGATTCAGGTTTCCTGGTCGAAATCCAGCACCAGGCGGTCGCTGACCGGGAAACTCTGGCAACTGAGCACGAAGCCGCGCGCCACTTCGTAGTCTTCCAGCGCAAAGTTGGCGTCCATGTCGACTTCGCCCTCGATGACTTTGCAGCGGCACGTCGAACAGACACCGCCCTTGCACGAATACGGCAGCTCAACGCCCTGCGCGAGCGCCGAATCGAGCACGCTGTCTTTGTTCTTGTCGATAATGAATGTGCGGCGATGGCCGTCCTGCACGACAGTGACTTCGCACTGGCCCTTGCCGGGCGCGGCCGGCGCATCGCGGCCGGTGCGCAGCGCGCGCGGTCCGCGCGGCGCGCCAAAAAGCTCGAATTTGATCTGCGACTTGGGAATGCCGCGCGCTTGCAGGTGCTGCACCACGCTTTCGATCATGGTCTGCGGGCCGCACACGAACGCGTAGTCGATGTCGTCGGGGCGCATCCAGGCCGACAACAGCTGGTCTACCTTGTCGCCGTCCAGGCGCCCGTTGAACAGCTCGATGTCCTGGCTTTCGCGGCTCATGATGTACACCAGCGAAAAACGCTCCATGTACAGGTTCTTCAGGTCTTCGATTTCTTCGCGAAACAGCACCGACGACGAGGCCCGGTTGCCGAAGAACAGAGTAAAGCGGCTGTGCGGCTCGGTGGAAAGCGCCGTCTTCACCAGCGAGAACACCGGCGTGATGCCGCTGCCCACGGCGAAGGCCACATAATGGCGGCGATGCTCGGGCGCGAAATCGACGGTGAAGTTGCCGGCTGGCGGCATGACTTCCAGCGTCTGGCCGGGTTGCAGCTCGTGGTTGGCCCAGTTCGAGAACACGCCTTCGTCGACCTTCTTGATGGCCACGCGCAGCACGCCGTCGCCGGGCGCCGAACAGATGGAATACGAACGGCGCAGTTCTTCGCCGCCCAGCTCGGTGCGCAGCGTCAGGTATTGCCCGGGCCGGAACGCGAACTGCGCCCGCAGGTCTGCGGGCAGGTCGAAGGTCACCACCACCGCGTCGCGCGTGTTGCGCGCCACCGAGGCGACCTTCAGGGAATGAAACGATGTCTGGCTCATGGCGTGAAGCTGCCCTGCTCAGTGGGTCTTGAAATAGTCGAACGGTTCGCGGCACGCGCCACAGCGGTACAAGGCCTTGCACGAGGTCGAACCGAAATGGCTGACCAGCCGCGTGCGCGTCGAGCCGCAATGCGGGCAGGCCACCACCGGCTCGGCCACGCGGCGGCTGATGCCCGATATATCGATGGCGCGCTCGGCGGGCGCCGCGATGCCATAGCCCTTTAGCGCGGCCCGGCCTCGTTCGCTCATCCAGTCCGTCGTCCAGGCGGGCGCCAGGCGGGTTTCCACCCGCACCGCCGCCACGCCATGGCCGGCCAGCGTGCGCTCGATGTCGTGGGTAATCTCGCGCATGGCCGGGCAGCCTGAATAAGTCGGCGTAATGGTGACTACGCAGGTCGCGCCGTCCCAGGCCACCTCGCGCACCACCCCCAGGTCTACCACCGACAGCACGGGGATTTCAGGGTCGGGCACGCTTTCCAGCCACGCCATGACCTGGCGCGGGGTGGCGGGCGTGGGCGCGGCGCTGCTCACCAGACGGCTCCCGGATAGGCGCGCGGCAGCGATTGCATCTCGGCCAGCAGGTAGCTCAGGGCCTCGGTGTGCCGCCCCTGGCGCCCGCCCTGCAGCGCGGCATGGCCGGCCTCGTCCAGCTCGGGCATGGTCAGCGTGGCCTCGTCCAACACTTCGCGCACATGCGCCAACCAGGGCTCGCGCAGCGCCGCCAGTTCGCAGCCTACGCCGCGCGCGGCCAGGTCGCGATCGATGGCGTCGTCGATGAACAGCTCGCCCGTGTAGCGCCAGGCGGCCTCGACGGCCTCTTGCATGCGTGCATGGCTTTCCGGCGTGCCGTCGCCCAGCCGCACCACCAGGTCGGACGAACGCCGCACATGGTAGGTGACTTCTTTCAGCGACTTGGCGGCGATGGCCGCCACGCGCTCGTCGGCCGACTGCGCCAGGCGCTGCAACAGGAAGTAATGCCACACGTCGAAGAAAAACTGGCGCGCCAGTGTGTCGCCATAGTGGCCGTTGGGCCGCTCGACCAGCGTGGCGTTGCGGAACTCGTGCGCATGACGCAGGTAGGCCAGCGCGTCTTCGTCGCGGCCGGCTCCTTCGACTTCGCCGGCCAGCGTCAGCCACATGCGGGCCTGGCCCAGCAGGTCGAGCGCGGTGTTGGTAAGCGCCAGGTCTTCTTCCAGGGCCGGCCCATGGCCGCACCACTCCGACAGGCGCTGCGACAGCACCAGGGTCGTATCGCCCAGGCGCAGCAGGTATTCAAAAAAGGGCTTGTCCATGTCCGCGCCTTACATGTGCTTGATTTCGTCGGGCATGGGAAAGAACGTGGGGTGCCGGTACACCTTGTTGTTGGCCGGGTCGAACAGCGGTTCCTTGTCGCCCGGACTGCTCGCCACGATGTCGGCGGCGCGCACCACCCAGATGCTCAGACCTTCATTGCGCCGCGTGTAGACGTCGCGCGCATGGTTGATGGCCATTTCGGCGTCGGGGGCATGCAGGCTGCCCACATGCTTGTGCGCCAGGCCGTGCTGGCTGCGGATGAACACTTCCCACAGCGGCCATTCCTTGCTCATGATGCATATCCTTCAGGGAACGGGCCGCCGGCGCGGCCCGGAAAACCAAGATCGAAGCGGCGCGTCAGGCCGCCTTGCGGCGCGCCTGCTTCTCGGCGTAGGCGGCCAGCCCGTCGCGCACCCAGGCGCCGGCTTCGTGAGCCTGCTTGCGCGCGGCCAGGCGTTCGCGGTTGCAGGGGCCGTGACCCTTGATGACCGCGTAGAACTCGTTCCAGTCGATCTCGCCGAAATCGTAGTGGCCGCGCTCGGCATTCCATTTCAGGTCGGGGTCGGGCACGGTCAGGCCCAGGTATTCGGCCTGCGGCACGGTCTGGTCCACCATTTTCTGGCGCAGCTCGTCATTCGAGAACAGCTTGATCTTCCAGGCCATCGACTGCGCGCTGTTGGGCGACTCGGCATCTGACGGGCCGAACATCATCAGGGCCGGCCACCACCAGCGGTTCAGGGCGTCCTGGCACATGGCTTTCTGCTCGGGGGTGCCGTGGCGGCACATCTGGATCAGCAGATCGTAGCCCTGGCGCTGATGGAACGACTCTTCTTTGCAAACCCGCACCATGGCCCGCGCGTACGGGCCGTAGGAACAGCGGCACAGCGGGATCTGGTTGATGATGGCCGAGCCGTCGACCAGCCAGCCGATCATGCCGATGTCGGCCCAGGTGAGCGTGGGGTAGTTGAAGATGCTGGAGTACTTGGCGCGGCCGGTATGCAGGTCGTCGACCAATTCATCGCGCGACACGCCCAGGGTTTCGGCTGCGCTGTACAGGTACAGGCCGTGGCCGGCCTCGTCCTGCACCTTGGCCAGCAGGATAGCCTTGCGCTTGAGCGATGGCGCGCGGGTGATCCAGTTGCCTTCGGGCAGCATGCCGACGATTTCGGAGTGGGCGTGCTGCGAGATCTGGCGGATGAGCGTCTTGCGATAGGCCTCGGGCATCCAGTCTTGCGGCTCGATGCGCACGCCGTCGTCGATGCGGCGCTGGAAGGCTTGTTCCGGGCCGGTGAGCTGGTCGATGCTACGGACCTGCTTGACGCCAGTTTCGACAAGTTGTGCGTACATGTTCGTCTCCTGTGGGTCGCAGCCCGCCTGCAGCAAGGACGGACGCGCGCCGGCCATTCGCCGGGCCGAATATGAGACGATTATTTAATACACAAATTTAATTGTCAAACCTATTTTTGTATCACATTAGATATGTGTATCATGTTGATCATTGTCATATCTCCCACTATCCATGGCCAATTCGCCCTCTCCCATCGGCCGCCATATCGCCCGTCTGCTAAAGGAAGACCCACCGCGCGCCAAGTCGCTGTGCGTCAGCCTGTTGGGCGACGCACTGGCCTGCCACGGCGGCGCCATCTGGCTGGGGGGCATCATTGAATTGCTGGAGCCGCTGGGCATCAACGAACGGCTGCTGCGCACCAGCGTGTTCCGGCTGGTGGCGCAGGGCTGGCTGCAGGCCGAACGGCATGGGCGGCGCAGCCTGTACCAGCTGTCGGAACAGGGCCTGCGCCATACGGCGCATGCCTCGCAGCGCATCTACGTGGGACCCGCGGCCGACTGGAACGGCGAATGGACGCTGGTGGCCCTGCCCCGCCTGGGAAACAACGGCCTGGCCGAGCGCACGGAGCTGCGCCGCGAACTGGCCTGGGAAGGCTTCGGCATGATCGCCCCGGGGCTGTTCGCGCACCCGCAGGCCGACGCGCGCGCCGCGCATGACATCCTGGAAAAACTGGGCATCCCCGACAAGGCGCTGGTGCTGTCGGGACGCGATCTGGCCGGCGCGGGCGGCCTGCCCATCGCCAGCCTGGCGCCGCAATGCTGGAGCCTGGACGCGCTGGCGGGCCAGTACCGGCATTTTTCGCGCCAGTTCGGACCGCTGGAAAAACTGCTGGACGAGCCGCTCGACCCCGCCGATGCCTTCGCCACCCGCATGCTGCTGCTGCACACCTGGCGCCGCATCGTGCTGCACGATCCGCAACTGCCGGTGCCCATGCTGCCTGAACGCTGGCCCGGCCACGCCGCCCGCGCGCTGTGCGGCCAGATCTACTGGAAATTGTTCGACGCCTCGGAACAGCACCTGGACGCCGTGGCCGGGCGCGACAACGAACGCTATACGCCACTGTCGCCGGCCGTGTACACACGCTTCGGCGGCCGTCCGGCGGCCTAGCGCGCGCTGCGCGCGGGCGCTTATGCGAGCGCTACGCCCAGCGTGTCCAGATGCAATTCGCCGGCCGCCTCGCGTCCCGGGCCGGGCGCGCAAAGGCCGCGCGCGGCGCCAATAAAAGACAGGGTCCAGCGGGCCCGCAACGCACGCCCCAGGACGCGGCCGCTGTCAGCGTCTACGCCACTGGGCACATCCAATGCGAGCACCGGCCGGTTCCATGCATTGACAGCATCAACCAGCGTCTGCCAGGTGGCATCCAGCGGACGGTTCAGGCCAATGCCGAAGAGGCCGTCGATGACGACGTCGGGGGGATCGGACGGCAGGTTGGATTGTTCCGCTCCGCCTTGCGCGCGCCAGCCGGCATAGGCGCGCGCCGCATCGGGGGGCAAAGCCTGCGGACCGCGCGGCATCGTCACGCGTACGGTGTAGCCCGCGGCCAGCAGCCGGGCGGCCGCCACCAGCGCGTCGCCGCCATTGTTGCCCGGCCCCGCCAGGGCCAGCACGACGCTGCCCACGGGGAAACGCGCGGCAATGAAGCCTGCCGCCGCGGCCCCGGCCAGCGGCATCAGCGCGCGGCCCTGCGCCAGCGCCCGCTGCTCGGCCTGGCGAATCTGGAGAACGGAATAGCCGGACTCGGCGCGCATGCGGGCAGGTCTGGCGAGCGCCTACACTTTCAGGAAGTGCTCGCGGTAATACTTGAGTTCGTCGATGGATTCGTAGATATCGGCCAGCGCCTCGTGCTTGCTCTTTTTCTCGAACCCCTTGTACACCGCGGGCACCCAGCGGCGCGCCAGCTCTTTCAGCGTGCTGACGTCGAGGTTGCGGTAATGGAAGAAGCGCTCCAGTTCGGGCATGTAGGCGTACATGAAGCGGCGATCCTGGCTGATGGTGTTGCCGCACAGCGGCGACTTGCCCGCCGGCACGTGCTGCGCCAGGAATTCGAGCAGCATCCGCTCGGCCTGGGCCTCGGTCAGCGTGGAAGCGCGCACCTTGTCGATCAGGCCGCTCTTGCCATGGGTGGACTTGTTCCAGTTGTCCATGGCGTCGAGCAGGCTGTCGGGCTGGTGCACGACCAGCACGGGGCCCTCGGCCACGACCGTCAGGTCGGGCTCGGTGACCACTACGGCCACCTCGATGATGCGTTCTTTGGTGGGGTCGAGCCCGGTCATCTCCATATCGAGCCAGACCAGGCGGTTTTCGTTCGCAGCCATATAATTTGCCTTTAAAACACTGCATTTTCTCATAGCCGTCCCCCTCCGTGCCGCTGACACTCCTCACTCTCCTGTTTGTTTCCTTCCTGCTGGCCGATATCTGCGTGCGCCTGTGGCTGGCTTCGCGCCAGATCCGCCACGTGGCGCGCCACCGCGACCAGGTGCCGCCCGAGTTCGCGCCGCGCATCGGCCTGGCCAGCCACCAGCGGGCAGCCGACTACACCATGGCGCGCGTGCGGCTAGGCATGCTCGAGCGCGTCTACGACGCCGTCCTGCTGGTGGCGCTGACGCTGCTGGGCGGGCTGCAGGCCATCGACCTGCTGGTTGCGCAGGCTACTTCGAACGACCTGCTGCGCCAGTTGCTGCTGCTGGGTAGCGTGGCGCTGCTGCTGGGCCTGCTGGGGCTGCCCTTCACCCTGTGGCGGCAATTCAAGCTGGAGGCACGTTTCGGCTTCAACCGCATGACGCCGGGCCTGTTCGCGGCCGACCTGGCCAAGGGCGTTCTGCTTGCCTTGGTGCTGGGCGCGCCGCTGGCGGCCGTCATACTGTGGCTGATGGCCCAGGCGGGCAGCCTGTGGTGGCTGTGGGCGTGGGGCGTCTGGACAGCCTTCAACCTGCTGCTGCTGTTCATCTACCCCACCTTCATCGCGCCCCTGTTCAATAAATTCACGCCCCTGTCCGACCCCGAACTGGCCAGCCGCATCAAGCAGTTGGCGCAACGCTGCGGCTTTGCGCTAAACGGCCTGTTCGTCATGGACGGCTCGCGCCGCTCGGCGCATGGCAACGCGTACTTCACCGGCTTCGGCAAGTCGCGCCGCATCGTGTTCTTCGACACCTTGCTGGCGCGCCTGAACGCCGACGAAATAGAAGCCGTGCTGGCGCACGAGCTGGGCCATTTCGCCAAACGCCACATCATCAGACGCATCGTGCTGAGCTTCGCCGCCGCCCTGCTGTTCTTCGCCCTGCTCGGATGGCTGGCACGGCAGCCGTGGTTCTATGAAGGCCTGGGCGTGCTGCCGCGCCTGGACGGCCGCAACGACGCCCTGGCGCTGCTGCTGTTCTTCCTGGTGATCCCGGTGTTCACCTTCATGCTCACGCCGGTGGCCAGCTGGTATTCGCGCCGCGACGAATTCGAGGCCGACCGCTACGCCGCCACGCAGAGCTCGTCCGGCAGGCTGGTGTCGGCGCTGGTCAAACTGTACGATGACAACGCCGCCACTCTTACGCCGGACCCCGTGCATTCCGCCTTCTACGACAGCCATCCGCCCGCCGCCGTGCGCATCCGTCACCTGACGCAGGGCACATGAGTCTGCCGGGCCGCCCCAAGGGCGATTCCCGGCGCGCCGGGCCCGCGGGCGCCAACGCCGCCCCGCATCTGGAAGGCCGCATCGTCGCGGCGCACGGCCGCCACTATGTGGTCGAGTTCCCCGACGGCTCGGTGCGCCACTGCTTTCCGCGCGGCAAGAAAGCCGGGGCCGCCGTGGGCGACCGGGTGCGCGTCGCGCCGCAAGGCCGCGACGAAGGCGCCATCGACGCCATTCTGCCGCGCCGCAATCTGCTGTTCCGATCTGACGAAACGCGAACCAAGCAGTTCGCCGCCAACGTCGACCAGTTGCTGATCGTGGTGGCGGTGGAACCCACGTTTTCCGACGACCTGGCCGGACGCGCGCTGGCCGGCGCCTGGAGCGCCGGCATCGAGCCGCTGATCATCCTGAACAAAACCGACCTGTCCGCCGGACTGGCCGACGCGCGCGCCCGACTGGATTCGGTGCGGGCGCTGGGCGTGCCGGTCATCGAGCTCAGCGCGCACGACGCCACGACCGTGCGCGAGCGGCTGGCGCCGCGGCTGGCGGGCCGCACCACGCTACTGCTGGGGCAAAGCGGCATGGGCAAATCGACCCTGCTCAACGCGCTGGTGCCCGACGCCGATGCCCCTACGCGCGAATATTCCGCCGCGCTCGACATGGGCCGGCACACCACCACCACCACCCGGCTGTATCACCTGCCGGCGCCCGGCGGCGACCTGATCGACTCGCCGGGGTTCCAGGCATTCGGACTGCAGCATTTGTCGGGCGAAGACATTCTGCGCGGCTTCCCGGAATTCTCGCCGCACATCGAGCACTGCCGTTTCTACAACTGCACGCATCGCCACGAGCCCGGTTGCGGCGTGGTGGCGGCGCTGCAGGCCGGCGCCATCGACGCCAGCCGCTACGCGCTATACCGCCGCATTCTTGAAGAAAGCGAGGCCGCTCAGCAACGCTACTAAGCGTTTTTCAACGCCAGCCAGCATCGGCGGCCAGCCGCTGGCGCACCAGGTGGTACAGGTTGCGCAGCATGCCCGCCGTGGCGCCCCAGATGAAATGACCCTGCCAGGGCATGGCGTAATACTGCCGCTCGCGCCCGTCGGGCAGGGTCGCGCGGTACAACCGGTGATTGGCGGGGTCCATCAGGAAAGCCAGGGGCACCTCGAACACCTCGGCCACTTCGAACGAGTCGGGCGCCAGGGTGAACCCTGGCCGCACCAGCGACAGCACCGGCGTGATCGAGAACCCCGTGGAGGTCAGGTACGCCGGCATGCTGCCCAGCACGTCGACGAATTCGGTCGACAGGCCGGTTTCTTCCTGGGCCTCGCGCAGCGCGGCATCGATAGGCGTGGCGTCGGAGGTTTCCAGGCGGCCACCCGGGAAGCTGATCTGCCCGGCATGGTCGTACTGACGTTGCCCGCGAATTTCGGATCCCTTAACTGAGCGAGATTATGCCACCCGTTGGTTCTGGGCGGCGTACCAGTCCCGCTCGAATTGCATCGGGCTGACGTAGCCCAACGTCGAGTGCAAGCGCGAATGATTGTAGAAGCTCAACCAGTCGATTACCTCGTCCATCGCTTCGCGACGCGTTGCAAAGCGCTGGCCGAGGATGCGTGCACGCTTGAGCGATCCCCACAGGCTCTCGGTCGGTGCGTTGTCCCAGCAATTGCCTCGACGGCTCATCGAACTGCGCATGCCGTAGCCCTTGAGCAGGTCCTGGAAGTCATGACTGCAATACTGGCTGCCACGGTCACTGTGGAGGATCAGGCCCGCTTGCGGACGGCGGCGAAACCACGCCATACGCAGCGCATCAGACACCAGCTCCGTGCGCATGTGCGGCTGCATCGACCAGCCCACCACCTGACGGCTGAACAGGTCGAGAATGACGGTCAGAAACAGCCAACCCTCGTCCGTCCAGATGTACGTGATGTCCGTAGTCCAGACCTGGTCGGGACGCGCGGGAGAGAAGTCTCGTTGCAGCAGGTCCGGTGCGACCGGCAGGCTGTGTTTGCTGTCGGTCGTGACCTTGAACCGGCGTTTGGTCTTCGCCTTGATGCCGTGCAGCTTCATGAGCCGCTGGACACGATCCTTGCTGACGCGAATGCCCTGGACCAGCAGTTGCTTCCACACGCGCGGCCAGCCGTACTCGCCTTTGGATTCAGCGTGCACGGCCTTGATGTGCACCAGCAGAGCGTCGTTGCTGATGCGTCGGCGCGGTCGGTCAGTATCGACATCCCGCACCTTGCGCGCGTGGTAACCGCTGGGGCTGACACCCAGCACCTGGCAGCTCAGGGACACCGGCCATTGTCGGCTGTGAAGCTCGATCCAGGCGTACTTCATGCCGACACCTTCGCAAAGTACGCCGTGGCTTTTCCCAATATGTCGCGCTCCATCTTCACGCGTGCCAACTCCGCGCGCAGCCGGGCAATCTCCATCTGTTCTGGAGAAACCTGTTTGCCTGCGCCGTTCAGCTTCCCAGCGGCATCGGCCTTCACCCAGTTGTGCAGCGTCTTCGGGCTGATGCCCAGTATCTTCGCCACCGCCGCCATGCTCTGGCCGCCGCGGACCATGCGCACGGCTTCCAGCATGAATTCCTGCGTATATCGAGCTCTCGGATTACCCATCTTTCCTCCCTCCTTGCGTGAGTTTTACACACTCAGCAAGGGATCCATTTTTTGCGGGCAAGCTCATACAGGTGCGCCGAGCGCTGGGTCAGCATGACCCTCACGCCGTTGGCATGCGCCACCAGCGGAATCAGCACGGCGGCCAGCACCGGCGCGCCTTCGCGGCCCGGGTGCCGATATTCGGTGGACCCGAGAGCATCTTGCGGCCACGGACCGGGGCGGCTGAGCGCGCCGCGCAGCAGCTCGGGCGCGAGCCGTTCGGGCGGCACGGGGGCCAGGTCGGAATCGGCAGGCTGCCATACCTGCGCAGTGGGGTCGAACGGCGGCGCGACCGGAGGCCGGCGGGGGCGGGACGAAGAGTCAGGCATACCTGCTGCAGACATGAAAAAAGGCACCTTTACAGGTGCCTTTTTAACCCGGAATGCGGGCAAGCGCGGCAATGTCCAGCCATGGCCGGTGCCGCGCCCCGAAGATCAGGCCGATTTGGCCTGCTTGGTAACCAGCTTTTCCTTGATGCGCGCGGACTTGCCCGAGCGGCTGCGCAGGTAGTACAGCTTGGCGCGGCGCACGTCGCCACGGCGCTTGACTTCGATGCCGGCGATTTGCGGCGAGTACAGCTGGAAGGTACGCTCGACGGCTTCGCCCGACGAGATCTTGCGGACGATGAACGACGAGTTCAGGCCGCGGTTACGCTTGGCGATGACGACGCCTTCGTAGGCCTGCACACGCTTGCGGGTGCCTTCCACGACGTTGACGCTGACCACCACGGTGTCGCCAGGGGCGAATTCGGGCATGGTCTTGTCGCCGGTAAGGCGCTTGATTTCTTCCTGTTCCAGGACGGCGATGAGGTTCATGTGAACTCCGAGATCATCGTGCCTTGCGGTGGTTTTACGCTTGGATGACTGGCGGGGCCGGCCATGCTTGCTGTGCGCAAGGTAGAGGATGAGGTTTGGTAAACCCGGTATTCTACATCAAAACGGGGGTTGGGGGCTCTTAAGGTGGGGTTCTTAAGAAGCCCCGTGGGCGCCGAGGCCTGCGCGGGGCGGTGCACGTGCGTCGGGCTCGGGCGCATGCAGGCGCCCTCGGCCTGCTGCGCAGGCTACCCCGCCGCCCAACGCACCGCCCCGCGCAGGCCTCGACGCCCACGGGGCTTGCTTTGGCGAGTGCTTCGCGTCGGCGAATGCTTTGCGTCGGTGAGTGCTCTGCGTGGCCTGTATTCGGCAGGAAGTGGTCAATGCAGGAAACCGACCCCATTTAAGAGTACCCTTGAGGGCTTGCTGTGTCACAAACCCGTCACCTGCCCTCTTCCACGGCTGCTGTCCCCACATGTCTTATACGTCCCTGATTTTAGTCATCCTGGCGGCGATGGCGCATGCCAGCTGGAATCTGCTGGCCAAACGGGCGGCGATGGTGGGGCCGGTGTTCGTATTTGCCTATGGGCTGTGCGCCGTGCTGGTGTATGCCCCGTGGGTCATCTGGATTCTGCTGCACGAGGGTATGGCCTGGACCTGGCCGGTGGTGTTGTGCATTGTGGCGTCTGGCGCGTTGCATCTGGGCTACAGCTTGTGCCTGCAGCGCGGCTACCAGGTGGCGGACTTGTCTGTCGTGTATCCCATTGCGCGCGGCACCGGGCCGCTGCTGTCAACGACGGGGGCCTTTCTGCTGCTGGGCGAGCCGGCCACTGCCAGCGGCATAGCCGGCATGCTGTGCGTGGTCGGCGGGGTGCTGCTTATTGCCACGCAGGGGCGCCTTTCATTGTTCCGCCAGCCTCAGGCCTGGCTGGGAGTGCGGTGGGGCGTGGTAATCGGCCTGTTCATCGCCGCCTACACAGTGGTGGATGCCTATGGCGTCAAAGTGGTGCTGATCATGCCGGTGCTGTTTGACTGGTTCACGTGTGTCACCCGCACCGTGATAATGGGGCCACACATCATGCGGCGGCGCGCCGAAAACTGGCAGGCCATGCGCGGCTATTGGCATCTGGCGCTGGCCGTGGGCGTGCTGTCGCCGCTGGGGTATATCCTGGTGCTGTACGCCTTGCGCAACGGTGCACCCTTGAGTCTGGTGGCCCCGGCACGCGAGATGTCGATGATGCTGGGCACGCTGGCAGGCATGTTCCTGCTACGCGAAAAAGTGGGTGTCGGCCGGCTGGCCGGCTGTGCGGCGATTCTGGTGGGAGTGGTGCTGCTGGGGTCCAGCTAGGCAGCGCGTTCAGCCGCTGCGCCCCTGCCCTAGAAGCCTGCCGCCGCGCCCAGCCACATCAGACCGGGAATCAGCGCGCCCCACATGCCCACCAGCAGGATATCGACCACCATCTGGCGCGCGGTCACGCCCTGCTGGACGGCCTGCGCGGCCGTGCCCAGCGACTGGCTGTGCGCGGCTTGGGTGTCCATTGCCAGCGTATCGCGGGAACCGGCGGCCGGCGTGGCGGGCGACGCCGGGGCCGGCTGGGCGGGACGTTGCGCCTGCGGCACGGCGCCCGGCAGATGCCCGCGCGACAGGCCCGACGAGAACGGCCACTTGGCCGGTTGACGCAGCACACCGCTAGCGGCTTGCGCCAGCATGCGCGGCAGCCATGCCGGCAGCCGCGAGGGCGAGAGGGTGGCAACGGAATCAGGGGCGAGCGTGGCGATGGTCATGGTGAGGCTCCGTTCAGAATAACGATAACTGCGGGGCGGGCTGCGACAAGGCGGAACGGCCGGAGGGCCCCGCCCCCTGGGCAGGGCTGGCAGGCAGCACCGGCGGCAAGGGCGCCCGGAACAAGTGGGTGGCCAGTTGTGGCCGGGTGGTGTTCAGGCCCAGCTTGCGCACCGCCAGATTGAAGCGCTGGCGCAGCAGGTCGGCCCACAGGCCGGTGCCGCGCATGCGGGTGCCAAAGCCGGGATCGTTGCGCCGGCCGTTGCGCAGGTCTTCGATGCGGTGCAGCACGCGCTGGGCGCGGTCGGGGTAATGGGTATGCAGCCACTCTTCGAACATGGCCCGGACTTCCCAGGGCAGGCGCAGCACGGTGTAGCTGGCGTAGCTGGCGCCCGCCTGGCTGGCTTCGTGCAGGATGTGTTCGAGGGATTCGTCGTTGATGAACGGGATGACGGGCGCCACCAGCACGCCCACCGGCACCCCGGCGTTGGCCAGCGTGCGCACGGCCTGGATGCGCCGCCATGGCGCCGAGGCGCGCGGCTCGAGCGTGCGCGCCATGTCGGTGTCGAGCGTGGTGACGCTGACGTATACGGTGACCAGGTGCTGTTCCGCCAGGCGTTGGAGCAGGTCGAGGTCGCGTTCGACCAGAGCGTTCTTGGTGACCAGCGTGGCCGGGTGGCCGGTTTGCAGCATCAGTTCGAGCATGCCGCGCGTCAGTTGCCACTGGCGTTCGATGGGCTGGTAGACGTCGGTGGCCGAACCGATATTGATGGGAGACACCCGATAGCCGGGGCGGGCCAGCTCGGCCCGCAGGACATCGACCGCGTTGGCCTTGGCCACCAGGCGGGTTTCAAAGTCGAGGCCGGGGGAATACCCCAGGTAGGCGTGGGTGGGCCGGGCGTAACAGTACACGCAGCCATGCTCGCAGCCCCGGTAAGGGTTGACGGCCACGTCGAAGGGGATGTCGGGCGAGTCGTTGCGCGAGAGCAGCTTGCGGGCCTGCTCGGGCTTGACGGTGGTTTTCAGGGCCGGCTGGGTCGGTGCATCGCCAGGGGCCCAGCCGTCGTCGGCAGGCGCGCGGTCGGTTTGCTGGAAGCGGTGCCGAACATTAGTAACCGCTCCCCGGCCGCGCAAGGCGGCGGGGGCGGCAGCCGGGGACCCAGAACCGGCGGAAAAAGCGTGATCGGTGCGTTCCATGAAAGTACTGTACAAAAAACCAGTACTTTCAGCAAGCCCCTTGTGCCTTGAACAGGCGACGTCCCACTTTACCGCAAGACGCGCCGGCCGTCTGGAGAATTCATTTCATGCTCTGGAAATCGGCCATAACTCATTGTTTTTATTGTATTTTGCCGAAAAACAACAAGCCGCCGCCGAGCCTCCGGCGACGGCTTTAGCACTTAGCGCAGCATGCCGGCGGCAGCCGTCTGGTGCGTAGCCTCATCGATCAGGATGAAGGCGCCGGTGGCTGGCGCATCAGCGTAGCGATCGACCGCCAGCGCTTCGCGCGTGGTCAGCGTGACGCGTCCGATTTCGTTCATGGCCAGCGCGCCGCTCGCGTTGTCCACCTCTTGCAGCTCATGAATATCGCGTTGGGTCAGCACATCGCGGATCTTTGCCGAGGTCAGTCGCGTGCCATGCTTGAGCAGATACTTGCGTGCCGGATTCAAGGCCTGTGCATCGAGCCAGCACAGCTCGGCCTCGAACTCGCGGCCGACACGCGCCGGCGCGGCGGCGTGCGACAACACATCGCCGCGCGACACATCCACGTCGCGGTCCAGCACCACGGTCACTGAATCGCCCGCGACAGCCTCTTGCACCTCGTGATCAAAAGCCAGCACCTGCTGCACGCGCGCGGTCACGCCGGAAGGCTGGATCACGATCTCGTCGCCGGGGCGCAGCACGCCGCTGGCCACGCGGCCCGCATAGCCGCGGAAGTCGTCGGCGCTGGCGCCGCCGTGGCGCGCCACCCATTGAACCGGAAATCGCAATGGCTGCGACGGCGCAGCCTCAGCCTCGGCCTGGCCCAGTTGCTCGAGCAGGCTGAGCAGCGGCGGCCCGTCGTACCAGGGCGTGCGAGCTGACGGGTTGACCACGTTGTCACCCTCCAGCGCCGACAGCGGCAGCACATGAAACTGCGCGATATCCAGGCGCCGCGCCAGCTCGGCATAGGCGTCGCGAATGCGCTCGAACACGGCGCGATCCCAGCCGACCAGGTCCATCTTGTTAATCGCCACCACGATATGGCGAATGCCGAGCAGCCGGGCGATCGTGCTGTGCCGCTTGGTCTGCGGCAGCAAGCGGCCGTCGGCGGCGCGGGTGGCGTCGATCAGGATGATGGCGGCATCGGCAGTCGAGGCGCCGGTGACCATGTTGCGTGTGTACTGCTCATGGCCCGGCGCATCGGCCACGATGAACTTGCGCAACGGGGTCGAGAAATACCGGTAGGCCACGTCGATGGTGATGCCCTGCTCCCGCTCGGCCTCGAGGCCATCGGTCAGCAACGCGAAATCGATGCCGTCGCCCGCCACGCGTTTGTACTTGGCGCGCGCGATGGCGTCGAGCTGGTCGGCGAACACGCCCTTGCTGTCGTACAGCAGGCGCCCGATCAGCGTGGACTTGCCGTCATCGACCGAACCGGCCGTGATCAGGCGCAGCACGCCATTGTCGGCGCCCGAAAGAAAAGAGTCGTTCACAGCGTTCATGGAAATGTCCGGTGCTCAATCAGTTCAGAAATAGCCTTCTTTCTTGCGGCGCTCCATCGAGGCCTCGGAAGTCTGGTCGTCCATGCGGGTGGCGCCGCGCTCGGTGATGTCAGTGATGGCGGTCTCGGCGATGATGGCCGTCGGGTCGGCCGCCTCGGAGGCTACCGGGCAGGTGCACGAAATGTCGCCCACGGTGCGAAAGCGCACCGCCAGGTTCTCGACCTGCTCGCCGTCCTGGGGCGGCGTCAGCGGCGTGACGGGCACAAGCAGGCCGCGGCGGCGCACGACGTCGCGCCGGTGGCTGTAGTAGATGGACGGCAGCGACAGCCGCTCGCGCTGGATGTATTGCCAGACATCCAGCTCGGTCCAGTTCGAGATGGGAAACACGCGCATGTTCTCGCCCTTGTGCACGCGGGTGTTGAACAGGTTCCACAGCTCGGGACGCTGTGCCTTCGGATCCCATTGGCCGAACTCGTCGCGGAACGAAAAAATGCGTTCTTTGGCGCGCGCCTTTTCTTCGTCGCGGCGCGCCCCGCCGATGCACGCGTCGAAACCGAATTCCTCGATGGCCTCCAGCAGCGTGACCGCCTGCGCGGCGTTGCGCGAATCATTCTCGCGCCGCAGCACGACGCTGCCCCGCCGGATGGAGTCTTCCACGCTGCGCACCAGCAGGGTTTCGCCCAGCTCGGCGGCGCGCCGGTCCCGAAAGGCGATGACCTCATCGAAATTATGGCCCGTATCGATGTGCATCAGCGGGAACGGAAAGCGGCCGGGACGGAACGCCTTTTCGGCCAGCCGCAGCAGCACCACCGAATCTTTGCCGCCCGAGAACAGCAAGACCGGCTTGGCGCACTCGGCGGCCACTTCACGCAGGATATAAATCGCTTCGGATTCCAGCCAATCCAGATGGCTGCGATTGACGACGACGGACATGGTTTTCCTTTACACAGAAGTCGAGCTCGCCGGCTCGGCGGTCACGGCGATGACGCGGTTGCCGGCATGCAGGCCGCATTCTTTGGAGTCTGACGATTCCCACCACCAGCGCCCCGCCCGCACGTCCTCGCCGGGACGAATCGCGCGCGTACAGGGTTCGCAGCCGATCGAGGGGTAGCCTTGGTCGTGCAGGGGGTTATAGGGAATATCGAGCGCGCGGATGGCTTCCCAGACCTCGGCCTCGCTCCAGGCAGCCAGCGGGTTGTATTTGTACAGGCCGAACACCGGATCCTGTTCGGCGTCGGGCAATTCGCCGCGGGTGGCCGCCTGGGCGCGGCGCTGGCCGGTGATCCAGGCGCCACGCCCCGCCAGCGCGCGCTTGAGCGGCTCGACCTTGCGGATCTGGCAACACGCCTTGCGCAGCTCCACGCTTTCGTAGAAGGCATAGGCGCCGTGCTGCTGCACGTGGGCCTGCACGGCGGCGGCATCGGGCCGGTACACCGTGATGGCGCGGCCGTAGCGCGCCTGCACCTTGTCCAGCATGCCCAATGTTTCGGCATGCAGTCGGCCGGTATCCAAGGTAAAGATTTCCAGGTCGATGGCGCCGTCGTAGATGGCGTGGGTCAGCAGCATGTCTTCGGCGGCCAGAGACGAAGCCAGCGCCGCATCGGGATGCTGCCGCGCGATCTCGGCCAGGCGTGCCTGCAGCGCCTGCCAGCGCGCCGCCACGGCGGGAGTCAGGGTATGGGTGGATGTGGTCATGGCTGGACTGCGAAAACGCGGGCGCGGCGCGGCCGTGCCAGCAGGCTTTCGCCCTCTTTTAAGTCAAGTTCGCGATACAGGCGCTCGGGCACCTGCGCTTCGATGATGGCCTGGATGTCCCGGCGCTCGAGTTCCAGATAGGCGCTGGGTCCGGCCAGGTACGCGTGGTTCAGACGAACCGGGATGCCCTGGCCCTGGCCATCGTCGCGCGCCAGGTCGATCTCGTGCGGCCGCACGTAGGCCACCGCCTGCTGATGCTGGGCCTGTGCCAGTTCAGGGGCAGGCAGCTGGACGCCGTGCGCCTGCCAGACGCCACGGCTGGCATGGCCGCTGACCTGGTTCACGTCGCCCAGGAAGCCGTACACAAAAGGCGTGGCCGGACGTTCCCAGACTTCGCGCGGCGTGCCCACTTGCTCGACGCGGCCGGCGTTCATCAGCACCACCCGATCGGCCACCTCCAGCGCCTCTTCCTGGTCGTGCGTGACGAACACGCTGGCCACGTGCAGTTCGTCGTGCAGGCGCCGCAGCCAGCGCCGTAGTTCTTTGCGCACCTTGGCGTCCAGAGCCCCGAACGGCTCGTCGAGCAGCAGCACGCGCGGTTCGACGGCCAGCGCGCGCGCCAGTGCGATACGCTGGCGCTGGCCACCCGAGAGCTGCGCCGGATACCGGTCGGCCAGCCAGTCCAGCTGGACCAGGCTCAGCAACTCATGCACTTTTTCGCGGATCCGCGTCTCGGACGGGCGGGTGGCGCGCGGCTTGACGCGCAGGCCGAAAGCCACGTTCTCGAACACCGTCATGTGCTTGAACAGAGCGTAGTGCTGGAACACGAACCCCACCTGCCGGCGCCGCACGTCGACTCCGGTAGCGTCTTCGCCGGCGAACAGCACGCTGCCGCTGTCGGCCGTTTCCAGCCCCGCGATGATGCGCAGCAGCGTGGTCTTGCCGCAGCCCGACGGCCCCAGCAAGGCCACCAGCTCGCCGGTTTCGATATGCAGCGACACATCGTCCAGCGCGCGGAAATCGCCAAACCGGCGCGAGAGATTTCTGACTTCGATACTCATGCAGGGCACTCCATCATGCGGCCGCGGGCCGGCCCAGCGCGGCGGGCGCGGCGGCCGGCTCGGCCTGTGTTTGCACGCCGGGCCGCGCGCTGCGCCACTCGACCAGGTTCTTGATCAGCAGCGTCACCAGCGCCAGCAAGGCCAGCAGCGAGGCCACGGCGAACGCGGCCGCGAACTGGTATTCGTTGTAGAGAATCTCGACGTGCAAGGTCATCGTGTTGGTCAGTCCACGCACGTGCCCCGACACCACCGACACCGCGCCGAATTCGCCCATGGCGCGCGCGTTGCACAGAATGGCGCCATACACCAGGCCCCACTTGATGTTGGGCAGCGTGACGCGCCAGAAAATCTGCCAGCCGCTCGCCCCCAGCGTCAGCGCGGCCTGCTCTTCCTCGCTGCCCTGCGCCTGCATCAGCGGAATCAGCTCGCGTGCGATGAACGGAAACGTGACGAACAGCGTGGCCAGCACCACCCCCGGCACCGCATACACCACCTTCAGGTCGTGGGCCTGCAGCCACGGGCCCACCCAACCCTGGGAGCCGAACAGCAGCACGAACACCAGGCCCGCGACCACCGGCGACACCGAGAACGGCAGGTCGATCAGGGTGATCAGGAACTGCTTGCCGCGGAATTGGAATTTGGCGATGGCCCAGGCCGCCGCCACGCCGAACACCAGGTTCAGCGGCAACGACACCGCCGCCACCCACAGCGTCAGCTTGATGGCGCTCCAGGCGTCGGGTTCGACAATGGCCGCGAGATACAGCTCCCAGCCCTTCTTGAACGCCTCGATGAATACAGCCGCCAGCGGCGCCAGCAAGAACAGCGCCAGAAAGCCCAGGGCCAAAGCCAGCAGCAGGCCGCGCACCCAGCGCGGTTCGGTCAGGTGATCGGGCCGGCTCGCGCCGGCGTATGCGCCGCGGCTCATGCGAGTCTCCCGCAGCGCCGGGCCTGCCAGCCCTGCAACAGATTGATCAGCAGCAGCAGCACGAACGACAGCAGCAGCATCACCGTGGCAATGGCGGCCGCCCCGGCATAATCGAATTGCTCCAGCTTCGAGATGATCAGCAGCGGCGTGATCTCCGACACCATAGGCCGGTTGCCGGCAATGAAGACCACCGAGCCGTATTCCCCCACCGCGCGCGCGAAGGCCAGCGCAAAGCCGGTCAGGAGCGCCGGCAGCACGGTGGGCAGCAGCACGCGCCGGATGGTCTGCCAGCGGCTGGCGCCCAGGCTGGCCGCGGCCTCTTCGATCTCGCGTTCGATGTCTTCAAGTACCGGTTGCACCGTGCGCACCACGAACGGGATGCCGATGAAGATCAGTGCCACCACGATGCCCAGCGGCGTGAACGCCACCTTCAGGCCCAGCCAACGCTCCAGCGGTCCGCCCAGCCAGCCGTTCTTCGCGTACAGGGCCGTCAGCGCAATGCCCGCCACCGCAGTGGGCAGCGCGAACGGCAGGTCCACCAGCGCGTCCAGGATTTTCTTGCCCGGAAACCGGTAGCGCACCAGCACCCAGGCCACCAGCATGCCGAACACCAGGTTCACCAGCGCGGCCAGCAAGGCGGCGCCAAAGGTCAATCGATACGAAGCCACCACGCGTGGCGCGGTGACCGCCTGCCAGAACCCGTCCCAGCCCAACCCGGCGCTCTTGATCGGCAACGCGGCTAAGGGAATGAGAACCAGCAGGCTCAAATACAGCACCGCGTATCCCATGGAAAGGCCGAAACCCGGCAGTACGCCGGGGCGGTTGCGCCGCCGGCCGGCCGGTGCCGCGCCCCCGGAGGCCGCGATTGTTGCGGTATTCATGCTTGCATCCTGTGGCGCGCGGCTATCGTTCGCCGGGCTGATAGATCTGGTCGAAGGTTCCGCCATCGCTGAAGTGCGTCTGTTGCGCCTTGCTCCAGCCGCCGAAGGCCGGATCGTCGATGGTGACCAGCTTCACCTTGGGAAACTGGCTGGCGTACCGGGCCGCCACCTGCTCGTCGGTGGGCCGGTAATAATTGCGCGCGATGATCTCCTGCGCCTGCGGGGTGTACAGGAATTCCAGGTAGGCCTGGGCGGCGGCGCGTGTGCCCTTGCGATCTACGTTCTTGTCCACCACGGCCACCGGGGGCTCGGCCAGGATCGACAGCGACGGCATGACAATATCGAACTTGTCTGGTCCCAGCTCTTTCAACGCCAGAAAGGCTTCGTTTTCCCAGGCAAGCAACACGTCGCCCACGCCGCGCTCGACGAACGTGGTGGTCGCGCCGCGAGCGCCGGTATCCAGCACCGGCACGCGGCGCAACAGCTCGCCGACGAACGCCTTGGCTTTCTCCGTGCTTCCGCCGTTCTGCTCCAGCGCGTAGGCCCAGGCTGCCAGGTAGTTCCAGCGCGCGCCGCCCGAGGTCTTGGGATTGGGCGTCACGACTTCCACGCCATCTTTGATCAGGTCGTTCCAGTCGTGGATCTGCTTCGGATTGCCCTTGCGCACCAGGAACACGATGGTCGAGGTGTAGGGCGAGCTGTTGCGCGGCAGCCGGCTCTGCCAGTCCGTTGGCAGCAGGCCGCGCGCGGCGATGGCATCGATGTCATAGGCCAGGGCCAGCGTCACGATGTCAGCATCCAGGCCATCGATGACCGAACGGGCCTGCTTGCCGGACCCGCCATGCGACTGGCGGATGGTCAGTTCCACTCCGGAGCTGGCCTGGTACGCCTTGACGAAGGCGGCATCCACCGCGCGATACAACTCGCGGGTGGGGTCGTACGACACGTTCAACAATGACTGCGCATCCTGCGCCTGTGCCGGCAAACCCAGCACGAAAGTCGCGGCCACGGCGGCCAGGGCAGTCCAGAACGTCTTTTTCGGCATGCTTGCGTCCGGGAAGGAATATCAACGATGGATGCAAGTGTGCAGGCCGGAAGAACTAAACGGAACGAATGATTTTTTGATTGCTCATCGCCATTAGGCATAAGCCCGGCGGCTGCATAAAAAAAACCGCGCCCCATCAGGGCGCGGAGGCGGCACCGGCACGGACAAGGCGCACGCGCCTTACCCGCACCGTGAGTCATTTACTTATTCGGCTGGGGCGTAATGCGCAGGTACGGGCGTACGGCCTTGTAGCCCTTGGGGAATTTCTGCTTCAGTACGGCTTCGTCCTGCAGCGACGGCACGATGATGACGTCGTCGCCGTCTTCCCAGTTCACCGGCGTGGCCACACTGTGACTGTCGGTAAGCTGCAGCGAATCGATCACACGCAGGATTTCATTGAAATTGCGGCCCGTGCTGGCCGGGTAAGTGATGATCAGGCGCACCTTCTTGGCCGGGTCGACGATGAACACCGATCGCACCGTGACGGTGGCGCTGGCATTCGGGTGAATCATGTCGTACAGCTCGGCCACCTTGCGGTCGTCGTCGGCGATGATGGGGAAATTGACCTTGGTGGACTGCGTGTCGTTGATGTCGTCGATCCACTTGGTGTGCGACTCGACGCCGTCTACCGACAGCGCCAGCACCTTGACGTTGCGCTTGGCGAATTCGTCGGCCAGCTTGGCGGTGTAGCCCAGTTCGGTGGTGCACACGGGCGTGAAATCGGCCGGGTGCGAGAACAGTACTCCCCAGCTGTCGCCCAGATACTCATGAAAACGGATCGGGCCGATGGAAGATTTTTGCTCGAAGTCCGGGGCGGTATCGCCCAGGCGAAGTTGGCTCATGTAAGTCTCCGTGGCGGTTGGCGCCGCCGGCCATGCCGCCGGCGGCCTGCTAAGGGCGACCCCTGCGTGCGCGAGGTCGGAGTCAAACGATTCTTACATCAAACCGGTATCACTGGAAATACGTAAGTTGTATATGCTTAATAACGTTACGCAATATTCGCCTGGGCGCCGCAGGCGTCGGCCACGTCGCCCGCCCGCACCGCGGCCGACAACGACAATGCCCGCGGCAGGATCTGCGCGCCGTAGAACAGCGCCGTAGACAGCTTGGCGCGGTAAAACGGGTCGGTAGAGCCTTCGGCCAGTTGCCGCTGGCAGGCCAGGGCCGCGCGCGCCATCTGCCAGCCGCCGTGCACGATGCCCGCCAGCATCAGGTATGGCACGCTGGCCGCAAAAACGGCGCGGATATTCGATTGCGCATACTCAAGAATGAACGCCACCGCGCCATCGTAGGCCTGGATCGCCTGGTCGAGGTTGCCGCGCAGCAGGCTCAAGCCGGCACGCTCGGCCGGCGCCGCGCGCGTGGCAGCGGCGTCGAGCGCCTTCAGCGTATCGCGCATGGCGGCGATGCAGGCATAAGCGGTGGCGCCACCGTCGCGCAGCGTCTTGCGGCTGACCAGGTCGTTGGCCTGGATGGCCGTGGTGCCCTCGTAGATGGGCAGGATGCGGGCATCTCGGTAATACTGGGCGGCGCCGGTTTCTTCGATGTAGCCCATGCCGCCGTGCACCTGGATGCCGAGCGACGCGACTTCCACCGCCGATTCGGTCGAAAATCCCTTGACGATGGGCACCAGGTATTCATAAAAGGCGCGGTTGCGGGCGCGCACCTCGGCATCAGGATGATGCACGCCCTTGTCGTGCGCGGCAGCGGCCACGAACGACACGGCCCGCGCGGCCTCGGTGAGGCCTCGCATGGTCAGCAGCATGCGCTGCACGTCGGGGTGGCGCGAAATCGTGACCGGCCCGGCCGAACCCTCTACCGCGCGGCCCTGCACGCGCTCTTGCGCGTAGGCCAGGGCATGCTGGTAGGCGCGCTCGGACAGCGCGATGCCCTGCTGCCCCACCCCGAAACGCGCCGCGTTCATCATGATGAACATGTATTCCAGGCCGCGGTTCTGCTCGCCCACCAGGTAGCCCACCGCGCCCTCGCCCACGTCGCCCTTGCCCGAGCCGTACAGCAGCACTGCCGTGGGGCTGCCATGGATGCCCAGCTTGTGTTCGAGCGAGGCGCACCAGACGTCGTTGCGCGCGCCCAGGCTACCGTCGTCGTTGACCAGGAACTTGGGCACGATGAACAGCGAAATGCCCTTGACGCCGGCTGGGGCGCCGGGCGTGCGGGCCAGCACCAGATGGATAATGTTCTCGGCCAGGTCGTGCTCGCCGTAGGTAATGAAGATTTTTTGTCCGCTCAGGCGATACGTGCCGTCGGCCTGCGGCACGGCGCGGGAGGCGACCTGGGCCAGGTCCGAGCCCGCCTGGGGCTCGGTCAGGTTCATGGTGCCAGTCCATTTGCCGGCGATCAGGTTCGGCACGTAGGCCTGGCGCTGCGCATCGGAGCCGACCGTCAGCAGCGCCTCGATGACGCCATCGGTAAGCATGGGGCAAAGCGAAAACGCCAGGCTGGCGGCCTGGATGTTCTCGCTGGGGGCCGCGGCCACCAGCTTGGGCAGGCCCTGGCCGCCCCATTGCGCGGGATGCTGCAGACCCTGCCAGCCGGCCGCGGCGTACTCGGCAAACCCTTGCTTGAACCCCGGCGTGGTAGTCACTTGCCCGTCGTCCCAGCGCGGCGGCTGGGTGTCGCCCGGTACGTTCAGCGGCGCGATGGCCTGCTCGACGAAGCGGGCATTCTCGTCCAGGATGGCGTCGACCAGGTCGGGCGTGACCTCTTCGAAGCCAGGCAGCTTCAGGATCTCGTCGAGCCCGGCCAGCGCCTTGAGCGCAAAACGGAAATCCTGCAAGGGAGTGACGTAGGGCATTGTGTCTCCAGGGGTCGGTTGGCGGTCGCGGTGCTCTGCGGGCCAATCTTAAACCTTTGGCAAGCCGGGCGTCAGGCCGGCGCGTGGCAAGCCGGGCGTCAGCGCTGAACGTGATCTTGCCCTTGCCCCGTGTCGTCCGGCCAGACAGGGGCGGCGCACGTGCGTCGGACTCGGGCGCATGCAGGCGCCCTCGGCCTGCTGCGCAGCTGCGCCGCCGCCCAACGCGCCGCCCCTGTCTGGCCGGACGACACGGGACTGCCACGATCGACGAACCGCGGTCATTGACTGAACCGCTGCCTGGCCTGGCCGAGCGGCTAGAAATAAAAACGCCGGGGCTGCCGGCCGGGAAATCCGGCGGGCAGCCCCGGCGTCGCGCGAAGCCGGAGCTTACAGCGCGTTGGCCAGTTCGGGCACGACCTGGAACAGGTCGCCGACCAGGCCGTAGTCGGCCACGCCGAAAATCGGCGCTTCGGGGTCTTTATTGATGGCCACGATGACCTTGGAGTCTTTCATGCCCGCCAGATGCTGGATGGCCCCCGAGATGCCCACCGCCACGTACAGTTGCGGCGCGACGATCTTGCCGGTCTGCCCCACCTGCCAGTCGTTGGGCGCGTAGCCCGCGTCGACCGCCGCGCGCGAGGCGCCCAGCGCCGCGCCCAGCTTGTCGGCCAGGGGGTCCAGGATCTTGAAGTTCTCGGCGCTGCCCAGGCCCCGGCCGCCCGAAACCACTACGCGCGCGCCGGCCAGCTCGGGGCGGTCGCTCTTGGCCACTTCGCGGCCCACGAACGACGATTTGCCCGAATCGGCAACCGCTTCGACGCTTTCCACCGCAGCCGAGCCGCCCGTGGCTTCGACCGCGTCGAAGCCCGTGGTGCGCACCGTGATGACCTTCACTGCATCGGCCGACTGCACCGTGGCAATGGCGTTGCCCGCGTAAATGGGACGCTGGAAGGTATCGGGCGATTCGACGCCGATGATGTCGGAGATTTGCGCCACGTCGAGCTTGGCGGCGACCCGCGGGGCCACGTTCTTGCCCGAGGCCGTGGCCGGAAACACGATGTGGCTGTAGCTCGAGGCCATGGCCAGCACCTGCGCCGCCAGGTTCTCGGCCAGGCCGTCGGCCAGCTGCGGCGCATCGGCCAGCAGCACTTTGGCCACGCCCGCGGCGGCGGCGGCCTGTTCGGCCACCGGCTTGGCATTGCTGCCGGCCACCAGCACGTGCACATCGCCGCCCAGCTTGGCGGCAGCCGCAATAGCGTTCAGGGTGGCGCCCTTCAGTTGGGCGTTGTCGTGTTCGGCAATAACCAGAGTCGTCATCTTAGAGCACCTTCGCTTCGTTCTTGAGCTTGTCGACCAGCGTGGCCACATCGGCCACCTTGATGCCGGCCTTGCGCGCCGGCGGCTCGGTGACCTTCAGCGTCTTCAGGCGCGGCGCGGCATCGACACCCAGGTCTTGCGGCGTAACGGTCTCGAGCGGCTTTTTCTTGGCCTTCATGATGTTGGGCAGCGTCACGTAACGCGGCTCGTTCAGGCGCAGGTCGGTCGTGACAATGGCCGGCAGCTTCAGCTTGAGCGTTTCGAGCCCGCCGTCGACTTCACGCGTGACCGTGACCTCGCCATCGGCCAGTTCGACCTTGCTGGCGAACGTGGCCTGCGGCCAGTCCAGCAGCGCGGCCAGCATCTGGCCCGTTTGGTTGGCGTCGTCGTCGATGGCCTGCTTGCCCAGGATCACCAGCTGCGGCTGTTCCTTGTCGACCAGGCCCTTGAGCAGCTTGGCCACCGCCAGGGGCTGCAGCTCGGCATCGGTCTGGACCAGGATGCCGCGGTCGGCGCCAATGGCCATGGCGGTGCGCAGGGTTTCCTGGCACTGCGCCACGCCGCAAGACACCGCCACCACTTCGGTGGCGCCGCCCTTTTCCTTCAGGCGGGTGGCTTCCTCGACGGCGATCTCGTCGAACGGGTTCATCGACATCTTCACGTTCGCGATATCCACGCCCGTTTGATCCGACTTCACGCGCACCTTGACGTTGTAGTCAACCACGCGCTTGACTGGTACCAGTACCTTCATCCAGCAGCCTCCTAGCTATGATTAATCGGCCGGCAGTGCCGGCCCCGCATTGCACAATTTATTGATTCTACAACTTTGCCAGCGCCCGTATGTGGGCGACGACGCTGCGTCCAAGGGCTGATAAGTTGTAACCGCCTTCCAGCATACTGACGATGCGCCCCTGCGCGTGCCGGTCGGCGACTTCGGCCACGCGCTCGGTGATCCAGGCATAGTCGGCCTCGACCAGGCCCATTTGGCCCATGTCGTCTTCGCGGTGGGCATCGAACCCGGCTGAAATCAGGATGAGCTCGGGCGCATGCGCCTGCAGGCGCGGCAGCCAGACGTCGCGCACCAGCTCGCGCACCGCGGCGCCATCGGTGTAGGCGGGCACCGGCACGTTGACCATGTTGGCAGCCGGATGCTCGGTGCCGCTATTGGGAAAGAACGGATGCTGGAAGAAGCTGCACATCAGCACCCGGTCATCGCCCGCAAAAACATCTTCCGTGCCGTTTCCATGATGCACATCAAAATCGACGATGGCCACGCGCCGCACACCGTGGACCTGCATCGCATGCTGCGCTGCAATAGCCACGTTATTCAGGAAGCAGAATCCCATGGCCTGGCTGCGGCGCGCGTGGTGGCCGGGTGGGCGCACCGCGCAGAAGGCATTGGCGGCCTGTCCGCCCATCACCGCATCCACGGCCGCGATGCCCGCGCCGGCCGCATGCAACGCGGCTTCGTACGTATGCGGATTCATCATCGTGTCGGGATCGATGGTGCAATAGCCTTCGGCCGGCGACCGGGCGTGCAAGCTGTCGAGGTGGCCGGCCGTATGCACGCGCAGGATAGCCTCGCGGGTGGCGGCGGGGGCTTCGTGCTCGGCCAGGAACGGCGCCAGGCCGCTGACCAGCAGCTGGTCGGCAATGGCGTCCAGCCTCTGTGGGCTTTCGGGATGCCAGCTGCCCATTTCATGCAGCCTGCACGACGGGTGGGTAAGATACATGGTCTCCATAAGGAAGATTATGTTCATCTGTCGGCGATTCCTGCAAATCGGCACGGTTACCCTGGTGTTGGCCGGTTGTGCAAGCGCTCCTCCCGGGCCAACAGCGGCCCAGCCCGCCCCCGAACCCTCAGGCGGCAACGCACCTATCCGCATCGGCCCGGCCCGGCCGGCCGATGAGCCCGCCGCGGCCTCGACCCTTACGGGCGCGCTGCGCCCGGACGCCCGCGGCTACGCCGAACAGTTGGCCGCCGAGCGCGGCCTGGCGCTCGAACCGGTGGTAGCCGCGCTGGAAAGCGCCCGCTACAACGCCACCGTGGCGCGGCTGATCGCCCCCTCGCCGCCCGGCCGCAAAGTGTGGCGCAGCTGGATCACCTACCGGGCCCGGTTCGTCGAACCCAAGCGCATCAACTGGGGCTTGCAGTTCTGGGAAGAAAACCAGACCCTCCTGACCCAGGCCGCACAACGCTACGGAGTGCCGGCCTCAATCATCGCGTCCATCATCGGCGTTGAAACCCTGTATGGCCGCAACATGGGCAGCTTCCGCGTGCTGGACGCCCTGGCCACGCTGGCGTTCGACTACCCCGATCCCGCCAAGCCCGAGCGCGCCGAAATGTTCCGCGGGCAACTGGGCGACTTCATCACCCTGGCCTTGCAGGACAAGCTGGCGCTCGACGCCCGGGGTTCGTACGCCGGCGCCATCGGCATGCCGCAATTCATGCCCGGCAGCATCAGGCGCTATGCGGTCGACGGCGATCACGACGGCCACATCGACCTGGCCAACAGCGTGGCCGATTCGGTCATGTCGGTGGGCAACTTCCTGGTCGAGCACGGCTGGCAGCGCGGTCTGCCGGTCTTTGCGCCGGTCATCCTGCCGCCCGACCCGGCGGCGCTGGCTTCGGGCGGACTGCAACCCACGCAGACCTGGGCCAGCCTGCGGGCCGCCGGCGCGCGGCTGGCGCCTGGCGCCCGGGCCGACGGCTGGCAAGACCGCCCATTGGGCGTCGTAGATTTGGTAGAAGAAGCGCGCGGCACGGTGCAGTACCGCACCGCCACGCCCAATTTTTTTGCCCTGACGCAATACAACCGCAGTTATTTCTACGCCACTGCGGTGGCCGACCTGGCGGCCGCCCTGGAAGCGCGCCGCTAGCGCGGCCTCGTCCCGCAGGCAATGCGCATGCGGACAGCATTCGGGCCTGGGCCTCCTCGCGGCGGCCCAGGCCCGAACGGCATGGCGGCGCGTCAGCGGGTTTCGTTGAACACGCCGGTAGACAAATAGCGGTCGCCGCGGTCGCAGACGATGAACACGATGGTGGCGTTCTCGACGCGTTCGGCAACGCGCAAAGCCGCCACCAGCGCCCCTGCCGAAGAAATGCCGCCAAAAATGCCTTCTTCGGCAGCCAGCCGGCGCGCCATGGTTTCGGCTTCGACCTGGGATATGGACTCATAGCCGTCGACCAGGCTGCGGTCGAAAATGCTGGGCATGTAGGCCTCGGGCCATTTGCGGATGCCCGGGATTTGCGAACCTTCGGCCGGCTGGGCGCCGATCACCTGGACCCCGGCGTTGCGCGACTTCAGGTAGGTGGACACGCCCATGATGGTGCCCGTGGTGCCCATGGCGCTGACAAAGTGGCTGACGCGGCCTTCGGTCTGCGTCCAGATTTCGGGGCCGGTGCCCTCGATGTGGGCGCGCGGGTTGTCGGGATTGGCGAACTGGTCCAGCACCTTGCCCTTGCCTTCAGCCTGCATCGACATGGCCAGGTCGCGCGCGTATTCCATGCCGCCCTTGCTGGCCGGAGTCAGGATGAGTTCGGCGCCGTAGGCGGCCATGGCGGCGCGGCGTTCTACCGACAGGTTGTCGGGCATGATCAGCACCATGCGGTAACCACGCATGGCGGCCGTCATGGCGAGCGCAATGCCGGTGTTGCCGCTGGTGGCTTCGATGAGCGTGTCGCCGGGCTTGATCTCGCCGCGCTCTTCGGCACGCAGGATCATGGACAGCGCCGGTCGGTCTTTGACCGAGCCCGCGGGGTTGTTGCCTTCCAGTTTGGCCAGGATGACATTGCCCCGCGCCTGGCCCGCCGCGCCGGGAATGCGCTGCAGGCGGACCAGCGGCGTATTGCCGACGGTTTGTTCGATAGTGGGATAAGTAGAGGTAGCCATGCGACCGATAATAACCGCTGGCGCCACGACGCGGCACCAAAGCCGCGCTCGTGCCAGGGATACCGCCCGCCAGCTGTCAGGGGGCTGAAAGCGCGGGCAGCGCCGGCGCGAATTGAGGGGTGGCGATACTGCCGGACGTCAGCACGGGCACGCCCGCACCCACCGTCAGGCCGGCCGCCTGCAGGCTGCCCAGGCGCTTGGGGCCGATACCCCGCACCCGATCCGACAGGTCCTGCAACGACTCGAACGGCCCGGCGCGCTCGCGTTCCTGCACGATGATCTGCGCCGTGCGCGGCCCTACCCCATGCAGCGCTTCAAGCTGTTCGGCAGAAGCCGCATTAACGTCCAGCGAGCGGGCCGGCATGGCTGCCAGGCTCAACCCGCCAGCCACGGCCAGGCACCCCACCGTGCGCGCCAGCGGCCGGCGCCCATGCGCCGCGCCGGCTCGGCCGGGCCGGCGCGGACCGACCAGCGGCCACTGCGGAGCCGGACGAAAAACAGGACGTGGCAACGGTGCCAGGGGCGCGGCCACCGTATCGTGCAGAAAGGGATTCATGGCGGAGTCTCCGTACAAGGCCGGCGGATCGGTCGACCCGCCTGGCCCGCCATGATGCGGCCTGCTCCGCTGCGCGCCGGGCGCGCGTGAACGGAAAAATCAGCCGCGGAAACTACGCAGCGGCCTCAGGCCTGACCCCTCAGGCCTTGCGCGCGCGCCAGTAGCGCACGTATTCGGCCACGCCGGTCTGCACATCGCGCATGGGCGCGGCGAAACCCGCCGCGCGCAATTGCGTGACGTCGGCCTGGGTATAGCTCTGGTAGCGGCCTTTCAGGTCGTCGGGGAACGGGATATAGCGCACCAACCCCTGCTCGACCAGTTTGTCGAGCGGCAGCGCGGCTTCGCCGCGTTCTTCGCGCAGCGTGTTGACGACCGCCGCAGCTACATCGTTGAAAGGCTGAGCGCGGCCCGTGCCGCAATTGAAGATGCCCGAGGTGCCGGGGTTGTCGAGAAAATGCAGGTTGACCGCCACCACGTCTTCGACCGATATGAAGTCGCGGCTCTGGCCGCCGTCGGCGTAGCCATCCCAACCCGCGAACAGCCGCACGTGGCCCTCGGCCAGAAACTGGTTCATGTTGTGGAACGCCACCGAGGCCATGCGGCCCTTGTGCTGCTCGTGCGGCCCGTACACGTTGAAGTAGCGTAAGCCCACCACCTGGGCGGTCAGGGACTTCATGCGGGTGCGCAGCACCTGATCGAACAGCAGCTTGGAATAGCCGTAGACGTTCAGCGGCCGTTCGTTGGTGGGGTCTTCGACGTACACTGACGAGCCGCCGTATACGGCCGCCGACGAGGCATACAGGAACGGGATGGCGTGTGCCTGGCAGTATTCGAACAATTCCAGCGTGACCCGGTAATTGTTGTCGAGCATATAGCGGCCGTTGCGCTCGGTGGTGTCCGAGCACGCGCCCTGGTGCAGCACGGCGCGCAGCGGCGGCAGCGATCCGGCCAGCACGCGGCGGCGGAATTCGTCTTTGTCGAGATAGTCTGCGATCTGGCAATCGACCAGGTTGAGGAACTTGTCGCCCTCGGTCAGGTCGTCGACCGCAATGATGTCCTGGATGCCGCGGCGGTTCAGGCCGCGCACCAGGTTACTGCCGATGAAGCCGGCGGCGCCTGTGACGACGATCATGTGGATTCTCCAAGTTCTGCGGCGGTGACGACCGACGTGCCCAGCTTGCCGACCACGATGCCGCCGGCGCGGTTGGCCCAGCCCATGGCTTCTGCCCAGGGCTGGCCGATGGCCCGCATGGCGGCCAGCGTGGCCAGCACGGTGTCGCCAGCACCGGAGACGTCGAACACTTCGTGCGCCTGCGCGTCGACATGCTCGCGGCCCGCCGCGGTGAAAAGCGTCATGCCCTGCTCGGATCGGGTGACCAGCAGGGCTTCAAGATCGAGATCGGCGCGCAGCCGCTGGGCGCGCTCGGTTAATTGCGATTCGGAATTCCAGCGGCCCACGGCCTGCTGCATTTCGGCCCGGTTGGGCGTGACCAGGGCAGCGCCGCGGTAGCGGGTGTAGTCGTCGCCCTTGGGGTCGACCAGCACGGGCACGCCGGCGGCGCGCGCCTGCGAGATCAGGGCCTCGACCCGGTCGAGCGCGCCCTTGGCGTAGTCGGACAGCACCACCACGTCGTGGTTGGCCAGGTGGCGCGCCACGCGGGCATCGAGATCGTCGAGCGCGGCCGCGCTGGGATGTTGTTCGAAATCCACGCGCAGCAGCTGCTGCTGCCGGCCCAGCACGCGCATTTTCAGGGTGGTGGGGTGCTCGGCGTCGGCGGCCAGGTCGGCCTGCACGCCCGCCTGCTGGGCCATGCGGGCGATGCTGTCGCCGCCTTCGTCGACGCCCACGATGCCCACCAAAGTGGCCTGCCCGCCCAGCGCCGCGACGTTGCGGGCCACGTTGGCCGCGCCGCCCAGGCGGTCTTCGCGGCGCGCCACGCGCACCACGGGCACGGGCGCCTCGGGCGAGATGCGGTCGACTTCGCCGAACCAGTAGCGGTCGAGCATGACGTCGCCCACGACCAGCACGCGGCTGCGCGCGATGTCCTCGAGGGGAAATGGCTTCATTCGAGTTCTTCCAAACGGCGCGGCGCGTAGGTTTCCCAGGCGTTGCAGCCCGGACATTGCCAATAATACCGCCGCGCCTGGAAGCCGCAATTGCGGCAGGCGTAGCGGTCCAGGCGCTGCGTGTGCTTGTGGATCAGGCTGCGCAGCAGGCTGAGGTCGGCGCCGCGCACGGGGCCCTGCTCTTGCGCTGCCCCGTTGTTGGCGCTGCCCAGTTCGGCCTCGAGCAGGCGGTCCAGCCCCAGTAGCGAGGGGTGGTGCCGCAGCGCCCCGCGAGCGAAGGCCCAGGCCGGCGCGGCGCCCTGTTGCACCCGCAACTCGCGGAACACCACGTTGAACAGGTCGAGCGAAGGATGGTGGGCGTACTGCTTCTGGAGCAATTCCAGGCCGTCGGCGGCCTGGTCGGCGGCGCGGTAGCTGGCCAGCAGCTGCTCGGCCACCAGGCCGGCGAATTCGGGCGCGTCGGCCAGGATGGATTCCAGGTACAGGCGCTCGCGCTTCGGATCTTGCTCGAGCTGCGCCAGGCGTGCGCGCAGCATGGCAGTGCGTACCTTGGCCGGCTTGCCGGCGGCTTCGCTCTGGCCAGCCTGCCTGGCGGCGTGGTCGGCGGCATCGAGCGCGGCGTGCGCCGCATCGGCATTGAAGGGCTTGACGGCCAGGGCTGCCTGGGCCTGTTCGCAGTAATAGTGCACGATCTGCGGCACAGGCTCGTCAACCAGGCCATGCAGCGTCTTGACGGCTTCGATGGCGCGTGGCCAGTCGTGTTCGGATTCGTAGATGCGGATCAGCGAGCGCAGTGCCGGCAGCGCGTAGCGGGTGTCTTTCAGTTGTTCGAAGGCGCTTTCGGCGCGGTCCAGCATGCCTGCCTTGAGGAAGTCGTGCGCCAGCTCGTGCTGGGCGTGCTCGCGCTCGGCCTCGGGCAGGTCGGAGCGGCTGAGCAGGCTCTGGTGCACGCGGATGGCGCGCTCCATTTCGCCACGGCGCCGGAACAGGCTGCCCAGCGCGAAATGCAGTTCGGTGGTTTCAGGATCGAGTTTGGCGACCTCGACAAAGGCGTCGATGGCGCGGTCGGGTTGCTCGTTGAGCAGAAAGTTCAGGCCGCGGAAGTACGAATCGGGCAAGGTGCGCGTTTCGCGCAGCATCTGCCGGAAATCGAATCGTGCCGCCAACCAGCCCAGTGCAAACAGCACGGGCACAAAGATAAGCCACCAGGGTTCAAAATCCACGCTGCGAGCTCTGTACCGGTTATGGAAAAGGCAGGATGACGCCGCTTACAGCGGAGACATGGGGGCAATGGCCTCGGGCGCGACCACCGGCTGCACGCCATTGGCGGCAGCCTGCAGGCGCTCGACTTCGCGGCGCAGGCGCACGGCTTCGCGGCGGCGGCGCATGGCGGCCGGCACGGTGAGCAGCAGGCCGAACAGCGTACCCAGCACGAACGCGGCCAGCATGACCACGATGAGCGGCACGTCTTGCACGACATAGTCGGCGTAGAACTTCACCACCACGGGATCGGTGTTCTTCAGGGCGAACATCAACACCGCAATGAAAACGAGCAATCGCAGGGCCCAGACTAAGTAGCGCATGGGGCATGCTCCAGAAGAGGGTTCGAGACGTTCAATTGTAAGCGGAAGCCGGGCCGGGCCGGCGGCAAAAAAACAAAGCCCCTTGAACATTCAAGGGGCTTTGCCGGTACTGTTTGGCACGGGCAACCGGACCTTGCCGGCGTGCTACATGGCGTGCAAGCCAAGCAGCGTGGGCTGGGGCTGGTCCGGCGCGTCGCCGTCGGGCTGCGTGTCGGCCAGGCCACCGGCCAGGTCGACGCGCTCGCGCAATTCCTTGCCGGCCTTGAAGTGCGGCACCTGCTTGCCAGGCACCAGCACCTGCTCGCCCGACTTGGGATTGCGCCCGACGCGGGGTGAACGCTGCGACAGCGAAAAGCTGCCAAAACCGCGGATCTCGATGCGCTGGCCCGAGGCCAGGGCCTGGGTCATTGCATCGAGCATGGTCTTGACGGCGTAATCGGTGTCGCGGGCGGCCAGCTGGGGATAGCGGGCCGCCAGTGCGGCGATCAGCTCCGACTTGGTCACTATCAGCCGTCGTTGCGCTGTTGATCCAGCTTGGCCTTGAGCAGCGCGCCCAGGTTGGTGGTACCCGAGGAGGCGCTGGCTTCGGACATGCGCTGGATGGTGTCGGCGGTTTCGGCGTTGTCGCGAGCCTTGATCGACAGCTGGATCGAACGCGTCTTGCGGTCGATGTTGACGATCATGGCTTCGATGTTTTCGCCGGCCTTCAGCACGGTGGTGGCGTCTTCGACGCGGCCCGACGAAATTTCGGAAGCGCGCAGGTAGCCTTCGACATCGACCGACAGCGTGATGACCGCGCCCTTGGGCTCGACCGACTTGATCACGCCCGGCACCACGGCACCCTTGTCATAGGTGGCGACGAAGTTGTTGAAGGGGTCGCCTTCCAGCTGCTTGATGCCCAGCGAGATGCGTTCCTTGTCGGTATCGATGCCCAGCACCACGGCTTCGATTTCGTCGCCCTTCTTGAAGTTGCGAACGGCTTCTTCGCCCGATTCGGTCCAGGACAGGTCGGACAGGTGCACCAGGCCGTCGATGCCGCCAGGCAGGCCGACGAACACGCCGAAGTCGGTGATCGACTTGATGGCGCCGCGGACCTTGTCGCCACGCTTGAAGTTGGTGGCGAACTCTTCCCACGGGTTCTGACGGCACTGCTTCATGCCCAGCGAAATGCGACGACGGTCTTCGTCGATTTCCAGGACCATGACTTCGACTTCTTCGCCCAGGGTCACGACCTTGCGCGGATCGACGTTCTTGTTGGTCCAGTCCATTTCGGAGACGTGCACCAGGCCTTCGATGCCGGCTTCCACTTCGACGAACGCGCCGTAGTCGGTCAGGTTGGTAACCTTGCCGAACAGGCGGGTGCCTTGCGGATAACGGCGGGCCAGGCCCACCCACGGGTCTTCACCCAGCTGCTTGACGCCCAGCGAGACGCGGCTCTTTTCCTGGTCGAACTTGAGGACCTTGGCTTCGACTTCCTGGCCCACTTGCAGGACTTCGGACGGGTGGCGAACACGGCGCCAGGCCATGTCGGTGATGTGCAGCAGGCCATCGATGCCGCCCAGGTCGACGAACGCGCCGTAGTCGGTGATGTTCTTGACCACGCCCTTGACCACGGCACCTTCGTGCAGGGTTTCGAGCAGTTTCTGGCGCTCTTCGCCCATGCTGGCTTCCAGCACCTGGCGGCGCGACAGCACGACGTTGTTGCGCTTGCGGTCGAGCTTGATGACCTTGAATTCGAGGGTCTTGCCTTCGTACGGGGTGGTGTCCTTGACGGGACGCAGGTCGACCAGCGAGCCCGGCAGGAACGCGCGGATGCCGTTGGTCATGACGGTGAGACCGCCCTTGACCTTGCCGGTGATGGTGCCAGTGACCAGTTCGCCGTTTTCGAGGGCTTTTTCCAGTTGCAGCCAGGCCGACAGGCGCTTGGCGCGGTCACGCGACAGGATGGTGTCGCCGTAGCCGTTTTCCAGGGAATCGATGGCCACCGAGACGAAATCGCCAGGTTGCACTTCGAGTTCGCCCTGGTCGTTCAGGAACTCTTCCAGGGGAATCAGCGCTTCGGACTTCAGGCCGGCGTTGACGACGACGAAGTTATGGTCGACGCGCACGACTTCGGCGCTGATGACTTCGCCGGACTTCATGTCCTGGCTCTTGAGGCTTTCTGCAAAGAGGTCGGCGAAGCTTTCGCCGCCGGTGGCGGGGGTGGAAACGGAAGACATGGGGTTGAAATCCATTAGGCCGGAATGGCCGTTAAAAACACACCGAAGCGGATTGCCCGCGACAGTGGAGTGAATGAACCTGCCAGGGCCCGGGCCCCGGGCGCCTGCCCGGAACTACGAACCGCCGCCAGGGACGGAAACTTTCCAGAAATCGAGTACTGCCTGCACCGTTTGCTCGATGGTCAGGTTGGACGAGTCGAGCACGTGTGCATCGGCCGCTGGCACCAGCGGCGCCGCGCTGCGCTGGGTATCGCGCGCATCGCGTTCGCGCATATCGCGCAAAAGGTCGGATAGTTTAGCGGAAATTCCCTTTTCGATCAACTGCTTACAGCGTCTTTCGGCACGCGCCTCGACATCTGCCACCAGGAAGACCTTCAAGGCCGCGTCCGGGAACACCACCGTCCCCATGTCGCGACCGTCGGCCACCAGCCCCGGGGGCACGCGAAACGCCCGCTGGCGCTCGAGCAGAGCCTGCCGCACGGCCGGATAGGCGGCGATGCGCGAAGCGAAATTGCCGACGCGCTCCTGGCGGATGGCCTCGCCCACCTCGACGCCTTCCAGATAGATATGGCGCCCTTCGAACCGGGCATCCAGCCCGCGCGCCACGCCGGCCACGCCGGCCTCGTCTTCGGCCGCCAGGCCGCGGTTCAGCGCCGCCAGCGCAGTAAGCCGGTACAGCGCCCCGCTGTCGAGCACCGCCCAGCCCAGCGCCTTGGCCACGCGGTGAGCGACCGTACCCTTGCCCGAAGCGGTCGGGCCGTCGATAGCGATGACCGGAACGGGAGCACCGGCAGAAGAGATGGAGTCAGTCGTCATAGCTGTCGGGGGCGCCGGACACCAGGCCGGCGTAAACGTCGAAATAATCGGGAAAGGTCTTGCTGACGCAGCCCGGGTCCAGGATGCGCACAGCGGCAGGCCCGAAGGCGGCCAGCGAGAAGCACATGGCCATGCGGTGGTCGTCCCAGGTGCCGATGTGGGCGTCGCGCCAGCCGCCATCGGCCGGCGGTGTGATGCGCAGCCAGTCAGGGCCGGATTCGACCTCGGCGCCCAGCTTGGCCAGCTCGGTGTGCATGGCGTGGATGCGGTCGGTTTCCTTGACGCGCCAGCTGCCGATGTTGCGCAGGCGGCACGGGCCGTCGGCGTACAGCGCCAGCGCGGCCGCGGTCATGGCGGCATCGGGAATCAGGTTGAAATCGGTGTCGAACGCCTTGAGCCGGCCGCCCTGGTCGACCCGCACGCCGCGGGCCTCGATCCAGTCGGGGCCGTAGTCGATCTGCACGCCCATGTCGGCCAGGGTGCGGGCAAAGGCCACATCGCCCTGGATGCTGTCGGCGCCCACGCCAGTGACCCGCACCGGGCCGCCGCCAATGGCCCCCAGCGCCAGGAAGTACGACGCCGACGAGGCATCGCCCTCGACCGCGATGGCGCCCGGGCTGCGGTACGCCGCGCCCGGCTCGATGGTAAAGGTGCGCCAGCCGTCCCGCCGCACCTGCACGCCATAGCGGGCCATCAGATTGAGGGTGATCTCGATATAGGGCTTGGAAATGAGTTCGCCGGCCACCTCGATGACCACCGGCCGGTCGCTGCCCTGCGCCAGCACGGGCGCGGCCAGCAGCAGCGCCGTCAGGAACTGGCTGGACACCGCGCCCTGCACGCGCGCCGGCGCATCGGCCCGGATGCGGCCCTCGCCCACGGCCAGCGGCGGGTAGCCTGCCTGGCCCAGGTAATCGATGCGGGCGCCCCACTGCCGCAGCGCGTCGACCAAATCGCCGATGGGGCGTTCGTGCATGCGCGGCACGCCCGACAAACGGTACTGCCCGCCCATCAGGGCCAGCGCCGCGGTCAGCGGCCGGAAGGCCGTGCCGGCGTTGCCCAGGAACAAGTCGGCCTGCTTCACCGGGAAGCGGCCGGCGCCGCCAACCGTCACGCGTCCCTCGCCGGCTTCAGCCAGTTCGACGCCCAACTGGCGCAGCGCGGCCAGCATCACGCGGGTGTCGTCGGAATCGAGCAGGCCAGATATGTCGGTGCGCCCGGCGGCCAGGGCGGCCAGCAGCAGCACCCGGTTGGAAATGCTCTTGGAACCCGGTAGGGCAACCTGGCCGCGCGCCTGCCTGGCGCGCGGCAGATCGAGATAAGGCTGTCCGGTCATGAAAGGCTTACTCCTTGCGCCAGCCGCGGCGCGCCTGGGCGGCGCGCGCCAGCAACGCCTCGAGCGCGGCGCCGTCGCCTTCGGCAATAGCGCGCTCGGCCTGATCGAGCACCGCGCGCACCGCGGCCAGCTCGGCGCGCAGCGCCGCGCGGTTGGACAGGAAAATGTCGCGCCACATTTCGGGCGACCCGGCCGCGATGCGGGTGAAGTCGCGAAACCCCGTGCCGGCCAGGGCCAGCCGCGCGGCCGCGTTGTCGGCGGAAGCCACCTGGGCCATGTAGGCTGCCGCCAGCAAATGCGGCATATGGCTGACCGACGCCAGCACCTGGTCGTGCGCGTCGGCATCCATGTCGATGACGTGCGCACCGCAAGCCTGCCACAACGCGCGCACGCGCGCGACCTCGGCGGGCGCATTTTCCGGCAGAGGAGTCAGGATGACGGTGCGGCGCCGGTACAGGGCCGCGTCGGCGGCATCGGGCCCGCTGCGCTCGGCGCCGGCGATCGGATGGCCCGGCACGAACTGGCCGATACGCTCGTCCAGTGCGGCGCGCGCGGCCGCCACGACTTCCGCCTTGGTGCTGCCGGCGTCGGTGAGCACGGCGTGGGGCTGCAGATGCGGGCGCAGCTGGGCCAGCATCGCCCCCAGGCCGCCCACCGGCGTAGCCAGCAAGATGACGTCGGCCTGCGCGGCGGCCTCTTGCGGCGTGGCAGCGGCGTCGATCAGGCCCAGTTGCCGGGCGCGCTCGAGCGACTGGGCATTGCGCCCCACGCCCAGCACGCGCCCCACCTGCCCCGCCTGGCGCAGCGCCAGCGCCGCAGAGCCGCCGATCAGGCCGACGCCCACTACCGCCAGGACAGGAATCAGGGGGCCATCGGCCCCCTGCGTCTCGGTGCCGACTGGCGGGCGCGTCATGCGGCCAGAACTTCGGTGAGCGCGGCGATGAACCGCTGGTTTTCCTCGGGCAGGCCGATGGTGACGCGCAGCCACTCAGGCAGGCCGTCGCCGGCCACGGGCCGCACGATCACGCCGCGCTTGAGCAGTTCGAGGTTGACGCGCTGCGCGTCGCCCACGTGCACCAGCACGAAGTTGCCGTAGCTGGGCACATAGCGCCGCGCCAGGCTTTCGAATGCGGCGCACAGTTGCTGCTTGCCCGCCTTGTTCAGCGCGTACGAACGCGCCAGGTAGTCGGCGTCGCCCAGCGCCGCGATGGCGGCGGCCTGCGCCAACGTGTTCACGTTGAACGGCTGGCGCACTCGGTTGAGCAGGTCGGTCAGCGCCGGCTGCGCCATGGCGTAGCCCACGCGCAGCCCGGCCAGCCCGTAGGCCTTGGAGAACGTGCGCGAGACGATCAGGTTGGGATACTGGCGCACCAGGGCCACGCTGTCGAAGCGCAGCTCGGGGTCGAGGTATTCGTTGTAGGCCTCGTCCAGCACCACCGTGACGCGGTCGCCGTGGGCGGCGTGCACGCGCTGCAGGAAGGCCGCCACGTCGGCGCCCGGCACGAAGGTGCCGGTGGGGTTGTTGGGATTGGCGATGAACACCAGGCGGGTGTCGTCGGCAATGGCCTCGAACATGGCATCGAGGTCGTGGCCGTAGTCGCGCGCCGGCACCTGGATGTGACGCGCGCCGCGCGCCTGGGTGGCCAGGCGGTAGACGGCGAACGAATGCTGTGCATACACGGCCGACGTGCCTGGTTCGAGCAGCGCCAGCGCGGCGATTTCCAGGATGTCGTTCGAGCCGTTGCCCAGCGTGATCCAGCCCATGGGCACGCCGTAGCGTTCGGCCAGCGCGGCCTTCAGGTCGAAGCCGTTGGGATCGGGATAACGGGCCAGCGTGCCGGCCGCGGCGGTCAGCGCGTGGCGCGCCGATTCGGGCATGCCCAGCGGGTTCTCGTTGGAGGCCAGCTTGACGATGCCGGCCGGGTCCAGCCCGAACTCGCGGGCCAGTTCTTCGATGGGTTTGCCGGCCTGGTATGGCGCAATGGCGCTGACGTGGGCGGGAGCGGTCAACGGCTTGATGGCGGTAGTCATGAAAATGCGCGTACGCGAGGAAGATTACTGCGCCGGGTACGAGCCCAGCACTTTGATGAAAGCCACCTGCTCCTGCAGGTCGGCCAGCGCGCGGGCCACCTGGGGGTCGTCGCGGTGACCCTGTACGTCGACGTAAAAATAGTATTCCCACTGGCCGGTGCGCGCGGGCCGCGATTCGAAGCGGGTCATGGACACGCCGTTGGCCGCCAGCGGCGCCAGCATGTCGTAGACCGCCCCGGCGCGATTGGGCACGGCCAGGATCAGGCTGGTTTTGTCTTTGCCGCTGGGCAGTGGCTGGATATCGCCCAGCGCCAGGAACCGCGTGCGGTTGTTGGGGTCGTCTTGAATGCCGGCGGCGACGATTTGCAGGTCCCAGGCAGGCGCGGCGCTTTCGCCGGCAATGGCCGCCATGGCCGGATTGCCGGCCGCCACGCGCGCCGCTTCGGAATTGCTGGCCTCGGCAACGCGCTCCAGGCCGGGGTAGTGGCGGTTCAGCCAGGCCTGGCACTGGGCCAGCGCCTGGGGATGCGCAGCCACGGCGGTCACGCCGTCCATCGAGCCCGATTGCGTCATCAGGCAGTGGCGGATGTCGAGCGAACGCTCGCCCAGGATCTTCAGCGGCGTATTGAGCAGCAGATCCAGGTTGCGGTTGACCGCGCCCTCGGTGGAGTTTTCCACCGGCACCATGCCCACGTCGGCCTGCCCGGCCTCGACGGCGCGAAATACTTCGTCGAACGACGGGCAAGGCAGCGGCTGCACCGACCGGCCAAAATGCTCGAAGGCCGCCTGCTCGGAAAACGAGCCGCGCGGCCCCAGGTAGGCAACCGTCATGCCGCGTTCGAGGCCGCGGCAGGCCGAGATGATTTCGGTCCAGACAAACGCCACGGCGTCGCGCGGGAATGGCCCCGGGTTCAGCTGCTGCAGGCGGCGGATGACCTCGGCCTCGCGTTCGGGCCGCAGCACCGGGCCGTCGGCCGCGGCAGCGTGCTTGGCCTCGCCCACTTCGAGCGCCGCACGGGCGCGCTGCGACAGCAGTTCGAGAATCTGGGTGTCGAGCGCGTCGATACGCTCGCGCAGCGGCTTGAGCCGGTCTTGCAGGGAATCAGCCATAGCGGCGCTCGAAGTCTCGCAGGTACTCGACCAGCGCGCGCACGCCTTCGAGCGGCATGGCGTTGTAGATGGAAGCCCGCATGCCGCCCACGCTCTTGTGGCCCTTGAGCTGCATCAGGCCGGCCGCCTCGGCGCCTTGCAGGAAGGCGTCGTTGAGCGATTCGTCGCGCAGCACGAACGGCACGTTCATGCGCGAGCGCACCGGCGCGTGCACGGGGTTGTGATAGAAGGAGGTGCTGTCCAGGTAGCCGTACAGCAGCTCGGCCTTGGCGCGGTTGGCCGCTTCCATGCCGGCCACCCCGCCCTGCGCCTTCACCCACTTGAACACCAGGCCCGCGATGTAGATGGCGAACGCCGGCGGCGTGTTGTAGCGCGAATGCTCGGCCGCCACGTTGGCGTAGTCGAAGGCCGACGGACAGATAGGCAGGGCCTTGCCGATGAGATCGCGACGGGCCACCACCATGGTGACACCTGCCGGCCCGGCATTTTTCTGGGCGCCGGCGAACAGCAGGCCGGCGCGCGTGACGTCCATGGGGCGCGACAGGAAGTGCGACGAGGCGTCGACCACCAGCGGCACGTCGGGCGCGCCCAGCGCGGCCAGGTCGGGCCAGTCGGTGAACTCGACGCCATGAATGGTTTCGTTGCTGCACAGGTGCAGGTAGGCCGCTTCGGGGCGCACCTTCCACGTGTCCGCCGGAGGCACCCAGGTCCAGGGAGCCTGTTCGCGGCCATCGACGCTGGCGGCCTCGCCGGCGCTGGCGGCCACATGGATGTCGCCGTAGCGGCCGGCTTCTTTATGCGAGCGGGTCGACCAGTGGCCGGTCAGCACGAAATCGGCCGCCGGATGGCCGCGCCGGCCGATCAGGTTCATGGGCACGATGGCGTTCTCGCCCAGCCCGCCGCCCTGCATGAACATCACGGCGTAATCGGCCGGCACGCCCAGCAGGTCGCGCAGATCGGCTTCGGCCTGGTCGCAGATTTGCACGAAGTGCTTGCCGCGATGGCTCATTTCCATCACCGACATGCCGCTGCCGTTCCAGTCCAGCATTTCGTCGGCAGCCTGCTGCAGCACCGCTTCAGGCAGGGCCGACGGGCCCGCCGAGAAGTTCCAGGGACGCGCCATCATTGCTCCGTAGGTTCGGTCGGTTCGGGCGAAGCGCCGGATTCGCCGTCATTGGCATCCGTGGCTTCGGCATCTTCGTCGTCGGCGTCGGCATCGCTTTCCACCACCCGGCGCACACCCGACAGGCTGCTGCCGTCGTCGACGCTGATCAGCGTGACGCCCTGCGTGGCGCGGCCCATTTCGCGGATTTCGCTGACGCGGGTGCGCACCAGCACGCCGCCGGTGGTGATCAGCATGATTTCATCGGACGGCATCACCAGCACGGCGCCCACCACCTTGCCATTGCGCGACGAGGTCTGGATGGCGATCATGCCCTTGGTGCCGCGGCCGTGGCGGGTGTATTCGGCGATGGAGGTGCGCTTGCCATAGCCGTTTTCGGTGGCGGTCAGCACGCTTTGCGATTCGTCGCCGGCCACCAGCAAAGCAATGACAGACTGGCCGTCTTCGAGCGTCATGCCGCGTACGCCGCGGGCATTGCGGCCCATGGGGCGCACGTCGTTCTCGTCGAAGCGCACGGCCTTGCCGGCGTCGGAGAACAGCATGACGTCGTGCTTGCCGTCGGTAAGGTCGGCGCCGATGAGATAGTCGCCCTCGTCGAGGCCCACGGCAATGATGCCGGCCTTGCGCGGGTTGGAGAAGTCGGACAGCGGAGTTTTCTTGACAGTGCCGCGCGAGGTGGCCATGAAGACGTAGTTGTCTTCGCTGAACTCCTTGACGGGCAGCACCACGGTGATTTTTTCTCCGTCGGCCAGCGGGAACATATTGACGATGGGCCGGCCGCGCGAGCCGCGCGTGCCCTGCGGAACTTCCCAGACTTTCAGCCAGTACACCCGGCCGCGGTCGGAGAAGCACAGCAGGTAATTGTGCGTGTTGGCGATGAAGAGCTGGTCGATCCAGTCGTTTTCCTTCATGGCCGTGGCCTGCTTGCCGCGCCCGCCGCGTTTCTGCGAACGGTACTCGGACAACGGCTGGCTCTTGATGTAGCCCGCATGCGACAGGGTAACCACCATGTCGGTAGGCGTGATCAGGTCTTCGGTGTCGAGTTCAGTAGCGTTGAATTCGATCTCCGAGCGGCGGGTGTCCTTGGCGCCGGTAGAGAATTCGGCCTTGATGGCCTGCAGTTCTTCGCCAATGATGGTAGTGATGCGTTCCGGCTTGGCCAGGATGTCGAGCAGGTCGGCAATGGTGGCCATCACGTCTTTGTATTCGCCGACGATCTTGTCCTGCTCGAGCCCGGTCAGGCGCTGCAGGCGCATGTTCAGGATTTCCTGCGCCTGCGTGTCGCTCAGGCGATACAGGCCGTCGCCCTGCAGCCCGAAGCTTTCGTGCAGGTCGTCGGGGCGGAACGCCGCGGGCCCGCCCACCGCGTCGAGATCGGCGCGCGACAGCATCTCGCGCACCAGCGAGGAATCCCATGCGCGCGACATCAGTTCCTGGCGCGCCACCGGCGGGGTGGGCGCGGCCTTGATGATGGCGATGAAGTCGTCGATGTTGGCCAGCGCCACCGCCAGGCCTTCCAGCACGTGGCCGCGCTCGCGCGCCTTGCGCAGCTGGAACACGGTGCGGCGCGTCACGACTTCGCGGCGGTGCTGCAGGAAGTAGTGGATCAGCTGCTTCAGGTTCAGCAGGCGCGGCTGGCCGTCGACCAGCGCCACCAGGTTCATGCCGAAGGTGTCCTGCAGCTGGGTGTTCTTGTACAGGTTGTTGAGAATGACCTCGGGCACTTCGCCGCGCTTGAGCTCGATGACCAGACGCATGCCGTCTTTGTCGGACTCGTCGCGGATATCGGAGATGCCTTCGATTTTTTTCTCGTTGACCAGCTCGGCAATGCGCTCTTGCAGTGTCTTCTTGTTGACCTGGTAGGGTATGGCGTCGACCACGATAGCCTGCCGGTTGCCCTTTTCCATGTCTTCGAAGTGCGTCTTGGCGCGCATGACCACGCGGCCACGGCCGGTGCGGTAGCCTTCGCGCACGCCCGACATGCCGTAGATGATGCCGCCGGTGGGGAAGTCGGGCGCCGGGATGAGCTCGATGAGCTCGTCGACCGAGCATTCGGGATTGCGCAGGCAATACAGGCAACCGTCGACCACTTCCTGCAGGTTGTGAGGCGGAATGTTGGTGGCCATGCCCACGGCAATGCCCGAGCTGCCGTTGACCAGCAGATTGGGCAGGCGCGAGGGCAGCAGCAGCGGTTCTTGCTCGCTGCCGTCGTAGTTGGGCCCGAAATCGACGGTTTCCTGGTCGATGTCGGCCAGCAGCTCGTGGGCGATCTTGGCCAGGCGCACTTCGGTGTAGCGCATGGCCGCCGCGCTGTCGCCGTCGATGGAGCCGAAGTTGCCCTGGCCGTCGACCAGCATGTAGCGCATGGAGAAATCTTGCGCCATGCGCACAATGGTGTCGTACACCGACTGGTCGCCGTGGGGGTGGTACTTACCGATGACGTCGCCCACGATACGGGCCGACTTCTTGTAGGCGCGGTTCCAGTCGTTGTTGAGCTCGTGCATGGCATAGAGCACGCGCCTGTGTACCGGCTTCAGGCCGTCGCGCACATCTGGCAGCGCTCGCCCCACGATTACGCTCATGGCGTAATCAAGATAGCTGCGGCGCATCTCTTCTTCCAGCGATACCGGAAGCGTCTCCTTGGCAAAGGAATCCATATATATAGCGACTGAATCGAATAAGAGAAACCCGGGCCGGGTAAACAGGAAATTCTATCATCCGATTGTCGGACGGCCGGTCGGGCGCCCGCCACGCCCGCCGCCCTGTCCCGCCTGATGGCGCAATTGCCACCCTGTTGTCAAAAACCAACAACCCTGCGGCACACAGAGAAGAAAAGATCATATCCAGCACCAATGCGGCTTTCGAAGGCAGCCAAAGGTCATCAAATGCCTTAAGATTGTTTCCAGCACGCAGGAGACCCAGTAGCGATCCTTTGAACCTTTTCTGGGCGTTGCTATACTGGCCCCGTTTTCCTGATATGCGGCGGGGGTTCGCTGCGAGTCACTTATCCAGCTTCAAGCTCAACGAGGAGAAACATGAACAAACCCTCCAAATTCGCTCTGGCGCTCGCCTTCGCCGCCGTTACGGCCTCTGGTGCAGCTTCCGCGCAAACCGTGGACAACTGGCGCAACCCGTTCGGCGACGTGTGGATGAACGGCACGAATGAACTGTGCTGGCGCGATGCCTTCTGGACCCCGGCGACCGGCATCCCCGGTTGCGACGGCGTGCCGGTGGCTCAGGCGCCCGCCAAGCCGACGCCGATGGCCACCAAGGTCGTCTTCAACGCCGACACGTTCTTCGACTTCGACAAGTCGACGCTGAAGCCGGAAGGCCGCCAGCTGCTGGATCAAGTTGCCCAGCAAGCCCAAGGCATCGACCTCGAAACCATCATCGCCGTTGGCCACACCGACTCGATCGGTACCGAAAAGTACAACCAAGGCCTGTCCGAGCGCCGTGCCGCTTCGGTCAAGTCGTACCTGGTCAGCAAGGGTGTCGACCCCAACCGCATCTACACGGAAGGCAAGGGCGAACTGCAGCCCGTCGCTTCCAACAAGACGCGTGAAGGCCGTGCCCAGAACCGCCGCGTTGAAATCGAAGTTGTGGGTAGCCGCCGTTAATCGACGCGCTAGCCGCTACAATGAAGGGCCTCGCACTGCGAGGCCCTTTTTTCATCCCGGCGCGGCCGCGCCCAGTTGCCCATGACCACCCAAACTCCTGCATCCGCCCGCCCCGGCGTGAACGCCGACCAGGCCGAGCTGGACAAGTTCGCAGCCCTGGCCGCCCGCTGGTGGGACCCCGAAAGCGAATTCAAACCCCTGCACGCCATCAACCCGCTGCGCCTGGACTGGATCCAGCAATGCGCCGGCAGCCTGACGGGCAAGGCCGTGCTGGACGTCGGCTGCGGCGGCGGCATCCTGTCCGAAAGCATGGCTGCGGCGGGCGCCCGGGTCACGGGCATCGACCTGGCCGAGCGCTCGCTGAAAATCGCCCGCCTGCACGGACTGGAATCCGGCGTGCAGGTGGAATACCGCGCCGTGCCCGTCGAAGAACTGGCCGCCGAGCAACCCGGCCATTACGACATCGTCACCTGCATGGAAATGCTCGAGCACGTGCCCGACCCCGGCTCGGTGGTGCGCGCCTGCGCTGCCCTGGCCAAGCCGGGCGGCTGGGTGTTCTTTTCCACCCTGAATCGCAACGCCAAGTCATTCCTGTACGCTATCATCGGCGCCGAGTACGTGCTGCGCCTGCTGCCGCGCGGCACCCACAGCCACGAGCAGTTCATCAAGCCCAGCGAACTGGCCGCCGCCGCGCGCCAGGCGGGTTTGCAGCCCACGGGCATGCGCGGCATGGAATACAACCCGATCACCCAGGTGTACAGCCTGTCCGGCGATACTTCCGTGAACTACCTGATGTCCGCCCGCAAATGAGCGCCCTGATCCTGTTCGACTTCGACGGCACCCTGGCCGATACCGCCCCCGACCTGGCCGCCGCGGCGAACCGCCAGCGCACCCGGCGCGGCCTGGAACCCCTGCCCTACGAAACGCTGCGCCCGGTGGCCTCGCAGGGTGCGCGCGGGCTGCTGCGCATCGCCCTTGGCCTGCTGCCCGACCACCCCGACTACGAGCCGGCCCGGCTGCAGTTCCTGGAAGACTACGCGGCGGGCTCCACGGTGCACAGCCGCCTTTTCCCCGGCATTGCCACCCTGCTCGACGGCATACACGAGCGCGGGCTGGCCTGGGGCATCGTCACCAACAAGGTCACCCACCTGACCCTGCCCATTGTCGAATTCCTGGGCCTGACGCGCCGTAGCGCGGTGCTGGTGTGCGGCGACACCACCGACCACTCCAAGCCGCACCCGCTGCCGCTGCTGCATGCCGCGCGCGAGGCCGGCTTCGCCACCGACCGCTGCGTGTACGTGGGCGACGACCTGCGCGACATCCAGGCCGCCCATGCCGCCGGCATGCCGGCAGTGGCGGCGGCGTACGGCTACCTGGGCACGGACGAGAACATCACCACCTGGTCGGCCGACGCCTGCGCCGCCACGCCCGACGAGCTGTGGGGCGCCATCGAACCCTTGCTGCCGCGCGACGCACGCTAGTGCCGGGTAAGCCGGGGCGGGCTGCGCGGCCCCGGGCACTGTTCATCTGGCATGAATAGTCATGCCGAATTTTCCCTCTTTATCCGGCTGAGCCCGTACCGTACAGTGCATTCCTGACGCACTGCTCTTGCCGCCCGGCCGGCCGCCCTGTTCTCGCGGCGCGCCCGGTACGCGGCGCCACCCGGCTCTGCCGGGCCGCACTCCAGCCTTTCCCTTGCCCGTTCATTACGCGCGGCGCCCCGTGCCGCGCACAGGAATCCTATGCTGTTGCCCATCCTGTTGCTTTCCACCGCCGGCTTCACCATTCTGACGACCGAGTTCCTGATCGTCGGCCTGCTGCCTCCCTTGGCGCGCGACCTGGGCGTGTCGGTATCGCAGGCGGGGCTGCTGGTGACGTTGTTCGCCTTCACCGTGGCAGCCACGGGGCCGATGCTGACGGCGCTCATGACCAACATCGACCGCAAGCGCCTGTTCATTGGCGTACTGGCGCTATTCGGCGCCTCGAACACCCTGGCGGCGCTGGCGCCCAATATCGGCATCATGGCGGTGGCGCGCTTTGTCCCGGCCCTGGCGTTGCCGGTGTTCTGGTCGCTGGCCAGCGCCACCGCCGTTGAACTGGCCGGCCCGGCGCGCGCCGGCCGGGCCATCTCGATGGTGGCGTTCGGCATCGTGGCCGCTACCGTGTTCGGCATTCCCATCGGCGTGCTGATTTCCGATGCCTTCGGCTGGCGCGCCGCGTTCGGCGCGCTGGCGGCGCTGGCGTTCGCCAAGGCGCTGCTGCTGTGGGCCTGCTTCCCACGTCCGCCCCGCCACGCGCAGAACGTCAAGCTGGCCGCCCAGTTGCGCATCTTGCGCAACCCCCGGGTGGTGGGCCACGTGCTGCTGTCGCTGCTGGTCTTTAGCGGCATGTTCACCGCCTATACCTATCTGGCCGACATGCTGGAACGGCTGGCCGGCTTCAACGGGCAATGGGTCGGCTGGTCGATGATGGCTTTCGGCGCCATCGGGCTGCTTGGCAACTGGGTCGGCGGCCGGCTGGCCGACCGCAGCGCCCTGGGGGCCACCCTGCTGTTCTCGGCGCTGATGGCGGCCGGCCTGGCGGTGCTGGGGCCGGTGATGCGCACGCCGGGGCTGCTGGCCGCGGCCCTGGGTATCTGGGGCATCGCCCAGGCGGGACTTTTTATTGTGTGCCACGTGCGCGTCATGAAATCGGCCCCCGAGGCCCCGGCCTTCGCCGCATCGCTGAATATTTCCGGCGCCAACACCGGTATCGGCATCGGCGCGATCGTGGGCGGCTACGTCATCGATCACCACGGCCTGGCATCGCTGGGCGTGGCCGCGGCCGGTATTGTGCTGGCCGCGATCGGCCTGGGCGCGCTGCTGGCCGCCACCGCTCGCCCGCGGCCGCATACGCTGCGGCGACAACCCTGCGCCAACGCCTGAAAACCCCGCAAAATCCTGCCTGTTCGCGGCGATTTGGAGTACAATTCAAGCAACTTGGGGCCGATCCGGATTCGACGTGGGTCGCGAAACAACTCAGGGCATGCCGAGCACCAGTAAGCTCGTTAATCCACTGGAACACTACAAACGCCAACGACGAGCGTTTCGCTCTCGCCGCTTAAGCGGTGAGCCGCTGCACTGATCTGTCCTTGGGTCAGGCGGGGGAAGGCAACTTCCCAGGGGGCAACCCCGAACCGCAGCAGCGACATTTACAAGGAATCGGTCTGCGCTGGGGTCACACGGTTCAGGCTTAAATTACGTGAATCGCCCTGGTCCGGCCTGTCGGTTGGCTAAGTCCAGGGTTAAATCCAAATAGGCCGACTACGCATGTAGAACTGGTTGCGGAGGGCTTGCGGACGGGGGTTCAATTCCCCCCGGCTCCACCACAATTCAACGCCAAGCGATTGATTCGCTTGGCGTTTTCTTTTGGCTTCGCATTTTTTCACGCGAGCATCCTCCACCACCCCCGCACACCCCCAGCCAACGTGCCCGCCATCGGGCTTGCGTTCCGGCACGTTCCTCCTTTAATATATGCATGACTCATACATTTACAGGGCACGCTTCATGGCACAAATATCGGAACGTCTCGTGAATCTTGTTGGCGCATTGGCCCTGGGCGTAACCGACCGCATGCGCGCGGCGGTTGCCGAGGCCATGTCGCTGGGCGGAGAAACCGTGGCCGCGGTGATTGTGATCGGCCACTCTCCCACGCTGTCCATCGACCAGCTCAGCCGGATTCTGCGCCTGTCGCACGCGGGCGCGGTTCGCCTGGTCGATCGCCTGGTCGAGCGAGGTTTCGTTGAAAAGCGCCCGTCGGCGCTGGACCGCAGAACGATGAGCCTGGCGTTGACCCCCAGCGGCTCGCGGCAGCGCGACGAGCTCCTGGCGCTGCGCAAAGCGGCACTGGAGGCGCTGCTGGCGCACGTATCTGCGCAGGATCTGGAAGCGCTCGAGCGCATTGCCGAGACCGTGGTCGCCAAACTGCCGGACGATGCCCTATCCGCGCTGACGACCTGTCGTTACTGCGATGAACGAAGCTGCGCCAGCTGCCCGATGGAAGCGTTTGGATCGCTCGATACGCCCTGCGGCTCGCCGTCCAGGACCTGAAACCGTTTTTCTTCATAACCACGCCTGGAACCAAAGGAAACCGCAATGACCCACCCCGAGAACCCGTCACCCCTGCAAATCGCTGAAAAAGGCGCCGGATCGCCCGCGGCGCTGGCCCTGCTCAGGTGGGCGCTCGTCATTGTTTTTCTCTGGTTTGGCGCGATGAAATTCACCGCGTACGAAGCGAACGGCATCGGGCCGTTCATCGCGCACAGCCCCATCATGAGCTGGCTGCACGCCTTGTTCGGCATCCAGGGCGCCAGCTACGTGATCGGCGTGCTGGAACTGTCGACGGCGGCGGCTCTGGTTGTGGGAGCGTTCCAGCCGGCTTTCTCGGCGCTGGGCGCGGCGATGTCCGCGGCCACGTACCTGATCACCCTGACCTTTTTCTTCACTACCCCTGGCGTCGCGGAAGCCAGCGCGGGCGGATTTCCCGCCATCTCGGCGGCACCCGGCCAGTTTCTGCTGAAGGATATCGTCTTGCTCGCAGCATCATTGTGCCTGCTGCGCGCATCCGTGCCGGGCTTGCGCCCCGGCGTCCGCAACGTGTGAAATGGAGCGAACCATGGCTACTTCGTACAAGAGAACCGAGGCTGCTATTGCCAGCCTGACGCCCGAACAGTACCGGGTGACACAGGAAAGCGGAACCGAGCGCCCGGGAACCGGCGCCCTGCTGCACAACGCCGAGCCGGGCATCTATGTCGACGTCGTGTCAGGCGAACCACTGTTCTCGTCTACGGACAAGTATGAATCGGGGTGCGGCTGGCCGAGCTTCACCAAGCCGGTCGAGCCGGTGAACATCAATGAGCGGCGCGACGCGAGCCACGGCATGATCCGCACCGAAGTGCGCTCGACGCATGGCGACAGCCACCTGGGGCATGTATTTCCCGACGGGCCGCGCGATCGCGGCGGTCTGCGATACTGTATCAATTCGGCTTCGCTGCGTTTCGTGCCACGCGATCAGATGGTGGAACAGGGTTACGGCGAATATCTCGACCAGGTAAAGGAAATATCATGACGACCGAACGTGCTGTACTTGCAGGCGGCTGCTTCTGGGGCATGCAGGATCTCATCCGCAAGCTGCCCGGCGTAATCTCGACCCGGGTCGGGTACACCGGTGGCGACGTGCCGAATGCCACTTATCGCAATCACGGCACGCATGCCGAGGCGATCGAGATTCTGTTCGATCCGTCGCAAATCAGCTATCGCCGGCTGCTCGAATTCTTTTTCCAGATTCACGACCCGACGACGCCGAATCGCCAGGGCAATGACCGCGGCATGAGCTATCGCTCGGCAATCTACTTCACCAGCGAACAGCAGAAAGCCGTGGCGCTGGATACGATCGCGGACGTCAACGCTTCGGGACTGTGGCCCGGCAAGGTGGTTACCGAAGTCGAGCCGGCGGGCGATTTCTGGCAGGCTGAACCCGAGCACCAGGATTACCTGGAACGCTTCCCCGACGGGTATACCTGCCATTTCGCTCGGCCGGACTGGGTGCTGCCGCGCCGGGCCGACACCGGCACTAACGGGGCTTAGCGGGGCTTACTGGGCTTAGTGGGCTAAACAGGCCTTGCGGGCATCACGATGCCAGGAACGCCCGCGCGCCCTCTCCCGCCACCACGCCGCTGGCCATGCATGCCGTGAGCAGGTAGCCACCGGTGGGCGCTTCCCAATCCAGCATTTCGCCGGCGCAGAAGACGCCCGGGGCGGTTTTGAGCATCAGCGCGTCGTCAACGGCCTCCAGGCGCACGCCGCCCGCGCTGCTGATGGCCTCGTCGATGGGACGCGCGCGCAACAGGCGCAGCGGCAACGCCTTGATGCAGCGGGCCAGCAGCGCCGTGTCCTGCCAGGCTTGTGCCGGCGCGCATTCGCGCAGCAGCGCGGCCTTGGCGCCCTTGAGTCCGAGCCGGCTTTGCAGATGGCTGGACATGGAACGCGCGCCGCGCGGATGCGCAACCTGCGCCAGAACACGCTCGGCGGACTGATCGGGCAGCAGGTCGACCCAGGCGAGCGTCGTGCCGTTTGCATCAATGGCATCGCGCAGCCCGGCCGACAAGGCGTACACCAGGCTGCCTTCGATGCCGGCGGCGGTCAGCACGAACTCGCCGCGCCGCCACAAGCCGGGCGCGCCGCCGTGATCCGGCGCCATGGCAACTGACTTGAGCGGCATGCCGGCGCAGCGCTCGCGCAGGTGCGCGCTCCAGTTGGCCTCGAAGCCGCAATTAGCCGGACGCAACGCGGCGATGTCTACGCCGTGCGCCTGCAGGCCGGCCACCCACGCGCCGTCGGAGCCGAGCCTGGCCCAGCTGGCGCCGCCCAGGGCCAGAATGGCGGCATCGGCGCTCACCAGCAACGGCCCCTGTGGCGTCTGGAAATGCAGCTGTCGCGGGTCGATGGGCGCGCCGGGGGGCCAGCCGCTCCAGCGATGCCGCATATGAAAGCGCACGCCCGCGGCGCGCAACCGCGACAACCAGGCGCGCAATAGCGGCGCGGCCTTCATCTCGCGCGGGAACACGCGGCCGGACGACCCGACGAAAGTCTCGACGCCCAGGCCATGCGCCCAATCGCGCAGGCCTTGGGCGTCCAGCCGGCCCAGCCAGCCGGCCACGGCGGCGCTGCGCACGCCGTAGCGCGCGTTGAAACGCCCGGCCGGCTCGCTGTGGGTAAGGTTCAATCCGCCCCGGCCGGCCAGCAGGAACTTGCGCCCCACCGACGGCATGCCATCGTAGACGTCCGCCGGTATGCCTTGCCGCGCCAGGGCTTCGGCCGCCATCAGGCCGGCCGGGCCGCCACCGATGATGGCGACGCGGACGGCGGTGGAGGACACGGGTGCAGCGGAATCGGGCATGGACGGGGCGAAGTTTTGCGGCAGCTCGACCGGGTATTTACGGGCAATGAGCGCCTGAGCAAAGCGCGGCGGGGGTCTTGTGCAAGACCCGTATTATGGCGCGTCTGGCGCCGGTTCCGCGGCCGGCACCGGCCGGCTCATGATCACGCTGCGGTAGTTCACGCCTTGCCATTGAGCGTATTCGATATGGCGATAACCGCGCCTGACATACCAATCGATCAAATGCCCCGCGGATTCAGCGGTATCCAGCGCGACTTCGGCGGCGCCCGTCTGCGCGGCGCGCGCCTCGGCCAGCGCCATCAGACGCCCGCCCAGCCCCTGTGATTGCCATGACGGGTCGACCGCGAACTGGGCCAGTGAGGCCACGTCCGGCCGGTCGAGCCAGGGCGAGCCCCTGGTGTTGGCCATGGGCTTGAAGACGATGGTACCGATGAGAACGCCGTTGGCCACCGCCACGTGGCATTCGCCCTGGGCGATGCGCTGGCGGGTGATGTCATCCGACTGGTGCGTGGCCACGTAGCGCAGGCCCATGGCGGCAAGGCGCGCGTACGCCCTGTGCAGCAACGCCGTCAGTTCCGGGATCGAATCGTGCGGCGCGATCGGCCGTATGTCGATACTGCTTGAATCGCGCATGGAGGCAGGTCCGCAAGGCGGCCCGAGACAAAACACGGATTTTCATCGCAATGGGAGTTCTTGCCAAGCGGCGACCCCGCGATGACCGGCCGGCCTCGCCAGCGTTTAACTCGATGTTGCAACATTCAATCCGGCTATCAACAGCCAATAATCCATGCATTTCCGGATTTTCCTCGGCATGGCGCGGCCCTGCCCCCCGGGCCGGGTGGGCGCGGCCGCGTGAATATGATCAAATCACACGCCTGTTCGATAGAAAACGCGCTGCGCCGCAGCGCCAGAGATTGCCGATGAATGCGCGCATCAGCCTTCCCGTCGCGTTATTGCTTGCCTGTATGACCGTTGCCACGGCTCGCGCCGGACAGGTGCAGGTGGCCGTGGCAACAGATGTCGCGGCACCGATCCGCGCCATTGCCGAAGATTTCCAGCGGAAGACCGGCAATGTCGTGGTGTTGTCCACCGCCCCCACCAGCCAGCTCTACGCCCAGATCTCGCGGGGCGCTTCCTACGATGTTTTCGTGGCCGGCAACGACGTGCTGCCGGCGCGCCTGGAAGCCACCCACAAGGCCGTGCCGGGCACGCGTTACACCTACGCCATGCGCGTGCTGGCGCTGTGGTCGCCGCGCGAAGGCTATGTCGACCCGCAAGGCGAGGTGCTGAAAGACAACCAGTTCAAGCGGCTGTCGGTTGCCAGCCCCGACCTGTTGCCCTATGGTCGCCCTGCCATGCAGGTGCTCGACCGGCTGGGGCTGAGCGGTTCGGTGAGCGACAAGCTGGTCGAACGCCACAACACGATGGATACCCGCCGCTTTCTGGCGGACGCCAACAGCGACCTGGGTTTCGTGACGCTGTCGCACATCTACAAGGACAGCCGCATCCAGCGTGGCTCGGCGTGGATCGTGCCGACGACGCTGTACGACCCGATCCGGCAGGACGCCGTGCTGCTGGAAAATGGCAAAGAGAACCTGGCGGCGCGCTCGTTCTTGTTCTACCTGAAGGGCCCGAAAGTGGGCCAGATCATGCGGTCGTACGGGTTCCACCGCTAGCCGGGGTTTTCAAGACGCCAGCCCCTCGACAAGCTGGTAGGCCCCTAAAGCCGCCAGGCTGGCCATGAAGCACAGGCGGAACATGCGCGGCGACAGCGTGCGGCGCAAGCGCTGGCCAGCGGCCATGCCCAGCAAGGCCGGCGCCAGCATGGCAAATGAAGCGCCCGCCGCACTCGCGCCATAGCTTCCGTTGAGCCACAGCCCGGCCGCCAGCGCCACCGTGGACACCGTGAACGACACGCCCATGGCCTGCACCAGCCCGTCTTTGTCCAGCGCCAGCGATTGCAGATACGGTACGGCGGGCACGACGAACACGCCGGTCAGCGCGGTGATGACGCCGGTGAGCATTCCCGCGCAGGGTCCCAGCCACCGCTCGCCCCGCGCGGACAGCACGGGCGGCGTGCCGAACAGCCCCCAGGCCGCATATGCCAGCAGCACGGCGCCCAAAGCCGCCACGCCCCAGTCGCCGGCCGGGGGGCCGAACAGGATGGCGCCGGCCAGCGTGCCGACGCAAACGCCCATCTGCATGGGGCCGACGCGCCGCAGCAACGGCCCCAGTGTGCGCGCGGGCCGCGCCTGCCATAGATTGGTAAGCAGCGAAGGCACGACCAACAGCGCGGCGGCCTGCGCCGGCGGCATGAACAAGGCCAGCAAGGCCATGGAAATGGTAGGCAGGCCCATGCCCACCACGCCCTTGGCCAGGCCGGCCAGCAAGAACACGGCAGCCACCGTGGCCGGCATGGGCGGCAAGAATTCGAACAGATGCATGCGTATCCAGGTTTCGGCACAACCGTAGGCAACCGCCTTTCGCCCGCGCCGCAATGTGTTGCAAGAGACCTTATTTTCATTGGCTATTGCCAGTACGCCAATGCGGATGTGCCGAATTCAGGTTCAGGTTATTCCTTATTCTGGCGTGCTAGCATCGCGCAATGCGTTTCGACCTGACCGATCTGCGCCTGTTCTTGCGAATTCACGAGGCCGGCTCCATTACCGGCGGCGCGCAGCGCGCCCACATGACGCTGGCGTCGGCCAGCGAGCGCGTGCGCGGCATGGAAGACACGCTGGGCGTGCCGCTCTTGGTGCGCCAGCGCCATGGCGTGCGCGTCACGGCGGCGGGCCGAACGCTGCTGCATCATGCCCGCGCCGTACTGCAGCAGGTCGAGCGCATGCACGGCGAGCTGGACCAATACGGACACGGCATCCGGGGCCACGTCAGGCTGCTGTGCAACACGGCCGCGCTCAGCGAATACCTTCCCGATGCGCTGTGCGGCTTCCTGGCGCAGCACCCGCGCATTTCGGTGGACGTGCAAGAACGGCCCAGCGACGACATCGCCGACGCCATGCGCGCCGGCGCGGCCGACATCGGCATCGTGGCCGATTCAGCCGACCCGCAGGGTCTGAATACCTATCCGTTCCGCCCCGATCCGCTGGTGCTGGTGGTGGCGCGCGGCCACGTGTTGGCGCAATCGGCCAGCGTGGGCCTGGCCGAGATTTCGGCCCATGACTTCATCGGCCTGGCCGAGGGCAGCGCCCTGCAAGAGCACATCGCCCTGCATGCGCGCCGCGCCGGCGCGGCCTTGAATTACCGTGTGCGGCTGCACAGCTTCGACGCTATCTGCCGGCTGGTGGGCGGCGGCATAGGCATAGGCATCGTGCCGCGGGCGGCGGCGCGGCGCTGTGCGCGCGCCACCGGCATCAAGGCGGTGGCGCTCGACGCGCCCTGGGCGCAGCGCCACCTGCTGTTATGCGTGCGGCACGCCGACGACCTGCCCGCCTATGCCCGGCAGATGCTGCGGTATCTGCAGGACACCGCGCCGCCGGCGCGAACGCGCCCTACTTAAGCGGCACCTGGTCGCGCGAAATGTCCATGATCATGCGCGCGGCAAGATAAAGGCGCGGCACGATGGTGTCGATCTGCACGTATTCCGCCGCGTTGGAATGCGCGCCGAAGCCGCTCAACCCCATGCCCTCGACCACGGCTCCGCGCGCCTTCACGCCGGCGAAGGCGGCGTCGGTACCGCCCCCGGTCGCCACGTCCAGCACCTTCATCGGCAAGCCCAGCTCTTCGTAGATGGCCGCGCCATGCGTGGCCACGCGGCGCGACGCCTCGGTGGCTTCGAGCGGCGGGCGGCGCACTTCGAAACGCAGGTCGACCTTCGCCTCGGGCAGCAGCTTTTTCTGGATGCGCTCGCGCATGGCGGCCTCCAGCGCGTCGAAATCGGCGACCTTCAGCGAGCGGGCATCGGCCTGCGCCGTGGCCCGGCCGGGAATCACGTTGCGCACGGTGCCGGCCTGGGCCAGGGTCCAGTTCAGCTTCAACCCCTGCGCGGGTTGCGACAGGTCGTTCATTTGCAGCACCTGATGCGCCAGTTCGTACAGCGCATTGACGCCGCCTTCCGGCCGCGCGCCGGCATGTGAAGTCTTGCCGGTGACGGTAAGGTAGGCCGCGCCGATGCCGCTGGTGGCCAGGCGCAGGTTGCCGTCTTTGCCGCCGCCTTCAAACGAGAACACGGCGTCCTGGTCAGCCCCCAGGCGCGTAATGGTGTTGCGCGCGCCAGGCGAACTGATTTCTTCATCGCCATTGATCAGCACGGTGAGCGAGCCGTATTCCTTGAAGCCCAGGTCGCGCAGCAAGGCCACCGTATGGATGATGGCGGCCACGCCCTGCTTGTCGTCGGCGATGCCCAGGCCATAGGCGCGCTCGCCTTCGATGCGAAACGGCTGGTCTTTCAGCATGCCCTTCTGGTAGACCGTGTCCATGTGGGCAATCAGCATGATCTTCTTGCTGCCCGTGCCCTGGAATTCGGCGTGCACCATCGGCCCCACCTGTTCCGGCGTATCGGCCAGGCGCGTGATGTCGGCGGGCGTGATGATCTCGACCTTGCCGTCCAGCGCCTTCAGGCGCTTGGCCACCAGCGCGGCAAGTTGCCGCAGGCCTTCCAGGTCTTTGCTGCCCGACTCGATGCCGACCAGGTCGCGCATGGTGTCGAGCATGGGTTGGCGCTGCGCCTGGGCGGCGTCATGCACCGCGGCCACGGGCGCGGCGTGCGCCAGGCCGACGGCAGCGCAGCACAACAGCGTCAGGCCATACGAACGAGCAGAACGAGACAGACTACTAGGCATCGCACAAGCTCCTTTTTGAATCGCCGTAGAAATAAAGGCGGTACGGCACCGCCCGCAAAAGGCGCGCAGGCTCAGTCGGGCCACGGCGCGTGCGCGAAGTGGCCGGCCAGGAAGTCGACCAGCGCGCGCACCCGCGGCGGCACGTGCCGCCGGGTGGGATACATAGCGTAGATGCCCAGTTCGGCGCAGCGGTATTGCGGCATCAGCTCCACCAGCGAGCCGGCGCGCAGGGCGTCGCCAACCAGAAAGGTCGGCTGCAGGATGACGCCCAGGTGCGCCAGCGCGGCCTGCACGCAGGTGTCGCCATTGTTGGCGCGCATGACGGGCTGGATGCGCACGCTGACTTCGCCCTCGCTGCCATGGAAACGCCATTCGTCGCGGCCGGCCCAGTAGCTGTACGCAATGGCGGCGTGCATGGCCAGCTCTTTGGGATGCTCGGGCCGCCCGTGCGCCTGGATATAAGCGGGGCTGGCGCACAGCACCATGCGCGTCGAGGCCAGATGGCGGCTGATCAGCGTGGAGTCGGCCAGCTGCGTAATGCGCACAGCCACGTCGTAGCCTTCGTCGACCAGGTCGACCACGCGGTCGGCCAGGGTGATGTCCAGTGTCAGCCTGGGGTGCTGAGCCTTGAAAACCGCCCACAGCGGCGCCAGGTGGCGCACGCCGAAAGTCAGCGGCGCGTTTACGCGCAACAGCCCGCCCACCTCGCCGCTGCGGCTGTTGACTTCGGTTTCGGCGTCTTCGACTTCGGCCAGCAGCATTTTGCAGCGTTCATAGAACAACTGCCCTTCTTCGGTCAGCGATTGCCGGCGGGTGGTGCGCTGCATGAGCCGCACGCCCAGGCGGGTTTCGAGCTCCGTCACGTGGCGCGAGACGCCCGCCTTGGACATACGCAGGGATTCGGCGGCTTTCACGAAGCTGCCGGCCTCGACCACCGCGGTGAACACGCGCATTTCTTCGAAGCGATCCATATTACCCACCATTCTTGGAACAATGTTTCCACAAATGGCTTATTTATCTCTATTCACTAGGCAATTACAGTCTAGTAAACGGGCTGCCCCGTCCCGGGCCAGCCTTAACGGAGATTTTCTGCCATGCAAGCACAGCCTACTCTTTTCGTGTCCCACGGCGCGCCCACCTTCGCCCTGGAACCCGGCCGCGCGGGGCCGCTGCTGGCGGCCCTGGGGCAACGCCGTCCGACACCGGCCGCGGTGCTGATCGTATCGCCGCACTGGATGACCCGCGGCCTGGCCGTGACGGCATCCACGCGGCCCGAGACCATTCATGATTTCGGCGGTTTTCCCGCGCCGCTGTATGCGTTGCAATACCCGGCCCCGGGCGATCCCGCCCTGGCGGCGCGCGTCGCGGCGCTGCTGGGCCAGGCCGGCCATGCGGTCGCGCTGGATGACCGGCGCGGCCTGGATCATGGCGCCTGGGTGCCCATGCTGCATATGTTTCCCGCGCACGACGTGCCGGTGGTGCAGCTGTCGTTGCCTGCCTCGCTGGAGCCCGCCCAGGCCTGGGAGCTGGGACGCAACCTGGCGCCGCTGTCCGGCGAAGGCGTGCTGATCGTGGGCTCGGGCAGCCTGACACACAACCTGTATGAATTCCGCCAGCGCGACGGCGCCGACGAACCCTACGTGCAAGCCTTTACCGAGTGGGCGCGCGCGGCGGTGCGCGCGCATGACCGCCAAGCCCTGGAAGGCTACCTGGATGCGGCCCCGCAGGCGCGCCGCGCGCATCCCACGGCCGAACATTACCTGCCGCTGCTGATCGCCGCCGGCGCCGCCGCCCCGGGATCCGAGGTAGAGGTGCTGGACGGCGGCATCAGTCATGGCGTGCTGTCGATGGACGCTTACGTATTCAACGCGCCGGCGGCGCATTGACGCCGGCGGGCGGGTCGGCGGCGTTCTGGCGCAGCCATAGCAGGGATTTCTGCCCTGCCCGCCCATCGGCCACGAGGCCGGCTTCGCGCTGCACGGCCTGCAGGGCGGTGCGGGTGCGCGCGCCGATCAGGCCGTCGGGCTCGCCGATGTCGTAGCCGCGCGCGATCAATAGCGATTGCAACTCGCGCCGCTCGGCGCGCGACAGGCCGGGATCGTCGGTGGGCCAGGCCCGTACAAAGGGGCCGGCGCCGCGCAGCCGGTCAGACAAATGGGCAATGGCCAGCGCATAGCTTTCGGCGGCGTTGTACGAATACACCGCATCGAAATTGCGCGTTACCAGAAAGGCCGGCCCCTGCGGGCCCGCCGGGAGCAGCAGGCCTGCCGGGGTATCGCCAGCCGGCAGCGGCTGGCCATCGACGCGCTTGACGCCCTGCGCGGCCCACGCCGACATGGGACGTTTGTTGCGGCGGCCCGCGATGCGGATATCCAGGCCCGCCGGCAGGGCCACTTCGAAACCCCAGGGCAGCCCGGACTGCCAGCCGGCGCGCTTCAGGAAGTTGGCGGTGGAGGCCAGGGCGTCGGGCACGCTGTCGACCAGGTCGCGGCGTCCGTCTCCGTCGAAATCGACCGCCAGGCGCAAATAGGTGGAGGGCATGAACTGTGTCTGGCCAAAGGCGCCCGCCCAAGATCCGTTCAGGCGCTCGGGACGCACGTGTTCTTGCTCGATGATTTTCAGCGTGGCGAAGAACTCGCCGCGGAAATAGCTTTGGCGACGCCCGAAGCATGACAGGGTCGACAGCGAAGTCAGCAGCGGCCGCCCGCCCAACTTCTTGCCGAAGTTGCTCTCCACGCCCCACACCGCCACCACCGTGGCCGGATCGACGCCGAACTGCGCCTGCGCGCGGGCCAGCTCGGGCTGCCACTGCTGCAGGGCCTGCCGCCCGTCGGCGATGCGTTCGTCGTCGACCAGCGCGGCCAGGTAGTCCCAGATGGGAGTTTTGAATTCGGGTTGTGCATCCAGCGAAGCGATCACGCTCATGTCGGGCGCGAGGCCTTGCGTGTAGGTATTGAACGTGCTTGCGGACACGCCCTGGCTGGCCGCCTGGCCGCGCAATTGCGCCAGGCAGCCGGCGAAAGCGGCCGTGTCGGCGGACGCGGCGATGGCATCGGCGGGCGGCGCGGCGCGCACGCCGCCCGCCAGCAGGGCCAGGCACAGCAAGGAAAGCGAATGTCGGGAGATCATGGCGTCGATTCTATAGGCAGGCGCGCGCCGGCGCCGTGCGGCCACGCCTTAGCGTGGTATCGCGCTGTAACCGCGCACGGCCTAGGTTTGCTGCAGGGCCTGCAGTTCGGCCTCGTCGAAGCCGGCCTGGCGGCGCGCCGCCAAGTTGAACGGACCGCGCAGCTTCGGGGCGCCGTAGCGGCGCGCCAGGTCGGCGTAGCAAACCACGGGGTCCAGGCCGCGCTGGGCGCACAGGTGGCGATACCAGCGGTTGCCGATTGCCACATGGCCGATCTCATCGCGCAGAATGATGTCCAGGATGGCCGCGCCGGCGGCGTCGCCCGCGCCGGCCAGCTTGTCGCGGATCAGCGGCGAGGCATCCAGGCCGCGCGCCTCGAGCGTACGCGGCACCAGGGCCAGCCGGGCCAGCAGGTCGTCACGGGTTTTCTCGGCCATTTCCCACAGCCCGTTGTGGGCGGGAAAATCGCCATAAACATGGCCCAGGCTGTCCAGGTGGTCGTTCAAGAGCTCGAAGTGATAGGCCTCTTCGCGCGCCACCCGCAACCAGTCGTGGTAGTACTCATGCGGCATCGCTTCGTAGCGCCATACTGCATCCAGCGCCAGGTTGACCGCATTGAACTCGATGTGCGCCAGCGCATGCAGCAGCGCGGCGCGTCCTTCGGGCGACTGCACCGAGCGCTGCCGGACCTGGCCCGGCGGCACCAGCTCGGGCGCATCGGGGCGCCCGGGCAGGCCGGCAGGTTCATCCAGCCGGGTATTCGGGTCGACAGGAACGGCCTCGCCAATAGCGCGCACCAAGGCCAGCTTGTCGGGCCAGGCGCGCGTGGCCAGCGCGGCCAGGGCCAGCCGGCGGATGGAATCGGGAAAAGCGGTATCGGTCATGCCTGGTGATCGGATGGCCGCAGGCAAGGGCTGCGGCACGGCGCGGGAACTTGTCAACGCCAGACTTTATCATTGCACCATGAGCCCCCCTGCCCGTCTTGCCGTCGAAACCTCGCTGTCCCGTGTGGACGCATGCCAATGGAACGCGCTGGCGGGCGAGCAGCCGTTCGTGCGCCACGAATTCCTGTCAGCCCTGCACGACACCGGTTGCGCGGCGCCGGATACGGGCTGGGCGCCGTATTACCTGCTGCTGCGGCGCGCCGACCGGCTGGCTGGCGCCGTGCCGCTATACCTGAAAGGGCACTCTCGCGGCGAATACGTGTTCGACTACGCCTGGGCCGATGCCTTCGAACGCCACGGCCTGCGCTATTACCCCAAACTGCTGGCCGCCGTGCCTTTCACGCCGGTGGGCGGTCCGCGCCTGCTGGCCGCCAATGCCGACGACCGCCTGGAGCTGGCGCATGGCCTGGTCGAACTGGCACAGGGCCTGAAAGTGTCGTCGCTGCATGTGCTGTTTCCGGGCGAAGACGATCTGGCGGCGCTGCGCCAGGCCGGTTGCATGGTGCGCGAGGGTGTGCAGTTCCATTGGCGCAATGCCGGCTACGCCAGCCTGGATGCCTTTCTGGCGGAACTGAACCACGACAAGCGCAAGAAGATTCGCCAGGACCGCAAGAAGGTGCAGGCCGCCGGCGTCGAATTCCGATGGCTGAGCGGCGCGCAGATCGACGCCGCATCGCTGGCGTTCTTTTATCGTTGTTACCGGCATACCTACTTTGCCCACGGCAACCCGCCCTATCTCAGCGCCGAGTTCTTCCAGCGCCTGCACGCGGCCCTGCCCGGCGCGCTGGTGCTGGTCATGGCGCTGCGCAACGGCGAGCCCATCGCGGCCGCGTTGAACATGCAGGGCGGCGACATCCTGTACGGCCGCTACTGGGGCGCGCTGGAGTTCGTGCCGGGCCTGCATTTCGAGACCTGCTACCTGCAGTCTATCGACTACTGCATCCAGCACGGCCTGGCGCACTTCGAGGGCGGCGCACAAGGCGAGCACAAGATGGCGCGCGGCCTGCTGCCCACCCCTACATGGTCGGCGCACTGGATTGCCGACCCGCGCTTCGCGGCCGCGATCGAGGATTTTCTGGAGCGCGAAACCGAGGCCGTGGACGACTACATGGGCGAACTCGAAGCCCACACGCCGTTCCGGCGGTCTTACAAGAAGTGATCCAGCAACCGGCGGCTGTGGCGGTCGAGCGCCGCGGTGTCGCGCACCAGGTAATGAATGCCGTGGCTGTCTGAAATCAGCAGCATCTGGCCAGCCAGGCGGCGGATGTCTTCCTCGCCTTTCAAGGTGAACTCGGTGGGTCCGCGATCGGTGTGCACCTGCCACACCGATGGCGTGGCAAACGCCGACACGGCTTCGAGGCGCTGGATTTCGGGCATGAACTCCCGGCCGGCCAGGGCTTCCTCGACCTGCTGTCGCGCTCGCGGCGGCAGGGTTTCCAAGGCGTCGAACCACGCCAGTTCCTGGCCGTCGGCGCTGATGATGGACACGCCCTGCGAGGGCGCGCTGACTGGAAACGCCCGCACGGCCAGCACGCCCTCGTGCGCTGGCCCGTCCACGGGCACATACACCAGCCTGCCCTGGGCGTTGCGGTACAAGTCGAAAGCGGGAAGCGTCATGGCAGGCTCGCGGGCGGTTCAGGCGTGGGGCGCATCATCGTCGTCGCCACCATCGGCATCGTCGACATCGTCGCGCAGGTCGGCCTCGCCGGTCCGGGCCTGCGCCTGGTACAGGCGATAGTAGGCGCCCTGGCGCGCCATCAGCGCCTCGTGCCGTCCTTGTTCGACGACGCGGCCGTGAGCCAGCACCACCAGCCGGTCGGCGCGGCGCAGCGTGCTCAGCCGGTGGGCAATGGCAATGGTGGTACGCCCGCGCACGAGATTGTCGAGCGCCTTCTGGATTTCTTTTTCGGTGGTGGTGTCGACCGATGAGGTGGCTTCGTCCAGGATCAGGATGCGCGGGTCGATCAGCAAAGCGCGCGCGATCGAGATGCGCTGGCGCTCGCCTCCGGACAGCGCCTGGCCGCGCTCGCCCACCAGCGAGTCGTAGCCGTGCGGCAGGCGCAGGATGAAATCGTGGGCATGGGCGGCGCGGGCCGCGGCCACGATTTCGGCGCGCGTGGCCTGCGGCCGGCCGTAGGCAATGTTTTCGGCGATGGTGCCGAAGAACAGGAACGGCTCTTGCAGCACCAGGCCGATGTGCCGGCGGTGATCGGCAATGCGCAGATTGCGGATGTCGATGCCGTCGACGAGTATCGCGCCTTCCGACACATCATAGAAGCGGCAGATCAGGTTGATCAGGGTGCTCTTGCCGGAGCCGCTGTGTCCCACCAGTCCGATCATTTCGCCAGGCGCGATGGCCAGGTCGAGCCCCTGGATGACCGATCGGTTGCCGTAGCGGAACGCCACGTTGCGCAGCTCGATACGGCCGGCCACGCGATCCAGGCGCGCCGGCGCGTCGGGTTCGGGCACGCTGGATACGTGGTCGAGAATATCGAAAATACGCTTGGCGCCGGCAGCCGCCTTCTGCGTGACCGAAACGATGCGGCTCATCGAGTCGAGCCGCGTATAGAACCGGCCGATATACGCCAGAAAAGCCGCCAGCACGCCCACCGTGATCTGCTTGTTGGCAACCTGCCAGATGCCGAACACCCACACCACCAGCAGGCCGATTTCGGTCAGCAGCGTCACCGTCGGCGAAAACAGCGACCACAGACTGTTGACGCGATCGTTGACTTCCAGGTTGCGGTTGTTGGCTGCGCGAAAGCGCTGCACCTCGCGTTTTTCCTGCGCGAAAGCCTTCACGACGCGGATACCCGGTATGGTGTCGGCCAGCACGTTGGTAATGTCGGCCCAGATGCGGTCGACTTTTTCGAAACCGTGGCGCAGCCGGTCGCGCACCGCATGGATCATCCACACGATGAACGGCAGCGGCGCCAGCGTGACCAGCGCCAGCCACGGATTGATGGACACCAGGATGGCCGCGGTCATGGCGATCATCAGGACATCGGTGGCAAAGTCGAGCAGGTGCAGCGACAGGAAAATGCAGATGCGGTCGGTTTCGCTGCCGATGCGCGAGATCAGGTCGCCGGTGCGCTTGCCGCCGAAGTACTGCAGCGACAGCTGCTGCAAGTGTTCGTAGGTAGTGGTGCGCAGATCGGCGCCGATGCGCTCGCTGACCCAGGCCAGAATGTAGGTGCGCGCCCAGCCCAGCCCCCACGCCAGCGCGGCCGAGGCGAGCAGCCCGCCCAGGTACAGACGCACCAGCGAATAGTCGATGGGCGCGCCATTCTGGAACGGGATCAGCACGTCGTCCATCAGGGGCATGGTGAGATAAGGCGGCACCAGGGTGGCCGCGGTGGCCAGCAGGGTCAGCACGAAGCCGGCCAGCAGCGGGCCCCGGTATGGCCGGGCGAAACGCCACAGGCGCAGCAATGCCCAGGACGAGGGCGGCCGGGCCGCGGCCTGCGCACACACCGGACATTCGGCCTGCCCGGCCGGCAGCGGCAAATGGCAAGTGGAACAGGCGGGCGCGCTGGTCTGCCGGCCAGCCTGCACGGCGTCGAAGGCCGCCACCAGCCGCAGGGCGGCGGCATTGCGGGCCAGGGTGAAGCGCCAGGCCGCCAGGCGCACCGGACCGTCGCGCAGTTCGAGCGTGGCGACGCCGGCGTGGTCGGCCAGGCTCAGGCGCAGCCGCGGCGCAACCGGCCATTCACGCCATTGGCCATCGTCGGAGCAGCACGCCAGCAGGCGCCGGCCGGTCAGGACAACCGATCCTGGCCGAAAGGCCAGGTGCGCATCCAGGTCGGTTTCCAGCCGCGCCAGAATGGCTTCGCCCGGCGCGAGGCGGGACTGCACCGCATCGTGCCGGCCGGCCGGCGCCTGCCCGCAAGCGCCGGAAAGAAGCTGCTTTTTAGTCATGGATGGCGATCCGCCATGGCCGGGTTGTCGGCCTGGCCGAACGTGTCCCTTCCGTACAACAACGCGAGTTTATCGGCGGGAAAAGGCGGCGTATAGTAGCAGCCGATTTCACCAATTTCCATCCTAGGAAACCACCCGCCCACGCATCGGCCCTGCTTCCCGCCCGACATCCCCGCCCGCTCTCCCCCGGGGTCTCCTGTCTGCCGACGCGCACCTCCCCCCACCAAAACATGAAAGACAAAGACATTGAATTTCTCGATGTCGTGGCTTTGCGCGGCCCGAACATTTGGACCTATCGCCCGGTGCTTGAAGCCTGGGTCGATATCGGCGCCCTGGAAGACTACCCGTCGAACACCATACCGGGGCTTTACGAGCGGCTGTCCACCTGGCTGCCCGGCCTGATCGAACACCGCTGCAGCCCCGGTGTGCGCGGCGGCTTCCTGCAGCGCCTGCGCGAAGGCACCTGGCCGGGGCACATCCTGGAACACGTCACGCTCGAACTGCAGACGCTGGCGGGCCTGCCCGGCGGCTTCGGCAAGGCGCGCGAAACCTCGACGCGCGGCGTCTATAAAGTGGTGGTGCGCGCCTGGCAGGAACAAGTGACGCGCGCCGCCCTGGACGAGGCCCGCGAACTGGTCATGGCGGCCATCCAGGACCGCCCGTTCGACGTGCAGCGCAGCGTCGCCCGTCTGCACGACCTGGTCGACACCCATTGCCTGGGCCCCAGCACCGCATGCATTGTCGATGCCGCCGACGACCGCGACATTCCCTGCATCCGGCTGTTCGAGGGCAACCTGGTGCAGTTCGGCTACGGCGCCCGCCAGCGCCGCATCTGGACGGCGGAAACCGATCGCACCAGCGCCATCGCCGAAGGTATCTCGCGCGACAAAGATCTGACCAAGACACTGCTGTCGGAATCCGGCGTGCCGGTGCCCGAAGGCCGCCAGGTGGACAGCCCGGCCGACGCCTGGGAAGCCGCGCAGGACATCGGCCTGCCGGTGGTCGTCAAACCGTGCGACGGCAACCACGGCCGCGGCGTGTTCACCAACCTGGCCAGCCAGACGGAAGTGCTGTCGGCCTATGCCGTAGCGGTCGAAGAAGGCAGCGGCGTACTGGTCGAGCGCTTTGTGCCCGGCAATGAGCACCGCCTGCTGGTGGTGGGCGATCGCCTGGTCGCGGCTGCCGCCGGCGAGCCGGCCTGGGTCACCGGCGACGGGCGCAATACCGTCTCCCGCCTGATCGAACTGCAGATCAACAGCGATCCACGGCGCGGCCGCACCGAGAACCACCCGCTAAACATCGTGCGCCTGGATTCCGCGGCGCGCCTGGAGCTGGCGCGGCAGTCGCTGTCGGCCGACAGCGTGCCGGCAGCCGGCAGGCGCGTGCTGATCCAGCGCAGCGGCAATGTCGCCTTCGACGTCACCGATCGCGTGCATCCCGATACGGCGGCCACCGTCGTGCTGGCCGCGAAGATCGTCGGGCTGGACGTGGCCGGCGTGGACCTGGTGGCCGAAGACATCTCGCAACCCCTGGACGACCAGCGCGGCGCCATTGTCGAAGTCAATGCCGGGCCAGGCCTGCTGATGCACTTGAAGCCCGCCGACGGCCCGCCGCGTCCGGTGGGCCGCGCTATCGTCGACCATCTGTTTCCCGTCGGCGACGACGGCCGCATTCCAGTGGTAGGCATCACCGGCGCCAACGGCAAAACGGTGGTGGCGCGCCTGGTGGCGCGTCTGCTGGCGTTGGCCGGCCGCCATACTGGCCTGGCCTGCAGCGAAGGCCTGTATCTGGGCTCGCGGCTGGTGCAGGCGGGCGACCGCGCCGACTGGGCCAGCGGCCGGCGGCTGCTGATGAACCGCAGCGTCGAGGCCGCCGTCATCGAGAACGACAGCGCCGTCATCCTGGGCCAGGGGCTGGCTTACGACCGCTGCCAGGTCGGCGTGGTCACCAACATCGACCAAGGTGATCACCTGGGCGACTTCGACATCCAGGACACCGACCGTCTGGCCAACGTGTTCCGCACCCAGGTTGACGTGGTGTTGCCCGGCGGCGCGGCCGTGCTCAATGCGCGCGACCCGCTCGTGGCCGGCATGGCGCCGCTGTGCGACGGCGACGTGGTGTTCTTCGGCATCGACCCCGGGTTGCCCGCCATCGCCGAACAGCTGGCGCAGGGCAAGCGGGCCGTGTTCCTGCGCGGCGGCTCGATTGTGTTGGCCGAAGGCCGCAATGAAACACCATTGGCCGACATCGCGGCAATACCGCTCACCCATGGCGCGCGCGTGGGGTTCCAGGTCGAGAACGTGCTGGCGGCGGTCGGCACCGCATGGGCGCTGGGCATTCCAGACGCCATCATCCGCGCCGGCATCGAAGCCTTCGACATCGACCAGGCCGACGCGCCCTGGCAGTTCACCCTGTTCGAACGCGGCGGCGCCACGGTGGTCGTTGACGACGTGCACAACGCTTCGGCGCTGCAAGCCCTGATCGACGCCGCGGCGCGCTTTCCGGCCAGCCGCCGGTGCGCCGTGTACGCTGCCGGGGCCGACCGCCGCGACGCCGACCTGATCGAGCAAGGCCGCTTGCTGGCCGGCGCCTTCGACCGCGTGGTGCTCTACGACGATGCCACGGTCACCAGCCGGCGCCCGGCCGGACAAGCCCGCGCACTGCTGCGCCAGGGCCTGGCCCAGGGGACGCGCCCGATTGACGTGCAAGACGAGCCCGATCATGCGCTGGCCATCGGCCTGGCGCTGGACCACATCCAGGCCGGCGACTTCGTGCTGCTGCAGTCCGACGAAGCCTATTCCGGCCCCACCATCGACCGCGTGCGCCGCTGGATCCAACAATAAACGACGCCAGGAACCCGCCCATGGAAGTCTCCCGCATCCGAGCGCTGCGCGGCCCCAACCTCTGGAGCCGCAACACCGCAATCGAAGCCATCGTCACCTGCCATGACGCCGAATGCGCCATCGACGAGCACCTGCCTGAATTCGAGGCCCGCCTGCGCGCGCGCTTTCCGCAAATCGGCAGGCTGCGGCCCGACGGCCAGCAAGAAGCGTTGTCGATCGCGCACGTGCTGCAGGCGGCCGCCCTGGCGCTGCAGGCGCATGCCGGCTGCCCGGTGGCCTTCGGCCGCACGGCCGCCACCATCGAGCCCGGCGTGTTCCAGGTCGTGGTGGAATACAGCGAAGAAGCCGTCGGCCGGCTCGCCATCGAGCAGGCGGCGCAATTGCTTGCCGCCGCGCTGGACGACACGCCCTTCGACCTGGCCGGCGCGCTGGCGCGGCTGCGCGAGCTTGACGAAAACCTGCGCCTGGGACCCAGCACCGCGTCCATCGTCAATGCGGCCCTGGCCCGCAATATTCCTTTTCGCCGGCTTACCCAGGGCAGCATGGTGCAGTTCGGCTGGGGCAGCCGCCAACGGCGCATCCAGGCTGCCGAAACCGACGCCACCAGCGCTATTGCCGAATCCATCGCGCAAGACAAAGACCTGACCAAGATGCTGCTGGACGCGGCCGGCGTGCCGGTGCCGCGCGGCTGTTCGGTGTCGGACCCGCAAGCCGCGTGGGACGCCGTCCGCGAACTGGGCGGGCCGGTGGTGATCAAACCGCGCGACGGCAGCCAGGGCCGCGGCGTGGCGGTCAACATCGAGACGCGCGAACAGGTCGAGGCCGCCTATCGGGCGGCAGCCGACATCAGCGGCGAAGTCATCGTCGAACGCTACATCCCCGGCCATGACTTCCGCCTGTTGGTCGTGGGCGACAGCCTGGTGGCGGCCGCGCGCCGCGACCCGCCGCAAGTCACCGGCGACGGGCGCCACACCGTGCGCGAACTGGTCGAGCAAGTCAATGCCGATCCGCTGCGCGGCGACGGTCATGCCACATCGCTGACCAAGATCCGCTTCGACGACATCGCGCTGGCCACGCTGAAAAAACAGGGCCTCGATGCCAACTCGGTGCCGCCGGCGGGCATGCTGGTGGCGCTGCGCCACAATGCCAACCTGAGCACCGGCGGGTCGGCCACGGACGTCACCGACGAAGTGCACCCCGACCTGGCGGCGCGCGCCGTCGCCGCGGCGCGCATGGTGGGCCTGGACATCTGCGGCGTGGACGTGGTGGCCGAAACGGTGCACCTGCCGCTCGAAGAACAGCACGGCGGCGTGGTCGAAGTGAACGCCGCGCCGGGGCTGCGCATGCACCTGAACCCCTCGTTCGGCAAGGGCCGCGCGGTGGGCGAAGCCATTATCGCCAGCATGTTCGCCGAAGGCGACGACGGCCGCATCCCGGTCGTGGCGGTGGCAGGCACCAACGGCAAGACCACCACCGTGCGGCTTACCACCCACCTGCTGGCCGGCAGCGGCCTGCGCGTCGGCATGACCAACTCCGACGGCGTCTACATAGGCGCGCGCAGCATCGACAGCGGCGACTGCAGCGGGCCGCGCAGCGCGCGCCGCGTCCTGGCGCACCCGGGCGTGGATGCGGCGGTGTTCGAAACCGCGCGCGGCGGCATCCTGCGCGAAGGCCTGGCGTTCGACCGGTGCGACGTGGCCATCGTCACCAACCTGGGCATGGGCGACCACCTGGGCCTGGGCTACATCAGCACCGTGGAAGACCTGGCCGTGGTCAAGCGCGTTATCGTGCAATACGTGCATGCCGGCGGCACCGCCGTGCTGAACGCCACGGACCCCATCGTGGCCGACATGGCATCGGCCTGCCCCGGCTCGGTGACATTCTTTTCCAGCGACCCGGCGCACCCTCTTATCGGCACGCATCGCGCGCAAGGCCATCGCGTGGTCTACCGCGACGGCCCGGACATCGTGGCCGCGCAAGGCGACGCCGAGGTCCGCATCGCGCTGGCCGATATCCCTCTCACACATGGCGGCGCCATAGCCTTCCAGGTCGACAACGCCATGGCCGCGGTCGCCGCGGCCTGGTCGCTGGGCGTGGACTGGCCCGTGATCCGTCAGGGCCTGGCCGGCTTCATCAGCGACGCGCAGACCGTGCCGGGGCGCTTCAATATGTTCGACTACCGGGGCGCCACCGTCATTGCCGACTACGGCCACAACCCCGACGCCATCCAGGCGCTGGTGCAGGCGGTCGAAGCGCTGCCGGCGCGGCGGCGCAGCGTGGTGATCAGCGGCGCCGGCGACCGGCGCGACGACGACCTGCGCCGCCAGACCGAGATCCTGGGCGATGCATTCGACGACGTCGTGCTGTATGAAGACCAGTGCCAGCGCGGCCGCGCCGACGGCGAGGTGCTGACCCTGCTGCGCCAGGGGCTGGCCGGCGCGCAGCGCGCCCGGCACGTAGAGGAAATTCGCGGCGAGTTCCTGGCCATCGACACGGCGCTGGCACGCCTGGAAGCAGGCGACCTGTGCCTGGTGTTGGTCGACCAGGTGGAAGCCGCCCTCGCACACTTGAAGCAACGCACCGCGGCTGCTTGAACGCCACGCAGGCGCGACCTTGCAGGGCTGGTTACGCCGGCCCGTCAAAGCGCCTCAAAACTTTACTGAACTGTAACTCCGCTTGCAGCATCAACCGCCGCGCCCGTGGCCGCGAGAGCGCGCCGGGTGCGGCTTACATTTGCCTACAGCCGTGTTTGACACTCCCTGTGTGCGCCCCGTACGGTGATGAAACGCTCATCAACCAGGAGGACCACCATGAACAACGACATCGTTGCAGGCAAGTGGAAGCAATTGACTGGTAAAGCGAAGGCCGCGTGGGGCGATCTCACCGACGACGAGCTGACCCGCACCGAAGGCAACGCGGAACAGCTGGCCGGCCTGATCCAGGAGCGCTACGGCAAGACCAAGGAAGAAGCCGAGAAAGAAGTGCGCGCATTCTTCGACGCCAACCGCTGATCCCTTTTTCTTGATTCGAGGAGAACCCACATGCTGTATTACGCCGTTGTTTTCTTCGTCATCGCCATCATCGCCGCAGTACTCGGCTTCGGCGGCATTGCCGCCGGCGCCGCGGGCATCGCCAAGATCCTGTTCTTTGTGTTCCTGATCCTGGCGCTGCTGTCGATCCTGAGTGGCGCATTCCGCAAGAAGTAGGTCGTGGGCGGCGGGCATCCGGCCGCGCCGCCTCCGAACCCGCAACATAAGGAGAACATCATGCAAACGCGCAAACTGATCGTTGCAGCCCTGTTGGGCGCGGGCGCCGTGGTCGGCGCCACGGCGCAAGCCGCCGAAGGCGAAGCGCCCAAGCAGTCGATGGGCGAGTATGCGTCGGACGCCATGATCACCACCAAGGTCAAGGCAGCCTTCGTGGCCGATGAGACGCTCAGCGCGCTGGACATCGCCGTCGAAACCACCGAGGGCACCGTCACGCTGACGGGTGCCGTCGGCACCGAAGCCGAAGTCGAGCAGGCCGCCCGCGTGGCCCGCGACGTAGAAGGCGTGAAGCAGGTGCAGAACGACATCAAGGTCGATCCGGCCAAGGCCAAGCCGAACTGATCTTCCCCGGGTCCGGCGCGGCTTCTAGGCTTGCGGAATGCGCACCGTGCCGCGACCCAGTTCGATCACCCGCCCCCCGACCTGGATGGCGCCGTCGCGCGCCACATCCAGGTACAAGCTGCAGGGCCGCGACACCTGACGGCCCTGCCGCACTTCGATGCGTGCGGGCAGTGGCTTGCCGCGCGCCACCAGCCATCCGCCCAGGTTGGCGCAGGCCGATCCGGTGCCGGGATCTTCGGCCACGCCCCCACCCTCTTTCGTGAAGAAATACCGCGCTTGTACCACCTGCCGGCCGTCGCGCCCAGGCGTGGGGTCGAAAGCGAATACGTAGGCCGTCTTGCGTCCCAGGGTGCTGGGCTGCCACTGATGCAAGCGGCCGCTGTCGGGCTGCGCGCGCTGCACGGCGTCGACCGATTTCAGCGGCACGAGCAACTGGTCGGCGCCGGTGTCGACCCATAGCGGGGCATCGAGCAAGTCGGCGACGTGCAGACCCAACTGCGCGGCGATCTCGCTGGCCGCCAGGGCCGGCGCTGCCGTTTTGGGCGCGCCCGAGGCGGGTGCGGTAAGCGTCCAGGTGTCGCCCCTTGCTTGCACCGGCACGATGCCGGCGGCGAATTCCAGTGTCAGCGCATCGCCGCCAGCGGCCAGCTCGCGCACCACGTGAGCCGTGCCCAGCGTGGGGTGTCCGGCAAAGCGCATTTCGTAGCCCGGCGTGAAAATGCGCACTCGCGCGTCGGCCTGCGCGCTGGGCAGGATGAACGTGGTTTCAGACAAGTTGAACTGCCGCGCCAGGTCCAGCATGGCCTGGTCGTCCAGGCCGCGCGCATCTTCGAACACGCACAGTGGATTGCCGCCGAAGGTGGTGTCGGCGAAGACATTGAGCAGGCGAAAGGCGTAAGTGTGCATGGCGGCGCGACGGCAATCGGCGAAAGGCCGATGATAGCGCGCCGTCCGCTACCAGACGGCGAAGAACAACACCCAGGCCGTGCAGAACGGCACCAGCCCGGCCGCCATCAGCAACCATGCCGCCAGCTTGCGCGGCCAGGCTGCCGTGCGCTGCGCCAGCAGGCGCCAGCCCAGCCGCAGCGACCAGGCCACGGCCAGCGTCAGCAGCGTGAAGCGCACCGGGTCGGCCCAGCCGGTTTCCACGCCTTCGTGCCCCAACAGGGAGACGGTGGTGGCCGAAAGCCCCAGGAACACGCCTATGCCGGCCGCCGGGATCAGCGCCTGCGCCAGCTTGTGCAGGCCTGCCAGACGTCCGCCCGGCAGGCGCGCCGGCGCGGCGAGATCGGCCGCCCATAGCGCCGCGAAGGCCGCACCGCCCACGACCACTGTGCTACCCACCACGAACAGCAGGATGCCCGCGCCGTCCAGCCACGAAAAGCTGTCGTTCATTTCCGGGTAGTGGGTCAGGATGAACCACGGCGCGTTATCCATCAGCGGCCACAGGATGTCGTGCTCGACCAGCCACGTCGCCGCCCACTGCTTGACCGTCACGAACCAGGGGCTGGCGCTCCAGAGGAATGCGCCGATGGCGATGCCCATCAGTCCGAAGCAGATCAACGCGGTCTGCCAGGCGTCGCCGCTGGCCACGTGCACAATTTCCTCTTCGGGCGAACGCGGCGTCAGCGCGATGGCCCCGCGGTAATCGCTGCAGCGGCCGCACACGTGGCAGTCGCCCGCGCCCTTCATGTGGCGCAGCGGCACCAGCGGCGCGCAATTGACAGGCTCGATGCGGATGACCGGATGCCGCCAGGCTTCTTCGTCGACCTTGAAGTGCCAGGGCGCCAGCTTGGCCAGCAGGTTGAACACGCCGTTGACCGGGCACAGGTACTTGCACCACACGCGCTTGCTGCGCCCATACCGCCAGCCCACCACCATGGCGGCCATGGTGGAGCCGCCCAGCACCGCGAGCACCGCCAGCGGATATTGGTACACACTGACCAGCTGGCCGTAGATGGTGGTCAGCGCAAAGGCCACGAACGGCCAACCGCCCCAGCGCATCCATTTAGGAATGGAGCGGCCCTGCCCGCGTTCGCTGGCCCATTCGGTCAGCATGCCCTCGGGGCACAGCCAGCCGCACCAGGCGCGGCCCAGCAACGGAATGGACACCAGCACGAACGGCCACCACACGCCCCAGAACGCGAACTGCGCGACGATGGTCAGGTTGTTGAATACCGAAGCGGCGTTGTCGGGCAACGGCAGCAGCGCCGGCACGATCAGCAGGAACGCGTAGACACAGACTACGCACCACTGCAGCTTGCGCAGCAGCGGAGCATGGTCGCGCAGAAAATCGGCGAAGCGGGCGGCGGAACGCCCGAGTACGGCTGCCATGGATCAACCTTCAAATGCAATGGCCGGCAAAATCGCCGGCCGGTCAGGCAACTGCTTCATGCGGGTGCTGTGGCCCGGGCCGGCCGCCGGCCCGCCCGGCGCAGCAGCGCCCATACTACTACCCAATAGGCCAGCCACAACAATACCGAGGTCAAGGCGGGGTAGGCGCGATAACCGGCAAAATCGGCCAGCACTTTACCCAGGCCGCTGCTGTCGTCGAGCAGCCAGGAACTATCCCACACCGGGTCGACCAGCGTGGGCAGCTCGCCCAGCGATATCAGGCGGTCGAGGCCACCCATCAGCAGGGAGCCGGCCAGCAACAGCAGCAGGATTTCAGTCAGGCGGAAAAAGCGCCGCCAGGTGATAAGCTTGCCGCCCAGCTGCAGCAGCCAGAAAGTCAGCAGCGCGATGGCGAAGCCGGCCACGCCGGCCAGCGCCAGCATACCCGTGTCGCCGCCCTGCCCGGCCGCCAGAATGCCATACAGGAACACCACGGTTTCGCTGCCTTCGCGCGCCACGGCGATCATGACCAGCACCAGCAGGCCCCACCAGTTATTCTGAGCCAGCGAGACGCTGGCCCCGGATTCGAGCTCGCCTTTCAGCGTGCGGCCATGCTTTTTCATCCAGACGACCATCTGCACCACCAGCGCGCAGGCCGCGAGCGACATGCCCGCCTGGAACCATTCCTGCCCCTCGTCGCTAAGCCACGACGACACGCCCAGCAGCACCAGCGCCAAGGCCACGGCCAGCGCCAGCCCGGCCGCCACGCCGCCCCACAGATAGGGCAGCCCGCGGCGACCCGCGGGGCTGGCGCGCAGCCACGAAAACAGGATGCCGACGATCAGCAGCGCTTCGACGCTTTCGCGCCAGACAATGAAAAGTACCTGTTCCATGACTACCGCCGGATCAGTCTTTGGGAAGCACCACCAGCGTGCCGCGCACGTCCTGGTGGAAATCGTCGAAGAAGGGATACTCGCCCGGCCGCGAAATGGTGATCACCACGAACGACTTGACGCCAGGGCCCATCACTTTTTCCTTGCGCAAGGGAATGCTCTCGAATTCGACCGGCTCGTTGCTTTCGTTGACCAGCTCGATCTTGAAGCGGCCAGCCGGCACTTCCAGGCGCGCCGGCTCGAAAGTGCCGTCGGGCTTGAAGGTAAGCTTGAAAGTGGGCAGCTCGGCGCGGGCCACGCCCGGCAGCGCGGCCGACAGGCCGACGCACAGTGCCAGCGCGGCCAGCCAGGCAACATGGCGGCGCACGATCAATACCCGCCCTTCTTGCCCGTGCCGGCGTAGACGAATTCGTAGTCGAGCTCGAAGGGTTCGAACCACGGTCCAACGCCGGTTTCTTTGTCGATATGGCGGCCGAAGTGGCTCATCTTGTTGGCCGAGGGCGGCATGACGGTGTACTTCAGCTTGTACTTGCCGGGGCCTTCGAGCTTGACGTTGTCGCCGTAGTGCGGGCCGTCGTTAGCCACCATGGGCATGAACGTGCCTTTCTGGACGTTCTGGCTGCCGACCTTCTGGATTTCGAACTTCACGACCAGGTACGGCACCCATTCGCCTTCGGGGAACCCGGTTTTGTTGTCGGCCGTGGCGTGAATGTCGGCCTCGAGGTGCACGTCGGAGTCTTGGGCGGGGCGCATCATGCCCGGCGGGTCCATTTCAATGGGCTGCAGATAGACCGCGCCGATTTCCATGCCCCCCTTCTGCACCGGCTCGCCGATAGGGTATTCGACCGCCAGGGCGCTGCCCGACAACGCCAGGCCAACTGCCAGCGCCAAGACTTTTTTCAACATATGCGGAGCCTCGATAACAGGATGGGGAAAGCGGTTCCGGGTTTAAACAAGAACCGTTTTCATTACTGTATCGTGAACGTCCTGACAATTTCCTGACATATCGCAAGCCGCACTAATTCCCGTCCGGCTCCGCCCCCCGCTATTTGCGGCCGCCTTGTGCGCCGCCGCCCGGCGTGAACGGGAAGGACGAGAACATGGCGCGAGTCTGGTCCTGCATCTGGTCTTGCATCTGCACGAACAGGTTTTTGCTCTGGTCGATGTAGTTGTTCATCATGTTCTGCAGCATGGGGGTCTGCACGTTCATGAACTGCGCCCAGGCCTCGGGGCCGAACTGGCTGCCATACAGTCCTTTCGACTGCTCGGCCATGCGCTGCTGGATTTCCATGAAGGCCTGGATGTTCTTTTCCAGGTACGAGCCCATGATCCCCTGCATGGCATGGCCGTAGAAGCGGATGATCTGCGACAGCATGTTCGACGAGAACATGGGCATGCCGCCGCTTTCTTCTTCAAGAATGATCTGCAGCAGGATGCTGCGGGTCAGGTCGTCGCCGCTCTTGGCGTCGACCACCTGGAACTCTTCGCTGGCCAGCACCAGCTGCTTGACGTCGGCCAGGGTGATGTACGTGCTGGTCTGCGTATCGTACAGACGGCGATTGGGGTACTTTTTGATCAGGCGTAGGCTGGCGCCGGGTTGTGCTTGCGTCATTAGGTTGTCCCCGAGATCGGCGATCTCTTTTAACTTTGAAGTATTCCAAGTGTAAGCCGGAAAGACTGCCTGGCGCCTTCCCGGCCAGTTGCAGAATCAGCCCATGTGCAGGCCGCCGTTGAGCGAAAAATCGGCGCCGGTGGCAAAGCCCGATTCATCCGAAGCGAGCCACGAGGTAATCGAGGCGATTTCTTCCGGCGTACCCAGGCGGCGCACCGGAATCGTGGCGACGATTTTTTCCAGCACGTCGGGCCGGATGGCTCGCACCATGTCGGTGCCGATATAGCCGGGCGACACGGTGTTCACCGTGACCCCCTTGCTAGCCACCTCTTGCGCCAGCGCCATGGTGAAGCCATGGATGCCGGCCTTGGCGGTGGAATAGTTGGTTTGCCCGAACTGGCCCTTCTGCCCGTTGACCGAGCTGATGTTGACGATGCGGCCCCACTGGCGCTCGACCATGCCGTCGATGACCTGCTTGGTCACGTTGAACAGGCTGTTCAGGTTGGTGTCGATGACCGCGCGCCAGTCATCGGCCGACATCTTGCGGAACAGCCCGTCGCGCGTAATGCCGGCATTGTTGACCAGCACGTCGACCGGGCCCAGGTCGCGAGAAACGCGCTCGAACGCCGCCACGGTGGAATCCCAGTCGGACACATTGCCCACCGAGGCATAGAAGGTGTAGCCCTGCGCCGCCTGCTCGTCGATCCATTGCTGGTAATTGCGGCTGGGACCGCAGCCGGCCACCACGCGAAAACCGTCTTTGGCGAGCCGGCGGCAGATCGCCGTGCCGATGCCGCCCATTCCGCCCGTAACGTATGCCAGTTTCCCGCTCATGTCCCTTCCTCCTGCGCGCTGGGCGCCTAAATAACTGCATGCAGCCTGACTGCGTAATGCCCTGCGGGCCGCTCACGTTGCCCTGACTTTCACGTAACTTCCTGGCGCCGGCTCGAGCGGGCGATAGCGCGCATTGCCGGCGCGGCGGGGCGCCTTGCGACGCGCGCCCGCATGCCCGGCCAGCCAGCCGGCCCAATCGGGCCACCAGCTGCCCGGGTGTTCTTGCGCCTGCGCCAGCCACGCGCCCGGATCGCCCGGCAGCGCGGCGGCATCGCTGGCCCAATAGCTGCGCTTGCCGGCCGCGGGCGGATTGATGACGCCGGCAATGTGCCCCGAAGCCCCCAGCACGAATCGCTGCGGCCCGCGCAGCAGTTGTGTGGACGCATAGGCCGATGTCCAGGGCACGATGTGATCCTCGCGCGAACCGTACAGGTACGCGGGCATGTCCAGGCGGGTGAGATCCAGCCCCAGGCCCGCCGCCTGCGCGCGCCCCGGCACCTTGAGATTGTTTTCGAGATAGGTATTGCGGAAATACCAGGTGAAGAACGGCCCCGGCAGGTTGGTGCTGTCGCCGTTCCAGAAGAGCAGGTCGAAGGCCGGCGGCGTCTGGCCCTTCAGGTAGTTGCCCACAACGTAGTTCCAGACCAGTTCGTTGGGCCGCAGGAACGAGAACGTGGTGGCCAGGTCGCGCGCCGGCATCAACCCGCCCTGCCCCAGCTGGCGGTCGCGCATCAGGGCGTGGGCCTCGTCGACGAATACCTGCAGCACGCCGGTATCGTGGAAATCGAGCAGCACCGTCAGCAGCGTAAGCGATGCCGCCGGCCGCTGGCCGCGCGCCTGCGCAAGCGCCAGGGCCGAGGCCAGCATGGTGCCGCCCACGCAGAAACCCAGCGCGTTGACCTGCGGCTGGCCCGAGATGTCGCTGGCGACCTCGAGCGCCTTCAGGACGGCATCGTCCAGGTATTGCGACCAGGTCGCGGCATCGGTGCCGTCGGTATCGGAGGCGAGCGGGTTGCGCCACGACACCATGAACACCGTATGGCCCTGTTCCACCGCGTAGCGCACCAGCGAATTGGCCGGCTGCAGATCCAGGATGTAGAACTTGTTGATATTGGGAGGCACGATCACCAGCGGACGCTCGTACACGGTATCGGTTTGCGGCGTGTACTGGATCAGCTGGAACAGCGGGTTCTGGAACACCACCTGCCCGGGCGTGGTGGCCACATTGCGGCCGATCTCGAACTGGCTTTCGTCGGTCTGAGTGATGCGCCCCTTGCGCAAATCGTTGACCAGGTTGGCCAGGCCATCGCTGAGCGCGCGCCCGGCGGTGTCGATGATGGCCTGCTGGGCATCGGGATTGAACGCCAGGAAGTTCGACGGCGCCAGCGCGTCGACCCATTGCATGATGGAAAACCGCAGCCGGTTGCGCAGCGCCTCCCCCACTTGGGCGGCATCGACCATGCGCGACAGCGCGCGGGCCGACAACAGGTAGGCATGCGCCAGCAACATATGCTGGCCGCTGGCTGCCCAGGCCTGGCTGCGAAAGCGCCGGTCGGCGGGCGGAGCCAGCACGCCGCGCCGGGATTCATCGCAGACACGCAGCCAGTCACGCGAGAACTCGGCCTGGATGTCTGCCAGGACGTCCGGCGCCACGCTGACCGGAACGGGCCATGCAGAAGAAGAAGGGGCGGTCACTTCGACACCATATTATGGTCGGGTGCGGGCAACGACTGCGAGCTCGGACCCGGCGTTGATCACTGCGCGGACAGCCCGATGTTGCATGGCGACATAGGGGCTGTCAATGCGGGTATACAAGGATACCCAGGCGGCGCGCCGCAACGCCGGCGGGCCGATGCCGCGGCGCGGCGCAATGCCCCTATTCGCGCCAAGCCAGCAGGGCCATGCGGCCTGTGACGCCGTCGCGCCGGTACGAGAAAAAACGCGCCGGGTCGGACACGGTGCACAGCCCGCAGGCCTGCGCATCCGCCACGCCGGCGCGCCGCAGGCGCAGCAGGGCCAGGGCCGGCAGGTTGGCCAGCCATTTGCCGTCCAGGCCGGGGCGCGGCGCGAAATGGGACAGGGCCTCGGGGCCATCGGCCGCGAACGCCTCGCGCACGTCGGCGCCCACTTCGAACGCCGCGGGCCCGATACCGGGTCCGACCCAGGCCCGCCAGCCGCGCGCGCGCGGCGCTTTGGCGCGCAGGCGCTCGAGCGTATGTTCGAGCACGCCGCCGGCCAAGCCGCGCCAGCCGGCATGGGCCGCGCCCACCACCGTGCCGTCCAGGTCGGTGATGAACACCGGCAGGCAATCTGCCACCATGATGGCCAGCACGCGGCCGGGCGTGGCGGTGACGCTGGCGTCCGCGGCGGGTTCATCGGGCAGGCCGCCATCGGCGTCGGCCACGTCGGCGCCATGCACCTGGCGCAGCCACAGCGGCTCGGACGGCACCACCGCGCGCACGCGCCGGCGGTTCTCCAGCACGGTGGCGGGCGCATCGCCGGCCCTCAGGCCCAGGTTGAGCGTATCGTGCGGGGCCACGCCGGCGCCGCCGCCGCGCGTGGTGCAGAAATAGCGCACGCCCGCCCATTGCGGACCGGTGATGACGGGCAGGCCTTGAATCATTCGCTCCATTGCAGGGCTTCCTGTACCTGGCGCATGTCGTCGGGCGGATCCGCGCGGAACGCGGCCGGCCCGCCGCCGCCCGGGTCGTCGAAATGCAGGGCGCGCGCATGCAGCATCTGGCGCGTCGCCCCGGCCGTGAGCCGGCCCCCGTACAACGTGTCGGCCAGCAGGGGGTGCCCCAGGCTGGCCAGGTGCACGCGGATCTGGTGGGTGCGGCCGGTTTCCAGGCGACAAGCCACTTCGGTCACCGGTCCGTCCGGGGCACGGCCCCGGCGCAGCGGCGCGTAATGCGTAATGGCGGGCTTGGGCGCGATGGGGCGCTCCACGCTCATGCGCACCGGCACGCGCGCATCGCGGCCGATGGGGCGATCGACCTTGCCGGCAACCGGCAGCCAGCCATGCGCCAGCGCAATGTACTCGCGGCCCATGCTGCGCGCCTGCAACTGGCGCACCAGATGGGTCTGGGCCAACTCGTTGCGGGCCACCACCATCAGCCCCGACGTATCTTTATCGAGCCGGTGCACGATGCCCGCGCGCGCGACCCGCGCCAGCTCCGGGTACCGGTGCAGCAGGCCATTGAGCAGGGTGCCGCTCCAGTTGCCGGCGCCGGGATGGGTGACCAGCCCGGCGGGTTTGTCGACCACGATCCAGTCGGGGCTCTCGGCCACCACGGCGAACGCTATCGGCTCGGGCGTGAAGGCCAGGCTTTCGGGAGCGGGCTGTTCCCACACGGCCAGCACGTCGCCAGGGCCCACCACCTGGCGCACCTTGGCCGGCGCGCCATTGACCTGCACCCAGCCGGCCTCGATCCAGCCCTGCAGGCGGCTGCGGGAATGCCCGTCGAGCAGGGCGGCCAGGATTTTGTCGAGCCGGTCGGCGCGCGTGCCTGCGGGCACCGTGATGAACTGGGGTTCGTCATCCGCCGCGAACCCGGTGCCCGCTTCGGCGGCGGGGGCGTCTGTATGGGACATGAAGACAGATCATATAATTCAGCGTGCCATCCTAACACCAAGGACATCAATCCCGTGATCATCCGCCCTGTCGCCTCCCCGAACCGCCCTGCTCGTCGTGGGTGGCCCCTGCGCGCGGCCGTCGTGCTGTCCATTGCCTTGGTCGCCGCGGGTTGCAGTGGCACTGACACAAAATATGACAAAACCGCCGGCTGGAGCGCCGAGCAGCTGTATGCCGACGCCAAGGCGGAAACGGCGGCGGGCGCCTGGAATGAAGCGCGCGAGCGCCTGACGGCCATCGAAAGCCGCTACCCGTTCGGCGTGTACGCCCAGCAGGCCCTGATCGACCTGGCCTATGTCAACTGGAAAGACGGCGAAAACGAACAGGCGCTGGCCGCCATCGACCGTTTCCAGCAGATGTACCCCAACCACCCGGGCACCGACTACATGCTGTACTTGAAGGGGCTGATCAACTTCACGCCGGCCAGCGCCTTCATGAGCAACCTTACCGGCCAGGACCCCGCCGAGCGCGACCCCAAGGGCTTGCGCGCGTCGTACGACGCATTCAACGAGTTGATCAAGCGCTATCCGTCCAGCAAATACACGCCCGACGCCGAAAAGCGCGTCACGTGGCTGGTGAACGCCATCGCCATGAACGAAGTGTACGTGGCGCGCTACTACTACGAGCGCGGCGCCTATGTGGCGGCCGCCAATCGCGCGCAGACGGTCATCACCGATTTCGAAGGCGTGCCCGCGGCCGAAGAAGCGCTGGTGATCATGGCGGCCTCGTACGACAAGCTCGGCATGACCGACCTGAAGAACGACGCCGAGCGGGTGCTCAAGACCAACTACCCCGACAGCACCATGACCCCGCAGAACCTGCTCACGGACAAGAGCTGGTGGAACCCGTTCTCGTGGAAGTAGGCGGGCGCCGGGCCTAGTTCAGGCCGCTTGCTGGCGCCGCGCGTAGAACGCCAGCACTTCGTTAAGGTCGCGCGTGCGCGAAAACGGCGGCAGGCCGCGCCACAGCCGCTTGCCGTAGGGTTTTTCTACCAGCCGGGCGTCGCCCACCATCAATACGCCCCAGTCGCTCTCGGTGCGAATCAACCGGCCCGCGCCCTGCTTCAGCGAAATCGCGGCCTCGGGCAACTGGTATTCGGCAAACGGGTTGCCGCCGCGCACCCGGCAGGCCCGCAGGCGCGCCTCGATGACGGGGTCGTCGGGCGGCGCGAACGGCAGCTTGTCGATCGCCACCAGCGTCAGCACATCGCCCGGCAGGTCGATGCCTTCCCAGAAACTCGCACTGCCCACCAGCACGGGATGTTCGAGCTTGCAAAAGCGTTCGAGCAGGTCGCGCCGCGTGGCATCGCCCTGCTTGAGCAACGGCCATTCGTGGCCGTGGTCTTCGAATGCCTCGGCCAGCAGGCCGGCCACGCGGTCGACGGCGCGCAGCGTGGTGCACAGCACCAGCGTGCCGCCCGGGCTGGCCTGCAGCAGCGGCATCAGGGTCTGCACGAAGCGTTCGGCAAAGCGCGGCGACTGCGGCTCCGGCATGTCGCGCGGCACGAACAGCAGGCCCTGACCGGTGTAGTCGAACGGCGACTCCCAACGCCCGGTGCGCGCGTCGTTCAACCCCAGCTGGCTGGTGTAATGATGGAAATCGCCGTGCACGGATAACGTGGCGGAAGTCAGTATCCATGCCTGCCCCGGCTTGCGAAACCGCGAGAATGCCTGCGCCACCGACAGCGGCGCTGAATGCAGCCGCACATGGTGCTGGCCGTGTTCGACCCAGCGCACCGCGGGGCCGGTGTAGTCGGCGGCCGCCGACAGCCCTTGCAATACAGCTTGCGGCACGGCCGGGCCGTCGTCGGCGGGCTGCGTCAGTGCATGGGTATCGCGGCCCCAGCCTTCGTCGTCGTGCGCGGCGCCCTCGCGGGCGGGCAGCGCCCAGCGCGCCAGGCGCAGCGAAATTTCGGCCCCGCCCCGCGCGGCCGCTGCCAGGTCGGGGTGTTTCTCGGCCACCGCGCCCAGGGCGCGCGTGGCGGCATCGACGGCCTGCCGCAGCGCGGCCAGCGCGGCATCGAACTGCGCCGGCTCGGGTATGGCCTCGAACGTGGCCTTGCGCCCCGGCAACTGGTCCAGCGGCGCGCAGGCCAGGCGCAGTTCGCGCGCGGCGGTCTCGACCTGCCGGCTGACATCGCTCCATTTGGCGGCCTCGCGCGCGTAGGCCAGGCCGGCGGCCTCGAGCGCGCGGCCGAAATCCAGCAATTGATGCGTGGACACGCTGCTGCCCAGGAACCGCGTGGCCGTATCGGGCAGCTGGTGGGCTTCGTCGAAGATCACCGTATCGGCCTCGGGCAGCAGGTCGGTAACGCCCTCTTCGCGCAGCACCAGGTCGGCCATGAACAGCGCATGGTTCACCACGACCACGTCGGCCTCCTGGGCCTGGCGGCGCGCCTTCACCACGAAGCAATCACGGATGCGCGGGCAATCTTGCCCCAGGCAGTTCTCGCGGGTCGATGTGACCCGCTGCCAGATGTCGGCGTCTTCGGGCACCTTGCCCAGATCGGCGCGGTCGCCCGTCTTGGAAATGCCGGCGAACACCTGGATCTGCCGCAGCTGCGAAATTTCGGTGCGCGACTTGAGCGCTCGTTCGTCGCCCTGCAGGCGGTCGAGGTGATAGTGGCATACATAATTGGCGCGCCCCTTGAGCAGCGCGGCGGTCACCGGCGCCGCCAGCGCCGCGCGCACGCGCGGCAGGTCGCGCGTGTAGAGCTGGTCTTGCAGCGTGCGCGTGCCGGTCGAGATGATGACCTTGCCGCCGGCCACGAAAGCCGGCACCAGGTAGGCCCAGGTCTTGCCAATGCCGGTGCCCGCCTCGGCCACCAGCGTGGCGCGATCGGTGATGGCGCGGCCGATGGCCTGCGCCAGTTCGACCTGGGCCGGCCGCGGCGCATAGCCGGGCAGCGCCGAGGCCAGCGGGCCATCGGCGGCGAAAAATTCGGAAATATCCAGGTCCAGCATCAGGGGGGCAGGCGGTGAAGTGGCCCAAATGATACTCTGCCCCGCCCCGCCCAGCCGTGCCTAAAATAGCGCAGCGCCGGATGGCCCGGCGCCGCCTTGTGGCAAAATCCGCCCCTTGTTTTCCCTTTGTCGCCGTATCCAGATGCCTGACACTCCCGCCTCCACGAGCACTGCGCCCAGCGTCGACCACGCCCGCATCCTTGCCCAGCTTGCCTCCGAACTCGGCAGCCGCCCGTCGCAGGTGGCCGCCGCCGTCGAACTGCTCGACGATGGCGCCACGGTGCCGTTCATTGCACGCTACCGCAAAGAAGCCACCGGCGGGCTCGACGACACCGTGCTGCGCAACCTGGAAGTCCGCCTGGGCTATCTGCGCGAACTCGAAGAACGACGCTGCGCGATTCTCGATTCGATCACGCAACAAGGCAAACTCACCCCCGAGCTGCAACAGGAAATTGCCACTGCCGACACCAAGCAGCGCCTGGAAGACTTATATGCCCCGTACAAGCCCAAGCGCCGCACCCGCGCCCAAATCGCCCGTGAAGCGGGGCTGGAGCCCCTGGCCGACGCCATCCTGGCCGACGCGGCCTGCGATCCGGCCGTGCTCGCCGCGCAGTACCTGAACCCCGAAGCATCGATCAACGATGCCAAGGCCGCGCTGGACGGCGCGCGCGACATCCTGGCCGAACGCTACGCCGAAAATGCCGACCTGCTGGCCGACATGCGCGAGCACCTGTGGTCCACCGGCCTGCTCTATTCCAAAGTGGCCGAGGGCAAGGAAGCCGAAGGCGCCAACTTCCGCGACTGGTTCGACTTCAACGAACCGTTGCGCACCCTGCCCTCGCACCGCATCCTGGCGCTGCTGCGCGGCCGCCAGCAAGGCGTGCTGGAACTGCGGCTGGGCCTGGAAGCCGAACTCGAAGCACAGACGCCGCACCCCTGCGTGGCGCGCATTGCCCAGTTCCTGAAACTGGGCAATGGCCTGTTCGCCCTGGACGCCACGCCGCGCGCGCGCTGGCTGGGCGAAGTTTGCCGCTGGACCTGGCGCGTGAAATTGCTGACCGCGTTCGAAAGCGAACTGATCGGCCGCCTGCGCGAAAGCGGCGAAGCCGAAGCCATACGCGTGTTCGCCGCCAACCTGAAAGACCTGCTGCTGGCCGCGCCGGCCGGCCCCAAGGCCGTGCTGGGGCTGGACCCGGGCATTCGCACCGGCTGCAAGGTGGCCGTGATCGACCGCACCGGCAAGGTCGTAGACACTGCCACGGTGTATCCGTTCGAGCCGCGCCGCGACCGCGAAGGCACCATTGCCACGCTGGCCGCGCTGGCCGCGCGCCATCAGGTCGAACTGATCGCCATCGGCAACGGCACGGCTTCGCGCGAAAGCGAAAAACTGGTGGCCGACATGATGAGCCAGTTCCCCGACCTGAAGCTCACCCGCGTTGTGGTGTCCGAAGCCGGCGCCTCGGTGTATTCGGCATCCGAAACCGCGGCGCTGGAATTCCCCGACCTCGACGTCACGCTGCGTGGCGCCGTGTCGATCGCGCGCCGCCTGCAAGATCCGCTGGCCGAGCTGGTCAAGATCGACCCCAAGGCCATCGGCGTGGGTCAATACCAGCACGACGTCAACCAGCGCGAACTGGCGCGCTCGCTCGACGCCGTGGTCGAAGACTGCGTGAACGCGGTGGGCGTCGACGTCAACACGGCATCGGCCGCGCTGCTGGCGCGCGTGTCGGGCCTGAACTCGCTGCTGGCCAAGAACATCGTTGCCTGGCGCGACGAAAACGGCGCGTTTCCCACGCGCGAACAACTGCGCAAGGTGCCGCGCTTCGGCGAAAAGGCCTTCGAACAGGCCGCCGGCTTCCTGCGCATTCCCAATGGCGAAAACCCGCTCGACGCCTCGGCGGTGCACCCCGAGGCCTATCCGGTGGTGGAACGCATCGTCGCCAAGATCAAGGCCGACGTGCAGCAGATCATCGGCCAGCGCGAGGCGCTGAAAGGCGTATCGCCGGCCGACTTCACCGACGAGCGCTTCGGCCTGCCCACGGTGCGCGACATCTTCGCCGAACTCGAAAAACCCGGCCGCGATCCCCGCCCCGAATTCAAGACGGCGCAGTTCAAAGATGGCGTGGAAACCCTCAACGACCTGTACCCCGGCATGGTGCTCGAAGGCGTCGTCACCAACGTGGCCAACTTCGGCGCCTTTGTCGATATTGGCGTGCATCAGGATGGCCTCGTGCACATTTCCGCGCTGGCCGAGAAGTTCGTCAAAGATCCGCGCGACGTGGTGCGCGTGGGGCAGACGGTGACCGTCAAGGTGCTTGAAGTCGACGTGGCGCGCAAGCGCGTGGCGCTCACCATGCGCCTGAACGACACGGCGCAGCCGGCGCGGCGCGGCGCTGGCGGCGAAGCGCCGCGCGGTGCGGCCCGCCCGGCCGGGCGTCGCCCGCAGGCCGATGCCGGCCGCGGCGCCGAACCGCGCAACAGCGCCATGGCGGACGCCTTCGCGCGGCTCAAGCGCTAAGCCCTGCCCGGCCCCTGGCCGGGCACGTTGCTTGCGGCCCCGCATGCCAGCCGCCCCGCCTGCGGGGCGGCCGCCCCATGGCCCTGACTCGCGGAGGACGCATGACCATCCTGAATCGCATTGCCACGCTGGCGCTCGGCGCCACGGCGATGTACTACTTCGACCCGCAACTGGGGCGCCGGCGCCGCGCCCTGCTTTGCGACACCTTCACCGCCCTGCGCAACGACGCCGCCGACTGCCTGCTGTCCGAAGGCAAGCAGGCGGCCGACCATGTGCGTGGCTGGACGGCTGGCGCCCGCAGCGGGCTCGGCCTGGACGAGCCGCCGGCCAGCGACCGCCAGCTAACGGAACGCGTGCGTGCCCAATTGGGACGCCTGGTCAGCCATCCCGGCGCGATCAGCGTGACCGCCACAGCGGGAGACCTGACCTTGAGCGGGCACATTCTGGCGGCCGAGCACGACGCCCTGCTGACCGCCGTGACCGCCATGACGGGCGTGCAGCGCGTGGACGACCGCCTGCAAGTGCACGAAGACGCGGGCAACATCCCGCAACTGCAGGGCGGCGCCGAACGCTGAGTACGCCCGGTCGCTATCTGCGCGGGATCTGCCGGTAAGAATTGCCCCGCACGGTAATAACGTTCGGCGCAGCCGGGCCGGCCGGCACTGCCGGCACGGCCTTCAGGCCGCCAGCGGCAGCGACGGCGCCTTGATGCCCAGTTGCGCGTCCAGCCACGCCCAGCCGTGCGGCGTGACGCGAATGGCGCGCGAGCGGGCATCCCTGCGCAGCCATTCCTTCTCGCACATCAGGGCCAGCAGGGCCACGCCGAGCGGACCAGCCAGATGATGGCGCCGCTCGGTGCAGTCCAGGCACTGGCGCGCCAGCCCGCGCCGGGTAGGCGTCAGCGCGTCCACGTTGAGTCCGATGCCGGCAAACCAGTCCGCGCCCGACTCGGTGATGTCGAACTGTTTGTCAGGCGCGGCCAGCAGGTAGCCACGCGCTTGCAGCGCCTGGGTGACCGCCACCCCCAATTGTCCCGCCAGATGGTCGTAGCAGCGCCGGCAGAAGCGGAATTCGCGCGCCTGCGGGCTGAGCGCCGGCGGGCGCGCGGCCTCGGGCTGGATGACCGACAGGCTTTCCAGCATGTGGGCGATATGCGCGCCGGCCAGCCGGTAATAGCGATGCCGCCCTTCCGTTTCCACGTCGAGCAGGCCGCCCTCCAGCATCTTGGCCAAATGGGCGCTGGCCGTCTGCGCCGTCACGCCCCCGGCGCGCGCCAGCTCGCCGGCGGGCAACGCGCGGCCATCGAGCAGCGCCGCCAGCATGGCGGCGCGCGCATGGTCGGCCAGCAAGAAGGCGGTGGCGGCAAAGCCGGGCTGGTATGTCATGCGGCGCTCCCTGTCATGGCCTGGACTCTACCTGCATGTTAGCGCCGCACGCTTCGATGGCGGACGAAACATCGCCCGCCGCGCCGCCGCCACAATGGGCCTCATGCAACCGGAAACGCGCTCATGACAGAACAAACCCTGGCCGCGCGCCTGGCGCCCGCGGCCTCGCGCCGCCAGAGGCAGGCGCTGGCCGCGTTGTGCCTGGCGGTGCTGGTGGCGCAGGTCGACACGGCGGCCGTCAACCTGGCCACGCGCGCAGTCGGCCTGCACTTTCACGCCGGCGTGCAGGCATTGCAGTGGGTCATCGACAGCTACAACCTAGCCTATGCCGCGCTGCTGCTCACCGGCGGCCTGCTGGCAGACCTGTGGGGCCGGCGCCGTGTCTTCCTGCTGGGCGCGGGTCTCTTCTGCGCAGCATCGCTAGGCTGCGCGCTGGCGCCTTCCGTGGCGGCGCTGGTGGCCGCGCGCGTCGGCGCCGGCGTGGGCGCCGCGTTGTTGATCCCCGCCTCGCTGGCGTTGATTCGCGTCGGCTGGCCCGATCCCGCCGCGCGCGCCCGCGTGCTGGGCATCTGGGCCGCCTGCAATGGCCTGGCCCTGGCCGTCGGCCCCACTCTGGGCGGCATCCTGATGCAGCACTACGGATGGCCCGGCATCTTCCTCGCGGCGATCCCGCTGGGCGTGGCCGCCATGGCGCTAGCCTGGCGCGCCATACCCGAATCGTCCGATCCGCGTGGGCGCCGCTGGGACGCCGGCGCCCAGGCGATGGCGGCCGTGGCGCTGGCTGCGCTGGCCCTGGCGGCAATCGAGTCGCACACCACGCCCTGGCTGGCCGTGGTCGCGGCAACCGTAGCGGCCATGGCCGTCGCCGGTTTCATCCGCATCGAGCGGCGCGCCGAGGCGGCGGCGCTGGTGCCGCTGTCATTGTTCCGGTCCGCCAGGTTTTGCGGCGCGCTGGCCGCTACGTCCGCGATGACGTTCGGGATGTACGGCGCGCTGTTCCTGCTGCCGCTGGCATGGCAGGACAGCGGGCGCTTTGACGCCGTGCAGGCGGGCCTGGCCTTGATGCCAATGGCGCTGGTGTTCGTGCTGATCTCGCCCTGGTCCGGCCTGCTCTGCGGCCGCCTGGGCCGCCGCGCCATGACGGCCGGCGGCGTGGCGATCATTGGCGCGGGCCTGTGGCTGATCGCCCTGGGCGCGGCTTCGGCCGCGCTGGCGCCCGCCCTGGCGGGCCTGGCGGCAACCGGCCTGGGCATGGGGCTGGCGACCGGGCCGCTGATGGACACCGCGGTAAGCAGCGTGCCGGCCGCCCGCGCCGGCACGGCCAGCGCATTGGTCAACGTGGCGCGCATGGTGGGTGCCACGCTTGGGGTGGCGCTGTCCGGCTCGCTCTACACCCTGGCGGGCAGCGGCATGCCCGGATTGCGGCTGGCCATGCTGGCCGGCGGCGCCGTGCAATTGGCCGCAGCCGCGGCCGCCTGGCGGATGAGGCGCGGAAATCCGGGTTAATCCCTAAGCACCGTAGCACAAAAAGGTGAGCGCAACTCGATAAATTAAGCGAAAATATCAAGTTGTATCAAAACAATAAAAACGGATTTCCCTGCTCACCAGGGCATCCGCCTGTGGATGAAAACCGTGGTTCTGGCGAGGGGCGCGCGCGTCGGTCACGTCATGCCGCTTTCCCCGACCGCGCCATCCCGGAGACTCCTTCGTCATGCAAAGCACTATTCTTGCGCTCGCCGCCAACGAGGCGCAGACCATCAACGACCAGAACATCAGCCCCACCGCGGCCTATGGAGAGATCAGGTTGGGCCAGTATGCGCACCTCACCCTCGACGGCGTGCAGGTCTCGTTCAAGCACGTCACCCTCGAACGCCTGGGCACGCGCGTTATCGAACTGGTCAACGGCGCCAGCCTGCACGTGGGCGCGCTGGGTTTCGCCAGCATGGGCGCCAGCATTGTTTACCGCATCGGCGCGGCGTGCTCGATGGTGTTCGACGCCAGCCAATGGGACCCGGAAGTGGTGGCCAACACTACCTTTGAGTTCGCCAGCCAGGGCAGCGGAACGCTGAAGTACTTTCCGTTCATCAACCCAGAATGGCTGGACTGCCCGAACGTTACTGGCTACACCGAGGGCGACACGCTGGAAATCGCCGGCCAGGGCAATACACCGCGCTTCCAGGTTCAGGACGGCCGCATCGTGGCCACCGGCGGCGCGCGCTAGCGCGCCGATCGGCCCCGGTCAGCCCGCCAGCGAAGCCAACGCCTGACGCGCCTGCGCCAGCAGGGCATCGCGCTGCGCGGCATCGGCGGCCTGGGGGCCTTGCGCCACCGTGTCGCCGTCGAGCACGGCTGCATAGGCCAGGCCCTCGGCCTGCAGGAAATCGTGCCCGCCCTGCGCCTGCAGGCGCTGCAGCAGCGCGCCGGCTTCTTTGGGGTTGGCGAAACCGCGCGAGCGCAGCAATTCCTGGCCGTCTGCACCCAGCAGGCGGAAACGGAACGTGCCGTCGTCGTCGCGGAAACTGACAAAGCGCGCGGCCTTGCCGGTTTTCTTGCCCGCCGCCTTGCCCGCCGGTGCCGCGGCGGCGCGCAGGCCCACCGCCTGGCGCAGCTCTTCCATGAACGGAACAGCCAGTTTGCGCGCCTTCTGTGCGCCCGCCTGCAGAATGTCTTCGATGCGTCCCGGGTTGGCCATCAGCTCTTGGTAGCGTTCGCGCATCGGCGCGAGATCGCGTTCGAGGCGATCGCACAGGGCTTGCTTGGCGTCGCCCCAGCCCATGCCGCCCTCGAGCTGCGCGCGAAATGCCGCCGACTCGGCCGGCGTGGCGAACGCGCGATAGATGGTGTACAGATGCGATGACTCGGCGTCTTTCGGCTCGCCCGGTTGCCGCGAATCGGTGACGATGCGCATGACCGCGGCTTTCAGCGCGGCGGCGCCGCCCTCGAACAGCGGAATGGTGTTGTTGTAGCTCTTGGACATCTTGCGGCCGTCCAGGCCCGGCAAGGTAGCCACTTCTTCTTCGATGACCACCTCGGGCAGCACGAAATAGTCGCGCCCATACAGGTGGTTGAAGCGCTGCGCGATGTCGCGCGCCATTTCCAGGTGCTGGATCTGGTCGCGGCCCACCGGCACCTTGTGGGCGTTGAACATCAAGATGTCGGCCGCCATCAGGATCGGGTACGAAAACAGCCCCATGGTGATGCCGTCGTCGGGCTCCACGCCCTTGGCCGTGTTCTGGTCCACCGACGCCTTGTAGGCGTGCGCCCGGTTCATCAGGCCCTTGGCGGTCACGCAGGTCAGCAGCCAGCACAGCTCGGGAATCTCGGGAATATCCGACTGCCGGTAGAAGGTGACGCGTTCGGGGTCCAGGCCGCCCGCCAGCCAGGTGGCGGCGATCTCGAGACGCGAACGGGCCACGCGCGCCGGGTCGTCGCACTTGATCAGCGCGTGGTAGTCGGCCATGAAGTAGAACGCGTCGGTGCCGGGCTGCGTGCTGGCGGTAATGGCCGGGCGGATAGCGCCGGCGTAATTGCCAAGATGAGGGGTGCCGGAGGTGGTGATGCCAGTAAGGACGCGGGTACTCATGGACGGAATGACAGCGGTTTGCGGAGAAGTCCGCAGTGTAGCGCGTCGGGCGCGAACGCCGCCCCGGCGGCCTATATCCAGGCCAGCACCGGCGCCGCCACGGCGCAGACGCCGCCCACGGCCAGCGCCGGACCCGCACGGAAACTGACCAGCCAGATCAGCAGCAGTCCCGCCAGGGTCAGGATGCCGATCCATTCAACCGTGCCGTAGCGCCAGCCCCACACGGCAGCCGAGGCCCACAGCGACAGGGCCAACGCGGCCCAGCCGAAGGCGCGCAGCGGGGCGCGGTGGCGGCGTGGCAGCGCACGTCCGAACACCGCCTCGTAGTGACGGTCCATGCCCAGGCAAAGGGCGGCAAAGCCGGCATAGGCCAGGCAGAAAGCGGCGACGCTCATCATGGATTCACCTCGGTTTTCAAGGCCCCGGCCGCCCGCGCGGCGCGTGTCGGCTGCCGGGCGGATCGGGCGGCCGGCCGGCGCGATTTATGCGCCATCCACGCCAGCAGGATGCCCGCGGCCAGCGCGGCCAGGTCGAAGCCGGCCATGACCCAGTCGCCCGCCGGCAGTGACACGCCCAGGTGACGCGCGGTGGTCAGCGCGTTGAGCGCGGGCAGGCCCAGGGCCATGCCGGCGGCCAGCGCCAGCAGGTCGGGCCACATGCGGGTCCGAAACAGGAAGGCATGCGCAAACGCCAGGCCCCAGGCAATGAAGAAGGCGCGGGTTTCCCAGGCAGAGCGGCCCGGCAGCTCGACGGGCAGCAGCCGGTTGGCCCAGAAGTACACCGCCAGGGCCACGCACAGGCCGGCGATGGCGCCTGCATTCAGGGCGTCGACCAGCCTCAGCGAAAACGCCTGCCGGGCGGCCGGGCCGGCCTTCTGACGGCGCTTGGCCACCCACAGCGCCAGCCCGGTTCCCACCATGGCAGTGCCGGCCAGGCTGACCAGGAAATACAGCCAGCGCAGCAGCGGTTCGGCGAACAGGCCCAGGTGCAGGCCGATGATGGCGCCGGCCGTCACTCTGGCCGCGCTGTCGGCATCGTGGCGCGCCAGCAGCTTGCCGTCGACACCGTCAAAGCGCAGGCTGGGCGCGCCCCGCCCGTACGTAATGCGTTCTTCGGCGGCGCGGCTGGCCGACACGACGGCGCCCGGCTTGCCGGGGTTGGCCACCACCAGGCGGCCGACGCGGCCGCCCTGCCACTCGGCCTGCGCGCGCTCCACCACCTGCCCCAGCGGCACCAGCGGCGCAGCGCCCTGGCCCGCCGGCGCGGGCGCGAAGGCCGGAAACATATCGTTGGTGAACTGGCGCGGGTCGTCGTAGGCCGCCGAGATGCCCGCCGGCAGCAGCATGGCCATGAAAATCAGCAGGCCGCTGAAGGTAATCATCAGGTGAAACGGCAGGCCCAGCACCGACAGGACATTGTGGCCGTCCATCCAGGCCCGCTGGCCGCCCTTGCCCGGCCTGAAGGTAAAGAAATCCGTGAAAATCTTCTTGTGCGTGATCACCCCGCTGATGATGGCGACCAGCATGAACATGCCAGCCACCGAGGCAAGCCAGCGCCCCCACGGAAAGCCCATTTCAAGTTCGAAATGAAAGCGATACAGGAAGTCGCCGCCGCGCGTCTCGCGCGCCTTCAGCGCCTGGCCGGTGGCGGGGTCCAGCTTCACGCGCTTGAAGCCGCGCTCGCCCGGCGCCGGCTTGGGCACCTGGTACAGCAGGCCCAGCAGCGGTTCACGCGCGCTGGGCAGGCTGATGAACCAGCGCGGCGCGTCGGGCGCGTGCTGTTCCAGGTAGCGCTGCGCCACCTCGGCCGCTTGCGCGGCCGGCAGGCTTGCCTGGCGCGCGGGCATCTCGGGCTGCATCCAATGCGTAATCTCGGGACGGAAGAACGCCAGAGTGCCGGTCAGGAACATGGCGAACAGCAACCAGCCGAACACCAGCCCCGCCCACGTATGCAGCCACGACATCGCCTGCCGCAGGCTTTCGCCCTGGGTGCGCGCCGGTTGCGCCATCATGCCATCCCCGCCGTGCGCCCCAGCCAGCACAGCGCCGCCAGCACGACGGCGGGCCCCAGCATCCCGGCCCAGGCGCGCCAGGCGTTGCGGGTGGCAAACACCCAGGCCGCCCCTATGGCGTAAGCCGCAAAAGCCACCAGCATGCCGGTGAGCACGGCGTCGGCCCGCGCCATTGGCAGCCACACGGCCAGGCAGGCGGCGGTGGCGGAGGCCAGGGCGTAGCCGCCCAGCGCGGCCGCGCCCACGCGCGAGGCCACGGCCCATCGATAGCGCGCCAGGCTGGCGCCAGGTACAGGTTTCACTGCGGACTCTGTGCTGCGAATAATTTGAGAATTATAATCATTCTTAATGTCATCGCCAGCAATTCCTGGACGCAAGCCGGCGCCGCCGCCATCGCGTGGCGGGCGGAGTCGAGAATGGCAAAACCAGGGGGGTGCGCTACAGCCCGGCCGCCAGGCGGCGTTCGGACTCCAGGTATTCGCGCGACTGCATTTCCAGAATGCGCGATACGGTGCGATGGAACTCGTTGGCCAGCGCGCCTTCGGTGTACAGCGCCTCGGGCTCGCACTCGGCCGACATGATCAGCTTGATCTTGTGGTCGTAAAACACGTCGATCAGCCAGGTGAAGCGCCGTGCCTCGGAGGCCTGGCGGGGCCCCATGCGTGGCACGTCCGACAGGATCACGGCGTGGAAGCGGTTGGCCAGTTCCAGGTAATCGTTCTGCGAGCGTGGCCCGCCGCAAAGCGTCGCGAAATCGAACCACACCACCGAGCCGCCCAGCGCCAGGGCGCGGATCTCGCGGTGCTCGATGTGCAGCACCGGTTCTTGCGGCGGCGTGTCGGCCAGCCGGTCGAAGGCGTCTTGCAGGGCGGCGCGCGCCTGCTCATTCAGGGGGGTGTGGTAGCACTGCACCTGCTCCAGGGAACGGCGGCGGTAGTCGACGCCAGCGTCCACGTTCAGCACGTCCATGCGCTTCTGGATCAGCTCGATAGCCGGCAGGATGCGGTCGCGATGCAGGCCATCGGGATACAAGGTAGACGGCTCGTAGTTCGAGGTCATCACGAACGAGGTGCCGTATTCGAACAGCTTGAGCAGCAGGCGGTACAGGATCATGGCATCGGCCACGTCCGACACATGGAACTCGTCGAAGCAGATCAGCCGGTAGCGCTTGGCCACCCGGCGCGCCACTTCGTCCAGCGGGTCCTGCATGCCCTTGACGCTTTCCAGCTCGCGATGCACGCTGCGCATGAATTCGTGAAAATGCAGCCGCGTCTTGCGCACCACCGGCACCGTGGCATAGAAGGCGTCCATCAGGAAGCTCTTGCCGCGCCCTACCCCGCCCCACAGGTAGACGCCGCGCGGCACGTCGGGCCGGTTCAGCAGCTTTTTCAGCGCGTTCGAGCGCATGGCCTTGAAGCTGACCCAATCGTCGTAGTAGGCCTGCAGCCGATCAACGGCCCGCTTCTGCGCCGCGTCGGACCGATAGCCCCGTTCCGCCAGTGCCTGTTCGTAATATTCGCGGACGTTCATGTCGCAGCAGCAAACCCAAAAAAAAGGCGGACCTGCCGCCTCGACCATTTATAGAAGCATCGTCAGGTGCCTGACCCGAAAGTGTCAGACACCGAAGCGGGCCAGCCGTCATTTACCGCAGTGCCGTCAGGTGTCTGACTCCGAAGGTGACAGACACCGAAGCGGACTGGCCATCATTTACCGCAGTGCCGCCAGGTGTCTGACTCCGAATGTGTCAGACACCGAAGCGGACTGGCCATCATTTACCGCTGCGCCGTCAGGTGTCTGACTCCGAAGGTGTCAGACACCGAAGCGAATCGGCCATCATTTACCGCTGTGCCGTCAGGTGTCTGACTCCGAAGGTGTCAGACACCGAAGCGAATCGGCAATCCGGCCTCTGCAAGAATATCCGCCCCACTTCGGTGTCAGGCACCCTGCGGGAGCCTGACACCTGCCTGCCGTCACCGCATCAGAAGTTCAGCGCGCGCTTGTCCACCGCCAGCGCCGCTTCCTTCACGGCTTCAGACAGCGTCGGGTGCGCATGGCAGATACGGGCGATGTCTTCGGCCGCGCCGCGGAATTCCATGATGGTGACCGCCTCAGAGATGAGCTCGGACGCCATCGGGCCCACGATATGCACGCCCAGCACTTCGTCGGTCTTGGCGTCGGCGATGACCTTGGCAAAGCCCGTGGTGTCGCCCAGCGCGCGAGCGCGGCCGTTGGCCAGGAACGGGAAGCTGCCGGCCTTGTATTCGCGGCCTTCTTTCTTCAGTTGCTGCTCGGTCTTGCCCACCCAGGCGATTTCGGGCGAGGTATAGATGACCCACGGCACGGTGTCGAAATTCACGTGGCCATGCTGGCCGGCGATGCGCTCGGCCACCGCCACGCCCTCTTCTTCGGCCTTGTGGGCCAGCATCGGGCCGCGCACCACGTCGCCCACCGCCCACACATTGGGCAGGTTGGTCTTGCAATCGCCGTCCACCTCGATGAAGCCGCGCTGGTCCAGCTTCAGGCCCACGCCCTCGGCGTTCAACCCGCCGGTGTAGGGCACGCGGCCGATCGAGACGATCAGCTTGTCGACCACCAGTTTCTGCTCGCCGCCCTTGGCATCGGTGTAGGGCACGGTAACCTGCTTGGCGGTGGCCTTGATCTCGCCGATCTTCACGCCCATCTGGATGTCCAGGCCCTGCTTCGTGAAGGCCTTCAGGGCTTCCTTGGCCACCTGCTGGTCGGCCGCGGCCAGGAATTCCGGCATCGCTTCCAGGATGGTGACTTCCGCACCCAGGCGGCGCCACACGCTGCCCATTTCCAGGCCGATGACGCCGGCGCCGATCACGCCCAGCTTCTTCGGCACGCCATCGATGTTCAGCGCGCCATCGTTGGACAGCACGACTTTTTCGTCGAACGGCAGGCCCGGCAGTTCGCGCGCCGACGAACCGGTAGCCACCACCACGTGCTTGGCTACCAGGTCTTCTTCGGCCGTGCCGGTAACCTTGATGGCATAGCCGCCGTCAGCCTTGCCCGCGAAGGCGCCCTTGCCATGGAAGAACGTGACTTTGTTCTTCTTGAACAGGTACAGGATGCCGTCGTTGTTCTGCTTGACCACCGTGTTCTTGCGGCCGATCAGCGTGTCCAGCTTCAGGCTCACGCCCTTGACCTCGATGCCGTGCTCGGCAAAGTGATGATTGGCCTGCTCGAAGTGCTCGGACGACTGCAGCAGCGCCTTGGACGGAATGCAGCCCACGTTGGTGCAGGTGCCGCCGGGCGCCGGGCCGCCCTGGCCGTTCTGCCAGGCGTCGATGCAGGCCACCGACATACCCAGTTGCGCGGCGCGGATGGCCGCGATGTACCCGCCGGGGCCGGCACCGATGACGACGACGTCAAATTGTTTGGACATGATGATCTCGAATGGAGGGAATTTGATTAAGCGCCAGCGGCATGCCGGGGCTTGCCGGCCTGTCGCGACAGAAAAAACATGACCCTTGCCCGAGGCCGTTTACAGGTCCAGCAACAGACGCTGCGGATCTTCCAGCGCGTCCTTCATGGCCACCAGCCCCAGCACCGCCTCGCGGCCGTCGATGATGCGGTGGTCGTACGACAACGCCAGGTAGTTCATGGGCCGGATGACGATCTGGCCCTTTTCGACCACCGCGCGTTCCTTGGTGGCGTGCACGCCCAGGATGGCCGATTGCGGCGGGTTGATGATGGGCGTGGACAGCATCGAGCCGAACACGCCGCCGTTCGAAATAGAGAACGTGCCGCCCGTCATTTCTTCGATGCCCAGCTTGCCATCGGCCGCGCGCTTGCCGAAGTCGGCAATGGTTTTCTCGATCTCGGCGATCGACAGCTGGTCGGCGTTGCGCAGGATCGGCACCACCAGGCCGCGCGGGCTGCCCACCGCGATGCCGATGTCGAAGTAGCCGTGGTAGATGATGTCCTTGCCGTCGATCGAAGCGTTGATCAGCGGGAACTTCTTCAGCGCGGCAACCGCGGCCTTCACGAAGAACGACATGAAGCCCAGCTTGATGCCGTGCTCTTTCTCGAACTTCTCTTTGTACTTGTTGCGCAGGTCGATGACGGCCTGCATGTTGACCTCGTTGAACGTGGTCAGGATGGCGTTTTCCTGTTGCGACTGCAGCAGGCGCTCGGCGATGCGGGCGCGCAGGCGGCTCATGGGCACGCGCTGTTCGGGGCGGCCGTCGAGCGACAGCGAGGCAGGCGCAGCCGGCGCGGCGGCAGCCTTGGGAGCCGCGCTGGCACCCTGGGCGTCGGCCTTGGTGATACGGCCGTCACGGCCGCTGCCCGCCACCGTGGCGGGATCTACACCCTTTTCGGACAGGATCTTCGAGGCGGCGGGCGAAGCCACGCCCGCAGCGGCGTTCGATGCGGGCGCCGGCGCGGCGGCAGCCTTCTCGGCGGCCGGCTCAGCCTTGGCCTCGGCGGCCGGCGCGGGGGCGGCGGCCGCCTTGGCGGCCGTGTCGATCTTGGCGAGCAGTTGCCCCGAAGTCACCGTGCTGCCGTCGCCTTCGACGATCTCGGACAGCACGCCCGAAGCGGGCGCGGGCACTTCCAGCACGACCTTGTCGGTTTCGATTTCGATCAGGATTTCATCGGCCTCGACCGCTGCGCCCTGCTGCTTCTTCCAGGTGAGCAGGGTCGCCTCCGACACGGATTCGGACAATTGGGGAACAACGACGTCAGTAATAGCCATGGTAATGGGTTCCGTTGAATAGGGGTTCGATGTCGGCGGCAGACCTTATTTGGTCAGCATGAAGCCTTTGTACTTGGCGGCGAAAGCCTGTTCGATCAGGGCCTTTTGTTGCTCTTGGTGCTTGGCCAGATAGCCCACCGCGGGCGATGCGGAAGCCGGGCGGCCGGCGTAGCCGAGCTTCTGGCCTTCGGCCATGTTCTCGTACAAGTGATGCTGAACATAGAACCACGGACCCTGGTTTTGCGGTTCGTCTTGCACCCAGACGACCTCGGTCGCCTGGCCGTACTTGCGCAATTCGGCCTCGAACGACTTGTGGGCGAACGGGTAAAGCTGTTCGACGCGGACGATGGCCACGTGGCTGGCCTCGCGCTCGCGGCGCGCATTGACCAGGTCGTAGTAGACCTTGCCCGAGCAGGCCAGCACGCGCTTGACCTTGGAAGCATCGATGCTGTCGTCGAGTTCGCCGATCACCGGGCGGAAGCTGCCGCCGGCCAGTTCGGTCAGGGGCGAGCCGGCGTCTTTGTTGCGCAGCAGGGACTTCGGCGTGAAGATAACCAGCGGCTTGCGGAACGGCCGGATCATCTGGCGGCGCAGCAGGTGGAAGATCTGCGAAGCCGTGGTGGGCTGCACCACCTGGATGTTGTTGTCGGCGCACAGCTGCAGGAAGCGCTCGATGCGGCCCGACGAGTGTTCCGGGCCCTGCCCTTCATAGCCGTGCGGCAGCATCAGCGTCAGGCCCGACTGGCGGCCCCACTTGGCTTCGCCCGAGCTGATGAACTGGTCGATGACCACTTGCGCGCCGTTGACGAAGTCGCCGAACTGCGCTTCCCAGATGGTCAGCGTGTTGGGCTCGGCGCTGGAATAGCCGTATTCGAAGCCAAGCACCGCTTCTTCGGACAGCACCGAGTCGATGACGGTGAACGGCGCCTGGCCGTCGGACACGTTCTGCAGCGGCACGTAGGTACCGTCGTTCCAGCGTTCGCGGTTCTGGTCGTGCAGCACGGCATGGCGGTGCGTGAACGTGCCGCGGCCGGAGTCCTGGCCGGTGATGCGCACCGCGTAGCCCGAGGCCACCAGCGTCGCGAAGGCCAGGTGCTCGCCCATGCCCCAGTCGAGGTTCATCTCGCCCTTGGCCATGTTGCGGCGGTCGTTCAGCAGCTTGTTCACCAGCGGGTGCACGGTGAAGCCCTCGGGCACGGTGGTGATGCGTTCGCCGATGCGCTTGAGTTCGGCCAGCGGCACCGCGGTGTCGGCCTGGTCGGTCCATTTGGCGCCCATGAAGGGCGACCAGTCGATGGCGTACTTGCTCTTGTAGTCGGTGAGCACGGGCTCGATGGTGCGCTGGCCGTCTTCCATGAGCTGGCGGTAGTCTTTCACCATCTGGTCGCCTTCGCCCTCGGCCAGCACGCCTTGCGCGGTGAGCTTGTCGGCGTACAGCTTGCGGGTGCCGGGATGGTGGCCGATGCTCTTGTACATGAGCGGCTGGGTCAGCGACGGGGTATCTTGCTCGTTGTGCCCCAGTTTGCGGAAGCAGACGATGTCCAGCACCACGTCGTGGCTGAACTGCATGCGGTAGTCGAGCGCCAGCTTGGTGGCGAACACCACGGCTTCGGGGTCGTCGCCGTTGACGTGGAACACCGGGGCCTCGATCATCTTGACCACGTCGGTGCAATACAGCGTGGAACGCGAATCGCGCGGGTCGGACGTGGTGAAGCCGATCTGGTTGTTGATGACGATGTGCAGCGTGCCGCCCGTGCCGTAGCCGCGCGTCTGCGCCAGGTTCAGGGTTTCCATGACCACGCCCTGGCCGGCGAAGGCCGCGTCGCCGTGCACCAGCACCGGCAGCACCTGCTTGCCTTCGTGGTCGCCGCGGCGTTCCTGGCGCGCGCGCACGCTGCCTTCGACCACCGGGTTGACGATTTCCAGGTGCGACGGGTTGAACGCCAGCGACAGGTGCACCGGGCCGCCACGCGTGGAAAGATCGCTGGAAAAGCCGTTGTGGTATTTCACGTCGCCATCTGTCAGGCCTTCGGCGTGCTTGCCTTCGAACTCGGCGAACAGGTCGCCGGGCATTTTGCCCATGATGTTCACGAGCAGGTTCAGGCGGCCGCGGTGGGCCATGCCGACCACGATTTCCTGGACGCCCGATTCACCGGCGTGGTTCACCACTTCGTCCATCGAGGCGATGAAGCTTTCGCCGCCTTCCAGCGAAAAGCGCTTCTGGCCCACGTACTTGGTGTGCAGGAAGCGCTCGAGACCTTCGGATTCGGTCAGTTGCTGCAGGATGTGGCGTTTTTCTTCGGCGGTGTAGGTGGCGGCGCCGAAGGATTTTTCCAGGCGTTCCTGGATCCAGCGCTTGGCGGCCGGATCGGAAATATGGGTGAACTCGGCCCCGATGCTGCGACAGTAGGTGTCGCGCAGCGCCTTCAGGATGTCGCGCAGCGTCATGGTGCTGGCGGTCGTGAAGTACGTGTTGGTGGCCGAGTAGGTCTGGTCCAGGTCGGCTTCGGTCAGGCCGTAGAAGGCCGGATCCAGTTCAGGAATGGGCGGGCGTTCGCGGCGCTTGAGCGGATCGAGATCGGCCCAGCGCGAGCCCAGCGAGCGGTAGGCGGCGATCAGCGACTGTACCGACACCTGCTTGCTGGCCATCGACAGGTCGGGCTGGACCGAATGCTGCACGAAGCCATTGGTGCGGGCACGCTGCGCGAACGATTGGACGATGGGCGCGTGGGCCTGGTCGCGGGTGGATTCCTGACCGTCGGTGGCGGGCGCGTGCTGCAGCTGGTCGAAGTATTCGCGCCAGTTGTCGGGCACCGAGCCGGGATTGTCGAGATACGATTCGTACAGTTCTTCGACGTATGGGGCGTTGCCGCCGAACAAATACGAATTGGAAAGGGATTCTGATTCGGAAGACATATATTGCTTCACCTTGACGAGTGCTTCACTCGATACGATGCAGGAAAACCTTCCGCGACACGGGCTTCCCGTTTAGCGGATAGCAGGGGCAGAAGGCGCGTACAAGCCTTGAAAGCCGTATGGCCTGAAAGTATAACCCTTACGATTTGCGCCTGTCTCGCCGGGCCGCCGCGGCCGGCCCCACCCCGGGGCATGGCGGCATTCCGCGGCAGCATGGCCGGCGCAACGTCCGCCATGATGCCGTCTACGGACGGCATCGCACGGCATCGGCCCGGGCGGCGGGCCGCCACCCTGTGACGCGAAAACCACGGACCACCCGCGCCCACGGCGCCGCGGCTAGGCGTGTGCCGGCACGGCGGCCAGCGTGCGGCGATAGAACAGCACCGCCACCAGCACGAAGACCGCCAGGCCCAGCCACGAGGCCGTGGCGGCGAAGCTCGCCCCCGCCAGCGCCAACGGCGCTTCCTGCCCCGTGGCGCCGATAATGGCCGCCATCAGCACGCCCACCAGGCTTTCGCCCACGATCAGGCCCGAGGCCAGCAGGGTGCCGCGCCGGCCGGGCAGCTCGGCATACGTTTCATACGCTTGCCCGGCACGCCGCGCGCGCCCGCGCAACGTGCGCTCAAGCAGCCAGGCCAGCACCGCCCCTACCACCAGCGGTGCGCTGACCGTGGGCGGCAGGTAGATGCCTATGCCCACCGCCAGCACCGGCATGCGGGCCACGGCGAAAGTGCGCGCCAGGACCTGGTCGACCAGGATCAGCCCCAGCCCCACCGCCATGCCGATGAGAATCATGGCCCAGTTCAACTGGTGCGTGAAAATGCCGCGCGCGATGGCCAGCATCAGCGTGGCCTGGGGCGCCGAAAGGGCCGCGGCGGGGTCCATGCCCGGACGCGGCAGCGCATCGGCGAAGCCATAGGCGTTGTACAGCAGCTCGAGCACCGGCGAGATCACCGCCGCCCCCACTACGCAGCCGATCAGCAGCGCCACCTGCTGGCGCCAGGGCGTTGCCCCCACCAGCCAGCCGGTTTTCAAGTCTTGCAGATTGTCGTTCGAGATCGAGGCCACCGCCACGACCGCCGAGGTCGTGAAAATGGCCAGGGCGATGGCCATCTGCACGCCCTCCTGGGTGGCCAGCAGCCCGCCGGCGCTTTCCAGGGCCAGCACCAGCAAGGACACCAGCACGATGGCGACGATGCCCACGCCGGAAATCGGGCTGGTGGAAGATCCGACCAGCCCAGCCATGTAGCCGCAAGCTGCCGCTACCAGGAAGCCGAAGATAAAAGCGAAAGCGACCGAATAGGCCACCAGCATCGCCACGCTGCCCGCCGTAACGGGCTGGGCGCGCAGGAACACGGCGAAAGTGGCCACCAGGATGGCGACCAGCACCAGCGTCACCAGCGAAATCCAGCGCGCCGGCAGGTCCTGCTCGGTGCGCGGCGCTCCGCCCTGGGCCGCCCTGCCCGCCGAGCCGAACGCCGCGAACGACGTCTTGATGCCGCGCATCATGGGCATGAACAGCGTCGCCAGCGTCCAGATGGCGCCCACCCCGATCACGCCGGCGCCAATGAAACGCACCTGCGAACTCCACAGGCCGGTGGCGTAATCGGCCACCGACTGCCCCGCCGGCAGCGTGCCCAGCGAGGTCAGCACCGGCACGGCCACGCCCCAGGCAATCACCAGCCCGGTCAGCATGGCCAGGCCGGCCACGATACCTATCAGGTACCCGGCGCCCAGCAGCGCCAGCGAAAATCCCATGGGCAGGCGGAAGACGGCCGCGCCGATGGTGGGCCACAGGCTGACCCCGTCGCCCAGGATGCGCAGCCCGTTGCCGGCAAAGCTGACGGCGGCGGCAACGCCGGCGCCGCTGAGGATGTCGGCCATGCCGGTGGGCGCGGACTTGCCCGCGCCGGTTTTGCCCGCCGCGCTGCCGTCCCCGTCGCTGCCCCCGCTGCCTACCCGCAGGATCTCGGCCGCCGCCACGCCTTCCGGGTACGGCAGGTCGCTTTGCACCACCATGATGTGGCGCAGCGGAATCGTGAACATCACGCCCAGCATGCCGCCGGCCGCGCAGATGCCCAGGGTCTGCCAGAATGGAAAACCCTGCCAGTGGCCCATCATGACCAGCGCCGGCAAGATGAAAATAATGGCCGACAGGGTGCCCGCGGCCGAGGCCTGCGTCTGCACCATGTTGTTTTCCAGGATGTTGGCGTCCTTGAACAGCCGCAACACCGACATCGAGATCACCGCCGCCGGAATGGCCGACGAGAAGGTCAGCCCGACCTTCAATCCCAGGAACACGTTCGACGCAGTGAACACCACGGTGATCAGCGCGCCGACGATCACCCCGCGCACGGTCAGTTCAGGCAATGTGATCGAATCGGGCACGCGGGCGGGTGCGGTCATGGGATAGCGGCTCCAGAAAACAATCCGTCGATTCTACGCCGCCCGCATGGCGCCCGCGGCTTCAGCCCAGCGGCAACGCGGTCTGGTACTTGACCTGCTTCAGCGCAAACCCCGAACGGATGTTGCGCACCCCCGGAATGCGCGACAGGCGGCTCACCACGAAGCGCTCCAGCCCCTGCATGTCCGGCACGACCACGCGCAGCAGGTAATCGGAATCGCCGCTCATCAGATAGCACTCCATCACTTCCGGGCATTCGGCCATGGCATTCTGGAAGCGCTCGAGTTCGGACTCCACCTGCTTTTCCAGGCTGACCTGAATGAACACATTCAGGCTCAGCCCCAGTTGCAGCGGGTCGGCCAGGGCCACGTAGCCGCGGATCACGCCCGCGGCCTCCAGGGCCTTCACGCGCGCCAGACAGGGCGATGGCGACAGATGCACACGTCGTGCCAGCTCGACGTTGGTGAGGCTGGAATCGGTCTGCAGAATAGAGAGGATACGGCGGTCGGTGCTGTCCAGCATGGTCGGCACATTTGTCCACAGAAAGTTCCTATTGCAGCACATTATGCCGCCGGCATTGCCGATCTGGCGCATTTTCGATCACTCATGCCTGAACGAAAGCGATAGCATGGGCACTTCTCCAGAGACCTGCCCCGCCATGACCAACGCCGCGCCCACAGACATCGACCCCGCCGAAACCGCCGAGTGGCGCGAAGCCCTGCAGTCCCTGGTGCATGCGGCCGGCGTGCCGCGCGCGGCCTATGTGGTGGATCAACTGCTGGCCCAGGCCGCCGCGCTGGGCGTGCGCGCCGCCGGCCAGACGCGCAGCGCCTACCTGAACACCATCCCGCTACGCGACGAGCCGCCCTTTCCCGGCGACCTGGCCATCGAAGAGCGCATTGCCTCCATCAACCGCTGGAATGCCCTGGCCATGGTGGTGCGCGCCAACCAGGCGCACGGCGAACTGGGCGGGCACATCGCCAGCTATGCGTCGGCCGCCGACCTGTTCGAGGTCGGGTTCAACCATTTCTTCCGCGCCAGTCGCGACGGCGCCGCCGGCGACCTGGTCTATCTGCAGCCGCACTCGGCGCCGGGCGTCTATGCGCGCGCCTACCTGGAAGGCTTCCTGGGCGAAGACGAACTGGCCCACTTCCGCCAGGAAATCGCCGCGCGCGCCCGCGGCCTGCGCGGCCTGTCGTCGTATCCGCACCCGTGGCTGATGCCGGATTTCTGGCAATTTCCCACGGGGTCGATGGGCATCGGCCCCATCAACGCCATCTACCAGGCCCGCTTCATGCGCTACCTGGAGCACCGCTCGCTGGCGCAGCCCTCCGACCGCAAGGTGTGGGGCATTTTCGGCGACGGCGAAATGGACGAACCCGAATCGATTGCCGCGCTGACCCTGGCCGCGCGCGAAAAACTCGACAACCTGGTGTTCGTGGTGAACTGCAACCTGCAGCGGCTGGACGGACCGGTGCGCGGCAACGGCCGCATCATCGACGAACTGGAAACCCTGTACGCGGGCGCCGGCTGGAACGTCATCAAGCTGGTCTGGGGCGGCGACTGGGACGCCCTGCTGGCGCGCGACGCGGGCGGGGCGCTGGCGCGCGCCTTTGCGCACACCGTCGACGGGCAGTTCCAGACCTTTGCCGCCAATGACGGCGCCTACAACCGCGCCCACTTCTTCAACCAGAACCCCGAGCTGGCCGCCCTGGTGGCCGACTGGTCGGACGAGGCCATCGACCGCCTGCGCCGCGGCGGACACGATATCGTGAAAATCCACGCGGCCTACCACCGCGCCGTGCGCCACCGCGGCCAGCCCACGGTGATCCTGGCGCAGACAAAAAAGGGCTACGGCATGGGCGCGGCCGGCCAAGGCAAGATGACGACGCACCAGCAGAAGAAACTGGACGACGAGACCCTGCTGGCATTCCGCGACCGCTTCGCGCTGCCGATTTCCGACGCCGACTGCCTGGCGCTGAAGTTCTACAAACCGGCCGCCGACAGCGCCGAGCTGCGCTACCTGCAGGCGCGGCGGCAGGCGCTGGGCGGCCATCTGCCGCGCCGCCGCACCGAAGCGCCGCGCCTGCCCGTGCCGCCGGCCGCGCAGTGGGCGCGCTTTGCGCTGCAAGCCGATGGCAAGGAAATGTCGTCCACCATGGCCATCGTGCGCATGCTGGGCGGCTTGCTCAAAGACGAGGCGCTGGGCCGCCGCATTGTGCCCATCGTGGCCGACGAGGCCCGCACTTTCGGCATGGCCAACCTGTTCCGGCAGATCGGCATCTATTCCGCCCAGGGCCAGTTGTACGAACCCGAAGACATCGGCTCGGTGCTGTACTACCGTGAAGCGCTGGACGGGCAGATCCTGGAAGAAGGCATCACCGAGGCCGGGGCCATTTCCTCGTGGACCGCTGCCGGCACCAGTTATTCGGTAAACGGCCTGCCCATGCTGCCGTTCTACATCTATTACTCGATGTTCGGCTTCCAGCGCATCGGCGACCTGATCTGGGCCGCCGCCGACCAGCGCGCCCGCGGCTTTCTCATCGGTGCCACCTCGGGCCGCACCACGCTGGGCGGCGAGGGCCTGCAGCACCAGGACGGCTCCAGCCACCTGGTGGCGGCCACCGTGCCCAATTGCCGCGCCTACGATCCGGCCTACGCCTATGAAGTCGCGGTGATTCTGGAGCACGGCATGCAACGCATGCTCGACGAACAGCACGACGAGTTCTATTACCTGACCGTCACCAACGAAAACCTGCCCCAGCCCACGCTGCCCACCGAAGATGCCCGCACTGGCATCCTGCGCGGCATGCACCGGGTGCGCGTGGCGCCAGGTTCGGCACAAGTACGGCTGCTGGGCGCCGGACCCATGCTGAGCGAAGCTCTGCGGGCAGCCGACCTCCTGCAAGAACACGGCGTGGCCGCCGAAGTCTGGAGCGTGACCAGCTTTTCGGAATTGTCGCGCGACGGCCGCGCCTGCGAGCGCGCGCGCACGCTGGGGCTGGACACGCCGCCGGCCTGGGTCGAGCAATGCCTGCCCGGCGACGCGCCCGTCGTGGCCGCCAGCGACTACGTGCGCGCCGTGCCCGAACAGATCCGCGCCTGGATCGCCGCCCCGTACCGCACGGTAGGCACCGACGGCTTTGGCCGCAGCGACACCCGGGCCCGGCTGCGCGACTTTTTCGAGGTCGGCGCCGACTGGATCGCCTTGCAGGCACTCGACCTGCTCGCCCCGCACAGCCCCAGCCTGGCGGCAGCACGCCAGGCCCTGCGCGAAAAACTCGGCGCCCTCCACCGCCAGACCCCGCCCTGGCTAAGCTGACCCCCCGCACGCATTCAGCCCCCCGGCGGCCGATCCCCAGTTGGAGTCCCGGCGCATCCGGCCAGGCGCGGCCGGCGCGTTGGGCGGCGGGGCAGCCTGCGCAGCAGGCCTCGGGCGCCTGCATGCGCCCGAGCCCGCCGCACGTGCGCCGGCCGCGCCTGGCCGGATGCGCCGGGACGGCCAAAAGAACACCGCCCGCACCCCGCGCACAAAAACAGCATACGCTGCACTGCAGCAAACATATCCCCCCACTTTCTGTTGAAATAGACGCCTTCTTTTCCGGGACGGGCCCCTGACGGCCCGTCTTCTACTTTGTCAGCCGTGCCGCAAGGCCTCTCATCAGCATGGACGAAACTCTTACCAAACTGGCGCTCGACTACCACGCGCACCCGACCCCCGGCAAAATCTCGGTAATGCCCACCAAGACCCTGGCCAACCAGGACGACTTGTCGCTGGCGTACTCGCCGGGCGTGGCCGCGGCCTGCATGGCCATTTTCGACCAGGGTGACGACGCGGCGTCGAAATACACCTCGCGGGCCAATCTGGTGGGCGTCATCACCAACGGCACCGCCGTGCTGGGGTTGGGCAACATCGGCCCGCTGGCCGCCAAGCCGGTCATGGAAGGCAAGGGCTGCCTGTTCAAGAAATTCGCCGGCATCGACGTATTCGACATCGAGCTCGCCGAAAACGACCCCAACAAACTCGTCGACATCATCGCCGCGCTCGAGCCCACGCTGGGCGGCGTCAACCTGGAAGACATCAAGGCGCCCGAGTGCTTCTACATTGAAAAGAAGCTGCGCGAGCGCATGAAGATACCTGTCTTCCATGACGACCAGCACGGCACGGCCATCATCTCGTCGGCCGCCATCCTGAATGGCCTGAAAGTGGTCGGCAAAGACATCGCCCAGGTCAAGCTGGCGGTATCGGGCGCGGGCGCCGCGGCCATCGCCTGCCTCGACCTGCTGGTGCACCTGGGCATCAAGCGCGAGCACATCTACGTGGTGGATTCGCGCGGCGTCATCTGGGACGGCCGCGACGAAAACATGGAACCCAACAAGAAGCGCTACGCGCAAAAAACCGACGCGCGCACGCTGGCCGACGTCGTGCGCGGCGCCGACGTGTTCCTGGGCTGCTCGACCGCCGGCGTGCTGACCGCCGACATGGTCAAGACCATGGCCGACCGCCCGCTGATCCTGGCCCTGGCCAACCCCGAGCCCGAGATCCGCCCTGAAGTGGCGCGCGCCGCCCGCCCCGACTGCATCATCGCCACCGGCCGTTCGGACTACCCGAACCAGGTCAACAACGTGCTGTGCTTTCCCTTCATCTTCCGCGGCGCCATGGATGCCGGCGCCACGCGCATCACCGAAGAAATGAAGCTGGCCTGCGTGAAAGCCATCGCCGAACTGGCGCAGGCCGAGCAGAACGACGAAGTCGCGCGCGCCTACGCCGGGCAGGAATTGTCCTTCGGCCCCGAATACATCATTCCCAAACCCTTCGATCCGCGCCTTATCGTCCAGATCGCACCGGCCGTCGCCCAGGCCGCCGTCGATTCCGGCGTGGCCACGCGCCCCATCGAAGACATCGAGGCCTACCGCCAGAAGCTGATGGGCTTCGTCTACCATTCGGGCCAGCTGATGCGCCCGCTGTTCGCCCAAGCCAAAAAAGCGCCCAAGCGCGTCATCTATGCCGACGGCGAAGACGAGCGCGTGCTGCGCGCAGCGCAGACCGTCATCGACGAAAACCTGGCGCGTCCCATCCTGGTGGGCCGCCCCGCGGTCATCGAGATGCGCGTCAAAAAGGCCGGGCTGCGCCTGGTGGCCGGCCAGAACATCGAAATCGTCGATCCCGAAGACGACAGCCGCTTCAACGAAACCTGGAACGCCTACTACCAGTTGAAGGGCCGCGAGGGCGTCACGCCCGCCATCGCGAAAGCGATGATCCGCAAACACAACACGCTGATCGGCGCGATGCTGCTGCGCCGCGGCGACGCCGATGCGCTGCTGTGCGGCGTGGCCAGCAAGTACGACAACCAGCTCAAGTACGTGGACGAGATCATCGGCCGCAAGCCCGGGCAGACCTACGCCGCGCTGAACGTGCTGATGCTGCCCGACCAGACCCTGTTCATCGCCGACACGCACGTCAACGAAAACCCGTCGGCCGAGGAAGTCGCCAGCATCACGGTGCAGGCCGCCGATGAAATGCTGCGTTTCGGGGTGGTGCCCAAGATCGCGCTGCTGTCGCATTCCAACTTCGGCAGCCGCATGACCAGCTCGTCGCGCAAGATGGCCGAAGCGCGCCGCATCATCGAGGAACGCGCGCCCGAACTGGAAGTCGACGGCGAAATGCACGCCGATGCCGCGCTGTCGGAAAAGATCCGCGTGCTGGCCTACCCCGACAGCAAGCTGAAGGGGCCGGCCAACCTGCTGATCATGCCCAACCTGGATACCGGCAACATCACCTACAACATCCTCAAGATGACCGGCAGCAACGGCATCGCCATGGGTCCCATCCTGCTGGGCTCGGCCCGTCCGGTGCACATCCTGACCACCAGCGCCACGGTGCGCCGCATCGTCAACATGACCGCCCTGGCGGTGGTCGACGCGCAGCAGGAAGCCGCCCGCGCGCGTTCCTGACCCCGGCCGCCACCCGCCCTACTCCAGGTGCGGGTGGCGATCGGCCAATTGCTGGCGGCGCCGCCGCAGCGCCTCGAGCTTCTCCTCCATGTCGGCGATTTCCTCGTCGACATCCCCCAGTTTTTCTTCAATGTAATCGTAGGCCTGCTGCAGCAGCATCTTGGCTTCGCGATGGCTGGACGCGCTGGGCGTGTCGCCGCGCATGGGCCGGTTGGCCGTCTCGGGCAGAAACAGGGAAGTCACCAGGCCGATGACCGAGGCCGCCATCAGGTAGAAGGCGGGCATCAGCAGATTGTTGGTTTCTTCCACCAGCCAGGCAGCCACGGTTGGCGTCAGCCCCGCCACAATGATGGCAATGTTGAAAGAACTGGCCAGCGCGCTGTAGCGAATGCGCGTGGGAAACAGCGCGGGCAGCGTCGAGGCCATGACGCCGGTCAGGCAATTGAGCAGCACGGCGATGAACAACAGGCCCAGGAAAATCAGGCCGGTGTTGTCGCTGCCGATGAAATGAAAGGCTGGCACCGACAGCACCAGCAGCCCCAGGCTGCCCGTCAGCAAGAACGGCTTGCGGCCGATCTTGTCGCTGAAAAAACCCACGACCGGCTGCACGAACAGCATCCCTATCATCACCACCACGATGATGAGCACGCCATGCTCTTCGGAATAGCCCAGGCTGCCGGACAGGTAAGTAGGCATGTAGGTCAGCAGCATGTAATAGGTAATGTTGGTCACAAGCACCATGCCCACGCATACCAGCAAGGGCTTGCGGTACTTCGAGAATATTTCCCGGAACGACACGGTGGGCCGCTCTTGCACGGCGTCCCGGTCTTCTTTTTCCATTTTTTCCAGCTGCTGCGTGAAGGCCGGCGTTTCTTCGGCGGCGTGGCGCAGGTACAGGCCCAGCAAGCCCAGCGGCCCGGCCACGAAAAACGGAATGCGCCAGCCCCAGTCCAGGAACGTCGGTTCCAGCAGGATGGTCTGCAACAGGACCACCAGGCCGGCGCCCAGCACGAAACCGGCAATCGACCCGAAATCCAGCCAGCTGCCCAGGAATCCACGCCGGCGGTCGGGCGCATACTCGGCCACGAAGACGGCCGCCCCGGTGTATTCGCCGCCCACGGAAAACCCCTGCGCGAGCTTGCACAACAGCAGCAGCACGGGCGCCCATATGCCGATGGACCGATATGACGGAATCAGGCCGATGCAGAACGTGCTGACCGCCATGATGATGATGGTCAGCGACAAGACCTTCTGCCGGCCGAAGCGGTCTCCCATGACCCCGAAGAACACGCCCCCCAGGGGCCGCACCAGAAACGGCACCGAAAACGTGCCCAGCGCCGCGATGATCTGGACGGTGGGCGAAGCGTCCGGAAAGAACACCTTGCCCAGCGCGAAAGCGACGAAACCATAGACGCCGAAATCGAACCACTCCATGGCGTTGCCCAGCGCGGCCGCTGTCACGGCCTTCTTGAGCTTGGTATTGTCGATGACCGTGATGTCGTCGATTTGCAGTGGCCGGCCTTGCTGTGACGCGTCAGATGTCTGTGTCATGTCTTGGCTTCCCATGGTGTGCAAGCAATAGTCTTGTCACTGGCCGGGCAGTTGGCCAACATCGAGGCGTTTGACCGGTGCCGGCCCGCAACCAGGAAATTCTACTTCCGAAGCAGCAATTTTCATGCTCGGCCCGATAATTGGCCTGCCGCAATGTTAAAAACGCACTACCCAGATCTTCCGGAGCCGCCATGCTGCAAGACGCCCTGCTCGCCTGGTTTCATTACCTGGCCATTTTTGTGCTCATCGTCATCATGACCGCCGAGGCCGTGCTGCTGCGCCCGGGCCTGTCGCCCGACACAGTCAGGCGGCTCGCCCTGTACGACCGCCTGTACCTGGTTTCGGCCCTGGCCGTGCTGGCCACCGGGCTGCTGCGCCTGACCCTGGGGGTCAAGGGCGTCGCTTTTTACATGGCCAACCCCTGGTTTCACGCCAAAATCACCCTGTTCGTCATTATCGGGCTCTGTTCCATCGTGCCGACCCTGACCTTTTTGCGTTGGCGCAAGCAGTCGCGCCAGCAGCCCGACTACGCCCCAGCCGACGCCGACATCAAGCGCGCCCGCCGCTGGGTCATGCTGGAAACCCACCTGTTCGTGCTGCTGCCGCTGTTTGCCGCGCTGATGGCGCGCGGCATCGGCATGTAGCCCGGCTTGCGCAGGGGCCGGCCGTCGCGCCGGCGCCCTGCCCGTTGCGCCCGCGACGCCCATGAAAAAACGCCCTTGCGGGCGTTTTTTCATGCCGGGAAATACGCCGGGAAGATCAGCGCTTGTCCATCGGGGGCACGTCGCGCGTCACCGCGCCGGTGAACAGCTGGCGCGGCCGGCCGATCTTGTAGTCGGGGTCGGACAGCATTTCGTTCCATTGGGCGATCCAGCCCACCGTGCGCGCCAGCGCGAAGATGGCGGTGAACAGCGAGGTCGGGATGCCGATGGCGCGTTGCACGATGCCCGAGTAGAAATCGACGTTGGGGTACAGCTTGCGCTGCACGAAGTAGTCGTCTTCGAGGGCGATGCGCTCGAGTTCCATGGCCAGCTTGAACAGCGGGTCTTTTTCCAGGCCCAGCGACTGCAGCACTTCCTTGCAGGTTTCCTGCATCAGCTTGGCGCGCGGGTCGTAGTTCTTGTAGACGCGGTGGCCGAAGCCCATCAGGCGCACGCCCGAGTTCTTGTCCTTGACCTTCTCCATGAACTCGCCGACCTTGGCCACGCCACCGTTGGCCTGCAGTTCTTCGAGCATCTGCAGGCACGCTTCGTTGGCGCCGCCGTGGGCCGGACCCCACAAGCACGCCACGCCGGCCGAGATGGCCGCGAACGGGTTGGTGCCCGACGAGCCGCACAGGCGCACGGTGGAGGTCGAGGCGTTCTGCTCGTGGTCGGCGTGCAAGATGAAAATGCGGTCGAGCGCGCGCTCGACGACTTCATTCACCTTGTATTCTTCGCACGGCGTGGCGAACATCATGCGCAGGAAGTTGCCGGTGTACGACAGGTCGTTCTGCGGATAGATGAACGGCTGGCCCTGCGAATACTTGTACGCCATGGCCACCAGGGTGGGCATCTTGGCGATCAGGCGGATGGCCGAAATGTGGCGATGCTGCGGGTTGGTGATGTCGGTGGAGTCGTGGTAGAACGCCGCCAGCGCGCCGACCAGGCCGGTCAGCACGGCCATCGGGTGGGCATCGCGGCGGAAGCCGCGCAGGAAGAAATGCAGTTGCTCGTTCACCATCGTGTGGTGAGTGACCTGCGAATCGAAATCGGTTTTCTGACCGGCGTTAGGCAGCTCGCCGTTCAGGATCAGGTAGCAGATATCGAGAAAGTCGCAGTTGACGGCCAGTTGCTCGATCGGGTAGCCGCGATACAGCAGCTCGCCCTTGTCGCCGTCGATGTACGTGATGGCCGACTCGCACGCCGCCGTGGACATGAACCCCGGGTCGAACGTGAACATGCCCGTCTGGCCGTACAGCTTGCGGATGTCGATGACGTCCGGGCCGACCGTGCCCTTGTACACGGGAAACTCGATCGGTTTGGAGCCGTCCGAGAATGATAGAGTGGCTTTCTTGTCAGACAGGTTCATCGCTATTTCCTCACTATTAATCAGAGCTCACGCATTTGTCCGATGATGGTGCGCACCCGTGGCGTGTCGAGCGCCCCCTCGGGCTCTTTGCGCGCCAGCAACAGGTCGAGCAGGTCGTTGTCGCCCAGCTCGAACAGCTGGGCGAGCGCATCGACGTCGTCATCGGTGAGCTGCGTTTCGTATGCGTCCAGGTACCGGGTAATGATCAGGTCATTCTCGAGCAGGCCGCGGCGCGCCCGCCACCGCAGACGCGTCCGTTCGAGTTCAGTCAGACTGCCCATATTGATCTCTGCACCGTTTAACTAGACCGTCCGACGGACCATCAGTTCCTTGATCTTGCCAATTGCCTTGGTCGGATTCAGGCCCTTCGGACAGACGTCGACGCAATTCATAATGGTGTGGCAGCGGAACAGGCGATAAGGATCTTCCAGGTTGTCCAGGCGCTCGCCCGTGGCTTCGTCGCGGCTGTCGGCCAGGAAGCGATATGCCTGCAGCAGGCCCGCCGGGCCGACGAACTTGTCGGGGTTCCACCAGAACGACGGGCAAGACGTCGAGCAGCACGCGCACAGAATGCACTCGTACAGGCCGTCGAGCTCTTCGCGGGCCTCGGGCGACTGCAGGCGCTCGCGCTCGGGCGGCGGCGTGTCGTTGATCAGGTACGGGCGGATCGAGTGGTACTGGTTGAAGAAGTGCGTCATGTCCACGATCAGGTCGCGGATCACGGGCAGGCCGGGCAGCGGCTTGAGCACGATGGGCTCTTTCAGCTCGCGCAGGTTGGTGGTGCAGGCCAGGCCGTTCTTGCCATTGATGTTCATGGCGTCGGAACCGCACACGCCTTCGCGGCACGAGCGGCGCAGGGCGAGGCTGTCGTCCACGTCGTTCTTGATGCGGATGATCGCATCGAGCAACATCTTGTCAGTGGGCTGGAGTTCGACTTCCAGCTTCTGCATGTACGGGCGCTCGTCCTTGTCCGGGTCGTAGCGGTAGATCTCGAATTTGACGATTCTCTTGGTGCTCATAACAGCATCCTGCTTAGAAAGTACGCGCCTTGGGCGGGAAGGACTCGACCGTCAGGGGCTTCATTTGAACGGGCTTGTAATCCAGGCGGCCATCCTCGGAATACCAGAGGGTGTGCTTCAGCCAGTTCACGTCGTCGCGCTCGGGGTGGTCGTTCAGCGCGTGGGCGCCGCGGCTTTCGTGGCGGTTGGCGGCCGACTTGATGGTGGCGCGGGCCACTTCGATCATGTTGGTCAGTTCCAGCGCCTCGATGCGGGCGGTGTTGAACACCTTGGACTTGTCCTTGAAATAGACGTGCTCGGCCTGCTTGGCCAGGTCTTCGATCTGGCCCACGCCTTCGTTGAGCAGGTCCAGCGTGCGGAACACGCCGCAGTGGCGCTGCATGGACACGCGGATGGCGTTGGCCACGTCTTGCGTCTTTTCGCCCGAGGTGCGCGCTTCCAGCTTGGCCACGCGGTCGCGGGAAAACTCGACGGCTTCCTTGGGCACGGGCTGGTGGGCATGCTGGCGCTCGGGGTGCGAGGCCACGATGTGGTTGCCGGTGGCGCGGCCGAACACGATCAGGTCGAGCAGCGAGTTGGTGCCCAGGCGGTTGGCGCCATGGACCGACACCGCCGCGCACTCGCCGATGGCGTACAGGCCGTTGACGACCTTGCTTTCGCCGTTGACGTGCGTGAGCACCTGGCCATGGTAGTTGGCCGGGATGCCGCCCATCTGGTAGTGGATGGTGGGCACGACCGGGATCGGCTCTTTGATGGGGTCGACGTTACCGAACTTGATGGCGATTTCGCGAATCGACGGCAGGCGCTTGTTGATGACGTCGGCGCCAAGGTGGTCGAGCTTGAGCACCACATAGCTGCCGTCGGGGCCGCAGCCGCGGCCTTCCTTGATTTCCTGGTCCATCGAGCGCGACACGAAGTCGCGCGGCGCCAGGTCTTTCAGGGTGGGCGCGTAGCGCTCCATGAAGCGTTCGCCGTCTTTGTTCAGCAGGATGCCGCCCTCGCCGCGCACCCCTTCGGTGATCAGCACGCCCGCGCCGGCCACGCCGGTGGGGTGGAATTGCCAGAATTCCATGTCCTGCAGCGGAATGCCGGCGCGCGCCGCCATGCCCAGGCCGTCGCCGGTATTGATGAAGGCGTTGGTGGACGCCGCCCAGATGCGGCCCGCGCCGCCGGTGGCCAGCACGGTGGTCTTGGCTTCCAGGACGTAGATGTCGCCGGTTTCCATTTCCAGCGCGGTCACGCCGACCACGTCGCCAGCCTCGTTGCGCAGGAGGTCCAGGGCCATCCATTCGACGAAGAACTGGGTGCGCGCCGCCACGTTGCGCTGGTACAGGGTGTGCAGCAGCGCGTGACCGGTACGGTCGGCAGCGGCACAGGCGCGCTGCACGGGTTTTTCACCAAAATTCGCGGTGTGTCCACCAAATGGACGCTGGTAGATCGTGCCGTCGGCATTCCGGTCGAACGGCATGCCGAAATGTTCGAGTTCGTACACGGCATTGGGCGCTTCGCGGCACATGAACTCGATGGCGTCCTGGTCGCCCAGCCAGTCCGACCCCTTCACGGTGTCGTACATGTGCCAGTACCAGTTGTCTTCGCTCATGTTGCCCAGCGACGCGCTGACGCCGCCCTGCGCCGCCACGGTGTGCGAGCGCGTGGGGAAGACTTTGGACAGGACCGCCACCGACAGGCCCGCCTGGGCCAGTTGCAGCGAGCAGCGCATGCCGGCTCCGCCGGCGCCGACGACCACCACATCAAACTGGCGGCGCGGCAATGAATTCAGGACAGAGACCACGGCTTAGATACTCCAGAGGATTTGCGCGAAATAGACGATCGACCCGACCAGCCAGAGGATGGTCAGCACCTGCAGCAGCATGCGCACGCCTGCGGGCCTGACGTAATCCATCCAGATGTCGCGCACGCCGATCCAGGCGTGCCACGCCAGCGCAAAGAAGAACAGTGTGGCCAGGATCTGGCCCAGGGGAAGCGCATAGACATGGAAGGTGAACAGCGCCTTCCAGTTTTCATACGAGAACGACGGCATGACCAGCACGCCGATGATAAGCACCAGGGTGTACACCGCCATGATGACGGCGGTGAGGCGCTGCGCGATGAAATCGACGACGCCGTAATGCGCGCCCACGACCAGGCGCGTGGGGCCATAGTTCTTGGTAGCGGCCATTTACAGAGCTCCGAACAATTTGAGGGCGAACACGAGGGTCAGCGCCAGGCTGACGCCGAAAACCACACCGGCGCTTTTCTGGGCCGAGACCTTGTCGATACCGATGTGCAGGTCGAGCACCAGGTAGCGGATGCCGGCGCAGAAGTGATGCAGGTAGCCCCATACCAGGACCAGCAACACCAGTTTCACCAGGGGATTGCCCGCGTATTGCGCCACTTGCGCGTAGCTTTCCGGCGAGGCCACGCTGGCCGCGAACAGCGGCAGGATGACCAAGGGAAGACAGAGAAACAGCAGCGCGCCGCTGACGCGGTGCAGGATGGACAGCTTGCCCGCCAGGGGCAGGCGGTAGCGGGCAATTTGCGCAATGCCAATATTGCGGAACTGCGGACGTGGCTTGGCAGCGGTGTCGGACATGACGGCCTCGGTGTTACGGTGCTAGGGATTCGTGACAGCGAACTTGGATTCGCCTTTGCAGGCAAACACGCTATTTTCGCCCAGAGAACGGGTTGGTATCAAATCGTAGGAAAAAAGCTCATCAATTCAGGCTATTGCGATAGTGGTAGCGATCGGTAAGGTAAAGGCCGCGGCGGACCTCCACCGGGCGATCGCCGTACGTATAGGAAACACGGTCGACTTGCAGCAGCGGCGCGCCGGGCGCGACGCCCAGCAGGCCGGCGACTTCGGCCGGCGCTTCGACCGCCCGCAGTTTTTCGTCGGCGCGCACCATGCTGACGCCGAATTCGGTTTCGAACAGGCCATACAGCGGCGCCTTGTTGGCGGTCAGCAATTCGAGGGTAAGCGTGCGGAACAGCGAACCGGGCAGCCAGATGTCGTCAATGACGGTGGGCCGGTGATTCATGGACAGCTGCCGGCGGATGGTAACTACCGTTTCGCCGGCGCGCAGCTCGAGCACCCGGGCGATTTCGGCCGGTGCGCGCAGCCGCCGGCATTCCAGGATGCGGCTTTCGGCGCGCCCGCCCTCGCCTTCGTCGTCGGCGGCCAGACGCAGGAAGCGGTAGCGCACCCGCGCCTCGTGGTGGGTGGCAACGAAGGTGCCCTTGCCCTGCCGGCGCAGCAGCAGGTGCTCGGCGGCCAGTTCATCGACCGCCTTGCGGACCGTGCCCTGGCTGACCTGGAAGCGGGCCGCCAGGTCGATTTCGCTGGGAATGAGTTCGCCGGGCTTCCATTCGCCGCGTTCCAGGCTTTGCACCAACAGGTCTTTGATCTGGCGGTAAAGCGGACTGAAAGCGGCCCCTTCGCCCGCCGTGCGGGCGGCGCGATGGCGTGATGCGGATTCGGGCCTGGGGTCTGCCATGGAAGTCGTTGTGTGTGCTTGTTCGATGGCGCGGCCCGCGCAACATGACGCTGGCGCTGCCGTAGCGTCTGCAGCGCAGACGGGATACCGGGCAAGCACATCATTGTGGCACAACGCGGCGCGCATTGTCCAACGTCTTATGTCTTATATAAGATATAAGAGCGATTGACGTATACGTAAATTCGATCTAGGATTTCGAGCTATCTGCCGGCTGCCCGGCGGCACGCCCAGGCGTGCCCAGCGATTACACTGATTGGCGAGATTTTTGTCTCACCGAACTCATTACGGAGAACCTTCATGTCCAAGCCCGCCATGCGTGTCGCCGTCACCGGCGCCGCCGGCCAAATCGGTTACGCCCTTCTGTTTCGCATCGCCTCCGGCGAGATGCTGGGCAAAGACCAGCCGGTCATTCTGCAACTGCTGGAAATCCCCGACGAAAAAGCGCAAAAGGCCCTGAAGGGCGTCATCATGGAACTGGATGACTGCGCCTTCCCGCTGCTGCAGGAAGTCACCGCTCACAGCGATCCCCGCACCGCCTTCAAGGACGCCGACGTCGCCCTGCTGGTGGGCGCCCGTCCGCGCGGCCCGGGCATGGAACGCAAAGACCTGCTCAGCGTCAACGCCCAGATCTTCACCGCCCAGGGCAAGGCCCTGAACGACGTGGCCAGCCGCAACGTCAAGGTGCTGGTGGTTGGCAACCCCGCCAATACCAACGCCTACATCGCCATGAAGTCGGCGCCCGACCTGCCCGCCAAGAACTTCACCGCCATGCTGCGCCTGGACCACAACCGCGCCCTGTCGCAGCTGGCCGCCAAGTCCGGCAAGGCCGTGGCCGACATCGAAAAACTCGTGGTGTGGGGCAACCACTCGCCCACCATGTACCCCGACTACCGCTTCGCCACCGTCGGCGGCCAGAGCCTGGCCAAGCTGATCAACGACGACGCCTGGAACCGCGACACGTTCATCCCCACCGTGGGCAAGCGCGGCGCCGCCATCATCGAGGCGCGCGGCCTGTCGTCGGCCGCCTCGGCCGCCAACGCCGCCATCGACCACGTGCGCGACTGGGTGCTGGGCAGCAACGGCAAGTGGGTCACCATGGGCATCCCGTCCGACGGCTCGTACGGCATCCCCGAAGGCATCATCTACGGCGTGCCGGTCACCACCGAAAACGGCGAATACAAGCGTGTCGAAGGCCTGGAAATCGACGCCTTCTCGCGCGAGCGCCTCGACTTCACGCTGAAAGAGCTGCTCGAAGAGCGCGACGGCGTGAAAGACCTGCTGAAGTAGTGTGATCCTCCCCGAAGCGCTGTGCGCTTCCCCCTCAAGGGGACGACGCTGCGGGCCGGCAAAGCCGGTTCCGCGCGTCCCCGCTTGAGGGCCTCTACGCAATAAACCTGTGTCTTTCCCGGCGGGTTCGCCTGCCGGCGGCAAGGGTCCAGCTTTATTGCGCAGCTCCGGGTCCCGCCCGGTACGCGGCGTTTTCCGCTACATCAATCTGGCCCGGGCGCCCGAGCGAGCGTCCGTGCCTTCCACGGAGACTCGCCCATGACCCGTCCCGCCTCTCCCGGCGCCCTCTTTCGCCAGGCGCTGGCCGAAGAAAGCCCCCTGCAGATCATCGGCGCCATCAACGCCAACCACGCGCTGCTGGCCAAGCGCGCCGGCTACCGCGCCATCTACCTGTCGGGCGGCGGCGTGGCGGCCGGCTCGCTGGGCCTGCCCGACCTCGGCATCAACACGCTCGACGACGTGCTCACCGACGTGCGCCGCATCACCGATGTTTGCGACGTGCCCTTGCTGGTCGACATCGACACGGGCTTCGGCCCGTCGGCGTTCAATATCGCGCGCACCGTGAAAAGCCTGATCAAGTTCGGCGCGGCCGCCTGCCACATCGAAGACCAGGTCGGCGCCAAGCGCTGCGGCCACCGGCCGGGCAAGGAAATCGTCAGCACCCAGGAAATGGCCGACCGCGTCAAGGCCGCCGCCGACGCGCGCACCGATTCCGACTTCTACCTGATCGCCCGCACCGACGCCATCGCATCGCATGGCGTGGACGCCGCCATCGAGCGCGCGCTGGCTTGCGTGGAAGCCGGCGCCGACGCCATCTTCGCCGAAGCCGCCTACGACCTGCCCACCTACGACCGCTTCGCCAAGGCCGTCAAGGTGCCGGTGCTGGCCAACATTACCGAATTCGGCAAGACGCCGCTGTTCTCGGTGGAAGAACTGCGCGGCGTGGGCGTGGCCATGGTGCTGTACCCGCTATCGGCCTTCCGCGCCATGAACAAGGCCGCCGAAAACGTCTATCAGGCCATCCGCCGCGACGGCCACCAGAAAAACGTGCTGGACACCATGCAGACCCGCGACGAACTGTACGACCGCATTGGCTACCACGCTTTCGAATCGCAGCTGGATGCGCTGTTCCAGCAGGGCAAAGGCAAATAGGCCCGCATTTCCGTATTTTCATTACGCCCCATCTACGCCCCCCAAGGGTAAGGAGTCAGAGACATGAGCACCTCGCAAAAGAAGCCGGCCGCCAAGAAAACCAGCACGCCCACCGAGGAAAAGACCGGGTTCAAGCCGAAGAAATCCGTGGCGCTGTCCGGCGTCGTGGCCGGCAACACTGCCCTGTGCACGGTGGGCCGCACCGGCAATGACCTGCACTACCGCGGCTATGACATCCTGGATTTCGCCGGCACCGCCGAGTTCGAAGAAATCGCGCACCTGCTGGTGCACGGCAAGCTGCCCACCAAGGCTGAGCTGAAGGCCTACAAAGAAAAACTGCGCGCGCTGCGCGGCCTGCCCGCCCAACTGCAGGACGCCCTGGAAAGCCTGCCCGCCTCCAGCCACCCCATGGACGTGATGCGCACGGCCGTGTCCGTGCTGGGCTGCGTGCTGCCCGAGAAAGACGACCACAACATTCCCGGCGCGCGCGACATCGCCGACCGCCTGATGGCCAACCTGGGCTCGGCGCTGCTGTACTGGTACCACTACAGCCATAACGGCCGCATCATCGACGTGCAGACCGACGACGACAGCATCGGCGGGCACTTCCTGCACCTGCTGCATGGCAAGAAGCCGTCGGACGACTGGGTGCGCGCCATGCATACCTCGCTGATCCTGTACGCCGAGCACGAGTTCAATGCGTCGACCTTCACCGGCCGCGTCATTGCCGGCACCGGCTCTGACATCTATTCGGCCATCACCGGCGCCATCGGCGCGCTGCGCGGCCCCAAGCATGGCGGCGCCAACGAAGTGGCTTTCGAAGTGCAGAAGCGCTACGACAGCCCCGACGAAGCCGAGGCCGACATCCGCCGTCGCGTCGAAGCCAAGGAAGTCATCATCGGCTTCGGCCATCCGGTGTACACGGTGTCCGACCCGCGCAACAAGGTCATCAAGGAAGTGGCGCGCAAGCTGTCGAAAAAGGCCGGCAGCACCAAGATGTTCGACATCGCCGAACGCCTGGAAACCGTCATGTGGGACATCAAGAAGATGTTCCCCAACCTGGACTGGTTCTCGGCCGTGAGCTACCACATGATGGGCGTGCCCACCGCCATGTTCACCCCGTTGTTCGTCATAGCGCGCACGGCGGGCTGGTCGGCCCACATCATTGAACAGCGCGTCGACAACAAGATCATCCGGCCCACCGCCAATTACGTCGGGCCCGAAGACCAGAAATACGTGCCGCTGGAAAAGCGCAAGTAAGCGCCTGCGGTCACGCGCATTGCAAAAGGCCTGGGCGCGAGCCCAGGCGGGCCAGAAGGTCAGGTGTCAGGTTCCCGAAGGGTGCCTGACACCTCCAGAAATACATGCCGTTGGAAAAGTGCAAGTAAGCGCCTGCGGTCACGCGCGTTGCAAAAGGCCTGGGCGCGAGTCCAGGCGGGCCAGAGGGTCAGGTGTCAGGCACCCTTCGGGAGCCTGACACCTCCAGAAATACGTACCGTTGGAAAAGCGCAAGTAAGCGCCTGCGGTCACGCGCATTGCAAAAGGCCTGGACGCGAGTCCAGGCGGGCCAGAGGGTCAGGTGTCAGGCTCCCGAAGGGTGCCTGACACCAAAGTGGGCAGAGCCTGTTTCAACCGAACGGTGTCAGGCACCCTTCGGGAGCCTGACACCTGGGCGACACCTAGGCGTCACTGGGGCGACACCTGGCGGCACCTGGCCGACACCCACAGGCTGAGCGAACAACGCCAGCCTCCGGCCACGCCCCCCCCAAGCTTTCCCTCAGGCGCGAGGCGCCCAGGGCACGCGCACCCAGCCTTCCATGAGCACGCGCGCGCTGCGCGACATGATGGCTTTGGTGACGGTCCATTCGCCGTTGACCAGGCGGGCCTGGGCGCCCACGCGCAGCGTGCCCGACGGGTGGCCGAAACGCACGCCCTCGCGCTCGCCGCCGCCGGCGGCCAGGTTGACCAGGGTGCCCGGCACCGCGGCCGCGGTGGCGATGGCGACCGAGGCCGTGCCCATCATGGCGTGGTGCAGCTTGCCCATTGACATGGCCCGCACCAGCAAGTCGACATCACCGGCAGCGATGCGCTTGCCACTGGATGCCGTGTAGTCGGCGGGCGGGGCCACGAAAGCCACCTTGGGCGTGTGCTGGCGGCCGGCGGCCTCTTCCAGCGAACCGATCAGGCCCATGCGCAGCGCGCCGTGCGCGCGGATGGTTTCGAAGCGGGCCAGCGCGGCGGGGTCGCCGTTGATGTCGTCCTGCAGCTCGGTGCCGGTATAGCCCAGCGCCGCGGCCTCGAGAAAGATGGTGGGAATGCCGGAGTTGATGAACGTGGCCTTGAACGTGCCCACGCCCGGCACCTCAAGCTCGTCGACCAGGTTGCCGGTGGGAAACATCGAGCCGCCCGCGTCGCCGTCGTCGGCCGGGTCCATGAACTCGAGCTGCACCTCGGCGGCAGGAAAAGTGACACCGTCGAGCTCGAAATCGCCGGTTTCCTGCACCGCCCCGCCCGTCATGGGCACATGGGCGATGATGGTCTTGCCGATGTTGGCCTGCCAGATGCGCACGACGGCAATGCCGTCGGCCGGCACCCGCTGGGGATCGACCAGGCCGTTGGCGATGGCGAACGGACCCACGGCGGCCGACAGATTGCCGCAGTTGCCGCTCCAGTCGACGAATGGCTGGTCGATGGACACCTGGCCGAACAGATAATCCACATCGTGGTCGGGCCGGCTGCTCTTGGCCAGGATGACCGTCTTGCTGGTGCTGGAGGTGGCCGCGCCCATGCCGTCGATCTGCTTGCCGTAGGGATCGGGGCTGCCGATCACGCGCAGCAACAGCGCGTCGCGATCGGGGCCTGGCGCCTGGGCCGCCTCGGGCAGGTCAGTCAGCTTGAAGAACACGCCTTTGCTCGTGCCGCCGCGCATATAGGTGGCGGGAATCCTGATCTGGGGTGCATGGGCCATGGTGCTGTCCTGGGGAATCGGTATGTCGAAAAAAAGTTCCGGGGCGCCCCTAACGCGCCCCGGAACAGCGTGGATCAACCCGCGCGGCGGGCAGTCTGTGCGGATTCGGCTTCGAGGAAGTCTTGCGCGAAGCGCTGCAGTACGCCGCCGGCCTCGTAGATGGAGACTTCTTCGGCCGTATCCAGGCGGCAGGTCACGGGCACCTGGATGGTCTGGCCGTTGCGGCGATGCACCACCAGCGTCAGGTCGGCGCGCGGCTTGCGCTCGCCGATCACGTCGTAGGTTTCGGTGCCGTCGAGCTCCAGCGTATTGCGATTGGTGCCGGGCTTGAACTCCAGCGGCAGCACGCCCATGCCGAGCAGGTTGGTGCGGTGGATGCGCTCGAACCCTTCGGCCACGATGACTTCGACGCCGGCCAGGCGCACGCCCTTGGCGGCCCAGTCACGCGACGAGCCCTGCCCGTAGTCGGCGCCCGCCACGATGATGAGCGGCTGTTTGCGCTGCATGTAGGTTTCGATGGCTTCCCACATGCGCATGACCTTGCCCTCGGGCTCGACGCGCGCCAGCGAGCCTTGCCGCACGCTGCCGTCGTCGTTGCGCACCATCTCGTTGAACAGCTTGGGGTTGGCGAAGGTGGCGCGCTGCGCGGTCAGGTGGTCGCCGCGGTGGGTGGCGTACGAGTTGAAGTCTTCTTCGGGCAGCCCCATCTTGGCCAGGTACTCACCGGCCGCGCTATCGGGAAGAATGGCGTTGGAAGGCGAAAGATGGTCGGTGGTGATGTTGTCGCCCAGCACCGCCAGCGGCCGCATGCCGCGCATGGTGCGTTCGCCGGCCAGCGCGCCTTCCCAGTACGGCGGGCGGCGAATGTAGGTGCTGGCGGCCCGCCATTGGTACAGCGGGCTGACGGCCTCGCGGCGCTCGTCGCGGATGCCGAACATGGGTTCGTACACCTTGCGGAACTGCTCCGGCTTGACCGCGGCCTTCACCACCGCGTCGATTTCTTCATCGCTGGGCCAGATGTCTTTCAGGCGTACCGGCTTGCCATCGGCGTCGGTGCCCAGCGCGTCGCGCTCGATGTCGAAGCGAATGGTGCCGGCAATGGCGTAGGCCACCACCAGCGGCGGCGACGCCAGGAAGGCCTGCTTGGCATAGGGATGGATGCGCCCGTCGAAATTGCGGTTGCCCGAGAGCACGGCCGTGGAATAGAGATCGCGCTCGATGATTTCTTGCTGGATGGCGGGATCCAGCGCACCCGACATGCCATTGCAGGTGGTACAGGCGAATGCCACCACCCCGAAGCCCAGTTGTTCCAGCTCGGCGGTCAGGCCGGCCTCGTCCAGGTACATGGCCACGGTTTTGGAGCCGGGCGCCAGCGAGGTCTTCACCCACGGCTTGCGGCTCAGGCCGGCGCGGTTGGCGTTGCGCGCCAGCAGGCCCGCGGCGATGACGTTGCGGGGGTTGCTGGTGTTGGTGCAACTGGTAATGGCGGCGATGATGACGGCGCCGTCGGGCATCAGGCCGGGCTGCGTTTCGGCCGGCCCGGCAATGCCGCGCTCGGCCAGATCGGCCACCGGCAGGCGACGGTGCGGATTGGACGGGCCGGCCAGCGTGCGCACCACGCTGGACAGGTCGAACCGCAGCACGCGCTCGTACTGGGCGTTGATCAAGGTGTCGGACCACAGTCCAGCCGTGCGGGCGTAGGCTTCCACCAACTTGACCTGCGCATCGTCGCGGCCGGTGAGCTTCAGGTATTCGATGGTCTGGCCATCGATGGAGAACATTGCCGCGGTGGCGCCGTACTCGGGCGCCATGTTGGAAATGGTGGCGCGGTCGCCCAGCGTAAGGCTGGACGCGCCCTCTCCGAAGAATTCCAGGTAGGCGCCCACCACGCGCTCTTTGCGCAGGAATTCGGTCAGCGTCAGCACGATGTCGGTGGCGGTAATGCCCGGTTGGCGGCGGCCGGTGAGCTCGACGCCGACGATGTCCGGCAGCCGCATCCACGACGCCCGGCCCAGCATGACGTTCTCGGCCTCCAGGCCGCCCACGCCCACGGCGATGACGCCCAGCGCGTCGACGTGCGGCGTGTGGCTGTCGGTGCCCACCAGGGTGTCCGGGTAGGCGACGCCGTCTTGCGCATGAATGACCGGCGACATGCGTTCGAGATTGATCTGATGCATGATGCCGTTGCCGGGCGGCACCACGTCGACGTTGCGGAACGCCTGGCGCGTCCATTCGATGAAATGGAAGCGGTCTTCGTTGCGGCGGTCTTCGATGGCGCGGTTTTTCTGGAAGGCATCGGGCTCGAAGCCGCCATGCTCGACCGCCAGCGAGTGGTCGACGATCAACTGCACCGGCACGACCGGATTCACCTTCGCCGGGTCGCCGCCTTTGTCGGCAATGGCGTCACGCAGGCCGGCGAGGTCTACCAGCGCGGTCTGGCCCAGGATGTCGTGGCACACCACGCGCGCCGGGAACCACGGAAAATCGAGATCGCGACGGCGCTCGACAAGCTGGCGCAGCGCGTCGTCGAGCAGCGCCGGATCGCAGCGGCGCACCAGGTTTTCAGCCAGCACGCGCGATGTATATGGCAGGCCGTCGTAGGCGCCGGGCGCGATCGCCTCAACGGCGGCGCGCGCATCGAAGTATTCCAGGTCGGTGCCCGGCAGGGGCTTGCGGTATTTTGTGTTCATGCCTCGGTGCGCTGCAGGTTGCCCTGTGCGATGTGATGTTCAATGTTGAGACGCGATGCGCGGATGTGCCTGCGCATCAGGAGTTCCGCCAATTCCCCGTCGCCATCGGCGATGGCGTCGAGAATACGGTGATGCTCGGCGTACGCCTGGCGGGGTCGGTTGGGCGTGGCCGAATACTGGATGCGGTACATGCGCGCCAGTTGATAAAGTTCGTCGCACAGCAGGCGGATCAGCATCTGGTTGCCGCTGGCCTGGACGATGCGGTAGTGGAAGTCGTAGTCGCCTTCTTGCAGGTAATACCCGCGCCCGGCCTGGAAGGCCTCGTCGCGTTCGTGTGCCTCGAGCACGCGGCGCAGTTCGCCCGCGGTGGCGGGCGTCATGCGCTCGGCCGCCAGGCGACAGGCCATGCCTTCGAGGGATTCGCGGATCTGGTAGAGCTCGCACAGTTCTTGCTGACTGAGCGACACGACCCGCGCGCCCACGTGCGGCACGCGCACCAGCAGCCGCTGGCCCTCGAGCCGATGGATGGCTTCGCGCAGCGGCCCGCGGCTGATGCCGTAGGTACGCGCGAGTTCGGGTTCGGACATCTTGCTGCCCGGCGCGATCTCGCCCTTGACGATGGCCGCCTGGATTTTGCGGAAAACGTGGTCCGACAGGGTTTCGGCCTCGCCTTCGGCTGCGACGGGCAGTGTCAGGATTTTGGTGTCCATGTTGACAATTCACGCGTTATAGCTGGGGAAATTATAGCCATTCCGCTGGTTTAGGGCTAGATTGTCGACAATCAGCCTGTTTTGGGGTTCCTTCCCCTGTTTGGTTGTTGCCCCCTTCCGGCCGCGACGCGCGTGCCGCGCCGGCCCGCCCTCTCCAAGGAGCCGCCATGTCTACCCCTGTCTCGAATATCCGCCCCGAGCCGGACCAGGTCCTGGTCGATATCGTCGACTACGTCCTGGGCTATGAAATCGACAGCAAGCTGGCCTACGAAACCGCCCGCAACTGCCTGATCGACACGTTGGGCTGCGGCCTGGAAGCGCTGGAATACCCGGCCTGCCGCAAGCTGCTGGGGCCCATTGTGCCGGGCACGGTGGTGCCCAACGGCGCGAAGGTGCCTGGCACGCAATTCCAGCTCGATCCGGTACAGGCCGCATTCAATATCGGCGCGATGATCCGCTGGCTGGATTTCAACGACACCTGGCTGGCGGCCGAATGGGGCCACCCCTCCGACAACCTGGGCGGCATCCTGGCCACGGCCGACTGGTTGTCGCGCAACGCCATCGCGGCCGGCAAGGCGCCGCTGACCATGCGCGACGTACTGGCGGGCATGATCAAGGCGCATGAAATCCAGGGCTGCATCGCGCTGGAAAATTCGTTCAACAAGGTGGGGCTGGACCACGTGGTGCTGGTCAAGGTGGCCACCACCGCGGTGGTGGCGCAGCTGCTCGGCCTGGACCGCGAAGAAACCATCAATGCGGTGTCGCTGGCCTGGGTCGACGGACAAAGCCTGCGCACCTATCGCCACGCCCCCAACACCGGCAGCCGCAAGAGCTGGGCGGCGGGCGACGCCACCAGCCGCGCGGTACGCCTGGCGCTGATGGCGCGTACCGGCGAGATGGGCTACCCCTCGGTGCTTACCACCAAGACCTGGGGCTTTTACGATGTGCTGTTCAAGGGCCAGCCGTTCAAGTTCCAGCGCCCCTACGGCAGCTACGTGATGGAGAACGTGCTGTTCAAGATTTCTTTCCCGGCCGAGTTCCACGCGCAGACAGCGGTGGAATGCGCCATGGATATCCACAAGCGGCTGCAGGCTGCCGGCAAGTCAGCCGGCGACATCAGCCGGATTACCATCCGCACGCACGAGGCCTGCATTCGCATCATCGACAAGAAGGGGCCGCGGAACAATCCCGCCGACCGCGACCACTGCATCCAGTATATGGTGGCGGTGCCCGTATTGTTCGGGCGCCTGACGGCTGCCGACTACGAAGACGACGTGGCGCGCGACCCGCGCATCGATGCGCTGCGCGACAAGATCGTGTGCGTTGAAGACCCGGCCTTCACGCGCGACTACCATGACCCCGACAAGCGCTCGATCGCCAATGCGCTGACGGTCGAATTCAACGACGGCACCCGGCTGGACGAGATCGTCTGCGAGTATCCCATCGGTCACAAGCGGCGCCGCCAGGAAGGCATCCCGCTGCTCGAAGCCAAATTCCGCACCAACCTGGCCCGCATCTTCCCGCCCCGGCAACAGGCGCGCATCCTGGCGGCATCGCTCGACCAGCAAACGCTGGAGGCCATGCCGGTGCACGAGTATGTGGATTTGTATGTGATCTGATGGGGGGAGTTCTTGCGCCGTTTCGCGCAGTTCGCCAAGCGGCGGCGGCGCCCGTGCGCCGGGCTCGGGCGCAACCAGGCGCCCTCGGCCTGCTACGCAGGCTGCCCCGTCGCCCAACGCGCCGCCGCCGCTTGGCGAACTACGCGAAACTGGGGGCGGGTGAATTCGAAGCAGCCACTGCACTCTGCATCTGGACGGCGATCCCTGTGGGAGGATGAAGCGAAAGCCGCGGCAAAGCGCCATGGCGTTACGCCATATTGAAACGCTGCCAGCCTTGCCGTTACGGGGTGGGGGCTGGGCGAGTTGACCGGCGGGGCAGCTGCGCAGCAGGCCGAGGGCGCCCGGTTGCGCCCGAGCCCGACGGGCTTCGCCCAGCCCCCACCCCGAAACGGCAAGGCGACGCAAGAACCAAAACAACAAGAACCAAAACACCCGACCCAAACAGCCCCCACTATCCTTGACTACAATACAGCCATCACTACGCCCCATCGGACGCCCGCCATGCTCTGGGTCAAGGCCTTTCATATCGTCTTCATCGCGTCCTGGTTCGCCGGGCTGTTCTACCTGCCGCGCCTGTACGTCAATCTGGCCCAGCAGCCCGACCACGCCGTACAGTCCTGTCTGGTCAGCATGGCGCGCCGCCTGTATCGCTTCACCACCATGCTGGCCGTCATCGCCGTGGCGCTAGGCCTGTGGCTTTACGTGGGCTACGGCATCGGCATGGGTCCTGGCAATGGCTGGATGCACGCCAAACTGTTCTTCGTGCTGCTCATCATCGGCTACCATCATGCCTGCGGCGTGATGCTGCGCAAATTCGAGCAAGGCCGCAACACGCGCTCGCACAAGTTCTACCGCTGGTTCAACGAAGTTCCCGTCTTGCTGCTCGTGGCGGTGGTGCTGCTGGTAGTGCTCAAGCCCTTCTGACCACCTGCCTGGCCACAGGCCCGGATTCGTATGTCCTCTGATGAACAAGACCGCCGCAAAACGCTGACGGTCAAGAAAACGGCGCGCGACGCCCACGCCGCCGAGCGCGGTTCCAAGCGCACCCGCAGCGGCGCGCGCGCGCGGTCGGCCGCGCAAATGGAACTTGCCCGGGAAAAAGCCCAACGGCGCACCGCAGAGCCGGCCGCGCCGCCCGTGACACAGCCCCGGCCCCGGCCCCGCCCCCAACCCGAGCCAGCAGCCGAAGAATACGCCGAGCAGCCCGCCGTGCGCCGCCGCCAGCCACGCGCCGCGCGCGAAGCCGAAACGTTCGAGGCCTTCGCCCCCTGCCCGCAAGGGCTGGAGGCCGCGCTGACCGCCGAAATGCAGGCGCTGGGTTTTGCCGACGCGCGCGCCGGCCGCGCGGGCTGCCACTTCAGCGCCGACTGGGCCGGCATGCAACGCGCCAACCTGTACTCGCGGCTGGCCACCCGCATTCTGCTGCAAGTGGCGCACGCGGAAATCTCGCACGAAGACGACATCCTCGATCTGGCCCGCAGCGTGCCCTGGGAACGCTGGTTCGGCGCGGAGCAGACTTTGCGGGTGGACACCTCGGCCATCAAGAGCCCGGTGCAAAGCCTGCACTACTGCAACCTGCGCGCAAAAGACGGCATCTGCGACCGCCTGCGCGAACTGGAAGGCGAACGGCCCAGCATCGACACCGTGCGGCCCGATGCGCGCGTGCACCTGTTCCTGACCGGCCACACCGCCACGTTGTACCTCGACACTTCGGGAGAATCGCTGTTCAAGCGCGGCTGGCGGCTGGACAAGGGCGAAGCGCCGCTGCGCGAGAACCTTGCCGCCGGCATGCTGGCGCTGGCCGGCTGGGACCCCGCCGCCCCGTTGCTCGACCCGTTCTGCGGCAGCGGCACCATCCTGATCGAGGCCGCCTGGATCGCGCTGGGCGTGCCGGCGGGCATTTCGCGCCCGTTCGGCTTCGAGCGCCTGCGCGGCCACGACGCGCGGCGCTGGCATGACCTGAAAGACGACGCCCGCGCGCGCATCCTGCCCAGCCTGGATGCGCCGCTGGTGGGCTACGACCTGGACCCGATGGCCATCGAGTACGCGCGCAACAATGCCGAACGCGCCTGGCTGACGGCCGACACCATCCGCTTCGAAGTGGGCGATGCCCGGCAGGTGCCGGCCCCGGCCGAGCACGGCTGGATCGTCACCAACCCCCCCTACGGGGAACGTCTGCCGGCCGATGATGACGACCTCTGGCGAACCTGGTCAACCCACCTGAAGCGGGAATTCGCTGGTTGGCAGGTGCACGCCATCTCGAGCGACCGCGACCTGCCGCAACGCCTGCGCCTGAAGCCGCTGCGCCGTACGCCGCTGTACAACGGCGCGCTCGACTGCCGCCTGTTCGGCTTCGAACTGGTGGCGGCCAGCTACCGGGAACGGCCCGACCCGGCGTTGTAAGAAAGCTGCAATCTGGCGCCTCTATTGTGGCCGGGAAGCCACAAGGCGCCGAACTGGCGCATTATCGGCACCAAAATTGCGCGCGTTGCACCAGGCTCTTGCATAAATTCAGGGTTAACCCTAAAATTCGGGTTAACCCGTAGCGAAACACACCGCTTTAAATTTACGCAAGCCCTGGAATTATCGTGATCAACGTCAACCCCACCGTCCGACTGACCGACGAACTCGAGCGTCAGCTGATGTTGCAAGCCATCGAAGAACAATTCCGCCCCCGTCCCATGCGCGCCCTGGCCTCGGGCCTGCGCAAGCTGGGCAAGGGCATCAAGTCCCTGGTGGCCCGCGAAGCCGCCGGCGCCAAGGCCGCGCACTCGGCCGCCTGAAGCCAGAAGCCAGGCCGCGCCACATACCGATTTCCCCTTGGGGGCTGCTACAGCCCCTTTTAAGACCCACCCGCAACGGTGGGTTTTTTTTGCCCACGGCCCCCTGCGGACAAGAATGCTCCCCCAACTAGCCCGCCCACACGGCGCGGCGCGAGAGTTGTTTTTTCACCCGATCGGGATGCGGGATAATACGCCCCCATGACCGACATCGACCCCCAACAAACCCCCAGCCGGCTGCGCCGCTTTGCCTGCATGATGTACGAAGCCGTGCTGCTGTTTGGCGTGGTGTTCCTGGCCGGCTACCTGTTCGACACGCTTACCCAGAGCCGGCACGCCCTGATGTTGCGCCACGCCCGCCAGGCATGGCTGTTCCTCGCCATTGGGGCCTACTTCGTGTTGTGCTGGCGCCGCAAGGGCCAGACGCTGCCCATGAAAACCTGGAACATCCGGCTTGTCGACCGCGATGGCCGGCCGCCTTCGGTGCCGCGCCTGATGGCGCGCTACGCGCTAGCCTGGCCGCCCGTGCTGGTGGGGGCGGGCATCGTGGGCGTTGCCTCGGCGGCTACCGGCTGGAAATCGGTAGACATGTTCATCGTCGCCGCACCTTTTGCCATCTTCGTCTGGTCGTGGTTCGACCGCGATGGGCAGTTCCTGCACGACCGGCTGCTGGGCACGCGCCTGCGCAACGCGCCGCCGCGCAAGGCCTGAGGCGTCGCCAGGGACGCATCCGTCACAACGGCGTCATCCGGCGGTCACACTGGCGTCACGCCTGGATGATTACATCCCTGGGCATGACGACAGCCCCGCGGGATGCCCACGTGAACGAAGTCCGCCCTACCCACTGGCGCACACTCTGGATTTCCGACCTGCACCTGGGCACGGCCGGGTGCAAGGCGGAATTCCTGCTGGATTTCCTGGAACGCAACGAATCCGACACGCTGTACCTGGTGGGCGACATTGTCGACGGCTGGCAATTGCGCAAACACTGGCATTGGCCGCGCGCCCACAACGATGTCGTGCAGCGCATCCTGCGCAAAGCCCGCAACGGCACGCGGGTAGTGTTCGTGCCGGGCAACCATGACGAGTTCGCGCGCGAGTTCATCGGATACGCCTTCGGCGACATCGAGATCCTGGACGAAGAGGTGCACGTGACGGCGCGCGGACAGCGCCTGCTGGTGCTGCACGGCGACCAGTTCGATGGCGTGATCCAGCACAGCAAATGGCTGGCCCATCTGGGCGATACGCTGTACCAGTCGGCGCTGTGGCTGAACCACCATTTCAACCGGCTGCGGCACCGGCTCGGCCTGCACTACTGGTCGCTATCGCAGTACTTGAAGCACAAGGTCAAGAACGCCGTGGCGTTCATTACCGACTTCGAGGAAACCCTGGCCGGCGAAGCGCGCCGCCGGGGCCTGGACGGCGTGGTGTGCGGCCATATCCACAAGCCCGAGCTGCGCGAAGTGGGTGGCGTGCTGTACTGCAATGACGGCGACTGGGTGGAAAGCCTGTCGGCCCTGGCCGAATCGCACGACGGCCAACTGGTGCTGCTGGACTGGGCCGCGCAGCATGCCCGGCGCGAAATCGGGGCGGCCGTGGCGCGCGGCCGCCGGCCGCTGTCGCTGCCGGCCTTGCCCTCGGCCTTGCGCCGACAGGACAAACACCCGTAAAAACCCTTATACGTCCCCGTTAGCCGCACGGGAATGTTGCAGTTCGCGGCCCTCTAGGTCATGCTTGCACTTGGGGCATCCCGGTCCCAGGCGGCATCCCCAGGGGACGGTCGCCGGCGCGCTTACAACATAGGGCCATGAACGACCAATATCACGCGCTCTACCAATCATTCCGCTGGCTGGTGCCGACCCAATTCAATATTGCGGAAGCCTGCTGCCACCGCTGGGCGGCCAGCAGCTCCGACGCCCGGCGCATCGCCATCTATTACGAAGACGAGGCCGGCAACCGCGAAGTCTGGACCTACGCGCGCCTGGCCGAGGCAGCCAACCAACTGGCTAATGGCCTGGTCAAGATGGGCGTCGAGCGCGGCGACCGTGTCGGTGTGGTTTTAGGACAACGCCCCGAGACGGCCGTGGCGCACATGGCCATCTATAGCGTCGGCGCAGTGGTCGTGCCCCTGTCGTCGCTGTTCGGCCCGGAAGCCCTGGAAACCCGGCTGCGCGACTCCGACGCCCGGATCGCCATCGTCGACTACGCCTCCAGCGCCAACCTGCTGGCCATCAGCGACAACTGCCCCAACCTGCACCAGATCATCGGCATCGGCTTCGCCGACGAGCGCGTGCTGCCGTGGCGCAGCCTGCTGGCCCGCCAGCCCGGCGAATTCAAGCCCGTGCCCACGCGCGCGTCCGACCCGGCCATCCTGCTGTACACGTCGGGCACCACCGGCGCCCCCAAGGGCGCCCTGCTGCCCCACAGCGTCCTGATCGGCAACCTGCCGGGCTTCGTGGCCTCGCAAGATTGGTTCCCCAAGCCCAACGACGTATTCTGGTCGCCGGCCGACTGGGCCTGGACCGGCGGCATGATGGACGCCTTGCTGCCCACCCTGTATTTCGGCCACCCCATCGTGGGCACGCGCGGGCGCTTCACGCCCGAGCGGGCCTTCGAACTGATGGAGCGCTACCAGGTCACCAATACCTTCCTGTTCCCTACCGCGCTCAAGATGATGATGAAGGCGGTGCCCGAGCCCGCCAGCCGCTACCGGCTGGCCCTGCGGGCGGTCATGAGCGCGGGCGAGAGCGTGGGCGAAACCGTGTTTTCCTGGTGCCAGACCGCGCTGGGCATCACCCCCAACGAAATGTTCGGCCAGACCGAAATGAACTACCTGGTGGGCAACAGCCGCCTGCGCTGGCCGGCCCGGCCGGGCAGCATGGGACGCCCCTACCCGGGCCACCAGGTGGCTGTCATCGATGACGCGGGCCAGCCGGTCGCGCCGGGCGAAACCGGCGAAATTGCTCTGAACCGGTACGATATCCACGGTTTTCCCGACCCCATTCTGTTCCTGGGCTACTGGCGCAATGAGGCCGCCACCCAGGCCAAATTCACCGGCGACTGGTGCCGCACCGGCGACTTGGCCAGCATCGATGCCGACGGCTACCTATGGTATGCGGGCCGCGCCGATGACGTGTTCAAGTCGGCCGGCTACCGCATCGGCCCGGGCGAAATCGAAAATTGCCTGCTGGGGCACGACGCCGTGGCCAATGCCGCGGTAGTGCCCAAGCCCGATGCCGAGCGGGGCGCGCTGGTCAAGGCCTACGTGGTGCTGACCCCCGAATACGCCGGCCACGACCAGGCCCAGCTCATCCAGGCCTTGCAAGAGCACGTGCGCGACCGCCTGGCGCCCTACGAGTATCCGAAGGAAATCGAGTTCATCGATGAGCTGCCCATGACCACCACCGGTAAAATCCAGCGCAGGGTGCTGCGCCAGCGCGAAGAAGCGCGGGCGGCCGCCACCCAGGCCTGATTGCATACCGGAGACCGTTGCATGCCCATCTACCAGCTTGACGAGCAAACGCCTGCCATCGACCCCACTGTCTACGTCGCCGACAGCGCCGACATCATCGGCGACGTCACCTTGCAGGCCGGCGTCAGTATCTGGTCGCACGTGTCCATCAGGGGCGACAACGCGCCCATCGTCATCCAGGCGGGCAGCAACATCCAGGAATCCAGCGTGCTGCACGTCGACGAGGGCTGTCCGCTGACGGTCGGCCCGGGGGTCACGGTGGGGCACCAGGCCATGCTGCACGGCTGCACCATCCATGAAGGCGCCCTGATCGGCATGCAGGCCATCGTGCTGAATAATGCCGTGGTGGGGCGCAACTGCCTGGTGGGCGCGGGAGCCATCATCCCCGAGGGCCGCATCATTCCCGATAATTCGCTGGTCATCGGCATCGGCAAGGTGGTGCGCGAGCTCACCGCCGAGGAAATCGCCACCATGCACAAGAACACGCGCCACTACGAAACGCGCGGACGGCACTACAAACAGGCGCTCAAGCGCATCGGCTGACGCGACGGAACCGGGCGATCGGCTAACATTCCTCCATGACCGATCAACTCAAGAAATACCTGTTCGAAGACCGCTCGGTGCGGGTCCAGGCCGTACGGCTGCACGACACCTGGCTGGCCGCCCAGGAAAACCACCAGTATCCGCCCGCCGTCCAGCGCCTGCTGGGCGAACTGATGGCGGCCGCGGCACTGCTGGCGGCCAATATCAAGTTCGAGGGGTCGCTGCTGCTGCAGATCCAGGGCAGCGGACCTATCGCGCTGCTGGTGGTCGAATGCCAGTCAGACCTGAGCCTGCGCGCCACCGTGAAAATACGCGAGGGCCACGCGGTGCCGGCCGACGGCAATATGCAAAGCCTGCTCAATCCCGATGGCCAGGGCCGCTTCATCGTGGTGCTGGACCCGCGCCGCAAGGTGCCAGGCCAGCAAACCTACCAGGGCATCGTGCCCCTGGAAGGCGACACCGTGGCGCAAGCCCTGCAGCACTACATGAAAGCCTCCGAGCAGCTCGATACCCGCCTGTGGCTGCAGGCCGATACGCAGTATGCCGCCGGCCTGCTGGTGCAACGGCTGCCCGACCAGGGCGGCGCGGCGCGCGCCGAAAGCACCGCCGACACGCTGGAGCGCGCCATTGTGCTGGCCAACACACTCGAGCCCGACGAACTGGTCCGCACCGACATCGACACTCTGATCCACCGGCTGTACTGGGAAGAAACCCTGATCGCCTTCGAGCCCATTCCCGTGCGCTGGCATTGCACATGCACGCGCGAGCGCGTGTCGTCCATGCTGCGCACGCTGGGCGAGCGCGAAGTCCAGGACATTCTGGCCGAGCAAGGCAACGTGCGCGTCACCTGCGATTTCTGCGGCAAGCCGTATGAATTCGACGCGGTCGACTGCTCGGGACTGTTCGCCCCGGCCAAGCCGATGCCCGAGCAGGATCCTCCAACGGTGCACTGAGCGCCACTGTCGAAGCGCCGCGCGCTGCTCGCCTTGCGGCGGCCGCGCGGATTTGGCCAGGCGTAGATGCCACAATCGACGGCCAAGGTCGTGGCAGGCACACTGCGGCGATGCGCTACCAGACTTCTGCACAATTGCGCCGTGGCATGCCGAGGCGCAGCCGCGGTGCCGCGTTGCTGGAATTCGCCCTGGCCGCCCCGCCCCTGCTACTGCTGGGCGTGCTGGCCGCCGAGGCGGTGCACTGGCACCTGGCGCGGCAACTGGCCTATGTCGCCCTGCTCGACGCCGCCCGCGCCGGCGCCGCGCAGCATGGCCAGCCAGCGGCCATTGCCCGTGCATACAAACAAGCCTTGCAGCCATTCGCCCGGACGGACGGTGCAACGGCCGGCATGCCGCCATGGCGCATCGAAGTACTGCAGCCCGGCGCGGCCGCCTTCCAGGCCCACGCCCGCCCTGGCCTGAAGGTGGCCGGCGTTTCCGGGCGTCGCGCCGTCAGCAACGACTACCAGGCCGAACAGCACGCAGCGCGCGGCGCCATGGCGGGCGGCCCCACGATATTCGATGCCAACACCCTGCACCTGCGCCTGACCGCCCTGCACCGGCCGCTGGCGCCGATAACCCGCGCGCTGCTGCGGCAAATGGGCCGGCCTGCCGGCTCTTGCGCGCAACGCGCCCTGCAAAGCGGGCTGCTGGCCCTGCAACTGGAACTGCGCATCGAAATGCAGTCGCATCCAGTCGATTGGCATGCGCCACCCGCCGCACGGCAAGGGCCGGTGGTGTACGGAAGCTGGAACTGCGCCCGCGACGGGCCGTGAAAAGCCGATTCAGGCGGTGGAGTTCAGGTGGTTTATTCTCACGGAACACGTTCCGGGTGCGTGACTCCCTCAGGGTGTCAGACGCCGTGGGGTTGGAACAACTGCGGCCCACTTCGGTGTCAGGCATCTGCCGGAACAACTGCTGCCCACTTCGGTGTCAGGCACCTGCCGGAACAACTGCTGCCCACTTCGGTGTCAGGCACCTGCCGGAGCCTGACACCTGTCTGGGGGCCGGTTGGGTGCGCAAGCGGGAAGCCTGACACTGTCTGGGGGCGGTTGGGTGCGCAAACGGGGGACCGGCATCCGTTGAAATGCGGTCGCATCTGAGCGGCCGGCTGGCCCAGGTGTCTGACTCCCGCAGGGTGTCAGACACCGTGAGGTTGGAGCAACTGCTGCCCACTTCGGTGTCAGGCACCTGCCGGAGCCTGACACCTGTCTGCGGGCCGGTTGGGTGCGTAAACGGGAAGCCTGACACTGTCTGGGGGCGGTTGGGTGCGCAAACGGGGGGCCGGCATCCGTTGAAATGCGGTCGCATCTGAGCGGCCAGCTGGCCCAGGTGTCTGACTCCCGCAGGGTGTCAGACACCGCGAGGTTGGAGCAACTGCTGCCCACTTCGGTGTCAGGCACCTGCCGAGGTTGGAGCAACTGTTGCCCACTTCGGTGTCAGGCACCTGCCGAGGTTGGAGCAACTGCTGCCCGCTTCGGTGTCAGGCACCTGCCGTGAAGTGACCCCCAAAAGTTGGATACCAACTTATGGGGGTATTTTTATGGTGAAGTACAGCGAACAGACCAAATTTGCAGCGGTCGAGGAGTATTGCCGGGGCGATTTGGGACTGGAAGCCGTGGCGCAACGCCACGGCGTGAACCCGCATGCGCTGCGACGCTGGGCGGCGGCCTACCGGGAGCATGGCGCCTGTCGTCAGCGGCGTGGCGCGGAGGCGGTTTGGCCTGGGGCGCCGGGGGCCGGCTGGGGCACGGGCGTGCCGGGGGGCACGATCTGCACGAAGACCTCGCCTTCACGCATCATGCCGAGCTCGCTGCGAGCGCGCTCTTCGATGGCGCCCACGCCGGTGGCGAGGTCGCGCACTTCGGCCTCGAGCGCCGCGTTGCGCGCGCGCAGGCCATCATTGGTCTCGTGTTGCGCGGCCACCTGGCGCTGCAGGTCCCATACCTTGAACCAGCCACCCTTGCCCAGCCAGAGCGGGTACTGGATCAGGCCCAGCAAGACTAGCAGCACCAGGAACAACAGGCGCATATGCGTACACCCTGAACAATGGCGGCCAACCGCAAGGGCCGGGCGCGCCGCGCCCGGCCGACGTGGTTAACGCAGGTTGTAGAACGCGTCGAGGCCCGGGTAAGAGGCCACTTCGGCCAGCTCTTCTTCGATGCGAAGCAGCTGGTTGTACTTGGCCATGCGGTCGGAACGCGACAGCGAGCCGGTCTTGATCTGCATGGCGTTGGTGGCCACCGCGATGTCGGCGATGGTGGAGTCTTCGGTTTCGCCCGAACGATGCGACACCACGGCCGTATAGCCGGCGCGTTTGGCCATTTCGATGGCAGCGAAGGTTTCCGTCAGGGTGCCGATCTGGTTGATCTTGATGAGGATCGAGTTGGCCACGCCCTTCTGGATGCCTTCTTTCAGGATGCGCGTGTTGGTGACGAAGAGATCGTCGCCCACCAGCTGCACCTTCTTGCCGAGCTGGTCGGTCAGGAGCTTCCAGCCTTCCCAGTCGTTTTCGGCCATGCCGTCTTCGATGCTGATGATGGGGTATTTGTCGCACCACGTGGCCAGCAGGTTGGCGAACTCTTGCGACGACAGCGACAGGCCGCCTTCGCCGGCCAGCGTGTACTTGCCGTCGCGGTAGAACTCGGAGCTGGCGCAATCGAGGCCCAGCGCGATCTGCGAGCCCGGCTCGTAGCCGGCTTCGGCGATGGCCTTCAGGATCAGCTGGATGGCGGCCTCGTGGTTGGGCACGTTGGGCGCAAAACCGCCTTCGTCGCCCACGGCGGTGGACATGCCCTGGCCGTGAATGAGCTTCTTCAGGGCGTGGAACACTTCGGCGCCCCAGCGCAGGGCTTCGCGGAAGCTGGTGGCGCCCACCGGCAGGATCATCAGTTCCTGCAGGTCGAGCGTGTTGTTGGCATGCGCGCCGCCATTGATGACGTTCATCATGGGCACGGGCATGCTCATGGGGCCGCTGCCGCCGAAATAGCGGTACAGCGACAGGCCGGACTCGTCGGCCGCGGCGCGCGCCACCGCCATGCTGGCGGCCAGCAGCGCATTGGCGCCCAGGCGTTCTTTGGTGTCGGTGCCGTCGAGCTCGATCAGGGTGCGGTCAACGAAGGTTTGCTCTTGCGCGTCGAGACCCATCAGGGCTTCGGAGATCTCGGTGTTCAGGTTCTCGACCGCGCGCAGCACGCCCTTGCCCAGGTAGCGGGATTTGTCGCCGTCGCGCAGCTCGATGGCTTCGCGCTCGCCGGTGGACGCACCCGAAGGCACGGCGGCGCGGCCCATGGCGCCGGATTCCAGCAGCACGTCGCACTCGACCGTAGGATTGCCGCGCGAGTCGAGAATTTCGCGACCGATGATATCGACGATTGCACTCATGATTTTTTGATTCCCTGAACGATAAATAGATTCATGGCGGCATCGGCTCAGATGAACTGGTTTTCGACGAAGCCGTTGCGTTTGGTCACGCGATCGAGTTCGACCAGCGACTCGAGCAGCGCGGGCATCAAGTCGAGCGGCACCGCATTGGGGCCATCGGACAAGGCGCAAGCCGGATTGGGATGGGTTTCCATGAAGAGGCCCGACACCCCGACCGCCACGGCGGCGCGCGCCAGCACCGGCACGAATTCGCGCTGCCCGCCCGACGAGGTGCCCTGCCCGCCCGGCAACTGCACCGAATGGGTGGCGTCGAACACGACCGGACAGCCCGTTTCCCGCATGATAGCCAGCGAGCGCATGTCGGACACTAAGTTGTTGTATCCGAAAGAAGCGCCGCGCTCGCAGACCAGGATATTGCTGCCGTCGCCGCCTGCCTCGATGGCGGCGTCGCGGGCCTTCTGGGCGACCTGCACCATGTCGTGCGGCGCCAGGAACTGGCCCTTCTTGATGTTGACCGGCTTGAGCGACGCGGCGCAGGCCCGGATGAAATCGGTTTGCCGGCACAGGAAGGCCGGCGTCTGCAGCATGTCGACCACCGCGGCCACGGGCTCGACCTGCTCGGTTTCGTGCACGTCGGTCAGCACGGGCACGCCCACCTGGTCGCGCACGTCGGCCAGGATTTTCAGGCCTTCGTCGATGCCCAGGCCGCGGAACGACTTGCCCGAACTGCGGTTGGCCTTGTCGAACGAGCTTTTGTAAATAAACGGAATGCCCAGCCTGGAGGTGATTTCCTTCAGGCGGCCAGCGGTGTCGAAGGCCAGTTCGCGCGACTCGATGACGCACGGACCCGCTATCAGGAAAAACGGATGCTCCAGGCCGATGTCGAAACCGCAGGCTTTCATTCAGGCCTCCTTGCGGGCGTGGTTGGCGATGGCTGCCTCGATGAAGCTGGAGAACAGCGGGTGGCCGTCGCGCGGCGTGGAAGTGAACTCGGGGTGGAACTGCACGCCGACGAACCAGGGGTGGTCGGGCAGCTCCATCATTTCGGGCAGGTTTTCAGTGGGCGTGCGCGCGCTGATGACCATGCCGGCTTCTTCCAGGCGCGGCACGTAGACGTTGTTGACTTCGTAGCGATGGCGATGGCGCTCGTTGACGTCGTCGCCGTAGATGGCCTGGGCGCGGGTGCCCGGCTTGACGGGGCAGCGCTGCGCGCCCTTGCGCATGGTGCCGCCCAGGTCGGAGGTAGCGTCGCGCTTTTCGACCTTGCCTTCGCGGTCCATCCATTCGGTAATGAGGGCCACCACCGGGTGCGGCGCCGAGGGATCGAATTCGGTGCTGTTGGCCCCGCCCAGGCCGGCGACGTGGCGCGCGAACTCGATGACGGCCAGCTGCATGCCCAGGCAGATGCCCAGGTAGGGCACGCCGTTTTCACGCGCATAGCGGATGGCGGCGATCTTGCCTTCGGTGCCGCGCTTGCCGAAGCCGCCGGGCACCAGGATGGCGTCCAGGTGCTTGAGCTGGTCGGTGCCACGCGTTTCGATGTCTTCGGAATCGATGTACTCGATGTTGATCTTCGAGCGCGTGTGGATGCCGGCATGCACCAGGGCTTCGGACAGCGACTTGTACGATTCGGTGAGATCGACGTACTTGCCCACCATGCCGATGGTGAGCTGGTGGGTGGGATGCTCGAGGGCATCGACCAGGTTGTCCCACATGGACAGGTCGGCCGGCGGCGGCGTGAGGCCCAGGGCCTCGCAGACGATGTTGTCGACGCCCTGCTTGTGCAGCATGGCGGGAATCTTGTAGATGGAGTCGGCGTCCCAGACCGAGATGACCGCGTCCAACGGCACGTTGGAGAACATCGAGATCTTGGCGCGCTCGTCGTCGGGGATGGGGCGGTCGGCGCGGCACAGCAGCAAGTTGGGATAGATGCCGATTTCACGCAGCTTCTGCACCGAGTGCTGCGTGGGCTTGGTCTTGAGCTCGCCCGCCGAGGCGATGAACGGCACCAGAGTCAGGTGCACGAAGGCGGCGTTGTTGCGGCCCAGGCGCAGGCTCATCTGGCGCGCGGCCTCGAGGAACGGCAGGGACTCGATGTCGCCCACCGTGCCGCCGATTTCGACGATGGCCACGTCGGTGGCGCCGTTCCAGGCCGCATCGGCGCCGCGCGCGATGAAGTCCTGGATTTCGTTGGTGATGTGCGGAATGACCTGCACCGTTTTGCCCAGGTAATCGCCACGGCGCTCTTTGCGCAGCACCGATTCGTAGATCTGGCCGGTGGTGAAGTTGTTCACCTTGTGCATCTTGGCCGAGATGAAGCGCTCGTAGTGGCCCAGGTCCAGGTCGGTTTCGGCGCCGTCTTCCGTGACGAACACCTCGCCGTGCTGGAACGGGCTCATGGTGCCGGGATCGACGTTGATGTAGGGATCGAGCTTGAGCAGGGTGACTTGCAGACCGCGCGATTCGAGGATCGCGGCGAGGGACGCGGCGGCGATCCCCTTGCCCAGGGAAGACACCACACCGCCGGTGACAAATACGTATTTGGTCATCGTAATAGGCGCCCGGGACGAGCGGGCGCATGCGGGAAATTTGGATTATAGCCGGGGGATCGGGGGAGCAGGGGTTTTCCCTGAGGTCTGATCTGGTAACAGTGGGGGCTGCCGCTGGGGCCTGCGGGTTTTCGTTGGTTCTTCTGGCGTCCGGGCTGGCCGGGACGGGCGCCTTGGCTTCACGATGGCGCCCGGGCGGGCCCTCACCGGCCTTATTGCGCCAGCAAGGGCCGAGTCCTTTCCCGCAGCCATTCCAGCGCCGCGCCCTCGACGTGCGGCGATACTCGCTCCCGCACCATGTGGTGGTAGTCATCCAGCCACGCGATTTCGTCGGGCCGCAGCAGTGAAACCTCGATGCAGCGGGTGTCGATGGGGCACAGGGTCAGGGTTTCGAAGCACAGGAACTCGCCCAGCTCGCCCTCGAGCCAGCTGCGGCAGGCCACCAGGTTCTCGATGCGCACGCCCCAGCGCCCGGGTCGGTAGATGCCGGGCTCGTTCGAGGTGATCATGCCCGGTTCCATGGCGGTGTGGGCGGTGGGCGCGGCCCGGTAGGAAATGACCTGCGGCCCTTCGTGCACGTTCAGAAAGTATCCGACGCCGTGGCCGGTGCCGTGGCCGTACTCGGCCCCGCCCTGCCAGATGGGCGCCCGGGCGATGGCGTCGAGCATGGGCGACGGCGTACCGCGCGGGAATGCGGCGCGCGACAGCGCGATCATGCCCTTGAGCACCAGGGTGAAATCGACTTTCTGGTCCGCGCTGGGCTGGCCGACCGCCACCACGCGGGTAATGTCGGTGGTGCCGCCCAGGTACTGGCCGCCGGAATCGATGAGCAGCAGCCCATCGCCCTCGATGATGGCGTGCGATTCGGCGGTGGCCCGGTAGTGCGGCATGGCGCCGTTGGCGTTGAAGCCGGCGATGGTGGCGAAGCTGGGGCATACGTAGCCGGCGCGGCGCGCGCGCGCGGCCGTGATCTGCTCGTCGACGGTCAGCTCGGTAACGGTTTCGCGGCCCAGGGCGTTTTCGAACCAGGCGAAGAATTCGCACAGCGCGGCGCCGTCGTGCGCCATGGCCTGGCGCACGTGGGCCAACTCGGCGTCCGATTTGCGCGACTTGAACAGCGTGCTGGGATTGGTGGCCTCGACACGCGGCACGGACGGGTCCATGGCGTGGAACACGCCGCAGGTGACGCGGGCCGGATCGATCAGCAGGGTCTGGTCGCGTTCGAGCGAGCCCAGGGCCTCGGCCGCCAGCCCGTAGGGCGCCACGTCGACGCCATCGGCCGCCAGGGCCGCGCGCAGCGCCGCGCCGATCTTGCCGTCGTCCACGAACAGCGTGGCATGGTCGAGGCCGACCAGGGCATGCGCCAGGAACACCGGGTTGTACGACACATCGGCCCCGCGCAGGTTGAACAGCCAGGCGATGTCGTCCAGCGTGGACACCAGATGCACGTCGGCGCCGTGCGCCCGCATGGCCTGGCGCAGCTGGGCCAGCTTGTCGGCCCGCGAAACGCAGGCGTAGGGCGGCTCGTGCGCGTACACGGGCGCATCGGGCAGGCCCGGGCGATCGGGCCACACATCCGCCAGCAGGTCGGCCTGGATGTCGAGGCCCACTCCGGCCGGCGCCAGCGCCGCCGACAGCGCGCGAAACGCAGCCAGGCCCAGCACCTGGCCATCCACGCCTACCTGCTGCCCCGCCTGCATTTGCGCGGCCAGCCAGTCGACATGGCCCGGCGTATTGGCGGCGGCGATCTTCATGAGACGCACGCAGGTGCCGGCCAGTTGGGCCTCGGCCTGCACCCAGTAGCGGCTGTCGACCCACAGGCCGGCGAAGTCGGCGGTAACCACCAGGGTGCCCACCGAACCGGTGAAACCGCTGGCCCACTGGCGGCCCTGCCAGCGGGCCGGCAGGTATTCGGACAAGTGCGGGTCGGCGGACGGGACGATGTAAGCATCCAGGCCGCGGCGGCGCATGGCCTGCCGCAACTGGGCGATGCGGGTGTCGGTGGGGGGCATGAGTATCCTTAGCGCAGCATGGACGACATGGCCGACAGGCTATTGAGCACGCGGATGGCGGCCTGCATGCTGTCTGCAGTGAAACGCAGCGTCACGCCGTCCACGCGCTCGAGCGTGGGCCACATGCAGAACAGGTCGGCCAGCGCCGAACTCTGGGTCTGCAACCGGCATTCTATAGGCGCGGCAATGCGCAGGGGAACCGCCCCGGCCGCGCCGCGCACCGCGGCCTCGGCCGCGGCCGCGATAGCCTCGCGCGCGGCGGCCGGCGACAGCGTGGCTCCGCTGCCCTGTCCGTGCGCCACCTTGGTCTGCACCCATTGTGCATGCGGAAACAGCGGGCGGGTCTCGGCGATGAAGACATCGTCGCCGCTGGCCATGATGACCGGCACGCCCAGCTCGCCGGCCAGCGCGCCGTACAGGCCGGCCTCGCCCAGTTCATCGCCATTGACGAAGACGCGCGCGAAGGCAAAGCTGTTGATTGTGTGGGCCAGGATGCCGCGCGCCTGCGAACGCGCGTGGTAGCCGACCAGGCAGACTGCGTCGCAATGCTCTTCCAGCCCGCCCATCATGCCCAGGTAGCGCGGCTTGCCCAGCACCAGCCGGGCGCGCGGGTCGAGCGCGTCGGGCAGCAGGTTGCGAAAGCCGCCATGCGAATCGTTGACCAGCACTTCGTCGGCGCCGCCGGCGAAAGCGCCCTGGATGGCGGCATTGGCCTCGCCCGTCATCCAGGCGCGGGCCCGTTCGTACTCGCCGTTGCCGGCGCGAGTCTGCTCGGTGTGGAATACGCCGGCCACGCCCTCGATGTCAGTGGAAATCAGGATCTTCATGAAAATGTCACCAGGGTTGCGGCGGCCGCCAGCCGGGGCCGCTTACAGTTCAGTGCGGGCCAGCCACTCGCGCCATTGCGGCGCGGCTTCACGGATGCAGGCGCGGCGATGGCCGTCGCGCCCGCTGACCGATTCGGCATGCCACAGGGCCGCTACGATAGCCTGCTCGGCCGCCTCGGCCGCCGCCTCGAACAACGGGTCGATGCGGGTTTCGTGCAGCAGCACCACGGCCGGCATGCCGCGCTCGGCCAGGTGGGGAACGGTATAAGCCGTGGAAAACGCCAGGGCAATGTCGCCGCTGCCGTGGCCGAACACCGAGCCGGTGCGCGCCAGGCCGGCGCCGGCCCGCAACGCCAGGCGGCGCAACTGGCGAGCGTCGAGCGGCGCGTCGGTGGCCAGCAGCAAGATGATCGAGCCTTGCTCGGGGCGAGCCGCCTCGGCGGCCTGGCCCTGGTCCTGCATGCGCGCCAGCTCGCGGCCGAACGGCCGGCCGGCGATGGTCAGGCTGGGCAGGCGGCCGAAATTGGCCAGCACCAGCGCGCCCACGGTGTAGCGCAGGCCGGGCTGTATCTGGGCGATGCGCGAAGCCGAGCCGATGCCGCCCTTCAATGAAAACGACGACATGCCGCGCCCCGCCCCGACCGACCCCTGCGCGAAGCGCGCATCGGCGGCCGCCAGGGCCTGCGCGTAGTGGTCTTCTTGCACCGCCAGCGCCTGAATGTCATTCAGGTAGCCGTCGTTGCATTCGAAGACCAGCGGGTTGACGGTGGGCCACTCGCGCCCGATAGCGGGGTTGGCGGCCACGGCGGCGCGGATCTGCGCATTGGCCACCGTGCCCACGCCAAACGTGTTGGTCAGCGCCAGCGGCGTTTCCAGCACGCCGAGCTCCTGCACCTGGACCAGGCCGATGCTCTTGCCGAAGCCGTTCAATACCGCCGCGGCCGCCGGCACCTTGTCGCGGTAGGCGTCGCCCGGATGCGGGCGCACCACGGTTACGCCGGTCTGCAGCGGGCCCTGGGCGAGCGTGTGGTGCCCCACGGTGACGCCGCGCACGTCGCTGATGGCGTCCAGCGGCCCCGCCGGCAGCGCGCCGATGCGGGGAAGAATCGATTGTGTGTGCATCAAAGGCGCTACAGGCGGTCTATCTTGGGGTCCAGGGCATCGCGCAAGGCGTCGCCCAGCAGGTTGAAGGCCAGCACGGTCAGGAAAATGGCCAGGCTGGGGAACAGCGCCACGTGCGGCGCGTTGACCATGTCGGCACGTGCCTCGTTCAGCATGGCGCCCCATTCGGGCGTGGGCGGCTGCGCGCCCATGCCCAGGAACGACAGGCTGGCCGCCGTGATAATAGAGGTGCCCACGCGCATGGTGAAGTACACCACGATAGACGAGATCGTGCCGGGCAGGATGTGGCGCACCAGGATGGTCCAGTCGGACGCGCCGATGCTCTTGGTGGCCTCGATATAGGTCAGGTGTTTCAGGGCCAGCGTATTGCCGCGCACCAGCCGCGCGAAGGCCGGCACGCTGAACACCGATACGGCCACCACCACGTTGGTCATGCTGCTGCCCAGGATGGCCACCACGCCCAGCGCCAGCAGGATGCCCGGGAACGCGAACAGCACGTCGGAGATGCGCATGGTGATGCGGTCCCACCAGCCTTCGTAGTAGCCGGCCAGCAGGCCCAGCGTGCAGCCCACCAGCGCGCCCAGCAGCACCGACAGGAATCCGGCGGCCAGCGAAATGCGCGCGCCCATCAGGATGCGGCTGAAGATGTCGCGGCCCAGCGGATCCACGCCGAACCAGTGGGCCGCCGAAGGCCCGGTGTTGAGCATGTCGTAGTCGAAGTAATTCTCGGCGTCGTAGGGACTGATCCACGGCGCCAGCACGGCGATCAGCACCAGCAGCAGCACGAACACCAGGGCGCCCATGCCCACGTGCTGCTTGCGGAATTTGCGCCAGAACTCGCCCCAGGGGGTGCGTACGTCGGTGCCGGTCTGCACGGCGGTCGTTTGCGTCATGGCCGCCTCACTTGTAGCGAATGGTGGGATTGATGAAACCGTAGAGCATGTCCACCACCAGGTTGATCAGAATGAATTCCAGCGAGAACAGCAGCACCAGCGCCTGGATGACGGGGTAGTCGCGCATGTTCACCGAGTCGACCAGCAGCCGGCCTAGCCCCGGCCAGTTGAACACGGCCTCGACCACGATGGAGCCGCCCAGCAGGAAGCCGAATTGCAGGCCCATCATCGTCACCACCGGAATGAGCGCGTTGCGCAGGCAGTGCTTGATGATGACGATGCGCTCGCGCAGGCCCTTGGCGCGCGCGGTGCGCACGAAGTCTTCCTGGATGACCTCGACGAACGAGGCCCGGGTAAAGCGCGCCATTACCGCGGCCACTGCCGCGCCCAGCGTGATGGAAGGCAGGATGTAGTGTTGCCAGGAATTGGCGCCCACGGTCGGCAGCCAGCCCAGGTCCACTGAAAATACTTGCATCAGCAGCATCCCCAGCGCGAAGGCCGGAAACGATATGCCCGAGACGGCCAGGGTCATGCCCAGACGGTCGGGCCAGCGGTTGCGGAACACTGCCGAAGTAATGCCGATGGTCATGCCGAACACCACCGACCATGCCATGCTGACCAGCGTCAGCAGCAGCGTGGGCATGAAACGCTCGCCGATTTCCGCCGATACCGGCCGGCGCGTGCGGATCGACGTGCCCAGGTCGCCTTGCACGATGTTGGTGAAGAATCGCACGAACTGTTCGGGCAACGGCTTGTCCAGCCCCAGCTCTTTGCGCACCAGTTCAACGGTTTCGAGGTCGGCGTCCTGCCCTGCCGCCAGACGTGCCGGGTCGCCGGGCAGCATGTGCACGAACAAGAACACCAGCACTGCCACGATCAGCAGGGTGGGAGCCAGGCCCACCAGTCGCTTGAGGAAGTAATTCAGCATTTTTCAACCTGATCGGCGATGCGCGCGCCTGCATGTGCCGGCGCGCGCATCGGCCGTGTTGCGGCCGGGTGGGTCCGCTTACTCGGAAAGCGAGATGTCGCTGGAATTGATGTTGCCGTCGGGCATCACGTAGACGCCGTCCAGCTTCTTGCTGCGGGCGTACAGCATTTTTTCAGTGACCAGCGCCGCCCACGGCGCGTCTTTCCAGATCTGCTCTTGCGCTTCCTGGTAGAGCTGGGCCTTTTCCTTGTCGTCAACCGAACGCAGGGCCTTGGCGATGTCGGCGTCGACCACGTCGTTCTTGTAGTACGCCGTGTTGTTCAGCTTGGGCGGGAACGATTCCGACGCCAGCAGCGGACGCAGTGCCCAGTCGGCCTCGCCGGTGGACGACGACCAGCCCGCGTAGTACATGCGCACAGGAGCCGTGGCGGGATCCGGCGCCGACTGCACCAGCTCGGTACGTTGACCCACTTCCAGGGCCTGCACCTGGACTTTCACGCCCACCTGACGCAGTTGCTGCTGCACGAATTGCAGCACCTTCTGGGTGGTGGTGTTGCTGTAGCCGCCCCACAGCACCGATTCAAAGCCGTTGGGGTAGCCGGCCTCGGCCAGCAGTTGCTTGGCTTTCTTGGGGTCGTACGGCCACGGGTCCATCTTGTAGGCGTACATGACGCCTTGCGGAACGATGCCCTGGGCCGGGAAGGCGTAGCCGGCGAACGCCACCTTGGCCAGTGCCTCGCGGTTGATGGCGTAGTTGATGGCCTGGCGCACCTTCAGGTTGTCGAAGGGCTTGTGCTGCACGTTGAAGCTGATGTAGCGGGTAATGATGGAATCGCCCGTCAGCACGTTCAGCTTGTCGCTCTTTTCCAGCAGCGCGGCCTGCTCGTACGGCAGCGTGTACGCGAAATCGGCCTCGCCGGTCTGCAGCATGGCGGCGCGGGTGCTGTTTTCCAGCACCGGCTTCCAGGTGATCGTGTCGATCTTCGGATAGCCCTTCTTCCAGTAGCCGTCGAACTTCTTGCCGCGCACGTAGTCGGTCTGCTTCCAGCCGTCGAACACGAACGGGCCGGTGCCCACCGGATGGAACGCGATGTCCTTGCCGTATTTTTCCAGCGCGGCCGGCGAAATGATGGCGGCCGAGGCGTGCGCCAGCGAGTTGATGAACGGCGCGAACGGTTCCTTGAGGGTGATGCGCACGGTGCTGTCATCTACCGCTTCGACCTTGTCGATGCGGTTGAACTGGTTGTAGCGCGCCAGGTGGTTGTCGCGGTTCAGCACGCGATCCAGGTTGGCCTTCACAGCGGCGGCGTTGAAGTCGGTGCCGTCATGGAACTTGACGCCCTGGCGCAGCTTGAACGTATAGGTCAGGCCGTCGGGCGTGACTTCGTAGCTTTCGGCCAGCACCGGCTTGATCTTCAGGTCTTTGTCGAACTCGAAGAGGCCCTCGTAGAACGACTTGGTAACGGCCGTGGTGAGGGTGGTGTTGGTGTTGTAGGGGTCCAGCGTCTCGGCCTGCGAACTCAGGGCCAGCACCACGTCTTTGGCCGCGAACGCGGCGCTGCCGCAGGTCAGGGCCGACAAGGCCAGCAGGCTTGCCGCCAGGGTTTTCCGCTGAAACAGCGAATTGACTCGTTTATTCATGAACAGGCTCCTTGGGGGTGTACAGTCGCTTGCGTATCAATAGGCATCGGCAATGCGATGCCGGGCGACAAAATGCCGCGGTGCTACCTGCACCAACGGCTGGACCACCGGTTCGTCGCCGACGGCCCGGATCGGGCTGGGGATTTCATCGGACTGCAGTTCACGCTTGAGGTGCCGGCGCGCCGGATCGGCGATGGGCACGGCGTCCATCAGCTTGCGCGTGTACGGATGCTGCGGGTTCTCGAAAATGGCGCGGCGCGGGCCGATTTCGACGATCTGGCCCAGGTACATGACCGCCACGCGATGGCTGACACGCTCGACCACCGCCATGTCATGCGAAATGAACAGGAAGGCCACGCCCAGTTCGCGCTGCAGGTCGAGCATGAGGTTGACGATCTGCGCCTGGATGGAAACGTCGAGCGCGGACACCGACTCGTCGGCCACCACCACCTTGGGGTTCAGGGCCAGGGCGCGCGCAATGGCAATGCGCTGGCGCTGTCCGCCCGAAAACTCATGCGGATAGCGGCTGGCATGCTCGGCGGGCAGCCCGACTTTTTCCAGCAGCCAGGCCACGCGCTGGCGCGCGGCTTCGCCCTTGGCAATGCCATGCACCAGCAGCGGCTCCATGATCGAGAAACCCACCGTGACGCGCGGATCGAGCGAGGCGAACGGATCCTGGAAAATAAACTGGATATTGCGGCGCAGGTGCTGCAGCTCGCTCGTCGGCATTTCGCGGATGTTCTGTCCGCCGAACTCGATGGCGCCGCTCTGGCTTTCGACCAGGCGCAGCAGCGAGCGGCCGGTAGTCGACTTGCCGCAGCCCGATTCGCCCACCAGCGCCAGGGTCTCGCCGGGGTACAGGTCGAAGCTGACGCGCTCGACCGCGTGCACGCGCCGCTTGACCCGGCCAAACAGGCCGCTGGGCACGTCGAAACGCGTAATCAGGTCTTTGACGCGCAGGATAGGCTGGGCATCGGTGTGCACAGTGTCGTGGGGCTCGACCGGCTCGGGTTCCTGCGCGGCATCGACGCGCAACAGCGGAAACTTGGCCGGCAGGTCGGTGCCGGCCATGGCGCCCAGGCGCGGCACGGCCGACAGCAGCGCGCGCGTATAGGCGTGCCGCGGCTGCCCGAACACTTGCTCCGACCCGCCCTCTTCGACCTTGTCGCCGCGGTACATCACCAGCACGCGGTCGGCCACTTCGGCCACCACGCCCATATCGTGCGTGATGAAGATCACGCCCATGTCCATTTCTTCCTGGAGCTGGCGGATAAGCTGCAGGATCTGCGCCTGGATGGTGACGTCCAGCGCGGTGGTGGGCTCGTCGGCAATCAACAGTTGCGGCTTGCACGACAGCGCCATGGCGATCATGACGCGCTGGCGCATGCCGCCCGACAACTGGTGCGGATAGCGGTCCAGCACCTGGCGCGCTTCGGGGATGCGCACACGCTCGAGCATGCGCAACGCCTCGGCGCGCGCGCTGACGGCGTCTTTGCCCTGGTGCACCCGGATCGATTCGGCAATCTGGTCGCCGGCCGTGAACACCGGGTTCAGCGAGGTCATGGGCTCCTGGAAGATCATGGCGATGTCGGCGCCCCGGATGCCGCGCATGGCGGCGCCCGACGCACGCGCCAGGTCGATGACGGCGCCGCTGCGCCGGCGCAGCAACATGCTGCCCGAGGCGATCTTGCCGCCGCCGTGTTCCACCAGCCGCATCAGCGCCAGCGACGTGACCGACTTGCCGGAACCGGATTCGCCCACGATGGCCAGCGTCTCGCCGCGATCGACGTGAAACGACAGATTGCGCACCGCGTCCACCGTGCGTTCCGACGTGGCGAAACGCACGCCCAGGCCATCGACCTGCACGACGCGGTTGTCTGGCAACGCCAGGCTGCTTGCGCGTTCAACCATATTGCTTCATTCCTTGCAGGCTGCCGCGTGGGCAGCGATTGGCGTGGCGCTCATTGGTAGATGGCCGCCACGGGAGGCTCGCCCACGCGGGCATAGCCTCGGTACATGCCTTCCGTGTTGAACGGCAGGACCACATTGCCGCGGGAGTCGACGGCGATCAGGCCGCCCTTGCCCTGGATGGCGGGCAAGGTCTCGAACACCACGCGATCGGCGGCCGCCTGCAGCGAGGCGCCGCCATACTCCATTTGCGCGGCCAGGTCATAGGCCGCCACCGTGCGGATGAACATTTCGCCGGTGCCGGTAGTGGACACGGCGCAGCTGCGATTGCTGGCATAGCAGCCCGCGCCGATGAGCGGCGCATCGCCCACGCGGCCGACCTGCTTGTTGGTGATGCCGCCCGTGGAAGTGGCGGCCGCCACGTTGCCCTGCGCATCGACCGCAACCGCCCCCACGGTGCCGAACTTCTTGTCGGCATCGAGCGGGTCGGCCGGCGCGGGCTGGCCGCGCGCCACCAGCGCCTGGCCGTCGTGGTCGAGCACGGCGGCATCGGGGTTCTCGCGCTGCACGCGCAGCAGTTGCTCGCGTCGCGCATCGGTCGAAAAATACGACGGATCGACCAGTTCCAGGCCCTGCGCGCGGGCAAAATCTTCCGCGCCCGGCCCCACGAAGAACACATGCTTGCTGTGTTCCATGACGGCGCGCGCGGCCAGCACCGGGTTGCGCACGCACGTCACATTGGCGATGGCGCCGCAGCGCAGCGTGGCGCCATCCATGATGGACGCGTCGAGTTCGTGCGTGCCGGCGCTGGTGAACACCGCGCCATGGCCGGCATTGAACAGCGGGCAGTCTTCCAGGCGGCGCACCGCCTCGGTCACCGCGTCCAGCGCGCTGCCGCCGGCGGCGAGCACCGCCTGGCCGGCCGACAGGATGCCGTTCAGCGCCGCCAAGTACTCCTGCTCTTTCTCGGGCGACATGGCGGCGCGCGACATCGCGCCCGCGCCGCCGTGGATGGCAATAACCGGCTGAATCATCTTTTTCCTGCTCCATGGAAAAGCCACGGCATGACGGACTGGGTCACGCCGGCCGCGGCCTGGATCGAATTCTTGGCCCGATGGGCCACTGCCGCCGCCAGCCCTTCCACCAGCCCCAGCGCGGCGGTCTCGGAATTGGACGACAGCTGGCGCGACGTGTGGGCGTACAGCGCCACCGTAGCCAGCGGCGCCAGCGGCGAAGTGGGTTTGTCGGTCAGCACCAGCACGGGCACGCCGGCCTGCTGCGCCGCCTTGCCCAGGGTGATCGTGTCGGCCAGGTAGCGCGGAAAGCCAATGGCAATGACCAGGTCGCGCCCGGTCATGCGGGCCAGCTGGCGAGCCGCATGCGAAACCCCGCCCGGGCCGGCCAGCGAATCGCAGGCATGCAGGTGCATGCACAGGCTGCGCTGCAGCAGGCCCGCCAGGAAGCCGCTGGCGCCGAATCCGATGATGAACACGCGCTCGGCGCCCAGCACGATGTCGACGGCCCGCTCGCAGGCATCGGCGTCCAGGGCCTGCAGCGTGCGCTGGGCATTGCGGATGTCTTCTTCGAGCGTGGCGGCCATGACCTGCACGGCCGTGGCCGAATGCGCCAGTTCGACGCGCAGTTTTTCCACCGGTTCGAGCGCCGACTCGAAACCGCGCGCCAGTTCGGCGCGGAACTGCGGGTAACCCGGCAGGTCGAGCGCGCGGGCGAAACGGTTGGCCGAGGCCACCGACACGCCCACGGCGGCCGCAAACTCGTCGATGGTCATGGTGGCCACGCGGAACTGGTGGGCCAGCACATATTCGGCCATGCGGTGCTGGGCCCGGCTGAGATTGGGCTGCGCGCGCGCAATCCGGGCGGCGACGGACGGACTGGCCTGAGTCATGAGTGGGTCGTGGGCTGCAAACGGTGGGTCCGGCACGAATGTAATTATGTTTACACAACAATTTTAGATAAGAAAATATATTTTCATACTTCGGGATTACCCTTGCGCCGACCGCCCATGAAAAACCCTGCCGAAGCAGGGTTTCAAGGGATCGTGCAGTGCGCGCTCAGACGCCGGAGACGTCCAGCTTGGCGCGGGTCTTGGCCTTGACTTCGTCAACCGTGACGCCGGGCGCCAGTTCGCGCAGCTTCAGGCCGCCTTCGGCGACTTCGAACACGCCGAGGTCGGTGATGATCAGATCGACCACGCCCACGCCCGTCAGGGGCAGCGTGCACTCGGGCAGCAGCTTGATGTCTTCGGTGCCGTCTTTTTTCTTGGCCACGTGCTCCATCAGCACCACCACCTTGCCCACGCCGGCCACGAGGTCCATGGCGCCGCCCATGCCTTTGATCATCTTGCCGGGGATCATCCAGTTGGCCAGGTCGCCGGTTTCGGACACCTGCATGGCGCCCAGGATGGCCAGGTTGATCTTGCCGCCGCGGATCATGGCGAACGAGTCGGCCGAGGAAAAGATGGACGAGCCGGGCAGCGTGGTCACGGTCTGCTTGCCGGCATTGATCAGGTCGGCGTCGACCTGGTCTTCGGTGGGGAACGGGCCGATGCCCAGCAGGCCGTTTTCAGATTGCAGCCATACCTCGACGCCCTCGGGCACGTGGTTGGCCACCAGGGTGGGCAGGCCTATGCCCAGGTTCACGTAGAAGCCGTCTTGCAGTTCGCGCGCGGCGCGCGCGGCCATTTCATCGCGGGTCCATGCCATGTCGTGTTCTCCTCAGGCCGGGCGGGTGGTGCGTTGTTCGATGCGCTTTTCCGGCTGTGCATTCAGCACGATGCGGTGCACGTAGATACCGGGCAGGTGGATCTGGTCGGGGTCGAGCGCCCCCGTGTCGACGATTTCCTCGACTTCCACCACGGTGATCTTGCCGGCCATGGCCACGTTGGGATTGAAGTTGCGCGCGGTCTTGCGGAACACCAGGTTGCCGCTGCGATCGGCAATATGCGCCTTGACCAGCGACACATCGGGCACCAGCGAACGTTCCATGACGTACTGCTGGCCGTCGAATTCGCGCAGCTCTTTACCGTCGGCCACGATGGTGCCCACGCCGGTGCGCGTGAAGAACGCCGGAATGCCTGCGCCGCCGGCGCGCAGCTTTTCGGCCAGCGTGCCCTGGGGCGTGAATTCGAGCTCGAGTTCGCCGGCCAGGTACTGGCGTTCGAATTCTTTGTTTTCGCCCACGTACGAGGCGATCATCTTGCGGATTTGACGGGTATTGAGCAGTTGGCCCAATCCGAAGCCGTCAACCCCGGCGTTGTTGCTGATGCAGGTCAGGTTCTTGACGCCGGAATCGCGCAGGGCCGCGATCAGCGCCTCGGGGATGCCGCAAAGGCCGAAACCGCCCACGGCGATCATCTGGCCGTCTTCGACGATGCCTGCCAGCGCCTCGGCGGCGCTTGCATAAACTTTGTCCATCTGTCCAGCTCCTAAGATTCGAATTTAGATAGGCGCGGCTGCATGCGGGTGGCGCGCCCGTTCGTTTTTATTTAGTTTGGGCCGATTTTAGCGGCTTGCGCGGCAGGCATGCATTGCCGGCCCAATTGTTCCAGCACGCCGGGCGGCCAGGGCCGCGAGCTGCCGGCCGCGTAATCCATCCATACCAGCACGGTGCGTCCGCGCGCATACGGGCCGGAATCGTCGCCCGACTTGTCGAGCAGCACTTCGGTTTCGAGGCTGGAACGGCCGATGCGGGTGACCCGGTGCGTGACCAGCACGTCGGCCGGATACGTGAACGACCGCAGGAAATCGCACGAGGCATGCGCCAGGATGAACCCCTGCCCCGGCGGCGGCGACCAGTCGGGGCTGCGCAGCATCTGTATGCGAGCTTCTTCCATCATGCGGAAATACACCGTGTTGTTCATGTGGTTGAAGGCGTCGGCATCGCCCCAGCGCATGGGCACGCCGGCCTGGTGCCAATCGCCGACTTCCAGAATACGAGCGGGTTTCTGATCCCGGGCCAATGGGAGCTCCTGATAGTGAAGGACGCGCCGGGGCAGAAGCCGGCCGGCTGCAATACAATCGCCGATAATACTTCCTTGCATCACCAGAAGGCACACAGAGGGGATAGGTGTAATGTCCGAACGCGAGTCCATGGAATATGACGTGGTGGTTGTCGGCGGCGGGCCGGCGGGCCTGGCCGCCGCGCTGCGCCTGAAGCAGCTGGCCACCGAGCAGAACCGCGAACTGAGCGTCTGCGTACTTGAAAAAGGCGCAGAGCTCGGCGCCCACATCCTGTCGGGCGCCGTCATGGACCCGCTGGCCCTGACCGAACTCATCCCCGACTGGAAAGACAAGGGCGCCCCCCTGAACGTGCCGGTCACCCAGGACAAGTTCCTGTTCCTGACCCGCACGGGCGCGCGCAAGACGCCCAACTGGATGCTGCCGGCCTGTTTCCAGAACCACGGCAACTACATCGTGCGGCTGGGCGACGTGGTGAAGTGGCTGGGCGAGCAGGCCGAGGCGGCCGGCGTCGAGATCTTCCCCGGCTTTGCCGCGGCCGAAGTGCTGTACGACGACAACGGCGCCGTGCGCGGCGTGGCCACTGGCGACATGGGCGTGGCGCGCGACGGCTCGCACACCGACCACTACCAGCCCGGCATGGAACTGCTGGCGCGCTATACCATCTTCGCCGAGGGTTCGCGCGGACAACTGGGCCGCCAGCTCATCGAGCGCTACAAGCTCGACGAAGGCCGCGACCCCCAGGCCTACGGCATCGGCCTGAAAGAAATGTGGGAAGTCGACCCGGCCCAGGCGCGGCCCGGCCTGGTCATGCACACCGCCGGCTGGCCGCTCGACGCCGACACCTACGGCGGCTCGTTCCTGTACCACCTGGACAACAACCTGGTGGCGGTCGGCATGGTGGTGGGCCTGGACTACGCCAACCCCTGGCTGTCGCCGTTCGAAGAATTCCAGCGCTACAAAACCCACCCGGCCATCCGCGGCGTATTCGAAGGCGGCAAGCGCATTGCCTACGGCGCGCGCGCCATCACGGCCGGCGGACTGCTGTCGCTGCCCAAGCTCACGTTCCCCGGCGGCGTGCTGGTCGGCTGTGAAGCCGGCTTCCTGAATGCATCGCGCATCAAGGGCAGCCATGCCGCCATCAAGACCGGCATGCTGGCGGCCGACGCCGCCTTCGACGCCGTGGCGGCCGACCGCCGGCAAGACGAGCTGTCGGCCTATCCGGCTGCGTTCGAGGCGTCGTGGCTGCGCACCGAACTCAACAAGGCGCGCAATTTCAAGCAGTGGTTCAAGAAAGGCCAGACCATCGCCACCCTGATGACCGGCATCGAGCAACTGGTGCTCAAGGGCAACATCCCCTGGACCCTGCATCGCACCAAGCCCGACCATGCCTGCCTGCAGCCGGCCTCGGAATGCGCGCGCATCGACTACCCCAAGCCTGATGGCAAGCTGACCTTCGACCGGCTCAGCTCGGTGTTCATCTCGAATACCAACCACGACGAAAACGAGCCCGTCCACCTCACCCTGAAAGATCCCACCGTGCCGGTGGCGGTGAACCTGGCCAAGTACGGCGGCCCCGAAGCGCGCTACTGTCCGGCCGGCGTGTACGAGTTCGTCAAGGATGACCACGGCGACGACCGCTTGCAGATCAATGCGCAGAACTGCGTGCACTGCAAGACCTGCGACATCAAAGACCCCACGCAGAACATCGTGTGGGTGGCCCCGCAGGGCGGCGAAGGCCCGGTCTACAGCGGCATGTAAACCGGCATGACCCGGCGCGTTCTGCTGGCGGGCTGTGGCGACCTGGGCCTGCGCCTGGCGCGCCGCCTGCTGGCCGACGGCGCGGAGGTCTGGGCATTGCGGCGCCAGCCACCGGCCAATGAACCCGGTGGCATCCACTGGCTACGCGCCGATCTCACCCAGCCCGACACCCTGGCCGGCCTGCCCGCCGGCATTACCCAGCTAGCCTACCTGCCCGCGCCCGGCGCGCGCGACCCGGCCGTTTACCAGGCGGTATTCCGCGAAGGCTTGCCCGCCTTGCTGGCGGCGCTGGACACCCGCGCCCTGCAGCGCGTGCTGTTCGTGTCGTCGTCGGCCGTCTATGGCAACCACGACGGCGGCTGGGTCGACGAAACCACGCCGCCCGCCCCCGCCGGTTTCAATGGCCGCGTGCTGCTCGACACCGAAAACTGGCTGGCCGCACAGGCGCTGCCATCGGTCAGCCTGCGCCTGGCGGGGCTGTACGGCCCGGGCCGCCTGCAACTGATCGAACGCCTGCGCGCCGGCGCCGCGCGCGCGCCGCGCCATCCTCCGCACTGGGCCAACCGCATCCACATCGACGATGCGGCCGCGGCCGCCGCCCACCTGCTGGCGCTGCCGCACCCTGAAACCGTATACATCGGCTGCGACGACACGCCGCTGCCGCTGTACGACCTGTATGCCCACCTGGCTCGCCTGGCCGGCGCGCCCGAGCCCGCGCCCGGGCCTGCGCCCGCTGCGGTGGGCAGCAAGAAGCTCAGCAATGCGCGCCTGCGTGCCAGCGGCCTGGTGCTGCAATGGCCCGACGCGCGCGACGGTTACGCGGCGCTGCTGGCCTGACACCCGCTATCTTTCGGCCTGCATCGAAACGTCACGGCCGGCCGGCGCCGCATACTGGCGCCATGCACCCTGCCGACCCCATCCAAGCCGTCACCCACCCCGACCCCTATCCGTACTACCGGACGCTGGCGCGCGAGCGGCCGCTGTACTACGACCCCGCGCTGGGCCTTTGGGTGGCCAGCTCGCCGCCTTTGATCCATGCCGTGCTGGCGCATCGCGCCGCGCGCGTGCGGCCCGCGGCGGAACCCGTACCGCGTGCGTTGGGCGATGACGCGGCGGGCCTGCTGTTCAGCCGTTTCGTGCGCATGCGCGACGACGCCGCCCACGCGGGCCTGAAGCCGCTACTGGTCGACTGCCTGCAGGCCTTGCCCTGCGGCGGCGCGCCCTGCTGGCCCGCCGCGCCGCACACCCTGCCCGGGCTGGATGAGTTTCTGTTCGCTGCCCCGGTCTATGCCATGGCGAGCCGCCTGGGGCTGGCGCAGCCGGCCATTGCGGCCTGCGCCCGCGACGTGCGGCTGTTCCGCGCCGCGCTGGGGCCGGCAGCCACCGCGGATCAACTCGCAGCGGGCCATGCTGCGGCAGCGCGCCTGCAGACCGCCATGATGGAGCACCTGCACGCGCAGGCTGATGACGCGCCGCTGGCCCTGCTGCGCAGCCGCGCGGCGCAGGCGGAATTCGAGCCCGCCGAGGTCGCCGCCAACCTGGCGGGCCTGTTGTTCCAGTCTTGCGAAGCCGGAGCGGGCCTGGTCGGCAATACGCTGGCGGCGCTGGGCCGCGACCCAGGGCTTTGCGCGGCGGCCCGCCGCGATGCCGCGCTATGCCTGCACGCGGCCGCGCACACCGCCCGGCATGATCCGCCGGTGCACAACACCCGGCGCTACCTGGATGCCTCGATGTCGCTGGACGGCCAGGTCCTGCCGGCCGGCGCCACGGTGCTGCTGGTGCTGGCGGCGGCCGGCGCGGCGGCGCCCGGCGATGCGCCCTGGACGTTCGGGGCGGGCCGGCATGCGTGCCCGGGCCGTACGCCCGCACTGCAGGCCGCGGGCCAGGCCGTGGCGTTCCTGCTGGATGCCGGCCTGGAGCCGGCCGCGCTGACGCAGAAGCTGGGTTATTGGCCCCTGCCCAACGCGCGCGTGCCGCGCTTTGCGCGGCACGGCGTTCAGGCGAAGTAGGCGCGAATCGCTTTCACAGTCGCGCGGACGTCGTCGGCCGACACGTCCAGGTGGGTAACCAGCCGGGTCGGCCCACCATAGACGGCGCGCATCAGGATGCCCTGCTCCCGCAGGGCGCGCGACAGCGGCTCGCAATCGTCAGACGGGAATTCGGCGAACACCATGTTGGTATTCTGCGCCAGCACCCGCACGCCATCGATGCCAGCCAGCCCTTCGCCCAACAGGCGCGCGTTGTCGTGATCTTGCGCCAGGCGCTCGACGTGGTGCCGCAGCGCATGCAGGCAGGCGGCCGCCAGCACGCCGGACTGCCGCATGCCGCCGCCCAGCACCTTGCGCCAGCGCCGCGCCGCATCGATCAGCGCGCGGCTGCCGACCAGCACCGACCCCACCGGCGCGCCGAGGCCCTTGGAAAAACAGATCGACACGCTATCGAAGGGCGCGCATACGTCCTGCACGGGCCGCCCCGACGCGACCGCCGCGTTGAACACCCGCGCGCCGTCCAGGTGCAGCCCCAGGCCATGCTGGCGCGCGAACGCCGCCGCCTGGTCGATGTAGCCGGCCGGGATGACCTTGCCCTGGAAGGTGTTTTCCAGCGCCAGCAACCGGGTGCGGGCGAAGTGCGGATCGCCCTGCGGCTTGACCGCGGCGGCCAGCTTGTCCAGCGGCAGCGTGCCGTCGGCGGCATGCTCGATGGGTTGCGGCTGAATGCTGCCCAGCACCGCGGCGCCACCGCCCTCGTACTTGTAGGTGTGGGCGTGCTGGCCCACCAGATACTCGTCGCCGCGTCCGCAATGCGCCATGAGCGCGGCCAGGTTGCTCTGGGTGCCCGACGGAAAGAACAGGCCCGCCTCTTTGCCGGTGCGCTCGGCCAAGGTCTGTTGCAGGCGCTGCACGGTGGGGTCGTCGCCCATGACATCATCGCCCACCGGCGCGGCGGCCATGGCCTGCAACATGGCGGCGGTGGGCCGCGTGACGGTATCGCTGCGCAAATCGATCATGAATGCTCCAAGTGCTTCGTCCAACTGCTTCGGTATCCCGGCGGGCAGCTGCCCGCCATCGCAAAGAAATCTACCCCGGCCGCCGCGAGGCGCGGCTGACCACCCACAGGCCGCCCAGTATCAACGCCATGCCCGACATCTCGACTGGCGTGGGCCGCTCGCCCAACGTCAGCCAGGCCAGCAGGGTGGCCACGATGGGCACGCCCAGGCTGGATAGGCCCGCGATCGACGCGGGCACGCGCCGCACCACCGACAGCCACAGCAGCCAACCGGCCGCGGTGGCGATGAGCACAATGTAGAACATGCCGGCCCACAACTGCCAGGCCCACTGTACGGGCGCATGCGGCACCCACAGCGCGGCTGGCAGGGTCAGCGCGCCGCCGAGGAGCATCTGCCATGCGGTGAAAGTCATCAGGTCGGGCGCGTGCCGCTCGAACATGCGTTTGGACAGGACTGTTCCCAAGCCCCAGCACAAGCCACCAGCCAGGGCCAGCAGCACTGCCAGGGCATCGCCCATGCCGCCCCATGGTTCAAGAAAACACACCAGGCCGGCGCCGGCCAGCGCGAAACCGGCGCCATGGCGCGGCGTGGGTTTTTCTCGCAGCAAGGCCCAGGCGAACACCACCACCCAGAACGGCATGGTGTAGGCCAGCAGCGACACTTTGCCTACGCCGCCCGTCACCAGTGCGATCTGCACGAAGATCTGGAAGGCGGCCGTCTGGGTCAGCCCCGTCAGCAAGGTCAAGCGCCACGCCGGCATACCCAGCGGCCGGCGCAGCGCCGCCAGCAGCACGAACAGCACCAGGCTGCCGGACAAGTAGCGCACCGCCACGAATTGGATGGGCGCGATATACGGCACAATCAGCTTCATCGCCACCCAACTGCCCGCCCACACCACGATGGTGGTGAACATCAGGGCCAGTCCGGTCCGATCGAAGTTGCTGCGGCTCACAGGAATAACTCGGGAAAGAAAGAAAGCGCCCGTCCCGGCGTCAACCGGGACGGGCGCATTCGATGATACTCCTGGCGCGCCTTGCGCGGCGCGCCCTGGGCGCGGCCTCAGACCGACTTGGCAAGCTGGTCAAGGATGGCGGGGTTTTCGAGCGTGGAAACGTCTTGCGTGATCTGCTCGCCCTTGGCCACGACGCGCAGCAGGCGCCGCATGATCTTGCCCGAGCGAGTCTTGGGCAGGTTGTCGCCGAAGCGGATGTCCTTGGGCTTGGCGATGGGGCCGATTTCCTTGCCAACCCAGTCGCGCAACTGTTTGGCGATGGCCTGGGCCTCGTCGCCTTCGGGACGCGCGCGCTTGAGCACCACGAAGGCCACCACGGCTTCGCCGGTGGTGTCGTCGGGGCGGCCCACCACGGCGGCCTCGGCCACCAGTTCGTGCGACACCAGCGCGGATTCGACTTCCATGGTGCCCAGGCGGTGGCCCGAGACGTTCAGCACGTCGTCGATGCGGCCCATGATCCAGAAGTAGCCGTCGGCGTCGCGCTGCGCGCCGTCGCCCGCCAGGTAGTAGCCGCGCAATTCGGGCGGGAAGTAGCTTTTCTTGAAGCGTTCCGGATCGCCCCAGATGGTGCGGATCATGGCGGGCCAGGGACGCTTGATGGCCAGGAAGCCGCCATTGCCGGGCTCGACCTCGGCCCCGGTTTCATCGACCACGGTCGCGGCGATGCCGGGCAGCGGCAACGTGCACGAACCGGGCTTGGTGGGCGTGGCGCCGGGCAGCGGGTTGATCATGTGGCCGCCGGTTTCGGTCTGCCACCAGGTATCGACGATGGGGCAGCGTTCCTGGCCGACGTTCTTGTGGTACCAGACCCAGGCCTCGGGGTTGATGGGTTCGCCCACCGTGCCGATGATGCGCAGACTGTTCAAGTCGTAGTTGCGCGGATGCGCGGCCGGCGTGGCTTCGGAGGCCTTGATCAGCGAGCGGATGGCGGTGGGCGCCGTGTAGAACGTGGTGACCTTGTGCCGCGCGATCATGTCCCAGAAGCGTCCCGCATCGGGATAGGTGGGCACGCCTTCGAAGACGATTTGCGTCAGGCCCGCGGCCAGCGGGCCGTAGGTGATGTAGGTATGGCCGGTGACCCAGCCCACGTCGGCCGTGCACCAGTAGACGTCGTCGGGGCGGGCGTCGAAGGTCCATTTCACCGTGAGCAACGCCCACAGCAGGTAGCCGCCCGACGAATGCTGCACGCCCTTGGGCTTGCCGGTGGAGCCCGACGTGTACAGGATGAACAGCGGATGCTCGGCGTTGACCGGCACCGGTTCGCAGGTGTCGGGCTGGCCGGCCTCGACATCGTGCATCCAGAGGTCGCGTCCGTCTTGCCAGGGCACGTTGCCGCCGGTGCGCTTGTAGACGACGATCTTGGTGACCGCGTCGCAGCCGCCCATGCCGATGGCTTCTTCGACCGCCGGCTTGAGCGGGATGGTCTTGCCGCCGCGCACTTGTTCATCGGCGGTGATGACCAGCGACGCGCCCACGTCGACGATGCGTTCCTGCAGGCTCTTGGCGGAAAAGCCGCCGAACACCACCGAATGCGTCACTCCCAGCCGCGCGCAGGCCTGCATGGCCACCACGGCCTGGATGGACATGGGCATGTAGATGATGGCGCGATCGCCCTTTTTGTAGCCCAGCGATTTCAGGCCATTGGCGAAGCGGCACACGCGCGCCAGCAATTCGCGGTAGGTGACCTTGTCGACCTTGCCGTCATCGGACTCGAAGATGATGGCGGTCTTGTCGGCGTTGCCATTGTTCAGGTGAACGTCGAGGCAGTTGGCCGATACGTTGAGTTCGCCGTCGCCGAACCAGCGGTAGAAAGGCGCGTTGGATTCGTCGAGCACCTGGGTGAAGGGCTTGGACCAGGTCAGGTTCTCGCGCGCCTGGCGCGTCCAGAAGCCGTCGAAATCCTGTTCGACTTCCTGGCATAGCGCGCGGTAGGCGTCCATGCTGCCGATGCGCGCGCCTTGTGCGGCGCGTTCGGGCGGTGGAAACACGCGCGTTTCGACCAGGACGGATTCGATGGTATTGGACATGGTTTGTCTCCGGGTTCGTGATTTGTAGGTATGGCGATGACTGCCTATACCCAACCGTATCGCCGCGCTCTTACGGGCACCTTACGCAGCGGGCGGGCTGGAGGGACCCGCCCGGGGCGCACGCCGGCGGCTGCCTCTATAAGGATACCAGCCGCGGCACGGCCGGTTCAGCCGGGTTGCGCGCGGCGCGCGAGGCCGCGGCCAATGTCGACGCGGGCCAGCAGCGCCAGGCCGCCCACAAAGAATATGCCGGTGACCAGGATGGCCAGCCGATGATTGCCGGCGGTCAGCCAGGTGACCAGGCCGTAGGTCAACGGCCCCACCACGGCGGCCAGCTGCACGGCGAACGTCCATAGGGCAAAGAATTCGGCCAGGCGCGCGGGCGGCGCCAGCGCCCCCACCATGGCCCGGCCCGCGCTCTGGCTGGTGCCCATGCACAGGCCGGCCAGGATGGCCGCGGCCCAGAACACCGGCGCGGTGACGGCCGCGTAGGCCACCAGCACCATGACGATCCAGCCCGCCAGCGTGATGCCCAGCGCCCGTTTGTGGCCAATGCGGTCTTGCAGATAGCCGAACGCGAACGCGCCGGCCGCCGCCCCGATGTTCACGGTGAACACCAAAAGCATGATCTGCGGCAAGGTGAAGCCCATGACCTGCTCGGCATACACCGCCGCCAGGGTCACCACCACCGCAATGCCCGCCTGGTAACAGGCCCCGCACATCAGCAGACGGCGAAACTCGGGAAAATGCGCGCCCGTGTCGCGCCACGAGGCGGCCAGCCGCCGCAGCATGTCGGGCGCGCGCACGGCCATGGCATGCGGCGCGGCCCGCTCGCGCAACAGGAAGAACGACGGCAGCGCCGCCAGCGCGAACATGACGCTGGTAATGACGATGACCCAAGGCACGTATTGCTGCGCCGACAGGCCACGCGCTTCGCCCGCCGTGACCGCCGCCAGCGACAGGCCCAGCGTGAGCATGCCGCCGCAGTAGCCGAAGCTCCAGCCCCAGCCGGACACGCGTCCCAGCGCGGCGGGCCGCGCCAGTTCGGGCAGGAAGGCCGCCACGACCGATTCGCCCACGCAATAGCAATAGTTGGACACGGCCACCGCCGCCAGCGCCAGCCATACGTCGCCCGGCCCCGCCTGGGTCAGCACCAGCGTCGCCGCCACGCAGCCGGCCGTGCTGGTGTACAGCAGGCGCCGCTTGGCCGCGCGGGCGTCGGCGCGCGCGCCCAGGGTGGGCATGGTCAACATGATGGCCAGGTACGACAGCGACAGCGCCGCCGTCCAGGCCAGCGTGGCCCAGTCGGCCCGCTGCCCCACCACGCCGACAAAATACGTGCTGAACACGGTGGTGAGGATGACCGTGGTGTAGCCCGAGTTGGCGAAGTCGTACATGGCCCAGGCCCAGACCTCGCGGCGCGCGACGCCAGGGTTGAGCAGGCCGGCCATCGGCCCGGTGGCCGGCGGAACGGCCGGGCCGGAGCCCGGCTCGGGCGGCAGCGGATGCGTCACAGGCCGAGGGCTGCGATGCCGGCGCGCGCAATCTCGGCGTCTTCGGACGACTTGACGCCCGACACGCCGACCGCGCCCACCACTTCGCCGCTGGCCACGATGGGCACGCCGCCTTCCAGCATGCCCTCGAGCAGCGGAGCCGACAGGAACGAGTAGCGGCCGCCGTTGATGCTTTCTTCGTAAAGGCGCGACTCGCGCCGGCCCAGCGCGGCGGTTTGCGCCTTGGCCGGGGCGATGCGGCTGGAAATCGGCGCCACGCCGTCGAGCCGCAGCATGCCCATCAGGTGCCCGCCGTCATCGACCACGGCGATCGCCACCGCCCAGCCGTTCTTCACGGCATGCGCCTCGGCAGCGGCCAGGACTTTCTTGACGTCGTCGGTGGTCAATGCGGGTTTGGTCTTCATGACAGCGATTCCTTGATTCGTTCGAGTGATGAGGGATCTTCGATGGTGGTGAGATCGCCAGGATCGCGTCCTTCGCACAGGGCCACGATGGCCCGGCGCAGCACCTTGCCCGAACGGGTCTTGGGCAGCGCGGTCACGAAATGGATGCGCGCGGGCCGGGCCACGGCGCCAAGCTGTTCTTCCACCACGCGCATGATATCGCCTTCCAGCGCCCGCGCGGCATCGGGACCGGCGGCGGCATCGGGGTTCTTCAGCACCGCGAACGCCATCGCCACCTGTCCCTTCAGGCTGTCGGCCGCGCCCACCACGGCGCATTCGGCAATGCCGGGATGGCTGTTGATGGACTCCTCGATTTCGCGCGTGCCCAGCCTGTGGCCGGCCACGTTGATGACATCGTCGGTGCGGCCCAGGATGAACCAATAGCCGTCTTCGTCGACGCGCCCCCAGTCGAACGTGGAATACAACTGGCGTCCGGGAATCGACGTGAAATAGGTTTGCACGAAGCGTTCGTCGTCGCCCCAGATGGTGGACATAGCCCCCGGCGGCAGCGGCGGCGCAATGGCCACCACGCCCTTCTCGCCCGGGCCCAGGTCGGCGCCCGTGGTTTCGCTGACGATGCGCGCATCGAAGCCATACACGGGAAACGACGGGCTGCCGAAGCGCGTGGGCACCCGTTCGACACCCGGCTGCGCCGACAGGATCGGCCAGCCCGACTCGGTTTGCCAGTAGTTGTCGATGATGGGCTTGCCCAACCCTTGCGAGATCCATTGCGCGGTGGGCTCGTCGAGCGGCTCGCCGGCCAGGTACACGGCGCGCAGCGAAGACAGGTCGTGGCGCGACAGCAGCTCGGGCGCCTGGCGCTTGAGCACCCGCACCGCGGTGGGCGCCGAGAACAGCGTGTTGACACCGAAGCGCTCGACCAGCCGCCACAGGATGGCGCCATCGGGGCGCACCGGCGTGCCTTCGTACAGGATGGTGGTCTGCCCGCCGATCAGCGGGCCGTACACAATGTACGAATGCCCCACCACCCAGCCGATGTCGCTGGTGCAGAAATAGGTATCGCCCGGCTTGCCATCGAACAGATATTCCATAGAGGCGGCCAGCGCCACGGCGTAGCCGCCGACGTCCCGCTGCACCCCCTTGGGCTTGCCGGTGGTGCCGGACGTGTAAAGGATATAGCTGGGCTCGGACGATTCGAGCCACTGCACGGGCACCTGCTCGCCAGCGTGCCGCGCGCGCAGCTCGGCGTAGTCGAGGTCGCGCCCGGGCTGGCGTTCGCACGGCGCCAGCCCGCGATCGAACACGATCACCGATTGCGGCGGCCGGGCGCACAGACTCAGGGCCTTGTCCAGCAGCGGCTTGTACGGCACCACCTTGCCGGCGCGCGAGCCGGCGTCGGCCGACACGATGACCTTGGGCTCGGCGTCGTCGATGCGCTGGGCCAGGTTCACCGAGGCGAACCCGCCGAACACCACCGAATGCACCGCCCCCAGCCGCGCACAAGCCAGCATGGTGAAAACCGCCTCGGGCACCATGGGCATGTACAGCAGCACCCGGTCGCCGCGGCCCACGCCCTGCGCGCGCAGCATGGCGGCGGCCGCGTTGACTTCGTCATACAGCTGGCGGCGCGTATAGACGGCCTCGCGATCGACCTCGGTAGATACCCAGATCAGGGCGGGCTGGTCGGCCTGCTGCGGCAGCCAGCGATCGACCGCGTTGTAGCAGAGATTGGTTTGCCCGCCCACGAACCAGCGGGCGAAAGGCGGACGGGAATAGTCGAGCACCTGCTCGAACGGCGTTTCCCAGTGGATGCGTTCAGCCTCGGCGCGCCAGAACGCGTCGCGGTCGTCGATGGAACGGCGATGGAAATCGCGGGTTTTTTGCATTACTTGCCTCCGATTGCACGGGCCTGCTCTCCGTTTGGAGGGGTTTCTTCGCCCCCTGTCGGGCCCTATTGTGGCCAGCAAAGCTTGCATCAGGCTTGCCGCGCAACCTGGGGAATTCCCCATGTGCATGGGTCCGACGCAGGCCGCGACCGCAAGCCGGACGGCGGCATTTGCTAGAATCGCGGCAATTCCACCAGCATCCGCGGGGCCCGCCGCCCCGCTCGGGCGGGCATGCACCGGCACCTGATACACGCACTACCCATGTATGGCCCCGGCCTCATGCGCCGGTACGCCGGCCTGGCGGCCTTTGGCCTGTGCGTGCTGCTGGCGGGCTGCGCAAACACCCGCCCCGCCGCCAACCGCGCCGCCCTCGATTCGCAAGACGCGGCCTGGGCCGCGTCCTCGTCCGACCCGATCGGCTCGCTGGTCGCGCGCAAGCTCAGCCGCGAACGGCAGCAAGCCATAGGCGACCCGCTCATCAACGAGGCGCTGGACCAGCTCGGCGTGCGCTACCGCTATGGCGGTTCGTCACCCGATACCGGCTTCGATTGCAGTGGGCTGGTCGCGTATTCGGCCCAGCGCGCGCTGGGCCTGAAGCTGCCGCGCAACAGCTCGGCCATGGCCCTGATGGGCACCGCCATCGACAAGCAGCATTTGCAGCCCGGCGACCTGGTGTTCTTCAATACCTTGGGGCGGCGCTATTCGCACGTGGGCATTTACCTGGGCGACAACCGTTTCGTGCACTCCCCCAGCGCGGGCGGCGTGGTGCGCATCGAAAAAATGACGCTGACCTATTGGGCCAAGCGCTACAACGGCGCCCGCCGCCTCGAAGGCGGCTTGCTGGCCGCCGCGCCCGGCGAAGCTGCTCGGTAAGGAAGCGCCGGCGGGCCATGCCGCCCGCCAGCCTCGTCCCCTTAAAAAGAATGCGCGCGGCGCTTGCGGGTGAATCCTGGCTTAATGCATCGAACACAGGCCGCATTGCTGCAGGGCCTGCTGCATGCTGCACACTGACCGCCGGCATGCCACCACCCGGATACCGCCGCGCTGCGCGGCGTTGCGGAAGGTCTTCATCACGTTATGCCCCAGGAAATCGGTCAGGAGAATGACCAGTTGCGTACCCGAGGGCAGCTGCAGTGTTTTCTTCTGGTGCGAGGGATCACGCCCGCTGATATGGTGCGTGATCGAAATATTGTGGCCCTTGAGCAGGTCGGGAATATTCCCCAGCCTGTCGGCGCCCACCACTACCGCGCTAAGCGCTGCTGCCATGATTTGTACTCCAGATCGTTGCGACTGGAGTTAATGATAATGATTCCTATTTTTTAGTCAACACAAATGCGATTGGTTCTTATTTAATAATATTTATCGCCCCCTGCTCCGGCATAGCATCGCTCTCGCCGCACCCCCAAAAAGCAAAACCCGGCCTGAACGGCCGGGCTGGCGGGCAGGCCGGCCAGCTAGGCGGTACGGCTCTGCACCGCCTCGGCGACCACCTGGCGCGTGAGCGACGGCGCCATCATTTCCAGGAAGGTATAGACATAGTCGCGCAGGAACACGCCGGCCTTCACCCCGACGCGCGTGGTGTGCGTGCCGAACAGGTGGCCGACCGGCAGGCCCACCAGGTTGCCGTCGCGGCGCGGGTCGTAGGCCACGCCGGCGATGATGCCGATGCCCAAGCCCACGTCTACATAGGTCTTGATGACGTCGGCATCGATGGCCTCGAGCACGATGTCGGGATGGATGCTCTGGCTGGCGAACACCTCGTCGATGGTGGTACGGCCGGTGAAAGCCCGGTCGTAGGTCACGATGGGGTATTCGGCCAGTTGCGCCAGCGTCAGGTTCCTGGCCGCGCTGCTGGTGAGTTCGGCCAGGGGGTGGTCCGGCCGCACCACCACGGTGTGCTCCCATGCGTATACCGGCAAGGTAGCCAGCCCCGGCGTCAGCGCGAGCGACTCAGTCGCCAAGGCCAGGTCAGCCTGCTCGTGCAGCACCATCTCGGCCAACTGGCCCGGGCTGCCCTCGGCCAGCGACAGGTGCACCTTGGGAAACTGCTTGCGGAACCCCGGAATGACGCGCGGCAACAGATAGCGGGCCTGGGTGTGGGTGCAAGCGATGACCAGCCCTCCTTCGTCGCGGCGGGCGAATTCGTCGCTGACCTTCTTCAGGTTGTCGACTTCGCGCATGATGCGGTCGATGACCTGCGACACAGCCAAGCCGGGCTTGGTCAGCCCCTTGATGCGCTTGCCGTGCCGCTCGAAAATCTTGATGCCGAGTTCGTCTTCGAATTCGATAATGGCCTTGGACACGCCGGGTTGCGAGGTGTAAAGCATGCGGGCGGCTTCGGTCAGGTTGAAGTCGCGGCGGATGGTCTCGCGCACAAAACGGAATTGCTGCAGGTTCATGGTGGCCCCTGATAGACCGGCCAATTATAAGTAATAAAGAACCTGTTCTATATTATTTATTGATATAAGTTTAGAGGGGACACACGCCGCCTCGCCACACTCCTGCCGAGCGCCGCGCCCCTCAGGGCCATGTCGCCGCTTCCTGCCGCGGCGGCATCGGCCGTGGGTGTCCGGCCCCCTTTGGGGAGCCGGACATCCTGGGCGGTCAACGCATCGAGATGGTCGTGTTCACCGTGCGCCCGTGAGCCGACCAGCGCGCGGTCACGGTCTTGGTTTGGGTCCAGAACTGCACGGCCTGCTTGCCGTTGGGCCCCAGGTCGCCCAGCTTCGAGCCGCGCGAACCGGTGAAGCTGAACCAGGCCACCGGCACGGGAATGGGAATATTGATACCCACCTGCCCCACGTCGATGTTGTTTTGGAAGTAGCGCGCCGCGCCGCCATCCTGAGTGAACAGCGCCACACCGTTGCCGTTGGGGTTGCGATTGATGAAGGCCACCGCTTCTTCCAGGGTATCGACGCCCACCACGCTGAGCACGGGGCCGAAGATTTCTTCGGTGTAGATGGTCATGTTCTCGGTCACGCCGTCGAACACCGTGGGGCCCACGAAGTTGCCCTGCTCGAAGCCTGGCACCTTCAGGTTGCGGCCGTCGAGCAGCAGCCTGGCGCCTTCGTCCACGCCTTTCTGGATCAGGCTTTCCACCCGCTTCTTGGCGTTGGGCGACACCAGCGGCCCCAGATCGGCCTTGCGGTCGGTGCCGGCATTGACCTTCAGGCCCTTGGCCCGCTCGACGAAGTCGGGCAGCCAATTGCGGGCCTCGCCCACCAGCACCGCTACCGAGGCCGCCATGCAGCGCTGGCCGGCCGCGCCGAAAGCGGCGCCCAGCAGTTGGTTCAACGCGACTTCAGGGTCGGCATCGGGCAGGATCACGCAGTGGTTCTTGGCGCCCATCATGGCCTGGCAACGCTTGCCGGCATTAGAGGCGCGCTGGTAGATCTCGGAACCGACGCGGGTCGAACCGATGAACGACACGGCCTTGATATCGGGATGCTCGCACAGCCCGTTGGCGATCTCGGGGCCGCCATGCACGACGTTCAGCACGCCCGGCGGCAGGCCGGCCTCGAGCGCGAGCTGCGCCAGGAACAGCGAAGACGTCGGGTCCTGCTCGGACGGCTTGAGCACGAAGGTGTTGCCGCAAGCCACGGCAATGGGAAACATGAAGCACGGCAGCATCACCGGGAAGTTGAACGCCGTAATGCCGGCGCACACGCCCAGGGGCTGGATCAGGGTGTAGACGTCGATGCCGCCGGCGGCGTTCTCGGCGTATTCGCCCAATTGCAGGTTGGCAATAGAGCACGCATGCTCCACCACTTCGAGGCCGCGCCCTACTTCGCCCTCGGCGTCCGGCAGGGTCTTGCCATGCTCGCGGGTGATCATCTCGGCCAGCTTGGCGGTGTTTTCGCGCAGCAATTGCTGCAGCTTCAGCATGACGCGCATGCGCGCGCCCTGCCCGGTATTGCGCCAGGTCTGGAAGGCTTCTTTGGCATTGGCCACCGCCAGGTCCAGCTCCTCGCGCGTGGCGAAGGGCACGCGGGCGACCACCTGCTGCGTGGCCGGATCGATCACGTCGCGCCATTCGGTCGTCTTGGATTGCACGAGCTTGCCGCCGATCAGTAGCGGCACGCTGGGAACTTCACTCATGGGTTGCTCCTAATAGATTGCGGGATACTGCCGGCGCCCGGGGCAAGCCTGCGCGGCCCGCCCCTTGCAACCGTTTTACTGCTTCAGCAGCGGGCAGGTCGAATCCGCCAGCGGCTGGAAGGCCTCGTCGGCCGGGATGGTGGCGACCAGCTTGGAATAGTCCCAGCCGCCCTTCGATTCGCCCGGCTTCTTGACCTCGTACAGATACATGTCGTGGATGACGCGGCCGTCGGGCCGGATGCTGGCGTTGTGCATGATCGGATCCTTGATCGGCAGCTCGCGCATCTTGTCGGCGACCTTGCGGCCATCGGTGGTGCCGGTGGCGGCCACCGCGCGCAGATAGTGCAGCACGCTGGAATACACGCCGGCTTGCGTCATGGTGGGCTTGAGCCCGCGGTAGGCTTTTTCGAAGCGGCTCGACCAGGCGCGCGTGGCGTCGTCGTAGTCCCAATAGAAACCGTCCACATAAGACAGCCCCTGCGCGTTTTCCAGCCCCAGGGCGCGCAGATCAGACAGGAAGATCAGCAGCGACACCAGGCGCTGGCCGCCATCGACAATGCCAAACTCGCGCGCCTGCTTGACCGCATTGACCGTATCCTGCCCGCCGTTGGCCAGCGCGACCACCTGCGCCCTGGAGCTTTGCGCCTGCAGCAGGTACGACGCAAAGTCGGGCGCGTTCAGCGGGTGGCGCACCGAGCCAGTCACCGTGCCGCCCAGCGCCTTGACGGCCTTGGCCGTGTCGGCTTCGAGCGAATGTCCGAAGGCGTAGTCCACCGTGATGAAGTACCACGACTTGCCGCCCGCGCGCACCGTGGCCTTGGCGCCGCCCGCCGACTGCGAGTACGTGTCGAACATCCAGTGAAAGCCCACCGGCGAGCACTCTTTGTTGGTCAACGCGGTCGTGGCGGGGCCCGAGAACATCACTACCTTGTTCTTCTCGCGGGCAATGCCCTGCACGGCCAGCGCCACGGCGGAATTGGTGAGGTCGGCGATCGCGGTCACCCCATCCTGGTCGAACCACTCTCGCGCCCGCGCCGCCCCCACGTCGGCCTTGTTCTGGTTGTCGGCCGACACCAGCTCGATTTTCATGCCCTTGCATTCCGCCGCCAGGCAGTCGTCGATGGCCAGCTGGGCCGCGGCCACCGAGCCGGCTCCGCCCATGGCCGCATAGGTACCCGACATATCGGTCAGGATGCCGATCTTGACCGGCGGCTGTTCAGCCGCCATGGCCGGGCCGGCCAGCATGGCGCCCAGGCAGAAACCGGCGGCCAGCCCGCGAGCGTGCAGTGTCATGTTCATGTCTCCGGTGATTATTCGTATGTTTGTAGCCGGCCTGCGCGCGCAGCGGCGGGCCGGCCGGTTTAGTGTAGATGTGTAAAAATCATCAAGCAACAGCACAAATTGCACATTCGTTGTGCATTAATACACAAGGAAGCCGCTATGCTCGACTGGGACAGCCTGCGTTATTTTCTGGAAGTCGCCCGCACCCAGCGCGTCAGCGCGGCGGCCCGCCGGCTGGGGGTTGAACACACCACGGTCGCGCGCCGCATCCGCGCGCTGGAAGCCGAGCTCGACTCGCTGCTGTTCGAAAAATCGCGCAGCACGGGGTTTGTGCTGACCGAAGACGGGCAGCGCCTGTTCGTGTACGCCGAGCAGATGGAAAGCGCGGTGCAGACGGCCCGCGAAAACCTGTCGGGCATCGGGCAGGCCCTGTCGGGCCACCTGCGCATCGGCGCCACCGAAGGCTTCGGCAGCTATGTGCTGACGCCCCTGGCGGCCGACTTCCAGCGCCGCTATCCGCACATCACCCTGGACATCCTGCCGGTGCCGCGCTTTGTCAGCCTATCCAAGCGCGAGGCCGACCTGGCCATCACCATCGAGCGGCCGCAGCGCGGCCCTTACGTATGCACCAAGCTGTGCGACTACACGCTGCGGCTGTACGGCACCCCCGGCTACCTGGCCCGCCATGCCCCCATCGCCACGCGCGCCGACCTGGCCGGCCATACCTTCATCGGCTATGTGGACGAGCTGCTGTTCAGCGAACGGCTGCGCTACCTGGAAGACCTGCTGCCCGACAGCCGGGTCGTGTTGCGCAGCACCAGCGTCGTGGCGCAGTACCACGCGGCGCTGCAGGGACGCTCGCTGGCCATTCTGCCCTGTTTCATTGCCGCGCAGGACGCGCGCCTGGTGCCGGTGCTGGAAGACGACATCGCCATCACGCGCAGCTTCTGGATGTACTGCCACGAAGACCTGCACAAGCTCAAGCGCATGTCGGTGCTATGGGATTTCATGCGCCGCTCGATCGTGCGCAACGCGCCGCTGCTGGCAGGCCGCCAGGGCGGCATGCATTACCTGCCTTAGCGCCCCGGTGAGGCTCAGGACGACTGCTGGCGCGGCGCCTTGACGCGCAGGCGGCGCATCAACAGGTATCCCGCCAGCGCCAGCACCACCGCGTGCACGGCCCAGACGCCGATGCCGAAGGGCAGCTTGCCGCTGCTGATCCAGGCACGCGACAGATTGATGACGTTCATGTACAGCAGGCCCACCAGGCCGGCAATGAGCAGGTCGCCCGAGCGCCCCAGGCGCGGGTTCACCGCGCCCAGCGGAATGGCCAGCAACGCCAGGTTCAGGGCCGCGAGCGGCATCGACACCCGCCACATGATCTGCGACCAGGAACTGTCGGTGTCGTCGGCCACCAGCTGCATCGTGGGCCGGGCCTTGCTGGAACGCTCGGCCGCCGCGCGCGCCTCGGCAATGGGATCGCCCGATTTGCTTTCCAGGCGCACGCCATATTTGGCGAAATCGACCAGGCGGATTTCGGGCGTGCCGGGTTTCAGGTCGTAGCGGTGGCCGCGCCCCAGCACCAGGAAGCGGTCGCCATTGGGTTCGGTTTCGATGCGCGCGCTGCTGGCCGTCATGACGCTGTGCCATTCGGGGCCGGTTTCGCGCGCGAACACGTTGCCCAGTTCGTCGGACGCCTGGGTGGGCTCTTCGGCGAAGAACACGCGCTGGCCTTCGCCCGATTCGGCGAACTGCCCCGCCGTGACCTTGGACAAGTCGGAGCGCTGCTCGAAGCGTTCGCGGTATTCGGCGATCTGGCGATAGGCCCACGGCGACGCCACCAGCGTCAACACCGCCACCAGCCCCGCCACGGGTATCGCCACGCGCAGCACCGGACGCAGCCAGTCGGCCAGCGACAGCCCGCTGGCAAACCACACCACCATTTCCGATTCGCGGTAATTGCGCGTTACGGTGGTAAGCACCGCGATGAACAGCGACACGGCCAGCACGGTGGGCAACGCGGTAATGGTGGAAAAGGCCGCCAGGCCCAGCACCACATCGGCGCCGATCGTGCCGCCGGCGGCCTCGCCAAGCAGTCGCACCAGCAGCACGCTGAGCCACACTACCACCAGCGTGGAAAAGACCACCCCCGCGTGACTGGTGATCTCGGCGACGACAGACCGTTTGAATAGAGACATGTGAGAATATGCGGGATAATCAACCGCACTGCACCACGCACACGGGAATCCTCCATGGAATTTAGCACACAGAGCACAGCTTCCCTGCACCAGATCAAGACGGCCGCGCTGGCCGTGGGCGTATACGCCGATGGCGAACTCAGCCCGGCCGCCGATGTCATTGACCGCGCCAGCAACAATGCTGTGCGCCAGGTCGTCAAGGCCGAGTTCCGCGGCCGCCCCGGCGCCACGCTGGTGCTGCGCGCCCTGCCCGGCGTGTCGGCGCAGCGCGTGGTGCTGGTGGGCCTGGGCAAGCAAAGCGAATACAACGCGCGCGCCCATGCCGCCGCCGAGCAAGGTTTTGCGGCGGCATGCGTGGCCGCCCGCATCACCGAGGCCGTTTCCACGCTGGCCGCCAACTCCATCGCCGATACCCCCATCCGGGCCCGTGCCCGTTCGGCGGCCATCGCCGCCGGCGCCGCCACCTACCACTACGACGCCACGTTCGGCAAACCCGACCGCGACGCCCGCCCCAAGCTCAAGAAAATCGTGCAGGTGGTCGAACGCGGCGAAGCCGCGCAAACCCAGCAGGGCTTGCGCGAAGGCAGCGCCATTGCCCACGGCATGGAACTCACCCGCACCCTGGGCAACCTGCCCGGCAACGTGTGCACTCCCACCTATCTCGGCGACACCGCCCGGAAACTGGCGCGCGAGTTCAAGTCGCTGAAGGTCGAGGTGCTGGACCGCAAGCAGGTCGAGGCGCTGGGCATGGGTTCGTTCCTGTCGGTGGCGCGCGGTTCCGACGAGCCCCTGCGCTTCATCGTGCTGCGCCATGCGGGCAAGCCCGCCAAGAAATCCAAGGCCGGTCCGGTGGTGCTGGTGGGCAAGGGCATCACCTTCGATGCGGGCGGCATCTCGCTCAAGCCCGCCGCCACCATGGACGAAATGAAGTACGACATGTGCGGCGCGGCCAGCGTGCTGGGCACCTTCCGCGCCCTGGCCGAACTCGAACTGCCCCTCGACGTGGTGGGCCTGATCGCCGCCTGCGAGAACCTGCCCAGCGGGAAGGCCAACAAGCCCGGCGACATCGTCACCAGCATGTCGGGCCAGACCATCGAAATCCTCAACACCGACGCCGAAGGCCGCCTGGTACTGTGCGACGCCCTCACCTACGCCGAACGCTTCAAGCCGTCGGCCGTGGTCGACATCGCCACGCTTACCGGCGCCTGCGTGGTGGCGCTGGGGCACGTCAACACGGGCCTGTTCACGCAAGACGACGCGCTTGCCGACGCGCTGCTGGCGGCTGGCCGCCAGTCGCTCGACACCGCCTGGCGCATGCCCATGGACGACGCCTACCAGGACCAGCTCAAGTCCAATTTCGCCGACGTGGCCAACATAGGCGGCCCGCCGGCCGGCTCGGTCACCGCCGCGTGCTTCCTGTCGCGCTTTGCCAAGGCGTATCGCTGGGCTCACCTCGACATCGCCGGCACCGCCTGGCGCAGCGGCAAAGACAAGGGCGCAACCGGCCGCCCGGTGCCCCTGCTGATGCAGTTCCTGCTCGACCAGGCCTGACGGCCCCGGCTGTGCCGATGACGCGCATTGACTTCGCCTTCGGCGCCGCCGACCGCCTGCGGGCCGCCTGCCAGGCCGCCCGCAAGCGCTACCAGGCGGGCCAGCGGTTGGTGGTGTACTGCGCCGACGGCGCCCGCCTGGCCGCGTTCGACCGCATGCTGTGGGCGTTCGACGACGTCTCGTTCGTGCCCCATGTGCTGGCGACCGACCCGCTGGCCGCCGACACGCCGGTCATCCTGACCGCGGCCGCGCCCCAGCCCGCCGCCGCGGGCGACGAACCCTGGCTGCTCAACCTCGACGACGACTGCCCGCCGGGCTACGATGGATTCGCGCGCGTGCTGGAAATCGTCTCCGACGACCCCGCCGACCGCCAGGCGGCGCGCCAGCGCTGGCGTGTCTACCAGGCCGCCGGCCACACGCCGCACAGCCACGACCTCGCCGGCCGCACGGCATAGGCCCCAGGAGTCCCCATGCCCCACTATTCAGACCCTGGCATCCCCACCCTGACGCAGCGCGCCGAGCCCACCCTAGCGCCCGAGTCTGGCACGGCAGGCGCCGCCGCGCATGATGCCGACCTGCCCGTGCTGACTCAGGTTGCCGGCCACTCGGTCGCCGGCCTGCCAGCCGATGCCGCGGGCGGCGCGGGCCTGCCCCAGGCGGCCTGGAGCACCGCCGCGGGCGCCGCCGGCGACGCCGTACTGCGCGCGGCGCTGCAGGCCGAGCTGGAACAAGCCTTGCAGCGCGCGGTCGACGACGCCGCGGCCGGCCTGCGCGCCCGCCTCGAAGCCGAACTGCCCGCCCTGATCGAGCGCGCGGTACGGGGCGTGCGGCCGGGCTGAACCACGCAACACCTGACAGTAGATTTTTCAGGGAACTGTAAGGTATCCTAACCGTCTAACCCCATTGGGCAATCCCCTTTGCCGCAATCAGGAGCCGTCCATGAACGAATACCGTCCTTCTCCCTTCAACCGCTCCGGCAGCTATGCCGGCGCGCCGGGCGAAGTCGTCCGCAACAAGGTGCTGCGCAACACCTACTGGCTGCTGGCCCTGTCGCTGATCCCCACCGTGCTGGGTGCCGCGGTAGGCCTGTACACCGGCGTGAACCAGGTCATGATGGCCAGCCCCGGGCTGTCTGCCATCGTGTTCCTGGCGGGCGCCTTCGGCCTGATGTTCGCCATCGAGAAAAACAAAAACAGCTCGCTGGGCGTAACGCTGCTGCTGGCCTTCACGTTCTTCATGGGCGTCATGCTGTCGCGCCTGCTGGGCTTCGTGCTGGGCATGGGCAACGGGGCGCAACTGGTCATGACGGCCTTCGGCGGCACCGCCGTGGTGTTCGGCACCATGGCCACGCTGGCCACCACCATCAAGCGCGACCTGTCCAACATGCAGAAGTGGCTGTTCACCGGCGCGGTGGTCATCCTGCTGGCGGCGCTGGCCAACATCTTCCTGCAAATGCCCGCCCTGATGCTCACCATCTCGGTGCTGGCCGTGGTCATTTTCTCGGCCTTCATGCTGGTCGACCTGCAGCGCGTGGTCAACGGCGGCGAAACCAATTACGTGTCCGCCACCCTGGCCATCTACCTGGACGTCTACAACGTCTTCTCGAACCTGCTGATGCTACTGGGCATTTTCGGCGGCGATCGCGATTAAGCCCCCGGCTTTCCGGCATCCTGGGCCCGCCTTGCGCGGGCCTTTTTCATGTACAAGGTGCCCACTCTCTGCCGGAGCTTGCCAGATCCCTGGCTCCCGCCAGACCCCCTGATACGACGCTTGCCAGATCCCTGACTCGCGCCAGACCCCTGACACGATGCTTGCCAGATCGCTGACTCGCGCCTGACCCCTGACACGATGTTTGCCAGATCGCTGACTCGCGCCTGACCCCTGACACGATGCTTGCCAGGTGTCTGGCTCCCGCCAGGGTGCCTGACACCGCTGTGTGCAGAAGCCCTATGGCACATGGACACCCGGCGTGGCGCGTGCTACACGATAAGCATCCTGTTTCCCGACACGAGCCGCCCATGCCCCCCTGCCTTGGCCATGCCCCAGCCTGCCTTTTTCTCGCCACCCTGGTCGCTGCGGCGGCCCAGGCGAGTTCGCCTGCCGCCTGGCAGCAGCAAGAAGACAAGGCCCTGCGCCTGTGCGCCCAGGCGTCCGGCCTGGCGCAAACCGAGCAAGTGGGCATGCCCATGCAGTTCGACGACCGTTCGGGGCAAACTGCCCTGCTGATCCGCGGCACCGCTACGCAAGCGCATATGAAAGGGGCGGCGCTGACCATGCTGTGCCTGGTCGACCGCCGCAGCAGCCATGCCAGCGTGGTCGAATGGGCGGGTTCGTCCAGCCCGGCCGACGCGGCCGCGCCCGCGCCCATCGTGGTGCCGCTGGCCCAGGCGCCGGCCACCGTCGTGGTGGCCCAGGAACCGGGCGAGCCGGCCTCTATCGGCACCTACAGCGTCCGCCTGTACCGCGATCTGTCGATCGGCGACTATGCCGACGGCATCATCCGTCCGCGCGACGGCGAACTGCGCCAGGCAGAACTAAAGGATCTGGATAGCGACGGCCAGCCCGAACTGGCGGTCACGCTGGTCACGGCAGGCTCCGGCAACTACACCACCCTGGACGCATACAAAATACGGGATGGCGGGCGGCTGGAATGGGTGCCCGGATTGTCGAAGCGCCCGTGACGGGCCTGAACGGGACAGGCTTGAACGGGACGGACGTGAACGGGACGGACGTGACGGGGACGGAAATGAAGGGACGGAAGTGAAGGTGGTAGAAGTGAAAGTGTGCCGAGTGTCTGGCTCTCTTGTGGGCCGCGGTAGCCAGGTGTCTGACTCCCGCAGGGTGTCGGACACCGATGTGGCTGGACTATCGGCCCACTCAGGTGTCTGACACCCTGCGGGAGTCAGACACCTGCGCCGTTCAGAGTCGGCTGCGGCGATGGCGATGGCCACCGTCAGTTACAGCCACAGCTACAGCCAGCTACAGCCACCCACAGCCACCCACAGCCACAGCCACAGCCACAGCTACAGCTACAGCTACAGCCACAGCTACAGCCACAGTCACCGCTACAGCTTCTGCAGATCCAGCAGCACCCGCCGGGTGGCCAGCGGACGGCCCGCCAGGTTGGCGGCCAGGCGCTCGCGCAGGTCGCGGCGCAAGGCGGGCTCGATGGCGGGGTCGTCGAAATCGGGCGCTTCCTGGTCAATGCCATAGCCGGTTTCGCGCAACAGAGTCCATTCGAAGCGCCGCAGCGCGCCGGCCGCCCGCGTGCCGCCCGCCAGTTGCTGCAGGGCCGTGTCGTAGGCGTCGAACAGCGCCGGGTGCGCATCTTCGCGCGGCAACAGGCGCAAGAGCAACTCGTTCATGTACCAGGCCGACATCAGGGCCGTGCCGGCCAGGGGCCGCAGGCCCGCCACCTCGGCACGGGTCAGCGTCTTGACTTCGCCGGCGCCGCTCCAGGACAACAGCAGGGGCTGGAACGCCGACAACACAGGCCGCAGCACCGAATACGGGCGCTTGGCGCCCTTGGCCACCAGCGCCACGCAACCGTGCTCACGGGAAAAACTCTGGACGATCAGCGAGGTTTCGCGCCACGCGGTGGCGTGGAGCATATAGGCAGCGCAATCCTGGACGCGGTGCGCCCGTCTACTCATAGCCCAGGTCGCGCAGCGCGCTTTCGCGATCGGACCAGCCCTTGCGCACCTTGATATACACCTCGAGGTGCACAGGCTTGTCGACCAGTTTGGCGATGTCTTGGCGCGCTTCGGTGGCGATGCGCTTCATGTGCACGCCGCCGGCGCCTAGCAGGATGGGCCGATGGCTGTCGCGTTCGACCACCACGCAGGCCGCCACGCGCAGATTCTTGTCGGTTTCTTCCCACTGCTCGATGACGACGGTACAGCCGTAGGGCAGCTCGTCGCCAACCAGCCGGAAGATTTTCTCGCGCAGCAGCTCGGCGGCGATGAAGCGCATGGGCCGGTCGGTCAGCGTGTCTTCTTCGAACAGCGGCTCGCCTTCGGGCAGGCGCGCGGCGATTTCATCCAGCAGCTGGTCGAGCTGCTGCGACTTGACGGCGCTGACCGGCACCACGGCGTCGTAGGGATGCTGCGCAACAATCTTGGATACGAAGGCGAACAGCTCGTCGCGCCGCTTCACGGCGTCGATCTTGCTGACCACCAGGATAGTGCGCCTGGCGTCGGGCAGCAGCGGCAACAGCTTGGCGTCGCCGTCGGTCCATTTGCCCGCCTCGACCACATGCACCACCACGTCGACCTCGGCCAGGGCCTGGGTGACCACGCGATTCATCATGCGGTTCATGGCGCCGCCGTGGCGCGTCTGGAAGCCCGGCGTATCGACGAACACGAACTGCTCGTGTTCGCGGGTGAGCACGCCATGGATGCGGTGGCGCGTTGTCTGCGCCTTGCGCGAGACAATGGAGATTTTCGAGCCGATCAAGGCATTGGTCAGGGTGGACTTGCCCACATTGGGGCGCCCGACCACGGCAACGAAGCCGGTTCGGAAAGGGGTATTGCTCATTTGACCTCTTGGGCCACCGCCACCGGCAGTGACAATTGCGCGGCTTTGCGAGCCTTGCCTTGCTTGCGCACGGCGCGCGCGGGACTGGCTGCCTGCGCGGCTTCAAGCGCCAGCTTGGCGGCCGATTGTTCGGCGGCGCGCCGGCTGGCGCCGGGCGCCACCACTTTGATTTCGAGCGCCGGAATGGCGCATTCGACCTCGAACTGCTGGCTATGGGCCGCGCCATGCGTGGCCACCACGGTATATAGGGGCAGGGCCAGCTTGCGACCCTGCAGGAATTCCTGGAGCAGGGTCTTGGCGTCTTTGCCCAGCGTCTTGGGGTCGACGCTGGCCAGCACCGGCTGGTATTGCCGCACGATCACCTTGCGCGCCGTATCGAAGCCGCCATCCAGGAACGCCGCCCCGAAAATGGCCTCGACCGCGTCGGCCAGGATGGACGGACGCCGGAAGCCGCCGCTTTTCAGTTCGCCCTCGCCCAGCCGCAGGTATTGCGACAACTCCAGCCGCTGGCCGATGTCGGCCAGCGAGGCCTGTTTGACCAAGTTGGCGCGCAAGCGCGACAAATCGCCTTCATCGAGTTTCGGAAAGCGTTCGAACAACATGGCCGCCACGACGAAATTCAGCACGGAATCGCCCAGGAACTCGAGGCGCTCGTTGTGGCGAGCGCTGTGGCTGCGGTGCGTCAACGCCTGCTCAAGCAGAGCGGCGTTGCCGAAGCGGTGATCCAGGCGGGTTTCCAGCGTGGCGAGGGACATGTCAGTTAAAGCTGCCGATGCGGCTGAGATCGCTGAAGTTCATCCAGATGAAGAATGCCTTCCCGACGATATTAGCGTCAGGGACGAACCCCCAGTAGCGGCTGTCGGCGCTGTTGTCCCGGTTGTCGCCCATGGCGAAATAATGGCCTTCGGGTACTTTGCAGCGTACTCCATTACGGGCGTAATCGCAGTTGCTCAGCCCCGGAAACTTCCAGATAGGCCCGTAAATCTGCGATTTTCCTTCATCAAGCAGGATATCGTGGCTAACGTCGCCCAATTTCTCTTTATACTGAGCAATGTACGAAACCCTGTCAGGCTCGAAATACTCGCCGTCGCGCTGGTGCGGCACCAGTTGACCATTCACGTAGAGCTTTTTGTCCACATACGCGACCTCATCGCCGGGCAGGCCGACAATGCGCTTGATGTAGTCCACGGTGGGGTCGACCGGATACCGGAACACCACCACGTCGCCGCGCTGCGGCGCACCGACTTCGACGACCTTCTTGTCAATGATGGGCAGCCGGATGCCGTAGCTGTACTTGTTGACCAGGATCAGGTCGCCCGACTGCAGGGTAGGCAGCATCGAGCCTGACGGAATGCGGAACGGCTCGACGACGAAAGATCGCAGCACGAACACGAACAGGATCACCGGAAAAAAGCTGACGGCGTATTCAACCCACCAGGGAATGCGCCCGGCCGCCGCGGCCGCCTCTTGGCGCAGGCGCGCGGCTTCCTGGGGGTCGGCGGCATACGCGGTGTCGACGCCGTCGGCCGCGGCCTGCGCGCGCTGCGCGCGGCGGCGCCGCAGCACGGCCACGTCGAGCACCCAGATGATGCCGGTAACCACCAGCAGCACAAAAAGTATCAGCGCAAAATTCCAGCTCATATAAAGGCCTTTTTCTCGCTACTTGTCTTCGACTTGCAGGATGGCCAGGAACGCTTCCTGGGGGATCTCGACGCTGCCCACCTGCTTCATGCGTTTCTTGCCGGCTTTCTGCTTTTCGAGAAGTTTTTTCTTGCGGGTGATGTCGCCGCCGTAGCACTTGGCCAGCACGTTCTTGCGTAGCGCCTTGACGTTCTCGCGCGCGATGACCTCGGCGCCGATAGCCGCCTGAATGGCCACGTCGAACATCTGGCGCGGGATCAGCCCGCGCATGCGCGTGACCACGTCGCGCGCGCGATAGCGGGCATTGGCCCGGTGCACGATCATGGCCAACGCGTCGACGCGGTCGCCGTTGATGAGCAGGTCGACCCGCACCACGTCGGCCGAACGGTATTCCAGGAATTCGTAATCCATCGAGGCATAGCCGCGCGACACCGACTTGAGCTTGTCGAAGAAGTCGAGCACGATCTCGGCCAGCGGAATCTCGTAGGTCAGGTGCACCTGGCGGCCGTGGTAGCTCATGTTGATCTGCACGCCGCGCTTGTTGTTGCACAACGTCATGACCGGACCCACGTATTCCTGGGGCATGAACAGCGTGACCTTGACGATGGGCTCGCGGATGTCGGCGATCTTGCCCACTTCGGGCATGCGCGCCGGGCTATCGACGATTTCGATGCTGCCGTCGCGTTGTTCGACTTCGTACACCACCGACGGCGCGGTAGTGATGATGTCCATGTCGAACTCGCGCTCGAGGCGCTCTTGCACGATTTCCATGTGCAGCAGGCCCAGGAAGCCGCAGCGGAAACCGAAGCCCAGCGCCTGCGAGACCTCGGGTTCGAACATCAGCGCGGCATCGTTGAGCTTGAGCTTTTCGAGCGAATCGCGTAGTTGGTCGTATTCGGAGCTTTCTACCGGATACAGGCCGGCGAACACCTGCGGCTTGACTTCCTTGAAGCCCGGCAGCGGCGCGTTGGCCGGCTTGCCCGCCAGGGTGACGGTATCGCCCACCTTGGCATGCGCCAGCTCTTTGATGCCGGCAATGATGAACCCGACCTCGCCCGCGGACAGCTCGGTGCGCGGCTGCGACTTGGGCGTGAACACGCCGACCTGCTCGCACAGGTGGGTGGCGCCCGAGGCCATCAGCAGGATCTTGTCTTTGGGACGCAGCACGCCGTTGATGATGCGCACCAGCATCACCACGCCCACGTAGTTGTCGAACCAGGAGTCGATGATCAGGGCCTGCAGTGCGCCGTCGGGGTTGCCCTGAGGCGCCGGCACGCGGGCCACGATGGTCTCGAGGATCTCGTCGATGCCCATGCCCGTCTTGGCGCTGGCCAGCACCGCGTTCGAGGCGTCGATGCCGATGACGTCTTCGACCTCTTGGCGCGCGGCGTCGGGATCGGCCTGCGGCAGGTCCATCTTGTTGAGCACGGGCAGCACTTCGACGCCCAGTTCGATGGCGGTGTAGCAGTTCGCCACCGTCTGGGCCTCGACGCCCTGCGAGGCATCGACCACCAGCAGCGCCCCTTCGCAAGCCGACAGCGAACGGCTGACTTCGTACGAGAAGTCGACGTGCCCCGGGGTGTCGATGAGGTTCAGGTTGTAGGTCTTGCCGTCCTGGGCCTGGTATTGCAGCGCGGCGGTCTGGGCCTTGATGGTGATGCCCCGCTCGCGCTCGATTTCCATGGAGTCCAGCACCTGCGCGGACATTTCGCGCGCCGCCAACCCGCCGCAACGCTGGATCAGGCGGTCGGCCAAGGTCGATTTGCCGTGATCGATGTGGGCGATGATGGAGAAATTGCGGATATGCTGCATAAGGTGGGTTTATTAGGGACAAAACACGCGCGGGCACAGGCGCGACGGCGCTCCGGCGACCAGCCAAAAACGAGGGGGCGCAACGCGCCCCCTTTTGCGGCAACTGGCTATTTTATACGGGTTCGCCCCACATAATCTCGCCGCCCCGCCCGGCAGTGTTTTCCGCCTGGGCTGCACGCGCCTGGCCGGCCTGGATTTCCCGCAGGCATCCAGGCGCTTCCGCGAGTGTCAGGCTGCTCCCCAGGTGCGGACTGCCCCCCAGGTGCGGACTGCTCCCCAGGTGTCAGGCTCCGCAAGGTGCCTGACACCGCTGTAAGCAGCAACTGTCGCCATGATTTGACGGTGTCAGGCACCTTGCGGAGCCTGACACCTGGCACACCAGGGAAAACTCCCGAGCCGTAAGCAGCCCCCACACCGGCGACGCCGCGGATCCGGCTCCGCCGGTGCGCCGGCATCGCCCCTTTTAGGGCAAAGCGCGGCGCTTCGCGGGGTGGCCCTACTTCTCAGGCTCGACCGCCACCCATTGGGTCTGATCGCCGCGGCGTACCAGCAGGCCAGCCGCCTTGCCCTTGGGCAGCTTGCCCACCAGCTTGTTGAATTGCTCGGCGCCGGTCACGTCGGTGTTGTTGACCGCCAGCACGATGTCGCCCGGCTGCAGGCCGGCCGCACCGGCGGCGCCGTTGGCGGCGCGCACCTGTACGCCGCCCTTGATGCCCAGCTTGCGCTGGACATCGGCAGGCACGTCGACCACGCGCAGGCCCAGCGCATTGCCGGCGTGCTCGGGTTCGACCGGGGCGTTGTCGGACGAGGCCGCCGTGGTGTTGGTGAGCTCGCCCACCTTGACCGACAGGGTCACCGTCTTGCCGCGGCGCCACACTTCCATTTCGGTGCGGGTGCCCGGCTTGGTTTCGCCGACGATGCGGGGCAGATCGGACCAGCGCTTGATGGACTCGCCATGGAACGAGGTGATCACGTCGCCCGGCTTGACGCCGGCGTCATCGGCCGGGCCGTCGGATTCCACGTTGCTCACCAGCGCGCCTTCGGCCTTGGGCAGGCCGATGGCCTCGGCCACGTCTTTGCCCACTTCGCTGATCTGTACGCCGATGCGGCCGCGGGTGACCTTGCCGCTGGCGCGCAGTTGATCGGCCACGCGCATGGCTTCGTCGATGGGAATGGCCAGCGAGATGCCCATGAAGCCGCCGCTGCGCGAAATGATCTGCGAGTTGATGCCGACCACTTCACCGCTCAGGTTGAGCAGGGGACCGCCCGAGTTGCCGGGGTTGACGGCCACGTCGGTCTGGATAAACGGCAGGTATTCGCCGGTATCACGCCCGATGGCGCTGACGATGCCGGACGTGGCGGTGGAATCGAGGCCAAACGGCGAGCCGATGGCCAGCACCCACTGCCCTTTCTTGAGCTGCTTGGGGTCGCCGATGGGCAGGGCCACCATGTTCTTGGCCTCGATCTTGATCAGCGCCACATCGGTGCGCTCGTCGGTACCAATGACCTTGGCCTTGAACTCACGCCCATCCGTCAGGGTGACGTAGATGTCGGCGGCGTCGGAAACCACATGGTTGTTGGTCAGGATGTAGCCGTCATCGGAGATGAAGAAGCCGGACCCCACCCCGCGCGGCACCTTGCGCTCTTCGGGAGCCTGGCGCGGCTGCGGCTGCTGCGGTTGCGGCATGCCGGGCGGCTGGAAATCGGGCCCGAAGAACCAGCGGAACAGCTCGTAGGGATCGTTGCCGCCGGCGGGCGAACGGACCGGCACGGTGGCGGTGGTACGGATATTGACCACGGCCGGATCGGCCTTGGCGATGATGCTGCTGAAATCGGGCAGCGCCACCGTGGGCGGGGGTGAAGTCTGGGCTTGCGCGGGCCCATACGCCCCCGCCAGCATGATGCTGGCCAAAAGGGCCAGGAAAAAGCGCCGGAAAAAGAGAGTCGACACTGAAAGCGTTTGCATGAGAGAACTCCGAAAATTCCCCAAACCTTTTTGCAGGCTTTTTGTTATTGAGACGAGGCTGGCACGTATTCGGTGGAAGTGGCCAGCTGCTCGAGCGTGGCGGCTGGCACTTCGCCCAGGGCGGTCAGCCAGAAGTCGGCAATTCGCGTGCCATAGATGTTGATGGCGCCGCGGCGCGCGGCGCCCGGCGATAACGGATGGCCGTGCCCGGTATCGTACGGCTCGATGAATACCGAAATGGCCGCAAGCCCGTCGGACAGCACCAGTTGGTTCACGTTGCTGTGCCCCATGGAGCGCTTGACCTGCATGACGGCCACGAAGCCCTTGGGCGCGGGAATGCGCCAGCCCTGGGCGGCCAGGTCGGTGGGCTCGATGCGCGGCTGCAGCACTTTCCAGTCGCGGGTGCTCCAGCGGGAAGATAATTCAGAGGAATCGACCTTGCCGCCCACGCGGATGGACGTGAACGAGACCTGCTCGACCACGCCCTGTTTGGCGTCGATGGTCTGGGCCTTGAGCAGCAGATTGGTGTCGACGTCGGCGCACAGGCGGTAGCCGTAGCGCAAGCCGTCGCGCGGCGCGATGGTGATGACGCGGCACTGGCGATCGGCCACCCGGTGCAGCTTATCTTCGGCCCGAATGTCGTAGTGTTGCGCCAGGTCAGTGGGATTGCCCAGCAACAGGCCCGGGAAGCGGTCGCCGCGGCGCGGCTCCATCAGCACGGTCTTGCGTTCGGGGATCAGGCACTGGATTTCGTCGTTGTGGCGCAGGTATTCGCGCGGCTGCCCGTCGAGGATTTCCAGGCGCTCGCGCTCGCCCGTGCCATCGATGACATGCACCAGGCGCGACGATTGGATGACTTCGCCCTGCTGGTACAGGAATACGCCGGCGTAGTCTTGCTTGCGGGCGGCCTGCTGGATGTCGTAGAGCAGTTGGATAGACCCGGCCGGAGCGGGTTCGGCGGCCCGGGCGGCCTCGTGGGCGGCCGCGAAGACCATCAGGAACACAGCGGTGAGAGCCCATCCGGCCCCATGCGCGGACCGGCGGCCCCACGGGTGGCGGCCCAGCACCGGTCGACAGAACTGCTGCAGCTGTGCGATCAACGTCCGGCTCCGGCATCGAACGAGACCTGGCGCACCGCGCTGGGACCCGCCATCTGGCGATGAGCCTCGAGGTAATCGCGCAGCCCCGGCGTTTCGGCGGGCGAAGCGTCGGCCAGCACGCGGGTTTCGGCGGGACGGCTGGAGCCGCCCATGATGTACGGTTGCGCCACCCAGGCCACCGTGGCTACGGCCGCGGCCACGGCCAGGCCGGACAGGCCCATGCGCAGCGGCGAACGACGGCGCTGCGGAGCCACGATGGGCAGCTCGGCGTCCAGGGCGCGCGACAGGCGCGCGTGGAAGCTGGCGCTGGGGCTGACGGCCAGGTCGGTGTTGCGCAGCGCATCGCCAATGAGGTGGTAGGTGTCCCAGGTCCGGCGGCCTTGCACAGTGGCGAGATCGGGAAAAATATCTTCGGACGCTTCGCCGTCCATCCAGGCCGATATCGATTCTTCAAGGGATATATCGGTATCTGCCGAGGATTTGACTGTTGATTGCATGACTGCCGCTCCTTACCAACGACGCTCGGCATCGGTGTCCAGCAGGGGACGCAACCGGGTGGCAATAGCTTCGCGCGCACGGAAAATGCGCGAACGCACGGTACCAATCGGGCAACCCATGCTCTGGGCGATGTCTTCGTAACTCATACCTTCGATTTCACGCAGCACGATAGCGGTCCGGAGCTCTTCGGGCAATTCCTCGATGACCGCGTTGACCGTTTCGGCGATCTCGCGACTGGCCACCATGGATTCCGGCGTGCTGATATCGGTTAGGTTGTCTGTTTCGTTAAAAGTTTCACCATCTTCGGTCTCGATGGCGTTCGGCGCGCTGGGGCGGCGTCCGGCCGACGCCAGCCAATTGCGAGCCGTGTTGACCGCGATACGGTACAGCCAGGTGTAAAAGGCGCTTTCGCCCCGGAATTGGGGCAGCGCCCGGTAGGCCTTGATGAAGGCTTCCTGGGCGACGTCCTCGATTTCGGCCGGGTCACGGATCATGCGGCCCAGCAGACGCAGGATCTTGCGCTGGTACTTGAGCACCAGCAGGTCGAATGCCTTTTTGTCGCCGCGCTGCACGCGGGCGACCAGCTCGGCGTCGATATCGCGCTCGCTCATGCGGGCCTCGGGGCAGGCGTGTCCAGGCGCTGCGCCGCCCCTGCCAGCAGACAGAGCCGGCGCCAGCGGGCCGGGGACACAGCGGGCCGCCATACGGCGACCCGCAAATTTGTAACCGCCCGCCCTGCGGCGGGATCGGGCTGTAATCGCAATTCGAGCCAGCAGGGGCCGCGACGGGCGTCTCGTAGCGTGGCTGCATGCCAGCGGGGCCCCACCCGGACCTGCCACCGGCGGCTGCCCGGCACGGCCCGGATCGCCCGAACCGGCCCATGGCCGGCCGCACGGCGGTGGCGCAGCGCGTGCCGCAGACTGGCAACGCCCCCTGCCGCCCCCGCCAAGACGGCCAGGCCCGATGGCCCGGCCTGCCACCCTGCCGCGACAGCCGCGCAGGCAGCGGCGCTGGCAACGGCCGCGCGGCCCACCAGCGCCAGGTGGCTCGGGCGGCGCACCGGCACGCAGAGTGCGCGGCGGCCGAGATCCCGGCGGTCGTCCAAATCAGATCCGGCGAACGGCCATCGAGCCGTTGGTGCCGCCAAAACCGAAGGAGTTGGAAATCGCCACGTTGATCTTCATGTCACGCGCCTCGTTGGCGCAGTAGTCCAGGTCGCATTCGGGATCCTGGTTGAAGATGTTGATCGTGGGCGGCGACTTCTGGTTGTACAGGGCCAGGGTGGTGAACACTGCCTCGATGCCGCCGGCCGCGCCCAACAAGTGGCCGGTCATGGATTTGGTGGAGTTGACCACCAGCTTCTTGGCGTGATCGCCAAACGCCAGCTTCAGCGCGTCGGACTCGTTCTTGTCGCCCAGCGGCGTGGACGTGCCGTGCGCATTGACGTAGTCGACCTCGTCGAGGTTGATGCCACCGTTGCGCAGGGCATTGAGCACGCCGCGGCGCGGGCCGTCTTTGTCGGGCGCGGTAATGTGGTGCGCGTCGGAGCTCATGCCGTAACCCACGAATTCGCCGTAGATGCGCGCGCCGCGCTTCTTGGCGTGTTCGTATTCTTCGAGCACGAGCACGCCCGCGCCCTCGCCCAGCACAAAGCCGTCGCGGTCGCGGTCCCAGGGGCGCGATGCGGTGGTGGGGTCGTCGTTGCGCGTGGACAGCGCCCGCATGGCGGCAAAACCGCCAATGCCCAGCGGCGACACGGTGGATTCCGCGCCGCCAGCCAGCATGATGTCGGCATCGCCGTATTCGATCAGGCGAGCGGCGTCGCCGATGCAATGCAGGCCGGTGGTGCACGCCGACACGACAGCGTAACTGGGGCCCTTCATGCCAAAGCGGATGGACAGCTGGCCCGAGATCAGGTTGATCAGCGAGCCCGGCACGAAAAAGGGCGAGATGCGCCGCGGGCCCTTGGCCAGCAGGTCGGTCTGGGTTTCTTCGATGCGGGGCAGGCCGCCGATGCCCGAGCCGACGATGACGCCGATGCGCTCGGCATTGGCCTCGGTGACTTCGAGCCCGCTGTCTTGCCAGGCCTGGATGCCAGCCGCCATGCCGTAATGGATGAACGTATCCATCTGGCGGGCTTCTTTGGCAGGCATGTACTGGGTGACGTCGAAATCCTTGACCTCGCCCGCGATGTGCGTGGTGATGGCCGAAGGGTCGAAACGGGTGATGCGGCCGATGCCGGAACGTCCGTTGACGATATTGTCCCAGGCGCTGGAGATGTCGTTGCCCACGGGCGATACGATACCCAGGCCGGTGATGACGACTCGTCGCTTCACGGAGGACTCCTAAAACAGACAAAAGAAAGGCGGTTTTCGGATGCGCCGCCCATGCGGCCCGCCCGGCCGCGGAAACACCGAGTAGATGTTTCCGCGCACGGACCGCACGGCGCTCCTGAAACCGCCCCCGTTCCCGGCCGCATCCGCAGGGGCGGCGTGGCGTCCGGGTGAATACAGGTGAGCTTACTGCTTACCGTGCGAATTGATGTAATCAACCGCTTGCTGCACGGTGGTGATCTTTTCGGCCTCTTCGTCGGGGATCTCGGTCTCGAATTCGTCTTCGAGCGCCATGACCAGTTCAACCATGTCGAGCGAATCGGCACCGAGGTCGTCAAGGAAGGAGGATTCGTTCTTGATCTCGGCTTCGTTGACGCCAAGTTGTTCAGCGACGATCTTCTTGACGCGCTGTTCGATGCTTTCCATGCAGATCTCCAATTGGGAAAAATCCCGCGAATTATAGCCAAGCGTTGAGGAATGCAAACGCCTGGCCGTGACAAAAATGACTGTAAGACCCCGGCGCACCCTGTGATGGCCGCTCTGGGGCGACCTTATTGCATATACATCCCGCCGTTGACGTGCAGGGTGGTTCCAGTAATGTAACCCGCCTGGGGCCCGGATAAAAAGGCCACCGCATGCGCGATGTCAACGGGCGATCCGAGGCGACCCAGCGGAATCTGCTGCAGCAGCGCGGCCGTCTGGGATTCGCCCAGCGCGCGGGTCATGTCGGTATCGATGAAACCCGGCGCCACGCAATTGACCGTGATGTTGCGGCTGCCCAGCTCGCGCGCCAGTGCGCGCGACATGCCGGCCACGCCGGCCTTGGCGGCTGCGTAGTTGGCCTGCCCGGCGTTGCCGCTGGCGCCCACCACCGAGGTCACGTTGATGATGCGGCCCCAGCGGGCTTTCATCATGCCGCGCAACACGGCGCGCGACAGGCGGAAGACGGCGGCCAGGTTGGTGTCGATGACCGCCGACCAGTCTTCGTCTTTCATGCGCATGGCGAGATTGTCGCGCGTGATGCCGGCGTTGTTGACCAAAATATGCGGGCCGCCGTCGGTTTCCTTGCCCAGCCCGTCGATCAGGGCGTCGCAGGCCTGGGCGTCGGTGACGTCCAGCACCACGCCACGGCCACCCAGCGGCGCGAGCGCTTCAGTAATGGCCTGGGCGCCCGATTCGCTGGTGGCGGTGCCCACCACCATGGCGCCGCGCGACGCGAGTTCGTGGGCGATGGCCTTGCCGATGCCACGCGTGGCGCCGGTTACCAGAGCCACCTTGCCCTGCAGTTCTGCCGATTGTTTATCCATGTCAGTTCCGTTGTAATGCCCGCCCCAGGGACGGGACATGCCGTGTCAGTTCTGGCCGAGCGCGGTCAGCGCGGCCTCGAGGGAAGCCGGATCGGTAATCGAAAGCCCGGTGAGCTCACCGTCGATGCGTTTGGTAAGGCCGGCCAGCACCTTGCCGGGGCCGCACTCGACCACATGGGTGACGCCTTGCGCCTTCATGGCGCGCAGGGTTTCGACCCAACGCACGGGATGCCAGGCCTGGCGCACCAGGGCGTCGCGAATGGCGGCCGGATCGGCGGGCGAGGCGACGTCGACGTTGTTGATGACCGGCACCCGCGGCGCAGCCACGGCGGCCTGGGCCAGCGCGCCGGCCAGCACGTCGGCGGCGGGCCGCAACAGGCTCGAATGGAACGGCGCCGACACCGGCAGCACCAGCGCGCGCTTGGCGCCCGCTGCCTTGGCGGCTTCACAGGCACGCTCGACGGCGGCCTTGTGCCCGGCGATGACGACCTGCGCTGGCGCGTTGAAATTCACGGCCTCGACCACTTCGCCCTGCGCGGCCTGCGCGCAGGCCGCGCGTACGGCGTCGTCATCCAGGCCCAGCACGGCGGCCATGCCGCCGGCGCCAACCGGCACCGCCGCCTGCATGGCGTCGGCGCGCACGCGCACCAGGCGCACCGCCTCTTCGAGGCTGAGCGCGCCAGCGGCCGTGAGGGCCGCGTATTCGCCCAGGCTATGGCCGGCCATCACGGCCGGCATCGCGCCGCCAGCGGCGCGCCAGGCGGCGAACACGGCCATGCCGGCCGTCAGCATGGCCGGCTGCGTGTTGGTGGTGAGGTTGAGCTGGTCGGCCGGCCCTTGCGCGATCAGGGCGCCGAGGTCCTGGCCCAGCGCCTGGCCCGCGCGAGCCACGACATCGGCCACGGCCGCATTACCCGCCCAGGCATCGAGCATGCCGACCGACTGCGAACCCTGACCGGGAAAGACAAACGCGATTTTCATGATGATGTATCGACTGATTTCAGAATCGGTGAGGATACCCGACATCGGGCCCGCGGCCCCAGGGGCCGGGCCCGGCGTTACATGCGCGCCAGGACCGAACCCCAGGTGAAACCGCCGCCCACGCCTTGCATCAGCACCAGTTGGCCGGGCTTGATGCGGCCGTCGCGACGGGCCGCATCGAGGGCCAGTGGCACGCTGGCTGCCGAGGTGTTGGCGTGCGAATCGACGGTAATCACGACTTTTTCGGTCGGTACTTGCAGTTTGCGCGCCAGGAAATTGAGGATGCGGACATTGGCCTGGTGAGGCACGAGCCAGTCGAGCTCGGCGAGCTCGACGCCGGCTTCGGCGCAGACGTCGCGCGCCGAGCGGTCGAGCACCGTGACGGCCTGCTTGAACACAGCCTGGCCGTCCATGCGCAGGAAGGGATCGCCGGTGACGTCGCCGTAAGCCACGTTGCCGGCCGCGCACAGGATCTTGGTTTGCGAACCGTCGGCATGCAGCTGGGCCGCCAGGATACCGGGCTTGCTGCCGGCCTTGAGCACCACCGCGCCGGCGCCATCGCCGAACAGCACGCAGGTGCTGCGGTCGTTCCAGTCGAGAATGCGCGAGAAGACCTCGGCGCCGATGACCAGCGCGCAGCGCGCCCGACCGGCCCGGACGAAGGCGTCGGCCGTGCTGAGCGCATACACGAAGCCGCTGCAGACGGCCTGCACGTCGAAGGCCGCCCCGCCCTTCGCGCCCAGGTTGGCCTGCACCAGGCAGGCCGTGCTGGGAAAGACGTAGTCGGGGGTGGAGGTCGCCACGATGATCAGGTCGACCTCGGCGGCGCTGACGCCGGCATCGGCCAGTGCGCGGCGGGCCGCTTCGGTGGCCAGGAAGCTGGTGGTGACGCCGCGCTCGGCCAGGTGGCGCTGACGGATGCCCGTGCGTTCGACGATCCATTCGTCGGACGTGGAAATATTACGGGTGGCCAGCTCGGCGGCCAGTTCGTCGTTGGACACGACCCGTTCAGGCAGGAAGCTGCCCGAACCGGCGATCACAGCATATGTCATTGCGGTACCCATCAAACGGTATCCCCGGCCGCCTCGGGCTCGCCGGCAGCGGCCTCGCCCATCTGGACGCGCTGGGTGATCAGCGCCACGGCCTGGGCAGTACGTTCTTGCAGTTTACTCACCACGGCCTCGCGCGCGCGCTGCAGGGCGAAGCCGTAGGCGTAGACGTCGGCGGAGCCGTGGCTTTTTATGACCACGCCACGCAGCCCCAGCAGGGCCGCGCCGTTGTAGCGGCGGTTGTCCACGCGGTTGCGCAGGCGGTTGAGCACCGGCTTGGCAATTGCCCCGGCCAGCAGCGTGACCAGGTTGCGCTGGAATTCTTCGCGAATGACGCTGGACAGCATCTTGGCCAGCCCTTCGACCGACTTGAGCACGACATTGCCAACGAAGCCGTCGCAGACGACCACGTCGACCGTGCCCTTGAAGATGTCGTTGCCTTCGACATTGCCGCGGAAGTTCAGCGGGCTGCGGCGCAGCAGCTCGGCCGCCTCTTTGACGACCTCGTTGCCCTTGATGACCTCTTCGCCGATATTCAGCAGGCCGACCGTGGGATTGTCGCGGTGATCGACCGCCTGGGTCAGGGCCGTGCCCATGATGGCGAACTGCAACAGGTGTTCGGCGGTGCAGTCGACATTGGCGCCCAGGTCGAGCACGGTGGTGGCCCGGCCGGTCTGGTTCGGGATGGACGTGGCAATGGCCGGACGGTCGATGCCGTCCAGCGTCTTGAGCACGTAACGCGAAATGGCCATCCAGGCGCCAGTATTGCCGGCCGAGACACAAGCGTCGGCGCGGCCGTCCTTGACCGCCTGGGCAGCCAGCCGCATGGAGGAGTCTTTTTTGCGGCGCAGGGCGATCTCGACCGGGTCGTCCATGGAGACGACCTCGGTGGCCGGCACGATTTCAAAGCGATCGCGCGGCGCGGCCTTGTGCTCGGCCAGCGCCGCCTCGATGGCCTCGGGCAGGCCGACCAGCAACAGCCGGGAATCCGGAAATTGCCGGGCGAACTCGATCGCGGCCGGAATCGTGACGGGCAGGCCGAAATCGCCGCCCATGCAGTCGATAGCGATGCGTATCACAGGTGCAGGTCAGCGCTGCCGTGAATGCGAAAGACGAGTCCGCCGCGGCGTTATTCGTCGGCCTTGGTCTTCAGGACCTTGCGGCCACGGTAAAAGCCGTTGGGGCTGATGTGGTGGCGCAGATGGGTTTCGCCGGTGGTGGGCTCGATCGCGGTGGACGGATTGACCAGAAAATCGTGCGAGCGGTGCATGCCACGCTTGGACGGGGACTTCTTGTTTTGTTGAACAGCCATGATGACTCCTAGAAACGGGCCGCATTGTACGCGATGCAGCCCGATGTTGATCTACTCTTTGCGCTTCAGTTGCTCGAGCACCGCGAACGGCGACGGACGCCCGGCGGCGGGCGCCTGGGGAGCGTCGCCGTCTTCAGCCTGCGCGCCCGGGCATACGGGATGCCTGGGCACGTACGGGATGCTCAGGATGAGCTCGTCTTCGACCTGGGCCAACAGGTCGAAACGATGCGAGCCCACCACCTTTTCGGGCAGCGAGTCCGCAAATTCCGGGTCTTGCGAATCAAGGGACAGATCGTCGTCGAGCTCGTCTTCGGACTTGACCAACTGCAATACTGTCCGGGAATCTACTGCATAAGCAAACGGGACATTGCAACGCTGACATACCAGCACCGGGTTGGCCCGCACATGCAGATGCAAGAGCGGCTGGTCCGCGGCGATGCCGGTCTTGGCAATGCCCGTTCCGGTTTCGCCCCGCACCGACCACGCCACCAGCCCGGCCTCGCCGGCAGGTTGTTCCGGCAAGCCTTCTACCGCCCTGGCCAGCCGCACCAGGGGTACAGTACCCTGTACGCTGCCGCCTTGGCGAGCAAGCCCGAAGGCGTCAACTACAGCACCTGCCACGGCACCTGCCACAGCATCTACCGACGCATCTGCCACGGCACCAGGTACGGGGTGGGCGAGTTTGGGTTTAGGCACAGCCTGCAAAAATCCCGCAAAACGTTAGATAATACCGTGACTTACATGTCACCGTCAAACTTCGCATGCCCCTTTCATCCCCCCGCCTGATCCTGGCCTCGAGCTCGCGCTACCGGCGCGAATTGCTGGCGCGCCTGCGCCTGCCTTTCGAGGTTATCTCCCCTGACATCGATGAAACCCCCGCCCCTGGCGAAGCCCCGGCCGAACTGGCGCTGCGGCTGTCGGTCGCCAAGGCGCTGGCAGTAGCCAGCGAGCAGCCGGGCTGCATCGTGATCGGGTCGGACCAGGTAGCCACGGTCGATGGCCGGCCGATTGGCAAGCCAGGCGATTTTTCGCGCGCCCAGGCCCAACTGCGGGAACTGGCCGGCCGCACGGTAGAGTTTCATAGCGCGCTGGCCGTGACCGACGGCCAGCGCGTCGAGAAAGCCGACGTGGTCACGCACTGCCGCTTCCGCCCGTTGTCGGACGCCGCTATCGCCGCGTACCTGCACGCCGAAGAGCCTTACGATACTGCGGGCAGCGCCAAAGCGGAAAGCCTGGGCATCGCGCTGATGGAGTTCATCCGCAGCGACGACCCCACCGCCATCATCGGCCTGCCCCTGATTGCCCTGACCGGCATGCTGGCCACCTTCGGCCTGGACCCCCTTGCCGGAAGCGGCGCAGCATGAGCGGCACCCTGCACCTGATTCCGGTCAGCCTGGGCGAGGCCGCCCCCGAACGCTGGCTGCCCGCCGAAGCGCGCGCCCTGGCCGGCAGCCTGGACACCTACGTCGCCGAAAATGCCAAGACCGCTCGCGCGTTCCTGAAGCAGATCGGCACGGTGCGCCCCTTGCAGGAAATCACCATCCATACCCTGACGCCCAAGACCGACACGGCCCAGATACAGCAGTGGCTGGCGCCTGTGCGGCAGGGTCGCGACCTGGGGCTGGTGTCCGAAGCGGGCTGCCCCGCCGTGGCCGATCCCGGCGCGGGCATAGTGGCGGCGGCCCATCGCCTGGGCATCACCGTGCGCCCGTGGGTGGGGCCGTCGTCGATCCTGCTGGGCCTGATGGCCAGCGGCCTGGACGGCCAGCGCTTCGCCTTCCATGGCTACGCCCCGGTCGATCCGGCCGAGCGGGCCAAGCAGCTGCGCGCCTGGGAACAGCACTCGGCGCGCCACCACCAGACCCAATTGCTGATCGAGACCCCCTACCGCAACGCCGCCATGTTCGCCACGCTGCTGGCCACGCTGCGCGCCGACACGCGCCTGTGCGTGGCCCGCTCGCTGACCACCGGCGACGAATGGGTGCGCACGTTCAGCATCGCCGACTGGAAAACCCGACCCGCGCCCGAGCTGGACAAGCGCCCCACCCTGTTCCTGTACCTGGCCCAACGCCCATGACCCCCTTGCGCCCGCTCCGCCACGCAGCGGCGCTGGTCACGGCCGGCGCGGCGCTGGCGCTGGGCGGCTGCGCAAGCGGGCCTCCGGGGCCGCCGCGATTGCACATCGACGACTCGATCACCGCCGTCAGCCAGGACAGCCGGGTGCGCTACATCGTGCTGCACTACACCTCGGCAGAAGCCCCCGTGTCGCTCAAGCTGCTGTCGCAGGGCGGCGTCAGCGCCCATTACCTGATCACCGACGATGCCCGCCCGCGCGTCTACCGGCTGGTGGACGAGACCCGCAGCGCCTGGCACGCAGGCGAAAGCCGGTGGTACGAACAGGCATGGCTGAACCCGATGTCGATCGGAATCGAGCTGGTCAACACCGGCCGCGCCGATCACGCGCACGGCGCGCCGGACTGGCAGCCGTATCCCGACGCGCAGATCCAGGCGCTGGTGCTGCTGCTGCGCGACCTGATCGTGCGGCACCATGTGCACCCCGAGAACGTCGTGGGGCACAGCGACATCGCGCCGCAGCGCAAGACCGACCCGGGCCCGCTGTTTCCCTGGAAGCGGCTGGCGGACGCCGGCATCGGGCGCTGGTACGACGAAGCGCAGGCGGCGGCCAACTGGGTCGCGCTGCAGCGCCAGGGTCTGCCGGACATCGCGTGGTTCCAGCACCAACTGGCGCGCCTGGGCTATGCCTGCCCGCAGCACGGCAAGCTGGACCGCGCCACGCGCAACGTGATCGCGGCATTCCAGATGCATTACCGGCCGGCCGTCTACGATGGCCAGCCCGACGCCGAAACCGCCGCCATCATCATGGCGTTGTCGACCGGCCCGGCGCGCGGCGACAAGGCCGACTAACCGGCGCGCAATTCACGGCGCACGGCGCATAAAAACCAGGGCAGCCGGCTAAGGCCGGCGCGGGCCGCCCGGCGCGGCGCGCGCCCGCAGCGCCGCCACCACACGCCAGCCCAGCAGCGCCGCCAGCACCGCGCCGTAGGCCAGCGGCTGCTGGAAATCGTGCTTGCCGGCCTTGTGCCACCACAAGTGCACGATGGCCAGCACCCCGATCAGATACACGGCGCGATGCAGCGCCTGCCAGCGACGCCCCATCTTGCGCATGGCCCATTGGGTGGAGGTGGCCGCCAGCGCCGTCATGCACACGAACGCCGCGAAGCCGGCGGTGATGAAGGGCCGCTCGCCGATGTCGCTCAGCATCGATGCCGGATCGAAGCCACGGTCCCACCAGACCCACGCCATGAAATGCAGGCTGCCGTAGAAGAAGGCAAACAACCCGCAAGGCCGGCGCAGCCGCACCAGCGCGGGCTGGCCCAGCAGGCGGCGCAAGGGCGTGATCGACAACGTAACCAGCAGGCAGACCAGTGTCCAGGTGCCCGATGAACGGGTCAGGAACTCGACGGGATTGGCCGTCAGGCCATCGTTGAAGCCCAGCCAGATCCAGCGTGCGAACGGCAGCAGGCCGGCAATGAACAGCAGCGGCTTGAAGCGCGCCACGGTCGCGGCCGGCCACTGCGCGCGGCGCGCGGCGGGCGGCGGCGCGGACGTAGATTCCGGCATGCGGCGGCCCGCGTTCAGTAGTTGGCCTTCAGGTCCATGCCCTGGTACAGCGACGCCACCTGGTCGGCATAGCCGTTGAACATCAGGGTCTTGCGCTTGGGCGTGAACAGGCCGTCTTCGCCGATGCGCCGCTCGGTGGCCTGGCTCCAGCGCGGATGCGGCACATCGGGGTTCACATTGGCATAAAAACCGTACTCGTTGGCGGCAGCCTGCATCCATGAGCTGGTGGGCTGGCGCTCGACCAGCCTGATGCGCACCAGCGACTTGGCCGACTTGAACCCGTATTTCCAGGGCACGGCCAGGCGCAGCGGCGCGCCGTTCTGGTTGGGCAGCACCTTGCCGTACACGCCGAACACCAGCAGCGCCAGCGGATGCATGGCCTCGTCGAGCCGCAGGCCTTCGACGTAGGGCCACTCGAGCACCGGATAGCGCACCCCCGGCATGTTCTCGCGCTGTACGACCGTGGTGAATTCAACGTACTTGGCATTGCCGGTGGGTTCGACCTGCTTGAGCAACGCCGACAGCGGATAGCCCACCCAGGGAATCACCATCGACCAGCCTTCCACGCAGCGCAGCCGGTAGACGCGGTCTTCCATGGGGGCCAGCTTGAGCAGCGCGTCGATATCGAAGGTCTGCGGACGCCGCACTTCGCCTTCGACGACGACCGACCAGGGCCGGGTCTGCAGCTTGCCGGCGTATTCGGCCGGATCGCTCTTGTCGACGCCGAATTCATAGTAGTTGTTGTAGCTGCTGACGTCTTTGAACGAGGTTTGCTTGTCCATGACCGAGAACTGCGGGCTGGGCCGCCCCGCCAGCGACGGCGCGTCCTGGGCGAACGCCCGCCGCGCGGCCCACGCCGGCAGACCGGCCGCCGCGGCGGCGAGGCCTGCGCGGGCCATCCATTCGCGACGCGACAGCCAGACCGCCTCGGGCGTGATCTCGGACGGCGGTGGCTCGTGGCCCGGCTTGCGTGACGACATGGCGGTCTCTCCTGGATGTATTGCTCGGTACTGTTTAGACGAACAACTGGCCGGAATATTCCCGCCTATTCCCGCCCGCGCGAATTCAGGCGCCAGCCCTCGGCAACAGCCATTCGCGCAAGGCAGCCACGCTGTCGACCACGGCCTGCGGCTGGCACCCGTGCAATTCCTGCGGGCTGTGGGCCCCGTAGGCAACCCCCAGGCCGTGCACGCCGGCATTGCTGGCCATTTGCAGGTCGTGCGAGGTGTCGCCCACCATGACTACCCGTTCCGGTTCGACATCGAGTTCCTGCATGAGTTCGTGCAGCATGGCCGGATGCGGCTTGCTGAAGGTTTCGTCGGCCGTGCGGGTAGCCTGGAAAACATCGCGCAGGCCGGTGGCGGCCAGCACCCGGTCCAGGCCGACCCGGCTCTTGCCGGTGGCCACCGCCAGGCGCACCTGGCGCCCGGCCAGGTCGCCCAACAGGCCCTCTATGCCGTCGAATAGCCGCAATTCGGGATCGCGCAACAGGTAATGGGTACGGTAACGCTCGAGAAAACGCGGCACCATGGCCTGGGTCAGCTCGGGCACGGCCCGGCGCAATGCGCTTTCGAGCGACAGGCCGATCACCCAGCTGGCTGCCGAAGCCGACGGAACAGGCAGGTCCAGGTCGCGGCAGGCGCCCTGGATGGCCGCCACGATACCGTTCGTGGAATCCATCAGGGTTCCGTCCCAGTCGAACACCACCAGCGAATAAGGCATGTCTACAGGCTCTCCAACTGCTGCAACAGCTTGCGGCAGGCCGCGGGCAATTCCGCCGTCAGCCGCAAGGGTTCTTGGGTAAGCGGGTGCGGCAGGGTCAACTGATGGGCATGCAGGAACATGCGGTTGAACCCCAGGCGCGCGAAGCGGGCGCGCGTTTCATCCGTCCCGTATTTATCGTCTCCGACAATGGGAAAACCGCTGGCCGCCAGGTGCACCCGGATTTGATGGGTGCGCCCGGTGCGCAGCTCGGCATCAACCAGACTGTAACCGCCCAGGCGCTGCTTCAACGTGACGATCGTATGCGCGGCCTGGCCGTCGGGATCGGGGCGCACGCGGCGCTCGCCCGACTGGGTGGTCCATTTGGTGAGGGCCAGGCGGATGTGCTGGCGGTCGTTGACCCAATCGCCCTCGACCAGGGCCAGATAGTGCTTGTCGCCCCGCCCTTCGCGCAACATGGCGTGCAGCGCCAGCAGCGCGCTGCGTTTTTTGGCGATCATCAGCAGGCCCGAGGTTTCCCGGTCGAGCCGGTGCGCCAGCTCGAGAAAACGCGCCTGCGGGCGGGCGGCGCGCAATTGCTCGATGACTCCGAACGACACCCCGCTGCCGCCATGCACGGCCACGCCGGCGGGCTTGTCCACCACCAGCAGGGCCTCGTCTTCGTATACCACCGGGAATTCCGCCCCCGGCACGGGCCGCGACTCGCCCGGCGCGGGCAGACGCAGCGGCGGCACGCGCACCACGTCGCCGGCCGCCACCCGGTAGTCAGCCTGGATGCGTCCCTTGTTTACCCGGACTTCTCCGCCGCGGATAGCCTTGTAGATGTGGCTTTTGGGCACGCCCTTGCACAGCCGCACCAGGAAATTGTCGATGCGCTGACCATCGTGCTCGGGCCCGACCTCAACCAGGCGGACCGCGGGGGCAGAAGAGGAGAAAAACGCGGTTTCTTTGCGCATTGCGGAAAGCGACATATAATCGGGACAGCCTTAAGGGGCTGAACAAAGCCGCCTGGCGTAGAGATGCAACATGTACGCGTCTCCGTCGAGCGCGCGGGCCGCCATTGTACTGCTGCCTGACCGTTCAGCTCCGGGGCCTCTCGGTCGCCGGCGCAACCGCGCCCTGCCGGATGGTGGTGTGGCACTTTATTTGCCCGCTGTCCTGGCAGGTCCGTTGCATGCCGCAAGCGGCTCTGAAGCACTGCAAGAATCGTCGCGTAATAAAGCACCAGGTGCGCGCGGGCCGATCGCCGGCCGCACCTGCCGTTCACAGCAACCCTTTCCGTCAACCACACTTAGTGAACCTGACTCCCCTGCTGACAGAACCGCGTGCCCCAGGGCACGACGTGCCCGCCTGACCGGCGGCGGCTACGCCTGCGCGCTGCGCCCGGCTGCCGTTTGACCATACGATCTTCTTGCCCCGCTTCAGTCCGCAGCCCGAGTGGCCCGAGGTCACGCGCCGATATCGGCGCGTCATGACAACGGAGAACCCCACTCATGAAGCGCATGCTGTTCAATGCAACGCACCAGGAAGAACTGCGCGTTGCCATCGTCGATGGGCAAAAGCTCATCGACCTCGACATCGAAACCGCCGGCCGCGAACAGCGCAAAGGCAACATTTACAAAGGTGTCATTACCCGTATCGAACCCGGCCTGGAAGCCTGCTTCGTCAACTACGGCGAAGACCGCCACGGCTTCCTGCCATTCAAGGAAGTGGCCCGCAGCTACTTCAAGGAAGGCGTGGACGTCCGCTCCGCCCGCATCCAGGACGCCCTGCGCGAAGGCCAGGAACTCATCGTCCAGGTCGAAAAAGAAGAGCGCGGCAACAAGGGCGCCGCCCTGACCACGTTCATCTCGCTGGCCGGCCGCTACCTGGTGCTGATGCCCAACAACCCGCGCGGCGGCGGCGTCTCGCGCCGGGTCGAAGGCGAAGACCGCCAGGAACTGCGCGACACGATGGAGCAGCTGGAAGTGCCCCAGGGCATGAGCATCATCGCCCGCACCGCCGGCATCGGCCGCAACGTCGAAGAGCTCCAGTGGGACTTGTCCTACCTGATGCAGCTCTGGACGGCCATCGACTCGGCCGCCCGCGACAACGCCGCGCCCATCCTCATCTACCTTGAGTCCAGCCTGGTCATCCGGGCCATCCGCGACTACTTCTCGCCTGAAATCGGCGAGATCCTCATCGATACCGACGAAATCGCCGATCAGGCCACCGCGTTCATGAGCGTGGTGATGCCGGACAACGTGCAGCGCGTCAAACGCTACCGCGACGACATCCCGCTGTTCTCGCGCTTCCAGATCGAACACCAGATCGAAACCGCCTATTCGCGCACGGTGCAGCTGCCCTCGGGCGGCGCGGTGGTCATTGACCACACCGAGGCCCTGGTGGCGGTGGACGTGAACTCGGCACGCTCCACGCGCGGCTCCGACATCGAAGAAACCGCGCTGCGCACCAACCTCGAAGCCGCCGACGAAGTCGCCCGCCAGTTGCGCCTGCGCGACCTGGGCGGCCTGATCGTGATCGACTTCATCGACATGGAAGACGGCAAGAACCAGCGCGCCGTCGAACAGCGCCTGCGCGACGCCCTGCATTTCGACCGCGCCCGCGTGCAAATGGGCAAGATCTCGCGCTTCGGCCTGATGGAGCTGTCGCGCCAGCGCCTGCGTCCGGCCCTGAACGAAGGCTCGCACATCACCTGCCCGCGCTGCAACGGCACCGGCGTGATCCGCGACGCCGAGTCCAGCGCCCTGCACGTGCTGCGTCTGCTGCAAGAAGAAGCCATGAAGGAAAACACCGCGGCGGTGCACGCCCAGGTGCCGGTCGACGTGGCCACCTTCCTGCTCAATGAAAAGCGCGCCGACATCGCCAAGATGGAAGCCCGCCTGAAGGTCAACCTGGTGCTGATTCCCAACAAGCACCTGGAAACCCCGCACCACCACATCGAACGCCTGCGCCACGACGATCCGCGCCTGGAAGAAGTGAAGACCAGCTTCGAACTCGCCGAGGCGCCGTCCACCGACATGGCCTGGGCCCCGCGCGACCAGGAAGTGAAGGCCCGTCCCGAAGCCCTGGTCAAGGGCATCACGCCTTCGCAACCCGCTCCGGTCTCCACCGCGCCCGCAGCCGCCCCGGCCGCTTCCGGCGGCTTCGGCGGCCTGTTCAAGCGCCTGGTGGGCTGGCTGAGCGGCAGCGCCGAACCGGCCGCCCCCGCCGCCGCCAAAGAAGAACCCAAGCGCGGCGGCTCGCGCGCCAAGCGCGGCCACGACGGCCAGGAACGCCGCGGCGAACGCCACGGCTCCGATCGCGGCCGCAACCGCCGCGGCGAACCCCGCTCCGAGACGGCCGAGGCCGACGGCGCGGCCCGCCATCATGTGCGCGGCAATCGCCGCCATGAAGAACGCGCCGAACGTCCGCCGCGCGCCGAGCGCGACACCGCCCGCCCCGAGCGCGCGCTGGCCGGCGAAACCGCCGCTGCCGACGATGACGCCGCCCCGCGCGGCAATCGCGGCCGCCGTGGCCGTGGCCGCAACCGCCGCGACGACAACGCCCAGCAAGACGCGCCGATGAGCGAACAGGAAAGCATGGTCGCCGCGCTGGCGGAAACCGTGGCTTCCGCCCTGCCCGCCACCCAAGGTCCGGCAATTGCGGCCTCTCTGGCCGAACAGGCTGAAGCCGACACCGCGCCTGCCGCCGAGGCCGCCGATAGCGACAACGCCGAAGGCACCGGCGATCCGGAACGCAAGCGCCGCCGTCGCCGCAGCCGTCGTGGCCGCCGCAGCCCGGACGACCAGGCCGTGCAAGGCGCCGAAGGGCAAACCGACAACCAGGAGCAGCCCGCCGAGAGCCAGCTTGCCGCCGACACCGCGCCGGCCGTGACCGAGCCTGCGCCTAGCCTGTCCGACGTGTCCAACGCCGCGGCCGTGGCGCAGGGTATGCCGGAAGTTGCCGTGCCGGCCCCGCAGACGCCCGCCGTGCCAGAGGCCGAGCAACCCGCTTCCGCCCTGACCGCCCCCCAAAGCGAGCCCGTAGCTGCCGAGGCAACCGAACCGGCGCCGGCCGTCGAGTCGGCGCCCGCCGCCGAACCGGCTGCCGTGGCCCCGGCGCCGGCCGCTGACGCGCCCGTCACCGAGCCTGGCGCCGAGCCGGCGCCCGCGATCGAGCAGCCGGCCGTGGCCGAACCCGCGCCCGTGGCTCAGGAAGCCGCGACTGAAGCCCAGCCCGCGCCCGCCGCCGAGCCCGCGCCGGTTGCCGCGCAGCCCATCGTGGTGCCGCAGGCCGCCCCGGCCGCACCCGCACGCTCGCTGCAAGACGTGGTCAGCGCGGCTGGACTGAAGTGGGTGGAAACCGACCCCGAGCGCCTCGCGCAAACGCAGCAGCGTATTGCCGCCAGCCATGTGGCGGTGCGCCTGGGCCGCGAGCGCAAGCCTGTGGCGCCGGTGTCCAATGCCCCGCTGGTGCAGGTGGAGACCCAGCGCCAATAAGCGCTGGCGTCCCGCCACGAGAAACGCCGGCAGCGATGCCGGCGTTTTTTTTTCGGGCCGCGCTGCCGGTGCCGGACACGGGGGCAGGCGCGGGCGTGAAGGTAAGGCTGGCAGGCGCGCTAAGGTAGACTGGCCCTGCGGCGCGGGCCATGCAGCGAAACGGCGCGCCCGGCCGTCCGACCCGCCCCGAATGGAGCCCCGCATGACAGACCGGCTGCCCGCCGAAGGCCGCGACGCCTACCGGCACTTCACCCCCATCAGTACGCGCTGGATGGACAACGACGTCTATGGCCACGTCAATAATGTGGTCTATTACTCGTGGTTCGATACGGCCGTAAACGGCCTGCTGATCGCCGAAGGCATCGCGAGCGCCGATTCGCCCGAAGCCATCGGCCTGGTGGTCGGCACACAATGCCAATACCACGAGCCGGTATCGTTCCCCACGCCCGTGGAAATCGGCCTGCGGGTGGTCAGGCTGGGCGCCAGCAGCGTCACCTACCGGTTGGGGGTCTTTACCCCCCAACGCTCCGACAGCCATGCCAGCGGCGTATTCACGCACGTTTACGTCGACCCGCATACGCGGCGGCCAGTGGCCGTGCCAGCGCGCCACCGCGAGCGGCTGGCGCGCTACGCCGTGCCGGCCTGAGCCGCAAAACAAAAGGCCGCGAGCATGCTCGCGGCCTTTTTCCAGATACCTGGCCTGCCGGCCGGCTCGTTGCCTAGAACTGGTACGTGTACGTCAGTTGCAGGACGTCGAGCCCCGGATTGGGCCGCTTGATGCTGGCGTTGGAAAAATGCGAATAGCGCAGGCCCAGGCGGTTGTGGGGCGTGACCAGGAAGCCCATGCCGATGTGGTCGCCGAACTGGAACGCCGTGCTGATCCGTTCGTCGGCGAACTTGGTATGGGTGAACGCGGTGGCGCCGATACCGGCTTCGACATAGAAGCGTTCGCTCATCCACCAGCGGAACATCGGGATGGCGTTGAATTGCCAGACATGGCTGGGCGAGCGCGAGCCGTTGGCCGACCAGTAGGCCACGCCGAATTCGCCCGTGAGGTCCACGCGGCCCCAATTGCCATCGGATTTATACAGCTGCAGACCGGGGGTTTCATAAACCAGCTCGGTGCGCTGGTAGTGGTCGCCCACGCCATAGTGCAGGCCGATGCCGCCCTGGGTGCTTTCCTGGGCCTGCGCCGAGCACGCCAGGCCCGCCAGCGACAAGGCGGCCAGCACCGAGCGAAGGATTTTATTATTGGGGTTCAGCATGAATGCTCCTGTGTCTTTTACGCGCCAGTAAACATATCAGAAATTCCGCCGTCATTACCGTCGGCTGTATAAGCCGGACAACAGTCCGGCGGAAAAATCCGACATGCAATGGCGGAAAGCAGGAGGATTCCAGTGCAATATGGAAATATCGCACCGGAACACCCGGGGTCAGGCAGCGACGATGTCGGCCGGCTGGTCGGTCAGCAGGGCCAGCAGGCGGGCGATTTCTTCGCGCAGCTGGCGCCGGTCGACCACCATGTCGATGGCCCCTTTTTGCAGCAGGAACTCGGCGCGCTGGAACCCTTCGGGGAGCTTTTCGCGTACGGTCTGCTCGATGACGCGCGGGCCGGCAAAGCCGATCAGGGCCTTGGGTTCGGCGATGACGACGTCGCCCATGAAGGCGAAGCTGGCCGACACCCCGCCCATGGTCGGGTCGGTAAGCACGCTGATGAACGGCAGCCCCTCGGCCGACAGGCGGGTCAGCATGGCGTTGGTCTTGGCCATTTGCATCAGCGACAGCAGGCTTTCCTGCATGCGGGCGCCCCCGGAGGCCGCCACGCAGATGAACGGGGTTTTGTTGTCCAGGGCCACCTGGGCGCCGCGGGCGAAGCGTTCGCCCACCACCGAGCCCATCGAGCCGCCCATGAATTCGAATTCGAAGCAGGCCACCACCGCGGGCACGCCGCGGATCGAGCCGCTCATGACCACCAGGGCATCGGTCTCGCCGGTTTGCTTCATGGCCTCTTGGACGCGCTCGGGGTATTTGCGCGTGTCCTTGAACTTGAGCGAATCGACCGAGCGGGTGTTCTGGCCGATTTCGACCCGGCCCTCGACGTCGAGCAACGAATCGATGCGGGCCCGCGAGCCGATGCGCATGTGGTGGTCGCACTTGGGGCAAACGTGCAGATTGGCCGCCAGGTCTTCGCTGTACAGCACCGACTCGCAGGACGGGCACTTGACCCACAGGCCCTCGGGCACGCGCCGCGCGCCGCTGTCGCTGGTTTTGTTAATGCGAGGAGGCAGGAGTTTTTCGATCCAGCTCATTGTCTTTTTTCCGTTGGAAGGCAGCGCACGGCGGCTTCAGGCCGGCGGATTGCCTCGTTTGATTTGGTCGAGCGCCTGCCGGATGCCGCCCAGCCACTGCGTGGCGGCGGCCACGGCGGCCTCGGTCTGCTTGCCGGCAGGCGCGGTGGCAACCGCCTGCTCGATGGTTTCGATGAGTTTGCTGCCAATGACCACGGCGTCGGCGACGCGCGCGATATGCTGGGCGCTGGCCGCGTCGCGGATGCCGAAGCCCACCCCCACCGGAACGCTGACGTGGCGCCGGATCAGCGCCAGGCGGGCTGCCACGTCGTCGGTGTTCAGGCTGCCCGCGCCCGTGACACCCTTGAGCGACACATAGTAGACGTAGCCGCGCGCGATGCGGGCCACGGCCTGGATGCGCGCCTCGGTAGACGTGGGCGCCAGCAGGAAGATGGGTGCGATGCCGCAGGCGTCGAGCTGCCCGGCAAAGGCGTCGATTTCTTCGGGCGGGTAGTCGACCACCAGCACCCCGTCGACGCCGGCCTGCTGGGCCGCCTGGGCAAAGGCCTGCTGGCCCATGCATTCGATGGGGTTGGCGTAGCCCATCAGCACCACCGGCGTGGTGGAGTCGTCGCGGCGGAACTGGGCGACCAACTCGAGCACGCGGCGCAAGCCCGTGCCCTGCGCGATGGCGCGCTCGGCGGCGCGCTGGATGACCGGGCCGTCGGCCATGGGGTCGGAGAACGGCACGCCCAGTTCGATGACGTCGGCGCCGGCGTTCACCAGCGCGTGCATGAGCGGCACGGTGGCGTCCGGCGACGGGTCGCCCGCGGCGATGTAGGGAATGAGCGCGGACGCGCGGCCGGTTTCGGCCACACGGGAGAACGCCGCGGCGATGCGATCGGTTCGGGTCGTCATGGTGTCAGAACTGGATGCCCGCGCGTTCGGCGACGGTGTGCATGTCTTTGTCGCCACGGCCCGACAAATTGACCAGGATGATGGTGTCTTTCGGCAGCGTGGGCGCCATTTTGACGGCCTGCGCGATGGCATGCGAAGACTCGAGCGCCGGCATGATGCCCTCGATGCGGCAGCAGTCGTGGAACGCGGCCAGCGCTTCGTCGTCGGTAATGCCCACGTACTGGGCGCGCCCGCTGTCTTTCAGCCAGGCGTGCTCGGGGCCCACGCCGGGGTAGTCGAGCCCGGCCGACACGGAATGGGTTTCCTGCACCTGGCCATCGGCGTTCTGCATGACGTAGGTACGGTTGCCGTGCAGCACGCCCACCTGGCCAGCGGCCAGCGACGCGGCGTGACGTCCGCTGTCCAGCCCCTCGCCGGCGGCTTCGACGCCGATGAGCCGGACATTTTCATGGGGAATGTAGGGGTAGAAGATACCCATGGCGTTCGAGCCGCCGCCCACCGAAGCCACCACGTAGTCGGGCTGGCGGCCGGCGTCTTGGGGCATTTGTTCCAGGCATTCGTTGCCGATGACGGTCTGGAAGTCGCGCACCATGCGCGGGTAGGGATCGGGGCCTGCCACCGTGCCGATGATGTAGAAGGTGTTCTCGATGTTGGTGACCCAGTCGCGCATGGCCTCGTTCAGGGCGTCTTTCAGGGTGCGCGAACCGGACTCGACGGGCACCACCGTGGCGCCCAGCAACTTCATGCGGTACACGTTGGAGGCCTGGCGCCGGACGTCTTCGCTGCCCATGTAGACCACGCATTCCATGCCATAGCGGGCCGCCACAGTGGCGGTGGCCACGCCGTGCTGGCCGGCGCCGGTTTCGGCGATGACGCGCGGCTTGCCCATGTGGCGGGCCAGCAGGGCCTGGCCGATGCAGTTGTTGACCTTGTGCGCGCCGGTGTGGTTGAGGTCTTCGCGCTTGAACCAGATCTGCGCGCCGCCCAGTTCGCGCGACCAGCGGGCCGCGTGATAGACAGGGCTGGGCCGCCCCACGAAGTGCTTGAGCTCGTAGTTGAAAGTTTCGATGAACTTGGGATCGAGCCGGCAATGATCGTAGGCCGCGCGCAGCTCATCGAGCGCGTGTATCAGCGTTTCGGCCACGAACACGCCGCCATATTGGCCAAAATGGCCCTGGGCATCCGGGAGGTCGTAAGGTTTCACCAGTTTCTCCTGGGCTGGCGGCAAACGCACCGTTCGCCGCAAAGCCCGCTTCGCAACCCGTCATTTTACCCGAGCGAACGGGTTGCCAGCCCTATGCCAGCGACTGCCCGAGGCGGCGCAGGAACTTTTCGCAGGCCGCCAGCTGATCCAGCGCGACGTATTCGTCGGGCTTGTGCGCCTGCTCGATATGCCCGGGGCCGCATACGACGGTAGGCACGCCCAGGCCCTGGAACAGCCCCGCCTCGGTGCCGTAGGCCACTTTGCGGGTGGCCCGGTCGTCGGTCAGGGCCCGCGCCAGCTGAGTAATGGCGGCCTCTTCCGAGGCGTCCAGGCCCGGCGCGCTGGCGCCGCTCTGGATATCGATGCGGGCGCCGTCGAACTCGGCGCGCATGGCCGGCAACAGGGTTTCCTGCACATAGCGTTCCACCTGAGCCTGGATCTCGTCGGCCGGCATGCCCGGCAGGTTGCGGAACTCGTACGAGAACTCGCAGCGCTCGGGGATGGTGTTGACCGCGATGCCGCCCTGGATCAGGTTGGTGGTCATGGTGGAATACGGCACGTCGTAGAACTCGTCGTACGGTCCCCTCGCCTTGAAAGTATCCGCCAGTTCGCGGATGCGGCAGATCAGGCGGGCCGCGTACTCGATGGCGTTGCAGCCGCGCGGGGTCAGCGACGAGTGCGCCGCCTTGCCCTGCACGCAGCAGCGGAACAGGTTGATGCCCTTGTGCGCCACCACCACTTGCATGCCGGTGGGTTCGCCCACCACGCAGCCGTCTGGCCGGATGCCGCGCTCGCGCAGCTCCGCCAGCATCACCGGCGCGCCCACGCAGCCGACTTCTTCGTCGTACGAAAACGCCAGGTGGATGGGTTTCTTGCGCGGCATGGCGAGGTACTCGGGCACCAGCGCCAGCGCGGCCGCGATAAAGCCCTTCATGTCGCACGAGCCGCGTCCATACAGCCGGCCGTCGGCCTCGGACAGCACGAACGGGTCGGTGGACCAGGCCTGGCCGTCGACCGGCACCACGTCAGTGTGGCCCGACAGCACGATGCCGCCCTGCTCGCCGCCATCGCTGGCCGGCAGCGTGGCAAACAGGTTGGCCTTGCTGCCGTCGGCGTTGTGCGCCAGCCAGGCGTGCACGCCCTGTGCCTTGAGATTGTCCCGCACGGTCTCGATCAGGCCCAGGTTCGAGTTGCGGCTGGTGGTATCGATGCCAACCAGGGTTTGCAGCCAGGTACGCGTATCCATGATGAGAACTCTCGACGGATAAAACACCGAGTGTAGGACAGAACGGCCGGCGGGCTCAGTGGCGGACCACCGAGGTAACGCCCGGCACTTCGGACAGCGCCGCGAGCGCCTTGCCCAGCGACTCGCCGCCGCGCACTTCAACCGTGAAGATCATGTGGGCCAGCGACTGGCGGCTTTGGGTATTGACGCCCACCACGTTCAGCCGCTGCCGGGCGAAGACTTCGGACAGGTCGCGCAGCAGGCCGGAACGATCGTGCGCGTGCACGCTGATATCGACAGGGTAGAAGGTTTCAGACGTCTTGCCCCAGGCCACGTCGATGACCCGCTCGGGCTCGCGCGCGGCCAGCGCCTGGTAGCTGCGGCAGCCGATGCGGTGGATGGACACGCCGCGGCCGCGCGTGACAAAGCCGGCGATCTCGTCGGGCGGCGCGGGCCGGCAGCAGCGCGCCAGTTGGGTCAGCAACGAACCCACGCCCACCACCAGCACCCCGCTCTTGCCGCTGCGCGCGGCGCTGTCGACGCTGTGCGCATTGGCCAGGTCGGCCGCCTCGGGTTCGGGCTCGGCCGCCGGTTGCTGGAAAACGCTGTCGATCTGGCGCAGGCTGAATTCGTCTTTGGCGGCCGCCACGTACAGGTCATCGGCGCGCGCGAAGCCCAGGCTCTGGGCCAGTTGTTCGAGGTTGACGGCGGTCTTGCCCAGCCGCTGCAGTTCTTTTTCGACCAGCGCCTGGCCCGCGGTAATGCGCTGCTGCAGTTCGATGGCGTTGAACCACATGCGCACCTTGGCGCGCGCCCGGGGGCTGGCCAGGAAGCCCAGCTGCGGATTAAGCCAGTCGCGCGAGGGGCCGCCCGACTTGGCGGCGATGATCTCGACCGTCTGGCCGGTGGCCAGATGCGTCTGCAGCGGCACCATCTGGCCATCGACGCGGGCGCCGCGGCAGCGGTGGCCCAGGTCGGTATGCAGGTGGTAGGCGAAATCGACCGGCGTGGCGCCGGCCGGCAGTTCAATGACGCGGGCCTGCGGCGTCAGCACATAGATGCGTTCTTCGCGCGGCGCGCGGGCGGGCGCGGCGGTCTTGCCACCGCCGGCGCCGCCCGCTTCCATGTCGGTGTTCCAGGCCAGCAGCTGGCGCATCCAGGACAGCTGGCGGTCGTATTCGCTGGAAGCGGCCACCTGCCCGCCCTTGGCGCCGGCCTCTTTATAGCGCCAGTGCGCGGCCATGCCGTATTCGGCGAACTGGTGCATGCCGCGGGTGCGGATCTGCACCTCGAAAGGCCGGCCGTCGTCATCGGCCACCACGGTATGCAGCGACCGATAGCCATTGGGCTTGGGGCGCGAGATGTAGTCGTCGAACTCGTCGGGCAGCGGCGTCCACATGTCGTGCACCATGCCCAGCGCGGTGTAGCAGTCGCGCACGTCGTCGACGATGACCCGCAGGGCGCGCAGGTCGTACATCTGCGAGAACTCCAGCCCCTTCAGGCGCATCTTGTTCCAGATGCTGTAGATGTGCTTGGGCCGGCCGCTGACCTCGGCATGAATCCCGGCCTTGGCCAGCGCCGCCTGCACGCGCTCGATGGCGCCGGCGATGAAGGCCTCTCGCTCCACGCGCTTTTCTTCGAGCAGGCGCGCGATCTGCTTGTAGCGGTCGGGTTCCAGGAAGCGGAAAGCCAGGTCTTCCATTTCCCATTTGACCTGCCAGATGCCCAGCCGGTTGGCCAGCGGCGCGTACAGATCGAGCGTTTCGCGGGCAAAGGCCGGGGTGCACGGCGCCTTCGATTCGGCATGCCAGCGCAGGGTCTGCAGGCGCGAAGCCAGGCGCATCAGCACGATGCGCAGGTCGGCCGCCATGGCCAGCAGCATCTTGCGCTGCATTTCTTTCTGGTCGCCGCTGTCGGCCTCGCTGTCGCTGGCGTGGCGCGCCACCAGACCCAGCCGCAGCAGCGCCCGCGCGCCCTGCACCAGGCGGGCGACCTCGGCGCCGAACTCGGCGGCTATGGGGTCGTTGCGCAGCGGCGGGGCGGGTTGGGTCAGGTCGGCCGGCAAGGCTGCCAGCAAGGCGGCGATGCGCACGGCCACGTCGGTCTGCAGGCCTGCCAGGATGCGCACGGCGCCGGCGGCGTGGCGCGCCAGGGGCTCGCCCGTGACGGTATGCTGGCCGGCAAACTGGGGGGTGGCCCAGGCTACTGCCCGCTCGATGCGCGCCAGGGCATCGGGTTCGAGGCCGGCCCCGGCGGCCTGGCGCCAGGCGTCGTCGAACGGCGTAGACGCATCGGTATCGGGAATTACGGGCATCGCGAACGAAACGGGCCGGCAAGTAAGCGTAAATTTCCTACACTCTACACTAAGCGCAAGCTCGCCGACGCCCGCGCGGCGGGCATGTCCAAGGAACCCAGAGTTATGTTGCGATGGCTGAGAGGCCGGGGGGCCGCCGCCGGGGCCGTGGCCCGGGTGCAGGCCCGCATCGAGCCCGCGCTGTGGGCCCGGGTGCTGCGCACGCACCCCTTCCTGGCGGTGCTCGACGCGGCCGAAGACGGCCAGCTTCTGGCGCGCGCGGCCTGGCTGCTGGCCAGCAAGAACCTCAATGGCGCACGCGGCCTGGAGCCCGACGATTTCATCCGCCTGTCGATCGCCGCGCAGGCGGCGCTGCCTATCCTGAACCTGCCGCCGGCTCTGTACGAAGGCTGGGACGAGATCATCGTCTATCCCGAAGGCTTTTCGATTCCGCGCGTGCGGCAGGACGAGGCCGGCGTGGTGCACGAGTACGACGAGGCCGCCGCCGGCGAAGCCTGGGAAGGCGGCCCGGTGATCCTGTCGTGGGCCGACGCGCTGCCCAATGGCTCTGCCTTCAACGTGGTCATCCACGAATTCGCCCACAAACTGGATCTGTCCTCCGGCCTCGCGGACGGCATGCCCGATCTGGGCGCGCACCCCGGCCTGTCGCCGCGCACCTGGCGGCGCGTGCTGGACGACAGCCTGGACCGCTACATCGCCGCGCTCGACGCCATCGAGGCCGCGATCCCGGCCGACATCGACCCGGAAAGCGAAGCCGCCGACGCCTGGTATGGCCAGTTGCCGTTGGACCCCTACGCAGCGACCGACGAGGCGGAGTTCTTCGCCGTCAGCTCAGAGCATTTTTTTGTCGACCCGGCGCCGCTGGCCCAGGCGCTGCCCGAGTGGTATGGGCTGCTGCAGGCCTATTACCGGCAGGACCCGCTGGCGCGCCTGGCGCGGACCGCCGGGCAGGCGCTGACATGAAGCGCCTGTTGGTGGTGTGGCATTCGCGCACCGGCGCCGCCCGGCAGATGGCCCGCGCCCTGGTGCGCGGGGCGCGCAGCGCGGCCGTTGCCCTGGAGCTGGCCGACCGCCTGCACGTCACGCTGCGCCGCGCCCGATTGGTCGAGCCGGCCGACCTGCTGGCCGCCGACGGCTACCTGTTCTGCGCGCCCGAGAATCTGGCCAGCCTGAGCGGCGAAATGAAAGAATGCTTTGACCGGTGCTATTACCCGGTGCTGGACCAACTCCAGGGCCGGCCCTATGCGTTGGCGATCAGCGCCGGCACCGACGGCGCCGGCGCGGCCCGCCAGGCCGAGCGCATCTGCACCGGCTGGCGCCTGCGCGCGGCCGCGCCCGCGCTGGTCGAGCGCAATGGCGCCCAGACGCCGGAAGCCATCCTGGCGCCCAAGGCCGTGCCGGCCGCCGCGCTGGCGCGCTGCGAAGAGCTGGGCGGCCTGCTGGCGGCCACCCTGCTGGCCGGCGAAGAATGACGCTATAGCCTGCCTGTCAGCAGCATCACGATCAGGACGATGACCACAATGCCCAGCAGGCCGCTTGGGTAGTACCCCCAGCCGCGGCTATATGGCCAGCTCGGAAAGGCCCCGATCAGCAGCAGAATCAGGATGATCAGCAGGATAGTACCCATGGCGTGCTCCTTGTGATTGTCGCGGCGGCCGTCCGGCCGCCTGGCCCCCCTAAGCAAGCGCCGTGCCCGCCCTGGTGCCTTCCCGCGCCCCCCTTTTTCGCCGCCCCGAACTTCACCGCCCCAAAACAAAAGGCCCCCGGAGAAACCGGGGGCCCTGGCGTCTGCCTGCCTGCGGTCGGTCAGCCCACCGCGGCGGTGACGACGATCTCGACCTTGAAGTCGGGATTGGCCAGGCGGGCTTCGACGGTGGCGCGCGGCGGCGCGTTGCCGGGGGCCACCCAGGCGTCCCACGCCTGGTTCATGGCGTCGAACTCTTTCATGTTGGCCACGAAGATCTGCGCCATCAGGATCTTGCTTTTGTCGGTGCCGGCCTCGGCCAGCAGGCGATCAATAGTGGCCAGGACCTGGGCGGTCTGGCCCGCCATGTCCAGCGAGGCGTCGTCGGGCACCTGGCCGGCCAGATAGGCCACGCCGTTGTACACGGCCATGTCGGACAGCCGTTTTTCCACATTGACGCGCTTGATGCTGCTCATCGGAAATCCCCTGAGAGAATGGTTGGAAAAGAAAGAAAGCGGCCGGCCGCGTCAGGCCGGCGGCAACTGGAAGACCTGGCGCAGGTAGGCCAGATAGGCGGGATCGTCGCACATGGTCTTCTCGGGCGCATCGGACACCTTGGCCACCGGCTGGCCATTGCAACGGACCATTTTCATCACGATCTGCAGCGGCTCGTGGCCCAGGTCGTTGGTCAGGTTGGTGCCTATGCCGAACGACACCTTGCAGCGGCCGGCGAACTGCCTGGCCAGCTCGATGGCGCGCGGGAAGGTCAGCGAATCGGAAAACACCAGGGTCTTGGCGCGCGGGTCGACGCGGTTGTTGCGGTAGTGTTCCAACAAGCGCTCGCCCCATACGAAAGGGTCGCCCGAATCGTGGCGCGCGCCGTCGAACAGCTTGCAGAAGTACATGTCGAAATCGCGCAGGAAGGCATCCATGCCGTACACGTCGGACAGCGCGATACCCAGGTCGCCGCGGTATTCCTTGGCCCAGACTTCCAGCGCGAACACCTGCGAGTCGCGCAGCCTCGGTCCCAGCGCCTGGCAGGCCTGCAGGTATTCGTGGCCCATCGTGCCCAGTGGCAGCACATTGTGCCGCATGGCCAGCAGCACATTGCTGGTGCCGGCGAAATGCGCGCCCATCTGGGCTTTCATGGTCGACACGATTTCCTCGTGCCACAGTTTCGAGAAGCGCCGCCGCGTGCCATATTCGGCCACGCGGAAATCGGCCAGGGCGGGGTCGTCGAGCACCAGGTGCATTTTCGACTGCAGGCGCTGGCGGCCTTCGTCCCAGTCGGGGTGGCGACGCGTATTGCGGAAATAGACCTCGTTGACGATGGCCAGCACCGGGATCTCGAACAGGATCGTGTGCAGCCAGGGGCCGGCTACCGTAATGGCGATTTCGCCCGGCTGCTCGCCTTCGCCAATGGAAATGCAGCGCTCGGGCAGATGGAACAGGCCGAGAAAATCGACGAAGTCACTTTTGATAAAACGCAAACTGCCCAGGTACTGCAGTTCTTCTTCAGTAAAACGCAACTGGCACAATGCGTGCACTTCGGCACGGATCTCGTCCAGGTAGGGCCGCAGGTTCACTCCCGGTGTGCGGCACTTGTAACGGTATTCGACTTGCGCAGCCGGAAAGTGATGCAGCACCACCTGCATCATGCTGAACTTGTACAGGTCGGTGTCGAGCAGCGAAGTAATTATCATGATGGCGCGGTTCGGGCGCGGTTCGTTTCGTCACACCATAGCATAAGCAGCCCGCCGCCTCTGCCCGGCCACGGCACTACCCCGGCAAGGGTTATGGTCGCCCCGCACCGCCGCATATGGGTAAAATCCTTCAAAGGTTAAAAAGCTGTTGCTTGTCTGCGGAGTTCCCGAATGACCCACGTCGTTACCGAAAACTGTATCAAATGCAAGTACACCGATTGTGTCGACGTGTGCCCGGTGGACTGTTTCCGTGAGGGGCCGAACTTCCTCGTCATCGACCCCGACGAATGCATCGATTGCGCGGTCTGCATCCCCGAATGCCCGGCCAACGCCATTTATGCCGAAGAAGACGTCCCCCAGGATCAGGTTCAGTTCATTGCCCTGAACGCCGAACTCACTCCCGAATTCGCTCCCATCAGCCGCGCCAAGAAGCCGCTGCCCGACGCCGACGAATGGAACGGCGTGCCGGACAAGCTGCAACACCTGGAAAAATAGGCCGGCCCTGGCGCCGCCCGCCGCCGCGCCCGCCCTGCTTAGCTGATGACCGATTCCAAGTACACGCGCCAGACCGTCACCGGGATTCATACCTGGGTGCCGGGCAAGCTGTTCTCGCTACGCGTCACGCGCGACCCGGCATTCCGGTTCCAGGCCGGGCAATTCGCCCGGGTGGGCCTGCCGGCCGCCGACGAGCCCGACGCGCCGCCCACCATATGGCGGGCCTACTCCATGGTGTCGGCGCCGCACGAAGACTGGCTGGAGTTCTATTCCATCGTGGTGCCCGAGGGCCTGTTCAGCCCGCGGCTGGCCCGGCTGCAGCCCGGCGACGCCCTGTACATCGAGAAAAACCCGTTCGGCTTCCTGACCATCGACCGCTTCGCCCCCGGCGGCGACCTGTGGCTGCTGGCCACCGGCACGGGACTGTCGGCCTACCTGTCCATGCTGCGCGACCCGGCCACCTGGCAGGCCTTCCGGCGCATCATCCTGGTGCACGGAGTGCGTACGGCCAGCGAACTTGCCTACCGCGACGAAATCCAGCAATGGCATAAGCAGCCCGCCTATGCCTCGTACTTCCAGCAAGACCCCCTCAAGCTGCTCTACCTGCCCATCGCCACCCGCGAGGCCCTGCCCGGCGCGCCCCAGGAACGGTTGACCACGCTCATTGCCGACGGCCGTCTCGAACAGCTGGCCGGCGCAAGCCTCGACCCGCAGCAGTCCAAGATCATGCTGTGCGGCAATCCGGCCATGTTGTCCGACGCCCGCAAGCTGCTGGCCGAACGCGGCTTCGCCCCGGGCCGGCGCGGCATTCCCGGCAACCTGGCCGTCGAAAACTACTGGTAGGCCGGCCCTCGGCCGCCCTGGCGGTCGCTTTTTCACAACAGAATCGGCCCGATTGGTACCGTATTGCCAGACAGATTGGATATATCCTTACACGCGTTGGTAATAATCCGTCACCGTCCAGCCTAGGATCTTCGTCGACATGCTGTATCACCTGCACGAACTGCAGCGGGCTTTCCTGACGCCCTTTGCCGCATTCACCGATGCCAGCTCGCAGTTGTTTTCCAACCCGTTCAGTCCGCTGGCCTACACGCCCCTGTCGCGGCAACTGGCGGCCAGCTGTGAACTCATGCACCGGCTGGGCAAGGAATACCAAAAACCCGCGTGGAACCTGCCGTCTACCCGCATCGACGGCCGCGAGGTGCGCGTGACCGAATCGGTGGCGCTGGCAAAGCCCTTCTGCCGCCTGCTGCATTTCCAGCGCGCCGCGCGCCGCGCCGATCCGCGCGTGCTGCTGGTGGCGCCGCTGTCCGGCCACCATGCCACGCTGCTGCGCGACACCGTGCGCGCCCTGCTGCCCGCCCACGACGTATACGTGACCGACTGGCTCGACGCGCGCATGGTGCCGCTGTCGCACGGCCCGTTCCACCTCGACGACTACGTACATTACATACAGGAATTCATCCGCCACCTGGGGCCCGACGTGCACGTCATATCGGTATGCCAGCCCACCGTGCCGGTGCTGGCCGCCATTGCCCTCATGGCGTCCAACGACGACCCGCTGCAGCCCCGCAGCATGGTGATGATGGGTGGCCCCATCGATCCGCGCCAGTCGCCCACCCAGGTCAACCGGCTGGCCACCACCAAGCCCTACTCCTGGTTCGAAACCCAGCTGATCGACACCGTGCCCGCCCGCTACCCCGGCGCGGGGCGCCGCGTATACCCCGGCTTCCTGCAGCACGCCGGTTTCGTCGCCATGAATCCCGACCGGCACCTGAAGTCGCATTACGACTTCTACCTGGACCTGCTGCGCGGCGACGACAGCGACGCGGCCGCGCACCGGCGCTTCTACGACGAATACAACGCGGTGCTGGACATGCCCGCCGAGTTCTACCTGGACACCATCCGCACGGTGTTCCAGGAATTCCGCCTGCCCAACGGCACCTGGGAAATCGGCGGCCAGGCCGTACGGCCGGCCGATATCAAGAAAGTCGCCCTGCTCAGCATCGAGGGCGAACTGGACGATATTTCCGGCCAGGGGCAGACGCGCGCGGCCATCGGCCTGTGCCGCGGCATTCCGGCCGCCCGCAAGCGTCACTACACCGCACCGGGCTGCGGCCACTACGGCATTTTCTCGGGCCGGCGCTGGCGCGAGATGATCTGTCCTAAAATCGCGGAATTCATCCGCCAGGCATAGTACCGGCGTACACGGGCCGCCCCGGCCCGTACCTGCTTCACGTTCCATGCCCTGTCTTTCCCTTGCCGACCGTATCGACGCCCTGCTGCCGCAGACGCAGTGCACCAAGTGCGGCTACGACGGCTGCCGGCCCTACGCCGAGGCCATCGCCACGGGCGACGCCCCCATCAACCGCTGCCCCCCGGGCGGCGACGACGGCATCGCCGCGCTGGCGGCGCTGCTGGACACGGCCGCGCTGCCACTGGACCTGACGCGTGGCGCGCCCGGCCCGCTTACGGTGGCGCGCATCGACGAAGCCCACTGCATCGGCTGTACGCTGTGCATTCGGGCCTGCCCGGTGGATGCCATCGTGGGCGCCAACAAGCGCATGCACACCGTGCTGGCCGACTGGTGTACCGGCTGCGACCTGTGCGTGGCCCCCTGCCCCGTCGATTGCATTGATATGGCGCCGGCCAGCCGGGCCTGGTCGGCCGCCGACGCGCAGGCGGCCCGCCAGCGCCACCAGGCCCGCCAGGCGCGGCTGGCGCGCGACTCGGCCGACAACGCGCGCCTGATGGCCGCGTCCGCCGAACCCGCCGCCGCGCCCCGCCCGGCCCCTGCCCATTCGGGCGACGATGCGCGCAAGCGCGCCGCCATCGAATCCGCCCTGGCCCGCGCCCGGGCCCGACGCTCTGCCACGCCCACATGAACGCCGCCAAGCGCCAGGCCATTTTCGCCCGCCTGCAAGCCGCCAACCCCCACCCGACCACCGAACTCGAATACGACACGCCGTTCCAGCTGTTGATCGCGGTGCTGCTGTCGGCCCAGGCCACCGACAAATCGGTGAACCTGGCCACGCGCAAGCTGTTCCCGCGCCACGGCACGCCCGAAGCCATGCTGGCGCTGGGCGAAGACGGCCTGGCCGAGTACATCAAGACCATCGGCCTGTACCGCACCAAAGCCAAGAACGCCGTCGCCACCTGCCGCCTGTTGCTCGAACGGCATGGCGGCGAGGTGCCGCAGACGCGCGAAGCGCTGGAGGCCTTGCCCGGGGTGGGGCGCAAGACGGCCAACGTGGTGCTGAACACCGCCTTCGGCCAGCCCACCATGGCGGTGGACACCCACATATTCCGCGTCGCGAACCGCACCGGCATCGCGCCGGGCAAGAACGTGCTGGAAGTCGAGCACAAACTGGAAAAATTTGTACCGGCTGAATACATGCAAGATGCCCATCATTGGCTGATTCTGCATGGCCGCTACGTCTGCGTGGCGCGCAAGCCGAAATGCCCGCAATGCGGCATTGCGGACCTCTGCGAGTTCAAGCAAAAGACCCTGCTGTAATAGGGGTTCATGCGCGCATTGTCGGCTGCCCGACAATCGGCCATACCGCAGCGCAATACCTATGAAAAACCCTCATGGCATTTTGAGGGATAGGTCCGCATACTCGCCGGCAACTCTTAAAAAATATAACGCTGGTGGCGCGGATATGGATGACATTATCCTGGAGACAAAAGGCCTTACCAAAGAATTCCTGGGCTTCGTTGCCGTCAACGGAGTCGATCTGCGCATCAAGCGCGGGCAGATCCACGCACTCATCGGCCCCAACGGCGCCGGCAAGACCACCTGTTTCAACCTGCTGACCAAGTTCCTGGCCCCCACGTCGGGCCATATCTTCTTCAATGGGCACGACATCACCGGCGAACGTCCGGCCCAGATTGCGCGACGCGGCATCATTCGCTCGTTCCAGATCTCGGCCGTGTTTCCGCACCTGACCGTACTGGAAAACGTGCGCATCGGCCTGCAGCGCAAGACCGGCCTGTCGTTCCATTTCTGGCGCAGTGAAAAGCAACTGTCCAGGCTCGACTCCGCGGCCCGCGAGCTGCTCGAACAGGTCGACCTGGGCGCCTTCGCCGACGAAACCACCATCAACCTGCCCTACGGGCGCAAGCGCGCGCTGGAAATTGCCACCACGCTGGCCATGGAGCCCGAGCTGATGCTGCTCGACGAGCCCACCCAGGGCATGGGCCACGAAGACGTCGACCGCGTCACCCAGCTGATCAAGCGGGTCAGCCAGGGCCGCACCATTCTGATGGTCGAGCACAACATGAACGTCGTGTCCTCCATCGCCGATACCATCACCGTACTGGCGCGGGGCTCCGTGCTGGCCGAAGGGCCCTACGCCGAAGTGTCGCGCCATCCCGCGGTGATGCAGGCGTACATGGGCACCACCGAGGGGGAATTGCAAGGAGCACACGCATGAGCACCCCGGCTCTGGAAATCTCCGGCCTACAGGCCTGGTACGGCGAATCGCACATCCTGCACGGTGTCGACCTGCGGGTCGCGCAGGGCGAAGTGGTGACGCTGCTGGGGCGCAACGGCGCCGGCCGCACCACCACGCTGCGCGCCATCCTGGGCCTGACCGGCACGCGCAAGGGTTCGGTGCGCATCCACGGCACCGAGGCCATCGAACTGCCCACCTACAAGATCGCCCATCTGGGCGTGGGCTACTGTCCCGAAGAGCGCGGCATCTTCGCCAGCCTGTCGTGCGAAGAAAACCTGTTGCTGCCGCCCGCGGTGGGCGGCGCGCTGGGCGGCGGCATGTCGCTGGCCGAAATCTACGACATGTTCCCCAACCTGCACGAACGCCGCAACTCGCCGGGCACGCGCCTGTCGGGCGGCGAGCAACAAATGCTGGCGGTGGCGCGCATCCTGCGTACCGGCGCCAACCTGCTGCTGCTCGACGAAATATCGGAAGGCCTGGCGCCTGTCATCGTGCAGGCGCTCGCGCGCATGATCACGGCGCTGAAACAGCGCGGCTACACCATTGTGATGGTCGAGCAGAATTTCCGCTTCGCCGCCCCGCTGTCCGACCGCTTCTACGTCATGGAGCATGGGCAGATCGTCGAGCACTTCGAAGCCAGTGAACTTCAAGAGAAACAGGATACGCTCAACGAATTGCTGGGCGTATAGGAATCCTGTCATTCGCCGCCCCGGCGGCATCCCCACAGAGAAGCAAAGGAGTCATCCCATGAAGCTGCATCACATCACTGCCGCGCTGGCCCTGGCCGGCCTGGGATTTGCCGGGCTACCCGCCCAGGCGCAAGGCATCTCCGGCGACGTCATCCGCATCGGTTTCATCACAGACATGTCCGGCGTGTATTCCGACATCGACGGTCCGGCTGGCGTGGAGGCGATCCGCATGGCTATCGCCGACGCGGGCGGCGAGATCAACGGCAAGAAGATCGAACTGGTCACGGCCGACCACCAGAACAAGGCCGACATTGCTTCCAGCCGCGCGCGCGAGTGGTTCGACCAGGAAGGCCTCGACATGCTGGTGGGCGGCACCAACTCGGCCACCAACCTGGCGATGGCGGCCGTCGCGGCCGAAAAGAAAAAGCCCTTCATCGCCATCGGGCCGGGCGCCTCTGACCTGACCAACGCGCAGTGCACGCCTTATACCGTGCACTATGCCTACGACACCGTCGCGCTGGCGCGCGGCACCGGGTCGGCAGTGGTGAAGAACGGCGGCAAGAGCTGGTTCTTCCTGACCGCCGACTACGCCTTCGGCCACGCTCTCGAACGCGACACCACCGCAGTGGTGAAGGCCAACGGCGGTGAAATCAAGGGCGCCGTGCGCGCGCCGCTGTCGACCGCCGACTTCTCGTCCTTCCTGCTGCAGGCGCAGGCCTCCGGCGCGCAGATCCTGGGCCTGGCCAACGCGGGCGGCGACACCATCAATTCGATCAAGGCCGCCAACGAGTTCGGCGTCACGCAGACCATGAAAATGGCCGGCCTGCTGGTCTTCATCAACGACGTGCACTCGCTGGGCCTGAAAACCACGCAGGGCATGTACCTGACCACCGGCTGGTACTGGGATCAATCCGACGCCGCGCGCGCCTGGGCCAAGAAGTTCGAAGACAAGGTCAAGCGCAAGCCCTCCATGCTGCAGGCGGGCGACTACTCGTCCGTGTCGTTCTACCTGAACGGCGTGAAGGCCACCGGCACCGATGATGGCGACGCGATCATGAAGTGGATGAAGTCGAACAAGATCAACGACTTCTTCGCCACGAACGGCTACGTGCGCGAAGACGGCCGCATGATCCACGACATGTACCTGATGCAGGTGAAGACCCCCGAAGAATCGAAGGCGCCGTGGGACTACTACAAAGTCGTGGCCACCCTGCCTGGCGACGAGGTCTATACCAAGCCCTCGGAATCGACCTGCAAGATCTTCAAGCAGTAATCCGCTGAAGCTGTCCGGCGCGCCCGTGCCCATCCGGCCGGGCCGCGCCGCGAACGAACACGCCTCTATCCGAACGCGCAGGATTCTCCCGACATGATTGACCTCTTCGGCATACCCATACAGGCCTTGCTCGGACAGCTGCTGCTGGGCCTGGTCAACGGGTCCTTCTACGCCATGCTGTCGCTGGGTTTGGCGGTCATCTTCGGACTGCTGAACGTCATCAACTTCGCCCACGGTTCGCTCTACATGCTGGGCGCCTTCGTCGCCTGGATGGGGCTGTCGTACCTGGGCCTGAACTACTGGGTCATGCTGATTCTCGCCCCCCTGGTGGTGGGCCTGTTCGGCATCGTGATCGAAAAACTGCTGCTCAAGCACCTGTACAAGCTCGACCACCTGTACGGCCTGCTGCTCACTTTCGGCCTGACGCTGCTAATCGAGGGCCTGTTCCGCAGCATCTACGGCGTATCCGGCCAACCCTACCCCACGCCTGACCTGCTGCGCGGCGCCACCAACCTGGGCTTCATGATCCTGCCCAACTACCGGGGTTGGGTCGTGGTGGCCTCGATCACCGTCTGCATGGCCACCTGGTTCATCATCGAACGCACCCGCCTGGGCGCGCTGTTGCGCGCCGGCACCGAGAACCCCAAGCTGGTCGAGGCATTCGGCGTGAATGTCCCCCGCATGGTGACCCTGACCTACGGCTTCGGGGTGGCGCTGGCCGGCTTTGCCGGCGTGCTGGCCGCGCCGGTGCTGCAGATTTCGCCCCTGATGGGTTCGAACCTGATCATCGTGGTCTTTGCCGTGGTGGTGATCGGCGGCATGGGTTCCATCCTGGGCGCCATTCTCACCGGCCTGGGGCTGGGCGTAGTCGAGGGCCTGACCAAGGTCTTTTGGCCCGAGGCCTCCAGCACGGTCGTGTTCATCATCATGGCCATCGTCCTGTTGCTCCGCCCCGCCGGGCTGTTCGGAAAAGAGAAATGAATCGCCAATTGCTGAGCTACGCGGCGGCGGCCATCGTCGTGGCCATCCTGCCGTTCCTGGGCGTGTATCCCATCTTCGCCATGAAGGTGATGTGCTATGCGCTGTTCGCCTGCGCCTTTAATCTGCTGCTGGGCTACACCGGCCTGCTGTCGTTCGGCCACGCGGCCTTCCTGGGCAGCGCCGCGTACGCGGCCGGCCACGCGCTGAAAGTATGGGGGTTTCCCACCGAACTGGGCCTGATTTTCGGCACCGCCGTGGCGGCGCTGTTGGGCCTGGTGATCGGCCTGCTGGCCATCCGCCGCAGCGGCATCTATTTCGCCATGATCACGCTCGCCTTGGCGCAGATGGTGTTCTTCTTCTTCCTGCAGGCGCACTTCACCGGCGGCGAAGACGGCCTGCAGCGCGTGCCGCGCGGCACGCTGCTGGGCTTCATCGACCTTCGCAACGACCTGAACCTGTATTACCTGGTGATGGCAATCTTCGCCATCGGCTACTTCGTGGTGTGGCGCACGGTGCACTCGCCGTTCGGCCAGGTGCTCAAGGCGCTGCGCGAAAACGAGCCGCGCACCTTGTCGCTGGGCTACGACGTCGACCGCTTCAAGCTGCTGGCCTTCGTGCTGTCGGCCGCCATTGCCGGCCTGGCCGGCGCCACCAAGACCCTGGTGTTCGTGTCGGCCACCTTGTCCGACGCCACTTGGCAAATGTCGGGCCTGGTGATCCTGATGACCCTGATCGGCGGTCTGGGCACGTTGGTAGGGCCTATCCTGGGCGCTTTCATCGTGGTGCTGCTGGAAAACAAAGTGGGCGACTTCGGCCGCTTCATGGCCGACCTTACCGGCAGCAGCTGGTTCCTGCGGCTGGGCGAATCGGTCACGATTGTCATCGGCCTGATCTTCATCATCTGCGTGCTGGCCTTCCGGCGCGGCATCGTGGGCGAATGGCTGGCCTTCATGGAGCGCCGCCGCGCGCGCTTAACGCGCGCTTAATCCACATCGCGGGCTGGCGGGCGCCCTTGCCGGGCGCCTGGCCTGCGCCGGACCCGCAGACACCATTGCTGAGACACCCGTGGCATATAGCGGTGTCAGCATCCGCGAAGCCCGACACCCCGCCGCTGCCGGGCCGCGCGCCTCGTACAATGGACCAATCGCCCCAGGGCGCCATCCACGCGAGCAAGGAGATCTTCTCATGCGCATCATGCGAGCCCCCCGCCTGTCGGTGGCCGCCCTGGCTGCCGCCACGGCCCTGCTCTGGACGACGCCCGCGGCGGCCGCCCCCCAATGCGAAATCGACCAGCCGGTGCGCTTCAGCGGCCTGAACTGGGAATCCAACCTCGTGCTGGCGGGCATCGAGCGTTTTATTGTCGAGCATGGCTACGGTTGCGCCACCTCGGTCGAAATCGGCGAGACCCTGGCGATGCTGGCAGCCCTGCAGCGCCGCGACGTCGACGTCACGCCCGAGGTCTGGCCTGGCCAGATCGAAGTGGCCTGGGACAAGGCGCTGAAATCCGGCAAGGTGCTGGCGGCCGGCCATGTGTACGACGCGGGTGAAGGCTGGTATATCCCCCGCTACACCGCCGAGCGCCATCCCGACCTGAAAAGCGCGGCCGACCTGGCCCGCTACACCAAGGTGTTCGCCGACCCCGAAGACCCGTCGCGCGGCCGCATCTACGGCTGCCCCGCCGGCTGGGCCTGCGGCACCCTGAACACCAACCTGCTCAAAGCGCTGAAGCTCGACAGCCAATACGCGATGTTCGCCCCCGGCTCGGGCGCCGCGCAAAAGGCTGCCATCGTATCGGCGTACAAGCGCAAGCGCGACATCGTGTTCTATTACTGGACGCCCACCGCGCTGGTCGGCGCGCTGGACCTGGTCAAGCTGCAATTGCCGGCCTTCGACCAGGCCGCCTACACCTGCATGACCGACCCCAAATGCGAACATCCGGTGCCCACCGAGTTCAAGGCCAACAAAGTGGTCACCGGCCTGAACGCCGAGTTCGCGCGTCAGGCGCCGCAGCTCAAGACTTTCTTCGACAAGCTCAGCGTGCCCGCCCCTGCCATCGACGATACGCTGGGGTGGCTCGAAAACCAGGGCGCGGAACCCGAGGACGCGGCGCAGTATTTCCTGCGCAAGTATCCCGACGTCTGGCGCAAATGGGTGCCGGCCGAGGTTGCCGAGCGGGTCCAGTCCAGCCTGTAGCCCGTCGCGGGTGTATGCTGCGCAGGCACTGCGCCCTTCGGCGCGACCGACTCAAGGAATGACGACATGGATGCGATCTACTGGCACGATGGCCAATGGACCACCGACAACCCCAAGCTGCTGGGCCCCGCCGACCACGCCTTCTGGATGGCCAGCATGGTATTCGACGGCGCGCGCGCCTTCGACGGCCTGACCCCCGACCTCGATCTGCACTGCCAGCGCGTGGTGCGCTCGGCCGAGAAGATGCTGATGAAGCCCCGGCTGGGCTGGCAGCAGATCCGCGATCTGTGCCTGCAGGCCGTGGCGCGCTTTCCAGCAGGCGAGGCGCTGTACATCAAGCCCATGTTCTTCTGCGCCGCCGGCTTCCTGCTGCCCGAGGCCGAGCAGACGCAATTCGTGCTGCACGTCTTCAAAGTGCCCATGCCGGGCGACCAGGGTTTTTCGGCCTGCTTTTCCAGCTTTGCGCGGGCCTGGTCGAACATGGCTCCCACCGACGCCAAGGCATCGTGCCTGTACCCCAATGGCCAGCGCGCCATCCGCGAAGCCATGGACAAGGGCTTCGATAATGCCATCATGCTCGACGGCGACGGCCACGTGGCCGAGTTCGCCACCGCCAACTTGTGGATCGCCAAAGACGGCGTGGTGTCCACGCCGGCCGACAATGGCACCTTCCTGAACGGCATCACGCGCCAGCGCGTGCTTGCCCTGCTGCGCGCCGACGGCGTCGATGTGCAGGAACGCGCGCTGACGCGGGCTGACGTCGAACAGGCCGACGAAGTGTTTTCCACCGGCAACTATGGCAAGGTGGTGCACGTCAACCGGGTCGAAGACCGCAGCCTGCCCTACGGCCCAATGGCGCGCCGCGCGCATGGGCTGTATATGGAATACGCGCGCGGAGGCAGGTGACCGCTCCGGACGCCGGGCTCAAGACTGGGCAGCGCCCGCTGAAGCAACTGAAACACCCGCCACGGTATCCGACACCGGCGGCGACATCGCATGAACAGGCGACCCAGGCCACGGTGTCTGACACCTGTGGAGTCAGACACCTGGTGACGACCGAGGCTCACTACGGTGTCTGACACCTGTGGAGTCAGACACCTGGTGACGACCGAGGCTCATTACGGTGTCTGGCACCTGTGGAGTCAGACACCTGGCGACGACCGAGGCTCACTACGGTGTCTGACACCTGTGGAGTCAGACACCTGGTGACGACCGAGGCTCACTACGGTGTCTGACACCTGTGGAGTCAGACACCTGGTGACGACCGAGGCTCACTACGGTGCCTGACACCTGTGGAGTCAGACACCTGGCGACGACCGAGGCTCACTACGGTGTCTGGCACCTGTGGAGTCAGACACCTGGCGACGACCGAGGCTCACTACGGTGTCTGGCACCTGTGGAGTCAGACACCTGGCGACGACCGAGGCTCACTACGGTGTCTGGCACCTGTGGAGTCAGACACCTGGCCAGGCCAGCCACCTGTCCCGCCGCGCAAAATCCAGCAACGGTCCGCACGTCTTGATCGCAGTCCCGCGTGGTGCGGTCGGGTGGGAGTGGCGCGTTGGGCGGCGGGGCAGCTGCGCAGCAGGCCGAGGCGCCTGCATGCGCCCGAGCCCGACGCACGTGCGCCGCCCCCACCCGACCGCACCACGCGGGACGGTGCAAGAACCCGCCGACGATACCCACACCACGCGCAGATCAGCCCCCCTTCCCCAACCCCAGGTAGCTTTCAATCACCCTGGGATTACCCGCCAGATCGCGGGCCGGGCCATGCAATACAACTTCGCCGGTTTCCAGCACATAGCCGTAGTCGGCTACCTGCAGCGCAGCGCGCGCATTCTGCTCCACCAGCAAAATCGCCACGCCGGTTTCACGCAACCGCGCGATGATGTGGAAAATTTCCCGCACAATGCGCGGCGCCAGCCCCAGGCTGGGCTCGTCCAGCATCAGCAGGCGCGGCTTGGCCATCAGGGCCCGCCCCACCGCCAGCATCTGCCGCTCGCCGCCCGACAGCGTGCCGGCCTGCTGCCGGCGCCTTTCGCGCAGGCGCGGAAACAGATCGAACACTTCATCCAACGTGCCGCGCCAGCCGCTCTCGCGCGCCCGGTAGCGGCGGAAACCGCCCAGCAGCAGATTGTCTTCCACCGACATGCTGCCGAACAGCTCGCGCCGCTCGGGCACCAGCGACATGCCAGCCGCCACGCGCCGCTCGACCGACCAGCCCGACACATCGGTGCCCGCGTAGCGCACCGCGCCCGATGCGTGGCCGCTACTTGGCAGCGCGCCCATCATGGCGTTAAGCATGGTCGACTTGCCCGCGCCATTGGCGCCGATCACCGTCACAATGCTGCCGGGCGCGACGGCCAGGGTCGCTTCGCTGAGCGCGCCCACCTTGCCATAGCGGGCGCTGAGCCCGTGCACGTCGAGAATCGGGTCCTGGCTCATTGCGCGCTCTCCGTAGATGCGACGGCGGCGTCCGACAGGTCGTCATCGATGCCGCCGAGATACGCCTCGAGCACGGCCGGGTTCTGCTGCACCTCGGCGGGCACGCCTTCGGCCAGCTTGGTGCCGAAATCCATCACCACCAAATGGTTGGTCAGGCGCATGACAAAATCCATATCGTGTTCCACCAGCAGGATGCTCATGCCTTCGTCGCGCAGCTGCTCCAGCACCTGGCCCAGCTCCTGCTTTTCTTTGTAGCGCAAGCCGGCGGCCGGCTCGTCCAGCAACAGCAGCACCGGGTCGCTGGCCAGCGCCCGGGCAATCTCCAGAATGCGCTGCTGGCCCAGCGCCAGATTGCCGGCCTGCTCGTATAGGTAATCGCCCAGGCCGACCCGCTTGAGCTGGGTCGCGGCCTCGTGCAGCAGCCGCGCCTCTTGCGCGCGGTCGCTGTGCAAGGCGCCGGCCAGCACACCCACGTCGGCGCGCATGTGCGCGCCCAGCGCCACGTTTTCCAACACCGACATGCCCGGCAACAGCTGCACGTGCTGGAACGTGCGCCCCACCCCGCGCCGCGCGATCTCGCGCGCTTGCTGGCCGTCGATGCGCTCGCCCAGGAAACGCACCTGGCCGCGCGTGGCGGGCAGCACGCCGCTGATCAGGTTGAAGGTGGTGCTCTTGCCAGCGCCGTTGGGGCCGATCAGGCCGACTATCTCGCCGGCCCGCACCTTGAATGAAATGTCGTTCACCGCCACCAGGCCGCCGAACTCTTTGCGGATGGCATCCACTTCCAGCACCAGCGCGCCGCCTTGCGGACGCTCGCGGTGCGGCAAGGCCGGCGCGGCGGGCGGCGGCGCCATGTTGCGGCGCGAGCCGGCGCTGCCGGTCAGGCGCGCCCAACCGGACGACAGAATGGGCCACAGACCGTTCGCCGCGTATTGCAGCACCAGGATCAGCAGCACGCCGAACACGATCAGCTCGAAGTTGGCATCGGTGTCCAACAGCGCCGGCAGCAGGTTCTGCAGCTGGTCTTTCAGGCCCAGGATCACCGCCGAGCCCACCACCGCGCCCCAGACGTGCCCGGCGCCGCCCACCACCGCCATGAACAGGTATTCAATACCGTAGTTCAGGCCGAACGGACTGGGGCTTACCGCGCGCTGCATGTGGGCGTAGATCCAGCCCGACAGGCAGGCCAGCAGCGCCGCCCAGACGAAGATTACGACCTTGTAGGAACCCGTGTTCACACCCATCGATTCGGCCATGCCCGCGCCGCTCTTGAGCGCGCGGATGGCGCGGCCCGGGCGCGAACTCAGCAGGTTGCTGGTCGCCCACAGCGACAGCAGCAGGCAGATCCAGATCAGGTAGTAAATGTGCCGGCCGCTCGCCAGCGAAAAGCCGAACACGCTGATCGGCTCGAGCCCGGCGATGCCGTCGTGCTTGCCCAGCCAGTCCAGGTTGCCGAACAGAAAATACAAAGACAGGCCCCAGGCGATAGTGCCCAGCGGCAGATAGTGTCCGGACAGCCGCAGCGTGATGATGCCCAGCAGGTACGCCACCGCCGCCGTCAGCAACAAGCCCACAGGCAACGCCAGCCAGGGCGACGCGCCATAGTGGCTGGTCATGACGGCGGTGGTGTAGGCCCCCAGGCCCACGAAAGCGGCCTGGCCGAACGAAGTCAGGCCCCCCACCCCGGTCAGCAGCACCAGGCCCAGCGCCACCAACGCCGCCAGGCCAATATAGTTGAGCTGCGTAATCCAGAATTCCGGCGTGGCCGACACCATCGGCAGCACCGCCAGCAGGACGATAAATGCAATTAGCAGGATGCGGTTCATGGCTCTCATTCCTCGTCGTCCGCATGATGGCTGCCGAACGACCGCCACACCAACACCGGGATGATCAGCGTGAACACGATCACTTCCTTGTAGGCGCTCGCCCAGAATGACGAGAACGATTCCAGCACGCCCACCAGCACCGCGCCGGCGGCCGCCACCGGATAGCTGCCCAGGCCGCCGATAATGGCGCCCACGAAACCCTTCAGGCCGATCAGGAAGCCGGTGTCGTAATAGACCGTGGTAATGGGCGCGATCAGCATGCCCGACATGGCGCCGATCGCCACCGCCAGCGTGAAGGTCAGGCTACCCGACATGCTGGTGCTGATGCCCACCAACCGCGCTCCGCGCCGGTTCACGGCGGTGGCGCGCAACGCGCGCCCATACAGCGTCTTGTCGAAGAACAGCCACAGCGCCACGATCAGCAAGACGCAGGTGCCCACCACGAACAGGCTCTGCGCCGACCAGGTGGCGGGCCCGATATTGATCTGCCCGCTGACGAACGCCGGCGTGCGCCAGCCTTCGGCCCCGAAAAACACCAGCGCCAGACCGGTCAACGCAAAGTGCACAGCTACCGACACAATCAGCAGCACCAGCACCGAGGCCTCGGCCAGCGGCTGGTACACAATGCGGTACACCATGGGTCCCATGGGCACAATCAGCGCCAGCGTCAGCAGCATGTTCAGCCACAGCGAATTGCCCTCGCCGGCGTAGCCGACGGTCAGCCACAGCAGGGCCAGCGGCACGGCCACGCAGGTCAACACAACCTTGGGCAGCGGCGACCAGCTGCCGCTGCGAGCGGCCCGCACGATTTCCAGCACCAGCACGACGGCGCCAAGCAAGGGCAGCAGATAGGCGGTGCCTGGCACCCGGCCATTGACGAGCATCGCCAATGTCAGTGCGCCGAACGCCACGAACTCGCCCTGCGGAATGAAGATGACGCGGGTGACGGTGAAGACCAGCACCAGCGCCATGCCCAGCAGCGCATAGATGGCACCGTTGACGATGCCGTCCTGCAACAGGATGAGCGCTATCGTGAAATCCATCGAACTACTACCTTAGGAATGCCTGGGCATTGCCGGCCCCGCCGGCGGGCAATACCGCGGATGCGACACACCGGCCTGGCGGCCGGTGCGTGGTGATGCCGGCGCAGCCGGGTAGGCTCGCCGGCGGCATGACGCTTACAGATCGGGCTGATAGACCCACTTGCCCTTCTCGACCTTCACGATGACGCGCGCGCGCTCATCGAAGCCGGCATGGTCGGTGGGGCTCATGTTGAACACGCCTTGCGAAGCGGGCAGGTCCTTGATGCCTTCCAGCGCGTCGCGCATGGCGGCGCGGAATTCCGGCGTGCCCGGCTTGGCGCCGCTCTTGAGCGCCGTCGGCACGGCATGCACGATCAGCTGGCCGGCATCCCACATATGGCCGCCGAAGGTGTTGGTGGAACCGTCGCCGTGCTTGGCCTCGTAGGCCTTGGTATAGGCCAGCGCCGACTGCTTGACCGGGTTGCTGTCGGGCAGTTGGTCCGCCACCAGCAGCGGGCCGGCGGGCAGCAGCATGCCTTCGCAGTCTTTGCCGCAGACGCGCAGCACATCGTTGTTGGCCGCGCCGTGGGTCTGGTAGATAGTGCCCTGGTAGTTGCGCGCGCGCAGCTCTTTCTGCGGCAGCGCCGACGGCGTGCCCGCGCCGGCGATCAAGATCGCATCCGGCTTGGCGCTGATCAGCTTGAGTACCTGGCCGGTCACGCTGGTGTCGGTGCGGCCGTATTTCTCGACCGCGGTGATTTCAATGCCCTTGCCCTTGACGGCATCGCGCATCACGGCCAGCCAGCTGTCGCCATAGGCGTCGGCAAACCCGATGAAGCCCAGCGTCTTGACCTTGGCCTTGGCCATGGCGTCGGCCAGCGCGCTGGCCATCAGCGCATCGTTCTGCGGCGTCTTGAATACCCAGCGGCGCTTGTCGTCGACCGGTTCGACGATCTTGGCACTGGCGGCCACGCTGATCATCGGCACCTTGGCCTCGGCGGCCACGTCCACCATGGCCAGCGAGCCCGGGGTGATGGAAGTGCCGACCAGCACATCAACCTTGTCGTCCGAAACCAGCTTGCGCGAGTTCTTCACGGCCTGAGTGGTGTCGGTGGCGTCGTCGAGCACGATCCATTCGATCTTCTGGCCGGCTACCTCGGTGGGCAGCAGGGCCACGGTGTTGCGCTCGGGAATGCCCAGCGAAGCGGCCGGACCGGTGCTGGCAAGCGTGACACCCACCTTGACCTGCGCGCTGGCGAGCAGCGGAAGGCCCAGGGCGACGGCCACGGCGGCCGCAGACAAGCCGAAATGCTTGCGCGTCATGTTGTTGTCTCCTGTGTGGGCCCTTGTTCTCTCCCCGCATGGGGATGGCGGGCCCGGTTGAACGTCATACAGAAAAATCAATATTAGCGTTTGAAGTGTATCAAATACCCTTCAAATAAACCCCCGTGACTTCCCTAGTTCACGTACGCAAAAATCGAATGCATTCGACATTAACAAATCTTGCCGAACTTGGCGAAACCCGTCATTAAGGGGATTCCCGAAGCACGGGCCACACCCGCTCGACGCGCCACGCCACGCAGGCGGCCACAATGGCCTTGACCAGGTCGCCCGGCACGAACGCCGCCACGGCCAGCGCCGCCTTGCCCCATTCCATGTGGGTGACGGCCGCCAGCCACGGAACGCCCACCGCATACACCACGACGATGCCGCCTACGATGCAGGCCACAGTGTTGCCGGCCACCGACAGGCCGCCGTTGCGGGCCCAGGCGGCCACCCGGCGCGCTAGCCAGCCGGTGACGCAGGCGCCCAGCGCCATGCCCACCAGGAAGCCGCCGGTCGGCCCGAAAAACACGCCCAGCCCGCCCCGCCCGCCCGGTAGCACGGGCAGGCCGATGGCTGCCAGCACCAGGTACAGCAGGCAGGCCAGCCCGCCGCGCAGTGGCCCCAGCATGACGCCGGCCAGCATGGTTCCCAGCGTCTGCAAGGTGATGGGCACGGGGATGGCGGGCAGCGGAATCGGGGGGATCAGGCTCAGCACGACGATCAGTGCGGCGAACAAGGCAATCAGCACGGTGTCTCGGGTCTTCATCGCAGGCTCCTGGGGGAATGGGGTCGAATACGGCACTAGCTGCGCGCGTCAATCGCCTGGGCGACCTGGTCGGCCCGCTTCAGCGTGCGCACCACCAGCGGCACGATCAATGCCAGCGGGTGCCGAGCCAGGCCGCGCGCGGCCTGGGCTTCGCGGATTTCCTGATAATGACGCCAGATCTCGGGCACAAAGCGCAGCGTCAGCGCAAGCGCCAGCGCCACCCTGCCGGCGTCCAGCAGGCCAAGGCGCTGCAGGGGCCGCAAGGCTTGCTCGCAAACCGCGATCAAATCGGAGCTGCGGGTCGAGAGCGTCACGGCCACGGCCAGGCCCACCAGGGCGGCAACGCGCAACAGCACCGCGGCAGCCGCCTGCCATCCCTGGAAAACGGCAGCGAAGGCGGCAACGGCCGTCAGCACCCACAGCAGGCCGCGCAACTGACGCCAGAGGGCCGCGGCACCCACGCCGGTGGACCAGACCAGCAGCGCTGCCAGCGCCGCCGCCAGACCCAGCCAGGCCATGTCGCGCACCGCGACCAGCCCGGCCCCGGCCGCCACCAGCAGCGCCAGCTTCAAGGCGGCCGGCAGCCGGTGCAGCGGGCTGGCGCCATTGATATATAGGGGTTCGATCATCATGCGCAGTGCTCACGGTACCAGCGCAGCGCGGGACCGGGCGCGTCATCGGCGGCAATGCGCCCGTCGGCCACGACCAGCACCCGCTCGAAATCATTCAGCAAATCCAGGTCATGGCTGACCACCACCGCCGGACGATCCAGCGCGGCGATGGCGCGGGCGACCCGGTTGCGGTTGCGCAGGTCGAGCTGGGTGGTGGGCTCGTCGAACACCACCAACGCGGGCTCCATGACCAGCACCGACGCCAGCGCCACCAGTTGGCACTCGCCGCCCGACAGCGTGTGGCTGGCCCGGTCGGCCAGATGCGCCACCCCCAATTCATCCAGGCGGACGCCGACGCGGCGCGCGCACTCGACGGCGTCCAGGCCGAGCGGTTTCAGGCCGAAGGCCAGGTCTTCGCGTACGATGGGGTAGACAATCTGGTTTTCGGGGTTCTGGAACACAAACCCCACCCGCCGGCGCACCGCCTTCAGGTCGCGGCGGGTATCCAGGCCATCGACCAGCACCCGCCCCGAGGTGGGCAGCACCAGGCCGTTCAGCAGCTTGACCAGGGTGCTCTTGCCGGCCCCGTTGGGGCCGACCACGCCGACGCGGCGCTCCGAGAGGGTCAGGCTGACCCCCTTCAGCGCCTGGGAATGCGGCGTGGCCACGACCGCCTGGTCAAACTCGATTAACATGGGGCGGGATTATGCCCGAACCATTTCACGGAGCGGGACTCCAACAGTGCATATGGAAAAAGTACGCAAAACCGACGCCGAATGGCGCGCCCAGCTGACCCCCGAAGAATACGCCGTCGCGCGCCAGAAAGGCACCGAACGCCCCTTCACGGGCCGCTACTGGAACACCACCACCCACGGCATCTACCGCTGCGTGGGCTGTGGCACTCCCCTGTTTGCCTCCGATACCAAGTTCGACGCCGGCTGCGGCTGGCCCAGCTACTTCGAGCCGCTCGATCCCGCGCGGGTGCGCGAAGAAACCGACACCTCGCACGGCATGGTCCGCACCGAAGTCCTGTGCAATATCTGCGACGCCCACCTGGGCCACGTCTTCCCCGACGGCCCCGAGCCCACCGGCCTGCGCTACTGCATCAATTCGCTGTCGCTCAAATTCGAACCGCTTGAAGACTGAATGAAGAAATTCCTATTCGACCTGTTCCCGCTGATCCTGTTCTTCATCGCGTACCGGTTCGCCGACATCTACACCGCCACCGCCGTGGCCATTGCCGCCTCGGTGGCGCAGTTCATCTGGCTGCGCGCCACCGGCAAGCGCATCGAGGCCACGCACTGGATCAACCTTTCGGTCATCGTCATTTTCGGCGGCGCCACGCTATGGCTGCACAGCGACGTCTTCATCAAATGGAAGCCCACGGTGCTGTACTGGCTGTTCGGCGGCGCCCTGCTGGGTGCGCGCGTGCTGTTCAAGCGCAACCTCATGCGCCGCCTGCTGGGCACGCAAATCGAACTGCCCGACGCCGCCTGGGACAAGCTCAACCTCAGCTGGGCGCTGTTCTTCCTGGCCGCCGGCGCCGTCAATCTGTATGTCGCCTTCTCGGGCCATTTCACCGAATCGCAATGGGTCAACTTCAAGGTGTTCGGCCTGATGGGGCTGCTGCTGGCCTTCGTCATCGGCCAATCGCTGTGGCTGGGCCGCCACATGCAGCAACCGCGCCAACCCGAGGCCGGCAACGATGCCGGCAAAGACTGACCCGCCTGTTTCCGTCACTTCGCCCATGCCCGACTCTACCGACCGCATTGCCCTGATCCGCACGCGCCTGGCCGTGCTCGACCCCGTCGTCCTCGATATCCGCGACGACTCCCACCTGCATGCCGGCCATGCCGGCGCGCAGGGCGGCGCGGGCCACTACCACGTGCATATCGTGGCGGCGCGTTTCGCCGGCCTGTCGCCGGTTGCGCGTCATCGCCTGGTGTATGATCTTTTGCACGATTTGATCCCCCATCCCGTTCATGCGCTTGCGCTCGACGCCCAAGCTCCCAAGTCAACTCCCTAAAGGAAACCCATGAAACGCATCGTGATGCTGGCCGCGGCTTGCGCGGTCGCGCTGCCGGCCTTTGCGCAAAACGTCGCCACCGTCAATGGCAAGGCCATTTCGCAACAAAGCCTCGATCAATTCGTGAAGCTGCTGGTCAGCCAGGGCGCTACCGACACGCCGCAACTGCGCGAACAGGTCAAGCAGGAAATGATCAACCGCCAGATCTTCGTTCAAGCGGCCGAGAAAGACGGCGTCGCCAAGCAGGCCGATGTCCAGACCGAAATCGAGCTGGCCCGCCAAGGCATCCTGGTCCGCGCCCTGATGGCCGACTACCTGGCGAAGCACCCGGTCACCGACCAGCAGATCCAGGCCGAATACGACAAGGCCAAGCAGCAACAAGCTGGCCAAATGGAATACAAGGTCCGGCACATCCTGGTCGAAGACGAAAAAACCGCCAACGACCTGCTGGCCCAGATCAAGGGCAACAAGAGCAAGTTCGCCGACCTGGCCAAGCAAAACTCCAAAGATCCGGGCAGCGCCGCCAAAGGTGGCGATCTGGGCTGGGCCTCGCCCACCAACTACGTCAAGCCGTTCGCCGACACCGTCAGCAGCCTGAAGAAAGGCCAACTGGCCGACAAGCCGGTGCAGACCCAGTTCGGCTGGCACATCATCGAAGTCGAAGACACCCGTCCGGTGGAGTTCCCGCCGCTCGACCAGGTGCGCCCGCAGCTCGAAGAAATGCTGCGCCAGCAAACCCTGACCGCCTACCAGAAAGAACTGCGCGAAAAGGCCACCATCAAGTAATGGCCTGATTCCCGCCGCAGATTCGGCTGGCAACGCCCCTGGCACCGGACGACGGTCCGATGCCAGGGGCGTTTTTTATATACGGGATATGCCAGGCGCCCGACCCTCCCGGCCCGGGCCACCCGGAGCGGCCTGTACGGCCCGCTACACGCCCAGCAGCGCCTTCAGGCCGTCTTCGTCGAGCACGGTAACGCCCAGTTCCTGAGCCTTGGCCAGCTTGCTGCCGGCTTCTTCGCCCGCCACCACATAGGCGGTTTTTTTCGAGACCGAACCGCTGACCTTGCCGCCCGCGGCCAGGATATGGCGGGTGGCTTCGTCGCGGGTCCAGTTGGGCATGGTGCCGGTCAGCACGAAGGTCTTGCCGGCCAGGGTATTGCCCTGCGGGCCGGCCTCGGGCACGGGATGCACGCCTTGCGCCTTGAGCAGGTCGATGATCTCGCGGTTGTGCGGCTCGGCGAAAAAGCGTCGGATCGAGCCGGCCACCACGGGTCCTACATCGGGTGCGCCAGCCAGGGCCTCTTCGTCGGCATCCATGATGGTTTCGATGCTGCCGAAGTGGCGCGCCACATCGCGCGCGGTGGTTTCGCCGACATGGCGGATGCCCAGGGCGAACAGCAGCCTTCCCAGCGAAGGCGTGCGAGCCCGGTCGATGGCGGCCACCAGGTTGTCAGCCGATTTCTTGCCCATGCGCTCCAGCGCGGCCAGCTCAAAGGCGTTCAGGCTGTACAGGTCGGCCAGCGACTTCACCCGGCCGCTGTCGACCAGTTGGTCGATCAGTTTCTCGCCCAGTCCGTCGATGTCCAGGGCCTTGCGCCCGGCCGCGTGCAATAGCGTCTGCTTGCGCTGGGCCGCGCAAAACAGCCCGCCGGTGCAGCGGGCGATGGCCTCGTCTTCGGGGCGCTCGATGGCTGACCCGCACACCGGGCAAGACACCGGCATCACGAATTCGCGCGCGTCGGCCGGCCGCTTGCCGGGCACCGGCCCGACGACTTCCGGGATCACGTCGCCGGCGCGGCGCACGGTGACAGTGTCGCCGATGCGCACGTCTTTGCGGCGCACTTCGTCTTCGTTGTGCAGGGTTGCATTGGTAACCGTCACCCCGCCCACGAATACCGGCTGCAGACGCGCCACCGGCGTAATAGCCCCGGTGCGGCCCACCTGCACTTCGATGTCGAGCAGCCGGGTGGTGGCCTCTTCGGCCGGAAACTTGTGCGCCAGCGCGAAGCGCGGCGCGCGCGCCACGAAGCCCAGCACTTTCTGGGCCGGCAGGGAATTTACCTTGTAGACCACGCCGTCGATGTCGTACGGCAGCCCCGGGCGCTCGCGGCCGACCTGCTCGTAAAAGGCCAGCAGGCCTTCGGCGCCGACCGCGCGGCGGTTGTGCCGGGTATTGACCGGCAGGCCCAGTTCGGCCAGCCAGTCGAGCATGGCGCCATGGGTATCGCGCGGCAGGGTCGACTCTTCACGTGCGCCTGGAGCGGGCTCGTCGAACAGCGCGGTTTGGCGGCCGGGCAGGCCATGCACTTCGCCCCAGCTGTATGCAAAAAAGCGCAGCGGGCGCTGGGCGGTAATGCGGGGGTCGAGCTGGCGCAGGCTGCCGGCGGCCGCGTTGCGCGGGTTGACGAATACTTTCTCGTCGCGCGCGGCCTGGCTACGGTTCAGGCGGTCGAATTCGGCGCGGTTCATCAGCACTTCGCCGCGCACTTCCAGCACCCGTGGCGCCGCGCCCTTCAGGCGCAGGGGCACGGCACGAATGGTGCGCACGTTGGCAGTGACGTCTTCGCCGGTCTGGCCGTCGCCGCGCGTGGCCGCCTGCACCAGCACGCCGTCTTCGTAGCGCAGGCTGATGGCCAGGCCGTCGAGTTTCAGTTCACAGAAGTATTCGGGCTGCTGGTCGACCCGCAGCAGGCCCGCGCCGCGCAGCGTGTCGCCAACGCGTCGGTCGAATGCCTGCACCTCGTCGGGATCGAAGGCGTTGCCCAGCGACAGCATGGGAACCGCGTGACGCACGCTGCCAAAGGCCGCCAGCGGCGCAGCGCCCACGCGCTGGGTGGGCGACTCGGGGGTAACCAATTCGGGGTGATCGGTTTCGAGCTGGATCAGCTCGCGCATCAGCGCGTCGTACTCGGCATCGGAAACGCTGGGGTCGTCGTGCACGTAGTAGCGCACATTGTGCTGCTCGATTTCGTTGCGCAGCGCGGCAACCCGCTGCGCCGCCTGCCCGGCCTGTCCCGCCATCAGGCAAACACCCGTTGCGCGCGCGGGCTGCCGGCGGGCAGCCCGGCCTGGTCGAGCTGGCCGAACAGCACCTGCAGGCGCTCATCGATGACGGTTTCCGCGCCATCGGCCAACGGCTTGCCCTGGTCATCGACCAGCTCGGCCTGCAGTCGGGCGGCCAGGTCGCGGCCTACGTCGACCATGCGGCCGAAGGCGCGCGGATCGGCCGGCGAACATGGAACGTCGAGCAGGAGCAGCAGGTGTTCAACCGGCGACACGCCGGCGTCGAACGCAACCCCATCGCCGCGCGCCAGGGTAAAGCGCGTGACGCCGCTATCGGCCAGCCAGGCCAGGCGCGGGCCATCGGGCGCGAAGCCCAGCTCGCGGGCCACGCCCGTGATCTCGGCGGCGGAACGCGGCGCCCCCAGCAACAGGGTCAGGCCAACCTGGGTATCCAGCGCGGCGCACATATCGTCGAGCTTGGCCGCGCGCTCGAGCACGACCTGCTGGTCGGGCCCTTCAATCGTGGCTTCGAACCGCTCGGCCAGGTCCTGCGCGCGCGCCCAGGCCTGCGACCATTCGATGGCGGTCAGCGGGCCGCTGCGGTTGGCCAGCAGCACCGCCAGTTGCAGCGCGGCATACGATTCGCCCGCGTGGACGCGGGCCCGGTGTCGGCCGCCCTCGGTGGCGGCGAACACCCGCATGGGCTTGCGGCCCACCTGGCGCAGGCCCTGCATGTAAGGCAGCAGGTCGGCGCCACGCACCGGCTCGCCGAAATTGACCTCGATGACGATCTCGCACACGGGATCGGGTTCTTCGGCGTCGTCGGTATCGGCGTCGGGCGCGGCCGCCTGGGCGGCGGCGGGCACGTTCATGCCCGGCTCGCGGCGCGACGATTCAGCGCCCGCCTGCCGGCCTTCGGCCCCCAGCAAGGGGTCTTGGTCAGAGGCCGGGAAATGCGCCTGCATGCGGTTGCGGGCCCGGCGATCCTGCCACCAGTTGAAACCCAGTACCAACAAAATCAGCAGCACACCCAGGGCAATCAGCCCGATCTGCAAGTCGCTCATGTGTCAATCCTGCGCCGGCAAGACAGCGCCATTCTAGGGTCTGAGAAAAGGGCCCGGTCGGTTTATGCGGCTTCGGCGGCCATTTGCACGGCCGAATCAATGTCTACGGCAACGATACGCGAAACCCCCTGCTCTTGCATGGTAACGCCGACCAGTTGCTTGGCCATCTGCATGGCGATCTTGTTATGCGAGATGAACAGGAACTGGGTCTGCTCGCTCATGCTGCTGACCAGGTTCGCGTAACGCTCGGTATTGGCGTCGTCAAGCGGCGCGTCGACTTCGTCGAGCAGGCAGAACGGCGCGGGATTCAGCTTGAACAGCGCGAACACCAGCGCGGTGGCGGTCAGGGCTTTTTCACCGCCCGACAGCAAATGAATGGTGCTGTTGCGCTTGCCCGGCGGCTGAGCCATGACCTGCACGCCGGCGTCGAGGATTTCGTCGCCGGTCATGGTCAGCTTGGCTTCGCCGCCGCCGAACAGCTTGGGGAACAGTTCGCCGAAATGACCGTTGACGGTATCGAAAGTGGCCTGCAGCAGTTCGCGGGTTTCGCGGTCGATCTTGCGAATGGCGTCTTCCAGGGTATCGATGGCGGTAAGCAGGTCTTGCTGCTGCGAATCGAGGAATTCCTTGCGTTCGCGCGAGGCGTTGAGCTCGTCGAGCGCGGCCAGGTTCACCGAACCCAGCGAATCGATCTGGCGCGAGATACGGCCGACTTCAGACTGCAGCCAATTGGCGCGCCGCCATTCGTCGGGCATGGCGGCCAGTTCCTGGGCCAGCGCCTCCCGGTCGACCTCGCGGGCGTTGAGCTGTTCGGTGAACTGTTCTTCGGCAAGGCGGGCCGCCTGCTCCTGGAGCTGCAGTTCGGTGATGCGGGCGCGCAGGGGTTCGAGCGCGCGCTCTTGCTGCATGCGTTCTTCGTCGGCGCCGCGCAGCAGGGCCGACAGGTTGTCAAGTTCCTGGCGCGCGCGCGACAGCGCTTCTTCGCGCTCGGCGCGCACTTCCAGGGCATCTTGCAGGCCCGCCTGCGAGGCCGAGGCGTCGAGATCGGCCAGGTCGGCCTGCAGCTGTTCGAGCTCGACCGCGGCACGCTGGCTTTGATCGGCGGCCAACTGGCGGTTGCGTTGCAGGTCGGCGATGCGCGACTGCACGCCGCGCTCGGCGAATTCGGCCTCCTGGGCCGCGCGTTCGAGTTCGCGCAGGCGCGCGCGCGCGGCCTCGGCCTGGGCGGCGAGGTCTTCGCCGGCGATCTCGGCATCGGCGAAGCGCGACTGGTGTTCGGCCAGTTCGGCATCGAGCGCCTCGAAGCGGGCCTCGGCCTCTTCACGCGTGGCGCGCAGGTCTTCTTCGTGGGCCGAGATTTCTTCCAGGTCTTGCCGCAACCGCGCGGCGCGCTCGCCCGACTGCTCGGCTTGCTGCTGCAAGCGCGAGTGTTCGAGCTGGATGTCGTGCACCCGGCGGGTGATTTCGGCCACCCGCTGGCGGGCCGGCGCCACTGCCTGCGAAACCTGCTGCCAGGCCGATTCCGCGCGCGCCACGGCGGCGCGGGCCTGGTCGGCAATGAGCTGCTGCGCCTTGATCTCGCGCTGCAGGTTCTCGATTTCCTGCTGGCGGGCCAGCAGGCCGGCCTGTTCGGAGTCGGGCGCGTAGAAGCGCACGCTGTGGGCATCCACCAGATGGCCGGCCGGAACCACGCAGGCGGCGCCTGCCGGCAGGGTGGCGCGCGCGGCCAGGGCTTGCCCCAGGTCGGGCGCGGTATAGATGTTGCCCAGCCAGTCGTTGAGCAGCGTGCGCAGGTCGGGGTCGGTAATGCGCAGCAGGCTGGCCAGCGGCGTCAGCCCCTGCGGCGCGGCCGGGGTGGGCGCGGCGGCCGGCATTTGATAGAACGCCAGGCGGGCCGGCGGCGCGTCTTCGGCGAAAGCGCGTGACCAATCGAGGTTGCGCACTTCGAGCGCGGCCATGCGCTCGCGCAGCACCGCTTCAAGGGCATTTTCCCAGCCGGGCTCGATGTGCAGCTTCTGCCACAGACGGCCCAGGCCGGCCAGTTCGTGTTTGGCCAGCCAGGGTTCGAGCGCGCCCTGCTTCTGCACGTCTTCCTGCAGCTTGACCAGGGCGGCCAGGCGGGCCTCCAGGCGGGCCAGGTTCTGGGCGTCTTGCTGGGCCGCCGCCTGGGCGCGGCTGCGCTCGGCATCGGCCTCGGGCACCCGGGCTTCCAGGGCGGCGAGTTCCTGCTGGGCTTCTTCGAGCTGGTCTTCGCCCGCGGCGCGGTCGCCCGCCAGCTGCTCCAGGCGCACCGGATCGGGCGCATGCAGTTCGCGCAGTTCTTGCTGCAGGCGTTCGCGGCGCTGCTCCAGGTTCTGCAGCTGGCGATCGGCGTCGCGCTGAGTTTGCGCGGCCAGCGCCAGGTTCTGTTCGACCCGCGCCAGCGAACTGCGCATCTCGTCGCGCGAGGCGGCCGCGTCGCGCACGCGAGCCTCGACGGCCGGCAAGCTGGCATGGGCCTCTTCGGCCAGGGCGCGCGCCTCTTCGGTGCGCGCGGCGCCCGTGGCCAGATCGTCTTCGGCCTGAGCGATCTGCTCGACGCAGTGGGTCTGCTGCGCGTCCCATTCGGCGATCTGCTGCTGCAGTTGCTCGCGGCGGGCCTGCAGGCGGTTGCGCGAATCGACCACGTGGCGGATTTCGGCCTCCAGGCGGCTGACCTGTGCATTGGCCTCGTACAACTGCCCTTGCGCGGCATGCACCGCGTCGCCGGCCGCGTAATGGGCCTGCCGGCGCGATTCGAGCTCGGCCTCGCCCGAACGCAGGTTGGCGATGGCGGCCTCGAGGTTGGTCTGGGCCTGGGCCATTTCCTGGCTCTTGCGCTGGCGCTCGTCGCGTGCGCCGGTTTCTTTCAGCAGCCAGAGCGCGAACTGCTTCTTTTCGCCATCGGCCTGCAGTTCGCGGTATTGGCGGGCCACTTCGGCCTGCGCTTCCAGTTTTTCGAGTTGCGAACCCAGTTCGCGCAGAATGTCTTCGACCCGCGTGAGATTCTCGCGCGTGTCGGACAGGCGGTTTTCGGTTTCGCGGCGCCGTTCTTTATAGCGCGACACGCCTGCCGCTTCTTCAAGAAAGACCCGCAGTTCTTCGGGGCGGGCCTCGATCAGGCGGTTGATCATGCCCTGCCCGATGATGGCGTAGCCACGCGCGCCCAGGCCGGTGCCCAGGAAGATGTCGTGGATGTCGCGGCGCCGCACCTGCTGGTTGTTGACGTAGTAGCTGCTGGTGCCGTCGCGTGTCAGCACACGCCGCACCGCGATCTCGGAATACGTGCTCCACTGGCCCGCGGCGCGCCCCTCGGAGTTGTCGAACACCATTTCTACCGATGCACGCGCGGCCGGCTTGCGGTTGCCCGAGCCGTTGAAGATGACGTCCTGCATGGACTCGCCGCGCAGCTCCGACGCCTTGGCCTCGCCCAGCACCCACCGCACGGCGTCGATAATATTGGACTTGCCGCAACCGTTCGGCCCCACCACGCCCACCAGCTGGCTGGGCACGGGAATGACGGTGGGATCGACGAACGATTTGAAGCCGGCGAGTTTTAGTTGAGTCAGGCGCACAGTACGATGACGGACGGGTGAGGTTGAACGAAAGGCGTTGAACGGACCTGCCGCACGGGTTGCAGACGGCCCCAGGGGCCGGTAGATGCGGATCGTATGATACCCCAGGCAGCCGGCCGCTCCATTGGCGGCCCGCCCCCCTCCAGGCGCGGAAAAACCCTTGCCCGGGACGTCGGACGCTATACTCGCTGACACTTTTTTCTATACGAAACACGTTTTTCAATGCTGTCGACACATTGGCGGCAGCCACCGGGGATTCTCTTTTGAAACGCGGGTTCTATCTGGTCATGGCCGCGCAGGCCTTCTCGTCCCTGGCGGACAACGCGCTATTCATCGCGGCGATCGCCCTGATACTGGAACTGCGCGGCCCCGACTGGATGGCGCCCGTCATGAAATGGTCGTTCGCGCTGGCCTATGTCGTGCTGGCGGCCTTCGTGGGCGCGCTGGCCGACTCCTTCCCCAAGGGGCGCGTCATGTTCGCCACCAACGCGCTGAAGGTGACCGGCTGCCTGCTGATGTTCCTGTACGCCAACCTGGGCATCCCGCCCGCGCACCAGACCTATCTGGTGTGCGTGGCCTACGGGCTGGTGGGCGTGGGCGCCGCCGCGTATTCGCCGGCCAAGTACGGCATCGTCACCGAGATGCTGCCGCCCGAAATGCTGGTCAAGGGCAACAGCTGGATCGAGGGCCTTACCGTGTTTTCCATCATCCTGGGCACGGTGCTGGGCGGGGTGCTGATCTCGCCGGCGGCCTCGGCGTGGCTGCTTGAGCACGCCCGCATCGGCGTGATGGTGCGCACCCCGGCCGAAGCCGCCATTCTGGTGATCGCCTTTGTCTATCTGCTGGCCGCGCTGTGCAACCTGCTGATTCCCCATACACACGTGCGGTACCCGCCCCAGCAGAAAAACCCCGTGCGCCTGACCCTGACCTTCGCCAGCTACGTGCGCGTGCTGTGGCGCGACAAGCTGGGCCAGATCTCGCTGGCCGTCACCACGCTGTTCTGGGGCGCCGGCGCGGTGCTGCAGCTGATCGTCATTGAATGGGGCCGCCGCCACCTGGGCTACCGGCTCGACGAAGCGTCAATACTGATGGGCGTGGCCGCCCTGGGCACCGTTGCCGGCTCCATACTGGCCGGCCGCATCCCGCTGCGCAAGGCGCTTTGCGTGCTGCCGGTGGGGGTGGCCATGGGCCTGGTGGTGCTGCTGATGCCGCTGGTGCACTCCACCTGGAGCGTCTACATCCTGCTGCTGACCACCGGCGGCCTGGCCGGCTTTTTCGTGGTACCCATGAACGCCCTGCTGCAGCACCGCGGCCATGTGCTGCTCTCGGCGGGCCACTCCATCGCGGTGCAGAACTTCAACGAGCAGTTGAATATCCTGCTGATGGTGGCCATCTACACCGTGCTGCTGTGGCTCGATATGCCCATCAACACCATCATCGTGCTGTTCGGCCTGCTGGTGGCAGTGCTGATGATCATCTTCATGCGCTGGAGCCGCCGCAATCTGTCGGCCGACCCCGCGCTGCACGAACAGATCGGCCAGACGGGCCACGGCCAGGCGCTCAAGACGCCCCACTAAGGCCTCGCCCGCGCGCGCAGGCCCCGCGCCGAGGGCGCGGGCAGGCATTCAGCTCAGGGCGATCGCCAGGCGCAGGTCTTGCCAGGCGCGCGCCTTCTCGGCCGGGCTGCGCAGCAGATAGGCCGGATGGTAGCTGACCACCACCGGAATCTTGCGCCCGTCTTCGGCCGCCAGCTCGTGCCGGCGGCCCCGCAGGCTGCCGATGGTAGCGTCGGTGCCCAGCAGGGTCTGGGCGGCAAAGCGGCCCAGCACCAGAATTCGCTCAGGCTTCAGCAACTCGATCTGCCGCATCAGGTAAGGACTGCAGGCCGCGATTTCTTCCGGCTTGGGGTTGCGGTTACCTGGTGGGCGGCACTTGATGACGTTGGCGATGAAAACGTCTTTCTCGCGGCTCAAGCCCACCGAGGCCAGCATGGCGTCCAGCAACTGGCCCGACCGCCCCACGAAAGGCAGGCCCTGGCGGTCTTCCTGTTCGCCGGGAGCCTCTCCCACCACCATCCAACGGGCCGGACGCCCCCCCATGCCAAACACCGCGTGGCGGCGGCCGTTGCACAGGCCGCAGGCCGCGCACTGGATGACTTGCTCGCGCAGCGCGTCAAAATCGCGGGCCGGCTCCACAGGCTGCGCGGCGGGCTGCGCCTGCTCGCGCGCGGCAGGCACGGGCACGTTGGGACGCGCCGCCGGGCGAGGCGGCGTGGGTGCGCCGGCGGGGGCCGGTTTCTGCTCCCGGACCGGCGCCACGCCGTCCCTCGCGGCCTCCTGCATTGGCGCCGCGGCGGCGGGCGTCGTGGCTGTGGCCGCGGCCGGCGCGGTGGCCGCCCGGGTGGGCTGCGTCGCGGGCTCGGCCGCCGGCAGCCAGGTCTTTTCAATACCGATTTCGCGCAGCCAGAGCTTCTGCAGCGCGTTGATGCGAGGCGCCGGCGGCGCGGCGTGCGTCGGGTTCATGTGCCGCCCCCATCGCGGGCAAGGGTCTTTTGCATGACCAGGGCGTCTTCGCGCTGGCCCTGGCCCGCCGGATAGTAGCCGCGCCGCACCCCGATGCGCTGGAAGCCCCGGCGCTCATAAAAGGCCAGGGCGCCCCGGTTGGACGGCCGCACCTCGAGCAGCAGCGCGGGCAGGCCGCGCTGGCGCGCGCATTGCTCGCACCAGTCGATCAACTGACTGCCCAGCCCCTGCCTGTGGCGCTGGCGGGCCACGGCGATCACGAGCAAATGGGCCACGTCGGGGGCCAGCATGGCCACGCAGAACCCCGCCAACCGCCCCTCGTGGCGCAGCACCCGGGCCTCGTAGCCCGCCGCCAGGGCGTCCGCAAAATTGCCGCGGGTCCAGGGAAACGCCTGCACCTGCGCCTCTAGGGCCGCCACTTCGTCCAGGTCGGCCTCAACCATGGGGGCCAGCACCGTCCCGGCTGGCGGCAGCGCGGACGCCGCCCTGGGGTTGCCTCCCTGGCCAAGTTCACGCTCGGCAGTGGTGAACGCGACCTTGTCGCGCACATATAGCGGCGCCGCCAGTTCGGGCGCCACCGCCTCGCCGCGCAGCCATGCCAGGCGCGCCAGCCGCGCCACCGCCCCGGCCTGCGGCCGGCTGGCCGCGCTGCGGCGCCAGCCAGCCGGCACCGTCATTTCCGCTGCATAGACCTCCCAGGCATCGCCCGCCGCCCAGGGCGCGCGGGGCGACCACGCCGGCAGGTGATGCGTTGCCCAGGCAACCGCCTCGGCGGCCGAAATCAGCATCGGCGCCTGGCGCGCCAGCCAGGGCGAGGCGGCGTCGGCGCCGCGCTCATAGACCGCCAGATAGACTTCGTTCATGCGCGCGTCCAGGGCCACCACCACCAGGTCGCCCGGCCCGGCCTGCGTTTGCTCGGCCACTGCCAGGTGCGACACCACCGGCACTACCGGCACCTGTAAAGCCAGTCCCATGCCCTGCGCCACCCCACAGGCCACCCGCAGTCCGGTGAAACCGCCTGGCCCCTGGCCGAACGCCACCGCATGCAGATCCCCGGGCGCCAGGCCGGCCCGGTCGAGCAGTTGACCGGCCATGGGCAACAGCCGCTCGGCATGCTCTTGCGCGCCGTCGTGCTCCAGCACGCCGATTTCGGCGCCGGCGGCGGTTTCGCGCAAAAGGGCCACCCCGCAACGCGAGGAAGATGTCTCGAGGGCCAGCAGGTTTAAATCCATAGCGGCAGATTGTACGAAATCAGCGACTTTCCCTGGGGAAAGGCAGGGATTTCAACCTTACTTCGCAATGTGTAATATCTTGTGAATAGGCACTAGCCGCTGGTTCTTGTCACTGTTACATTTCCGGCCATGAACACGCAAAACACCAATCCCATCCGCAAGATCCTCGTCGTCGACGACGACCCGCGCCTGCGCGACCTGCTGCGCCGCTACTTGTCGGAACAAGGATTCAACGTCTTCGTCGCCGAAGACGCCAAGGAAATGGGCAAGCTCTGGCAGCGCGAGCACTTCGACCTGCTGGTGCTCGACCTGATGCTGCCGGGCGAAGACGGACTGTCGATCTGCCGCCGCCTGCGCGGGGGCCACGACAACACCCCCATCATCATGCTCACGGCCAAGGCCGAAGAAATCGACCGCATCGTCGGCCTCGAAATGGGCGCCGACGACTACCTGTCCAAGCCCTTCAATCCGCGCGAACTGCTGGCTCGCATCAATGCCATCCTGCGCCGCCGCGGCACCGAAGAACACCCGGGCGCGCCCAGCCAGGAAAACGAGTCCATCGCTTTCGGGCCCTATGTGCTCAACCTGTCCACCCGCACGCTTACGCGCAACGGCGAACAGGTGCCCATCACCACAGGCGAATTCTCGGTCCTGAAGGTGTTTGCGCGCCACCCCAAGATTCCCCTGTCCCGCGACAAACTGATGGAACTGGCCCGCGGCCGCGAATACGAAGCCTTCGATCGCAGCCTGGACGTGCAAATTTCGCGTCTGCGCAAGCTGATCGAACCCAATCCGTCCAAGCCGGTATTTATCCAGACGGTCTGGGGACTGGGCTACGTATTCGTCCCGGATGGCGGCAGCTGACCATCCGGCCCGACTGGGGCAAGAGCGTCGCCTCGTGCCCAGCTTGCGCAAGATCTTTCGAAACCTGACCTCGCGGCTCAGGCTGGGACTGTTCGGCCGTACTTTCCTGCTGCTGGCCGCCCTGATGCTGGTCAGCCTGGGTGCGTGGCTGCAGGTGTTCTTCAGCATGGAACTCGGACCGCGGGCCAACCAGATGGCGCAGCGGGTCATTACGGCCGTCAACATCACGCGCACGGCCCTCATCTATTCCAACGACGCCGAACGCAGCAAGCTGTTGCTCGACCTGGCCACCAACGAAGGCATCCAGGTCTATCCGCGCGAAGTCACCGACTTTACCGAGGCCCTGCCCGACGACAACTACTGGCAGCGAGTCGCCCAGCACATCCGCACCCGGTTCGGCCCCGAAACGCAGATATCCTGGGGCGTCAACCAGGTGCCCGGCTTCTGGGTCAGCTTCCAGATCAACCAGGACCTGTACTGGTTGGTATTCGAACGCGAGCAGATCGGCCTGACAGGTGGCATCGAATGGTTGGGATGGGGCGCCACCGCCCTGCTGCTATCGCTGGTGGGCGCGGCGGTCAGCGTGGGCTTCGTCAACCGGCCGCTATCGCGCCTGGCGCGCGCAGCCCAGGTGCTGTCGCGTGGCGAAACACCGGCCCCCCTGCCTGAGCAGGGGCCGCTCGAAATCCGCGACCTGAACGCCTCGTTCAACCGCATGGCCAAAGACCTGCGGCAAACCGAGGCCGACCGCGAGCTCATGCTGGCCGGCATCTCGCACGACCTGCGCACGCCGCTGGCCCGCATGCGGCTGGAAATCGAGATGAGCGGGGTTTCGGAAGATGCCCGCCAGGCCATTGACGAAGACCTGGCCCAGATCGACCACAGTATCGGGCAGCTGATGGAATACGCCCGCCCGGCCGGCACCCTGCCCCAGATGGCCACCGACATCTCGGCCGTGCTGACCGACCTGTACGAGCGCGAACGCAGCCATACCGCCTCGATGGGGGGCGAGCTCGATGCCAACATCGAGGCGGGCCTGCGCGCCCGCATCACGGCGCTCGACCTGAAGCGGGTAGTCAGCAACCTGATCGAAAACGCGCGCCGCTACGGCCGCTCTACCGACGGCCTGGCCCACCTCAAGATGACCCTGCAGGCTGAAGGCAGCATCCTGGTCATCGAGGTCTCCGATCGCGGCCCCGGCATCGCGCCTGAAGAGGTCGACCGGCTGCTGCGCCCCTTCTCACGCGGCGAGGCTGCCCGCACCGGTGTCAGCGGCGCCGGCCTGGGGCTGGCTATCGTCGAGCGCCTGCTCAAGCATGTTGGCGGCTCGCTGAAAATGCTCGCTCGGCCAGGCGGCGGACTGACCGCGCGCATAGAGATCCCCAAAGCCAAATTTAGAAATTATCAATTAGACAGCGATAACCAATAGCGTAGAATTTAGGGCTTGAGGCAGTGCCTTCATCCACCCAACAACTTACGGGAGTACTCATGAAAACTGTTGGCGATAAACTCGAGCCCTTCAAGGTCACCGGCGTCAAGCCCGGCTTCAACCAGCACGAAGAAAACGGTGTTTCGGCGTTCGAAGACATCACCGAAAGCTCGTTTCCCGGCAAGTGGAAGGTGATCTACTTCTACCCGAAAGACTTCACGTTCGTCTGCCCCACCGAAATCGTCGGCTTCAACAAGCTGGCCAAAGATTTCGAAGACCGCGACGCCGTCCTGCTGGGCGGTTCGGTCGACAACGAATTCGTCAAGCTGGCATGGCGCCGTGAGCACCCCGACCTGAACAAGCTGGGTCACTACCAGTTCGGCGACACCACCGGCTCGCTGGTCGACCAGCTCGGCGTGCGCGACAAGAACGAAGGCGTCGCCCTGCGCGCCACGTTCATCGTCGACCCGGACAACACCATCCAGCACGTGTCGGTGAACAACCTGAACGTCGGCCGCAACCCTGAAGAAGTGCTGCGCCTGCTCGACGGTCTGCAAACCGACGAACTCTGCCCGTGCAACCGCACCGTGGGCGGCGCGACGCTGTAATACCCCTGGCCCGGCTCGTCCGGGCCTTTCCTGCTCCAGATTATAGGTAAAAACTATGGAATTCCTTTCAGCAATCAAAGATCAACTGCCGGATTGGGCCAAAGATATCCGCCTGAATCTGGATGCCGTGATCGCCCGCTCCACGCTGTCCGCCGAAGACGCCGTCGGCGCCGCGCTGTCTGCAGCCTTCGCCGCCCGCAGCCCGGTGCTGATTGAAGCCTTCAAGAGCGGTCTGTCGGAAACCGACGCCAACGCCGCCCTGACCGCGTCGGCCCTGATGGGCATGAACAACGTCTGGTATCCGTACGTGGAAATGAGCGGCGACGCTCAACTGAAAAGCCTGCCGGCCCAGCTGCGCATGAACGCGTACGCCACCCATGGCGGCGTGGACAAGAAGCGCTTCGAGTTGTTCGCGCTGGCCGCGTCCATCATCGGCAAGTGCCATTTCTGCGTGCAATCGCACTACGAGAACCTGAAGAACGACGGGCTCAGCGTCGAGCAATTGCGCGACGTCGGCCGCATCGCCGCCGTAGTCAACGCCGCGGCCCTCTCGCTGGCGGCGCAAGGCAAGTAAGCGCCGGCAAGCCTGGTGCCTGACACCCCACAGGGTGTGACCCAGCTGCCAGGTGTCTGACCCCCCACAGGAGGTGACCCAGCTGCCAGGTGTCTGACTCCCCACAGGGGTGACCCAGCTGCCAGGTGTCTGACTCCCCACAGGAGGTGACCCAGCTGCCAGGTGTCTGACTCCCCACAGGGTGTGACCCAGTTGCAGATGTCTGACTCCCCACAGGGGGTGACCCAGCTGCCAGGTGTCTGACTCCCCACAGGGGGTGACCCAGCTGCCAGGTGTCTGACTCCCCACAGGGGTGTCAGACACCGAAGTGTGCAGCGACCGCCCCACCACGCGCTGTCACCCCCCGCACCGAGCCAGACCACGGTCGACCCGCCTCGAAAGCCCGGCCCCGCGCCGGGCTTTTGCTTCGCCGCGCCGGCGTTACGAAGCCCGCGCCAGCAAAGCCACCACCGTCGCCGCGATGCCTTCTTTGCGGCCCAGGTAGCCCAGCCCTTCGTTGGTTTTGGCCTTGATGTTGACCGACGCGCTGTCGATGCCCGCGTCGGCGGCGATATTGGCCACCATGGCACCGGCATGCGGACCGATCTTGGGCGCCTGCGCGTGCACGGTAGCGTCGATATTGACCGGCGCCCAGCCGGCCGCACGCACTTTGGCGACGGCATCGCGCAGCAGCACTCGGCTGTCGGCGCCGCGATAGGCTGGATCGGTATCGGGGAAATGGCGGCCAATGTCGCCCAGGCCCGCCGCGCCCAGCAGGGCGTCGGTGACAGCGTGCAGCAGCACGTCGGCATCGGAATGCCCCTGCAGCCCATGCGTGTGCGGGATGGTTACGCCGCCGATGATCAGCGGCCGGCCCGCCACCAGGGCGTGTACGTCGTAGCCCTGCCCGACGCGAAAAGGAACGTTCATAGCCATTTTTCCATCAGTTCGAAATCATCCGGCCAGGTGACCTTGAAATTGCGCATGGCGCCCGGCACCAGCAGCGGCGCATGGCCGGCCGCCTCGATGGCCGAGGCCTCGTCGGTAACCGTGCCGCCGCCCGCCTGTGCCGCCGCCAGGGCGGCGCGCAGCACGCCCGCGCGGAACATCTGCGGAGTCTGGGCCAGCCACAGGCCGTCGCGGTCGAGCGTGGCCCGCACGCGCGGCCCGCCAGCCTTCACGGTATCGGCCACCGGCAGGGCCAGCAGCCCCCCTACCGCATCGGCCAGGCAGGCATCGATCAGGCGCGCCAGCGCGTCAGGCGGCAGGCCCGGCCGCGCGGCGTCGTGCACCAGTATCCAGTCGCTGTCAGCGGCATTGCTGTCGGCCAGCGCGGCGGCCACCGTGGCGGCGCGCGTGGGGCCGCCGCAGGGCCGGCACACTGTGCGCGGCAGCCCCGCCAGGGCGGCGCCGGCCCGCTCGTCGCCAGGCGAAACCGCCACGCGCACCTGGCCGATGCGCGCATCGGCCAGCAACGCGGCCACCGCCCACCGCAGCATGGGCTGGCCAGCCAGCAGGCGATATTGCTTGGGCAGGTCAGGCCGGCCGGCGCGCTGGCCCACGCCGGCGGCGGGCACGATGGCAATCAGGGAATCAGTCATGGCCGGGAGATTTTATAATCTTCGGCCTGATGTCCGATTCCTCCCTCCTCGACGCGGCCCCGCGGGTACCCGCCACCGCCGCCACGCTGTCCGCCCTGAAACCCGGCGCCCGCTACGCCCAGCCACGCCCGCCCGGCTCGGCCGACGCCTGGCTGCTGGCCGATCTGGCTCGCCAGGCGGCGCGCCCCCTGGTCGTGCTGACTGCCGCGCCGCTCGAAGCCCAGCGCCTGGCCGACGAAATTCCGCAGTTCGCCCCCGACCTGCGGGTGCGCCAGCTGCCCGACTGGGAAACCCTGCCCTACGACGCCTTCTCGCCGCACCAAGACCTGGTGTCCCAACGCCTGCACACCTTGCATGCGCTGATGCAGCGCACCGTGGACGTGCTGCTGGTGCCGGTAACCACCGCGCTATACCGGCTGGCGCCGCCATCATTCCTGGCGGCCTACACGTTTTCGTTCAAGCAGAAAGACCGGCTGGATGAAGCCGCGCTGCGCGCGCAACTGACGCTGGCCAACTACACCCACGTCACCCAGGTGACGGCGCCCGGCGAATTCTGCCTGCGCGGCGGCCTGATCGACCTGTTCCCCATGGGCTCGGCCGTGCCCTACCGGCTGGATCTCTTCGATGACGAAATCGAGTCCATCCGCAGTTTCGACGTGGACACCCAGCGCAGCCTGTACCCGGTGCGCGAAGTGCAGTTGCTGCCCGGGCGCGAGTTTCCCATGGACGAAGCGGCGCGCAACCGCTTTCGCGCGCGCTTTCGCGAAGAATTCGAAGGCGATCCGTCGCGCGCGCTGCCGTACAAAGACATCGGCAACGGCATCCCGTTCGCGGGGGTCGAATACTATCTGCCGCTGTTCTTCGACGCGACCGCCACGCTGTTCGATTACCTGCCCGCCGAAGCCATCGCCGTCACCCTGGGCGATATCGACGACGCGGTACAGCGCTTCACCCAGGACACCGCCAGCCGCTATGGTTTCCTGAAAAGCGACCGCGAACGCCCCGTGCTGCCGCCGGCCGCGCTGTTCCTCGATGCCGAGGGCCTGCATGCGCACTTCAAGGCGTTTGCCCGCCTGGCTTTCACCGAGGGCGCGGCGCACCCCGACTTCTCGGCCGCCCCCGACGTCAGCGTCAGCCGGCGCGCCGAAGACCCGGTCGCCCGCCTGCGCGCGCTGCTTTCACGCAGCGAGTCGCGCGTGCTGCTGTGCGCCGACTCGGCCGGCCGCCGTGAAACGCTGGTGCAGATGCTGGCCGAATTCGGCCTGGCGCCCGACGAACAGCCCGAATCCATTCAGGCATTCCTGGGCTCGCAAGCCGCCTTCGCGCTGGCCGCCGCGCCGTTGTCGACGGGCTTCAACATCCCTTCGGCACGCCTGACCTTCCTGACCGAGAATGACCTGTACCCCGGCCATGCCGGGCCCGCCCGCCGCGGACGGCGCGACCAGGAGCGCGCCAGCAACGTCGAGGCCATGGTGCGCGATCTGTCCGAACTGCGCGCCGGGGATCCGGTCGTGCACGCGCAGCACGGCATCGGGCGCTATCACGGCCTGGTCAACATGGACATGGGCGAAGGCGAGATGGAATTCCTGCATCTCGAATACGCCAGCGGCAGCACGCTGTACGTGCCCGTCTCGCAACTACATGTCATCGCCCGCTACAGCGGCGCCGATCCCGAAGCCGCGCCGCTGCACCAGCTGGGCTCGGGCCAATGGGACAAGGCGCGCCGCAAGGCCGCGCGCCAGGTGCGCGACACGGCCGCCGAACTGCTGGCGCTGTACGCGCAGCGGGCCGCGCGCGAGGGCTATGTCTTCAAGCTGCCGCTCAACGACTACGAAGCATTCGCCGAGGGCTTCGGTTTCGAAGAAACCGCCGACCAGAGCGCCGCAATCCAGGCCGTGATCGCCGACATGACGTCGGGCCGCCCCATGGACCGCCTGGTCTGCGGCGACGTCGGCTTCGGCAAGACCGAAGTCGCGCTGCGCGCCGCCTTCCTGGCCGTGGCCAACGGCAAGCAGGTGGCGCTGCTGTGTCCGACCACCCTGCTCGCCGAGCAGCATGCCCAGACCTTCTCCGACCGCTTCGCCGACTGGCCGGTGCGCGTGGTCGAGCTGTCGCGCTTTCGCTCGTCCAAGGAAGTGGCTGACGCCGTGCAGGGCATCAACGACGGCCGTGTCGACATCGTCATCGGCACGCACAAAATTCTGTCCAAAGACGTGCGCTTCAAGCGCCTGGGCCTGGTCATCATCGACGAAGAGCACCGTTTCGGCGTACGCCAGAAAGAAGCCCTGAAGGCGCTGCGCGCCGAGGTCGACGTGCTGACGCTCACCGCCACGCCCATCCCCCGCACCCTGGGCATGTCGCTGGAAGGCATACGCGATTTTTCCGTGATCGCCACCGCGCCGCAGAAGCGGCTGGCCATCAAGACCTTCGTGCGCCGCGAAGACGGCAGCACCATCCGCGAAGCGTTGCTGCGCGAGCTCAAGCGCGGCGGCCAGGCGTACTTCCTGCACAACGAAGTCGAGACCATCCACAACCGCCGGGCCCGCATCGAAGAACTGGTGCCCGAGGCCCGCATCGCCGTGGCGCACGGCCAGATGCCCGAGCGCGAGCTCGAGCAGGTAATGAAAGGCTTCTACCAGCAGCGCTACAACGTGCTGCTGTGCACCACCATCATCGAGACGGGCATCGACGTGCCCACCGCCAACACCATCGTCATCCACCGCGCCGACCGCTTTGGCCTGGCCCAACTGCACCAATTGCGCGGGCGCGTGGGCCGTTCGCACCATCAGGCCTACGCCTACCTGCTCACGCCTGGCGAGGACGCCATCACGTCCAACGCCAAGAAGCGCCTGGAAGCCATCCAGGCCATGGAAGAACTGGGCTCGGGCTTCTACCTGGCCATGCACGACCTGGAAATCCGCGGCACCGGCGAAGTGCTGGGCGAATCGCAGTCGGGCAACATCCAGGAAATCGGCTTCTCGATGTACAACGAGATGCTCAACGAGGCCGTGCGGGCGCTCAAGGCGGGCGAAGAGCCCGATATGGACGCGCCGTTCAACCTGGCCTGCGAAGTCAACCTGCATGCGCCCGCGCTGCTGCCGGCCGACTACTGCGCCGACGTGCATGCCCGCCTGGGCATCTACAAGCGCCTGGCGCACGCCGCCAACGAAGACGACCTGATCCGCATCCAGGAAGAACTGATCGACCGCTTCGGCAAGCTGCCCGAAGCGGCCCAGATCCTGCTCACCACGCACCGGCTGAGGCTCGCCGCGCAACCGCTGGGCATCGTCAAGATCGACGCCAGCGAAACCCAGGCCCTGCTGCAGTTCGGCCCCAAGGCCGCCGTCGACCCGCTACGCATCATCGAGCTGGTGCAGAAGCAGCGCCACATCCGGCTGGCCGGCCAGGACAAGCTGCGCATCGAATTCAAGGCGCCGCAGGTGCCCGCCCGCGCCGACGCGGTGCGTGCCGTGCTGCGCTCCCTGAAGTAATATTCCGCCGATCCCGGCCCCACATCGTCTCTCACATGCCCGCGCACCATCTCGTCATCCAGTCCCCCGCCCTGAGCGCCGCCCAGACCGAACAACTTGCCGCGCTGGCCCAGGCCCAGGGAGTCATGCAGCTCGGCGCCACGGCCGCACGGCTGCTCGACGTTGCACACGACGACGCCCTGCGCGCGCAGGTCACGGCCTGGGGCGAGCAGCATGGCGTGGACACCGCCTTCGTGCCGGCGGGCGTGCGCCTGTCGCAATGCAAGGTGCTGGCGATGGACATGGATTCCACCCTGATCAACATCGAGTGCATCGACGAGATCGCGGGCGTGGTCGGCGTCAAGCCGAAAGTGGCCGAAATTACCGAGGCGGCCATGCGCGGCGAGATCAAGGATTTCGCCGAGAGCCTGCGGCGCCGCGTGGCGCTGCTGGCGGGCGCGCCGGCGGCTGCGCTGGAACAGGTCTACGCCGACAAGCTGCGCCTGAATCCCGGCGCCGAGCGCCTGGTATCCACGGCCCGCGCCGCCGGGCTGAAGGTGCTGCTAGTGTCCGGCGGGTTCACGTTCTTCACCGAGCGGCTGCGCGAAAGGCTGCAACTCGACAGCGCGCACGCCAATACGCTGGAAATCCGCGATGGCGTACTCACCGGCAAAGTGCTGGGCGACATTCTCGACGCCGATGCCAAGCTGGCCCACCTGCGCGCCTTCGCGCAGGCTCACGGCGCCACGCCCGAGCAGATCATCGCGCTGGGCGACGGCGCCAACGACCTGAAAATGCTGGGCGCGGCCCGCTACGCCGTTGCCTACCGCGCCAAGCCCATCGTGCGGCAGCAGACCCCTTACGCCCTGAACGTCAGCAGCCTGGACGGCGTGCTGAACTGGTTCGAGGGCTGATCCGCCAGCCGCGCGTCAGTATTTCACGTTGAACGACAGCAGCGCCGCGCGGCCCGTGCCCAGGGCGGCGTAGTGTGCGCCGTAGGCCTTGGTGTAGTAGGTCTTGTCGAACACGTTAAGCACGTTCAGCTGCGCGGTCAGGTGGTCGTTGAATTCATACGCCGCCATCGCATCAAAGCGCCAGTACGAAGGCACCCAGCGCGCCTTGGGCGTACCGTTGCTGTTGTGGCTGGCATCGGCATTGCCGTACACCTTGTCCACGTAGTACGCGCCGCCGCCCACCGTCAGCTGCGGCAGCATCTTGTAGGTGGTCCACAGGCTGAAAGCGTTGCGGGGCGTGTTGGGCAGGTCCTGCCCCACCGCGCCGCTGTCGTAGGCGCCCTTGACCAGCTCGCTGTCCATGAACGTATAGCCGCCGTACACGTTCCATTTGGGCGTGATGCTGCCCGAGAAGCCCAGCTCCAGGCCGCGCACCTTGGCCTTGCCCACCTGGGCCGTTTCGCCGCTCGAGATCTCCACGCTGGTGTTCTTGCGAATATCCTGGAACAGCGCGGCCGACACCATCAGGCGGTTGTCGAACAGCTGCCACTTGGTCCCCACCTCGACGGTACGGCTCTTTTCGGGTTCGAGATCGGCGCTGTCGTTGGTGACCACGTCATTCACATTGTTGGCGGCCACGGCCGACGGCGTGGATGACGTGCCGTAAGTGGCGTAAATGGTGCCGTTGGGCAGCGGCTTGTAGGCCAGCCCCAACTGGTAGTTGAACAGGTTGTCTTCGCGCTCGGCGTTGTAATGCGGCGAGCCGGCCGGCGCGCCGCGGCCCGGGGCGATGTTCTTGCCGCTGATTTTGTAGTTGTCCCAGCGCAATCCCACGCTGGCCTGCCACTGCTCGTTGAACTTGATCGTATCGAAGCCGTACACGGCCATGGTGTTGGTGGTGTAGGTGGCCGGATCGTCCTTGCGCTCCAGGCGGCCCGGGTAGTAGGTATGCGGGTCGGCATCCCACAGCGAGGTGCACCATGCCGAACCGGCGACGGCGCCAGTCGAGCAATTCGTGTCGTTGGACGCGCCCGGCTTGCCCAGTTCGTTGTAGCCGTCCTTGTCCTGCACCACGTTGGTGTATTCGAAACCCACATCGAAGCTGTGTTCCAGGCTGCCTGTGCGGAATTCACCCGTCAGGTCGGTCTGGTTGGTGAAGGTCTTGGTCGCGAAATAGCCGGACTTCAACCCGCGGTACACCAGGCCGTTCACCACGTTGCCCTTGCTGTCGTCGGGGTTGGTGGCCGCGTAGTCCATGGTCGAGCGGCTGTAGCGCGTCACGTTGCGCAGTTGCAGGCTATCGGAAAAGTCGTGCTGGATGTCCAGGGTGCCGGTGTCGTCGCGCTGCCTCATGAAGTCGCGTCCGGTCAGGCCATAGAACGTCTTGCGGCTGACGCCGCGCGTTTCGGTGACGGGCTGACCCGATTCCGGATCGTACGGAATCGAGTAGTCGGGCATGCTGTCGTCCTGGTAGTGCTGGAAGCTCAGCGTAATGCGCGTGGGCGTGCCCAGGCCCAGCATCAGCGAAGGCGCCACGCCCCAACGCTCGAAATCCACCGCGTTGTCGCGGCCCGGCACATCGCCCTTATTGCCCATCAGGTTCAGGCGGAAAGCGGCCTGGTCGCCCAGGCGCCAGTTGCCATCGGCCGTGGCGCGATAGTTGTTGTCGGTACCCACCTGCACGGTGCCTTCGGCGAAGTCGTACGCCTTGGGCTTCTTGGTGACCAGGTTGATGCTGCCGCCCGCGCCGCCGCGCCCGGAATACACCGAATCGGGCCCCTTGATGATTTCCACCTGCTCCACGTTGAACGTATCGCGGACCTGGGTGCTGGTGTCGCGCACGCCGTCGACGAAAATGCTGCCTGCCGAGTTCTGGCCGCGGATAATCGGCAGATCGCCGCCCGGGCGCCCGCCTTCCCCGGCGCCCATGGTGATGCCGGGCGAATTGCGCAGCACATCCTGCAGCGAAGTGGCCGCCTGGTCCTGGATGACCTGCTGCGGCACCACCTGCACCGTGCGGGGGGTATCCAGCAACGGCGCAGTCATCTTGGGCGACTGCGACACCGGCACATCGTACGGCGATGAATCCCCTTCCACCTGCACCGGCGTCAATTGCGGCACATTCGACTGCGCCGCGGCCTGCGGCGCCAGGCAAAAGGCGGGAACGACCATCGCCGCGGCAAGCGACGAGGCCAGCGAATTCATCGAGTACGACTCCAGTGCTTTCAAGACAGCCTCTCCAAAATGAAAATAGCAACGATTCTTATTTTTTGAACGGGCTAAATTCTGGACCCAATACCTGACAATTACCTGAACGCATGGGTCAAATCCCGGAATTACAACGATTGACCCAGGCACTGAAATCGGCCGCCACGTCGCGCGGCGCGCCTGCCGCTCATGGCGCCGCCCCTATCCAGGGGGTTGTGGCAGGATCTTTTGGGGCAAAAAAAAGCGCCCGGCTGGCGGGCGCTTTTTTTGAGGGGCAGGTTTCAGGCCCGCAATGACGGGTGGCGTTTGAACAAATACCGGTACACAAACCCCGGATACCCCAGCACCAGATACAAGCTCAGGGTAATGGCGTAGAACTCCCAGCCCTGCTTGAAGGGGTTGCCCAGCGCCGCTTCGAAGGCGAAGCCCAGGGCGATGACCAGGCCGTAGTACACCAGCAGTTCCAGCAGCCGTAGCCAGAACGGCTTGGCCGCGCCCGCCCGTTTCCAGGGCAGCACGGCCAGCACGCGCTCGGTCAGGAACGGCAGGTTGGCGCTGACCAGGGCCAGCGCGATCAGCAGCCAGACGGCAAGGGTCTGGTTCATGCCCCCTGCCCTACAGGCCCAGCGAGGTCTGGATGGCGTGCACGCAGAGGGCCATCAGGCCGCCCGGCAGGATGCCCAGCACCAGGATCAGCGCGCCGTTGAGCGACAACACGCCGCGCTGGCCGCAGGAGGCGGACACCGCGCCGACTTCGGCCACCGGCTCGTCGAAGTACACCACCTTGACCACGCGCAGGTAGTAGAACGCGCCAATCAGCGAGAACAGCACCGCAATCACCGCCAGCGCCACATGGCCGGCATCGATCAGTACCTGCAGCACCGCCAGCTTGGCGTAGAAGCCCACCATGGGGGGAATGCCGGTCAGCGAGAACATCAGCAGCAACAGGATGGCCGCATGCCAGGGGCTGCGGCGGTTCAAGCCCTTCAGGTCGTCGATCTGCTCGCACTCGAAACCCTGCCGCGACAGCAACAGGATCATGCCGAAGGTGCCCAACGTGGTCAGCACGTAGATCAGCATATAGAACAGCGCCGAACCGTAGGCCTGCGCCGAGGCGTCGGGCTTGCCCGCTACCGCGCCGGACATCAGGCCCAGCAGCACGAAACCCACGTGCGAGATCGTGGAATACGCGAGCATGCGCTTGAAGTTGGTCTGGGCAATGGCCGTCAGGTTGCCGATGGCCAGCGACAGCACCGCCAGGATCATCAGCATGGGTTGCCAGTCGGCCGCCAGGCCATGCAGGCCCTCGACCAGCAGGCGCAGCGCGATGGCGAAGGCCGCCAGCTTGGGCGCCGCGCCCAGGATCAGGGTAACGGCCGTGGGCGAACCCTGGTACACGTCGGGCACCCACATATGGAAAGGCACCGCGCCCAGCTTGAACGCCAGGCCCGCAACCAGGAACACCACGCCGAACACCAGCGCCAGCTCTTGCTGCTGCCCCGCCGCGACCACCTTGGAGATCTCGGCGATGTCGAGCTGCCCCGTGGCGCCGTACACCATGGACATGCCGTACAACAGAAAACCCGAGGCCAGCGCGCCCAGCACGAAGTACTTCATGGCGGCCTCGGTGGCCACCACGTCGTCGCGGCGCAGCGCGATCAGGGCGTACAGAGCCAGCGACATCAGCTCCAGGCCCAGGTAGATGCTGATCAGGTTGCCGGCCGAGATCATGACCATCTGGCCCAGCAGGGCCATGAGGGTCAGCACGTAGAGCTCGCCGCCGCGCAGCATGTCGCGCGCCTGGGCATAGACCCGGCCGTAGACCAGGGTGACCGCCACGGCGATGTACGACGCAACCTTCAGCAGGTGAGAGAGGTTGTCCGCGACATACAGGCCGTTGAAGGTGCGGCCCACGGCCCCGCTGTTCCATTGCACCAGCGAAACGACCGTCAGCACGCCCAGCGCCAACAGCGTCAATATGAACGTCGGCTTGCGCTCGGGATGGCTGCTGACCGCGTCGATAAGCAGGATCGCCAGACCGAAAACCAGCAACAGGATCTCGGGTGAGGCCAGGGCGAAATCGATGTGAGATTGCATCATGGTTCAGTCTTACAGTTTCGAGACGGCAACGTGTTGCAGCAGGGCCTGAACCGAGGCATGCATGACGTCGGTAAAGGGCTTGGGATAAATACCCATGTACAACACCGCAATGGCCATCACGCCCAAAATCAGGAATTCACGGCGATTGACGTCGGAGAGTTCGCGCACGTGGTCGTTGGCGATGTCGCCGAACGCGACGCGCTTGACCATCCACAGCGAATACGAGGCGCCCAGGATCAGCGCCGTGGCGGCCAGCAGGCCGATCCAGAAGTTGTGTTCGACCGCGCCCATGATGACCATGAACTCGCCCACGAAACCGCTGGTGGCCGGCAGGCCGCTGTTGGCCATGGAGAACAGCACGAAGAACGTGACGAAGCGCGGCATCACGTTGATGACCCCGCCGTAATCGGCGATGCGCCGCGAGTGCATGCGGTCGTACAGCACCCCGATGCAGAAGAACATGGCGCCCGACACGAAGCCGTGCGAGATCATCTGCACGATGGCGCCTTCGACGCCCGCCGTATTGAAGATGAAAAAACCCAGGGTGACGAAGCCCATGTGCGCCACCGACGAATACGCCACCAGCTTCTTCATGTCGTCCTGGACGATCGCAACCAGGCCGATGTAGATGACGGCGATGAGCGACAGCGCGATCATCAGGCCCGCCAGGCTATGCGAGGCATCGGGGGCAATGGGCAGCGAGAAGCGCAGGAAGCCGTACGCGCCCAGCTTCAGCATGATGGCCGCCAGCACCACCGAACCGCCGGTAGGCGCCTCGACGTGCGCGTCGGGCAGCCAGGTGTGCACCGGCCACATCGGCACCTTGACCGCGAACGCCGCCAGCAGCGCCACGAAGATCAGCACCTGGGGCGTATAGCCCAGCTTGACCTGGTGCCAGGTCTGGATGTCGAACGAGCCGCCCGAGGCATTCCACAGGTAGATGAACGCAACCAGGGTGAGCAGCGAGCCCAGCAGCGTGTACAGGAAGAACTTGAACGCCGCATAGACCCGGTTGGGGCCGCCCCACACGCCGATGATGATGTACATCGGGATCAGCGTGGCTTCGAAGAACACGTAGAACAACAGGCCGTCGAGCGCCGCGAACACGCCCACCATCAGGCCCGACAGGATCAGGAAGGCGGCCATGTACTGCGCCACGCGGCTGGTGATGACTTCCCAGCCGGCCAGCACCACGATGATGGTGATGAAGGCGGTCAGCAGCACGAACCACAGCGAGATGCCGTCGATGCCCAGGTGGTAGTTGACGTTGAACGCCTCGATCCAGGATGCCTTCTCGACGAACTGCATGGCCGCCGTCGAGGCGTCGAAGCCGGTGTACAGCGGGATGGTGACCACGAATCCGGCCAGCGCGCCCACCAGCGACAGGCCGCGCGTCAGCCCGGGACGGTCATCGCGGCCCAGGGCCAGCACCAGCAGGCCGAATACGATCGGTACGAAGATCGCAAGCGTAAGCCAGGGAAAAGTGTTGGATGCCATGTCGCTTGCCGTCATTGGGGAATCAGCACAAAGAAAGTAATCAGCGCCATGATGCCGATGATCATCGCGAACGCGTAGTGATAGATGTAGCCCGACTGCAGGTGGCGACTGACCACGGCCACCCAGCCCACCACGCGGGCGCTGCCGTTGACCAGCACGCCGTCGATCAGGCCGCGGTCGCCGCGCTGCCACAGCCCATGGCCCAGGCAGCGCGCGCCGCGCGCGATGATCTGTTCATTGATCCAGTCGACGTAGTACTTGTTGTCGAGCAGCTTGTACACGCCGGACAGGCCCGACTTGATGGCGGCCGGCACCTTGGGATTGACCAGGTAGCAGTACCAGGAAATGACCGCGCCCGCCACCACCAGCCAGAACGGCAGCGTCTGGAAGGCATGCAGGCCGAAAGCAACCCAGCCGTGCCATTCTTCGCCAAGCTCGTGCATGGCGGGGTGCTGCGGCAGCACCTTGATCACGCCTTCGAAGAAGCCGCCGAACAGCATCGGGTCAACCACCAGGGCGCCGATAATGACCGACGGGATCGCCAGCAGCACCAGCGGCAGCGTCACCACCCAGGGCGACTCGTGCGGCGTGCCGCCATGGTGGCCGTGGTCGTCGTGCGCGTGGTCGTCATGGCCATGGCCATGGCCGCTGGTGTCGAAGCGCTCTTTGCCGTGGAACACCAGGAAATACACGCGGAACGAGTACAGCGAGGTGACGAACACGCCGATCAGGGTGGCGTAATAGGCAAAGCCGGCGCCCCAGACATCGGCCGCGCCGGCGGCTTCGATGATGTGCTCTTTCGAGTAGAAGCCCGAGAAGAACGGCGTGCCCACCAGGGCCAGGGTGCCCAGCAGGAAGGTGATCCAGGTGATGGGCATGTACTTGCGCAGCCCGCCCATGTTGCGGATGTCCTGGTCGTGGTGCATGCCGATGATGACCGAGCCCGCGCCCAGGAACAGCAGCGCCTTGAAGAACGCGTGGGTCATCAGGTGGAAGATGGCCACCGAGTAGGCCGAAGCGCCCAGCGCCACGGTCATGTAGCCCAGCTGCGACAGCGTGGAATACGCCACGACGCGCTTGATGTCGTTCTGGATGATGCCCAGAATGCCCAGGAACAGCGCGCCGATGGCGCCGATGACGATCACGAACGACAGCGCGGTGTCGGACAGTTCGAACAGCGGCGAGAAACGCGCCACCATGAAAATGCCCGCCGTCACCATGGTGGCCGCGTGGATCAGCGCCGAGATCGGGGTGGGGCCTTCCATGGAATCGGGCAGCCAGGCATGCAGCGGCACCTGGGCCGATTTACCCATGGCGCCGATGAACAGGCAGATGCAGGCAACGGTCAGGAGCATCCAGTCGGTGCCCGGCAGAGTTTCGCCCGCAAGCTTGTCGGCCTGGGCAAACACGTCGGCATAGTGCATGGTGCCGGCGTAGGCGAACAGCAGGCCGATGCCCAGCACGAAGCCGAAGTCGCCCACGCGGTTGATCAGGAACGCCTTCATGTTGGCGAAAATGGCCGTGGGCCGCGTGTACCAGAAGCCGATCAGCAGGTACGACACCAGGCCCACCGCTTCCCAGCCGAAGAACAGCTGGACCATGTTGTTGGACATGACCAGCATCAGCATCGAGAAGGTGAACAGCGAGATATACGCGAAAAAGCGCTGGTAGCCGGGGTCGTCGGCCATGTAGCCGATGGTGTAGATGTGCACCATCAGCGATACCGAGGTGACCACCACCATCATCATGGCCGACAGCGGATCGATCAGGAAGCCGATTTCCAGCTTGGTCTGGCCGATGAGGCTCCAGGTGTAGACGGCGCCGTCGTAGGTGTGGCCATTGAGCACGTCGCCCAGAACGATGATCGACCCCACGGTGGAGATCAATACCCCCAGGATGGTGATGACGTGCGAGCCGCGCCGGCCGATCGGCCGGCCCAGGAACCCGGTGCCGAACAGCCCGGCAAGAATCGCGCCGGCCAGCGGCGCCAGCGCGATCAGCAAGTACAGGTTGGGTGAGCTAGACATTTTCTTCCAATACCCCGTCAGCCCTTCAGGCGATCGAGTTCGTCAACGTTGATCGTGTTCAGGTTGCGGAACAGCAGCACCAGGATAGCCAGCCCGATGGCGGCTTCAGCAGCCGCCACCGTCAGGATGAAAAACACGAACACCTGGCCGGCGGTGTCGCCGAACCAGCTGGAAAACGCCACGAAGTTCATGTTGACGGCCAGCAGCACGAGCTCGATGGACATCAGCAGGATGATCAGGTTGCGGCGGTTCAGGAAGATGCCGAAGATGCCGATGGCGAACAGGATCGCGCCCAGCACCAGGTAATGGGCCAGCGTCAGCGTCATTGTTTTTCTCCTTGGTCGTCGTCGGACGGCGTGGTCACGCGGCCTTGCGCGCGGTCGCTCTGCGCCGGCATGCTGACCAGGCGGAAGCGGTCTTTGGCGCGCACGCGCACCGCGGCGGACGGATCGTTGTACTTGGCGTCGCGGCGGCGGCGCAGCGTCAGGGCGATGGCGGCGATCATGCCCACCAGCAGCAGCGCGGCGCCGACTTCCACGGCGTACACGTACTGGGTGTACATGACCTCGCCCAGGGCGCGGGTGTTGTTGTAGTCGGCGGCCATGGAGGCCTGCGGGCCGGCGCCGTACCAGGTGGCGCCCAGCACGAACGACATCTCGACCACCAGCACCGCGCCGATGAGCAGGCCCAGCGGCAGGTAGGTCTTGAGCCCGTGGCGCAGGGTGTCGATGCGTATGTCGAGCATCATGACGACGAACAGGAACAGCACCATCACGGCGCCCACGTACACCAGCACCAGCAGCAGGGCCAGGAATTCGGCGCCGAGCAGCATCCAGAGCATGGCGGCGTTGGCGAAGGCCAGGATCAGGTGCAAGACGGCGGTAACGGGGCTGCGGGCGGTGATGACGCGGAACGCGGCGATCACCAGGACGGCAGCCAGTATGTAGAACAGGACAGTGGTAAATGTCATGGATCAGACCTTGGGCGTCATCAACGGTATGGCGCGTCTTCGGCCCGGCGGCGGGCGATTTCGGCTTCGTAGCGGTCGCCCACGGCGAGCAGCATGTCTTTGGTGAAGTAGAGGTCGCCGCGCTTTTCACCGTGGTATTCGTGGATGTGGGTTTCCACGATCGAGTCCACGGGGCAGCTTTCCTCACAGAAGCCGCAGAAAATGCACTTGGTGAGATCGATGTCGTAGCGCGTGGTGCGACGGGTGCCGTCGTCGCGCTGGTCCGACTCGATGGTGATGGCCAGTGCCGGGCAGACCGCTTCGCACAGTTTGCAGGCGATGCAGCGCTCTTCCCCATTGGGGTAGCGGCGCAGCGCATGCAGCCCACGGAAGCGCGCCGAAATCGGCGTCTTTTCCATCGGGTAGCGCAAGGTGACCTTGCGCTTGAAGAAGTACTTGCCCGTCAGGCGCATGCCTTTGAGCAACTCGGCCAGCATCAGGCTGCCGAAGAAATCTTTGATCGCTTCCATATCCTGCCTCAGCTTGGCGCGTCAACGCCAAATGTTCCAGGGCGTCTGCATCCAGATCGCCACCACGACCAGCCAGACGCCGGTCAGCGGGATGAAAATCTTCCAGCCCAAACGCATGATCTGGTCGTAGCGGTAGCGCGGGAACGACGCGCGGAACCACACGAACAGCGAAACCACGCAGAATGTCTTGATGCCCAGCCAGATCCAGCCCGGAATCCAGGTCAGCGGCGCGATGTCGATCGGGGAAGTCCAGCCGCCCAGGAACATGATGGATGCCATGCAAGACAGCAGGATCATGTTGGCGTATTCGCCCAGGAAGAACAGCGCGAAGGCCATGCCCGAGTATTCGACCATGTGGCCGGCCACGATTTCGGATTCGCCTTCCACCACGTCGAACGGGTGGCGGTTGGTTTCGGCCACGGCCGAGATCACGTAGATGACGAACAGCGGCAGCAGCGGCAGCCAGTTCCAGGACAGGAACGTCAGGCCGTGCTCGGCGAACCAGCCGCGCGTCTGGCCCAGCACGATTTCGGACATGTTCAGGCTGCCCGACACCAGCAGCACCGTGACCAGCACGAAGCCGATGGCCAGCTCGTACGAGACCATCTGAGCCGAGGCGCGCAGCGCGCCCAGGAACGCGTACTTGGAGTTAGACGCCCAGCCCGCCACGATGACGCCATAGACGCCGATGGAGGTGATGGCCATGACGTACAGCAGGCCGGCGTTGACGTTGGCCAGCACCACTTCGGGGCCGAACGGCACCACTGCCCAGGCTGCCAGCGCCGGCATCAGGGTAACCACCGGCGCCACCACGAACAGGATCTTGTTGGCCTGCGTGGGCACCACGACTTCTTTGGTCAGCAGCTTGAACACGTCGGCGAACGGCTGCAGCAGGCCGCGGAAACCGACACGGGTCGGGCCCAGGCGCACGTGCATCCAGCCGATCATCTTGCGTTCCCAGTACGTAAGGTAGGCCACGCACAGGATGATGGGAACGGCGATGACCACGATCTTGACGATCGTCCAGAGCACCAGCCAGGCCGTCGGACCCAACAGGGCCTGACCGTGGCTTTCAAGAATATCGAGCCATTCCATGTCAGGCACGCTCCACGCTGATTTCACCGAAGGCGCCGCCCAGGGCGGCGGTTTGCTCGAATGCCGCCGCGATGCGCACTCCACGATCGGCCACGGCGTCGTCCTGCACGGTTTCAAGCTCGACCGAGCCGGCCGGGCCGGTGACGCGCACCCGGACTCCGGCGGCCAGCCCCAGGCCGGCCAGCGTGGCGCCGTTCATGCGCGCGGTGGGCGGCTGCGAGGCAGGCGTTTCTTGCAGCGGTTCGGAGCGGCGCACCATGGCGTCGCTGCGATAGATGGGCACGTCGGCGACGCGCTCGAGACCCGTGGCAGCCTTGCCCAGGCCACGGGCGGCCTTGATGTCGTTGGAGAGCCGGCCTTCGACGCCGCCCGCCAGCGCGGTGTCGCGCACGGATTCGGAGGTTTCGTCTTCGAAGCCTTGCAGTTGCAGCACGTTGCCCAGCACGCGCAACACCTTCCAGGCCGGACGGGTCTGGCCCAGCGGCGCCACCGTGCCCTTGAAGCTTTGCGGCAGGCCCTGCGCATTGACGAAGGTGCCGGACGTTTCGGTGAACGGCGCCACCGGCAGCATGACATCGGCCCAGTCTTGGGCGGCGGAGGCATAGGGCGTCAGGGCGACGGCGAACTCGGCGCCGCGCAGCGCCGCCACGGCCTGCGGACCGTTGTCGGCGTCGAGCGCCGGCTCGGCATGCAGCACGATGTAGGCCTTGAGCGGCTCGGCCAGCATGGCGGCGGCGGTCTTGCCGCCCTGCCCCGGCACGGCGCCGGCCAGGTAGCCGCCCACCGTGTTGGCGCCCGAGGTCAGGAAGCCGAAGCGCGCGCCGGCCAGGTCGGCCACGCCGCGCGCGTTGGCGGCCAGCAGCGACGCCTGCGGCGAAGCCACGGCCATGTTGCCCATCAGCACCGCGACGTTGGCGCCCGAAGCCAGGCTGGCGGCAACCAGCTTGGCGTTTTCGTCGGGCGTGACGTCGGCGAATTCGGCCGGCACGGGCTGTTCCTTGGCCTGGGCCAGCGCCACGGCCACCTGGGCCAGCGCCAGCGGCAGGCCGGACGGGGCCACGGTAACGCGCGCGGCGACCGGCATGAGGGGATCGTCGGCGGCGCTGTCGACCAGCAGGATCTGCGTGCCGCGCTTGGCGGCCTGGCGCAGCCGCTGCGCCATCAGGGGGTGGTCTTTGCGCAGGAAGGAACCCACCACCAGCACGCGGTCGAGCGTGTCGAGATCGGCCACCGGCATGCCCAGCCAGGGCGCGCCGGAGAGGGCCGCGTCGAAGCCCGGATCGGTCTGGCGCAGGCGGAAGTCGATGTTCTCGGAACCCAGGGCGCGCACCAGGCGGCCCAGCAGCGCGAATTCTTCGGTGGTGGCGTATTCGGCCGCCAGCGCGCCGATCTGGCCGCCGCCATGGCTGTCGCGCACCCGCGACAGGCCTTGCGCCACAGCCTGCAGCGCGTCGGCCCACGAGGCTTCCTGCCATTGGCCGTCGGCGCCCTTGATCATGGGCGCGGCCAGGCGGTCTTCGCTGTTGAGGCCTTCGTACGAGAAGCGGTCGCGGTCGCTGATCCAGCACTCGTTGAGGGCTTCGTCTTCGAACGGCACCACGCGCATGACGCGATCGCCCTTGACCTGGATGACCAGGTTGGCGCCCAGGCTGTCATGCGGGCTGACCGAGCGACGGCGCGCCAGTTCCCAGGTGCGCGCCGTGTAGCGGAACGGCTTGGACGTGAGCGCGCCAACAGGACAGAGATCGATCATGTTGCCCGAGAGTTCGGACTCGACCGAACGGCCGACGAACGAGGTGATCTCGGAATGCTCGCCGCGGCCCAGCATGCCCAGTTCCATCAGGCCGCCGATTTCCTGGCCGAAGCGCACGCAACGGGTGCAGTGGATGCAGCGGGTCATTTCTTCGGCCGACACCAGCGGGCCGAGGTCTTTGTGGAAGACCACGCGCTTTTCTTCGCGGTAGCGCGAAGTCGAACCGCCGTAGCCCACCGCCAGATCCTGCAGCTGGCATTCGCCGCCCTGATCGCAGATGGGGCAATCGAGGGGGTGATTGATCAGCAGGAATTCCATGACCGACTTCTGGGCGGCCTTGGCTTTTTCAGAGCATGTGTGCACCACCATGCCATTGGTGGCGGGCGTGGCGCAGGCCGGCAGTGCCTTGGGCGCCTTTTCCACTTCAACCAGGCACATGCGGCAGTTGGCCGCGATGGACAGTTTCTTGTGGTAGCAGAAATGCGGCACATACAGGCCGAGCTTCTGGGCGGCATGCATCACCATGCTGCCCTCGGGGACTTCGACCTTATTGCCGTCGACGGTTAGTTCAACCATTGCTGTTCCTGAGACCTACAGATATTGCGGGACCACACACGACTTGTGCTCGATGTGGTGCGCGAATTCGTCGCGATAATGCTTGAGGAAGCCACGCACCGGCATGGCGGCGGCGTCGCCCAGGGCGCAGATGGTGCGGCCCATGATATTGCCGGCCACGCTGTCGAGCAGGTCGAGGTCTTCCTGGCGACCCTGGCCGTGCTCGATGCGATGGACCATGCGGTAGAGCCAGCCGGTGCCTTCGCGGCACGGCGTACACTGGCCGCAGCTTTCTTCGAAATAGAAATACGACAGACGCAACAGCGACTTCACCATGCAGCGGGTTTCGTCCATGACGATGACCGCGCCCGAGCCCAGCATGGAGCCGGCCTTGGCGATGGCGTCGTAGTCCATGGTGATGTCCATCATGATGTCGGCAGGCAGCACCGGAGCGCTGGAGCCCCCCGGGATGACCGCCTTGAGCTTCTTGCCGCCGCGCATGCCGCCGGCAAGCTCGAGCAGCTTGGAGAACGGCGTGCCCAGCGGAATTTCGTAGTTGCCGGGGCGCTCGACGTCACCGGTGATCGAGAACACCTTGGTGCCGCCGTTATTGGGCTTGCCCACTTCCAGGTAGGCCTGGCCGCCGTTGCGGATGATCCAGGGCACCGCCGCGAAGGTTTCGGTGTTGTTGATGGTGGTGGGTTTGCCGTACAGGCCGAAGCTGGCTGGGAACGGCGGTTTGAAGCGCGGTTGGCCCTTCTTGCCTTCGAGCGATTCGAGCAGCGCGGTTTCTTCGCCGCAGATGTAGGCGCCGTAGCCATGGAAGGCATGCAGCTGGAAGCTGAACTCGGAACCCAGGATATTGTCGCCCAGGAAACCGGCGGCGCGGGCTTCTTCCAGGGCTTCTTCGAAGCGCTGGTAAACCTCGAAGATTTCGCCGTGGATATAGTTGTAGCCGACGCTGATGCCCATGGCGTAGGCCGCGATGGCCATGCCTTCGATCACGATGTGCGGATTAAAGCGCAGGATGTCGCGGTCTTTGAAGGTGCCGGGCTCGCCCTCGTCGGAGTTGCACACCAGGTACTTCTGGCCTGGGAAGGCGCGCGGCATGAAGCTCCATTTGAGGCCGGTAGGAAAGCCCGCGCCGCCGCGGCCGCGCAGACCCGAGGCCTTGACTTCGGCGATGACGTCCTCGGGCTTCATGCCAGACGACAGGATCTTGCGCAGGGCTTCGTAGCCGCCGCGCTTGACGTAGTCTTGCAGGTGCCAGTTGTTGCCGTCGAGGTCGGCCAGGATCTGCGGCCCGATGTGCCGGCCGTGCAGGCACATGGAGTTGGACAGGTCGTTCAGGGGATTGGGATCGAGCCCCTGCGCCAGGTTTTTGTACAGGTCGGGCGCGTTCATGCCGATTCTCCTTGGGCGCCCTGCTCTTTCAGGCCCTGAACCAGCGCGTCGAGCTTTTCTTCGGTCATGCGCACGCACATATGCTTGTTGTTGACGATAAGCACGGGGGAATCGCCGCAAGCGCCCATGCATTCGCCCTCGACCAGCGTGAACAGGCCGTCGGGCGTGGTTTCGCGGTAGTCGATGCCGAGCTTGCGCTTGAGGTAGTCGCCGGCTTTTTCGCCGTCGCGCAAGGCACAGGGCAGGTTCGTGCAAACCGCGATCTTGTGCTTGCCGACCGGCTTGACGTCGAACATGTTGTAGAACGTGGCGACTTCTTGCACCGCGATGGGCGGCACGCCGATGTAGTTGGCCACGTCTTCAAGGACTTCGGGGGACAGCCAGCCTTTTTCATCTTGCGCGATGGCAAGCGAAGCCATGATGGCCGACTGCCGCTGGTCGGCCGGGAACTTGGCGAGTTCCCGATCGATTTTCTGGTAGGCCTGTTCGGAAAGCAGCATAGTTTGAATCCGGATTATGCGGGGCGTTCGGGCTGGTGATCAGCGGTCGATTTCGCCGAAAACGATGTCCTGCGTGCCGATGATGGTGACGGCGTCGGCGATCATGTGGCCGCGCGCCATTTCATCGAGCGATTGCAAGTGGGCAAAGCCCGGCGCCCGAATTTTCAGGCGATAAGGCTTGTTGGCGCCGTCGGACACCAGGTAGATGCCGAATTCGCCTTTCGGGTGCTCGATCGAGGCGAAAGCTTCGCCCGGCGGCACGTGGAAACCTTCAGTGAAGAGCTTGAAGTGGTGGATCAGGTCTTCCATGTTGGTTTTCATGCCGGTGCGCTTGGGCGGGGCGACCTTGTGGTTCTCGACCATGACCGGCCCCGGGTTGTTGCGCAGCCATTCGACGCACTGGCGGATGATGCGGTTGCTTTCGCGCATTTCGGCGATACGCACCAGGTAGCGGTCGTAGCAGTCACCGTTGACGCCGACGGGCACGTCGAAATCGACCAGGTCGTAGACTTCGTAGGGCTGCATCTTGCGCAAGTCCCAGGCCACGCCAGAGCCGCGCAGCATGGGGCCGGTGAAGCCCAGCGCCTTGGCGCGTTCGGGATCGACGACGCCGATGCCCACCAGGCGCTGCTTCCAGATGCGGTTGTCGGTAAGCAGGGTTTCGTACTCGTCGACGCAGGCGGGGAAGCGGTTGGTGAAGTCTTCGATGAAATCGAGCAGCGAGCCCGAGCGCGCGTCGTTCATGATGCGCAGGTCTTTCTCGCCACGGTATTTGCTGCTTTCGCCGTACTGCGGCATGGTGTCGGGCAGGTCGCGGTAGACCCCGCCCGGCCGGTAGTAGGCCGCGTGCATGCGCGCGCCCGAGACGGCTTCGTAGCAGTCCATCAGGTCTTCGCGCTCGCGGAAGGCGTACAGGAACACTGCCATCGCGCCCACGTCGAGCGCGTGCGAGCCCAGCGACATCAGGTGGTTGAGCAGGCGCGTGATCTCGTCGAACATGACGCGGATGTACTGCGCGCGCAGCGGCGGCTCGATGCCCAGCAGCTTCTCGATGGCCATGACGTACGCGTGCTCGTTGCACATCATGGAGACGTAGTCGAGGCGGTCCATGTAGGGCAGCGCCTGGATGTAGGTCTTGTGTTCGGCCAGCTTTTCGGTGGCCCGGTGCAGCAGGCCGATGTGCGGGTCGGCGCGCTGGATGACTTCGCCGTCGAGCTCGAGCACCAGGCGCAGCACGCCGTGCGCGGCCGGGTGCTGGGGGCCGAAGTTCAGGGTGTAGTTCTTGATTTCTGCCATGATTTAACGCCCCAGGCCGTAGGAATCTTCACGCACGACGCGCGGGGTGATTTCGCGCGGGTCGATGGTGACCGGCTGGTAGATGACGCGCCGCTGTTCGGGGTCGTAGCGCATTTCGACGGTGCCCGACAGGGGGAAGTCTTTGCGGAACGGATGGCCGATGAAGCCGTAGTCGGTGAGGATGCGGCGCAGGTCGGGATGGCCTTCGAAGACGATGCCGAACAGGTCGAAAGCTTCGCGCTCGAACCAGTTGACGCCGGGCCAGCAGTCGATCAGCGAGCCCACCATGGGGAAGTCGTCATCGGGGGCCCAGGTGCGCACGCGCAGACGCCAGTTGTGCGCGATGGACAGCAGGTGCGCCACCACCGCGTAGCGCGAGCGCTGCACGCCGGCGACCTTGTCTTCGCCCGCCTGGCGCGTGCCATTGCCCCAGGTGAGGTAGTCGACGCCGCACAGGTCGATGCAGGTTTCGAAGCTCAGGCCGGCGTCGGTGCGCAGCTTGTTGCAGACGGCCAGCCATTGGTCGGCCGGCACTTCCAAGGTGAGCTCGCCGAGCGCTTCGGTCAGGGCTATGTCCGCCCCCAGCGCGGCCTGCAGGTTGTGTTTCAGGGTTTCGAGCCTGGTCATCGTCATGATCGCTTAGGTAAACCGATATGCTGACGCGCGGCGCCGGGCAAACGCATTGCCGGCGCGGGCGCGGTCAGCGGGCAATGGTGTTGGTCAGACGGATCTTGTTCTGCATTTGCAGCAGCCCATAGACCAGCGCTTCGGCCGTGGGCGGACAGCCCGGCACGTAGACATCGACCGGCACGATACGATCGCAGCCGCGCACCACCGAATACGAGTAGTGGTAGTACCCTCCCCCGTTGGCGCACGAGCCCATGGACACGACCCAACGCGGCTCGGGCATTTGGTCGTAGACCTTGCGCAGCGCCGGCGCCATTTTGTTGCACAGCGTGCCAGCCACGATCATCAGGTCGGACTGGCGCGGGCTGGGGCGAAAAATGATACCGAACTGGTCGAGGTCGTAGCGCGCCGCGCCGGCGTGCATCATTTCGACCGCACAACAGGCCAGACCGAAGGTCATGGGCCACATCGAGCCCGTTTTTGCCCAGTTGAGGAACTTGTCGGCACTGGTAGTGATGAAACCTTGCTTGAGGATGCCGTCTATAGCCATATTGGTCTCTGATAGCGGAAAGACGTGGGTTATTCCCAGTCCAGCGCGCCCTTTTTCCATTCGTAGATGAAGCCGACCGTGAGGACCGCCAGGAAGACCATGACGGTCCAGAAGCCGACGAGGCCGACCGCGCCGTGGGCGATGGCCCAGGGAAACAGGAAGGCGATTTCGAGGTCGAACAGAATGAAGAGGATGGCGACCAGGTAATAGCGCACATCGAACTTCATGCGGGCGTCTTCGAAGGCCTCGAAGCCGCACTCGTAGGCCGAGAGTTTTTCGGCATAGGGACGCCGCGGCCCCAGGAGCGAGCCTGCCGTCAGCAGTGCAAACCCTATCAGGGTAGCGACTGCAATAAACAGCAGGACGGGAAAATACTGTTGCAAGTTCATTCTGGCGTCCGTCAAATGCGCAAACCTTCAGATTGTAGCATTTGCTAAGTGACTGCCCGCTGAACTCAATCCCCCAAAAACAGGGGGCAATTGACGTTAGGCAGGAACGAAAAAGCCACCCCGAGGGGTGGCTTTTCTGCGGGCCGGCCGAGGCCAGCCCGCATGCTTGGAACCGGAGCGGAACTTGCGTTCCGCAGCCGATTAGAAGCGGTGGCGGATACCGACGCCAACAGCCGTGCTCTTCACGTCGTCGATGAAGGCATAGTTCTTGGCATACGAACCGTAGGCGTACAGGTTGGTACGCTTGGACAGGTCGTAGGTGTAGCCCAGCGAGAAGACGTTCATCTTCTCTTCGCCGCCAGTCAGCTTGTCGTTGCTGGGGTCGACCATTTGCCACGAACCGAACAGCTTGCTGGCGCCGCCGATCGGGGCGGTCAGGCCCACCATGTACGAGTTCGACTTGAAGCCGTCAGCAAAGCGGTTCGAGCTCAGCGGGAACTGGTCGTCCACGCCGTCAGCGTCGCTGTCGACAGCGCCGATGCCGTTGATGCCTTGGCCGCCGAACCAGCCGTCGGTGGTGCGGGCGTAGGCCAGCGCGACCTTGACCACTTCGAAGTCGTACGAAGCGCCGATGCCGTACGAACGGGGGGTGGCGTCAACTTCGTCTTGAGCTTGGGCGTTCGAGGCGTTCAGCTGGTCGTACGACAGAGCGACGTTCAGCGGGCCGTTCACGTAGCGCAGGCCGGTGGTGATGCCACGGACGTTGTCGGCGGTGCGGAAGCCAACGCGATCGTCGTCGGTGGTGTTGTCATCCACGCTGAACGAGTAGCCAACGCCGAACTGGAAGCCGCTGTAGGACGGGGTCTGGTACATGACCATGTTGTCCCAACGAACGGTGTTCATCGCGCTCAGGCCCATGCCGATGTTGGCTTGGCCGAAGCCGGCGCCGAACGGGTCGATCGAACCGAAGTACTTGGAAGCGATGTTGGTTTGGCGACCGAAGTCCAGACGGCCCCAGCTGTCGCTTTGCAAACCGATGGTGGCTTGACGGCCGAACAGGCGGCCATCTTGAGCATGGTTGCCGTTGCCGGAGTTGAAGCCGCTTTCCAGTTGGAACACGGCTTGCAGGCCGTCACCCAGATCTTCGGTGCCACGCAGGCCCCAGCGCGAGCCGTTCTGCACGCCGTTGATCATGCCGACGCGGCTGCCGTCGAAACCAGCGCCCTTGACCTTGTTGTAGCCGATACCGGTGTCGATGATGCCGTACAGCGTCACCGAGGTTTCTGCCTGGGCCACACCGGCGAAACCGGCGAGCAGGGCGGCAGCGAGCAGAGTCTTTTTCATTTAAGAAATCTCCGTTGATTTGAGTGACAAGAGCAGCAATGCTTGCGTCAGCCTGCCGCCCCCCTAACTCCGCGAAGGGAAGTTGACGCTATTGCATCAAAAATCGCTGGGACTGGCTACGGTCGGCATCACAAAAGTGCCGGTTGCGCGCCAGGGATGTTGGGATATTGCAACATCCGGCGTCTCCGGCCAGAACCGCATTGGTGTTAACCCTAAACACCGGCTCAAGCCAATATCCGCGCCGTTTCCTGCCCGATGAGGCGGCATTTGGCCGCCTGCCAGGCGCATTACTTTGGTAACGCGAAACAATCCTGGATACAGGCCGGCACAGAGCCGAAACATGTTTCCTCCCCCGGGGCTGGACCCTGTCGGGTGGCCTGGCTTGCACTTCTAATAACAACGTTATTAAATCAAAGCACTGCTATCCTCCCTGATGCCCCGCTGCTGCGCCGAGACACCGTGAGTGAAACCGTCCCTGTCATGGATACCGCCCTGCCCACCCATGCCCAGCGCCTGACGGCCCTGCGCCGCCAGCTGATCCTGGACGCCGCGCAGCGCGTGTTCGAGCGCGACGGGCTGGAGAAAACCACGGTGCGGGCCATTGCCAAGGAGGCAGGCTGCACCACCGGCGCCATCTACCCCTGGTTCGGCGGCAAGGAGGCCATTTATGCCGAATTGCTGGAGGCTTCGCTGGAACGCCTGCGCGACCGGCTGGCAAGCGCCCTGGCGCAAGGCGGCGGCGGGGCGGCGCGGCGCGTGATCGAGGCGTTCTTCGGGTATTACGCCGAGCGGGCCACCGAATTTTCGCTGGGGATGTACCTGTTCCAGGGCCTGGGGCCGCGCGGCCTGGGCCGCGAGGCCGACGACCGCCTGAATGCCCGGTTGCGCGGCTGTGTGGACCTGTTGGGCCGGGGCCTGCGCGCGGCCAAGCCCTGGCCGGACGAGATGGTGGCGGTCGAGCAGATGCAGGTGTTCACCTATTTGATGGGCCTGCTGCTGCTGTTCCACACCCGCCGGCTCAAGTCACTGGACCAGCAGGCCGCCGGCCTGCTGGAACGCTATTGCGCAACCCTGGAGCAACGCTGACATGACGCCCCTATCTTCTGCCCCACCGCGTATCAGCGTGGCGGATTTCCACCGCCTGCTGGCCGAGCAGCATCCGTTTGCCGAGGTGCTGGGCGTGCAGATTACCGACATCGGCCACGGCACGGCGCGGGCCATACTACCGGCCCGGGCGGCGCACCAACGCCTGGGCGGCATCGTGGCGGGCCCCATGCTGATGGGGCTGGCCGACCTGGCGTTGTATGCCGCGGTGGTGGGCGCCACCGGGCAGGCGGGCGCGGTCACCGCCAGCCTGACCATCAACTTCCTGCGCAAGAGCCCGGCCGGCGCCGTGGTGGCCGAGGCACGGCTGCTGAAGACCGGCCGCCTGGCGGCCGGCGAAGTGATGCTGCATGGCGAACATGCGTCGGAACCGGTAGCCCATATCGTCAGCACCTGGTCGGTGCCCGCACCATGAACGGGCCGGCGGCCTGGCGCGTGGGCATCATCGGCCTGGGCACGGTCGGCGCCGAGGCGGCCCGCCAACTGCTGGCGGCCGGGCCGCCCACCCTGGCGCTGACGGTATTCGACAAAGACCCGGCGCAATGCGAGCCCTGGCGCGGCAGCGCCACGCTGGCCGCGTCGGCGCAAGAGGCCCTGCGCGAATCCGACCTGGTGCTGCTGGCCCTGCCCGGCGAACGCGAGATCGACCGCACCCTGGAACGCTTCAGCGATGGCAAGGTGGGGGCCGACATCCGCGGCAAGCTGATCTGGAACTTGCGCCCCCTGCCCGATGACGGGCCGGCGGGCGCGCTGCGCCGCGCGGTGGAGGCGGCCGGGGCCAGGTACGTCGCCGGCGCGAGCGACCCCGCCCTGGCGAACCTGCGCGAGCACTTCGACGCGGCCGGCATGCAGGCGCTGCTGCGGGCTATGTGCGCCGCCTGAAGGCGCGCACCCGCTCGGCGCCGGCCAGGCACAGCGCCAGCCAGGTCAGGCTGAGCGCGAAGCCGGCCAGCACGTCACTGAGAAAATGCACCTGCAGCAACACCCGGCTGACGCCGATGGCGGTGATCAACGCCGCGGCCCCGGCCAGGCAATAGGGGTGCCACCGGGCCGGCGTGGCACGCAGCACCAGGTAGCAGGCGAAGCCGTAGACAGCCAGGGCGGCCGAGGCATGCCCACTGGGGAAGCTCCAGCCGTCGGCCTCGACATAGCCATGCACATGTTCGGGGCGCACCCGCTGGAACAAGTGCTTGAGCACCTGGTTGAGCGAGCCGGCGCCGGCGGTGACGATGGCGCAGGCCAGCGCCACGCGCCACTGGCGCCGCCATAGCAGGCCTGCCGTCATGCCCACGGCGATCACCGTCAGCAGGTTGCGGTCGCCCAGGTAGGTGAACCAGGACAGCAGCCACAGCAGTGACGGCGGCATGGACAGGCTGAGCGCCGCCGCCAGGGCGTTGTCCAGGTCGACCAGGCCGGCGCGCAGGCTCATGGCCACGGCCAGCACCAGGAACACCAGCCCGGCCCCCGCCGCCACGCCCCAGCACACCCAGGCCGGTTGAGCGGCCGACGGCCGTCCGTAGCGGCGCCCCAGCAGCCAGGCGCACAGCCCCGCCGCCGCGGGCACGGCCAGGAATATCAGGAGCGGATGGGCGGCAACCCAGGCGGTGGAAGCTTCCATGGAGCAGCTTGCGGTAAGCGCGGCTAGATGCCGCGATGCAGCGCCAGCATCTGGGTGCCCTGGGCGCGGAATTCGCCGGCCTCGGCCTGATAGTCCCAGCGCTGGACGGAACATCGATGCCGCTCATTATCGGGCATATGGTCGATGACATTGACCGAATTCGAAATACCGCCGCGCACCCGGTGCGAGACCGCGGTGCCGGCCTGGACGGTCCAGGCCTGGCGCGGCGCCGGCCCGGCCGCGCCGTGGATGGGCAGGATGTACGGCAGGTGGATGTGGCCGCCCAGGATGATGTCCACGCCCGCGTCGACCCAGGCCGGCACGGCCAGGTCGCGGCCGATCAGCAGATTGGCGTGGTCGCTTTCGACGGCGGCGCGCACCGGGTGATGCAGCAGCACCACCCGCAGCCGGCCGGGCCCGGCCTCGCGCAGCCGCTGAGCCACCCGCACCACCTGCGCGGCGGATACCTGGCCGTTCTTGTGGCGGCCCGGGCGGGTGGAATTCACGCCGATGGCAAGCAAGCCGTCGGTCTCGACCACGGGTTCGAGCACGGCGCCCAATGCACGCCGATAGCCGCCGTATGGGTCGAACAGGCGGGCGGCCAGATTGAACAGCGGAATGTCATGGTTGCCCGGCACCGCCAGGACGGGGCGTTGCAAAGCCTGCACAAAACGACGGGCCGCCGCGAACTGACTACGCCGGGCGCGCTGCGTGATGTCGCCGCCCAGCAGCACCAGGTCGGGCTGCAGCGCGTCGGACAGCGCCAGCAGCGCCTGCACCACCGGCTCGCGCTCGGTGCCAAAGTGCGTATCGGAAAGATGCAGGATCCGTGTCATGCAGGTTCCGCGCGCTGCGCCTCGGGCGGCACCAGCAACAACAGGGGCTGCGGCGACACGGTGAATTCGAGCGGCGTGTCCAGCCAGTGGATTTCGCCGTCCATCGCGACCTTGACGCGCCGCCGCGATCGTCCGATGCGCACGGTCAGGCGGTCGAAACCGAAGCTGAAGACGTGCTCGGCGTCACCCAGCCGGCTGAGCCAGCCGCGCAGCACCAAACCGTACATGGCCAGCGTGCCAACCGGCTTGACGCCCATGGCCACCAGGCGGCCGCGCTGTAGTTCGTCCGCCTCGGCGATGCCGATCTGCTCCAGTTGCAAGGCGTTGTTGCCCACCACGATGGTCGGGGTGCGCAGCGTGCGGGACTGCCCCGCGTGCTCGAGCTGCACCGCCAGTTGGCGGTGCGCCCGCGCCATGGTCACCAGCGCCGACCACAGCGCCACCGAGCGGCTGCGGCCGTAGCGCCGCTTGTACGCCTCGCGGTCTTCGAGCAATTGCGGGTACAGGCCCAGGCTGGCGTTGATCAGGAAGATCCGGCCGTTGACCAGCCCCACCTGCACCGGCTCGGGCTGCGCCGCCAGCAGGCAGCGGGTGGCCAGTTCGGTGTCCTGGGCGATGCCATAGGCCCGGCCGAAGTAGTTGAAGGTGCCCTGCGGCAGAATGCCGAATGGCAGGCCCGTGCCCAATACCACCTGGGCGACGGCGCTGAGCGTGCCATCGCCCCCGGCGGCAACCACAATGCCGTCGTGCCGGCGGGCGCGCTCGACCGCGGTTTGCGCGGCAGCCGTCAGTTGCCTGCCGTCGTCGACAGCGATGAATTCGTGACGGCGGCCCGCCGCATCGAGCACCTGCCGGATAGTGGCCTGGACGTCCTGCGCATTGTCGCGGCCCGAACCCGTGTTCTGCACGATGAAGAACGGAGCCTGGCCGGTGGGATCAGAAGGCGCCATGCCTTGAAGATAGCCTGTAGGCGACCAGCCGGCAAGCCATGGCGGCTAGAATAGCGGCCTTGCCTCATTTCTCCGCGCATCGTCACCGTGTCGAACCGCGACGCCCCCTTCAGTTTCAAGAAAATAGCCGTTCCCGCATTCGGGCCCTCGATTCTGTATGGCATCAGCAACGGCGCGATCCTGCCCGTAGTGGCATTGAGCGCGCGCGAGCTGGACGCCTCGGTAGCGACCTCGGGCCTGATCGTGGCGCTGATCGGCATCGGGTCGCTGGTCAGCAATATTCCGGCGGCAATGATCACCTCGCGCTACGGCGAGCGGCTATCGATGATGGGCGCCGCGGCGCTCAGCGTGCTTGCGCTGCTGCTGTGCATTTTCGCCGGCCACGCGGCGGTGCTGGCGGTGGGCGTGTTCCTGATCGGCATGGCCTCGTCGGTGTTCATGCTCGCGCGCCAGACCTACATGATCGACGCCGTGCCGGCGTACATGCGCGCCCGCGCCCTGTCTACGCTGGCCGGCACCATGCGGATCGGAGTGTTCGTGGGGCCGTTCGCCGGGGCGGCGCTGATTCACTTCATGGGCCTGCAGGGCGCGTACTGGGTGGCGGCGGTGGCGATGGCCGGCGCCGGCCTGATCGCCCACCTGGCCCCCGACATGACGCCGCCTGAACGCCGCGATGCTGCCGTGCAGGCCAAGCCGCGCGTGCTGGACGTGGCCCGCACTCACCGGCGCGTGTTCCTGACGCTGGGGTTGGGAATACTGCTGGTCAGCGCGGTGCGCGCCTCGCGCCAGGTGGTCATTCCGCTCTGGGCGGATCACCTGGGCATCAATCCCACCACCACATCCATCATCTACGGGTTGGTGGCGGCCATTGATATGTCGGTGTTCTACCCGGCCGGCACGCTGATGGACCGCCGCGGCCGGCTGTGGGTGGCCGTGCCCTCTACCTTGCTGATGGGTTTTGCCCTGATCGGCACGTCGCTCACCAGCGGCGTGATCGGTTTCCTGATTGTGTCGATGATGCTGGGCATGGGCAATGGCATAGGCTCGGGCATTGTCATGACGCTGGGCGCGGATGCCGCGCCGTCGACGGGTCGCACCGAGTTCCTGGGAATCTGGCGGCTGGTGTCCGACCTGGGCAGCAGCCTTGGGCCCGTCGTGTTGTCGGCCATTACCGCGCTGGTGTCACTGGCCGCCGCGGTGGCCGCCATGGGGACGTTCGGCCTGGCGGGCGCGGCAGTGTTCTGGCGCTGGTTGCCGCGCGGCAATGCGCCGGCCGGAGGCAAGGGCGCTTAGGCGCCGCCGGCGGGCCGCGCCGCTAGCTCAGCCGGTTTGCCCGATTACAGCCGGCCATGCGGCGCAACAGGCCGTCGCGCCGCACATAGTGATGCCACAAGGCCGCCAGCGCGTGCAGGCCGGCCAGCACGACAATTACCCACGCCACGATATTGTGCAGGTCGCCGAAAAAATGCCGTTGGTCGCGGGTCAACGGCAGCAGCTTCGGGACCGAAAACCATCCGAAGAACGTGAAGGGTTCGCCCTGCGCCCAGCGGAACAGGAAGCCCAGCACGATCTGGGCCACCAGCAGCAGGTACAGCGCATAGTGCACGCCTTTGGCAGTCGCCTGCAGCGCGCCCTGCGAAGCCGGGGGTAGCCGCCTGCCCCCGGTGGCGCGCCACACGAGGCGCCATGCAATGATCGCGGTCAGCAGCAGGCCGAGCGACACATGCAAACCCTGCAACGACTTGCGCACGGGCGTGCCGTGGGGCATGGATTCCCACACCTGCGCGAGCACGAACAACACGACCACCAGCAGCGCGGTCAGCCAGTGCAGGGCAATGGTGGTGCGATCGTAGGCAGAAGCGGAGCCGTCAAGGCGGACGTGGGACATAGGGGTGGCCTGAGGAACAAAAGGGATTCAAGGGTAGCTTTAGCTACCTGACAAACTTCTGACACCCCATCGCCCGCGCCCGCTAGCCGTAGCGGCTTGCCTCGTCCATGAGGGCCGGCGTGCCTATCAGCGCATTGAGCTGGTCGAAATCGAGCATGCGATCACGCCACGGCGCAGTGGTGCCATGCTGCCGCAGGCTGCCATAGTAGGCCTGCAGCGCGTGGGCCACGGCGCGCGCCGTGCCGCCCGGGAAGATGACAATGCGAAAGCCTCGCGCGGCCAGCGCCTCGGCGCTTTCGATAGGCGTCTGGCCGCCTTCTACCATGTTGGCCAGCAGCGGCACGCGCGCGGCGAAACGCGCGCAGGCGGCATCCAGTTGCGCGGGCGAGCGCAGGGCCTCGATGAAAATGGCATCGACCCCGCATTCCAGATAGCGCTCGGCGCGCTCGAAAGCGGCGTCCAGGCCCTCGACCGCCACGGCGTCGGTGCGCGCCAGGATCAGCGTGGCGTCGCTGGCGCGCGCGTCCAGCGCGGCGCGCAGCTTGCCGCACATTTCTTCGGCGGGCACCAGCGACTTGCCGGCCAGGTGGCCGCAGCGCTTGGGAAAACCCTGGTCTTCCAGCTGGATCATGGCGGCGCCCGCGCGCTCGAAGCCGCGCACCGTGCGCTGCACATTCAGGGCGTTGCCAAAGCCGGTGTCGCCATCGACGATGACCGGGCAGCGCACCCTTTCGGTAATGCGCGCCAGCACGTCTTCGACCTCGGTGTAAGTGGTGAGGCCGACGTCGGACCGGCCCAGCCGGGCATAGGCGATGGACGCGCCCGACAGGTACAGCGCGTCGAACCCGGCCTGTTCGGCGATCAGGGCCGACAACGCGTCGTAGATGCCGGGGGCCAGCACGGCGCCGCCGGCGGCCAGCTTGTCTTTCAACAGGTTTGAATTCATCAGGCTCTCAGGGGATGACGGGGCAGCGAGCCATCGGCCAGCCGGCGCTTGAGCTGCAAGAGCAGGCCACCGGCCTGCACCATGTCGAGCAGGAAGCCGGGCACCGGCTCGCAGGGCAACGGCGTGCCGTCGGCGCGCAGCACGCAGCCATTGGCCAGATCGATGCCGATCTGCTCGCCCTCGGTGATTTCGCCGGCGCGCGGGCACGTCAGCAGCAACAGGCCCACGTTGAAGGCATTGCGGAAATACAGGCCGCTGAAGCTCGGCGCAATGACCGCCCGCAGGCCCAGCTGCACCAGGGCGGCGGCGGCCTGCTCGCGCGAGGACCCGATACCGAAATTGCGGCCGGCCACGAGCACGTCGCCAGCCCGCACGCCGCCGGCGAAATCGGGGCGCACCCCTTCAAGACAATGACGGGCGATGTCGGCGATGCCGAACTTCATATAGGCGCCGGGCGCGAGCTGGTCGGTATCGATGTCGTCGCCGACGCGCCAGGCTTTGTGGGTGCGGTTCATGCCAGGACCTCGCGGGGGTCGGCGATACGCCCTGCCAGGGCCGACGCCGCCACGGTATAGGGAGACGCCAGGTAAACCCGGGCGCTGGCCGCCCCCATGCGGCCCTTGAAGTTGCGCGCCGTAGTGGAAACAACATTGACGTCTTCAGGAATGGAGCCGCCATAGCCCGAACAGGCGCCGCACGTGGTGGGCAGCAGCGTGGCGCCGGCCTGCAACAGCGCGGGCAGCACGCCCTCGGCCTCGGCGGCAGCCTGGTCGCGCTGGCTGGCGGGCGCCACCATCAGGCTTACGCCGGCCGCGATGCGCCGTCCCCGCAGCACGCGCGCGGCCGCTCTCAGATCATCGAGCTTGGCGCCCGTACAGGCGCCTATGTAAGCCACCTGGACCGGCGTATTGCCGTAGGCGTGCACCGGCGCGGCATTGGCCGGGCTATGCGGCGCAGCCACCTGGGGCTCGAGCGCGGTAGCATCGAACTCGTGCCATTGCGCCTGGGCATCGGCGTCGGACTGCCAGGGCGTCACGTCGAAATCCGCCGCTCCCGCCTGGCGCAGGTATTGGGCCGTGGTGTCGTCGGGGGCCACCAGCCCGGCCTGGGCGCCGAGTTCGGCCGACATATTCGACAGCGTCATGCGCTCTTGCATGGACAGCGCGCGTACCGCTTCGCCGCAAAACTCTATCGCCTGGTAGCGGCCGCCGTTCATGCCGAAACGGCCGATCATGTGCAGCATCATGTCCTTGGCCGTCAGGCCGGCGGCCAGGCGGCCGTTCCAGCGCATCATCAAGGTGTCGGGGACACGCATCCAGATTTCGCCGCTGGCGACCACGCCCAGCATCTCGGTGCTGCCAACGCCGAACATATACGCGCCGAACGCGCCCCCGGTTGGGGAATGCGAGTCGCCGCCCACGCAGAACATGCCCGGCCGGATATGGCCATGCTCGGGCACCACGACGTGGCAGATGCCCATCGAGTCATACACATGAGGCAGCGCCTGCTCACGCGCCCAGTCGCGCGCGATGCGCACGATGCGGCGCGACTCGTCATCGGCCTCGGGCACGTAGTGGTCCATCACCAACACGACTTTGGAGCGGTCCCATAGCCCGGTGCCCAGCTCTTCAAGCATGGGCTTGAGGCGGCGCGGGCCGCTGGAGTCGTGGAACATGGCCAGGTCGACCTTGCAGGTGAGGATTTCGCCGACGCGCACAGCGGCGCGGCCGGAGGCTGCGGCCAGGAGCTTTTGGGCCAGGGTCTGGGCAGGCATGGGACACCTATTCAAGCGCTTGCCCGCACCGGCATGGCAGCCGGCAGCCAGGTAGGCTGTCCGGGCATGTCGTGGGCTTGCATGTTCATGCGGTATTCGTAGCGGTCGGGCCGGTATTGCGCATGCAGCCATTCCACTGGCCGGCCGGATTCGTCGCGCACCAGTCGATGCAGGCTGAGCAAGGCCGCGCCTACCGGGACATCCAGCAGCTCGGCCACTCCGGGTTCGGCCAGCACCGCCGAGATCGATTGCTCGGCGCCCGCCACGCGCACGCCCAGATCGCGGAAAATGGCCAGCAGCGGCTTGGAGCCAAGGTCTTTGCGGCGGATACGCTGACCGATGTCGTCCGGCACGAACGTGGTCAGATGCGAAAACGGCAGCCCCTGGTGGCTGCGTACCCGTACCGAGCGCTGCACCGGCGTGCCCGGCGCGATTTCCAGACGTGCGGCTACCTGCGACGCGGCCGGCGTGGTGCCGAGTTCGAGCAGGCGCACCTGGGTGTGCATGCCCATGCGCGCCAGGTGTTCCATCAGGGCATCGATGTCAGTACTGCGCTGCGGCGCCGACAATGGCGCCGGCTGGGCCGCGAACGTGCCGCGGCCCTGGCGGCGCTCGACCAGGCCTTCGGCTTCCAGAGCATCGAGCGAGCGGCGGATAGTCAGCCGCGACACGCCGTATTCGGCCGCCAGCGCGTTCTCGCCCGGCATGGCCGTGTCCGGGGCGAAACCGCCCGCCAGCAGCCGCTGTTTCAGCAGCAGATATACCTTGTGATACAGGGGTAGCGGGCTATCGGGCACGGGGGCTCCTGTCGGGAAAATCAATCAACCGTGGCGCCGGTGTACTTGACGATTTCGGCGTACCGTTCGATGTCTTTGCGCACAAACGCATCCAGTTCCTGCGGGCTGCTGCTGACCGCCATGGCGGCCTCGCGCTCGAGCAGCTGGCGGAACTCGGGCGTATCCACCGCCTTGCGCGCCGCGGCGTTAAGCGTTGCGAGCGTGTCGGCGGGCAGCTTGGCCGGGCCAAACAAGGCAAACCAGGCTTTGGACTCGAAACCCTTGATGGTATCGCCGATGGGTGGCACCCCCGGGAACTGCGGCAGGGCCTGCGGACTGGTGACGCCCAGCGCCTTGAGTGCGCCGCTCTTAATGTGCGGCAGGGCATTGAGCGAACTCGCGAACATCATGTCCACCTGGCCGCCCAGCAGATCGGTGACGGCGGGCGACGTGCCTTTGTAAGGCACGTTGAGAATGTCCAGGCCCGCCAGCATTTTCATGCGTTCGCCGGCCATGTGCAGCGACGAACCGATGGCGCCCAGCGCCATCGTGTATTTGCCCGGGTTGGCTTTCACCAGCGATACGAACTCAGGCATCGTCTGCACGGGAAAATCCTTGCGGGCAACGAGCACGCTGGGCACGTTCGCCAGCATGCTGATGGGCGTGAAATCGCGCAACGGATCGAACGGCAAGTTGCGGTACAGCGACGCGTTGATGGAAAAGCTGGTGAACGTGACCAGCAGCGTCCTGCCATCGGGATTGCTCTTGGCGACGTAGTCGGCGGCGATGTTGCCGCCCGCGCCCGGCTTGTTCTCGACCAGCACGGTGCGCTTGAGGTCCTGCGCCATTTGCTGGGCAATGCTGCGGGCGACCGTATCGGTGGTGCCTCCCGGTGGAGCGCCCACGACCAACTTGATGGCGTCGCCCTGCGCAACGGCGGGGGACAGCGGCATAGCGAGCGCGCCCAACAGCGCGCCGCCGATGACAATACGGTGCAATCCCTGCATGGGTTGTCTCCTGGTATGTTGTATTGATGACAATACAAGTATACCTATGACGATCCATCCAGGGCAAGCCGCCCGTGAATCAGTCACGGGAGGTCAGGCGCCAAGGCGCCTGGCATCCGGCAAATGAGACGCCTGTTCAGACGGCCGCGCCAGACCTGTCGTGGTAGGGATCAGTCGCGGTCGCGGGAGCGGTCGGCCTCCAGCATGGCCAGGCGAAACAGCAGCAGCACACAGGCCAGCAGGCCCGCGCCCGCCAGCAGCCAGCCGGCTGGCTGGCCTAACCAGGGCACGGCCAGCAGCGGCGCTGCCAGGCCGGCCAGGGGCGCCAGGATAAGACAGGCCAGGAACGTGCGCCGGCTGTCGCCGGCGCGGGCCGGCGCGGTACGCGCGTGGCGGGCCTGATTGGCGGAACGCGCCTTGCGCGCGCGTTCTCGTTCGAACTCCACATACACCACTGCCATAAGCCCCTCCTAGCTTATCTTCGCGCGGGGCACCTGCCCCGCGCGAAATTCCGGCCTGGCGTCGCGGCATGGCCGGGCTGTGCCGCCCGTTCCGCCGCGAACCCCAGTGGGTTTGTCTCGCGAACTATTGTTGGTTCAATGAATACTCTTATCCTGGCCGCGCCGCAATCGGGTATTGCGCGAATGCCACAATCAGCACGCCCTGTCGCTCAAGATGCTCGGGCAGCGGCATTCGCGCCAACTGAGCCCTGCTACTTCAAAGCCGAATAAGCGGTCGGAGCCAGGAACTGGTTCTCGACCCGCTCGACAATGATTTTTTCGGCTTCGCTGGCGGCGCGCGCGGCGATCCATTCGGGATCGGCCTGGAAGGCATTCCATTTGCGCTCGCGCTCGGCCAGGCTTTCCCACTTGAGCAGGTAGGTCAGCGATTGATTGCTGGGGCCCGCCAGGGTGGTCCAGAAGCCGATCTGCTCGATGCCGTGCTTCTTGAAAAAGCCCAGCGTGGCGCTGGTAAAGCGCTCGTGCAGAGCCGGCAGGCGTCCGGGCGCGCAATGGTAGATGCGAAGTTCGACGATCATGGCGCCCTCCTCAGCCTGCCGCGCCAGTGCTGCGCGCGTAATCTTGTTCGGCGACTTCTTCCTGCCAGCTGCTCTTGCCCAGCGAGGTAGCCACGTGGATCATATAGGTATCGGCCGCCGCGCCGTGCCAGTGCCGCTCGTTGGGCGGAATCCACACCACGTCGCCCTGGCGAATGGCCTGGGCGGGCTGCCCCTCAGAGCAGATCCAGCCGCGCCCCGCCGTTACCTGCAGCACCTGGCCGAACTCATGCGTGTGCCAGTACGTACGCGCGCCCGGTGAAAAGAACACCGAATTGATCGTGACATTGTCGGTGGTGGGCATGATGGGGTCGCCCCACACCACGCCCGTGAACGTCGAACTGCGCTGTTCGGACACCTTGCCTTCGGCCCTGCCGTGAAACACCTTCATTGACTGTCTCCTGTCACTCAGATTTCAAACGGACGCCACCGCTGACATCGCCAATGGCATCCACGACACGATTACTGATCTGTTCACCGTAGCCCAGCGCCGTGGCCAGGCCGAAGCACGACATCGGACCGGACGCGTTGAGCGAGGCCACGCCCAACTCGCGCGCCAGCTCGACATACAGCACGACGTCTTTGGTCATGAGCTTGCTGGTGAGCCCGCCTTCCAGGTAGTTGCCGTCCACGATGTAGGGAAAGCGATTGAGCGTGGCGAAATTCACGCCGCTGCTGCTGTTGAGCACGTCGAGCAGCCGGTGCAGGTCGAGTCCGGCCTTCTTGCCCGCCACCATGACTTCGGCGCTGGCGGCCAGGCTGACCGCATTGAGAAAGTTGTTCAGCAGCTTGGTGGTGTGGCCCGCGCCGCTGCCCCCCATATTGAGCACCTTGCTGCTGAAAGGCGCGAACACCCATTGCAGGGCCTCGATGGTGGCTGCATCGCCGCCCACCATCAGGGTCAGCGTACCCTTTTCGGCCGCGGCCGCCCCGCCCGAAATGCCGGCGTCGACATACTGGACGCCACGCGCCGCAAACAAGCCCGCCAGGCGCTGTGTGGAACTGGGCGCGGCGGTGCTCAGGTCGACCACCACCTGGCCCGCGCGGCACGCGGCCAGGATGCCGTCGGCGCCTTCAACCACCGCTTCCACGACGCGGCTGTCCGGCAACGACAGCAACACCACGTCGGCGTACTCGACGGCCTCGCGCATTGAAGCGGCGGGCTGGGCGCCGGCCGCGGCGGCCCGCCCGGCATCGGTGTCATAGCCCCGCACCGCGATACCCGCGTCGACCAGGCGCCGCGTCATGCGCCCGCCCATGTTGCCCAAGCCGACGAACCCGACCCGATCTTGTCGCATGCCGGCCTCCCCGCTAGGCCTTGGCGGCGTCGGCTTCGTAGGCGCTGATGGCCTGCGAGGCGACGCGGAACGCGGCCAGCGCCAGCGGCACGCCGCAGTACACCGAAGCCTGCATCAGCACGGCACGGATCTCGTCTTTGGTCACACCGTTGGTCAACGCACCCTTGACGTGCGCGGCCAGCTCGTGGTGCTGGCTCATGGCGGTGAGCATGGCCAGGTTAAGCATGCTGCGCGTCTTGAACGGCAAGGTGTCGTCGCCCCAGATTTCACCCCAGCAGTATTCGGTGACCAGCTTCTGCATAGGCCTGTTGAACTCGTCCGCGCTGGCCCACGATTTCTCGACGTGGGATGCGCCCAGAACCTTCTTGCGGTTTTCCAGGCCTTTCTCGAACTGATTGATGTGTTCCATGCTGAGTTTCCTTTGTGTGCTGCGTGTGCTGCTTCGTCCAACCGATAATACAATAATTCAATATTTGCCAAAAATCACAGGCAGCCGCCGTGGCCGCTGCCTGTGCGGCCATGGCTACTTCTTGCCTGGCCAGATCGGCTTGGCCATGGCGACGTCTTCGGGAAATACTGTCACCGGCACGCCGTTCTGCCACTGGATCACGGTCAAGGTGGCGCCCACGCGGTGGCCCGCCTCGTCGAACTTCAACTCGCCTCCCGGGAAGTAAGGCGTCTTGCCCTCGTCCAGCGCATGCATGGCTTGCGCCACCGATTCGCGGTCGGCCTTGCCGGCCTTTTCCAGAGCGGCCTTGATGATCCACATATCGCCGTAGGTCGAAATGCCGTTCTGCGTCATCCACGGTTCTTTGTATTCGTCCTTCATGCGCTTGATCAGGGCTTCCTGGCCCTTCGCGCCCCAGTTCGCCACGGCGGACATGACGCCGTTGATCAATTGCGGGCTGACCGTATTCAGCACGTCCGGCTCGGCGATAGCAATGCCGAACGAAATCACCGGGATATGCACGTTGGTCTCGTTCATCTTTTCAAGAATGAGCTTGGCGTCAGAGATCACCGTGGGCAGGAAGAACACCAGGTCAGGCCGGCGCGAACGGACACGCTGGATCAGCGACGAGGCATCGGACAGCGGCGGCGTAAAGGTCTCGTCGACCACGAGCTCCAGCTTGTTCTTGGCGAGCAGGCCGTCTTTCATGGCTTTCACCGACGACAACGAGGCGGCCGTGTTGTCGGTAAGTATGGCCACGGTCTTGGGCCGCTTGCCCGAAGCCTTCTCGGCCAGGTCCAGGATCATCGGCAACGCGATGTCGGCCTGCCGGCCCGCCGTGGCGGAGGTCTGGAAGATGTACTTGAAGCCGCGCGAGGTGATCTGGTCGGAATACGACAGGGTCAGCATGGGCAGCTTGGCACGCTCGGTGACTTCGGTGACCGCCAGGGTGAACGAGCTGAGATACGCGCCCGTGCCGGCCACCAGGTCGGGATAGTCGGCGACCATGCGCTGCGCCGCGCTCTTGGCTTTTTCCGTCGTGTCGCCCGAGTCCACCACCACCAGCTTCAGCCTGGCGCCGCCCAGCGCCTTGATGCCGCCCTGGTCGTTGATGTCCTTGACCGCCATCTCGGCCCCCATGCGCATGACCTGGCCGGGCCGCGCGTAGATGCCCGACATGGGCGCGATCAGCCCGACGCTGACGGGCGCCGGGTCGGCCGCGCGCGCCGGGCTGGCGCCGGCCGACATCAGGCCCGCCAGCGCGGCGGCCAGGCCCAGGTATTTGATCGACTGCACTTTCATGTCTGTCTCCTCCTGTTGTCCGCTCGCGCGGCTCTCGATTCAGGCTTACATGCCGAGATACGCCCGGCGGACGCGGTCGTCCGCCTGCAGCGTGTCGTGGGTGCCCTCCAGAACCACGCGCCCGGTTTCGAGCACGTAGCCGTGGTCGGCGAACTGCAGCGCCTCGGCCACCCGCTGCTCCACGAGCAGGATGGTCAGCTTGGCGTCCCTGCGTATGTCGATCAGGCGCTCGAAAATGAAATCCGCGATCGCCGGCGACAAACCCATCGATGGCTCGTCCAGCATCAACAGCCGCGGCGAAGACGCCAGGCCGCGGCCGATGGCCACCATTTGCTGTTCCCCGCCCGACAGGGTGCCGGCCAGTTGCCGGGCGCGCTGCTTGAGCACGGGAAACCATTCGTAGATACGCGCCAGGTTGCGCGACCAGTCGCGCCTGCCCGCGGCGGTGTAGGCGCCCATTTCCAGGTTTTCGAGCACGGTCATCGAGGCGAACACCTGTCGGCCTTCCGGAACGTGCGCGATACCCAGGTGCGGCCGCTGCGAAGCGGGCACCGCCAGCAGGTCGTGGCCGTCGTAGCGGATGCCGCCCGACATCGCGGCCACGGTGCCCGATATGGTCTTGAACAGCGTGCTCTTGCCCGCGCCGTTCGGACCCACGATGGAAACGAATTCGCCTTCCCTGACCGCCACAGAAATGCCGTTCAGGACCGGCAGGGCCGAATAGCCGGCCACCAGGCCGTCGATTTCAAGCAGCATGTCGCGCGCTCCATTTCTTGCCCAGGTAGGCCTCGATCACGCGCATGTCGCGCGTGATCGCTTGCGGCTCGCCCACGGCCAGCACTTCGCCGTGATCCAGCACGACGAACTGGTCGACCAGGCGCACCATCGCCTGCATGGTGTGTTCGATGATGACGATGGTGATGCCCTGCGCCGACAACGCCCGGATGGCGGACACCACGTCGTCGACCTCGCCCTGCCCCAGACCGGCCAGCGTCTCGTCGAGCAGCAGCAGTTCGGGCTGGCCCGCCACGGCGCGCGCCAGCTCCATCAGGCGCAGCTGCCGCGTGGTCAGCACCGACGCGAGCCGGTCCGCGCAATCGGTCAGGCCCACCCGCTCGATGGCCTGCGCCGCCATCGCCTCGGCCTCGGCCTCGCTTCGGGCCTTGACGTAGGCGCCGACCTTCACGTTCTGCGCGACGGTCAGGCGCATGAACGGACGCATCACCTGGAAGGTGCGGCCCACGCCGGCCGCGCACAATACGTGCGGCTTGCGGCCGGCCATGTCGGCGCCCTTGAACACCACCCGCCCGGCATCGGGCTTGAGGAACCCGTTGAGCAGGTTGAACAGCGTGGTCTTGCCGGCGCCGTTGGGGCCGATAATGCCCAGGATCATGCCCTTGCGCACCTGAAAGCTGACGTTCTGCACTGCCTTCAAGCCACCAAAGCTGCGCGACAGCCCCGCCACGTCGAGGATGACCTCGCCGCCCGCGGGCCGGCGCGCCGCCTCTTGCGGCGCGGCGGATTCGGCCATGGGCGCGGCGTGCTCCTGCCGCGCGGCTTGCTCGGGCAGCGCGGCGCGCGCCTGAACGGCGCCGCGCCGGCGCAGGAAATCGCGCGTTTTCCAGAACACGCCCTCGGGCGCGACCAGAATCACCGCGATGATGGCCGCGCCCAGGATCACGCCCTGGATGCCGGGATAAGTCGCACCCAGTTCCGCGTGCAGGATCTCGCCTAGCGGAATCAGAATGGCCGCGCCGATAATCGGCCCCCATACCGTGCCGACCCCACCGAACATGGCGACGGTAAGCGCCTGGGCGGACACCAGCATGCCGAACACGGACACGGGCGTCACCACCAGCAGCACTACCGCATAGAATGCGCCGGTCGCGCCGGCGATGGCGCCGCTCAGCGCAATGGCCTTGAGCTTCCAGCGCAGCGTGTCGATACCGGCGGCCTCGGCTGCCGCCTCGTTCTGCTTGATGGCGATCAGCGCCATGCCAAAGCGCGTGCGCTCGACGTAGCGCGTGATCTGCACGAATAGCAGCAGCATCGCCATGGCCACCACGGTGTACAGCCACGGGTTCGAAAACTGCATGAACCAGGCCGGGTTCTCGCGCACCATGGGGAAGGTGACCTCCTGGTAGCCCAGCCACTCGAAGACATACAGCAGCGCCAGCGGATAGGCCAGCATCGCCAGCGCGAAGTAATGTCCGCGCAGCCGGAAGGTGGGCAGGCCAACCAGCAGGCCGGCCACCGCGCCGATCACGGCAGCCAGCGGAATCATCAGCCAGGGCGACAGCCCGAGGTTGATCTGCCCCAGCACGGCGGCATAGGCGCCCAGACCGAAAAACGCGGCGTGGCCGAACGACACCAGTCCTGTGTAGCCGCTGAGCATGTTCCACGACAGGCCAAAGCAGGCCCATACCAGCACCAGCGTGAAGATGAGCTGGTGATAAGAGTTGTCGACCAGCAGCGCGGCGCCCAGGTAGGCCGCCGCCACCGCCAGCATGATCACGAATGTGCGCATGGATTTCATCAGGTCCGCTCCGCGACGCGGCCGAACAACCCTTGCGGCCGGAGAATGACTATCAGCAGGAAGAACACGAAGATCGCCGCGTTCTGGAGTTGCGTGGGCAGCACCAGGCTGGAAAGCTGCTGCACCAGCCCGATCACCATGCCGCCCCAGAAGGCGCCCAGGATGCTGCCGATGCCGCCCAGCACCACACCCGCATACATCACGATGACGAACTCCAGGCCCACGAAAGGATGAAACGGGAAGTTGGTGGCCAGCAGCCCGCCAGCCAGCGCCGTGATGCAGGTGCCCAGGGCGAAGGCGACGCGGTAGGCGCGGTCGACGTCGATGCCCATGTAAGAGGCCGCCACGGGGTTGTCGGCGGCCGCCCGCAGCGACTTGCCCAGGCGGCTGCGCGCCACCACAAGCGCCAGCGCCACGATGGCCGCCACCGAGATCAGCGCCGCGTAGCCGCGCCCCTTATTGACGAAGACGCTGACGAAGTCGCCCCACAGCGGGCCGATTTCCCAGGCGCTGCTCGACAGCGGCGTGCGGATCGACTCGAGTTCGGGGCCGAACACCATCATGGCGCCGTTCTGCAGCACCAGCGCGATGCCCAGTGTCAGGATCAATTGCGCGTAGTGGCCCTCGCCTTCCAGCGCGGCGCTCTTGCCACCCGTTACGCGCGAGATCAGCAGGCGATGCGCCAGGTAGCCCACGGCATACATCACTGGCAGAGTCAGCACCATGGACACATAAGGCCCCAGCGGCGAACCCGCCATGCCATGCCCGGCCAACAGCACGAAGAAGAAATACGTGATGTACATGCCCAGCATCATGAAATCGCCCTGGGCGAAGTTGATGACGCGCATGATGCCGAAGATCATCGCCAACCCCACGCACATCAGGCCATAGATGCCGCCCACCAGTATTCCCGCGGCCAGCGACTGCAGGAACGCTTCCAGATGGATTTGTAGTTCTGTCATGAATTTTTCCCTAACTTGTAGCGGTCAGGCCGAGCCGGCCGCGCACAGCCGCGGCAGTTCGGCGCCGTCGGCCGCCTGCTCGTAGCGGTCGACCAGGTCTTCGATGCGTGCGGCCGCGCCGTCGCCCAGCACCGCCGAGGCCGTCCGGCGGAACCGCTGGCGGATCAAGGCATCGTCGGCGGCCTCGACGTCGTCCAGGGCGGCGCTGACGCTGCTGCCGTCGTCGAGCCGCAGTGTCACCCTCGCGCCCTGGCGCGCCGGGAAGGCGGCGCTATAGCCCGCGTCGGCGCACAGCGTGGTGGCCGCGATCAGCCGCGCAATGGCGGGATCGTCCAGGCGCCGGTAGTTGTCTTCGCCGATGGCGCCGTGCGCCAGCGTGGCCGCCACGCCGAACGGAATGCTCATCTTGGCCTGCAAGGCATGCTCGAACGGGCCAGTGGCGTCGCAGCCCGGGTAGCGCACAGCGGCTTGCGTAGTGTCGATGCGCACGGTCTCGATGCGGCGCTCGCCGGCCTGGCGCCCCGCGCGCAACGCCGCCTGGCATGGAGTCTGCGCGAAATTGCAGGCTGGCGCCGGTTTGTTGAAAACCTGTTCGATTTCCGTCCGCCCGTCGGCAAACAGAACGATGTCTGTGTCCAGCGGTGCGCGCGCGTATGCCTGGAAGAATCCCGCTTCGCCTTCGATGATCGACGCCGAGGCCTGCGCGCCGCCGCGCGCGAGCTGCAGGCAGGCCCAGGCATTGCGCACCGCGAAACCCGGATGAAAGTACATTTCGCTGCCGCCCGTGTGCGCCCATTCGTTCAACCCGCCGCTGCAATTGCCCGCCAACGCAAGAGCATGTCGGGCACGGGTTTCGTCGAGGCCGGCCAGCCGCGCGCCGGCCACGGCGGCAGCCAGGGGGCCGACCAGCCCGGTGGGCCGGAACAGGCGCGCCAACGCCGGAGTCATCACGGCCCGCCCCAGGCGCGCGCCGGTTTCGTAGCCCACGATGGCCGCCTCGAGCACCTGGGCGCCCGACACCGGCCGCTGCTGCGCCATGGCCAGCACCATGGGCCACACCACCACGCCCAGATGAGAAATGCTGCCCGCATGCATGTCTTCGCGCACCAGGCCGTGGCCGGCCACGGCATTGGCGAATGCCGCGCCATCGGGTTGGCGCGGGCCGGCGCGGCCCACCACATGGGCGCCGCCGGGCGCCGGCAGGGCAAGCGCGGCGGCCTGCTCGCTCCAGGGCAACGGCAGCGCCTCGAAAGCGCACGATAAATAATCCAGCAGGCAACGCCTGGCCTGCTCCAGCGCGGCGCGGCTGAACCTGCGCGGCGCCAGCGCATCGCGCACCAGCCGGCCGGCTTGTGTCATGACCTGTTCCATGCGTGCTTCCCGCGCCCCTAGTAACCCATGACCGTCATGGCGCCGTCGATCTTCAGCGTGACGCCGGCCACCGACACTGATTCGTCCGACGCCAGGAACACCGCCGCCTGGGCGATGTCCGCGCCTTCGGCCAGGCGGCGCAACGGCGTGCGCGCGCGCCGCGTTTCCCAGCCTTGCGCGTCGATGACCGAGCTGGCTCCCGGCGTGACCACCGGCCCGGGCGCCAGGGCGTTGACGCGGATGCCCTGCGGTCCCAGCTCTACGGCCTGCTGGCGCGTCAGGGTGTCGAGCGCGCCCTTGATGCAGCTGTAGACCGCCGCATGCTTGATCGCCACCGACACCGCCACCGAAGACAAATTGATGACCGCCCCGCCGCCGCGCGCCGTCAAATGCGGCGTGGCGGCCTGCAGGCACCACAGCGCCCCCTTCAAACCCACGTCGATCATCTTGTCGACCACCTGCTCGGGCATGTCGGTCAGCAGCCCATAGTGAAAATAGGCTGCGTTGTTGACCAGGATATCCAGGCCGCCGGACTGGCTTGCGTAGCCATCGATCGCCGCGCATACGGCGGCGCGGTCGGCCACGTCGCAGACCAGCGCGCCGGCGCCTGGCACGCTGGCCACCGCCTCTTTCAACAAGGCCTCGTTGTTGTCCAGCATGCCCACGCGCGCGCCCTCGCGGGCGAAAGCGCCGGCGATTTCCTTGCCAATGCCGCCCGCCGCGCCGGTCACCACGGCGATCTTGCCATCGAGTCTTCCCATGTCTTGCTCCGTGCCCGCTTCAGGGCTGCAGGTTGCGGTCTTTGACGATCTTTCCCCATTTGGCGATTTCGTCGTTCAGGTATTCCCGGGCCTGTGCCGGCGAATTGGCCACCACTTCAGTGCCGTCGCGCTCGAAGAAGCGCTGCATCACCGGGCCGGCAGCCACCTTGATGGCCGCACGGCTCAGCGCGTCGATCACCGGCGCGGGCGTACCGGCGGGCGCGGCGAGAATGAACCAGTTGCGCGCCTCGACGCCCGGCAGGGTTTCGGCCACGGTGGGAACATCGGGCACCGACGCCATGCGTTGGGCGCCCGTGGTGGCGATGATATTCAGGCTGCCGGCGCGCACGTGGGGCAGCGACGACGCCGGGTTGTCGACCATGACGTCGACCTCGCCGCTGATCAAGTCCTTGAAGGCTGCTCCCGCGCCCTTGTAGGGCACTTTGGTAAATGTCACGCCGGCCTGCGCGGCGATCATCTCCGTGGCCAGCGCCTGCATGCCGGTAATGCCGCTGAGCGCCACGTTCACCGGCTCACCCGCCTTGACCATGCCCACCAGCTCGGCCATGTTCCTGGCCTTGAACTTCTTGCTGGTCACCACCACCTGCGGCGCGGCGGCCAGGATGGATATGGGCTCGAAATCCTTGACCGGGTCATAGGGTGCCTGCGGATAGAACGCCGGCGTCGTGGCGAACGCGGCCGAACTGAGCAGCAGCGTGTAGCCATCGGGCGCCGAGCGCGCCACTTCGGCCGCGCCGACCTGTCCGGTGGCGCTGGCCTTGTTCTCTACCACGACGGTCTGTCCCAGCAAGGTGCCAAGTTCCTGGGCGAACGGCCGGGTCAGCGCGTCGACCCCGCCGCCAGCCGCGAAGGGCACCACGATGCGCAGGGGTTTATCGGGAAAATCCGCGCGCGCGGGCTGCGCCAGCGCGAACGCCGCCATGGCCAGCACCGCCATGCCTGTGTACTGCTGCCACTTCATGTCGCCTCCTTTTTCACACTGCATACGCGGCGTGCCGGCCGGCCCGCCGCTCGCAACCATGACGGCCGCTCGTGCTAGGCCGCCAACGCCATCACCTGTGCCGCATCGGGCGCGTCTTCCAGGCGCCACAGGGCATCGATCAGCGGCGCGGCGTTCCAACCGGGCCGGGCTGCGCCGCCCAGCTCCCGCAGTTTTTGTTCGAGATCGCTGTCGCTGAGCGGCCGGGCCGCCGAACCGCGGGCGGCTTCCACGCTGTGCTGCAATTGCATGCCGCCGCGCAGGTCGATGCGGACCTGCACGGCGTCGACCGAATAGCCCTCCGCTTCGCGCACGGCCACCTTGGCGCCCAGTTCACACAAGGCGGGATCGCGCACTGCCGAGTCACTGAATTCGGCCAGGCCGGCGCGGCCGCGCGCCAGCGCCACCGCGACCGCATGCTGGGCGCTGACCTGGGATTCGCGGCCGGTGGCCACGGCGGGCCGGTCGGTGCGCTGCCGCAGCAGCGGATGGCCGGTCAGGGTGATGCGCTCGATACCTGCCGGGCCGGCCTGCCGCAAGCGCGGATCGGCGGCCAGCGCCAGGCATGCGTCGATAACCGGATTGAGCACCACGCCGCACGGATATGGCTTGTAGGTGTTGGCGGCCAGTTGCCAATGCTCGCCCAGGCCCTGCGTCACGGTCGACAGATCGGGCTGGTCGGCGGTTACGCGCAGGAATCCGCGCGCGCCTTCCAGCGGCGCGGCGGGCCCGTCGAAGCCCTGCTGCGCCAGCAGCGCCGCCAGCAGTCCATTGCGAGCCGCATTGCCCACGCCGACACTCTTGGCCATGGTGCCCAAGGTTTCGACCAGCCCGCCGGCCTGGCTGGCCGCCGAACCGAGCGCCCAGACCAATTGCCCGGACGGCAGCGCCAGGTGCTTGCCGGCGGCCATGGCGGCGCCGAACACGCCGCAGGTAGAAGTAATGTGCCAGCCGCGCGCGTAATGGCCGGGTGAAACGGCATTGCCCAGCCTGCACTCGGTTTCCACGCCCAGCACGAAAGCCAGCAGCAGCTCGGCGCCGCTCATGCGCTGTGCCTGGGCCAGCGCGAACAGCGCCGGCGCGACCGGCGCCGTGGGGTGAATGATGGTGGGATGGTGCGTGTCGTCGAAGTCGTACACGTTGGCAGACATCGCATTCAGGGCGGCGGCGTTGAGCATGTCGAAGCGCTCGGGCCTGCCCACCAGGCTGGCCTGCCGGCTGGCGGCGAAGCGGCCGTACGTAGCCACCGCGATGTCCAGGGTGGGATCCAACGCCCCAGCCAGCGCCACCGCGAAATAGTTCAGCAGCGAGCGGCGCGCTTCATGGCGGATGGCCTCGGGAATGTCTTCCCAGTGGCAATGGGCAATGAACTGCGCCAGGGCCTGGGAAATACCGGACGGACTGCCTGCCTGCATGAGGTGTTGTCTCCTTCAGCCGCCCGCCGCGCGGCTGTCTTGTTATGTGCCGGGCGGCCTTCAGAGGGTCGTGGGCTTCAATTTTCGGTATTATAAACAGATTGTATGATTGAATACTCATTTTTCTGACTCGGCAAGAGCCGGCGGCGTGCTCCACGCGTTGTGCAACGGCCCCATGCCGCATCGCGGCCGCGTCGCGCCAGGCAAGTGCAGCTAAAATGCGCCCAAGTCAGTACACTGATTCCGACTGCCTACTCGCCCCTGATCGCATGAAAGCCGCTGAGCTCCCCGCCGATTTCAAAGTCCCCCGCGCCGCTTCGGTGCTGCGTCACAGCGTGACCGAAAGCATCCGCAACGCCATCCTGGTGGGCCGCTTTCGACCGGGCGAGCGCCTGCCCGAACGCGAACTGTGTGAAATGACCGGCGTCAGCCGCACCCTGGTGCGCGAGGCCCTGCGGCAGCTCGAATCCGAAGGCCTGATCCACGTCATTCCCCACCGCGGCCCGGTAGTCGACCGGCTGCTGCCCGAGCAGGCCGAGGGCATTTATCAGGTACGCGAAGAATTGGAAGGCCTGGCCTGCCAGTTGTTCGCCGAACGCGCCACCGATGAACAGCTCAAGTCGCTGCAGAGCGCCTTTCAGGCGCTCAAGCGCGCTTTCGCGCAGGGCGGGTCGCTGGAACAACTGTCAGCCAAGAACTACTTCTATCAGCAACTGCTCGATGGCGCGGGCAACGAAGCCCTCACCACCACGCTCAGGCTGCTGAACTCGCGCGTCATGTTGCTGCGCTCGACGTCGATGCAGGCGCCGGGGCGCGCCAAGAAAAGCCTGGCCGAGCTGGGCGAGCTGCTGGAAGCCCTGGCCGCCCGCGACGGCCGCGCCGCCCGCAAGGCCGGCAGCCTGCATGTGCGCAACGCTGCGCGCGTGGCCATCAAGGTGCTGCGCGAAACCCAAGCGGCCATGGCGGCCGAATAAGCTTCCGAACAAAGCCCCCCGCCCCTGAGCGTCTCCATGGCAGGCATGCCCTCTGGCATGCCGGCAGGCACTGCCTTTTTTGCTAATACTATAATACAATCCTACCAATAGAGGTTCCACACTATGCGGCGCGACGCCGCGCAGGAGACTCGCCTTGCCCGCCTCCATTGCCCCCTTCGAGGTCTACGCCATTCGCTACGCCCGTCATGGCGGCCGCCGTCCGGCCGACAACTACCTGGGCAGCGTCGACTTCCACGATGCCGATTCCGACCTCGACTATTACGTGTGGGTGGCGCGCCGCGGCGATGAAATCTTCGTGGTCGATACCGGCTTCGATGCCGACTCGGCCCGCCAGCGCGGCCGCGAGCTGCTGCAGCGTCCGGCCGAAGGGCTGGCCCTGCTGGGTATCGACGCCGCCCAGGTGCGCGACGTCATCATCACCCACCTGCACTACGACCACGCCGGCACCCTGAACGACTTTCCCGCCGCCACCTTCCACATCCAGGACGCCGAGCCCGCCTACGCCACCGGCCGCTGCATGTGCCACGGCGCGCTGCGCCACCCGTATTACGTCGAAGACGTCGTGACCTTCGTGCGCAAGGTCTACGCCGGACGCGTACGCTTCCATGCCGGGCAGGCCGAACTGGCGCCCGGCCTGTCGGTGCACCTGGTGGGCGGCCACACCGCGGGCCTGCAGGTCGTGCGCGTGTGGACGCAGCGCGGCTGGGTCGTGCTGGCGTCCGACGCCACGCACCTGTATGGCAACATCGGCCATGGCGTGCCGTTCCCGGCCGTGTACAACGTGGGCGACATGCTGGAAGGCCACCAGGCCGTGCGCCAGCTGGCCGACAGCGAAGCGCACATCGTGCCCGGACACGATCCGCAGGTCATGCAGCGCTATCCGGCGGCCAGCGCCGCGCTGCAGGGCAAGGTCGCGCGCCTGGACGTGCCGCCCACAAAATCGGCATGAACGGCGCCGCTGAATTGCAGGGCCGCTGCGCTCTGGTTACCGGCTCGACGGCCAGCCTGGGCCTGGCCATTGCCGACCGCCTGGCCGCCGCCGGCGCACGCATCGTGCTGCACAACCTGCTTGCCGACGAACCGGCCCGGCAAGCCCGCGACGCCCTGGCACGCCGCCACGGGACCGATGTCCTGCTGCAGGCAGCCGACCTGAACGAGGTCGACCAGATCGAAGCCATGGCCCACGAGGCCCGGCATGCGTTCGGCGGTATCGACATCGTGGTCAACAACGCGGTCGTGCGCCACTTCGGGCCGGCCGACACCTTGCCCCGCAACCAATGGGACGAAGCCCTGGCCGTCAACGTATCGGCGGCCTTCCATCTGGCGCGCCTGTCCATTCCGGGCATGCGGTCGCGCGGCTGGGGCCGCATCATCAACATGTCGTCGGTATACGGCTCGGGCGCTACCGCCAACCGGGTGGGCTACATCACCACCAAGACGGCGCTCATCGGCCTGACCCGCGCGCTGGCTGTCGAAACCGCGCAAGACGGCATCACCTGCAATGCCGTGGCGCCCGGCACCGTGCCCACCCCCACCATCGCCTCGCGCATCGCGGGCATCGCGCGCGACCAGGGCATCAGCGAACAGCAGGCGCAACACGACTACCTGGCCCACCGCCAGCCCACCGGCCGCTTCGTCGACATGGCGAACGTGGCGGCGCTGATCGGTTTTCTGTGCAGCGACGCCGGCCGCGACATCACCGGCGCGCTGCTACCCATCGACGGCGGCTGGACGGCCGCCTGACCCTTTTCCTTTCTTGTGTAGCCAACCATGAGCACTCAACACAAAGACACCCTGGGATTCGTCGGCATCGGCCGCATGGGCGCTCCGATGGTCAGCCGCCTGCTGCAAGCCGGATACGACCTTGCCATCTACGACACCAACCCGCAGGCCACCGCCGCGCTGGCAGCCCAAGGCGCCCGCGTGGCCGCCAGCCCACGCGAAGTGGCCAATGCCGCCCGCCTGGTGCTGATGTCCCTGCCGACGCCGCAAATCGTCACCGAAGTCGGGCTGGGCGCCGACGGCCTGGTGCACGGCGCCGCCGTCAAGACCGTGATCGACCTGTCCACTTCGGGTCCACACGCCGCCGAGCAGCTTGCCGAGGGGCTGCGGGCCCGCGGCATCGCCGTGATCGACTGCCCCGTCAGCGGCGGTGTGGCCGGCGCCGAGCGCGGCACCTTGTCGCTGATGGTGGCGGGTGCGGCCGAACACTACCAGGCCGTGCAACCCGTGCTGGAACTGCTGGGCCGCCCCATGTATGTCGGCGATCGGCCGGGCATGGCCCAGGCCATGAAGGTCATCAACAACCTGGTATCGGTGACGGCCCTGGCCATCACGTCCGAAACCCTGGTGATGGGCGTCAAGGCGGGCCTGGACCCGGACACCATCGTGCAGGTCATCAATGCCGGCTCAGGCCGCAGCAACGCATCCGAAGACAAAATTCCCAAGTACGTGCTCAGCCGCAAGTTCGATTTCGGCTTTGCCCTCGGCCTGTCGGCCAAAGACGTGCGCCTGTGCCTGGAAGAAAGCGAGCGGCTGGGCGTACCGCTGCGCGTCGGCGATGCCGTGCGCCAACTGCTGAACGCGGCGCGCGACAAGTTCGGCGAACAGGCCGACATGACCGAAATCATCCGCTATATAGAGGCCGACACCGGCGTACAAGTGCGAGGCAAGGCGGCCGGCCCCGCCTGAGGACCGGCCCCCGTCCCGGCCGCGCCGTGCGCCGCCGGCGCCTGCGCTGCTACTTGCGAGCCTTCACCTGCTCCTGCAGCTTCTTGGCCATGGCCAGGTGCTCTTGCAAGGCCGGCAGCGTCTTGGCGGCAAACGCCTTCACGTCCGCGTCCTTGGCATTGGCCGAGGCGTCTTCGAACAGTTTCACGGCGTCTTCGTGAGCCGACACGCCGATATTGTTGATGTACATCTCGTCAAAGCCGTCGTCGGTCAGGCCCAGCGTCTTGATCTTGGCCTTCTGCATCAGCGAAGGTCCTTCGGGCGGCGTGTAGCCCTTCTTGCTGGCCAGCGCGGCCAGTTCCTGCCCGACCTTGGTGTGATCCTGCACCATCTTGTCGGCAAAGGCTTTCACGTCCGGATTCTTGGCTTTTTCCTGGGCCATCTTGCTGCCTTCGACTTCAGCATGGCCCGACTGCGCGGCATTTTCCAGGAAGTCCTTGTCGCTGCTGTCCAGCTGCTGTTCCGCGGCGGCATCCTGGGTTGCCGGCGCGGGCGTAGTGGGTTGAGGCTGGGCCATGCCGCTGCCGGCCGCCAGCATTGCACCCGCGGCCACCAGGCCGAGCGTCAGATTAAGTGGTTTCATAAGACCTCCATTGCAACGCGCCGGGCGCGTGTAAGTGTCGAGGCTTTCCCACCCTGCGGGGAAAGCCTTCACCACCCAGCAAGCAACATGCCCGCCATGCCGGCGCGCAAGCCCCTTGCGCCGCCAGGGGAAAGAGAGCCAATCGTCGCCATTGAACAAAACAAATGGACTGCGCCGGGGCGCCGGGCGCACCATCGGCTTCATCGATGCTTATGAATCGACGCGCAGTATTCCTTCAACCTATATAGATATATCCGGGAGTCATCATGACGAGTTTTGTTAATGCCTTGGTGCATGCCGAATTGTTTCTGTTGGGTGTGCCGTCCGTGCCGCCCGCGCAGCCCGTCCCCGCAGGCGACGCCAGCACTACTATTTCTTTCAGCGCGTCGGACTATCGCAGTGCCGCCGGCTAAGCGGCCCCGTTTCCGAAACCTCTGGTTAATTACGGTGACATAGTCCCGACGACGAACGGCCCCGTCCTGCACCATACTTCCGTCCTGGTACAAAAACCGGAGGAGAAGAGCATGTCCAACCAGGACGAAAACCTGGATCACACCCCATTGAAACGGGTGATGGGGCCGAAGCTGCTGCTGTTGTTCATCATCGGCGACATCCTGGGCACCGGGATCTACGCGCTCACTGGCCAGGTGGCCGCCGAGGTGGGCGGCGCGGCCTGGGCGCCCTTTCTGGTCGCCTTCGTCGTGGCCCTGCTAACGGCCTTTTCCTACCTGGAACTGGTCACGAAGTATCCGCGCGCCGCGGGCGCGGCCCTTTATGTGCACAAGGCATTCAGGGTGCACTTCCTGACCTTCATCGTCTGCTTCACAGTGATGTGTTCGGGGCTGACCTCGGCGGCCACGGCGTCGCGCGCCTTCTCGGCCAATCTGTTCGCGGCCATAGGCATGGATACCGACCCGACGCTGGTCACGATGGGCGCGTTGGGGTTCATGCTGCTGGTCATGATCGTCAACTTCCGCGGCGCGTCAGAAAGCGTGAAAGCCAACGTCGTGCTCACGCTGGTCGAGCTGAGCGGCCTGCTGCTGGTGATCATCCTGGGCTTTTACGCGATTGCCGGCGGCCAGGCCGATTTCTCGCGCGTGGTGGCATTCGAGACGCCAGAGAACAAAAGCGTGTTCCTGGCCGTGACTTCGGCCACCGCCCTGGCGTTCTTCGCCATGGTCGGCTTCGAAGACTCGGTCAACATGGCCGAAGAAACCCACGAGCCGCACCGGATCTTTCCCAAGGTCATGCTAACGGGGCTGGGCATCACCGCCGTCATCTACGTGCTGGTGTCGATCTGCGCCGTCGCGCTGATCCCCGTGGGCGAACTGGCCGCCAGCTCGACGCCGCTGGTGCTCGTGGTGCAACGCGCCGCGCCGAACCTGCCGATGGACACCATCATGCCGATCATCTCGATGTTCGCCGTGGCGAACTCGGCGCTGATCAACATGATGATGGCAAGCCGTCTGCTGTACGGTATGTCGCGCCAGGGCGTGCTGCCCAAATTCCTGGCGCGCGTGCACACGCGCACCCGCACCCCCTGGTCGGCCATCCTGTTCACCACCGCGCTGGCCCTGGGGCTGATCCTGCTGGTGTCGGCCAGCAATTCGAAAGCCATCAGCGCGCTGGGCGGCACCACGGCCTTGCTGCTGCTGGGCGTGTTTGCCTTCGTCAATGTGGCCGTGCTGGTGCTGCGCCGCGACCCGGTCAAGCATGAGCACTTCCGCGCCAATACCGTGCTGTCGTGCCTCGGGGCGGCCGCCTGCCTTTTCCTGGTAACGCCCTTCACCGGGCGCGACCCGATCCAGTACCAGGTGGCCGGCTGGCTGCTGGCGCTGGGTGTGGTGATGTGGGGCATTACGCTGCTGGTGCATCGCAAGGAAGATCGCCATCACCTCGATCCGGAGCACCTGGTCGACGAATAGGCTACGCCGCTGCAACATCGTCATTGCCAGGGCGCCCCGTGGGGCGCCCTGGTGCATGGGGCCGCGCCCGGTTCGGTAATATAGAACCTGGTATCGATTCACGGAGCACGCCATGCGACGCGCAGGCAGCGCCGACTTGCCGCTGCACGGCGGCCGGGTGCCGGCATGGCTGAGCCAGCGCATGTCGCGCCTGGGCGCCATCATCACACAGGCCATCGTGCACCACTATGGCCGCGACGAATTCCTGCGCCGGCTGGCGCACCCATTCTGGTTCCAGTCTTTCGGCGCCGTCATGGGCATGGACTGGCATTCGTCCGGCATTACCACCAGCGTCATCGGCGCGCTCAAGCGCGGCCTGCAGCCCTTGTCGGGCGAACTGGGCATTCACGTCTGCGGCGGGCGCGGCCAGCATTCCCGCAAGACGCCGGGCGAACTGGCCACCGTGGGCGAGCGCACCGGCATAGACGGCGACGCCCTGGCACAGGCCAGCCGGCTGGTGGCCAAGGTGGACAGCGCCGCCGTGCAGGACGGCTTCAACCTGTACCTGCACAGCTTCATCGTTACCGACGACGGCCACTGGACCGTGGTGCAACAAGGCATGAACGACGACAGCGGCCTGGCGCGCCGCTACCACTGGCTTTCGCAAGACCTGCAGAGCTTTGTCGAGGCCCCGCATACCGCCATCGACGGCGCCAACCAGGGCCGCATCATCAACCTGACCGACCGGCGCGCGGCCGCCTCGCGCCAGGGGCAATTGGCCTTGCTGCAAGACCAGGGGCCGGATTTTATTGTGCATGAAGCAGCCGCGCTGGCCGGCCATGACTCCCCGGCGCCCACGCCGGCCGCCGAGCCTGCCCAGTTGGCGCTGCCTCATCTGGTGATGCCCGCTCACCACGATGTGCGGCCCAAAGACGTAAATATGCAGCGCCTGCATGGCGCACTGGCCGCGGCCGCCGAACGCGGTCCGTCCGACTTCGCCGATCTGCTGATGGTGCCGGGCGTGGGCGCTCGCACCGTGCGCGCGCTGGCGCTGGTTGCCGAGGTTGTGCACGGCGCACCGTGCCGGTTCACCGACCCGGCCCGCTATTCCCTGGCCCACGGCGGCAAAGACCGGCATCCTTTTCCGGTGCCTTGCGCGGTGTATGACCAGACGATCGACGTCCTGAAACGCGCCGTGGCCAAAGCCGCGCTGGGCAACGACGAACGGCTGCAGGCGCTGCGCCGGCTCGACCAGCAGGCGCGGCGCCTGGAACGCGCGGCGCGCGGCCCTTCCCTGCCCGACTTCGTGCAGCAAGAGCGCCAGGCGTCGGCCGCTTACGGCGGGCGCAGCGTCTACGGATGGGAAGGCTGAGCAACCAGGGCGCGGCACGGGGCTTGCTCGGCGATGGCTGTCGATCGAATGATCTCAGCATCCCGGATGGCGCCATGCAAAAAAAGTACTCCGTCAAGGTCCATGCCCGCTGGGACGTCGTGTTTCACGCGACGCCCGCACAGGTCGCCGACATGCGCGCGGACGGCCTGGTCATCGACGAGGTCTGCAACACCGTGCCCGACTGGATGCCGGCGCCGCTGGTACGCGGCTGGTGCCGCGCCCAGGACGCCTGGCAATGGCTCAGGTTGTTCTGAACCGCGAAACTCAGCGTGACGCTTCGGGATCGGCCTCGCCGCTGCCCAGCTCGGCGCCCGTGATGGGGTCGGCATCGGGCATGGAAAGCGTGCGGGTAGCCATCGCCTGGACCGCCGCCAACTGCTTTTTCGACAGGCCCACGGCCGGCATGCCGTCGCCGCCATCCACCGCGCACTGCTGGTCCCGGTCCGACACGACGTCGAAATTCTTATCGCTGTTCCACGAGCCCCGCATATCGCCTTCGCCTTGCGACATATCGAAGTACGTACGGGCAAAGCGCGGATCTCCCGGCAGTTTGCCCGGCGGAAAATTCGGCTGCATGGAATACAGCGCCTTTTCGAACGATCGCTGGTGCGAGACTTCGCGGGTCATCAGAAAGCCCAGGGCCTCTTTTACGCCCGGGTCTTCCGTGACGTTGATCAGGCGTTCATAGACAATCTTGGCGCGCGCCTCGGCGGCGATATTCGAACGCAGGTCGGCCGACGGATCACCGATCGTGTCGATGTAACCGGCGTTCCACAGCTGCCCGCCCGAATTGGTCAAGGCGGGGCCTCCGCCATACAACACTTGCGTCACGTGCGAATCGTTGCCCGCGCCATGCAGGCTGCGGTACAGGTCGGCTTCAGACTCGGTCGCCTCGGCCAGTTCGCCCTTGGCTCCCTTGTTCAGCATCGCCACCAGCGTGCCAATGACTTCAAGATGGCTGAGTTCTTCGGTGGCAATGTCGTACAGCATGTCTTTGCGGCCAGGGTCGTCTTCGGCAATGGCCTGGGTAAAGTAGCGACAAGCCGCGGCCAGCTCGCCCTGGGGACCGCCGAACTGCTCCAGCAGCAAATTGGCCAACCCGGGATTGCATTCCCGGACACGTACGGTGTATTGCAAGCGCTTGTTGTGTGCAAACATGAAAAATCTCCCGGCGATGAGTTCGTGGTCCGCGGATGCGGGCACGTCGGCCACGCAAGCGCTGTACCCGCCTGCCTGCTCCAGGCCGGGGCCATGCCGCCGCCCACGCCGCCACCAGGTTGCAACATCTTGCAAAGCCGGCAAAAACTGGCTGCCGTTTTGCCGCCCGTTTCCGCCAGGCCGCACTACACTCCGCTTGCATCGCATTGAATGGGGGTTCTTGATCATGCGTACTTTTATTGGCCTCGCCACCCTGGCCGCCGCCTGCAGCATTGCGCTGGCCGCGCCCAGCCTGGCGGCCCCGCCCGACGGCAAGGGGAAACCCGCCCAGGCCGGCCATGGCAACGGCAACGGCAACGGTAGCGGCAACGGTAGCGGCAACGGCAAGAGCGGCAACTCTGGCGGCAACCCGGGCAACGGCAATGGTGGCACCAAAGGTTCGCGGGGCGGGGACGACATCAATGTCAGCGTGTCGCTGGCCACCGCCGGCATCAGCATCGCCGCGGCCCGCGGCTATGCCGCCGATTACGGCCTGACCGGGTATTCCGCGCTGCCTCCGGGCATACGCAAGAACCTGGCGCGCGGCAAGCCCCTGCCCCCGGGCATTGCCAAGAAGATGGTGCCGGGCCCGATGCTGGCCCGGCTGCCGGTGCATCCCGGCTACGAATGGCGCGTGGCGGGCAGCGACTTGATCCTGGTGGCCATCGGCACGGCCATCGTGGCCGACGTGCTGTTCGACGTGTTCGACTGACCGGCCTTCCGGCCCCGGATTGGAACCGGGACGGGAACTCAGCGGCGCCCGAGCATGGGCGCCGCGGCCTGATCGCGCCAAATGTACTGGTGCACGCCCACCATGGCGATGTGCCCCACCACCAGCGCCAGCAACAGCCAGCCCAGCCAGCCGTGCAATGCATTGCCCAGGGCAATGAGCGACGGAATTTCGCGCCCCGACGCCTCGATCAGCTGCACGTCGAATACCGACAGCCCCTTGCCCCGCCCCTGCGCGCGCATCATGGCGACCACGGGCACACAGATCATCAAGAGATACAAACCTGCATGTCCCAAGCGGGACAAGCGCCCCCATGCGTGAGCGCCGGCCGGCGGGCGCCGCCGCGAACCCGCCAGCGCCCAGAGCACGCGCAGCGCGACCAGCGCCAGCAGCACGACCCCCAACGAGACGTGCGATGACCAGAACCAGCGCGAAATGTCCGCATCCCGGTTCCAGGCGTGCAGGGCCGAACTGATGAACTGCCACCCGAACAGGGCCGCCATGCTCCAGTGCAGGAAACGGGTGACCGTGCCATAGGCGTGGGGGTTATCGAGCCAGGAACGGGAGGAAGTACTGCTCATGCCAATTCTCCGAAGTTGAGTAACCGGTATGGATGGTGTCGGCTTGCGGCCGGTCGGAGCTTGACGCGGCGCAAGGCGACGGGCTCGCCGAACGCCGGATGGAATCACTTGAAATGGGAATCGGCCGACTCACGGCCACCGCCCTCCGTTCCCCTGTTAATCACAGCAAAACCCCCCCTAAGCCAAACAAGATTGGCGGCCAGCGGGCGATCGTCGCAAAATCGGCAAACTTATTACTGAAGGAAGCGCCACCCATGACCCAGCACACGGCCGCGCCGCCTGCCGGCCCGGAAAAGCACTACCATGACCAACTGGCCCAGGGCCGGTTCCAGATCCAGTGTTGCCAGGCGTGTTCGCAGGCAGTGTTCTACCCCCGGGTGATCTGCCCCCATTGCGGCTCGGGCCAGCTCGACTGGATCACGCCGTCTGGCAAGGGCACGGTGTATTCCACCACCGTCGTGCGGCGCAAGCCGGAACATGGCGGCGACTACAACGTGGCGCTGATCGATCTTGAAGAAGGTGTGCGCATGATGTCGCGCGTGGAAGGCATCGCGCCCGAGGCGGTGACGATCGGCATGGCCGTGCAGGCCAGCGTGGTCGACGCCGGCGACAGCAAGCTGGTGGTGTTCAAGCAAATCGGAGGCCGCGCATGATCGACCCCAAACTGCGCGGCGCCGCCGCGATCGTCGGCGTGGGCCATGCCGGGCTGGGCGAAGCCCACGGCTACACCGAAATGGAAATCCTGGTGCAGGCCGCCCAGCGCGCGGTGGCCGACGCCGGCCTCACCATGCGCGACATCGACGGCCTGGCCACGGCCAGCGTGGCATCCACCATGTGGGCCATGCCGGTCATCGAGCACCTGGGCATCCGCCCCACGTTCATCGACAACACCATGATCGGCGGGTCCAGTTTCGTGGCCCACCTGATGCCCGCCCTGCAGGCGCTGGCCAGCGGACAATGCAACGCCGTGCTCGTGTGCTACGGCAGCACCCAGCGCACATCTACGCTGAACCGCGCCGAAATCGGCAACGCGCGGCGCAAACTCGATCCGCAGCCTTACGAGAACCCCTACAACCCGCTCAGCCCGCTCAGTTCGTACGCGCTGGCGGCCGCGCGCCACATGCACCAATACGGCACCACGCGCGAGCAGTTGGCCGAAGTGGCCGTGGCGGCCCGCAAATGGGCGCAGCTGAACCCGGAAGCCTTCATGCGGGATCCGCTCACCATCGAGGACGTGCTGGCCTCGCGCATGGTGTCCGATCCGCTCACCGTGCGCGACAGCTGCCTGGTCACCGATGGCGCGGGCGCTTACGTGCTGGTGCGCGCCGACCGCGCGCGCGACCTGCCCCACCCGCCTGTATATGTGCTGGGCAGCTCCACCGCCTGCTGGAACCGGCAGATCTCGTCGATGGACGACCTGACCGTTACGGCGGCCAAGCAATCGGGCGCAATCGCCTTCGAGATGGCGGGCATGGGGCCCAAAGATATCGACGTCGTGGAACTGTACGACGCCTTCACCATCAACCCCATCCTGTTCCTGGAAGACCTGGGTTTTTGCCAGAAGGGCGAAGGCGGCCCGTTCGTCAGCGGCGGCGCGCTGGCGCCCGGAGGCCGGCTGGCGGTCAACACCAACGGCGGCGGGCTGTCGTGCGTGCATCCCGGCATGTACGGCATGTTCATCACCATCGAAGCCGTGCGGCAGCTGCGCGGCCAGTGCGGTGAACGGCAGGTGGCCGGCGCCCGCACGGCGCTGGTGCATGGCAACGGCGGCACGCTGTCGAGCCAGTCCACCGCCATTCTGGGCACCGAGGCTACCCTGTAGGCTCAGCCGGAGGAGACAACATGAGGCCTGCAACAACAAAGGGGCCGCGATGATCAACAAGATCAAGTCATCGCACCAGGAAGCCCTGCAACCCATTCACGATGGCGCCAGCATCATGATCGGCGGCTTCGGCGACGCCGGCATCCCGTTCGAGCTTATCGACACGCTGCTGGCAATGGGCACCACGGGGCTCACCGTGATCAGCAACAATGCCGGAGCCGGCGAGCGGGGCATCGCCGCCCTGATCGCCGCCGGCCGGGTGCGCAAAGTCATCTGCTCGCATCCGCGCCCGCCGCGTTCGGACATCTTCGCCAATGCGTTCCGCGCTGGCCAGGTCGAGCTGGAGTGCGTGCCGCAGGGCACGCTGGCTGAACGCATGCGCGCCGCCGGCGCGGGCCTGGGGCCGTTCTATACCCCTACGGGCTATGGCACCTGGGTCGCCAACGGCAAGCAGACCTGCGTGATCGACGGCAAGGGCTATGTGCTGGAACAGCCCCTGTCGGCCGATTTCGCGCTGGTGCGGGCCCATCAGGGCGACCGCCTGGGCAACCTCACTTACCGGCTGGCGGCCCGCAACTTCAACCCCGTCATGTGCATGGCGGCGCGGCACGCCATCGCGCAGGTAGACGAAATCGTGCAGGCGGGCGACATCCCGCCCGAACAAGTCATGACGCAGGCCATCTTCGTGCAATCCGTCGTCCTGGCAGGCAGCTCCACATGACCGAACCCTTATCCCTGAACCGCCAGCAAATCGCCCAATTGGTGGCGCGAGACATTCCCGAAGGCGCCGCGGTCAACCTGGGCATCGGCATGCCCACCCTGGTGTCGGACTACCTGCCCGACGACCGCGAGATTCTGCTACATAGCGAAAACGGCATCCTGGGCATGGGGCCGGCGGCCACCGGCGATGCCGTCGATCCCGACCTCATCAACGCCAGCCGCGTCGCCGTCACGCTGATCCCCGGCGCGTCGATCACCGAACACACGATCTCGTTCGCCATGATGCGCGGCGGGCACCTGGACTACTCCATCCTGGGCGGCTTCCAGGTGGCGGCCAACGGCGACCTGGCCAACTGGATGACCGACGCCCCCGACGCCATCCCCGCCATTGGCGGCGCCATGGACCTGGCCGTGGGCGCGCGCAACGTGCTGGTCATGATGGAACACACTACCAAGTCCGGCGAACCCAAGCTTCTGGAGGCCTGCGCCTACCCGCTGACCGCGGCCGGCGTGGTGGACACGGTGTACACCAACTGGGCGATCGTCGATGTCAAGAACGGCCGTTTCGTGCTGCGCTCGATGGTGGCCGGCATGACCCTCGACGCCCTGCAGCGCAGCACCGGAGCCAGGCTGTGGGTGGAAGGCGGCGTCGAGACCATCGTGCTGGACGCCAGCGGGCGCGCCTGCATTCAATCGTAAGGGGTAAAGGCGCGTTGAATGAAAGCGCGTTGAAAACCGGCGCCGGCGGTATCAGCGCCCGAGTTCCAGGTTGGCGAATACATCGGCCAGCGTGGGCACCGAGCGCGCCGGCCAGATGGCGCTGAGGTCGAAGCTGGGCAGCCCGCCGCCGTCGCGCACTTCGCAAAAGCGCACCCCACGGAAGTCCAGCGCCCGTATCCAGCTGGGCAACAGCCCCACCCCGCAGCCGCCCGCCACGCAGGCCAGCACGGTCAGAGTCCGATTGGCCTCTTGCGCCACCACCGGCGCCAACCCCGCCTTGCGCAGGGCATCCAGAATGCCGGCGTAGAACACGGGCAACTGGTTCTGCGGGTACAGCACCAGGCCCGCCTCGGCGATCTGCGCCAGCGACACCGAGCCGTCGGCCGCCACGTCGAACTCGTCCGGCACCGCGGCCACCAGGCGATCGCGCAGCAACAGCCGTTCGCGCATCTGGCCGGCCACGGCCACCGGCGTGTGCATTAAACCGATGTCGATCGCGCCATTGGCCAGGGCTTCGGCCTGTTCGGCATTGCTCATTTCGCGCAACGCGACACGCACCCCGGGCGCCTCGCGCCGCAGCGCGCGCAATGCGCGCGGCAGCATGTCGAACAGCGCCGAGCTGACCAGCCCGATGGTGAGCTGGCCGGCGCTGCCGCGCGCAATGTCCTGCGCGCGGCGCGCCGCGGCGTCGATGCGCGCCACGCTGACGCGCACGTCTTCAAGAATGGACAACGCCGCCGGAGTCGGCGCGGCCCCGCGCCGGCTGCGCTCGAACAGTTGCACGCCCAGCTCGCGCTCCATGCGCCCCAGCGATTGCGACAGCGCCGGCTGGGCGATGCCCAGCCAGTTGGCCGCGCCGCTGACGCTGCCATGGTCGATGACAGCCAAGAAATGACGAAGGTGCCGGGTTTCCATATCGATTCAATATAACAATTTAACTTTTCTAGCATAGATCAATATATATCTCCGATCCTAGAATTCGGCCCATTCCCCCTACAGCCCGTCGCGCGGCCGCCTCCAGGCCCCGCCGGCCGGCCCGGAGACGAACGGCTTGAAACCTGAATCACCCGCCCACGCCGCATTGGCCATCGACACCCACGCGCACGTGTTCACGCGCGGGCTGGCCATGCAGTCGGCGCGCCGCTACACGCCGGACTACGACGCCCCGCTGGCGGAGTACCTGGCCTTGCTGGACCGCCACGGCCTGTCGCACGGCGTGCTGGTGCAGCCCAGCTTCCTGGGCACGAACAATCGCTACCTGCTCGATGCCCTGGACCAGGCCCCAGGCCGCCTGCGCGGCGTCGCGGTACTGGCGCCCGACATGGCGCCGGCCGAGCTGGACGCCATGCACCGCGCCGGCGTGCGCGGCATGCGCCTCAACCTGTTCGGCCTGCCCACGCCCGACCTGGGCCAACCCGGCTGGCAGGCCTTGCTGGCCCAAGTCAACCGGCTCGGCTGGCACGTGGAAGTGCATACCCCCGCTCTGCGCCTGCAAGAAGCGCTGGCGCCACTGTTGGCGGCCGGCTGCCGCGTGGTGGTAGACCACTTCGGCCGGCCCGACCCCGCGCTGGGCGTGCGCGACCCGGGCTTTCGCTATCTGCTCGACCAGGCCGCCAGCGGCCAGGTGTGGGTCAAGCTGTCGGCGCCATACCGCATCTGGCCCGCCCCCGAACGTGCGCGCCAAGGGCGCCAGGCCACCCTGCAACTGCTGGACGCCTGCACCCCGGCTCGCCTGCTCTGGGGCAGCGACTGGCCCCACACCGAGAACCGGCACCACGCCGACTACCCCCAGGCCCACCAGTGGCTGCATGACTGGGTGGAAGACGACGCGACCCGGCGCATCATCCTGGCCGGCACGCCGTCGGCCCTATTTGGCATACAAGGAGACAATCCATGACCATCCTCTCATCCCTGGCAGGCCGCGCCGCGGCCGTCGCCGGCGCCGCCCTGCTGGCGAGCTCCACCGCCTGGGCCGCGTATCCTGAACGGCCCATCACCATGGTGGTGACCTACCCGCCCGGCGGCACCGTAGACATGGTGGCGCGCCTGGTGGGGCCCCGGCTGGCCGAGAAACTGGGCCAGCCCGTCGTCATCGAGAACCGCGGCGGCGCGGGCGGCATGATCGGCGGGGCCGTGGTCGCCAAGGCGCAGCCCGATGGCTACACCCTGATGCTGGACGCCTCGAACCACGCGCAAAACCCGGCCCTGCACAGCAAGATGCAGTTCGACACACTGAAAGACTTCGCGCCCGTATCGCTGCTGCTGCGCGTGCCCAATATGCTGGTGGTCACGCCCAGCGCACCGTTTCAGAGCGTGGCCGACGTCATTCGGCAAGGCAAGGACACCGCGCATCCGGTTTACTTCGCCTCGGCCGGCCCGGGCTCGGCGCAACACCTGGCGGGCGAGCTGTTCAACCTGCTGGCCGGCACGCACCTGGAACACGTGGCCTACAAGGGCGGCGGCCCAGCCATGCTGGACGTGATGGCCGGGCAAGTGCCCGTCATGTTCGCCTCGATGGGCTCGGGCTGGCAGCACGTGAAAAACGGCAAGCTGCGCGCATTGGCTGTTGGCGGCGCCACCCGCTCGCCTACCGCGCCCGACTTGCCCACCATCGCCGAATCGGGCGTGCCTGGCTACGAATCGTACGAATGGAACGCCGTGTTCGCGCCAGCCGGCACGCCGCCCGCCATTCTGCAGCAGGTTTCCGCCGCCCTGGCCGAAGTGTTGAAAGAACCCGCCGTGGCCAAGGCGCTGGCGGGCATCGGCGCCGAAACCATCGGCTCGACGCCGGCCGAACTCGACGCCTTCCGCAAGGCCGAAATTGCAAAATGGCAGCAGGTAGCAAAAGAAGCTCACCTGACGCTGGATTGAAATCAAACGCCCAACCAAAGCCGCCCCACGGGGCGGTTTTTCTTTGACTAATCGCCACCCGCCTGCTTTATCCCGCCAATTTTCATTTCTTGACTCAGGATTTTCAACATTCCTCAGTATCATGCCCGCCAACGGCCACGTTGGATGTGGCCGGCGTTTCAAAGGAGTTTTTATGGACCTCCTACACCCCAGGCGGGAGGAGTTTCCATGCAGTCCGGGCGAATTGCGGGCGCAACGCACCCTGCAGGCCGCCGGAAAACTGATGCGGCAACCGGGACAGGTCCCGCCCGCATCAGCCGAGCAGGAACTGCTCGACTACATGCGGGAAATAAAGCGGAAATCGTACGGTCACGCGGACTCGCTGCTCTCTGCGCTCAGCGCGGCTACCTAGCAACCGGCCCATTGGTTTTCGGTGCCGCCCCCGGGCGGCTTTCTTTTGCGCGCGTGGCACGTTGCAGAACATCAGCCGCCCGAGGCCACCTGTCGCAGTGCCTGCTCGAACACCTCGGGCGGTTGCCCGCCCGACACCAGATACTTGTCGTTGATGATGACCGACGGCACCGATGAAATGCCCAGGTTGCGCCACTTTTCCTGGTCGGCCCGCACCTCGTCGGCGTAGCGGCCGGACGCCACGACTTCCCGCGCGGCCTCGGCATCCAGACCCGCATCGCGCGCGGCCTGCGCCAACACATCGGACTCGCTGGTATCCAGATTGTCGAAATGATAGGTTTTCAGCAGGCTGCGCTTAAGCGCGACCTGCTGCGCCTGGCCCAGCGTGCCAGCCCAATGCAGCAGCCTGTGCGCATCGAACGTGTTGTACGAACGGCTGTCGTCGGTCTGGTGCATGAGCATGCCCACGGCCGCGGCGCGCTCGGCGATCACCCGGCGGTTCTCTTGCAGGCGCGGCTTGTCGAAGCCGTACTTTTTCATCAACCGTTCGCCGGTGTTCTGCCCGCCCTTGGGCATGTCGGGATTCAACTCGAACGGCTGCATGTGAATTTCGAATTCGGCCTCGGGCCCGATGCGTTCGATGGCGGCCAGCAAGCCGCCCAGGCCCACGGCGCACCAGGGGCACGCCACATCGGACACGAAATCAATCTTGACTTTGTTCATGAATAGCTCCGGTAGCTGCGGCCGGCCCGCACAGTCGTGGCGGCGGCCCTGCGGCAATCCAGCCAGTGTACGCCCGCGCGGCAGCCATTATGATGAACCCTCGCCCATCGCACGGAGGCCCCGATGTTCCGACTGGTACGCGCGCCCGACATGCTGCTTGGCCAGCATTGGGCCAATCTGCTGGAACAGGCTGGCATTGCCTGCCACATCACCGGCCGCTACCTGCAGGGCGGCGCCGGAGAAATCCCCGTAGACCAGTGCGGCCCCGACCTGTGGCTGGAAGACGAGCGCGACCGCGAGGCTGCGCTGCGCATCATCGACGGGCGCGCTGATAGCAGCGTGCGGCCGCACTGGCATTGCGATGCCTGCGGCGAATGGCTGGAACCGCAGTTCAGCACCTGCTGGCAATGCGGCGCATCGCGCCCGCCCGTCCAGGCTTAAACTGTGCGCTGACATCAGGCATTGCCGCCCTTCCCGTGCAACGGCCCCGGGCGGCGCGCACCAGGAGAACACACAAAATGGAGTCGCCGGACGCGGATCAACCCCTGCCCGCCGCTGCCAGCGGACAGGCCCAGCAACCCGCCGACGACGCGCGCCCGCATTGGCGCGCGGCCCTGCAAGATTTATCGCCGGCCTATTTTGGCCTGGTCATGGCCACCGGCATCGTGTCGCTCGCCTCCGACATGATGGGCCACCCGCGCCTGGCGCGAATATTGTTCGCGCTCAACATCATTCAGTATGCCGCCCTGTGGCTGGCCTACCTGCTACGCGCCTGTTATTTCCCGCGCCGCTTCTTCGGCGACATGATCGACCACGCCAAAGGGCCCGGGTATTTCACGCTGGTGGCGGCCACCGGCATCCTGGCCAGCCAGTTCATCCTGCTGCGCAACGACCTCTCCACGGGCTTCGCCCTGTGGGCCCTGGAAATCGTGCTGTGGCTGGGGCTGACCTACACCATCTTCACGGCGTTCACGGTCAAGGCCCGCAAGCCCGCGCTCGACCGCAGCATCAGCGGCGCCTGGCTGCTTGCCGTGGTGGCCACCCAGGCGCTGGCCGTATCCAGCGCGCTATTGGCGGCTCGCATCGGCCAACCCTACCGGCTGGAGATGAACCTGGTGGCGCTGTCGATGTGGCTGTGGGGCGGCATGCTGTACATCTGGATGATGTCGCTGATTTTCTACCGCTACACGTTCTTTCCGTTCTCGCCCGGCGATCTGTCGCCGCCCTATTGGATCAACATGGGCGCCATGGCGATATCCACCCTGGCCGGCTCGCTGCTGATCCTGAACGCGCCGCAGGCGCCCTACCTGGTGTCGCTGCTGCCGTTCCTCAAGGGCTTCACTGTGCTGTACTGGGCAACGGGCACGTGGTGGATCCCGATGCTGCTGTGCCTGGGCGTGTGGCGCTACGTTTTCCAGCGGTTTCCGTTCCGCTACGACCCGTTGTACTGGGGCGCCATCTTTCCGCTGGGCATGTACGCGGCCTGCACCTGGCAGATGAATCGCGCCATGGGCTTCGACTTCCTGGGCTTGCTGCCGCCGGTCTTCCTGTACGTGGCCCTGCTGGGCTGGCTGCTGACCTTCACCGCAATGGCCCGCCGCCTGTTCGGCCTGGCGCGGCACGTGGCGGCATCGTTGATGATGCTCTATTGGGTGCCGCCCCGACCGTTGATCGAAGCAGCCCAGGCGCTGGCATAGCTGCGCGGGGGCGACATGGGACGGGAGCGGCCGCATGACGGGCCGCGTCCCGGCCTCAATCAGTTACTGGAACGGCTGCGCAGCTTGATCGACTGCGCCTGGTTCAGGCGCCTAGCTTCCTCTTCGGCATACTCTTCCTCGCCCGGCTCGTACTTGCCTTCGTATCGGCACGAGCTGGGACTCCAGGTGCATTGATTGAACAACTTGCCCACAGTGCCCGAACTCGAACTGCCGCCGCCCGACGAGCAGCCGGCGGCCAGGGCAGCAAAAAACAGTGCAATACCGCAACGCCCCAAAGTTTGAACGGACATGTTTCCTCAACCCGACGTGGATGCCAAAGTCATTGTTATAACAAGGTCGGGCCAATAGCGCGCGCCCGGCCACGGCCCGATGGCGTGGCCACGGGGGTTCGCGCCTTTTCGCGGGGGTTTGCGCCTTTTTTAGCAGGTGGGGCAGCTGGCTGACTGGACAGCCGGCTATTCATTCGCGCGGGCCGGAGCGCTTGCGCAGCACGGCCGGCGTATCGTCGGCGGGTTTCAGGACGCCGCCGTCCGCATCGGCATGCGCCGCCGGATTCCCGTCGTAATGGTCGGGACTTTCCGCCTTCGAATCTGGATTCTTCGAAGTCCGCGTATTGGCGTCCTTGATCCCTTGTTGCACCCGATTGGCAATATCCGCCTGGCTTTCCGTCGAAGGCTCGATGCCTGCCTGTTCAACTCGTTCGTCTTTGCGTTGCTGCTGGTCCTGCCGGTTACGGCCGGCTGGGCCAGCGCCGCTTGTGGTCGAGCTTGGCTTCATAGGTGTCTCCTTACAGTGGAAGTCGAATAGCCAAGCCCGCCGCGCAAGTTTCATACCCGGCCGCGAATCCTTGCAGCGCCGACCCAACGCCCACCACCGGGCACGCCATGTGCTGGGAAGCGCTCTCGCCCATACAAACCGGAGAATGCAATGGACAAGGAAAACAACCCAGCAGACGAACACCTGATGGACTGGCTCAGAGACGCGCACGCCATGGAAGAACAGGCCGAAACCATGCTCACCAGCATGGCCGGCCGCATCGAAAACTACCCCGAAGTACACCAGCGCATTCAACGCCATATTGAAGAAACCCGGGGCCAGCAGCGGCTGGTACGCCAGTGCATAGAGCGCCGGGGCGGAGACACGTCGGCGCTGAAAGACCTGGCGGGCAAGATCACGGCAACGTTCCAGGGATTTTCGGGAGCGCTTGCCTCCGATGAAATCCTGAAAGGCGCGATGTTCAGCTTCGCCTTCGAAAACCTGGAAGTCGCCGCCTATCGGCAACTGGTGGCCGCGGCCCGGTACGTGGGCGACACCGAAACCGCCGAGGTGTGCGCAGGCATCCTCAAGGAAGAAATCGCGATGGCCGAATGGCTGGACCACAACTCCGATGCCCTGGTGCGCCTCTTTCTGGAGCGGGCGAACAACCCTGGGGAGCAGGCCAAGCGCTAGGGGGGTGTAACAAGCAAACAATGCCGTTTGCCGGAGCATCTACAAGGCGAGGCAAACGGCATCATCGGCTTCCCGGGACAATGGTCCTGCAACCGCAAGGCCCAGTACGGCACTGAGCCTGAGACACACAGCCAACAAAAAACCCCCGTCTCTAGAAGAAACGCGGGTTTCGTATATTTCTGCGTACTGCCTGATACTGCAACTTGGTGCCGACGGCGAGACTCGAACTCGCACAGCTTTCGCCACTACCCCCTCAAGATAGCGTGTCTACCAATTCCACCACGTCGGCTGGGTATATCAAGCGCTTGTCGCGCCTGCTTGCCAAGGCTGCCCAGCACTCAAGGCCACCCCAGCAAAGTCCGATATTCTATCACGATTGCCCGCCTCCACTACCCTGCTGGTAGCCAAGTTCGGGCGGCCGGGACTTTACACTACCCGGTCTGTCACTTTTTTCAGACACCCCCATGACCGTTTTACGTTTCGAGGCCGTCCTGTTCGACTGCGATGGCGTGCTGGTCGATTCCGAGCCGATCACGGCGCGCGTACTGGCCACCATGCTGGGCGAGCTGGGCTGGTCCATCACGCAGGACGACGCGCTGCGCATCTTTGTTGGCAAGACGGTCAAGGACGAGGCCGCGCTTATCCATTCGCGCACCGGCTTTACCTTGACTTCAGAATGGCTGGACGAATTCCGCGACCGGCGCAACCAAGCCCTGGAGCAAGACCTGCAGGCCATCGATGGCGCGCCACAGGCAGTACATGCCCTGCACGGTTTGTTCGGCGGGCGTATCGCGGTGGCATCGGGTGCCGATATGGTCAAGATAGAGCTGCAACTGCGCAAAGTCGGCGTGTACGACTATTTCGCAGGGCGCTTCTTCAGCGGCCAGGCCCTGGCCCGCAACAAACCCGCCCCCGACGTCTACCTGACCGCGGCCGACGCCCTGGGCGTGGCGCCGCAACGCTGCGCGGTGGTGGAAGACACGGTCACCGGAGCCACAGCCGGCGTGGCGGCTGGGGCAACGGTTTTTGGCTACAGCCCGGGCGGCCCGGGCCATGACAGCACCCAGGCCCTGCTGCGGGCTGGGGTCGCCCATGTATTCCACGACATGCGCGAACTCCCCACGCTGCTGACGCAGGCAGCATGAAAAAACCCGCAAGGCCGTAGGCCCTGCGGGTTTTGAAGACTGCTGGCGAGCCGCGTTACTGAGCGGGCTTCGGCGCTTCCGGCGTGGCCGGCGTCTCGGCCGGCTTTTCAGCGGGCTGTTCGGCCGGTTTTTCCGCCGACGGCTGCGCGGCAGGAGCGGCCGGAACGTCGGCAGGCTTGGACTCGGACTGCGGCTGGGCGGCCGGCGCCTGGGGCACCGAGGCATCGGGCTGGGCCGGCGCGCTTTGCGGCACCGACGAGCCGCTGTTGGCGGCGCCCGGCACTTGCGGCACGGAACGGTCAGCCGGGAAGTCTTGCATTACGCCCGACTCGACCGAGCCGGCGGACGACGAACCTTTATGGCTGACGTAGGCCAGGCCCAGCGTGCTGGCGAAGAACACCACGGCCGCCCACTTGGTGGTGCGCGACAGGAAGTTGGCCGCCCCGGTAGCGCCGAACAGGCTGCCGGCGGAACCGCTGCCGAAGGCCGAGCCCATGTCGGCGCCCTTGCCCTGCTGCAGCAGGACCAGGACGATGATCGCCAGGGCGGACAGCACCTGTACGACCAGCAGGAGAGTGAGGGTCATAGACATTGAAGACTCCGGAAACTTAGGCTGCGGCGATGCGCAAGAATTCGTCGGCCACCAGCGACGCGCCGCCCACCAGGGCGCCGTCGATGTCGGGCATGGCAAACAGGGTGGCCGCATTGGCGGCCTTGACGCTGCCGCCGTACAGCACGCGCACCTGGCCAGCACCCAGGCCGCGCAGGGCCACGCGGATGGCGCCGTGGACTTCCTGGGCCTGCTCGGGCGTGGCCGTGCGGCCGGTGCCGATGGCCCAGACGGGTTCGTAGGCCAGCACCATGCGCGCCAATGCGTCGGCGCCCAGGGCCAGGATGGGTTCGAGCTGGCGCTCGATGACCCCCAGCGTGTTACCGCCTTCGCGTTCGGCCAGGGACTCGCCCACGCAGACTACCGGCGTCAGGCCGGCGTCGAGCGCGGCGCGGGCCTTGTCGGCCACGGCTTGGTCGGTTTCGCCGTGCAGGCTGCGGCGCTCGGAATGGCCCGCCAGGGTCCAGCGGCAGCCGAACTCGCTCAGCATGGCGCCAGAAACTTCGCCGGTATACGCGCCCTTGGCGTGCGCGCTGACATCTTGCGCGCCCCAGGACACGCTGCTGCCGCCCAGCGCCGATGCGGCCTGGGCCAGGTACGGGAACGGCACGCAGACACCGATTTCGCAATGCGAAGCCGGGTCGGCCGCGCGCAACGCGTCGAGCAGCGCGGCGTTCTCGGCCAGGCTGCCGTGCATCTTCCAGTTGCCCAGCACGAGCCGGGCGCGGTTTTCAACAGAGGTCATGGCGCAATGATAGGGGTCGGCCCGGACAAAATCCGGGTCAAACCAAAGATTGTATCCTGTTTACCAGGAAATACGCTGCCCCGGCGACCGCTCTGTTACACGGTAAGGATGATTTTGCCGATGTTCTCGCCGGCTTCCATCATGGCGTGCGCCGCGGCCGCCTGCTCCAGCGGGAAGGTGGCGTGCACGATAGGCTTGATGGCGCCCTGCTCCAGCAAGGGCCACACGCGCTCGCGCAGGGCGCGGGCGATGGCGGCCTTGAAGGCCACCGGACGCGGGCGCAGCGTAGAGCCGGTAAGCGTGAGGCGGCGGCGCAGAATCTGGTTGCAGTCGACCTCGGCACGGGCGCCGCCCAGCAGGGCAATGACCACGATGCGGCCGTCATCGGCCAGGCATTTCATGTTGCGGTTGATGTATTCGCCCGCCACCATGTCCAGGATCACATTGACGCCCTTGCCGCCGGTGGCGTCGCGCACTTCCTGGACGAAATCCTGCGTCTTGTAATTAATGCCGCGCGCCGCGCCCAGCGCCTCGACCGCGCGCGCGCGTTCGTCGCTGCCCACGGTGGCGTAGACGGTGTTGCCCATGGCGCGGGCCAGCTGAATGGCCGTGGTGCCGATGCCGCTGGCGCCGCCATGCACCAGCAGGCTTTCGCCGTCTTGCAGGGCGCCGCGGTCGAATACGTTGCTCCAGACCGTGAAGTAGGTTTCGGGCAGGCCAGCGGCCTCGATTTCGGACAGGCCCTTGGGAATGGGCAGGCACTGCGCGACCGGAGCGACGCAGTATTCGGCGTAGCCGCCGCCCGCCACCAGGGCGCAGACCTTGTCGCCCACCGAGAACCCGCCCGCCGCGGCGTCGCCGCCGACGATTTCACCGGCCAGTTCCAGGCCCGGCAGGTCGGATGCGCCCGGAGGCGGCGCGTAATTGCCCTTGCGCTGGAAGACGTCGGGACGGTTGATGCCCGCGGCTGCAACCTTGATAAGCACTTCGCCCGCGCCCGGCTCGGGCATGGGGCGATCGGCCGGCACCAGGACTTCGGGGCCGCCAGGTTGGGATATCTCTACAGCTCGCATATCACGCCTCCAGGATCAAATAGATTATTATTGCGCCCTTTACGGAATATCCAAACCGGCCGCGCGGCGTTCATGTCCACGGCCCGGACTTTCCTGTCGCGGTACCATTACCGTCGACACAAGACGGAAGCGTGGCCGAGTGGTTGAAGGCACCGGTCTTGAAAACCGGCAAGGGTTTGCGCCCTTCGTGGGTTCGAATCCCACCGCTTCCGCCAGCCATTGCCCCGCACCCATGGCGAAATTGGTAGACGCAAGAGACTTAAAATCTCTCGCCGCAAGGCGTCCCGGTTCGATTCCGGGTGGGTGCACCATTCCCGGCCGCGCCCTGCGCCGTTGAACCTCCCTCCTCCCCCTTCCTGTTCCACCGCCGCGCCGGCGAGCCGGGCATGCGGCTTGCTAGGGTGTGCTTTCCTCAAGCATCCCGGACGGCAATCCGTCATTTTCCCGGAGAACAGAAATGGCCAAAGCGCATACCAGCGACACGCAACAGACACACGACCTGCTCTACCAGGCCCTGGAGACGGAAATGGGGGGCATCAAGGTGTACGAGGCGGCAATCAGCTGTGCTATCAATGACGACCTGAAAGAAGAATGGGAAGGCTACCTGGAAGAAACGACCACGCACCGCCAGGTATTGCTGACCGTATTCGAGCAACTGGGACTCGACCCGCAGGCCCAGGTGCCGTCGCGGGAAATCGTGGCCCACCACGGCGAGTCGCTCGTGAAGGCCATCGAGCTGGCCAAGGCGCAGGGCAACCCCGCCGCCGCGCAGCTCGTGGCGGCGGAATGCGTGGTGCTGGCCGAGACCAAAGACCACCTGAACTGGGAACTGATCGGCCTGCTGGCCGAAAAGACCACCGGAACCCAGGCCAAGGTCTTGCAGCAGGCGTTCGAGGCGGTGGAAAAAGACGAAGACCATCACCTGTATCACACCAAGGGCTGGACCCGCGAACTGTGGATCGAGTCGCTCGGGCTGCCCGCCGTGCTGCCGCCGCCGGAAGAAGTGAAACAGGTGGAAACCGCGATTGGCGCGTCGCGCGCCGAGCATGCGCGCGACGACATGCTGCGCGGCAAGCATTAAGCCCGGGCGGGCGCCAGCCGGTGCGGTAACATGGCCGGCGTCTGCTTCTCTTTTCTACGCATGGACGCCTATCTCGACCGAATCAGCCAGTTCATCCAGGCCAACCACGACTGGGCCGGGCCGATCACTTTTCTGCTGACACTCGGCGAATCGCTGATCTTGGTAGGCCTGTTCATTCCCGCCACGGCGCTGATGCTGCTGACCGGCGGGCTGATCGGCGCGGGTACGCTGTCGCCCTGGACGGTGCTGGCGTGGGGGATCGCCGGCGCCGTCGTGGGCGATGCCCTGTCGTACTGGGCGGGTCGCTGGCTGGGCCCCGGGCTGCTGCGCCGCTGGCCTTTCAATACCCAGCGCAGCGCCGTGGCGCGCGCGCGGCTGTTTTTCAAACGCTACGGCTTTGCATCGGTGCTCATCGGTCGCTTCCTGGGGCCGGTGCGCAGCACTATCCCCACCGTGGCGGGCATCATGGGCATGGGCCAGGTGCGCTTCCAGTTGGCCAATACACTGTCGGCGCTGGTCTGGCTGCCGCTGATGCTGGCGCCCGGTTTCTTTACGGCGCGCGGTGTGGGCGCGTTGCAAAATGGCCAGCAGACCGGGCTGATCATCGGGACGGCCGCCTCGGTGCTGCTGGGCGGCGGACTGTTGGTGGCGTTCATGCGCAAACGCCGGCCGGACGGCATGCGCGCCCAACGCCGCCGTTGATTCGCGCCGGGACGGCGGGATGCTCGTCCTGGCGAACCGCATACCATTCTTGGCTGGCTTTTGTTCAGTAACGCCGGCGTACTCGGCGGACAGGATGGCCGCCGTGCCGGGCGGCTTGCATTATTTAATCTGCGCGAAGGTGTGTTCGCCCACCAACAAGGTCCGGTGGGTGTCGAGCTCATACTTCACGGGCACTCGGTTGCCCACGCGCAGGAAAGCCAGGGCGTTCTCGTGGAACAGCTGGATGACATCGGCCATGAATCGCTGTTGGCCGCCGTCGTCGGGAACAACGCTCAGCTGCACCTTGTACCACTGCTGCTCGGGATAATCTTCGATATACCCCAGCGATTCGACCGCCATGACCTCGCCTGTGGCCGACTGCCCATTGCGGGTGATCTCACGCGCAACATTCGCGGCAATATGAGTCCGATACAGCCACAGCATGTGGCCGGTGTAATAGAGGATGGCCGATGCGCCCAAATAATAGGGGTACTGCGTGAACATTTCGATCTTGATCGCGAAGTAAACGCACAAGCCCAGCGCCACGGCCCCCGCGACCATGCACAGCACCGCCAACACCGTGATGAACAGCCGGTAAACCACAAGCGCCTCAGGTCGGAATAACGCGGCAATGCCGCTCAGGGAGCCAGCACCAGTACTTTTTTCTGGTCCATTTTCAGGTAGATGCCCAGCGTATTCCATAGATTCTGCAACGCCAGGCACAGCCAGCGGATCACCACTCCGCCGCAGGCGATCACAGTGACGGAAAACAGCGCGATCGTCGCACCCAGCATGAACAAGGTGCCCGAGGCCACGCCCACCACGCTGGTCGGCATGTCGATGGTAATGGGGGCAACCGAATAGATATTGTGGGCCGGCTTGTTCTGAATGAACACGTTAGTGGTGGGCAGCTTCATGCAGCTCCACATTTCATTCTTGGACGGGCCTGTCATGTACGGCCCCAAACCGATGCTCTTGCCAGAGCCCATGCATCCCCAGAACGGCATAGCAATCTCCTTGATCAAACGCGCCAGATTTCTGCCGCGAACAACTCTTCGTCTTTCTCGATCGCGCCGTGGCGCGTCTTGATGGAAGTGGAATCGGTTATCGCCCGATGGAACTTGGTGCGGTTCAGGCCGACATCGTCGAAATTGCAGCGCTCGAGCCTGGAATACGACAAATCGGCATTTTCGAGGTTCGTGCCCACGAAATAGCACTCGTCCACGGTCGCGCGATTGAAGACGCTCATGCTGAGGTCAGCATAGCTGAAATTCGTTTTCGACAGCAAGGCGCCATTCCAGAGCGACTGCGCCAATATGGCGCCGCTGAAAACGGACTCGCGGATGGTGGCGTTGACGAACACGCAATTGCGCGCATCCGCCTCCAGGAAATTGGAATTCTCAATCTTGCTATCCCCGAAGTTGCACATGGCCAGCCGCGCTTCCGAAAAATCGGCATCGCTGATGACGGCTTCATTGAACTGGGAGCCGGACAGTTCCTGTCCGGAAAAATTCTGGCCCGACACGTTGCAGCCGGACAGCGCCAGATCTTTCAAGATTGCCCCCTGCAGACGAGTCGTGCGCAGGTCGAGTTCGTAAAGCACTGATCTGGACAAATCGGTATAGCTCAGGTCCGCCTTGTCCAGCCGGGTGTCGATGATGTTCGAGCCGATCATCTCGTGGCCGGCCAGCGCCAGGCCCTGGGCATCGCAGTCGCTCAGTTCGAACTCCCGGAAACTGCATGACTTGAAAACCGCCGCCACCAGCTTGGCGCCCGAGAAACTCGTCCCATGGAATGTGCATTTCTCGGCGCGCGCCCGTTCAAAATCGCACTGTTGAAATGTGGTTCCAGAAAAATCGGTATCGACCGAGTATGAATCGGCGAAAAGGCACTCCACAAAGATGCAATCCTTGAACTCGACCTTGGCAAAGTACGCCGACGAGAAGTCAACCCGATAGAACACCATGCCGCTGAGCGTGTCTCCTTCGAATACCTCGCCGCGCAGGTCGAGATCCTGCATGGTCTCGAGCGTATCGGCCTTGCTGAGCAGCAGCGCCTTGGCTTCACGCATCGCCGGTCTCCCCCAGGGCGACGGACTTGTCGCTGAACGGCGCCAGCCTGGTGCGACGGACATAGGTCCGGTCAGTTTTCGTGGCGGGGTCCAGGATGGTTTCCGACATGTCGGCGCGAAAGAAATTGCACCCCGACAGCTTCGAGCCCAGGAACGTGGATTTCTGGAAATTACCCTGAATCAAGTTGCTTCCCGTCAAATCAGCTTCGTTGAAATTGGTGCGAACGAACATGGATGAGGGCGTGGCGATGCGCCTCAAGTCGCAACCGCGCAGGTCTGCCAATGAAAAATCGCATTGCTCGAACTGCGATCCGGCCAGGCTCATTTTGGTGAACTTGACCTCGCGGAACATGCATTGAACCAGCTGGGTGTTTTCGATCGCGGACTCTTCGAATTTCACGTCCTCGGTGAAGGTGGCCTTCTGCATGACCGACTTCTCGATACGGGTCCGCAGGAAAGACGTATTCGTTACCGTAGAGCTGATGATCGACGAATCCAGTATCTCGACATCCTGGCAGACAGAATCTTCGAAATCGACTTTGTCGAGCACCACGTTATGCAGCGCGCACTGCTCGAACCGGGCGGACTCGAAGCTGACGTCGCGCATGCGCGCGCCGTGGAAACCCGTGCGCAAGAAGCGCATATGCTGCGAGTCAAAGTCGTTCAACAGGCTGCCGCTGAAATCGCAATCGACGAACGTCGTCGTGGTTTCGCATATCAGCTCCGACAACTCCGCCTGCTTGAGCGACGCCTGTTCAAAACTCGCTTCACTGATATTGCAACGCTTGAGTTGCGCGCCCTCCAGGTTGGCGTGGGCAAATACGCCGCGCGCCAACACGGTTTCATCGAACAGCGCGCCAGCCAGGTTGGTGTTGGACAGGTCCACCCTCTCCATCCAGGCGCCCGAGAAATCCGCGCCGCTGAGATCCAGGCCCGACAAATCCGCGCCGGTCAGATCCATCTGGCTGAGCCGCTTGTTCAGACGGTACTTCTGCAATACCCGGTTCCGGATCTCGATTGCCCGATGTTCGCCCACCCTGGCAACGCCCTGCTGATAATGCACGGAATACAGATAGGATTTGCGCAACGCCTGTTTGCTGAAATCGTGCATCTCCCTCAGCGACGACGCGGGCTTCCCGGCGCCCTTTGCGGCCTGCCTGAGCATGCGGCGGTCTTCCGACGAGCCGACACTTTGCAGTAAATCATCGAACTTCGGCGGGCCGACGGTCGGCAACTTGGGCGGCTCGGAACGTTGCCCGCCATCCAGGTCGACATCGATGCTGTCCAACAGCTTTCCAGCGACGCCGGACGGGTTCGACGCCGCTTCGGCTTTCAGGCTGTCCAATGCGTTGGCCCGGCTCTCCTTGAGCTCGTCGGTGGTTTCCGCGTGCATCTGCTCGCTTTTCTCGACCAGCGCCGGCAAATCGGCCAGCGTCATGGGCTTGATTGGCCCGACGAATCCGCCACTCATGCCGCCCTCCCCATCATGACGTAGCCGATGCATCTTCGACATGATGGTGTGCTGATCCAGCGGAATATTTTCTATCCACGGCGCGAGCATGTCCGCCGGCATGAGCTCTTCATCTTTCAGCGCATACAGGGCGGCGGTTTCGAAACTCATGCGTCGGGCGAAAACGCTTTCGTAGTGATCGATGGACCGGGGTTCGCCGATACGCTCCATGCCCGCCATAATGACACTCACGTCGAAAGCGTCGTCTTCCTGTATGGCGGTATTGCCATGAAACAGCAGGATGTAGCAGTCTTTATGCGGCACGAACCAAACGGTCGTCGCGCGCATCTGCACTTCGTCCAGCCGCTCGGCATGCTTGCGCTTGATGAAGCAGCGCGCCCGCAGCGAAGGCAGCGTGCCCGACCAGCAATGCTGGTCGGGATGCATATTCCAGATTTCGAACCGCTCATCCATCGACAATTCGGCCTTGTCCAGCCAGATCTGATCCTCGGCGGCTGCGTTGAACGCCGACGGGTCCATATCGTCGAAAAAACCTGTACCGACTTCCCGAATCCATGTTTCGTCACAAGAACCCATCTTGCTGATGCGATGCGGCCAATCGATCCGGATTTGTCCGAAGTTGAAAGGTTGGGGCCGCTGGCCGCGCTGATGGATGCGCTCCAGCGGCGATTCCAGATTCGGCAGTCTGATGGCCCGGGTATCGCCGATTTCGACCTCGTCCAGGCCCGTGCCCAGCGGGTTGTCCGGGCAGCTGGGGCCGCCGAACGAATTCGCCCAACCTAGCGGCATCAACGTAAAAGGAAGCGGCTCGGAAATGCGGTTGTCTATCCAGAAGCGATCGCCAAACACGACCCCTTCTTTCCGCTTATCTCCCACCGACACGCTGACCATGCATTTGGTCTTGTCGGCCTGATGAGCGGTATAGGCATTGCCACTGACCAGGAACTCCGGATGCGGCTTCGGCATCATGAAATCGAGAACCTCGTCCGCGTCCAGCTCCGGCAGGATGTCATGCAAGAGCGTATGGTCCGGCATCAGCAGGCAGCCCTTGTCCGTGGACTTGACCAGGCAGGCCAGCGTGACGGCAAGGTACTTCCCATTACGCCACCTGTAAGGCCGGGGCATCACCATAAGACGCAATGGTTTTATTGTTTTCATAAGACTACGAGAATATTGCCTTGCCCACGTGCCAGAGTTTTATTATTCCTGCGTCGAGCGTCAGATTCACATTGCGCTTCTCGGCCCCCGCCACTCTGGCGGTACCAAAAGCCGCCACATAAATATCGAGGGGCACCAGCGTTTCTTTCACGACGCCGGCGGACCCCATTTTTGCGTAATAGACCGACGATCTGTTCACCGAGCCGGTGAAGCTGGCACCCGTCATCGACAACGGAATCGGCGAGCGCATGTAATAGCCGCCCCAATACCGCGTGCTGGACGTGTCGAGTTCGCTGATGTCGGTGGGCGCCTCGGCATAGTAGTAGTCACAATGGATGGACAGCTTGTCTGAGGTGGTCTGGACCAGACTGTTGCCGATAGTCCAGGTGGTTTTCCCCAGCACAGTCTTGTTTTCTGTCTTCAGATAGGTCTCTATCACCATGCCCTGGACCAGGGCCTTCAGGTGCCCGAAGATTTCCAGGCCCGACGAGGCCGAGTTGTTGGCAACGGCAATCGACACCGCTGCCGCGGCCCCAACATAGGCCGCCATGGCGGGAGACGCCCCCTGGTTCATCGCTTCACGGGCCTGCTCCTGGGCAACGCTGCTGCTGCCGCCCGCTTTTGCGGCTTCCTCGCCGGCCGCCTGCACAGCCAGATCTTTCTGCTGCTGCTCAGGCAGGTCGGGTTGCGCCAGCACCCGGTTCTTGGCCTGGTTGCCCGCCACTTTCGGGTCGGCGACGGCGGTGCCGACCAGCTGTTCCGCCAGGGCCGATGCATCCGGGTGCGCGGGATCGCCCGCCAGCTGGGTGGCCGCCTCGCCCACGGCGGTCCGGGTCATCGAATCCACGCCGTATCTCTCCATGATCGGCATGATCTGCTCGGCGACATTATCCGGGCGCAAGGGCCTCAATAACCTGGTTTCCTTGACGGCGGATTCGGCGGAAGATCCGGGCAAGATGTTGAATGGGGTGCTCATGGCGTCACGTTGTGTTGTTTCGAGGTGAACCTCTTTTTCACGGCGGTCCGCACTTGCGCCCAGGTACGGCGTCTGTCTTTCTCCTCCTTGATCGGCCGGTTGGCCCACACCAGGTCCGAATCAAAAATGGCAAGATAGATACGCAGCGGCGCGAATGAAACCAGCAGTCCCCCCAACCCAAAAGACATCGTGCCGAACTTGAAATTGACCAGGTTCAAGGACGCCGCCTTCGGCGTCATAGAGATGTACAAGCCGTCGTAGAACCCGTGCGCGCTGGCCGTATGCGCCCGCACATACTCACCCGTGGCCGAGGTCTTGATAGACGAAGTGCAGAGCAGACTGAATTTGTGCCCCGGCATTTCGTATGTGGTGTTCGCAAGATGCGTGTGCAGAGCATGGTTGGTGACGTCCATTGTCTCGATCTGCTTGAACGAGTAATTGGTATCGCCGTACACCAGCATGCTCAAGTAGCCGAATATCGAGAACGAGTCGGCCTGCGGCATGGACTGCGCAAGGATTTCAGCCAAGGCCGCGGCAGCGGCCAGGTCGGGACTGACTCCCTGGTCTATATAGGCGTTGATGCTGGACTGCAACGCGGCGGACGATTGCGTATCGGTGACCCCGGCCTGCTGCAGCTGGCTGTTCGCGTGCCTGAACGCAATGTCTTTTTGATCCGCCGGACTGAGCTCGCCTTTGGCATTCTTCAGGTCGTTCAGTATTCCGGTCTTGGCCTTGCTGCCCGCCAGCGCGGGGTCCGCCACGGTCATGCCGACCACGTTCTCGGCCACCATCTGGGCATTGGCGGGGTTCTGGTGCGCCAATGTCGAAGCCGTGTTGCCGGCCGTGGCCGCGGTGATCGGGTCGCCGCCATATTCAAGAATCTTGTGCTTCACGAACGATTCGATGTCGGCAGGAGGCACCGGCTCGGTCCGGCCGGCAAAGAACTGGCCAACTTCATCTACCGCTTGCGCCGCCTGCGAGCCGGGCAGTACCCGCGGCGTGCCATCATAGGGATCAGTCATCTATTAAGCCACGCAAGTTAAGGACCTGTTCGGCGGAATCAAATGAATATCAGCGCTGCAATCACGCGCCGAATGTTCTTCTTGGTCTTTTCTTGCCAATTCCGAAGCGTTTCGTAGTTGACACCCTTGATGCCATAACGGCGTATGCCGTGATGAGACATTTCATATGCGTTCCCAACTTTGATCGGAGCAAAGCTGAAATTGACCAGGCTGGCATCCAGTGAAGCGCCCACCAACGAGTTATTGCGTACGGGGGTGTTGGTTCGATGGAAAGTGCCGATCACCAGGCTCGAATCGTTACGCACCGACTTCTTGAAAGAGCTTACCCGGTTGGTTTCCTCGACCAGCGCATTAATGTCGATTTTGCTGGCCGTAAGCTTGACATCCTTGGCGTGGATCTCGACGTCGCTGTGATGGGTATAGACGGTATCCAGCTTGGTAGTCTTGATCTGGGAGTCCTGGAAAGTCAGTTCGACGTCTTTATGCACCGTCACATTGAGATTGCCGTCGATGTCCAGCCCGGCGCTTGTCACCGTGCCGCCAGCGGCGGCGTTCACCGCCGCCAGCTCGGCCTGGGCGGCCAGCGGCTCCGGGATATTCGCGGTGTCAAAGGCTTCCCGCATATCGGCCAGTGCGCGATCCAGCGGAGCTTTTTCATGCGCGGGAATGGTGACTTCCCTGTCGGCAATGTATCGCTCGATATCGCTGGAATCGGGTATTTGATCCTCGTCGTGATAACGCAGCACCCGATCGGCTTCCTGGGCCAGGGTGGGCCGCGGGCCCGTTGCATCCTGATAAGTCTGGCGCGCGGCCGCGGAAGCCGCCGTCTCGGGCGAAATGCCCTGGTCGTAGTATTCCAGGGCGCGCTTCTCCGCGCCGGCCTCTAAAGCCGGATTGCCGTTTGCACCTTGCCGGGCATATTTGGCAATGATGTCCCGGATAGTCTGGTCGTCGGGCGCCTGGCCACCAGCGGCCTCGGTCAGGTCGGCGATTTCCTTGGCGACGCCGTCTCGTACCGTGGTGGGATCGTAGGGGTCGGTCATGTGCTCTTCCCTTGTGGCGAAACCCGCCTAGCCGACATTGCCAAATATGGTTTTGTTGAAATTCCCGACCATGATCGAACCATAGGCGCCGATCAATGAATGCCCGACCGCGCCTATCTCGTTGATGCCCTGTACACCTAGCTGGGTAGTGGTCAACACCCCCTTGGTCGATGTGACCACGGTACCCGTCGTATCCTTGGTAACGGGCCCTACCGTAGTCTCGGAATAGGCTTTCCGGTTCACCGTGGTCTGTCCCTTGAGGGTCACGCTGGTCTCTTTCGCGACCTCCACCGCCAGCGACCCCGCCTTGATGCTGTAGTGTTTGCTGACATCCACGCTGTAGTTGGAACCCACCGTGTGGTTGTGATCGTTCACGACTTCATGGCACATGTCTTTTTGCGCGCGCTGATGCACCAGTTCGTTGCCCAGCGTGTCGTCGAAGATCATCTTGTTGCACATGGTCGGGTCGCCGTACACCGACTGGCTGCGAAAGCCGCTCTGGTTCGCGTTGCCCGGCAGCTCGACGGGCGGCATGTTGTTGGCGTTGTACACGCGGCCGAGCACCAGCGGACGGTCGGGGCATCCGCCGATGAAATCGACCACAACCTCGTCATTGATTCGCGGCAGCTGCAACCCGCCGAAGCCGCCGCCCGCCCAGGGGCTGGATACCCGCACCCAGCACGAGCTGCTTTCGTTCTTCTGGCCGTAGCGGTCCCAGTGGAACTGCACTTTGATGCGGCCGTATTTGTCGGTCCAGATTTCCTTGCCGGCGGGGCCCACCACCCGAGCCGTCTGCGGACCGTGGGTGCGCGGAATGGGCGTGACGCGCGGGGCGCGAAACTGCACGCTGGACGGCAGCGCCGAGAAAGACTCTTCGTAGAATTCTTCCGAGCCGCTGTTGGTGGAATAGCCGCCCACGCTCATGCGGTAGTTCACCGACACCACCAGGTATTCGCGGTTCTCGGCCTTGCGGGGATGGTTTCTCAGCGTGAACAGGTGGCCCGGCGCCAGGCCGCGGGCATTGCTCATGCCAAGGTCCTGCTCCTGGATGCTCTGCAATTCTTCCAGGCGCACACGCGCATATTGCTCGCCGTGCTGGGCCTCCTGGAAGCCGCCCTGCCATTCGAACATTTCCAGGTTGCCCGGCTCGGACCCACCCGCGCGCTTGGACACGGCGTCCAGGCTGGCGCCCGGCTTGGTGAAATCGTAGTCGACCGTGGCGTAGCCGTCGGGCGTGACCTGGGCCGAGATTTCCCACATCGATATGTATTCTTCCTGCGGCGTGGACACGCGGTCGGGGCCGTAGTAGGGAATCGATTCGTAGCCCGGCACGGGCTCGTGCGAGCCGATGTCGTCGGTCATGACCAGCGTGTGCTGGTCTTTGTCGTGCTTGAAGTAATAGTAGATGCCTTCATGTTCCATCAGGCGGCTGATGAAGGCGAAATCGGTTTCCTGGTACTGCACGCAGTATTCCCACGAGCGGTAGCTGCCCGTGAGCTTCATCTCGAAGGGATAGCCGTATTCGCCCAGTACTTCCTTGATGATGTCGGGAACCGTCTTTTGCTGGAAGATCTTGTTGTCCGAGGTTTGCGTCAGGTACCACAGCCACGGCCGCACCGTGGCCTTATAGATATAGTTGCGCGAGGTGCTGCTTTCGCGGCCCACCATGACGCAGCGCACGATCTGCCCGCTCAGGTAGCGGGCTTTCAACGAGGTGGCCACTTCCAGCGTCAGGGGCTTGCCGAGCAGCTGTTTCAGATCCAGGTTGAAATTGTCGGCCAGCAGCTCTACGTCGTATTCAAACAATTGCGACAGGCCTTCATGGCCTGTCATCTGCTTGAATACCAGGCTGCCTTCCAGGGGAGTGTGGGCAATAATGGGACGGGACTGGATGATGCTGGGAATATCCACAAATACTCTCCCGAGACTGTCTTTTCACGGTAAATGCAGGGGCCGCCCTGCGGTGTTCATGCGGATGTCATGCTGCCTGGATACACTGCGCCGATTAGGGATTACCCGCGCAAACTACTTGAAGTGAAAAGCCGCCTCAAGGCGGTTTTCCCTAATAGATGCAACAAATCTATAACTGCTGAAAACACCGACTCAAAGGCGACTGAAGATTGCCTGCTGCAACACGGCATTTGCTCACACCGGACATCACGCCGGCGGACTGTCCCCGCAATTTATTGTTACCAGAAACCGGGGCCACGTTCCTGCTACAGTGTCGGCCGTCTACCGTCTTTTCCGGCGCGCCGCGCGCCGTTGCCGTGCCTGCGCCTGCCCCTACCCCCGCCCCTTTTGTCGTGCTGGACGCCTGCGTGCTGATGTCCGGCATCGTGCGCCGCCTGATGCTGCGCCTGGCCGCCAGCGGCGTCTACCAACCCGTGTGGAGCGAGCGCATCGGCGTGGAATGGCGCCGCAATGCCGCCCGCCTGTGGGCGATTCCGCCCGACGTACTGGACGATCAATGGGCGGAAATGAACCGGCATTTTCCGCAAGCCACGGAATCCGACCTGCAGGCCTACGAAGCCGGCCTGCGCTACAGCGACCCCAAAGATTTCCACGTGATCGCGGCCGGACTGGCGCGGCGGGCGCGCTGCGGCCAGCAGCAACCGCCCCAGGTGCTGGTGGCCACCTGGAACCTGAAAGACTTCAGCCGCTCGGAATTGCGGCGCCAGGGGCTGGACGCGCTCAACCCCGACCGGCTGCTGTCGTTGTGGTGGCAGGCCGACGCCGCGAAACTGCGTGACGCGATCCGCGCCGTGCCGGACGATTACGTGGCCTTGGGCCGCGAGCCGGAGCCCCTGGCTGCCACGCTGCATCGCGAACGCCTGTACCGCCTGAAGGCCTTGGTGGCGCGCGACGGGCTGTAGGGCTGCGCGCGGCGCAGGCGCCCTGCCCGCGAGCCAGTCAGTGGTCGTGGTTGCTGGCCGCGAAGCCGGCGGCATTGAGCACGTTGATGACTTCCTGAATGTGCTCGGGCCCGCGCGTCTGCAACACGAAATCCACCTCCACATTGCGCACCGGCAGGGCCGTGAAGGCGCGCTGGTGGTGCACTTCGGTGATGTTGGCCTGGGCGTCGGCGATGAGCTTGGTGGCGTGCGCCAGTGCGCCCGGCAAATCACGCAGGTCGACACGGATGCGGGCCAGGCGGCCGGCGCGCACCATGCCGCGTTCGATGAGCTCGCCCAACATCAGCGGATCGATATTGCCCCCGGTTAGCACCAGCGCCACGCGCTTGCCGCGAAACCGGTTGGCCGCCGCGGCCTGGTCGTGCAGCAGCGCGGCCAGTCCGGCGGCGCCGGCGCCTTCGACCACGGTTTTCTCGATTTCCAGCAGCACCACGATAGCGTGCTCGATGTCGGCTTCGCTGACCAGTTCGATGCGGTCGACCAGTCGCCGCACGATTTCCTGGGTGATGACGCCGGGCGATTTGACGGCGATGCCCTCGGCGATGGTGTAGTGACCCGGCGTCATGGCAACGCCGCGCATGGCGGCGTACATGGCCGGAAAGCGTTCGGTCTGCACGCCCACGATTTCGATGCCCGGCTTGATGGCGCGCGCCGCGGTGGCGACGCCGCTGATCAGGCCGCCACCGCCAATGGCGATGACCATGGCGTCGAGGTCGGGCTGGTCTTCCAGCATTTCCAGCGCCAGGGTGCCCTGCCCCGCGATGACGGCGGCATCGTCGTACGGGTGGATCATGACCAGGCTGCGCTCGCGCGCCAAGTGGTAGCCGTGCGCCTGCGCGTCGTCGAAGGTTTCGCCAAGCAGCACGACCTCGGCGCCGAAGCGGCGGGTGTTGGCCACCTTAACCGTGGGCGTGAAGCGCGGCATGACGATGACCGCCGGCACGCCCATGCGCTGCGCGTGGTAGGCCACGCCCTGGGCGTGGTTGCCGGCCGACACGGCGATGACGCCCTTGGCGCGCTCGTCCGGGGTGAGTTCGAGCATGCGGTTGAGCGCGCCGCGCTCTTTGAACGAGGCGGTGAACTGCAGGTTTTCGAACTTCAGCCAGACCTCGGCGCCCAGGATGTCGGACAGCGTGCGCGAATGCGTGAACGGCGTCTTGTGGACCTGCCCCTGCAAGCGGGCGCGGGCGGCTTGAATGGCGGCGAGATCGATCACGGTGGGGGCCTGTAGACGCTCAATCGGGGCGCGCCTGGCGCCCCGGAAGCGGGCTTGCATTTTAGCGTACCGGCAGGAAGTTGAAGAACAGCAGACCCTGCGCGTAGTTGATGCCCACGCGCCGGGCATTCTCGCCCAGCAGGTTGGCGATCAGGTCCAGCCTGCCGATGATGGCGCCGAACTCGCGCTCGAAGCTCAGGTTGGTGGCGGTGGGCGACATCTCGTTGGCCAGCAGCAGCGGCTCGCCGCTTGCGTCGCGGCGCGAGGCCAGCAGCCAGGCGGCGGCCTCGACGTTGCGCGCGGCGTTGTAGATGCGCTGGCCGTCCAGCACATCAGACAGGTACATGCGCGTCTTGTCGTTGTGGGCGGCGATAAGGGTGTCGGCCAGGCCGTAGATGAACGCCGCGACACGGTCGCGCGGATAGGCCGGGTCGAGCGACACGGCCAGGATCTGTATGTCGCGCAGGCCGCTCAGGCCGGGCGGCGGCGTGCGGTTTTCGATCATGGCGCGCACCCGCGCCACGGCGGCCGGCTGGTCGGCCATGCCGGCCTTGCGCCATTCGCGCGGGTTGCGGCGGTAGAGCTTGTCGAGCAGGGTATACAGGCTGGCCAGGTTGTCGCGGATTTCGAGCGTGACCGTGCGGTTGAAGTCGGTTTGCGCGAACTGGTCCATGGACATGTCTTCGCTGCGCGGGCCGACCGCCGCCGGCTGGGACACACAGCCCGCCGCCAGCGCCAGCGCGCAGCCGGCCAGGGCCCGGATTGCCAGCCGTGGCGTCAGCATGCGCGGAAGAATCCTGTGCCGGTCAATGCCTGCTCCATACATAGAGTCGGTGCCGGCAACTGGCCGGCGCGTCCAGAATGTACCGTAGATGCAATAAAAACGGCACCTTGCGGTGCCGTTTTTTCGGGCTGGGAAAACGCGAAGCTTATTCGGCTTGCGATTCCGGCTGGGCCGCCGGTTCGGCGCCCCCAGCCTGCTGCTGCTCGATGCCGCCGATAGCCTTGACGGACAGGCGCAGACGGCCCTTGTCGTCGGCCTCGATGACCTTGACGCGGACCTGCTGGCCGACCTTCAGCACATCGTTGATGTTGGCGATGCGGTAGTTGGCGATTTCCGAGATGTGCAGCAGGCCGTCACGGCCCGGCAGCACTTGCACGATGGCGCCGAAATCCAGCAGGCGCAGCACCGAGCCGTCGTAGACCTGGCCGACTTCGACATCGGCCGTGAGCTCGACGATGCGGCGCTGGGCTTCCTTGGCCTGGGCTTCGTCGACGCTGGCGATGACGATGGTGCCGTCATCGGAGATGTCGATCTGCGTGCCGGTTTCTTCGGTCAGGGCGCGGATGGTGGCGCCGCCCTTGCCGATGACGTCGCGGATTTTCTCGGGATTGATCTTGATGGTGAGCATGCGCGGCGCAAAGGCCGACAGCTCGCCGCGCGAGCCTTCCAGGGCTTCGCGCATCTTGCCCAGGATGTGCAGGCGGCCTTCGCGGGCCTGGGCCAGCGCCACTTGCATGATTTCCTTGGTGATGCCCTGGATTTTGATGTCCATTTGCAGCGCGGTAATGCCGTTCTGCGTGCCCGCCACCTTGAAGTCCATGTCACCCAGGTGATCTTCATCGCCCAGGATGTCGGTCAGGACGGCGAACTTGCCATCGTCGAGGATCAGGCCCATGGCCACGCCGGCCACGTGATCTTGCAGGGGCACGCCGGCGTCCATCATGGCCAGCGAGCCGCCGCAGACCGAAGCCATGGACGAGGAGCCGTTGGATTCGGTGATTTCGGACACCAGACGGATGGTGTATTGGAAATCTTCGTGGGCCGGCAACAGCGACACCAGGGCGCGCTTGGCGAGGCGGCCATGGCCGATTTCGCGGCGCTTGGGCACGCCGATGCGGCCGGTTTCGCCGGTGGCGAAGGGCGGCATGTTGTAGTGCAGCATGAAGCGGTCGCGGTATTCGCCCATGAGCGCGTCGATGATCTGCTCGTCTTGCTTGGTGCCCAGCGTGGCCACGACCAACGCCTGAGTTTCGCCACGGGTGAACAGCGCGCTGCCGTGCGCGCGCGGCAGCACGCCCAGGCGGATCTCGATGGGACGCACGGTGCGGGTGTCGCGGCCGTCGATACGAGGTTCGCCGTTCAGGATCTGGCCGCGCACGATGCGGGCTTCGAGGTCGAACAGGATGTTGTCGACGGTGACGGCATCGGGCGCATCCTGGCCGGCGGCGGCAGCCTGCTCGGCCAGCGCGGCGTGCACGTCGGCGTAAACGTTGCGCAGCAGCGCGGTGCGAGCCTGCTTCTGGCGCTCTTGGTAGGCGGCAACCAGCTTTTCTTGGGCGGCGGCCGTCACGGCGGCGATCAGGGCTTCGTTCTTGGGCTCGGGCTGCCATTCCCAGTCGGGCTTGCCGGCGTCGCGCACCAGATCATGGATGGCGTTGATGGCGGCCTGCATTTGCTCGTGGCCATAGACCACGCCGCCCAGCATGACGTCTTCGGACAGTTGCTTGGCTTCGGATTCGACCATCAGCACGGCATTTTCGGTGCCGGCGACGACCAGGTCCATTTGCGACGACTTCAGCTGCGTAGCGGTGGGGTTCAGCACGTACTGGCCGTCGACGTAGCCCACGCGGGCGGCGCCGATGGGGCCGTTGAACGGAATGCCCGAAATGGCCAGCGCGGCCGAGGCGCCGATCATGGCGGGGATGTCGGGATCGATTTCCGGGTTGACCGACACGGTGTGCAGCACGACCTGGACTTCGTTGTAGAAGCCTTCAGGGAACAGCGGACGCAGCGGGCGGTCGATGAGGCGCGAGGTCAGGGTTTCTTTTTCCGACGGCTTGCCTTCACGCTTGAAGAACCCGCCGGGGATGCGGCCCGCGGCGTAGGTTTTTTCGATGTAGTCGACGGTCAGCGGGAAGAAGGTCTGGCCGGGCTTGGCCTTCTTGGCGGCCACGACGGTGGCCAGCACGACGGTGTCGTCAACCGACACCAGCACGGCGCCGGAGGCCTGGCGGGCGATTTCGCCCGTTTCCAGCACGACCGTATGCTGGCCGTATTGGAACGATTTGGTCACTTTATTGAACATGACGAGGATTCCTTACAAATGAAAAACCGTGGCCGCCGCGACAAACGTCGCACCGGCCACGGTTGCGTCATGGGGAGCCTGCCCCGTCGATCACTTGCGCAGACCGAGTTTTTCGATCAGTGCGCGGTACGAATCGGGATTGCGGCCCTTGAGATAGTCGAGCAGTTTGCGACGACGGCTGACCATGCGCAGCAGACCGCGGCGCGAGTGGTGGTCCTTCATGTGTTCTTTGAAGTGACCGGTCAGTTCGTTGATGCGGGCGGTGAGCAGAGCCACCTGGACTTCGGGAGAACCGGTATCGCCCTGGGCGCGTTGGAACTGCGCGACGATGTCGGCTTTTTTGATGTCGGCTACGGACATGTAATGACCTCTTCGGACTTGCGGCAGGGCCGAGGCGCCCAGCCGTGGTTTTAAAAAAACGGCAAAAGCCGTGATGCTTGGGTACTGCTTGCTTATCTACACTACTGCGTTCAACTAGCAATTTGCCCGGCCATGCACACAGGCCGGGCAAATCAGGCGAGCATTATAGCTGATTCGCTAGAATTGCCCTATTGAGCGGGTGCTTGCCCTGGCGAGCCCCGTGCCGGCCCATCGGAGACCCGGGATGAACTGTAACATTTTTCGTCTGGCCCGCTGCGCTGCCGCCCTGGCGGCGGCCGGCGCCCTGGCCGCTTGCAGCAACCTGGCCCAGGTGCCGCCGGGCACGCCCCTGGCCGACGTAGCGGCCCAATACGGACGGCCGAACTTCAGTTGCGATATGGCCGGCGGCGGCCAGCGCGTCATCTGGACCCAGCAGCCTTACGGCCAGTATGCGTGGGGCGCCAACGTGGCGGCCGACGGCCGGGTCGACCGGGTGCTGCCCATTCTGACCGACGCGCATTTCAAGCTGCTGGCCAAGGGCGCGTGGACGGCCGACCAGGTGCGCTGCGAGTTCGGCCCCCCGGCCCAGGTAGACGAAGTGGGGCTGCCCAGCGTGCGAGAGGTGGTGTGGGCGTACCGCTATAAGCAGTCGGGCGTGTGGAATTCGCTGATGTACGTGTACATGGGCCGCGACGGCCAGCGAGTAACGCGCTTTCACCCCGGCCCCGACCCGATGTACGACGACGACTGGCGCTGGCGCTAGCCACGCGCCGGCGAGTGGCCGCGCCCGCCCGGGCGCGGCTGGGCGCTATTCGACGTGCGAGCGGCGCTCTTGCTGCAGGCGCCGGGCGCGGTTCCAGCGCCAGGCCATGATCACCCAGCCCGACAGCCCGTACAGCACGAACAGGCCAAACAGCACCACCGGGGGGTCGCTGGACACGAACACGAACACGGCGACCACCAGCAAAATGCCCCAGAAAGGCACGCTGCGCCCCAGGGCGAAGCTCTTGCCGCTGAAGAACGACGCGTTGGACACCATGGTGACACCCGCGTACATGGTGACGCAGAACGCCACCCAGGCCATGACGTTGTCGTGGATGGGCAGTTTATTGTCGATGGCCAGCCAGACGAAACCCGCCACCAGGGCGGCCGCGGCCGGGCTGGGCAGCCCCTGGAAGAAGCGCTTGTCGACCACGCCGATGTTGGTGTTAAAGCGGGCCAGGCGCAGCGCCGCCCCCGCCACGTAGACGAACGCGGCCAGCCAGCCCCAGCGGCCCAGGTCGTTGAGTATCCATTCATACATGACCAGTGCCGGCGCCACGCCGAACGAGGTCATGTCCGAGAGCGAGTCGTACTGTTCGCCGAACGCCGACTGGGTGTTGGTCAGCCGCGCCACCCGGCCATCCATGCCGTCGAGCACCAGGGCCACGAAAATGGCGATGGCGGCAACTTCGAAGCGGTCGTTCATGGCCTGCACCACGGCGTAGAAGCCGGCGAACAGGGCCGCGGTGGTAAAGGCATTGGGCAGCAAATAGATGCTGCGGTGGCGATTTTCGGAATCGCGCATGGAAAAATTGGGCATAGTCACTGAATATGGCGGCGGATAACCGAAAGGTTAACTCATCCCGGCCGCCTTGCGGCCCCGCCGCATGCATAGAAAAACGGCATCCCTGCTCGGGATGCCGTCCGGTAGATGAACTGGCCAGTTCGGCGCCTGACATCCCTGGCGGGGAGTCAGGCACCTGCCGAGGCGCCTGGCGGCGCGATCAGTTCTTGGACTTGTCCACCAGCTTGTTGGCCGCGATCCAGGGCATCATGGCGCGCAGCTTGCCGCCAACCTGTTCGATTTGCGACTCGGCGTTGATGCGGCGGCGCGAGGTCAGCGTGGGAGCGCCGGCGGCGTTTTCCAGGATGAACTTCTTGGCGTACTCGCCGGTCTGGATGGCGACCAGGGCGTCGCGCATGGCCTGGCGGGTCTGCTCGGTGACGATCTTGGGGCCGGTCTCGTATTCGCCGAACTCGGCGTTGTTCGAGATGGAGTAGTTCATGTTGGCGATGCCGCCTTCGTAGATCAGGTCGACGATCAGCTTGAGCTCGTGCAGGCACTCGAAGTACGCCATTTCGGGCGCGTAGCCGGCTTCCACCAGGGTATCGAAGCCCGCCTTGATGAGTTCGACCGTACCGCCGCACAGCACGGCCTGTTCGCCGAACAGGTCGGTTTCGGTTTCTTCGCGGAAGTCGGTTTCGATGATGCCGGCACGGCCGCCGCCGTTGGCGCTGGCGTACGACAGGGCAACGTCACGGGCCGAGCCGGATTTGTCTTGGTGCACAGCCACCAGGTGGGGCACGCCGCCGCCTTGGGTGTAGGTGGAACGCACCGTGTGGCCGGGGGCCTTGGGCGCGATCATGATGACGTCGATGTCGTCGCGCGGCACGACCTGGCCGTAGTGCACGTTGAAACCGTGGGCGAAGGCCAGCGCGGCGCCCGCCTTGATGTTGGCATGCACTTCGTTGCGGTAGACCGCGGCGATGTTTTCGTCGGGCAGCAGCATCATGACCACGTCGGCGACCTTGACGGCCTCGGCCACTTCTTTCACTTCGAGGCCGGCGTTGGCGGCCTTGTTCCACGAGGCGCCGCCCTTGCGCAGGCCCACCACGACCTTCACGCCCGAGTCGTGCAGGTTCAGCGCGTGGGCATGCCCTTGCGAGCCGTAGCCGATGATGGCAACGGTCTTGCCCTTGACGAGGGAGAGGTCGCAGTCTTTGTCGTAGAAAACTTTCATGTCGTGTGCTCCGGATTGTGCGATTTTCGGGTGATTCTAGATGGTTTGTGGCAGGCCCGGGGGCCTTCAGAGTTTCAGGATCCGTTCGCCGCGCCCGATGCCGGACACGCCGGTGCGCACGGTTTCCAGGATGGCGCTGCGGTCCAGGGCGTCGATGAACGCCTGTACCTTTTCCTGCACGCCGGTCAGCTCGATGGTGTAGGACTTGTCGGTGACATCGATGATGCGGCCGCGGAAAATATCGGCCATGCGTTTCATTTCCTCGCGTTCCTTGCCGACAGCGCGCACCTTGATCAGCATGAGCTCGCGCTCGATGTGCGCCCCTTCGGTCAGGTCGACGACCTTGACCACATCCACCAGGCGGTTCAGGTGCTTGGTGATCTGCTCGATGACCTCGTCCGACCCCACCGTGACCACGGTAAGGCGCGACAGGGTGGCGTCTTCGGTGGGCGCCACGGTCAGGGTTTCGATGTTGTAGCCGCGCGCAGAAAACAGGCCCACCACGCGGGACAGCGCGCCGGGTTCGTTTTCCATGAGCACGGAAATCACATGTTTCATGGTCGCCTCCTTACAGGTCTTCAGAGCCGAGCAGCATCTCGGTCAGCCCGCGGCCGGCCTTCACCATGGGCCACACGTTTTCGGTGCGGTCGGTGATGAAGTCCAGGAAGACCAGGCGATCCTTGTGCTTCTTGAATGCTTCGCGCAGCGCCGGCTCGACGTCGGCCGGCCGCTCGATGCGCAACCCGACGTGGCCGTAGGCCTCGGCCACCTTGACGAAATCGGGCAGCGAATCCATGTACGACTCGGAATAGCGCGAGCCGTAGTCGATTTGCTGCCACTGGCGGACCATGCCCAGGAAGCGGTTGTTCAGGCAGACGATCTTGGGCGTCAGGTGGTACTGCTGGCAGGTGGACAGTTCCTGGATGTTCATCTGGATGGACGCCTCGCCGGTAATGACGGCGATGTCCGTGCCAGGATTGGCCATCTGCACGCCCATGGCGTACGGCAGCCCCACCCCCATGGTGCCCAGGCCGCCGGAGTTGATCCAGCGCCGCGGCTTGTCGAACTTGTAGTACTGCGCGGCCCACATCTGGTGCTGGCCCACGTCCGAGGTGACGAAGGCGTCGCCGCCGGTCACTTCCCAGAGTTTTTCCACCACGTACTGCGGCTTGATGACTTCGTCGGAATGGGCGTACTTCAGGCATTCCTTGGCGCGCCAGGCCTCGACCTGCTGCCACCATTTGTCGAGCGGCGCGGGCTTGGCATCGGCGCGCGCGGCGTCGTACTGCGCGCTGAGATCGGCCAGCACGTCTTTAACGTTGCCCACGATGGGCACGTCGACCCGCACGCGCTTGGAAATGGACGACGGGTCGATGTCGATGTGGATGATCTTGCGGGCGTTCTGCGCGAAATGCCGCGGGTTGCCGATGACGCGGTCGTCGAAGCGCGCGCCCACCGCCAGCAGCACGTCGCAGTGCTGCATGGCCATGTTGGCTTCGTAGGTGCCGTGCATGCCGGGCATGCCGACGTACTGGCGGCTGGTGCCGGCCATGCCGCCCAGGCCCATCAGGGTGGTGGTGCACGGCGCGCCCAATTGCTCGGCCACGCGGCGCAGTTCAGCCGAGGCATCCGACAAAATGACCCCGCCGCCGGCGTAGATCATGGGGCGCTCGGCAGCCAGCAGCATCTGCACGGCCTTCTTGATCTGCCCCTGGTGGCCCTTGTTGACCGGCGCGTACGAACGCATGCTGATCTCGCCCTTGGGCGGCACGTACTTGCAGGGCTGCAGGGTGACGTCTTTGGGAATATCGACCAGGACCGGGCCGGGACGGCCGGTGCGGGCAATGTAGAACGCCCGCCGCATGGTCTCGGCCAGGTCTTTCACGTCGCGCACCAGGAAGTTGTGCTTGACGCACGGCCGGGTGATGCCGACGGTGTCACATTCCTGGAAAGCGTCTTCGCCGATGGCCGCGGTGGGCACCTGCCCACTGATGATGACCATCGGGATCGAGTCCATGTAGGCGGTGGCAATGCCGGTGACGGCATTGGTGACGCCCGGGCCGCTGGTGACGATGCACACGCCCACTTTTTGCGACGCGCGCGAATACGCGTCGGCGGCGTGCACGGCGGCCTGTTCGTGGCGAACCAGGATATGCTGGAATTTGTCTTGCTTGAAAATCGCGTCGTAGATGTACAGCACCGCGCCGCCGGGGTAGCCGAAAACGTGCTCGACGCCTTCTTCGGCCAGGCAGCGCACGACGATATCGGCGCCTATGGTTTCCATGTTGTATTCCTTTCAGTACCGGCCCTGTTTTCCCAACCGTGGCACGCCCGGATACGGCGGCAACTGAACCCGGACCGGCGACGGCAGCATGATCTGGCGCTTTGAGACTCACGGAGCCTCGCCACCCGGACACCCTGCCGACCCGGCACGCGTTCGTCGGGAACGCAGCGCAAACGCCCCTGGGGGACGCTGGAGGTCGAAATGGAAGCTTTGGCAACACACGCTTGTGGCGCGGCCAACAGCAAGTTATTACTGGCGCACAGCGCCCGGAATGTAGCCCGGGCAGCCGGTAGGCCTGCGCGCCGGTATCGGATAGGCAGACCGGCGCAAGGCAGCAAATTTACCGCGTTGCGGGATCGGGGGCAAATCGGGGGGGCGGGGGCGGTTGGTTGGCGGGTGTTGTTTGGCGCTGGGACGTCTGGCGTGGTCCTGGGGAAATGGGGGGCGGCGCCCGTGCGACGGGCTCGGACGCATGCAGGCGCCCGAGGCCTGCTGCGCAGGCTGCCCCGCCGCCCAACGCGCCGCCCCCCATTTCCCCAGGACCACGCCAGACTGCACCGGCACGGGGCGGACGGCCGCCTGTTCATGGCTGGCATATCGGGGTAGCCCGGAGACGCAAAAGCTCGCGCATCTTCTTATACTGGGCAACCGCATCCGAAAAAGCCGTCGCCCATGGATATACGCATTGCCAGCATTCCGCGCTTTCTTTACAGCCACTACTTCTTCGGCGGAGTGCGGCAAGGGGTGGGCATGCTGCTGCCCGTCATGGTGCTGGGGGGCCTGTTCGGGCAATACGGCTTCGGGCTGGTGGCCACATTCGGGGCGCAGTGCCTGGCCATCATCGACCAGCCCGGCGGGCCGCAACGGCACCGCACCAACGAAATGCTGGGCGGCGCCGTGCTGGCCACGGCCGCGGTCACCATTACCGGGGCCGCGTCCACCTACCCGTTGCTGCTATGGCTGGCGGTGATCGGCCAGTGCTTTCTGTTTTCGATGTTCTCGGTGTTCGGCAAGCGCGGCGGGCTGATCGGCTTTGCCGGCATGCTCATCATGACGCTGACCATGCATTCGCCGATGGCGCCCAGCCAGGTGCTGGCGCATTCCGCGGCCACGCTGGGCGGCGCCCTGTTCTACCTGGCGTTCAGCCTGGCCTTCAGCCGCATCTTCTGGCTGCGCGAAGAGCGCCAGGCCATGTCGGTGGCCCTGTTCGCCACTGCCGACTACATGGCCGCGCGCAGCCGCTTCTATGACGAGAACACCGACCTGGACGACATCTACCGCGCGTTGATCCAGTCGCAGTCGATCATGACGGAAAAGCACCAGGCCGCGCGCGACATCGTGCTGCGCAGCCTGCCGCGCGGCAGCGGCTACCGCGATGGCGAGCGGGTCATGCTGTGGAACATGTTCGTCGACATGCTGCAGCTGCTGGATACGCTGGTGGCCACCCACACCGACTACGCCGCGCTGCGGCGCGCGCTGGCCGGCCACGATTGCCTGATGTTCATGCGCGACGCGTTGACCAAGATGTCGCTGGAACTGAACAGCATCGCGCTGGATGTGTCGCGCGGACGGCCGGTGCAGTACCGCAGCAGCACCAAGGCCGAGCTGCGCGCCATCGAATACGAGGTCGAACAATTCAAGCACCACGGCATGGGCGAGAAAGAGCCCGAGATGCTGGCGCTGATTGTGCAGGTGCTGCGGCGCCTGCGCAACGCCTCGCGCATCGTCGGCAAGTTGGCCGACCACACGGCGGCCCGCCCCGACGCGCAGCCCACCAGCGTGCTGCGCATCAACAAGTCGCTGACCCAGTTCATGTCGCGCCAGGAGCTGCGGCTGGGCATGCTGACCAGCAACCTGCGGCTGGATTCGCCGTATTTCCGCTATGCCACGCGAGTGACCCTGGCGGCGGCCCTTGCCATGGGCCTGATCGCGCAGTGGGCGACGCCGCAGCTGTCGTCTGCGCACAGTTATTGGGTGCTGCTGACGATCATCATCATCATGAAGCCGGGCTTCGCCCTCACGCGCCAGCGCAACGGCTGGCGCCTGATGGGCACGCTGATCGGCTGCCTGCTGGCGCTGGCGCTGTTCCACGTGACCACGCGCCCCGAGGCGCTGTTCGCCGTGTTGCTGGCGGCCTGCATCATGGGCAACAGCCTGGTGCAGCTCAATTACATGGCCAGCGCCATCTTCAACACGCTGTTCGTGGTGATGGTGTTCCACTTCGTGGCGCCGGGCACGGTGTCGATGGAGGTTATCGGCGAGCGCGCCCTGGACACGGCGCTGGGCTGCGCGATTGCGCTGGTCTGCAGCTATGTGCTGCCGTGGTGGGAAGCGCGCTACATGAAGCCGCTGGCGCGCGCCGCCACCAATGCCAACCGCGCGTACCTGCGCACCGGACTGCAGTACGCCCGCGCCATGCAGGCCCATGCGTCCGGAGTCACGCCGCCCGAGGGCACGCCTACCGTGGAAGAAGCCGACATCGCCTGGCGGCTGGCGCGCAAGAACGTGCACATTGCGTTCAGCAATTTCGCGGAGGCGTTCTATCGCATGATGAGCGAGCCGCGCTCACACCAGATGAACGTGCCCGAGCTCAACAACCTGCTGATCCAGAACCACATCATGGCCTCGCAGATCACGGCAGCGGTGCCGATTCTGGCGAGCCTGAAGCAGTCGCCCGAACCCATGCGGCAGGCGCTGGCCGGCATCGTGGACATGCTCGACGACAGCCGCCCGGCGCCGCTTGATCTGCCCAGCCAGTTCGACACCGAGGGCGAACTGGCCGCCCTGGCCTACCCGCTGAAGCAGATGCTGCGGGCCTCGACGCAGATACGCCAGGAACTGGCCGCGGTGGCCGACCCGCCGCGTAGCCGGCCGACGGCGGTGCCGGCATGATGCGAGGGTGCTGGCAAGGGTCAGGCTTCGCAGGTGCCTGACCCTGCTGTGCGCGAGGGGTATCTCAGGGGTACAGTGTCCTGCGGGGGTCGGACACCTGGCAGGAGCCGTGCACCTGGAAACATCACGTGGCGCGCCGGCGTCCCGGCCAGAAATACCAGATGGCCGAGCCCGCCTGCAGCGCCAGCACCACGCCCCAGGCCGCCAGGTGCGCGGCAGGCGGGTACACCCCGCCCTGGCGCGGCCACAGGTCGACGATCCAGCCCATGCCCACCTGGCACAGGAAGATGGTCAGGAACATCAGCAGGTTGGTAGTCGAGGCGACCCGGCCCAGCAGTTCCGGCGGGAACTCCCCCGCCAGCAGCGCGTAGACCAGAATGTTGGCCGAGCCGAACGCGCCGTAGCAGATCCACAGCAGCGCGGGCGGAATGGGCGCGCGCATCATGATCAGCGCCTGCGTCAGCAGGAACAGCACCATGCAGGCGCCGCCGAACCCGTACAACCCCAGGCCCATGCGCTCCATGCGGCGGGCCATGGCGCCCAGGCCCACGTTGCCGCCCATCATGGCAAAGCCCAGCAGCGACACCAGGCCCGCGGCATGCGCGGCGTCCAGGCCGTTGACCTCGATAAGGTAGGGGCGCACCCACAGCGACTGCACGCCATAAAAAGCCCCGCCCGTCATGACGGGCAGCGACACCAGCCGCCAGTAGCGGGCGTCGCGCAGCAACGCGCAGGTGCCGCGCCATTGCTCAGCCAGCGTGGGCGTACTGCGGTGACGCGCGCCTTCGCGCGGCGCGCCGAACCAGATCAGCGCCGCGACGGTCAGCGTGAAAAACGCCAGCCCGATGCTGACCGACTGCCATGAACTGCGCTCCAGCAGCCACGACAGCGGCGAACCCACCAGCACGCCGCCCAGCCCGCCCACCGCCATGACCAGGCCGTTGACCATGGGCAGGCGCGCCAGCGGAAACGTCTGCGCCAGCGCCTGGAACGCTGCTCCGAGGCAAACACACACGCCCGCGCCGATAAGCAGGCGGCCCGCCATCAGGCCGGGCAGCGAATCCGACAGCCCATACACCAGGGTGCCCGCCGCCGCCAGCAGCAGCATCAGCGCATTGACGCGCCGGGGCCCCCAGGTATCCAGGAACAGCCCCGCGGGCAGCTGCATTAGCGCGAAGCCCAGAAAATACAGGCTGGTCAGGCTACCCAGGTCGGCCGCCGACAGGTTCAGCTCTTGAGTCAGGTACGGCCCGAAGCCGATGTTGACGCCCCGGAACAGGTACGAAACCAGATAGCCCAGCGAAAAAAACAGGAAGACGCGCAATCCGGCGGACATGGACGACCGCTTTATGCTTTGCGCCGGAACACCAGTTTGTCGGCGCTGGACGCCGACGCGTCGAAGGCATAGCCCTCGCTGTCGAACTTCTGCAGGCCTTCGGGCTTCGCGACCTTGTGCTCGATGGCATAGCGCGCCATCAGGCCGCGCGCCCGCTTGGCATGGAAGCTGATGACCTTCCACGCGCCGTTCTTCCAGTCCTGGAACACGCACTGCACGACGCGCGCCTTCAGTACTTTCAGGTCTACCGACTTGAAATACTCTTCCGAGGCCAGGTTCACCACAATGGGCGTCTTCTGCCCGGCCAGGCGTTCATTCAGGTAGTCGGCGATAGTGCTGCCCCAGAACTCGTACAGGTTCTTGCCCTTGGGCGTGGCCAGGCGCGTGCCCATTTCCAGGCGGTAGGGCTGCATGAGGTCGAGCGGGCGCAACACCCCGTACAGGCCGCTGAGAATCGCTACGTGCTCTTGCGCCCAGTCGAGCCGGGCCGGCGACAGCGAGCCGGCCTGCAGGCCTTCGTACACATCGCCGTTGAAGGCCAGCACGGCCTGGCGGGCGTTGTGCTGGGTGAACTTGCGCGACCAGGCGGCATAGCGCGCCACGTTGAGCTCGGCCAGGGCCGGGCTCAGGCTCATCAGCGCGGCCACGTCATCGGCCGAGAGGGTCTTCAGCACCTTGATCAGCGCGGCCGATTGCTCGACGAACAGCGGCTGCGTGTGGTGCTCGACATGGACCGGCGTGTCGTAATCCAGTTTCTTGGCGGGAGAAAGCAAGAACAGCATGTTCCGGGGTTCCTTGGTATTTTTCTTGACAGTGAAAAGCGCGCTTAGCGGGCCGTCCAGCCGCCATCCACCGAGATGCTAGTGCCGGTAACCTGCGCGGCGGCGTCCGAAGCCAGATAGACCGCCGTGCCACCCAGTTGCTCGGGCGTGACAAACTGCAGCGACGGCTGCTTTTCGCTAAGCAGTTTGCGGGCGGCGGCGTCCTGGTCTACGTGGTCTTTCTCGGCCAGCGCGGTAATCTGTTTTTCGACCAGCCCGGTGCGCACCCAGCCCGGGCAGATGGCGTTGGCGGTAATGCCGCTGCCGGCGGTTTCCAGGGCGGTGACTTTGGTCAGGCCCACCACGCCGTGCTTGGCGGCCACGTAGGCCGACTTGTTGGCCGAGCCCACCAGCCCGTGCGCCGAGGCGATGTTGATGATGCGCCCCCAGCCCTGCTTTTTCATGTGCGGCAGCGCGGCGGCGGTGCCGTGAAAGACGGCCGACAGGTTCAGCGCCAGGATGGCGTCCCATTTCTCGACCGGAAAATCCTCGATCAGCGCGGTGTGCTGGATGCCGGCGTTGTTCACCAGGATGTCGACGCGGCCGAGCGACTGCACGGTGTTGGCCACCAACTGACGCACAGCCTCGCCGCGCGACAGGTCGGCCCCGTCGTACAGCACTTTCACGCCATGCTGGCTGGCCAGCCCGGCGCGCAGTTTCTCGATCTCGGCCGCATCGCCGAACCCGTTCAGGACGATATCGGCGCCCTGCTGCGCAAAGGCGGTGGCGATACCCAGCCCGATGCCGCTGGTGGAACCGGTGACGATGGCGACTTTTCCTTTGAGCATGCGAATTCTCCTGTCTGGATCCGGGCCGAACCCGTGATGAAAGGCCGGCCCCAAGTGTAGCCGCCAGCCCGTTCGCCATCGGGCTAGGCCCCACCCCGGACGGGGGCATGGCCAGGGCAATGGCGGCCCGCTGGGCGATGGCCCCGCAGGCCTAGGCACGGAAGGATTTTTTCTGATATAGTCTCGCTCTTCGCTTTTTCGTGAAGCGAAGGTCCGGACGTCTGCCAGACGACCACGGCGCCTGGCGCCGCAGGCAGCGTCCCGCCGGGTGGCAACATCAGGCACGGAAAACGGACACCGGAGAGGTGGCAGAGTGGTCGAATGTACCTGACTCGAAATCAGGCGTACGGTAACCCCGTACCGTGGGTTCGAATCCCACCCTCTCCGCCAGTTGGCAGTACACAGGCATTCAGCCAAATACAGAAAACCCGCATCAGCTTAGGCGTTGCGGGTTTTTTTGTTGCCTGGCGCAGGCTGGCCGTTTCGCTGTCGTCAGGTACGGTACTGCCCCGGCCGACACAGCCAACGGCCGGCACAACGCGCGCCTTGCTACAGGCCGCCCGGACCAACCATGAATGGCGGCATCAACGAAAATCTCGCCTACAGAAGACGAGGCGATTTGACTGCAAAGCGTTCGAAAAGCCATCCGATAATCGGAATCGATGCGCCCAATACCACTGCCAGGAGAGACAGGATATAGAGAGGCACGTTGTTCCTGAATACCCAGGCCAAAGGAAAAGACAAAACGACACTCACCAGATTTGCGCACAGCATATACAGCCATGCCCACCATCCGCGCTTCCAGAACAGCCAATATCGGCTCACGCGCTTTTCGGTGGATTCGTTCATGTGTTTTTCAAGGAATTTGTTCATTTGCTGTATCAAAACAAGTGTGAGCATCCAGCAATTACAAGGCCGTGTGTGGCGTAATAATCGGCAGCTGAACACTCGTGACTTCGTTGGGTGATTCGATGCGGAATCTCAGTGTTTCGGTTTTCTCAGTGCTTAAGTTCTCTGCTGTATGTGTACCTCTCGTTTCTGAACGGATCGGGTGATCGAGCCTCGATTTCCGGAGGTTATCCGGGTGCGCTCATCCACAGCTGAGGAAAATTCTGAAAAAACAGACGATTGTTCTGATTGGCACCTGTGGGGTGGGCCGCCGGTATTCATGGCTAGCTGAGCCTGGCAACCGGGACATGACTACACTGTCGGGTTATGTCCCGTTCTGAACGCCTCTTCGAGCTTCTGCAAGCGCTGCGCCGCCATCGCCGGCCGGTCAGCGGCAAGGTGCTGGCGCAGGAAACCGGGGTGAGTATTCGTACGCTGTACCGGGATATCGCCAGCCTGCAGGCCCAGGGCGCCATGATCGAGGGCGAGCCGGGCGTGGGCTACGTGCTGAAACCCGGATTCCTGTTGCCGCCGCTGATGTTTCCGCCCGAAGAACTCGAAGCGCTGGTGTTGGGCTCGCGCTGGGTTGCCGAACGGGCCGACCACCAATTGCGCGACGCGGCCATTAGCGCGCTGGCGCGCATTGCCGCCGTGCTGCCGGCCGACCTGCGGGTCGAGCTGGATACGGCGGCATTGCTGGTGGGCCCTGGCGAACAAACGCCGCCCGAGCGTGTCGACTTGTCGGTCTTGCGCGCGGCGATACGCACCGAGCGCCGTCTGTCGATGATCTACCGGGACGCGGCCGGCGAAGTATCGCAACGGGTCATCTGGCCGTTCGCGCTGGCCTTCTTTGACCACGTGCGCGTGCTGGTGGGTTGGTGCGAACTGCGGCACGACTTCCGCCATTTCCGCACCGACCGGATCTCGCAGGCCGAAACGCTGCAAGACCGCTACCCGCGCCGGCGCCAGGCATTGCTGAAGCACTGGCGCGAAACACAAGGCATTCCCGAACGGGAGGTTTGATACTGCCAAAAATTGGCAGCATGTGCGAATAGAGTGCAGGTTCCTACACACGGAGACCCGCCATGATCGCCAGCAACAGTATTCTGCTTTATGTGGCCGATGCGCCGGCCAGCGCACGCTTTTATGCGCAACTGCTCGACCAGCAGCCGATGGAATCCAGCCCCACCTTTGCCCTGTTCATTCTGCCGACCGGGCTGGCGCTGGGCCTGTGGGGCAAGGCGGGCGCCGAGCCTCCGCCCACCGCCGCCGGCGGCGGCAGCGACCTGGGTTTCAGGGTCGAGGCGCCGGCGCTGGTTGATGCGCTGCACGCCGACTGGCAGGCCAAGGGCGCCACCATCGTGCAACCCCCTACCGATCTGGATTTCGGCCGAAGCTTCGTCGCGGCCGACCCCGACGGGCACCGGCTGCGGGTCTATACGGTGAACGGCGCCGCGTAGGGCGCGCCTGGCGCCCTACCCGCCTTCGGGGCCAATCTTCTGCAACAGGCCCATCAACAAGGGGCGGATGCCTTGCAGCTGTTCCAGGTGGGCGGTGGATAACGCGTCCAGGGTGCTTTCGGCGTGCGGCGTCAGGTGCAGCAGCGCGCGCCGGCCGTCGTCGGGATCGGCCCGGCGCGCCACCATGCCCATTTGCACCAGCCGGCTGACCAGTTCGGCCGCGCTGTGGGATTTGATGCACAGCCGGCCGGCCAGTTCGGTAACGGTCAGCGGGTCGCTGCTGGCCTTGATGGCCAGCAGGGCCTGGTGCTGCTGCGGCGCCAGGCCGCGGGCCTGCGCCTGAGCCTCGCCGTGCAGGGCGAAGCGGCGTAGTTCGTGGCGAAAGTCCGCCAGCACGGCGAAATCGGCCGGCTGCAGCGCACGGCCCTGGTTACGGGCCTGTGAAGAAGATAGCGTCAGTGCATTCATTACCCTGCCGATGGTACGCACGCGCCGCCGCCTGGTGGCATTACGGAATGATTAATTATTGGTAATGCTGCCTGGGTTGCCGGGGGTGCGGCCCCGGGCTGGGCTAGAATTTGCCGCTGTAGGCCAGGCCTTGCAGGAGATAATCATGTGGCGCTGCCTGATCGTCGAAGACGATGCCGACAACGCCCGTTATATCGCCAACGGGCTCAAAGAACTAGGCTACGACCCCGTCATCACCATGGACGGGCCGACTGCGCTGCAGCGGGCCACCACCGAGCACTGGGATGCCATCATTCTGGATCGCATGCTGCCCAACGACGTCGACGGACTGTCGATTTTGTGGTCGCTGCGCGCGCTGGGCCGCAAGACGCCGGTGCTGGTGCTCAGCGCGCTGACCGCGCTGGACGAGCGCGTGCGCGGCCTGAAGGCGGGCGGCGACGACTACTTGACCAAGCCGTTTGCCTTTCCCGAGCTTGCCGCGCGTGTCGAGGCGCTGATCCGGCGTTCATCGTCCGGTTACGAACGCCGCCAACTGACCGTGGCCGACCTGTCGCTGGACCTGGTCAGCGGCCAGGTCGCGCGGGGCGGCCGTGCCATTACGCTGCAGCCGCGCGAATACAAGCTGCTGGCCTACATGATGAACAATGCCGGCCAGGTGCTGACGCGCACCATGCTGCTGGCCACAGTGTGGGGCTATCACTACGACCCGCAGACCAACGTGATCGACGTGCACATCAGCCGGCTGCGCCAGAAGATCGACGGCCCGGGCGAAGCGCCGCTGATCCACACCGTGCGCGGCGTGGGCTACCGCCTGTCGGCGCAGGCCGACGCGGGCGGGCAGGCGCGCCCGTGATGAAGCGCCTGGCCCGCTGGCTGCGCGCCATCTGGAGTTCGGTGGCGTTTCGCCTGACGCTCAACTACAGCATCCTGGCCCTGTTGACGTCGCTGCTGTCGCTGTTCTTCGTGTATTACCAAAGCGTGAAGATCCTGGAATCGCAGTTCTCGCGCCAGGTGCAGATCACGTCGCAGCGCATGAACGCCCACTTCGAGCAGGGCGGACTGGCGGGGCTGGCCCGCGAGATATCGCTGGAAATGGCCGACCACGTCAACACCGACACGGAAATGTTCATGCTGCTGGACCCTGCCGGCCGCATGCTGGCGGGCAATATCGCCTGGGACCCTTCCGATGCGCCGCTGAACGGCAGCGGCGTGATGCGCTCGGTGCAATTACGCGGGCAACCCGTGCATGGCTATCTGGTGGCGCGCAAGCTGCGGGATGGCTCCACGCTGATCATCGGCCACGACCTGCGCGACCTTTACGATCTTACCGACCTGATCAAGAAAGTCAGCCTCGCCGCCACTGGCGTCATTGCGTTGCTGGTGCTGCTGGGCGCCGTGCTGTTCAGGCGGGTGCTGCAGCGCCGCGTCGAGGTCATCCGGCGCACGGCGGCGCAGATCGGCGCTGGCGAGCTGGGGCAGCGTATTCCGGCGCACCCCCGGCAAGATGAATTCGCGCTGCTGTCGAGCGACATCAACCGCATGCTGGACCGTATTGAATTGCTGATGCATGGCGTGCGCAATGTGTCGGACGCCGTGGCGCACCAGTTGCGCACGCCCCTGACGCGCATGCTGGTGCAACTGCGCACGATCGACTGGGCCCACGGTTCGCGCACTGACATCCGCGCGCGGGTGGACAGCCTGCAGGCCGAACTTGAAGACCTGGTCAAGGTATCGGAAAAACTGCTGCAGATCGCCGAGCTGGAATCGGGCACGCGGCGCAAGCATTTCGAGCCGCTGCGGCTGGACGTCATCGCGCGCGACGTGGCCGAACTGTACGAGGCCGTGGCGGAAGACCGGCAGGCGGTGCTGACGTTCGACTGCAGCGGCGCGGCGCCCATGGTGGGCGATCCCGATCTGCTGGCCGGCGCCATCGCCACGCTGGTGGACAACGCCTTGAAATATGCCGGCGACGCGGCGCGCATTCGCATTGAAACCGTGCAAACCGACCGGGAAACCCGCCTGACCGTGGCCGACAATGGCCCCGGCATACCGGCCGCGAAAATGGACCGTATCGGCGAACGCTTTTACCGCGCCCATCGCCATGTGCCAGGCTACGGCCTGGGACTGGCCACCGTGATGGCTATCGCCCGGCTGCATGGAGGCCGCCTGGAGCTGAGCAATGCCGAGCCCGGGCTGTGCGTGCGCCTGCACTTTCCCCGCGACCCGGCCCTGCCAGCGGCATAGCGGGCGCGCGTCCGCTACACCGCCCAGACAGCCAGCACGGCGCCCAGCACCGCGCAACCCGCCACCACCAGCCAGGGGGGCAGCTTCCAGATCGTCAGCGCAACCAGCGCCAGCAAGGCCAGGGCGAAGTCGGCCGGCTGCAGGATGGCGCTGGTCCAGACAGGTTGGTACAAGGCGGCCGCCAGCAAGCCCACCACGGCGGCATTGACGCCGGCCAGCACCGAGCGCGCGCCCGGCCCGCGCCGCAGGCCGTCCCAGAACGGCAGCGCCCCCGCCACCAGCAGGAACGAAGGCAGGAAGATCGCCGCCAGGCACAGCATGCCGCCCAGCCAGCCAGACGGCTCGCCCCGCAGCGAAGCGCCCAGGAAAGCAGCGAAGGTGAACAGCGGGCCTGGAACCGCCTGGGCCGCGCCGTAGCCGGCCAGGAATACATCGTTGTCGACCCATCCCGGCGGCACGACCTCGGCCTGCAGCAACGGCAGTACGACATGGCCGCCGCCGAACACCAGCGAGCCGGCGCGATAAAAGGCGTCGACCAGCGCCAGGGCATGGCTGGGGAACATGGCCGCCGCCAGCGGCAGGCCCGCCAGCAACGCCGCGAAGAGCAGCAGCCAGGCACCGCCGGCGCGGCGCCCGACAGGCATGGGCAGCGCCTGGTGCACGGCCGGGCCGGACGACGCCAGCCACAGGCGGCCGGCCACAGCGGCCGCCGCCAGGATGCCGATCTGCGTCCAGGCATAGGGCAGCAGGCTGGCGGCACACGCGGCGGCCACCATGATGCCGGCGCGCCGCGCGTCGGCGCACAGGCTGCGCGCCATATTCCAGACGGCTTGCGCGACCACCGCCACCGCGACGACTTTCAGGCCATGCAGCACGCCCGGCGCCAGTGCCTGGCCGAAGTGCGATATTCCCAGCGCGAACAGCACCAGCAACGCGGCCGAAGGCAGCGTAAAGCCGGCCCAGGCAGCCAGCGCGCCCAGGTAGCCGCCGCGCGACAGCCCCAGCGCCATGCCCACCTGGCTGCTGGCGGGGCCGGGCAGGAACTGGCACAGCGCCACCAGGTCGGCATAGGCGTGTTCGCTGAGCCAGCGCCGCCGCGCCACGAATTCGGCATGGAAATAGCCCAGGTGGGCAACCGGCCCGCCGAACGACGTCAGGCCCAGGCGCAGGAAGACCAGGAAGATCGTCCAGGGGTGCGCATCGCGCGTTGTGGAATCGGCCATGTGCATGCAGGTGCTTTGTGAGTTCGCCACGATGCTAACCGACGCGATATTACGGCCATCGCGCGGCGCCGCGCCAGCCGGATGCTACGATGCCCTGAATCGCCGGCATTTCATGAGGAGTTCGCGTGCTGCTCGAATATCTGAAGTATGTCGGACTGGGCCTGGTGGCGCTGCTGCCCGTGGCCAATCCGCTGACCAGCACCACCTTGCTGCTGGCCCTGAGCCGCGGCTATACCCCGCAAGAGCGCAACCACCAGATCGACCGCGCGGCGATCTACGTGGCGGCCATCATCCTGGTGTGCTTTTACGCCGGCAACGCCATCATGTCGGGCTTTGGCATATCGATTCCTGGCCTGCGCATTGCCGGCGGCCTGATCGTAGGGTATATCGGCTTCGGCATGTTGTTTCCCAGCCAGACGGAAGCCTCGGTGCAGCTCGACATGGCGCCCGACGAGCCCACCGTGCACGTGGCCACGCCCCACGGCCCGCAGCGCCCGAAACCACGCGACATCGCTTTTATTCCGCTGGCGTTGCCCGGCACGGCGGGGCCCGGCACCATCGCGCTGATCATCAGCAGCGCCTCGGCGCTGCACAGCCACGGCGGGCTGCAGCCGATTCACCACCTGGCGGTGGTTTCCGTGGCGATATTGCTGGCGCTGCTGTTCTGGATATGCCTGCGCAGCGCCGAACGGGTGGTGCACGTGCTGGGCGAATCGGGCATAGACGCGGTTTCGCGCATCATGGGATTCCTGCTGATCTGCATGGGAGTGCAGTTCTGCATCGATGGCATTTTCGAGTTAATGGGCAAGACCATGCCGGGCTGAGCCTGGCCACGGGCGCGGTTGGCGGCGCAGGCAAATTGCCGGCCAGTCACGCAGCCGGGGCCGGGGCCGCCAGCAGCGCCAATGCCGGCCGCACCATGCCTTCGAGCAGCGCGCGCTCGGGCCGGGCGCGCGCCATGACGCGCACCCCCATCAACACGCTGAGCAGCAGGCGGGCCAGGTCGTCGGCGGGCTGGGTCGTGATGATCGTGCCCGCCTGCTGGCCAGTGGTGACGCAACGCAGGAAGAACGCTTCGATGCGGCCCAGCACACTGACGACGACTTGCTGGAATTCCGGGTCGTGCGGCGCCACTTCCAGCGCCGAATTGATGATCATGCACCCCTTGCGCTGGCGGTCGGCCAGCGAGCGCTCGACGATGTCGGCAAAGAACGCGGCCAGAGCCTCGCTCGGCGGCAATGATTCGACGCGCCGGGCGCGGGCGCTGAAGCTGGTTTCCACGTAGTGGTCGAGCGCGCGCCGGTACAGCGAGCGCTTGTCGCCGAATGCGTTGTACAGACTGGCGCCAGTAATGCCCATGGATTCGGCGAGCTCGCGTACCGAAGTCGCTTCGAAGCCGCGCGCCCAGAAGCAGCGCACTGCCGCGTCGAGCACGGCTGTTTCATCGAATTCGCGTGGTCGGGCCATGTTTTTTTCCTTGCTGGATAGCCGGCGATATTGCCGCGCCGGGGACTCATGCCTTATTCTAGATCAACTGATCTAGAATTTTGCCTGTTCCCTGTTCTTGTTCCCTAATGTCCGGCATGGAGACTACCGATGATCCGCTTTTATTTCCACCCCACCCCCAACCCCGCCAAGGTCGCGCTGTTCCTGGAGGAAACCGGCCTGGCTTATGAAGTGGTGCCGGTGGATACCAGCAAGGGCGAGCAGCACGCGGCAGCGTTTCGCGCCATCAACCCCAACGGCAAGGTGCCGGCGATAGTCGATACCGAAGGTCCGGGCGGCCGCGAGGCGCGAGTGTTCGATTCCAGCGCCATCCTGCTGTACCTGGCTGAAAAAACCGGCCGTTTCATGGGCACGCCGGCAGACCGGCCGGAATTGCTGTCGTGGCTGTTCTTCCTGGGCACGGGCCTGGGACCATTCTCGGGGCAGGCGGTGCATTTTCAGTTTGCAGCGCCGGAAGACAACGATTACGCGCGTAATCGCTACCGGCGCGAAGCGGAACGCCATTATCGGGTGCTGGATACGCACCTGGCCGGGCGGGATTACATCGTGGGCGATGCATACTCGATTGCCGATATGTCCGGCTGGGGCTGGCTGGATCGCGCCTCGCGCGTGCTGAAAGGCGAAGCCGACCCGCTGGCGGCCTACCCCAACATCAAGCGCTGGTTCCAGGCCATCGACGCGCGTCCCGCCGCGGCGCGTGCCCGCGCGGTGGGCACGAATCATGAGTTCAAGCGGGTAAACGACGACGAAACCAAGCGCGCGCTGTTTCCGTCGAACTACCCGGAACTGTCGGACTGGGCGCGGCCCTGACCAGGGACCGGGGGCGGCGCTGGCTACAGCGTAGGGGGTTCGATCCAGAAAAAGCGTTCGCCCTGCTGGATCATCTGGGCCACGCCCTGGGCTTCCATGCGGTAGTCGGTGCCCATCAGGGTGGCGCCGCCGTCATCATGGATATGAATGATGGCCAGCGGGTCCGACGCCATGGTGTACCAGTAGTAGCCCGGCTTGAGATCGTGGATTTTGGTCTGCATCGCCAAAGTATATCGACAAACGCCACGCCCCGGCCTGCGTGGCCGGCCTGGCGAACGATGTGGCGCAAAAGCCCCACGGGCACGCCGCTTGGTGTGTGAATGTAACGACGCTCACACGCCGCGCCCAAAAACAGGTGATTTCAGTCAATTACACCCCATCGCGCCGCCCTGTCGCGCGCCGTGCATTGCGGCGCAATAACCCGGCGCGGGGACGGAGCGGGGCATGTTGCGGATTGTCGCGATTGCAGCAGGCGTGCTCACGTTCTGCCGGAGGAAAAACCCGACAATAAGGGCGTCATATCAACTCGGCTGCTTGCGCAGCAAGGCAGGTGCACATGAAAAAATGGTTCATAGCCGGAATCGGAGCCGCGGGGCTGCTGATCTCGAGCGCCGCCATGGCGCGCGTCGACATCGGCGTGGCTATTGGCATTCCGGGCGTCGTGATTCCCGCGCCGGTGTATGTCGCGCCGCAACCGGTATACGTTGCGCCGCCCCCGCCGGTGTACTACCAACCCGCGCCGGTATATCGCCCGCGCTACGTGTACCCCGCCCCGGTGTACTACTACGGGGGCCGCCATGGCGACCGCCACCACCACAACAAGCATTGGAAACACCACCGCGGCCCTCATCACCGCCACGGTCACTGACGCGCCCTGACACTTCGGTGCCCGGGCGGCATGGCGCCGCCCGGTTCCACAGGCTGCCCCTTGGGCAGCCTTTTTTCTTGCCGGCCTCGTGAGCCAGGGCGATCCGCCGTCTTTTCAGCGCGCCGGGCGCCGGACCACGGCCGGCGGATCAGGCAGGCGGCGCGGCGCGCCGGGCGCCTGCCACCAGCCGTTATGCGGACGCATGCGCGAACTCGGGTTCACCATTGAATCGCACTCCGTTGATGCCTTCGAAGATTTGCAGGCTGCGCTGCTCGGCTTCGCTGCGTGTTGCGAACGGCTGCTGGCCCGGTACAGTCCAGCTTTTCTCGGGTGCGTTGCCGCCGATGCGGCGGGTCCAGATTCGAACCTGGAAACCTTGCGTCCCGTCTTCAACGACATCGCAACGCACGCGAAAATCACCGATCATCCTGGAACTCATGTTGAGTTATCTCCCCAATTCATTGACGACAACAACCGCCTGTGGCGTATCGGCGCATATTGTGCCTCAAAGATGCGGCCCTTTTTTACGTTCGTACAATTGCTGACATCAAAGGCGGGGGAATAGCGCGCAGCATAAGCGGCTGACGCGACAGGAATATGACGGTCGTGCGTGCCGCGCCGACCGAAGCGCGCGGGGCGCTTCGGCGGGCGGGTTTTCTCAGGGTTGCAGTACGGTCAGGCCGCCCATGTAGGGCTGCAGCACCTTGGGCACGGCGATGCTGCCGTCGGCCTGCTGGTGGTTTTCGAGGACGGCGACCAGGGCGCGGCCCACGGCCAGGCCCGAGCCGTTGAGCGTGTGCACGTAGTCGGGCTTGCCCTGCGCGGCGCGGAAGCGCGCCTGCATGCGGCGCGCCTGGAAGGTTTCGCAGTTGGATACTGACGAGATCTCGCGCCAGGTGTTCTGGGCCGGCAGCCACACTTCGAGATCGTAGGTCTTGGCCGAACCGAAGCCCATGTCGCCCGTGCACAGCAGCACCACGCGGTACGGCAATTCGAGCAGCTGCAACACGTGCTCGGCATGGCCCACCATGTCTTCCAGCACCTGGTACGACGTTTCGGGATGGACGATCTGCACCATCTCGACCTTGTCGAACTGGTGCTGGCGGATCATGCCGCGCGTGTCGCGCCCGCCGCTGCCCGCCTCGGACCGGAAGCAAGGCGTGTGCGCGGTCAGGCGCAGCGGAAGATTGGCGGCGGGAATAATGCTGTCGCGCGCCACGCTGGTCAGCGTGATTTCAGACGTGGAGATCAGGTATTGGTCTTCGCGCGCCAGCGCGTTGCCGCGTTCGTCGACCTTGGGGTCGTCGTCTTCGCCGCCCTTGGTGACGAAGAACATATCGTCTTTGAACTTGGGCAGTTGGCCGGTGCCGTACAGCGTGGAACTGTTGACGATGTACGGCGTGTAGCACTCGGTGTAGCCGTGCTGGCCGGTTTGCAGGTCGAGCATGAACTGGGCCAGCGCGCGGTGCAGGCGCGCCACCGGGCCGCGCATGAACGAGAAACGCGCGCCCGACAGCTTGGCGGCCGTATCGAAGTCGAGCCCCAGGGGCTCGCCCAGCGCCACGTGGTCTTTGGGCTCGAAAGGCAACGGCGGCGGATTGCCGTCGGCCGCCGGCGGGCCGGGCAGCCAGCGGCGCACTTCGACGTTGTCGTCGGCCGAGGCGCCCGCCGGCACGCTTTCGTGCGGCAAGTTGGGCACGGCCATCAGCAGATCGCCCAGCGATTGCTGCACGACGGCCAGGTCGTCTTCGAGCTGCTTCAGGCGGGCCGGTATGGCCTGCGATTCGGCCAGCACCGCCGAGGCATCCTGCCCTTGGGCCTTGAGCTGGCCAATTTGCTTGGCCAGCGCGTTGCGGCGCGCCTGCAGCGATTCGGTTTCGGTCTGGACGGCCTTGCGGCGCGCTTCCAGTTCGTTGAATCGTTGCGTGTCGAAGTCGACGCCGCGGGTTTTCAGGCGGCTTACGACCGTTTGCAGGTCTTTGCGCAGCAGTATCGGATCTAGCATGGGCGACAGAGTAAGGGTTGACGGAAGGCGGCGGCCATATAGCGCTTAACGCCGCCTGGCGCGTTCCTGGGCGTCGAGTTCGCGCAGGAACGCCAGCTTTTGCTGGATTTTAGCTTCCAGGCCGCGATCGGTCGGCCGGTAGAACGTGGCTTTGACGCCATCGGGGAAATATTGCTCGCCCGCGGCATAGCCGTGCGGCTCGTCGTGGGCGTAACGGTAGGCGTGGCCATGGCCCAGCTGCTTCATCAGCTTGGTGGGCGCATTGCGCAGATGCATGGGCACCGGCGCGCTGCCGTTCTCGGCGGCGAACTTGCGAGCGGCATTGTAGGCGTTGTACACGGCGTTGGACTTGGCCGCGCAGGCCATGTACACCACGGCCTGGGCCAGGGCCAACTCGCCTTCGGGCGAGCCCAGCCGTTCGTAGATATCGGCGCCGTTGATGGCCAGTTCGGTGGCGCGCGGGTCGGCCAGGCCAATGTCTTCGATGGCCATGCGCACCAGCCGGCGCGCCAGGTATTTGGGATCGGCCCCGCCGTCGAGCATGCGGGCCAGCCAGTACAGCGCGGCGTCGGGATCGGAGCCGCGCACCGCCTTGTGCAGCGCGCTGATCTGGTCGTAGAACGCATCGCCGCCCTTGTCGAAACGGCGCAGGTTCTGCGATAGCGAAGTTTCCAGCCAGCCGGCGTCGACCTCGTCGCGCCCGGCAGCCTGGGCCGACTCGGCCACGACTTCGACGGCGCTGATCAGGCGCCGCGCATCGCCATCGGCCCAGGCCGCGAGCTGTTCGCGCGCGTCGGCGGTAAAGCGCACCTGCGCCCCGGCCTCGCGGCCCTCGTTCAGGGCGTGCACGGCGCGGTCGATCAGTTGCTGCAGTTCGTCGGCGCTGAGCGATTGCAGCACATAGACGCGCGCGCGCGACAGCAGCGCCGAGTTGACCTCGAACGACGGGTTTTCGGTGGTGGCGCCAATAAAAGTGAACAGGCCGCTTTCGACATAGGGCAGGAAGGCGTCCTGCTGAGCCTTGTTGAACCGATGGACTTCGTCCACGAACAGGATGGTGCGGCGGCCCTGCCCTTGCGCGACCTGCGCGGTGACCACGGCGTCACGGATGTCTTTGACACCGCCCAGCACGGCCGAAATGGCAATGAACTGGGCGTCGAAGCCATCGGCCATCAAGCGCGCCAGGGTAGTCTTGCCGACCCCGGGCGGCCCCCAGAAGATCATGGAATGCGGACGACCGGAATCGAACGCGACGCGCAGCGGCTTGTCGGGGCCCAACAGGTGCGACTGGCCGACCACTTCGGACAGCGTGCGCGGGCGCAGGCGCTCGGCCAGCGGGACATAGGGCCGGTGCGCGGGATCGGCGGCGAACAGATCGTTGCTCATGGCGGCGGAATGACAGCGGGCCGCAAAGCGGCCAAAACAGCCATTACACCATGGCAGCCGGAGGCCTTCCGCCAGACTGCCCGGCGGACGGCATACGGGAAACTCCCAACTGCCGCGTGTAAATTATTTTCATAATAATCACATTAGATCCATTTGAAGGTAATTTTTTTCACAACCATCGCGCCATGAAAACTCCCGTCATCTCCCCTGCCCCCGACGCCGGTATGCCCCTCGATGCCGATGGCAAAGGCCTGGGCGTCTTTCCCGCGGGCTGGCCGGCGGCCGAGGCGGCGGCGCTGGACTGGAACCTGCTGCGCGAAGACGTCAGCCTGCCGGTGGCCGTACTGTACGAAGCGCGCATGCGCCACAACCTGCAGTGGATGCAGCGTTTCATGGAAGCCTATCGGGTCAAGCTGGCGCCGCATGGCAAAACCACCATGAGCCCGGACCTGTTCCACCGCCAGCTGCAGGCCGGCGCCTGGGGCATCACGCTGGCCACCGCGCCGCAGACGCGCGCGGCCTACCGCCACGGGATACGCACGGTGCTGATGGCCAACCAGCTGGTCGGCCGGGCCAACATGGCCATGGTGGCCGAGTTGCTGCGCGACCCGGACTTCACGTATTTCTGCCTGGTCGATTCGGCCGCCAACGCCGCACAACTGGGCGCTTACTTTTCCGGACAGGGCCTGCGGCTGCCGGTGCTGATCGAGCTTGGCGTGGCTGGCGGACGCACCGGCGTGCGCGATGACGCGCAATTGGGCGCGCTGCTGGCCGAGCTGGAACGCTGGCCCCGATCGCTGGCCCTGGCGGGGGTCGAAGTATACGAAGGCGTGCTGCAGGATGAAGACGGCATCCGCGCGTTCCTGCAGCGCGCGGTGCGCACGCTGCGCGGCCTGGCGGCCGACGGCCGGCTGCGGCAGGACGGCCCTGCCCTGATATCCGGCGCGGGCTCCGCCTGGTTCGACGTGGTGGCCGAGGAATTCTCTGGCCTGGATATTGGCATGCCGCTGGATATTGTGCTGCGGCCGGGCTGTTATCTGTCGCACGACGTGGGCATTTATCGCAGCGCGGCCGAGCGCATCGCCGCGCACAATCCGGTGGCGCGCCGCCTGGACCCGGGCCTGCAGCCGGCCCTGCAAGTATGGGCGTATGTGCAGTCGGTGCCGGAACCGCGCCGCGCCATCGTGGCGCTGGGCAAGCGCGACGCGGCCTTTGACGCCGGGCTGCCGGTGCCGGCCGCGCACTACCGGCCCGGCGGCGCGGCGCCCCTGCCCGCGCCGCAGCGCTGGAAACTGACCGCCATGATGGACCAGCACGCGTTCTTGAGCATCGACGCTGGCGACGATATCCAGGTCGGCGACATGATCGCATTCGACATTTCCCACCCCTGCCTGACATTCGATAAATGGCGGCAAGTGTTGCTGATAGACGAGCAGTACCGGATTACTGGCGTGGCGCCCACCTGCTTCTGACCGCCACGGCGTGTTGTTGACCCCCACTGGAGACAGACCCATGAACTTCTGTAGCTTGCGGCGCCGTGGCGGGCTGCGCGGCCTGCTGGCCGTCAGCGCGATCGGCCTGACCGCCCTGGCGGCCCCGGCGCTGGGCGCCACGCCCGTCAAGGGCGGCACTATCGTGGTCGCCACCATCGGCGAACCGCCCACCCTGGACCCCATGGCGAGCACGGCCGATCTGGTCGGGATATTGACCCAGCACATCTTCGAAACGCTGTACACCTTCGACGCCAAGTGGAACGCTACGCCGCTGCTCGCCGAAAAACTGCCGCAGGTCAGCGACGACGGCCTCACCTATACCATTGCGCTGCGCCAAGGCATCACGTTCCATGACGGCTCGGCCATGGATTCCGCCGACGTCGTGGCCTCGCTGAAACGCTGGACCGAAACCGCCTCGCGCGGCAAGCAGGCCGCCAAGCTGATCAGCGCCATCGAGGCGCCCGACGCGCACACGGTGCGTATCGTTCTGAAGCAGCCCTATGCGCCGCTGACCGCGCTGCTGGCCATGAACAACAGTGCCGCGGTGGTGATGCCTCGGGAAAAACTGGCCACGCCCCTGAAAGAGTTCATTGGCACGGGCCCGTACCAGTTGAAGGCGCGCGTGCCCGACCAGTACATCCAGCTGACGCGCTTCGACGGCTACCGTGCACGAGACGGCGAACCCGACGGCTACGGCGGCGCGCGCAAGCAGTACCTGGACGAGATCCGCTTCGCGCCGGTCAGCAATGCCAATACGCGCGTCGAAAGCGCGGCGGCCGGTCAGTACGATTACGTGGACGCGCTGCCGGTCGAATCGATCGCCAAGCTGAAGAACGGCCGTTCGGACCCGATGCTGCTCAAGCCGTTCGGCTGGCCGCGCCTGGTGCTCAACACGAAGCAAGGCATCATGTCGAGCCTGCCCGCGCGGCGCGCCGTGCAACTGGCGCTGAACGAAGAAGACATGCTGTACGCGGCCTTCGGCAATAAAGACTTCTATGCCCTGGACGCCGACCTGTACCCGCAAGGCTACCCGTGGGCTACCCAACTGGGCGGCAAGGTGTACAACCAGGGCGATGCGGCCGGCGCCAAGAAACTACTGGACGAAGCCCAGGTGCAAGACCGCACCCTGCGCATCCTGACCAGCCAACAATACGAGTTTCACTACAAGATGGCGCTGGTGGCGGCTGAATACCTGAAGGCGGCCGGCTTCAAGGTCGACATGCAGGTGGTGGACTGGGCCACGCTGACACAACGCCGGCAAGACCCGGCCCTGTGGGATATTTTCATTACCCACAGCCCGTTCCTGCCCGAACCCGCGCTGATCGATTTCCCGTCGAAAGATTCGCCGGGCTGGTGGGATACGCCGCGCCGCAACCAGGCGCTGGACGCCTTCAACCAGGCCTCGAACCCCGAAGAGCGCGTCAAGCGCTGGGCCGACGTGCAGCAGGCGGTGTTCGACGAAGTGCCTTTCATCAAGGTGGGCGACTTCAATTCGCTGGCCGCGAAATCGCCGGCCCTGCAGGGCGTGCAGCCCTCGCCGTGGCCGTACTTCTGGAACGCCTGGAAGGCGGCCAAGTAGCGCCCCCACTGAAAGGAAGCGACCGTGTTGCGCTATCTGTTCAACCGCCTGGCAGGGCTGGTGGCCGTGATGTTCCTGGTGGCCACCATCGTGTTCGTGATCCTGCGCCTGACCCCGGGCGACCCGGCCGCCGTGATGCTGGGCCCGCAAGCCAGCCAGCAGGATATCGACACCCTGCGCGCGCGCCTGGGCCTGGACCAGCCTCTGCCGGTGCAGTACGCCACCTGGCTGGGCCAACTGGCGCGCGGCGACCTGGGCCAGTCGATCTTCCTGGACAAGCCCGTGCTGGCCGCGCTGGCCGATCGCGCCGAACCGACCTTCTGGCTGACGCTGATGTCGCTGGCCATTGCCAGCGCCATCGCGCTGCCGGTTGGCATTCTTTCGGCGGTGCGCCGGGGCACGGCGCTGGACCAGTCTGTGGTGACGTTTTCCATGTTCACCTCCAGCGTGCCCAGCTTCTGGCTGGGGCTGCTGCTGATGCAGATCTTCTCTGTCAGGCTGGGCTGGCTGCCGGTGGCGGGCTATGGCGGGCCCGACGCCAGCATCGCCACGCGGCTGTCGCACCTGGTGCTGCCGGCTATCGTGCTGGGGCTGGTGAACTCGGCGCTGATCACCCGCTTCATCCGGGCCAGCATGCTGGACGTGCTGCGCGACGACTACGTGCGCACCGCGCGCGCCAAGGGCCTGCCCGAGCGCAAGGTGATCCTCAAGCACGCGGCGCGCAATGCGCTGATCCCGATACTGACGGTGTTGGGGTTGACCACCGCCCTGCTGGTCAGCGGCGCGGTAGTCACCGAAACCGTGTTCGGCCTGCCCGGCGTAGGCAGCCTGGTGGTGTCGGCGGTGCTGCGGCGCGACTACCCGGTCATCCAGGGCGCGCTGCTGGTCATTGCCGCCATCTATGTCCTGATCAACCTTTTCATCGACCTGCTGTACCTGCTGGTCGATCCGCGAGTGCGCTACTGACATGGCGATAGCAATTTCTTCCGGGCCGGGCGCCGAGCGCTGGCAGGCCGTGCGCCTGCTGGTGGCGCGCAAGACGGTGCTGGCCAGCCTGACCGTGCTGGCGGTGCTGGTGGCGGCAGCCGCGCTGGCGCCCTGGATCAGCCCGTTCGATCCATACAAGCTCTCCATCATGAACCGCCTGCAGGCGCCCAGCGCGCTGCACTGGTTCGGCACCGACGACTTCGGCCGCGATGTGTTCAGCCGGGTCATTCACGGGGGCCGGCTGTCGCTGCTGGTGGGCTTCCTGGTGGTGCTGCTGTCGGGCGTGCTGGGCATTGCCCTGGGCCTGGTGGCGGGGTTCTTTCGCGGCGCCGACAAGGTGGTGTCGCGGCTGATCGACGCGATGATGGCCTTTCCCGATATCCTGCTGGCGATCGCGCTGGTGGCGGCATTGGGGCCATCGTTGCTGAATGTGGTCATCGCGCTGGGCATCGTGTATGCGCCGCGCCTGGCCCGCATCGTGCGCGCATCTACGCTGGTGATCCGCGAACTGCCGTTCGTCGAGGCCGCCCGCGCGCTGGGCGTGCCCACGCGGCGCATCGTTACGGTGCATGTGCTGCGTAACCTGGTTTCGCCGATTCTGGTGCAGGGCACCTTCATCTTCGCCTATGCCATCCTGGCCGAGGCGGGGCTGTCGTTCCTGGGCGTGGGCGTGTCGCCCGATATTCCCACCTGGGGCACCATGATCAACGCGGGCCAGCAGTACATGGGATCAGCCGACTGGATCATGGTGTTCCCGGGCATCGCCATCGTGCTGTCGGTGCTGTCGCTGCAGCTGGTGGGCGACGGCCTGCGCGACGTGCTGGATCCGCGCCTGCGCAAGGAACTATAGACATGAGCGCCTCCCAACGAGACATCATCCTGGCGGTAGATGGCCTGAAGACCTGGTTCCACAGCCGCGACGGCGTGGCGAAGTCGGTGGACGGCGTCACCTTCGACCTGGCGCGCGGCGAAACGCTGGCCATCGTCGGCGAATCGGGCTCGGGCAAGTCGGTGACCAGCCTGTCGATCATGGGGCTGCTGCCCAAGCCGGCCGGCCGCATCGAAGCCGGCGCCATCCGCTTTCGCGACCGCCACGGCGCGCTGCACGACCTGGCCCGCGCGCCGGCCGCGACGCTGCGCCGCATTCGCGGCGGCGAGATCGCGATGATCTTCCAGGAACCCATGACCAGCCTGAACCCGCTTTACACCGTGGGCGACCAGATCGCCGAGGCAGTGCTGCAGCACGAAGGCGGCTCGCGCGCCGCGGCGCTGCAGCGCGCGCGCGACATGCTGGAGCGGGTCGAGATTCCAGCCGCGGCGCGCCGCATCCATGAATATCCGCATCAGATGTCGGGCGGCATGCGTCAGCGCGTAATGATTGCGCTGGCGCTGGCCTGTAACCCATCGGTGCTGATCGCCGACGAGCCCACCACCGCGCTGGACGTGACCGTGCAGGCGCAGATCCTGGACCTGCTGCGCCGCCTGCAGGCCGAATCCGGCATGAGCATCCTGTTCGTGACGCACAACCTGGGCGTGGTGGCGGAAATCGCGCATCGGGTAGCGGTCATGTACGCCGGCCGGGTGGTCGAAGATGCTGGCGTGGACGACTTGTTCGAACGGCCCACACACCCGTACACGCGCGGGCTGCTGTCGTGCATTCCCACGGCGGCCCTGCTGGCCTCGCGCCAGCGGCTGCAACCCATTCCCGGCAACGTGCCGAGCGTGCTCGACCTGCCGCCCGGCTGTACGTTCGCGCCGCGCTGCGCGCTGGCCGAGCCCGCCTGCACGCGTGCCGTCCCGGAACTGGCCGCGGTGCGCGACGCGCACCTGGCCCGCTGCATCAAGGTAACGCCGCAATGACCGACACCCTATCCGCCGAGCCGCTACTGCGCGTGCAGGGCCTGACCGTGCACTTTCCGACCGGCGCCGCGCGCCGGGGGCAAGTGGTGCGCGCCGTCGAGGACGTCAGCTTCGATGTGCCGCGCAGGGCCATCGTGGGGCTGGTGGGCGAATCCGGCTCGGGCAAGACCACCACCGGACGCGCGCTGCTGCGGCTTTTCGCGCCTACGGCCGGCCGCATCCTGTTCGACGGCACCGACATCACCGGACTGAGCGAGGCGCGCATGCTGCCCTGGCGGCGGCGCATGCAGATCGTGTTCCAGGACCCGTACGCCAGCCTGAACCCGCGCATGACCGTGGCCGAAATCCTGGGCGAAGCGCTGGATACTCACGGCCTGGCGCAAGAACGGCGCGCCGCCCGCATCGGCGAGCTGCTGGAGCGCGTGGGCCTGCACGCCGATCATCGCAGCCGCTACCCGCACGAATTCTCGGGCGGGCAACGCCAGCGCATCGGCATTGCCCGCGCCCTGGCGGTAGAACCCGACTTCATCGTGGCCGACGAGCCGGTGTCGGCGCTGGACGTGTCGGTGCAGGCCCAGGTGCTGAACCTGCTGCAAGACCTGCAGCGCGACCTGGGGCTGACCATGTTGTTCGTTGCGCACGACCTGGCCGTGGTGGACTACCTGTGCGACGAAGTGGTGGTGATGTACCTGGGCCGCGTCATGGAACGCGGCCCCACGCGGCGCGTGTATAGCCAGCCGCGCCACCCGTACACCCGCGCCCTGCTGTCGGCCGCGCCGGTGCCCGACCCGCGCGCGCCGCGTTCGCGTATCCTGCTCAAAGGCGAGATTCCCAGCCCGGTCGACCCGCCGTCGGGCTGCGTATTCCGCACCCGCTGCCCGCATGCCGCCGAAGTCTGCGCAACCGCCATCCCTGCCGCGCGCGATCTGGGCGGCGGACATCATGCCGCCTGCGCGCGCCTGGACGAGATCAGCTTATGACCCCAAAGAACCGGACATCCCCGAACCGGCAAGGCGCCGATGCCGCCGGCATGCCATCTCCGCGCGACATCGTCTACCAGATACGCAGCCGCCGCGACGCCCTGAGCGCCACCGAGCGCAAGGTAGCCGATGCCATCCTGGACGACATCGCGGCCGCGGCCGGCGCCACCGTAGACCAGCTGGCCGACAAGGCGGGCGTCAGCATCGCCACCATCTCGCGCTTCGCGCGCTCGGTGGGCTGCGACGACACGCGCGACCTGAAGCTCAAGCTCGCCCAGGCCAGCGCGGTGGGCGAGCGCTTCCTGGACCCCTCCACGCCCGAAGAAAGCACTTTCTACGCACGCCTGTACGCCGACATCGAGGCCACGCTGCGCGCCCACCTGCCACGCTTTTCCGAGGCGCTGTTCGAGCAGGCGGCCGGCATCGTGCGCGAAGCGCGCATGACCTACGTGTTCGGCATGGGCGGCGCCTCAGCCGTGCTGTCGCAGGAACTGCAGTCGCGCCTGGTGCGGCTGGGCTACGCCGTGGCGGCCTACAGCGATGCCGTGCTGCTGCGCATGGTGGCGGCCACGCTGGACGAGCGCGACGTGGTGGTGGTGTTGTCGACTTCCGGCCTGACGCCCGAGATCCTGGCGGGCACACGCATCGTCAAGCAGTACGGCGCGCGCATCGTGACCCTGACCGATCCGGCTTCGCCGTTGGCCGGGCTGGCCGATGTGGTGCTGCCTATCCACACCGCCGAGACCGACTTCATCTATAAGCCGTCGTCGTCGCGCTACGCGATGCTGCTGGCCATCGACATCCTGGCCACCGAACTGGCGCTGGCGCGCCAGGAAGCCACGCAGGAGCGGCTGCGCCGCATCAAGCTGGCGCTGGACGAGTACCGCGGCGGCCCCAACCGTCTGCCGTTGGGAGACTGACCCGATGTACGACACCCTGATCGGCGACGTGCTGGTGCTGGATGGCAGCGGCGCGGCCGGTTTCAAGGCCGACGTGGCGCTGGCCGGCGGACGCGTGGCCGCCATCGGCCGGCTGGCGGGCGCCGCCGCGCGCCACCGCGTCGACGGCACCGCCCTGGCGCTGGCGCCCGGCTTCATCGACGTGCACACGCACGACGACACCAACGTCATCCGCACCCCCGACATGCTGCCCAAGCTGTCGCAAGGCGTGACGACCGTGGTGGTGGGAAACTGCGGCATCAGCGCCGCCCCGGTGACCCTGCGCGGCGAACCGCCCGACCCGATGAACCTGCTGGGGGGCCGCGATGCTTTCGCATACCCTACGTTCGCCGACTACACGCGCGCGGTGGATGCCGCGCGCCCCACGGTGAACGTGGCCGCGCTGGTGGGACACACGGCGCTGCGCAGCAATCACATGGACCGCCTGGACCGGCGCGCCACCGAGACCGAGATCGCCGCCATGCGCGCGCAGCTGCGCGATGCCCTGCGCCACGGCGCCATCGGCCTGAGCACCGGGCTGGCGTACGCCTCGGCCCAGCACGCCGACACCGCCGAAGTGCAGGCGTTGGCCGAAGAACTGAATGCCCACGGCGCGCTGTACACCACGCACCTGCGCTCCGAATTCGCCGAAATACTCGAAGCCATGCAAGAAGCCTACGACATTGCCGCGCACGCCCGCGTGCCGGTGATCGTGTCGCACCTGAAATGCGCCGGCGCCGGCAACTGGGGCCGCAGCGGCGAAGTGCTGGCCAGCCTGGACACCGCCGGAAAGTACCTGCCGGTGGGCTGCGACTGCTATCCGTACTCGGCCAGCTCGTCCACGCTGGACCTGAAGCAGGTAACTGACGACTTCGACATCGACATTACCTGGTCCGATCCGCATCCCGGCATGGCGGGCCGCAAGCTGGCCGACATCGCCGCGCACTGGGGCGTGCCGCTGCGCGAAGCCGCGCAACGCCTGCAGCCGGCCGGCGCGGTGTACCACGGCATGCACGAAGACGACGTGCGCCGCATTCTGGCGCATCGCCTGACCATGGTGGGCTCGGACGGCCTGCCCAACGACCCGCTGCCCCACCCGCGGCTGTGGGGTGCGTTCCCGCGCGTACTCGGCCACTACAGCCGCGAGCTGGGCCTGTTTCCGCTGGCCGAGGCCGTACACAAAATGACCGGACTGTCGGCGGCGCGTTTCGGGCTGCACGAACGCGGTCTGGTGCGCGCCGGCCATTACGCCGACCTGGTGCTGTTCGACCCGGCCCGCGTGGCCGATCGCGCCAGCTATGTCGACCCCCAGCAGCCCGCCGCGGGCATTGCCGCGGTATGGGTCAACGGCGAGCTCTCGTACCGGGCCGGCCAACTGACCGGCGCGCGAGCGGGCCGCTGGCTGCCGCGCGGCGGCGACCTGCGCGCCGGCTTCAACGCTTTTTCTTCAATTCCCGCATCCCAGGAGCAACCATGAGCAATACCCCTTCCGCGGACGCCAACGGCATCATCCGCTATGGCGTGGCCGGCGGCACCGGCCAGGGCGGCCAGCACATGCCGTTCGCGCGCGCCGTGCAGGCCGACGGCTGGTTGTATGTGTCGGGCCAGGTGCCCATGCAGGACGGCGAAGTGGTAGAGGGCGGCATCGTTGCGCAATCGCGCGCCGCCATCGGCAACGTGCTCGCCATTCTGCGCGAAGCCGGCTACGGCCCCGAGCATGTGGTGCGCTGCGGCGTCTGGCTGGACGATCCGCGCGATTTCGCCGCCTTCAACAAGGTATTCAAGGAAACCTTCGGCGACCATCCGCCCGCGCGGGCCTGCGTGGAATCGCGGCTGGTAATCGACGCCAAGGTCGAAGTGGACTGCGTGGCCTACAAGAAGCCGTAGCGCCTGATGGGCGGCCGCTACGGCAACGGCTGGCCGTCGAACCAGCGCGCCAGCAGGTCGTTGACCATGGCCGCGCCCTCGTACTGCACCCAGTGCCCGGCTTCGGGTACGACGCGCCATGCGCGCCCGGGCCCGGCCGCGGCGATGGCGGGCGCCACCTGGCGCGCCACGGCGGTCACGTCGTGTTCGCCCCAGATAAGCAGCGCCGGCCCGCCATAGCGGTGCAGCGCCCGCACCATGCCGTCGCCCTGCGATGCCGTGCGACTGCGAAACCGCGTGGCCAGGCAGCTGATTTCGTGCACGTCGAGCGCCAGATCGTCGGGCTGGTGCCGATAGAGCATCAGCTGATTGAGATTGTGGCGCAGCATCTCGCGCCGTTGCATCGCCGACGCCGCCTTGCGCCACTGCTGCATGTCGAGCGTGCGCGGCCGCGACGTACCGTGCCCGCCGGACCCCAGCAGGGCCAGGCGGCGCACATGCGGGCGCTGCGCGGCCAGCCGGGACGCCACCAGCCCGCCGAACGAAAACCCGGCCAGGTCGATGGCCGTGCCGGCGCCCACCGCGCGGTCGAGCGTGGCCTGCAGCATATCGAGCAAGGGAACCAGGTCGTCGGCCCCGGACGGCGCGGGCACGGGAGATGAATCCAGGTAGCCCGGCATGTCGGGCACCCACACGGTGCGATGCCGCGCCAGCGCCTCGATGTTGCGCAGCCAGTGCAGCCAGCTGCCGTGCCCGCCATGCAGCAGCACCAGCGGGTCGCCCTGGCCCAGGCGGCGCCAGCGCACGGTGCCGGCCGGTCCGGCCGGCACATCGACGCGCTCGACCAGGGCTTCGAGCCGGGCGATTTCAGGATGCTCGGGCACTTATGCTGGCGGCTTCCCGGCGCTACATCTTGACGACGTCGACGCCGGCGGGGGGGGTGAAGCGGAACTCGCTGGCGGGCAATGCCGGGTTGGCCTGAATGTTGGACAGCTCGACCCGCGTGGTCTGGCCGAAAGCATCCAGCAGCTCTACCCGCACGGGCAGGTTGTCTTTCATGCCGATGTCGACCTGGGCAAAGCCCGCGTCGGCATTGCGCGGCTTGGCGCGCAGCCATTCCAGCCCGTCGCGCGCCGGTAGCGGGGCTACCTGGAAGGCCTGCTCCAAGTTGCCTGATCCGAACAAGATGGCCGCGGGCGAGGTGCCGATGGCCTGGTCGACCTTGCGCGAGGTGACCTGGGCCAGGTCGGGATCGTACTGGTACAACTGCTGCCCGTCGGAAACCACCAGCTGTTCATAAGGCTGGCTGACCGCCCACTTGAACTTGCCCGGCCGCTGGAAGGCGAACGTGCCGCTTTGCGGCCGCTGCGTGCGGCCCTGCGGCCCCGTGGTGGACTGGGTAAAGCTGCCCGTGGCGCTTTTAATGTCGGCCACGAAAGATTTCAATTGCGCGCGGGCGTCGGCCGCCAGGGCGGCCATGGGGCACAGCACCAGCAGCGCGGCCGTGGCGGCCAGCCGGCGTAGACCAGGCATCAGGCTTCCTCTTTGGACGGCACCAGGATTTCGCGGTTGCCGTTGGATTGCATTGCCGACACCATACCCGATTGCTCCATTTGCTCGAGTAACCGTGCGGCACGGTTGTAACCAATGCGCAAATGGCGCTGCACCAGCGAAATCGAGGCACGGCGGTGCTTCAGCACCACTTCGCAGGCCTGGTCGTACATGGGGTCGCTTTCGGAGTCGGTCATGCCCGTGACGCTGCCCACGCCGTCGCCGGTCTCGCCTTCGAGCGCGCCTTCGAGCAGGCCCTCGACATAGTTGGGTTCGCCCTGGGCCTTAAGGTGCTCGACCACGCGGTGCACTTCGTCGTCGCTGACGAAGGCGCCGTGCACCCGCACCGGCAGGCCGGTGCCCGGCGGCATGTACAGCATGTCGCCCTGCCCCAGCAGGGTTTCGGCGCCCATCTGGTCAAGAATGGTGCGCGAGTCGATCTTGGACGACACCTGGAACGCGATGCGGGTCGGGATGTTGGCCTTGATCAGGCCGGTAATGACATCGACGCTGGGCCGCTGGGTGGCCAGGATGAGATGGATGCCGGCCGCGCGCGCCTTTTGCGCCAGGCGGGCGATGAGCTCTTCGATTTTCTTGCCCACCACCATCATCAGGTCAGCCAGTTCGTCGATGACCACCACGATGGTGGGCAGCGGCGACAATGGCTCGGGCTGGTCGGGCGTAAGCGAGAACGGATTGGGAATGGGTTCTTCGCGCTTGATGGCGTCGCGGATCTTGGTGTTGTAGCCCGCCAGGTTGCGCACGCCCATCTTGCTCATCAGGCGATAGCGCTTTTCCATTTCGCCCACGCACCAGTTCAGGGCGTTGGCGGCGTGGCGCATGTCGGTGACCACCGGCGCCAGCAAGTGCGGAATGCCCTCGTAGACGCTCATTTCGAGCATTTTGGGGTCGATCAGGATCAGCCGCGTATCGGCCGCGCCGGCCTTGTACAGCAGCGACAGGATCATGGCGTTGATGCCCACCGACTTGCCCGAGCCGGTGGTGCCCGCCACCAGCAGGTGGGGCATCTTGGCCAGGTCGGCCACCACCGGGTTGCCCGCGATGTCTTTGCCCAGCGCCATGGTCACGACCGAATGGCTGGCGTGATAGGTTTGCGAGCCGAGGATTTCGGACAGCTTCACCATTTGCCGGCGCGGGTTGGGCAGTTCGAGCCCCATGAGGTTCTTGCCAGGAATGGTTTCCACCACGCGGATGCTGACCAGGCTGAGCGCGCGCGCCAGGTCTTTGGCCAGGTTGACGATCTGGCTGCCCTTCACGCCCGTGGCGGGCTCGATTTCGTAGCGGGTGATCACCGGGCCGGCCTGAGCCGCCACCACGGTAACGTTGACGCCGAAATCGGCCAGTTTCTTTTCGATGAGGCGCGAAGTGAATTCGATGGTCTCGGCCGACACGGTTTCCTGGTTGGCCGCCGGCGGGTCGAGCAGACTGATGGCCGGCAGGTCCCCTTCGCCGGCGGGCGGGGCGAACAATGTCTGCTGCTTTTCTTTTTCGACCCGGTCAGAGCGCGGCACCACCGTAATGGCCGGCTCGATGCGCACGGGCTGTTCGTGGGTGAGTTTTTCGTGCTTGGCCTCTACCTGCTCGGTGCGCACCGCCTTGGCGACCTCGCCGACCTTGCGGTCCTGGCGCGCGGTATAAGAGTCGCGCGCGCGCCGCACCAGGCCTTCGAGCCAGGCGCCAACCCGTTCAGCCACGTGCAACCACGAAAACGAGAAAAACAGGCTCAGGCCCACGGCCAGCAGCACCAGCAGCGCCAGCGTGCCGCCGGTAAAGCCCACGCCCTCGGCCAGCGCGCTGGCCAGCATCTGGCCGATGACGCCGCCGGCCCCGCTTTCGCCATCGGTGCCGCCCGGCAAATGCATGCCCCAGCTGTACAGGCGCAGCGCCTCGATGCCCAGCGAACCCACCAGCACCAGGAAGAAACCGACGCCCTCTTCCCAGTGCACGCGCGGCAGGACTTCGGGCTGCTTGCCATCGGGCGCGCGCAAGTGGCTGGCCAGGCGGCGGTAGCCGGCCCGCACGCGATGCAGCAGCAGCACGACCCACCACCAGGCCGAATAGCCGAACAGGTACAGCAGGATGTCGGACAGGTAGGCGCCCAGTGTGCCGCCCCGGTTATGGATGACGCCGCCGGGCACGGAATGCGACCAGCCCGGGTCGGCGGGCGACCAGGTGGCCAGCACCAGGGCCAGCCAGGCAGCCAGCGCGGCGAACAGAATCCAGCGGGCTTCGCGCAGCAACGCGGAGAGTCGCGTCTGCAGCGGCGAAGGGCCGTTTCGGGTGTTGCGCGAGGCGCGCGGGGAAGCAGTTGAAATACGCGGCATGCGGCTCATTATAATTGGGCATCCCTCTAAAGATACTTACCTATGCCCACGCCCAAACACGCTAAAGTTTTGATACTCGGATCCGGCCCCGCCGGTTACACCGCCGCCGTCTATGCGGCGCGGGCCAATCTGGCTCCGGTACTTGTTACAGGTCTGGCCCAAGGGGGCCAGCTCATGACCACCACCGACGTCGACAACTGGCCGGCCGACGCCACCGGCGTCCAGGGCCCCGACCTGATGCAGCGCTTCCAGCAACACGCCGAGCGCTTTAATACCGACATCGTCTTTGACCACATCGCCAAGGTGGACTTGTCGCAGCGGCCCTTCACCCTGACCGGCGACACCGGCAATGTGTACACCTGCGACGCCCTCATCATCGCCACCGGCGCCTCGGCCAAGTACCTGGGCCTGCCCTCCGAAGAGGCCTTCATGGGCCGCGGCGTATCGGGATGCGCCACCTGCGACGGGTTTTTCTACAAAAACCAGGACGTCGTCGTGGTGGGCGGCGGCAACACGGCCGTAGAAGAAGCCCTGTACCTGTCGAACATCTGCCGCAAGGTTACGCTGATTCACCGCCGCGACAAATTCCGCGCCGAGCCCATCCTGGTCGACAAGCTGATGGACAAGGTCGAGAATGGCAACATGGAGCTGAAGCTGTTCCACACCCTCGACGAAGTCCTGGGCGACGACAGCGGCGTCACCGGCGTGCGCGTACGCCACACCGACACCGGCGCCACCGAAGACCTGCCCGTCACCGGCGCTTTCATCGCCATCGGCCACCAGCCCAACACCGGCATCTTCGAAGGCCAGCTCGACATGAAAGACGGCTACATCGTCACCAAGAGCGGCCTGTCCGGCATGGCCACCATGACCTCGGTGCCCGGCGTGTTCGCCGCCGGCGACGTGCAAGACCACGTGTACCGCCAGGCTATCACCAGCGCCGGCACGGGCTGCATGGCCGCCCTCGACGCGCAACGGTGGCTGGAGAATGCGCAGTAGCAAAGGCGGCCTGGCCGACCTGAAGCGCCTGCATCAGGCCGCCCGCCAGGCCCGGGCCGAAGCCGAGCAGGCCGCCCGCCAGGCGGCCGCCGCGCCCGCCCGCGCTGCCGACGACGCCGACGCCTTTCGGCACGCCACCCAGGCGGTCACCCCCCTCAAACACACGGGCCGCCGTGCGCCTGCGCCGCCCGCGGCGGCCCCGGCCAGCGCCGCCGTGGCCATGCGCCGCGCGGCCGCGGTGGGCGAAAACCCCGCGCGCGCCGATGCCGGCGTTTCCGACGGCGGCGACGTGGCGCACCTGCTGTCCGAAGGCGGCACCGCGTTCGTGCGCGCCGACGCCGCTCCCGACACCGCGCGCAACCTGCGCCGCGGCCAATGGCCGGCCGGCGCCGAACTCGACCTGCACGGCCTGCGGGTCGAACAGGCCCGCCACGCCGTGCTGTCGTTCCTGGACGAATGCCTGGAGCACGGCATCCGCTGCGTGCGCATCGTGCACGGCAAAGGCTATGGCTCGCAGGGGCTGGAACCCGTGCTGAAAGACAAGGTGCGCACCTGGCTGGTGCAGAAACCCGACGTCATGGCGTTCTCGCAAGCGCCCGAGCGCGAAGGCGGCGCCGGCGCCCTCCTGGTGCTGCTGCGCCAGACTACCGCGAGGCGCCCATGAAGTGGCTGTACCTGGGTATTGCCATCGTGGCCGAGATCATCGCCACCAGCGCCCTGAAAAGCGCCGAGGGCTTCACCCGGCTGCTGCCTTCGCTGGTCACGGTGGCCGGCTACGCCGTGGCTTTCTATTTCCTGGCGCTGACGCTGCGCGAGATTCCGGTGGGCATCGCCTACGCCATCTGGTCCGGGGTGGGCATCGTGCTGATCTCGCTGGTGGGCGCGCTGTTCTTCAAGCAGCACCTCGACGGCCCCGCCCTGCTGGGCATCGCGCTGATTCTCGCGGGCGTGGTCATCATGAACGTGTTTTCGAAATCGGTGGGCCACTGATCACGGCAGCGGCGACGGCGGGCCGTCGGGCTCGCGCAGGTACTGCACCAGCATTGCCGTGGCCCGATCGGGCGGCGGCGTCAGCAACGACACCACGATAATCGTCAGGAAGGCCACCGGCGCGCCGAATACGCCGGCCGCCACGGGCTGTATGCCCCACCACAACTCCATCGGCTGCGCCCGATCCACGCCGAATACCCATTCGCGCAGCCACGGATGGGTGTGCGCCATGTAGCCGAAGGTTGCCGCCAGGCCCGCCAGCATGCCCAGCGTGGCGCCCCACTTGTTGGCGCGGCGCCAGAATATGCCCATTACCAGGGCGGGGAAGAACGACGAGGCCGCAAACGAAAATGCCGCCGACACCATGAACAGAATGTCGGCCGGCTTACGGGCCGCCACCCACGCCGCCCCGAACGCCACCGCCAGCAGCAGTATCTTGGACACCATCACGCGGCGCGCGGCCGACATGCGCGGCGACACCAGCCGGTACCACATATCGTGCGACAGCGAGTTGGACAGGGTCAGCAGCAGACCGTCGGCCGTGGACAGCGCGGCCGCCAGCCCGCCCGCCGCCACCAGGCCCGACACCACATAAGGCAGGCCGCCGATCTCCGGCATGGCCAACACCACCACGTCGGCCCCCATGGTGATCTCGCCCAGCTGCACCGTGCCGTCGCGGTTGACGTCCAGCAGGTCTAGCAGGTTGATGTCGACCGCGCTCCAGGCATGTACCCAGCTGGGCAGCGCCGCGAACTCCGAGCCCACCACCTGGGTGTAGACCTCATACTTGACCAGCAACGCCAGCGCCGGCGCCATGAAATACAGCAGCAGGATGAACAGCAGCGACCAGCACACCGAGCGGCGCGCCTCGCTCACCGACGGCGTGGTGTATGAACGCATCAATATATGCGGCATGCCCGCCGTGCCCAGCATCAGGCACAGCACCAGGGCCAGGAAATTCACCCGCATTTCCCGCCGCTCTTTGGGATCTTTAGCGGGAAACGGCTCGGCATGCGGCACCGGCGGCGAACCGCGCGCCTCGTAGATAGCGCGGGCCTGCGACCAGGCCGCGCGGGCTTGATCGACGCTTGCGGGGTACGCCTCAAGCTCGCGCTCCAGGGTGCGGATCTCGACCATGGGCGCATCGGCCGAGGTCAGCTTTGCCAGCCGGTCGCGCAGGCGGTCTTTTTCCTGTTCCCAGGATTCCGGCAGGGCCTGCAGGCGCTGCGTCATTTCATCGGCCCGGGCCTTCCACAGCTGCCGCACCTGCAGCTCGGAAACGTCTTTGCCCAGCTGGGCCTCGCGCTCGGTAACCTGTTGCAGCACCGTGCCGGCCGACAATTGCGGCAGCGGCATGCCCGTATGCTTGACCGACAGCCACACGACCGGCACCAGGTACGCCACCACCAGAATGATGTACTGCCCCACCTGGGTCCAGGTGACCGCGCGCATGCCGCCCAGGAAAGAACACACCAGCATGCCGCCCAGCGCCACGAAAATGCCCAGCTCGAACGAAATGCCGGTCATGCGCGTGGTGATGATGCCCACGCCGTAGATCTGCGCCACCAGATACGTGAACGAGCAGAGTACCGCGCAGGCCACACCCGCCAGCCGCGCCAGGTTACCTCCGTAGCGGGCGCCCATGAAATCGGGAATGGTGTACTGGCCGAATTTGCGCAGATAGGGCGCCAGCAGCAGCGCCACCAGTACATAGCCGCCCGTCCAGCCCATGATATAGGCCAGGCCGCCGTAGCCGGTCAGGTACAGCGTGCCCGCCACGCCGATGAACGATGCCACCGACATCCAGTCGGCGGCGGTGGCCATGCCGTTGTAGAAGGCCGGCACGCGCCGCCCTGCCACGTAGTACTCGACCTGGTCAGACGTGCGGCAGACAATGCCAATGCCGGCATACAGGCTGACCGTGACCAGCAGGAACACGTAGCCGATCCAGTTGCGAGCCATGCCCGCCACCTCGGCCAGCGCCAGCAGCACGATCAGCAGGGCAAAACCGGCCGTATACAGGACATAGATGCGGCGCAGCCGTATCTCGAACTGACGGGGGTTGTCGCCGGTAAAAGGCATTAACCGCCCCGCTCGCCGTCACGGCGGGCACGCCGGTCGGCGCGGTTCATCAGGCGGGCATAGATGGCGATCAGCGCCAGGTACGACAGCGGCGCGCCGTAGGCCGCCATCCAGAAAGAAAACGGCCAGCCGATGAAATCGAACATGAGTTCGCGGGCAAAAAAGGCGGGCAGGAAGGTCAGCGCAGCCCAACAGGCCGTAAGCACGGCGATCAGGGCCAGGTTGCGCCGCCAATAACGCCGGGCGGCCGGAGAGGGAGAGGTGCGGGTATCCGGCATGTGTGAATCAGTATCCGGTTGCGCACCGATGGAAACCGTTATGCACAAAAACGAGCCTTGTAAGCGACAACGGCCGGCACGAAATGGTGCCAGCCGTTGTGCATTTTGCTTTTATTGGTACTGCCAGTTTGTTATACCGGTGCCGCCGGTCGCCCATGCAGGGCTGTTTGTCTCCTCACCTGCATGGGACAGGATTCTGCACCATGAACGGGATTGTCACACTAGGGGAATGCCCTAAGGCAGCGCCAAAACATGTGATTGAATGCACCAATATGGTGCAAATCCGTCCCATTTACCCCGCCGCCTGCCATTCAGGCATAAAAAAGGCCATCCACGATGTGGATGGCCAAGAACAAGGTGCCCCGACTCCGCTCGGAAAAGGGCAACCCGTACCCTGATCAGAAGCGGTGACGCAGGCCGACGCCGACCGTGGTCATCTTGTTGCCGTCGACGAAAGCATAGCCGTCGGCATACGAGCCCACCGCATACAGGTTGGTGCGCTTGGACAGGTCGTAGGTATAGCCCACGCTGTAGATGTCCATGTTTTCCAGACCCTTGTTCGGATCGGCGCGCTGCCACGAGGCGAACACGTTGCTGGCGCCACCGATGGGCGCGCTCACGCCAACCAGGTACGAATTGATTTTCAGGCCGTCCCAGGTGAAACGGTCGTTGGTGTTGCCCAGGCCCTTGGCGGGGGTGTTCGGGTTGGCGGCGCCGCCGCCCAGGTCGAAGCCCTGGCCCAGGAACACGCCGTCCTTGGTGCGGCCATAGGCCAGCGACAGCTTCAGCACTTCAAAGTCGTAGGCAGCGCCCAGGATGAACTGCTGGGGCTGGGGCTGGCTGGGCGCGCGGAATTGCTGGTCATACGTGAAGGCCACTTGCAGCGGGCCGCCCACGTAGCGCACACCGGCCGTGATGGCGCGGTTGTTGTCGTCTTCTTCGAAGCCGGTCGGGCCTTCGACGTCGTCGGTCGAGAATGAGTAGCCCACGCCAGCCTGGAAGCCGCTCCAGCTGGGGGTCTGGTACATCACCATGTTGTCATAGCGAACCGTGTCGGCCGCGCTGAACGCCGAACCCATGGTGGAGTTCAGGTAGCTGAGCGAGAACGGGTCGATATCGGCGAAGTACTTCGACGCGATGTTGGTCTGGCGGCCCAGGTCGAGGCGGCCGAACGATTCGTGATTCAGGCCGATGGTGGCTTGGCGGCCAAACAGGCGATCGCCCTGTTTGCTTTCGCCGTTGCGGGCGCCGAAGCCGCTTTCCAGGACGAACACCGCCGACAGGCCGTCGCCCAGGTCTTCGGTGCCGCGCAGGCCCCAGCGCGAGCCGCTCTGGATGCCGTCGGTCATACCGATGCGGGATTGGTAGTCGCCACCATATTGCGGGCGATTAACGTCGTCGGTGCCAACTTTGCCGCGCTGATAGGTGATCCCGACGTCAATCAAGCCGTACAAAGTCACCGACGTCTCAGCGTACGCAGTGCCGCCGATACCGGCAAGAATTGCGCCGGCGAGCAAGGTTTTTGTTAGTTTCATTTCCTCATCCCGATCAAGAGTGGAAGCCCTCTGTCTCCACCCGCGGAGACAGTTCGAACCCATACGTTAGGGAATGCTGGGGTTTCCACCAAAACGAGGAACTACACAAGGAATCAAAAAATTTCTAGCGACTTTGCGTACATCGCTATTTCCCTATGGCGCCGAAATTTCGTCCAGAACATATAGTTACTTAATTCACTTTTATGAACACTGGATTTATGGCGCATTAACAACAAAGGGCGGCGCCCAACCGCGCTGCGGGTCTACGAAGCGGTGGCGCTGGGGGCGTGCGAATATTGAAATGATTATCTGCGCACGTAAATGTTGGTATTTCTTTTAATACATCCGGATAATATTTGTCTACACCCACGCGCTTTTAGGCAAAAAAAAGCCGCCCAAGGGCGGCTTTTAAGCAACAGGCGGCAATGCCGCCCGCCGGTATTACATATTGTCGATCATTACCTGGCCGAAGCCCGAGCACGACACTTGGGTGGCGCCTTCGAGCAGGCGCGCGAAGTCGTACGTGACCTGCTTGGACAGAATGGATTTTTCCATGCTGGCGATAATGAGGTCAGCCGCTTCGGTCCAGCCCATGTGGCGCAGCATCATTTCGGCCGACAGGATCTCGGAACCGGGGTTGACGTAGTCTTTGCCAGCGTACTTGGGCGCGGTGCCGTGGGTGGCTTCGAACATGGCCACCGAGTCGGACAGGTTGGCGCCCGGGGCGATGCCGATACCGCCGACCTGGGCGGCCAGGGCGTCGGAGATGTAGTCGCCGTTCAGGTTCAGCGTGGCGATGACGTCGTATTCGGCCGGGCGCAGCAGGATCTGCTGCAGGAAGGCATCGGCGATGGAATCCTTGACGATGATCTCGCGACCCGTCTTGGGATTCTTGAATTTGCACCACGGGCCGCCGTCGATCAGCTGGGCGCCGAATTCTTTCTGGGCCAGCTCGTAGCCCCAGTCGCGGAAGCCACCTTCGGTGAACTTCATGATGTTGCCCTTGTGCACCAGCGTGACCGAGGCGCGGTCGTTGTCGATGGCGTACTGCATGGCCTTGCGGACCAGGCGTTCGGTGCCTTCGCGCGACACGGGCTTGATGCCGATCGACGAGGTGTTCGGGAAGCGGATTTTCTTGACGCCCAGCTTGGTCTGCAGGAACTGGATCAGTTCCTTGGCCTGCTCGGTTTCAGCCTGGTATTCGATGCCGGCGTAGATGTCTTCGGAGTTCTCGCGGAAAATGACCATGTCGGTCTTTTCGGGCTCGCGCACGGGCGAAGGCACGCCCTTGAAGTAACGCACCGGACGCAGGCAGACGTACAGGTCGAGCTGCTGGCGCAGGGCCACGTTCAGCGAACGGATGCCGCCGCCCACCGGGGTGGTCAGGGGGCCTTTGATCGACACGACGTAGTCTTTGACCACTTCGAGGGTTTCGTCGGGCAGCCAGACATCGGGGCCATACACCTTGGTGGCCTTCTCGCCGGCGTAGACTTCCATCCAGTGGATCTTGCGCTTGCCGCCGTAGGCTTTCTGCACGGCAGCGTCCACGACCTTGATCATGACGGGGGTGATGTCGGCGCCCGTGCCGTCACCTTCGATGTACGGAACGATGGCCTGGTCGGGCACGTTCAGCGAGTAGTCGGCGTTGACCGTGATTTTCTGGCCCCCTGCGGGAACCTTGATATGTTGGTAGGACATGAATGCTCCAGTTGCTCCGGGTGGTTTTGCGCGCACGCCTGACCGGGGGCGCGGACGCAGGCGGTAAACCGCACAGCTGCCGGACCGGATGGCGGACAACCCCCAATTCTAGCTCGCATTGGGGCGAGGCGTCCGGCCAGGCCTGCCGGGGGCGTAAAATAGAACCCTGCCATTCTGTCCAGCCGCCGCATCCATGTTCAACCCTTCCCGCGACCAAGTCCGCGAGTTCTTCATCGAGGCCTGGCGCAAACACCGCGCCGGCGAGGTCCTGACGCCCCTTGAATCCATGGCGCTGGACTGGGTTCTCGAACACCCCGAATACTACGGCGACCTCGAACACCCCGAAGCCATGACGGCCGAATACCCGGTCGAACAGGGCCGCACCAACCCGTTCCTGCATCTATCGATGCACCTGGCCATCGCCGAGCAGTTGTCCATCGACCACCCGCGCGGCATCCGCGCGGCGTACCAGCGGCTGGTCAACCGCACCGACGCGCACCAGGCCGCGCACGAAATCATGGAATGCCTGGGCCAGGTGGTCTGGGAAGCGCAACGCCTGGGCACGCCGCTCGACAGCGACGCCTATATCGAACTGATCCGCCAGCGCGCGCAACGCTAGTGCCGGCTGCCCTGCCCTTCGGCCAAAAAAAACGCCCCGTGGGGCGTTTTTTTTTACCGGCGCGGGCTTATTTGCGCACGCCCAGGTCGCTGGGCTGCGACGCCAGCCAGGCGGTGACGTGCTCGATGTCCTGGTCGGACAACTGCGCGGCGAACGCGCCCATGATGGGGTTCTTGCGCACATTCGACGAAGCCGGCGCGCCCGCGGCGCCGCGCTTGTACGACTTCAGCGCCTGTTCGAGGTAGTCGGCATGCTGGCCGGCCAGGATCGGATAGGCCGGGTCGACCGGCGTCTTGGCGTCGGCGCCGTGGCACGACGCGCAGTTGAACTTGTCGAACACCGCCTTGCCGGCGGCCAGGTCTTGCGCCTGCGCGGCACTGCCGGCAACGGCCAGGACGGCGCCCGCGAGCGTCAGCATATAGCGTTTCATGATGGGCCCTCGCATCACTTGAGATTGGAGTAGTACGCGGCCAGGTCGGCGATGTCCTGGTCGCTGAGGCTGCCGGCGATGGCATCCATGGTGGGATGGCTACGCGCGCCTTTCTTGTACTCGTGGAGGGCCGCTTCGATGTACTTGGCGTTTTGCCCGGCGATCATCGGAACGTGGTACAGCTCGGGGAAACTGGCTTTGTAGCCCTTGATGCCATGGCAGCCGATGCACATGGAGATTTTGTCGCGGGCATTCTGGGCGTTGCCGACCGGCGCTGCATCGGCAGCAGCCGCCTGACCGGCGACCGAACAGGACGCCACCATGGCCAGCGCGGACAGAGAGGTTCTCAACTTCATTGGAATGGCTCTTGGTAAGGCTGAAAACTGGGCTAAGGATGAGCGCCGGGTCTGCGCCCGGCTAACAAAACCCTGCGATTGTACGATAATTGTTGCCGAGCCATGCCAACCCATTGCGCGGACTGCCCCGCGCGCCCCTCTTCTGCCACCGCCCATGCCTGCTGCCCAAAGTCCCGCCGCCCCCCGCTTCGATGGAACCGAACGCTACGTCGCCACCGACGATCTCAAACTGGCCGTCAACGCCGCGCTGACCTTGCAACGCCCGCTGCTGATCAAGGGCGAGCCCGGCACGGGCAAGACCATGCTGGCCGAAGAAGTCGCCCTGGCGCTGGGCCGGCCGCTGCTGCAATGGCATATCAAGTCCACCACCAAGGCGCACCAGGGCCTGTATGAGTACGATGCCGTATCGCGCCTGCGCGACTCGCAGTTGGGCGACGAAAAGGTGCGCGACATCCGCAACTACATCGTGCAGGGCACCCTGTGGCAAGCCTTCGAGGCGCCGGAACCGGTGGTGCTGCTGATCGACGAAATCGACAAGGCCGACATCGAGTTCCCCAACGACCTGCTGCGCGAACTCGACCGCATGGAATTCCATGTGTACGAAACGCGCCAGACTATCGCGGCGCGCCACCGGCCGCTGGTGATCATCACGTCGAACAACGAAAAAGACCTGCCCGACGCCTTCTTGCGGCGCTGCTTTTTCCATTACATCCGCTTCCCCGACCGCGAAACCATGCGCGACATCGTGGCGGTGCACTTTCCCGACCTCAAGCAGGACGTGCTGCGAGCCGCCCTGGACACCTTCTTCGCGCTGCGCGAGGCGCCGGGGCTGAAGAAAAAGCCGTCCACCTCGGAACTGCTCGACTGGCTGCGCCTGCTGCTGGCCGAAGGCGCCACGGCGGCGCAAATCGACGCCCATGCGGCCGCTTCGGTGCCCATGATGGCGGGCGCGCTGCTGAAGAACGAACAAGACGTACAGCTGCTGGAACGCCTGGCCGCCATGACGCGCGGCAACGCCCGCCGCTGACCGCCCACGCCCCGGCCGCCATGCTGACCGATTTCTTCTACCACCTGCGCGCCCACAAGCTGCCAGTCTCGGTCAAGGAATACCTGACCCTGCTCGACGCCTTGCGCCACGACATCATGGCGCCGACGCTCGACAGCTTCTATTACCTGGCCCGCGCCGCGCTGGTAAAAGACGAGTCGCTGTACGACCGCTACGACGCGGCCTTCGGCGCCTACTACCGCGGTATCGAGGCCGCCCTGCCCGCCGGCAAAGACATTCCTATCGACTGGCTGATCAAGCAGTTCGAAAAAAGCCTGAGCCCGGAAGAAAAGGCCGCCATCGAGCGGCACGGGTGGGACAAGCTGATGGAATTGTTCAAACAGCGGCTCGAAGAACAGAAAGAGCGCCACGCCGGCGGCAACAAATGGATCGGCACAGGCGGCACGTCGCCATTCGGCAACAGCGGCTATCACCCCGAGGGCATCCGGGTGGGCGGCGATTCTGCCGGCAACCGCAGCGCGGTCAAGGTCTGGGACATGCGCCAGTTCCGCGACTACGACGACCGGCTCGAACTGGGCATCCGCAATTTCAAGGTGGCGCTGCGGCGCCTGCGGCGGTTCGCGCGCGAAGGCGCCGAACTGGAGCTCGACCTGGACGACACCATCGCCAGCACCGCGCGCAATGCCGGCCACCTGGACCTGCGGCTGGTGCCCGAACGCCACAATACCGTCAAGGTGCTGATGCTGCTGGATGTGGGTGGCAGCATGGACGACCACATTGCCCGGGTCGAAGAGCTGTTTTCGGCTGCCCGCAGCGAATTCCGCAACCTGGATGTCTATTACTTCCACAACTGCCCGTACGAAAGCCTGTGGCAAAGCAATAGCCGGCGCCAGAACGAACGCTTCGACACCTGGGACGTGCTGCGCAAGTACAACCCCGACTGGCGGCTGATCATCGTCGGCGACGCCACCATGAGCCCGTACGAAATTCTGCAGCCAGGCGGCTCGGTAGAGCACTACAACAAAGAGCCGGGCGCGGTGTGGCTGCGCCGCCTGCTGGACGCCTGGCCCAAGGCCGTCTGGCTCAACCCCGAGCCCACGGCGTCGTGGCAATACCGGCAATCCATCGCGCTGCTGCGCGACATCATGCAGCAGCGCATGTACCCGGTAACCGTGGCGGGCCTGGAGCAGGCCATGCGCCTGCTGTCGAAATAGCGTCAGCCGGCGTCAGCCGTCCAGCGGCTCGGCCGGGGTGTCCAGCGTCAGTTGGTAGAACGCCAGGTCCAGCCAGCGGCCGAACTTGAAGCCGGCATGGCGGATCGTGCCGGCGTGCTCGAAGCCCAGCTTTTCATGCAGGCGGATGCTGGCCGTGTTGGCGGCATCGATGCCGCCCACCAGCACGTGCAACTGGCGTTCGCGCGCGCGCGCGATCAGGGTGCGCATCAGCGCCTCGGCCAGGCCGCGCCCACGGAAACGGGCATCTATGTACACCGAGTGCTCGACCGTGTACTTATTGGCGGGGTAGGCGCGGAACGCGCCGTAGCTGGCAAAGCCCATGAGCTCGCCGCCGGCGTTTTCGAAGCCGATGACCGGAAAACCGCCCGCCTGCTTGGCCTCGAACCAGGCCCGCATGGTGGCGGGCGTGCGCGGCCGGTACTCGTACAGGGCCGTGGAGGTCAGGATGGCGTCGTTGAAAATGGCCAGGATGGCATCGGCATGGCGCGCATGCGTGCATTCGACCAGGATGGCGCCGGGCGGGCAGGCTGAATTGGAGTCCATGGCGCGCATTGTAGCGATCGCGCGCCAGCCATGCCCCAACCGCGGCCGCTACGCCACGCGCGCCGCAAAGTGCGCCTGCGGGCCCGGACAGCGACGCCAGGAAATGTCGTCGCCGTCCATGTCCAGGTCGAACAGCTCGTTGGCGGCCGACCACCGGCGCGGCCGGGGCGGCGCTCCCTCCATTTCGAGCACGTGCCCGGCGAAGCCGCGCGGCAGGCCGCCGCATTCAGCGAAATACCGCTCGGCCGGCACGTCGACGACGTAGGTGGTCAGGTCGTGGGTCAGGATGGCGACGAATTGACCGTCGTCGCTGGCATAGGCGTAGCGGAATCTACCCTTGATGCGGTCTTGGCTAAGCGGCGCGCCCACGAGCTGGGACAGGGCGCGCGTGACGAGATCGGTCAGCATGGCCGTCGTTCCTCCGGTCAGGTCGGCCGGCAGAATGCCGGCGGCGAACGCGCGAACGACGCGCCCCGGCCGCGGCGGACCGGGTGGGCGCAAGACGGGAAGCCCGCTGCAGGCCTTCGCGCATCCCGTCTGTGTGGAACAGCTGTTTCCGACAGGTTACACCCGCGCCGGGCGCGACTTCAAATAGGAACCATCCGGGGCGTATACACTCCAACGACATTCGCCGTCATACGGATATCCGCCATGCGCTTTTCGCTTTCGGGGCTGTCGGCCCGCCTGAACGCCCTGCTGATTACCTCTTTCCTGGCCTTCCAGGCCGGCGCCGCGCCGGCCCCCGCCGGCGTTTCCGAGGTCGCCTCGGTCGAGGGCATCACCGAATACCGGCTGTCGAACGGGCTACGCGTGCTGCTGGCGCCCGACGCCTCCAAGCCCACCACCACGGTCAACATGACCTACCTGGTGGGTTCGCGCCAGGAAAACTACGGCCAGACCGGCATGGCGCACCTGCTGGAACACATGCTGTTCAAGAGCACCCCCACCACCCGCAACGCGCTGGGCGAATTTTCGCGGCGCGGCCTGCAAGCCAACGGCTCGACCTCGGCCGACCGCACCAATTATTTCGCCAGCTTCGCCGCCAACCCCGACACGCTGAAGTGGTACCTGAGCTGGCAGGCCGACGCGATGGTCAATTCGCTGATCGCCAAGGAGGACCTCGATTCCGAGATGACCGTGGTGCGCAACGAAATGGAAAGCGGTGAAAACAACCCTTTCCGGGTGCTGATGCAGAAAATGCAGGCCGCGGCCTACCAGTGGCACAACTACGGTAAAAGCACCATTGGGGCGCGCTCCGACGTCGAAAACGTCGATGTCGCGCAATTGCGCGCCTTCTATCACGAGTACTACCAGCCCGACAACGCGGTGCTGATCGTGGCCGGCAAGTTCGACCCGCAAACCACCCTCGAAGCCATCCAGGCCACGCTGGGCAAGCTGCCCCGCCCGCAGCGCAAGCTGCCGCCCGAATACACCGTCGAGCCGGTGCAGGACGGCGAGCGCGCCATCACCCTGCGCCGCGCGGGCGGCACGCCGCTGGTGGCCGCCATGTATCACATTCCGGCGGCCGGCAGCCCCGACTACGTGCCGTTCGATCTGGCCGCCACCATCCTGGCCGACACGCCTTCGGGCCGCCTGTACCACGCCCTGGTGCCGACCAAGCTGGCCGCTGACGTGTTCGGCTTCACCATGGATCAATTCGACCCCGGCGTGGCCATGTTCGGCGCGCAGCTGCAACCCGGCATGGACCAGGACAAGGCGCTGCAAGCCCTGACTACCACCCTGGAATCGCTGGCCGCCCAACCGTTCACCGCCGCGGAACTCGACCGCGCCCGCAGCAAGTGGCTGACCGCCTGGCAGCAGGTCTATTCCGACCCTGAGAAAATCGGCGTGGCCCTGTCAGAAGCCATTGCCGGCGGCGACTGGCGCCTGTTCTTCCTGCAGCGCGACCGGGTCCGCGATGCCAAGCTCGAAGACGTGCAGCGCGTGGCCACGGCCTACCTGGTGCCCAGCAACCGCACCGAAGGCCGTTATATCCCCACCGAAAAACCGCAGCGCGCACCGCTCGCGCAGCGCCCCGACCTGGCCTCGCTGCTTAAAGACTACCGGGGCGACCCCGATTTCAAGCAGGCCGACGCCTTCGATCCGACACCCGCCAACATCGACAAGCTCACCCAGCGCAGCCAGCTGGACTTGCCCAATGGCGCCGTGCAACTGGCTCTGCTGCCCAAGGCGACCCGCGGCGGCCGCGTGCAGGCCGAACTGCTGGTGCAGTTCGGCGACGCCGACAGCCTGCGTGGCCAGCGTGTCAATGCCGCCGCGGTGGCCGACCTGCTCGAGCGCGGCACCGCCAAGCTGTCGCGGCAAGAGATCCAGGACCGCTTCGATGCCCTGCAGGCCCAGGTCGAGTTCAGCGGTTCGGGCACCAACCTCACGGTAGCCATGTCGGCGGCGGGCGAGCACCTGCCCGAACTGGTCGCCCTGGTGCTGGACGTAGTGCGCAACGCCAATTTCCCCCAAGACCAGGTCGAGGAATACCAGCGCCAGGCTATCACGTCCATCCGCAGCAGCATGACCGAGCCCACCGCCCTGGCCTCGCGCGCGCTTGCCCGCCAAGACAACCCGTGGCCGGCCGACGACGTGCGCTACGTGCCCACCTTCGACGAAGCGTTGGCCGAGGCCGGCAAGCTCGACCGCGACGCGCTGGTCACTTTCCACGAACGCTTTTACGGCGCCGGGCACATCAAGTTCTCGGCCGTGGGCGACTTCGACGCCGAGAAGGTCAAGCAGGCCCTGACGACCGGCCTGCAGGGCTGGCGGCAGGCGCCCGCCTATAGCCGCCCGTCCGACCCGTACCGGGCCATCGAGCCGAAGCGCTTCAATATCGAAACCCCCGACAAGGCCAATGCGTTCTACATCTCACGCATGCCGCTGAAGCTGCAAGATACCGACGCCGACTTCCCGGCCCTTTACCTGGCCAATTTCCTGCTGGGCACGTCCGAGACCTCGCGCCTGTGGCAGCGGGTACGCGAAACCGAGGGGCTGTCGTATAACGTGCGCAGCAATTTGTCGGTGTCGTCGTTCGAGCCCACGGCCAGCTGGACCGTGTACGCCATCTACGCGCCACAGAACCGCGAACGGCTTGAAAAAGCCATAGGCGAAGAACTCGCCAGGGTGCTGAAAGACGGCTACACCGAAACGGAAATCAAAGACGGCATCGCCGCCCTGCTCAACTACCGCAAGCTGGCCCGCGCCCAGGACAGCGTGCTGGCGTCTACCTGGATCAACTACCTGAAGCGTGGCCGCACGTTCGAATGGTCAGCCGAGATGGACCGCCAGATCGCCGCCCTGACGCCCGACATCGTCAATGCCGTCGTGCGCAAGTACTTGCGGCCCGAGGCCTTCAGCACGGCGGTGGCCGGGGACTTTGCCGCGGCGGGCAAGGCGGCCGCGCCGGGCCAGGCGGCCCCGGAAAAAGCCTCGCCCTAGACGCTACGCGCCCACTTTTCCGAACCGGCCCTTCTGGGCCGGTTTTTTTTGGGCATCGCCGATGCACATTGCCGCATCTGGCCGATGAGCTGCCCATCTTTCCGCAATATTGACCTCGAATCTTCCCATTACCCCGGAAAATGGAAAGATATTTTCAAAAAATCAGGGTTTATCCCGATGTTCGATGCGCGCAGAATTCAGTCATCGGGAAACACAACGAACCACGACGGAAGGCCGCCGGATTCAGTCCCAGATCAACAGACAAATGGAGGTCTTATCATGAAAATCCTAGCTACCGCTCTACTCGTTTCGATGGGCCTGCTGAGCGCCGGCGCGTATGCCGCCTCGCCCAACATCGAACCCAACAACGTGCCCTTCCAGGGCGTGTACGGCAACGTCGACGCCAACGCGCCGACCCGTGCCCAGGTACAGGCCGAACTGGCCCAAGCCAAGGCCGCCGGCCTGGTCACCTTTGGCGAGCAAGACTACCCTGCCGCGCAGGTCGCCACCGCCGCCGGCAAGACCCGCGAACAGGTCCGCGCCGAACTGGCCCAAGCCAAGGCAAACGGCCAATACACCTTCGGCGAGCTGGACTACCCCCCGGTTGCCAACTGATGGCGGGCACGCCGGCCCGGCGGGCCGGCCAGCCGCAAAGAAAACCCCTGCCACGTTCGTGGCAGGGGGTTTTGCTTTAAGCAAGAGATGGCTGCAGGCTAGCTGAAGAACTCTTTGACGCGGTCGGTCCAGGACTTGCTTTGCGGCGAATGGCGGTCGCCGCCGTCGTTCAGCGAGGTCTCGAACTGGCGCAGGATGGCCTTTTGCTCGTCGCTGAGCCGCACGGGGGTTTCGACCGCCACGTGGCAGTACAGGTCGCCCGGGTAGCTGGCGCGCACCCCGCGGATACCCTTGCCGCGCAGGCGGAAAGTCTTGCCGGACTGCGTGCCTTCGGGAATGGAGATCTCGGCCTTGCCGCCCAGCGTAGGCACTTGCAGTTCGCCGCCCAGCGCCGCCGTGGTGAACGGAATGGTCAGCTCGCAGTGCAGGTCGTCGCCGTCGCGCTGGAAGATCTTGTGCGGCTTGATGTGGATTTCGACATACAGGTCGCCCGATGGGCCGCCGTTGATGCCCGGTTCGCCGTTGCCGCTGGAGCGGATGCGCATGCCGTCATCGATGCCCGCGGGAATCTTCACCTGCAGGGTCTTGTTGCGGCGGATGCGGCCCACGCCGTCGCAGGACGGGCAGGGATCGGTGATTTCCTTGCCGGTGCCGTGGCAAGTGGGGCACGTCTGCTGCACGCTGAAGAAGCCCTGCTGCATGCGCACCGCCCCCGAGCCGCCGCAGGTGCGGCAGGTCTTGGGCGAGGTGCCGGGCTTGGCGCCACTGCCGTGGCAGGTGTCGCAGTGCTCCCAGCTGGGCACACGGATTTCGGTGTCAAAGCCGTGCGCTGCCTGCTCCAGCGTAATTTCCAACGCGTATTTCAGGTCGGCGCCGCGGTACACCTGCGCGCCGCCGCGCCGGCCGCCCGCACCGCCGAAGATTTCGCCGAAGATATCGCCAAAGGCGTCGGCAAAGCCGCCGCCCATGCCCGCGCCCCCCATGCCGGCCGCATTGGGATCGACCCCCGCGTGGCCATAGCGGTCGTAGGCGGCGCGCTTCTGCTCGTCGCCCAGGACCTCATAGGCTTCCTTGATTTCCTTGAACTTTTCTTCGGCGTCTTTGTTATCCGGATTGCGGTCCGGATGGTGCTTCATGGCCAGCTTTCGATAGGCCTTTTTCAGTTCGTCGTCCGTCGCGTTCTTTGCCACGCCAAGGACTTCGTAGTAATCGCGTTTTGCCATAGTGGATGGACTCGGGGAGGAGCCAATATCTTGTAGCTGCTGAACGAATCCGCCCGGTAGCCGGATATTCTCCGGTTACCGGGCGCATTCAGGCGTCATGGACGGCCATTATTGATCGCGCTTGACTTCCTTGAAGTCGGCGTCGACCACATTCTCGTCGACCGGCTTGGCCTCATCGGCCGCCTGCTGCTGGGCAGCCTGGGCCGCCTGCATGTCGGCGTACATCTTCTCGCCCAGTTTCTGCGAAGCAGTCGACAGGGCCTCGACCTTGGCGTCGATAGCCGCCTTGTCGCCGTCTTTCAGCACGTCTTCCAGTTCCTTGATGGCGCCTTCGATGGCTTCTTTTTCAGAGGCCTCGAGCTTCTCGCCATACTCGGTCAGCGACTTGCGGGTGGCGTGCACCAGCGCGTCGGCCTGGTTGCGGGTCTGGGCTAGCTCGGCGATGCGGTGATCTTCCTCGGCGTTGGCCTCGGCATCCTTGACCATGCGCTGGATCTCGTCTTCCGACAAGCCCGAGTTGGCCTTGATGGTGATCTTGTTTTCCTTGCCGGTGCCCTTGTCCTTGGCCGACACGTGCAGGATGCCGTTGGCGTCGATGTCGAACGTGACTTCGATCTGCGGCAGGCCGCGCGGCGCCGGCGGGATGCCCTCGAGGTTGAATTCGCCCAGGCTCTTGTTGCCCGCGGCAATTTCACGCTCGCCCTGGAACACCTTGATGGTCACGGCCGGCTGGTTGTCGTCGGCGGTGGAAAACGTTTGCGAGAAACGGGTCGGAATCGTGGTGTTCTTCTGGATCATCTTGGTCATGACGCCGCCCAGGGTCTCGATACCCAGCGACAGCGGCGTGACGTCGAGCAGCAGCACGTCTTTACGATCGCCCGACAGCACCGAACCCTGGATGGCGGCGCCCGCGGCCACGGCTTCGTCGGGGTTGACGTCCTTGCGCGGGTCCTTGCCGAAAAATTCCTTGACCTTCTCCTGGACCTTGGGCATGCGGGTCATGCCGCCGACCAGGATCACGTCGTCGATTTCGGAAACCTTCACGCCGGCGTCCTTGATGGCCACGCGGCAGGGGTCGATGGTGCGCTCGATCAGCTCTTCGACCAGCGCTTCCAGCTTGGCGCGCGTGATCTTCAGGTTCAGGTGCTTGGGACCGGACGCGTCGGCCGTGATGTACGGCAGGTTGATCTCGGTCTGCTGGCTGGACGAGAGTTCGATCTTGGCTTTCTCGGCGGCTTCTTTCAGGCGCTGCAGGGCCAGGACGTCCTTGGACAGGTCGACGCCCTGCTCTTTCTTGAATTCGCCAATGATGTAGTCAATGATGCGCTGGTCGAAGTCTTCGCCGCCCAGGAACGTGTCGCCGTTGGTCGACAGCACTTCGAACTGCTTTTCGCCATCGACGTCGGCGATTTCGATGATGGACACGTCGAAAGTGCCACCGCCCAGGTCATAGACGGCGATCTTGCGGTCGCCCTTTTCGGACTTGTCCAGGCCGAACGCCAGCGCAGCCGCGGTGGGCTCGTTGATGATGCGCTTGACTTCCAGGCCGGCGATGCGGCCGGCGTCTTTGGTAGCCTGGCGCTGGCTATCGTTGAAGTACGCCGGCACCGTGATCACGGCTTCGGTGACTTCTTCGCCCAGGTAGTCCTCGGCGGTTTTCTTCATTTTGCGCAGCACGTCGGCCGACACTTGGGGAGGCGCGATTTTCTTGCCGCGCGCTTCCACCCAGGCGTCGCCGTTGTCGGCCTTGACGATGCTGTAGGGCATCAGGTCGATGTCTTTTTGCACCGCTTTTTCGTCGAACTTGCGGCCGATCAGGCGCTTGACCGCGTACAGGGTGTTCTTGGGGTTGGTGACCGCCTGGCGCTTGGCCGGCGCGCCCACCAGGGTTTCGCCATCATCCATGTAGGCGACGATGGACGGCGTGGTGCGGGCGCCTTCGGCGTTTTCGATGATCTTGACCTGGCCGCCGTCCATGACAGCCACGCAGCTGTTGGTCGTGCCCAAGTCGATGCCGATGATTTTGCTCATGGTGGAATACCTTGATGTAGATCCGTGAAATACAGGGATAAAAGTGGGGTCTTAGCCTAACTGGGGTCCCCGGAGGGGTTTTTCAAGAGCCGGCCGATGGCCTCGGTAAAACGCGGCAGCCCCGGCCAGCCGGTGATACGGCCCAGGCGCCTGCCGCCGCGGTACAGCACGAAGGTGGGCACGCCATGCAGCGAAAAGCGCCGTCCCAGCGCCTCGTCGGCGTACACGTCGGCCTGGAACCAAGTCAGCCCCAGGTCAAGCAGCGCCTGGCGGTGGAGCAAGGCGGCCTGCTTGAACAAATTACAATTGTAACAATTCTGGCCCCACAAGAACACACAGCGCAGGTCGTCGCCCGGCGCCTCGACCACGGCCTGGTCGAAATCGGCTGAGCCGACCGGGCACATGGCGAATACGTCGAAGACCTGGCTGGGGTCGAACGAGGTGGAGCCGGACATGACGCTCAAGCCTGGCCGGCCGACACAATGACCAGGGCCGGCCGCAGGGTGCGGTCGGCGATGGCGTAGCCCTTCTGCAGCAGCTGCGCCACGGTGTTGGCGGGCTGATCGGACGGCACCGACGAGATGGCCTGGTGCAGGTGGGGGTCGAATTTGTCTCCCTGGGCCGGGGCGATTTCTTTCAGCAGGTTGCGCTCGAACGCGCCGGTAAGCTGCTTCAGGGTGACTTCGACGCCCTCGCGCAGGGCTTCGAGAGTCTGGTCGGGCTGCGCCAGGGCGGCCTCCAGGCTGTCTTTCACGGGCACCAGGCTTTCGGCGAACGACTCGATACCGAACTTGCGGGCCTTGGAAACGTCTTCCTGGGCGCGGCGGCGCACATTTTCGGCATCGGCCCGGGCGCGCAGCACCTGCTCCTGCTGTCCGGCGACAGTGGCCTGGGCAGCCTCGAGCTCAGCGCGCACGGCGGCAAGTTCGGCCTGCAGCGCCTCAACGGTGGCGGGCACGGCGGGAGCCGGCTCGTTGGACTCGGGGGCTTGATCGACAGGCTCTTGGGATGCCGTCATGGGGATTTCCTCCAAAAAACAATAGCGTCGGCCCCGATAATGGGGGCCGATCGGGTGATTTCAAGAGGCGGACGGCGGTCTGGCAGCGTCAGGTTTTGCCGGGTCGCACCGGAGCCGGCGGGTCGCTGGCCGGGAAGGTGTCTTCCAGGGCCTCGTCGATGGCGGCATCGGAATCGCGCTGCGGCGCCTCTTCGGGCGTGATGGCAATGGGATCGCTGGCCGGAAAGGTGTCTTCCAGGGCTTCATCGAGCTCGCGTTCGATGGGATCTTCTTTCAGATCGGCATGCCCGGGCGCGGAGGACGTGCCGACGCCGGATTTCACGGGTGTGTTCATGCGCTGGCTCCTGCAAAGGTCGGTCAGTGGCGGCGGAGGCCGCCGGCATCCGCCGCGGCGGATGCCCTGACGCCCAGTTTACGGCCCTGGCGCGGCGCGTGTGGGCCAGCCTTGTAAGTGTTTGTCGGCCAGGTTGGCCAGACTGTCGATCCAGGCGGGGTCGTCGTTCAGGGCCGGAATATAGCGAAACCGGCTCCCGCCCGCGCCCAGGAAGGCGTCGCGGCATTCCTGGCTGATTTCTTCCAGCGTTTCCAGGCAGTCGGCCAGGAAACCCGGACACACCACGTCCACCTCGGTAACACCTTGGGCCGCCAGAACCTTCAGAGTGGGTTCGGTATAGGGTTCGAGCCAGCGCGCGGCGCCGAAGCGGCTCTGGAAGGTGACTTCGACCTCTTCGGGCGCGAGTCCCAGGCGCTCGCGCAGCAGGCGCGCCGTTTCGAGGCAGTCGCGGTAGTAGGGATCACCCAGCTCGATGGAATAGCGTGGCAGGCCATGAAAGCTCATTACCAGCTTCTGCGGCCGGCCATGGGCCTGCCAGTAGCCGGAAATATGGGCGGCCAGGGCATCCAGGTAGCCGGGGTCGTCGTGAAAACGCTTGACGAAGCGCAACTCGGGCTGGTCGCGCAGGCGCGCGGCGTGCGCGGCAACCGCATCGACCACGGTGGCGGTGGTGCTGGCCGCGTACTGGGGATACAGCGGCAGGGTCAGTATGTGTTGGCAGCCCCGCTGGCGCAGCCGCTCGATGGCCTGGGCAATGGACGGCTCGCCGTAGCGCATGGCCAGCTCGACCTGCACCGCATGGCCGCGTTGGCTCAGCGCCCGCTGCACACCTTCGGCCTGCCTGCGGCTGTATACCAGCAGCGGCGAGCCTTCTTCCATCCAGATGCCGGCGTAACGCGGCTGCAGGCGGCGCGGCCGCCGCGCCAGCACCATGCCATGCAGGATGGGCCACCATAGATAGCGGGGAATCTCGATGACGCGGCGGTCGGACAGGAAATCCGCCAGATAGCGGCGGATGTCGCGCGGCGCGGTGCTTTCGGGCGTGCCCAGGTTGACCAGCAGCACGCCGACGGGCCCGGGCGCGCGGGAAGGCGGGTTGTCGTCGAAGGGGTCCGCCTGGCGGGGTTCGGGCAGGTAGCGCTCGGGCCACAAATACTTGAACAGGCGAAGAAACACAAAACACCCCTCTGGGCGCCCTCTCCGCGAAAAGAAGGTTGGCCCGCTACAGATTTATTGGTTGTGGCTGAACGCGTTGGAAAGCAGCCGCGCAGTGATGTCGACAATGGGAATGACGCGCTCGTAGGCCATGCGGGTGGGCCCGATGACGCCCAGGGTGCCGATGACCCGGCCGTCGGCTCCGTAGGGCGCGGTAATGACCGAGACTTCTTCCATGGGCAGCAGCTGCGAATCGCCGCCTATATAAATTTGCACGCCCTGCGCGCGGCTGGAGATGTCCAGCAACTGCAGCAGGTCGGTTTTCTGCTCGAACAGCGAGAACATCTTGCGCAGGCGGTCCATGTCGGACGCGATGTCGGTGACATCGAGCAGCTTGCGCTCGCCCGAGATGATCATGTCGTCGCCATCTTCGGCAGCCTCGGCGCCGGCTTCCACCGCGGCCTGCATCAGGCGCGAGATATCTTCGCGCAACTGCGCCAGTTCGGTGGTCAGCGTGCGGCGCACGGCGTCGAACGACTTGCCGGCGAAATGGACATTGAAGAAATTGCCGGCCTCGATCAGCTCGGCTTCGGAGTAGTCGCGCTGCACCGACAGGATGCGGTTCTGCACGTCGCCATCGGGGGTGACGATGATGAGCAGCACCCGCTTGCCCGACAGCCGGATGAATTCGATCTGGCGGAACACCTGGGCACGCTTGGGCGTAAGCACCACCCCGGCGAACTGCGTCAGGTTCGACAGCAGCGCCGCCGCCGCGCTGACCGCCCGCGACGGCTCGGTGGCCGTGAGCGCGGCCTCGCCGAACTGCTGGGGCTGGAATTCGAAGGGCTGCACCGCCAGCAGCGAGTCGACGAACATGCGGTAGCCGCGCGGCGTGGGAACGCGGCCGGCCGAGGTGTGCGGACTGTGGATCAGACCGAGGTCTTCGAGGTCGGCCATGACATTGCGAATGGTGGCCGGCGAGAGGTCGAATACCTTGGAAAGCGTGCGCGAACCGACCGGTTGTCCGTCGGCGATGTGGCGTTCAATCAACGCTTTCAGCAAGGCGCGTGCACGATCATCCATATAAGCTATTGTAGGGAAACTTTTGGAAATGGGCGATTTTTGTCCAGCGGCGGAACATGCGGCCCCATATAATCGCCCAATCCGCTGTTCCCTTTATCACTCGGTTGCTTTCGCCATGCATTTTCCCACCGTCGCCCTCATCGGCAGACACCAGGATACCGGCCTGGACGCTCCGCTGCGCGCCCTGGCGCACATGCTCGAGCAGGCCGGGCGCCGCGTGCTGGTCGAGGCCGACACCGCCAGCAATACGGGCGTGCACGAATACCCCGTGGCCACCCTGCAAGAAATCGGCGCCACCGCGTCGCTGGCCGTGGTCATGGGCGGCGACGGCACCGTGCTGGGCGCGGCACGCACCCTGGCGCCCTACGGCGTGCCGCTGGTCGGCATCAACCACGGGCGGCTGGGCTTCATCACCGACGTGCCCCTGCAAGAGGCGCATATTGCGCTGGCGCGGGTCATCGAGGGCAATTACCAGGCCGAAGACCGCATGCTGCTGGTGGGCAGTGTCTGGCGCGGCGACCAGCTCATGTACACGGCGCCGGCGCTCAACGACGTGGTGCTGAACCGCGCCGGCCGCGGCGGCATGATCGAGGTGCGGGTCGAGCTCGATGGCGCCTTCATGTACGCTCAGCGCGCCGACGGCCTGATCATCGCCACCCCGACCGGGTCCACCGCGTACGCGCTGTCGGCCAACGGCCCCATCCTGCACCCGGGCCTGGACGCCATGGTGCTCGTGCCGGTGGCTCCCCAGACGCTGTCGAACCGCCCTATCGTCATCCCGGGCGGCGGCGTGCTCAATATGACGCTTACCGCCATCGGCCGCGTCGAAGTCGGCGCCAGCGTGCACTTCGACATGCAGACGTGGTCCGACCTGCAGCCGGGCGACCGCATCTCGGTGCAGCGCGCGCCGCACACCATCCGCTTCGTGCATCCCGAGGGCTACAGTTTCTTCTCGACCCTGCGCCGCAAGCTGCACTGGAACCTGATGCCGCAGGCATCCGATAGCGTGGAATAACAGCCGGCCATGCTGCGCACCCTGCACATCCGCGACTTCGTCATCGTCGAACAGGCCGAAATCCATTTCGGCGCCGGCTTCACCGTGTTTTCGGGCGAGACGGGCGCCGGCAAATCCATACTTATCGATGCCCTGGCGCTCGCGCTGGGCGAACGCGCCGACGTCGGCGTGCTGCGCGAAGGCGCCGCGCGCGCCGACATCACCGCCCTGTTCGACGTGCCCGACACGCTGCGCGCCTGGCTGGCCGAGCGCGACCTCGACGGCGGCGACGAGCTGGCGCTGCGCCGCGTGGTAGACGCCCAGGGCCGCAGCCGCGGCTACATCAACGGCATGCCGGCCACCCTGGCGCAACTGCGCGAACTGGGCGACAGCCTGGTCGACATCCACGGCCAGCACGCTCACCAGAGCCTGATGCGCACCGATGCCCAGCGCGACCTGCTCGACGCGCACGGCGGGCACGGCGAATTGCGCCAGGCCGTCGCGCAGGCCTGGAAAGACTGGCGCGCGCTGGCGCGGCAGCTCGAACTGGCCGAGAAAGACGAAGCCGGCCTGGCGGCCGAGCGCGAACGTCTGCAATGGCAGGCCGACGAACTGGCCCAACTGGCCTTGCAACCCGACGAATGGGACACGCTGCAAACAGAACAGTCGCGCCTCGCCCACGCCCAGGCCCTGCTCGACGGCGCCGGGCAGATACTCGAAGCGCTCGACGGCGAAGACGATTCCGCCGGCCGCCGCCTGAACACCGCGCAGCACCGGCTGCAGCAAATGCTGCGCCACGACCCCGCGCTGCAGGGCGTGGCCGACGAGCTCGAATCGGCCCGCATCGCGGTGTCCGAAGCGGTCTCCGACCTGAACAACTATGTCAGCCGGGTCGATCTCGACCCGCAGCGCCTGGCCGAAGTCGAAACGCGCATGAGCGCGGTGTTCGAGACCGCGCGCAAATTCAAGACCGAGCCCGAGGCCCTGCCGGCCCTGCGCGAGTCTGTGCAGGCGCAACTGGCCGACCTGCAGGCGGCGGCCGATATCGACGCCCTGCGCGCCCGGGCCGACGCCGCCGCCGCGCAGTACGAAACAGCGGCCGGCAAGTTGTCGGCCGCGCGCGCCAGGGTGGCCAAGAGCCTGGGCAAGCAGGTCACCCAGGCCATGCAGACGCTGGCCATGCAGGGCGGGCGTTTCGAGCCCATGGTGTCGCGAGCGGCGCCATCGGCCCACGGTAGCGACCTGGTCGAATTCCTGGTGGCCGGCCATGCCGGCACCGCGCCGCGGCCGCTGGGCAAGGTGGCCTCGGGCGGCGAACTGTCGCGTATTTCGCTGGCGCTGTCGGTCATTGCCAGCCGCGCGGCGCGCGTGCCCACGCTGATTTTCGACGAGGTCGACAGCGGGGTGGGCGGCGCGGTGGCCGAAGTGGTAGGCAAGCTGCTGCGCGAACTGGGCGAGCGTCACCAGGTGCTGTGCGTAACGCACTTGCCGCAGGTGGCGGCTTGCGGTACGGCGCAGTATCGGGTCAGCAAAACGGAAACGGCCGGCACCACGCGTTCGCACATTGCCGAACTGGATGCGGGCGAGCGCGTCGAGGAAATCGCGCGCATGCTGGGCGGCATCAAGATCACCGCCACCACGCGCGAACACGCGCGTGAAATGCTGGGCGGGCTGGCCGAGCCCTCGCGCTAGCTAAGGCTGCGTTGCGGGCATTGCGCAACGCGATCGGCCGCCGCCGCGCGCGTCATGGGCTTAACGGGTTTTTTGGCAGTCGCCGCAGATGCCGTATAGCACCATGGCGTGGCTTTCGAGCGCAAAATTGTTGTCTTTGGCAACCTTGTGCTGGCGTTTTTCGATGTCGGGATCGGAAAACTCGACTACCTTGCCGCAATTCGTGCAAATAAGGTGATCGTGGTGATCGCCGTCGTTGAGCTCGAACACCGCCTTGCCGCTGTCGAACTGGCTGCGGCTGAGAATGCCGGCCTGCTCGAACTGGGTCAGCACGCGGTAGACAGTAGCCAGGCCGATTTCGACGTTTTCGCCGATAAGCGCGCGATACACGTCTTCGGCGCTGAGATGGCGCTGATCTGCTTTACGAAAAATGTCCAGAATTTTCAGGCGCGGAAAGGTCGCCTTCAAACCCATGTTTTTCAATTCGCTTTGGTCGGTGGTCATGGTGTAATCGGTCTCCGTCCGCGGTGTGGCATGGGCAGATCGCGGCAAGCGCGCCGGCAATGTACAGCCTTTTTGCCGCCCGGCGGAGCTACCGCAATATGAAACCTTTATGATAACGGTTTTACTGGCTTTAAATCACAGATAGGGGCGCTTGGAGTCCATGATTGCACGTATTCCGACCCGGTTCCTGAAAACCGTGCTCGCGGCGGCCACGGTTACGGCCGCCCTGGCGGGCTGCACGTCCGACAAATGGGGATTCCCGTACAAGGCCCCCGTGCAGCAGGGGAACTGGATCACCCAGGAGCAGGTGGCCTTGCTGCAGCCTGGCATGACGCGCGAGCAGGTGCGCTTTGCCCTGGGCAGTCCCACCCTGACCAGCGTGCTGCATGCCGACCGCTGGGACTACCCTTATTACTTCAAGCCAGGCTACGGCAAGGCGCAAGAGCGCAAGTTCACCGTCTGGTTCGACAACGACCGCCTGGTGCGCTGGAGCGGCGACGAACAGCCGGAACTACAGCCGTTCCAGCTCGACGCCGAGGGCAAGCCGGCCCTGGAAAAGGCCGACGAGCAGATCGACGCCGACACTGCCCGCCAGGATGCCGCCGGCATCAACGGCCCCACCGCGCCTGAACCCGCCGATCCGGCCCAGCTGCCCGCCCTGGGCACGCCGCCGGGCGGCGCGCAACCGGCCGAGCCAGCCACCAGCGCCGAGCCGGTGCCGGCGCCCGACATGGGCGGAGCGCAACCCGACGCATCGCAGGCGCAGAACCCGGCCGCCCAGCCCGCCGCCACATCGCCCGCCCGGCGCGAGCTGCGCCTGAACTCGCCCGACGCCCTGCCGCGCAGCAGCATCGGGCAGCCGGGAGGCGGCGCCGAGCCGCTGCGCTAAGACGCGGCGCTCGCCCCGCCGCACCGCGCGGTGAGCGACTGACACTGTAAAAGGAACCTTATGCGTATCGCTATTGCCGGCGCCGGCGGCCGTATGGGCCGCATGCTCATCGAAGCCGTGCTGAACAGCCCCGACCTGCAACTGGCCGTCGCCCTGTGCCGCGCCGGCTCAACGGCCAAGGGCCAGGATGCCGGCGCCTTCCTGGGGCGCGACACCGGCGTCATCGTTACCGACCAGCTCGACGCGCTGGCGCAGGCCGACTGCCTGATCGACTTCACCCGCCCCGACTCCACACTGCATCACCTGCAGGCCTGCGTGCGGCATGGCACGCGCATGGTCATCGGCACGACCGGTTTCGACGACAACGGCCGCGCCGCCATAGAGGTGGCGGCGCAGAAAATCGCCATCGTGTTCGCCCCCAACATGAGCGTGGGCGTCAATGCCACCCTGAAGCTGCTGGAAGTGGCGGCGCGCATCCTCAATTCGGGTTACGACGTCGAAGTGTTCGAGGCGCACCACCGCAACAAGGTCGACGCGCCGTCCGGCACGGCCCTGAAAATGGGAGAAACCGTCGCCTCGGCCTGGAACGTGGCGCTGCCCGACGTCGCCACCTGGACCCGCCATGGCGACACCGGCGTGCGTAAACCGGGCACCATCGGCTTTTCGGTGGTGCGCGGCGGCGACATCGTGGGCGACCACACCGTGTATTTCTGCGGCACCGGCGAGCGCATCGAGATCACGCACCGCTCGAGCAGCCGCGCCACCTATGCCGAAGGCGCTCTGCGCGCCGCGCGCTTCCTGCAGGGCCGCCATAACGGCCTGTTCGATATGCAGGCCGTGCTGGGACTCTGAGCCCGCCTGCGCGCGCCGCTTGCACGCCAGCGTCAGGTGTCTGGCGTCAGGCGCCGGCCGCCGGGGCGTCGCGCCACACGACCGGTTCGGGCTCCAGCGCCACCTGATAGCGTTCGGCCACATCGCGCTGAATGGCGGCGGCCAGGGCCATGATGTCGGCTGCCGCGGCCCCGCCCCGGTTTACCAGCACCAGCGCCTGCCGGTCGTGCACGCCGGCCGGCCCCAGTCGCCTGCCCTTCCAGCCGCATTGATCGATCAGCCAGCCCGCGGCCAGCTTGTAGCGGCCGTCCGGCTGGGGATACGACACCAGCCCCGGATACCGCGCAGCCAGATCGTCCCGCACGGCGCCATCGACCAGCGGATTCTTGAAAAAACTGCCTGCATTGCCGATGACGGCGGGGTCGGGCAGCTTGGCGCGCCGGATGCTGCATACCGCATCGAACACGGCGCGGGCCGTCGGCGTGCCAGCCAGGCTTGCCTGGCGCCGCAGGTCGGGATAGTCGAGCACCGGCCGCCAGGGTCGCGGCAGCGCGAAGCGCACCGACACAATGACCCACGCGCCCGGCGCATCGTGCTTGAACGCGCTGTCGCGATACGCATAGCGGCACGCGGCGGCGTCCATGTCGACCAGGCGACGCTGCCGCACATTCCAGGCCGTCAGGCCCAGGAAGCGGTCGGCCAGCTCGACGCCGTAGGCGCCGATGTTCTGCACCGGCGCGGCGCCCACCGTGCCCGGGATCAGGGCCAGGTTTTCCAGGCCGTCCCAGCCATTGGCCACGCAAGCCGACACGAAGCCATGCCAGTTCTCGCCCGCGCCGGCCTCGACAATCCAGGCGTCGGGCCGGGCTTCGAGCAGGCGCACGCCGCGCAATGCCACGTGCGCCACCAGGCTGTCGACCTGCGGCGGCAACACCAGGTTGCTGCCACCGCCCAACACCAACAGGCCGCGATGGCGGCTGGCCAGCGTCGACAAGGCATCGAGTTGCGACGGCGACCGCAAGCGGACAAAAGCCGGGGCGCGCGAGGCCAGGCCCAGGGTGTTGAGCGAGGTCAAATCCTGGGTGGCGGGAACCAGAGTGGCGGGCAAGGCCCGGGAGGAATCCGGCATGTAAGAAGGGGCGGCTGAAGACAACAGCCCACATATTAACGGCAGGCCGCAAATACGTTTGCACACGGCCTTGAAAACCGCTATGATGCCGGTCTTCGCTGATCGGCCTAGTGTTTTAACAGCCCCAGCAACGCGGGAGTAGCTCAGTTGGTAGAGCGCAACCTTGCCAAGGTTGAGGTCGCGAGTTCGAGACTCGTCTCCCGCTCCAAGTTATGATCTACAGACTTCTACTGACGTCTGTAAGTCGTTGAAAAGAGGGGCTTCGGCCCCTTTTTTCATTCCAGCGAGCGCCACGGAAATCCACCCACAGCCAGCCTTTTTTAGGCGCCAATCTAGGCACAGGAATACGGGTGAGGCGGCTTCCGGATAGTTGCTGGGGCTGAGCGGGAACCATGACGAGCATAGGGCCTAAGTCATTACTTAGGAGCCTCGAAATGGCACTCTCTGATCTGATCGTCCGGCAGGCCAAGACCACCGGCAAACGCTACACCCTCTACGACAACGACTGCCTGAGCCTGATGGTCTCTGCCGCAGGCGGCAAGTCTTGGATGTTCCGCTACTCCTGGCTGGGCAAGCAAAAGCGCATGGCCCTGGGCGGCTATCCTGCCCTCAGCCTGCGCGAGGCCCGCGCCGAGCGGGACAAGGCCCAGGCCCTGATCGCCAGGGGGATCGATCCCCAAATCGAACGCGATCAGCGTCGGCACGCGGCCAAGCTGGCCGGCGAATACACCTTCAAGAACGTCTTCGATGCCTGGGTCGAGCATCGCCGCAAGGAACTCAAGGAAGGCCGCCAGAGTACGCTTTCGCAGATCCTGCGCATCTTCAACAAGGACGTGCTGCCCACCCTAGGGAAGATGTCCATCTATGACATTCGCCGGCCCCAGCTCCTGGGCGTCCTGGCGGCGATCGAGAAGCGCAAGGCGTTCACCACGGCCGAGAAGGTCCGCACCTGGTTCAACCAGATGTTCCGCTATGCCTTGGTCATCGCCGAGGGGCTGGAAGTCAACCCGGCTGCGGACCTGGACGTGGTGGCCGAGCCCAAGCCCCCGGTGGCCCACAACCCCTATCTGCACCTGCCCGAACTGCCCGAGTTCCTTCAGAAGCTGCGACGCTACAACCCCCGGGGCTGGCAGACCCAGCTTGGCGTGCGGCTACTGTTCCTGACGGGGGTGCGCACGGGCGAGCTGCGGTTGGCCGAACCCGAGCAGTTCGACCTCGACCGGGGCTTTTGGATCATCCCGCCGGAGGTCGTCAAGCAACTCCAGGACGAAATGCGCAAGGCCGGCAAGCGGCCGCAGGACGTGCCGCCCTACATCGTGCCCCTGTCCCTGCAGGCCATCGAGATCGTGCGCTATCTCCTGGGCGTGATGCGGCCGGCGCAGAAGTACCTGCTGTCGCACCGCAGCGAACTCAAGAAACGCATCAGCGAGAACACCCTCAACAAGGCCGTGCAGCTCATGGGCTACGAGGGGCGCCTGACCGGGCACGGCATCCGCGGCACCATCTCGACGGCACTCAACGAGATCGGCTACCCGAAGATTTGGGTGGACGCGCAGCTTTCGCACTCCGACCCCAACAAGGTGAGTTCGGCCTACAACCACGCCAAGTACGTGGAGCCGCGTCGCCGCATGATGCAGGACTGGGCCGATCGCCTGGACCTGCTCGAACAGGGCGAAGTGCAAGCTGCGAGCGCGCACCTGACCATCCGTATCGACGGGGTGCCAGCGATGGCGGAAGTGGAGGAAGCGGTGGACGTGGCCCCGACGGTCGCCGAGCCCGGTGTCTCCGGCTCACCGCCCGTGGCGGCCACGCCCATCGTCGTGACCCCCAACAGCGGCGGAATCACGTTCCAGCGCCTGTCGCAGGTGCCGCCGCCTCCGGCGCATGCTCCTGAGTCGGAGGTCTCTGCCATCCAGCGCGAGCGTGAGGAAATGCTGGCCATGTACGAGTCGCCGAACAATCTGCCGGTCGCGCTGTTCGGGAAGCTGGCTGGGAAGTCCAAAGACCAGATCAACCGCGAGCTGAAGGCAGGCAAGCTACTGTCCATCAGCTTGGGCAACCGGGGGCAGCGCGTTCCCGACTGGCAACTGGTGCCGCTCAAGCGCCGGCTGGCCCAAGCGCTCATGAACCAATGCCCGCATGTAGATTCTTGGGCGCTGTATCGTCTGTTGACCAAGCCCCATTCCAACCTCGGAAACCGTGCAGCCATCGATGTCGTCACACCGACCAACGTGGGCAAAGTATTGCAAGCCGTCACGCCCTATAAGGAGTTCGAGCGCTCCAGTACAGACGAGACACCCCAGTTCTCCGAGTTCGTTCGCCAGTTGCAACGCCACGTGAATGCGCTCGAAGAAGCGCCGTGCTGACGAGCCAGGACTTCGACGCCAACGGCGTGCCGCAACGCGTGTTTACCTAGACGCTAGGAGTGCGTTAAATCCCGTCGTGGGCGGCTATTGCAACGAACTGATCAACCAGACGGCCAAGACCGACTGCAATTCCTCCCGGTAAGGTTTTTCGCCTCCGCGTCCGGATGTCCGTTCCTTGAGCGGCGGGTAGGAGGCCTGTACCCAGGATTTATGAGGTTCCCCGCCCCAAGGTCCATTCCCATGTGCGAACCGACAGCTCGGCAAACAGACCTGCCTGTACGTAGGGGTCGTGGGCCACGAAGGCGTGCACGTCGTCGATATGCGCCGCCTGCACAACGAGAAGCGTGCCATCCATGGCGCCTTGCGTGTCCAGCAACGGCCCCCCATGGACAACATTGATCGCGTGGCCCGGATGCTCGCGCAGCCAAATGCGATGCGACGGCCGTACCCGCGCACGCACTTCAGACATGCCAGGATGATCGGTTGCAATGACGATGAAGAAAGAAGCAATACTAGGCGCGCCTTCCGGCGATGCTGGCTGATTGGCATTCATGGCGAGTTCTTTCGGAGCTGTGGTGGGGCATGTTCTATGAAGAGTCGTTAGATCACAGCGATCAAGAGTCGCGGCCCAATACCACGCCTGCAGCAGGCCGCCCTGTCGCCCACGATTTCTTGGCCGCCTCCTTTTCATTCGATGCCGACTTCGCATGGTCAATGCAGAAGATCAAGATCGCCGCCAGCAAGCCTGGAATGCCGATGGCAACGAAGTTGAGCCCCAGAGGCAATTCGGCGCCCACAAGCGCACCAATCACGATCGGCGCCACAATGGCTCCCACACGCCCGACACCAAGGAACCATCCCAGCCCGGTTGCACGAATCGTGTTCGGGTAGAACTGGCCCACGTAGGCGCAGCCTACGATCTGCGTACCGATGGTCGTTCCGCCTGCAAGACCGATCAGCACATAACGCAGGCTAGTGCTGACCTCCTGCCCCAGCATGGCCAACGAGCCTGCCGCAATCAGATACATGCTTGCGAGCACGTACTTGATGTGGAGCCGATCCGCTAGCCAGCCGCCAGCGATCGCGCCCAAAATTCCTCCCAGGTTCATCACGATCACGAAAGTCAAGGCTGAGCCGATGCTGTAGCCCGCCGAAGCCATCAGCTTGGTCAACCAGGAGCTCAGCGCGTACACCATGAACAGGCACATCACGCATGACAGCCAAAACAGTACGGTGCTCGGCGTGCGACCGTCCTGGAAGAGCTGCCTGACCGGCGCGGTTGCACCGGCTTGCTCGGCGCCGATGCCGACAAAGGTGTCATCCTGATGGGGTGTGTACGTGGGATCAATTTTCGCGGCGAGCTGTTGCAACGCGCGCGCGTCCTTCCTCCGAATGAGGAACGGCACCGACTCAGGCATGCTGCGGAGGATGAACGGGATCAACACGATCGGCGCGGCGGCCAAGAGAAAGACCGACTGCCAGCCATGGACCTCAATCAGCGATTTTCCAAGCACTGCCGCCAGCACCCCACCAACACAATATCCGCTGAACATCAGCGCGACCAACATGGCTCGCATGCGCTTTGGCGAGTACTCCGTCATCTGCGCGATCACATTGGGCATCACTCCACCGATGCCCAGGCCTGCCACGAAGCGGGCCAGCGCAAAGGTCTTGGGGTCGTTGGTCAGGCCGGCCGCGGCCGTGAACGCGCTGAACAAAAACACGCAGATCGCAATGGCTTTGGGGCGGCCGATGCGCTCACCCAACGTGCCGAAGAGCAGATTTCCGAACAACATGCCAAAGAGCGCCGAACTCACCATTAAACCGGCATGCGCCGGCTCGATCGACATCGCCTGCATGATGCTCGGTAGCGCAATTCCGGCGACGGCAAGGTCGTAGCCGTCCATGACGATAATCAATGCACACCACAGCAATATGCTGAGATGGAATCGGTTGAATTTCGCGTCCGCGGTGAGGGAGGCAAGGTTGATCGTACGCATCCGATTCTCCGGTTAAGAATTTACGTGGGCTCATGAGGACCTTTTCGACCCCATCCTCTTCGTTGTTGCAGTCCCTGCTTTTGGGGGTGCACTGAACGCAGACGCGCGATATCGGATCGAGGCTCCGTTTTCGATCCACCAGGACACTCTGGATCAAAGGCAATCGCCTGGCAGTGGCCACGTGCTACGCGATTGCTCCTGAACTCAGATATCGAGCACCAGACGAGCGGACTTCGACCTGGAACAGCACGGTAGGAACTGGTCGTTCTGGGCCTGCTCCTCCGGGGTGAGGTACATATCACGGTGATCGGGTTCGCCACCCAGTACACGCGTGAGGCAAGTACCGCAGACGCCTTGTTCGCACGAGGCGGGCAGTTCGATCCCGTGTGCGGCCAAAGCCATTAGCACCGTCTCATCGGCGGCTACAGGGATGACCTCGCCGGTGCTCGCCACCTGGACCTCAAAGCTGCCATCGTTCTCTGATTGCGGAGGCTCGGCTTTGAAGAACTCGTAGTGCAACTGAGACTCGGGCCAGCCCGAGGCCCGCGCCGCTGCGAGGACCGCATCCATAAAGCCGGATGGCCCGCAGGTGTACAGATGCATCCCAGGCTGAGGGCAGGACAGCAGAGCAGGCAGATCCAGCTTTTGCTCGGGCGTGCCATCATCGTAGTGGTGGTGCACCTGCGCCGCGTAAGGCGCTGCCGCGAGCGCGCCGCGGAAGGCCGTCGCTTCGGCAGAGCGAGTGCAGTAATGCAAAGAAAACGGCCGGCGGGCAGTCGCCAGTGATTGCGCCATGCAAAGCAATGGCGTGATTCCGATTCCTCCTGCAAGCAGGAGACTGCTCTGGGCTGATGCACTCAACTCGAAGAGGTTTCTTGGCGTGCCGACAACGAGCTCGCTGCCTGCATGCACAAGGTCGTGCATCGCCACCGATCCCCCTCGTCCCTGCGGCTCCTTGAGAACGGCGATCTGGTAGGTTTCTGCAGCGGTGTCGCATAGCGAATATTGGCGCGTCAGGCCGCCCGGCAGTTGCACATCGATGTGTGCCCCCGCGGTGAACGTGGGAAGAGGCTGGCCGTCCACACTGGCCAACTCAATCAGGACAATGTCCTTTGTTAGAGCCTCTTTGCGCACGACACGAACACGCAATGAAGCAGGATCGGGAAGGAAGGCAGTATTCATCGTTCTCACAAAATAGTCATTGCCTCACCGTTTGAGTGGCGGCCTGCATTGAGAGGTTGCATACGGAAATCGGCATTCTCAACATCGCCGCCAAGTCTCAGATCGGAGTGGCCAGCAGAGTCTGTACGCGCAAGGTGTCGTACATCACACGCTTGGCGCGATAACGCCAAACGCCGTTCGCCTTGACTACTTCGTCTTGGTAGGCCCCCGCCTGATAGATAGAGGACTCGCCAGTCAGGCCGGTGATGACCACGACATAACTTGACGTCGTTTGCACGGTGTCCTGTGCCACGTTCGTCAGAACCAGGCCCGAAACCAGGTGCCGGTAGGTGTGGCTTTCGTAGATGTTGGCATTGCGCAGCGAGGTCACCCGGTCGCGTAGCATCTTCTGATTGCGACAGTAGATGACCGGCGCCGGCAGCCCTGCATCCACGTTCTCCTTTGGAATGATTTCGTATCGACAGTCCTCTGTGAAAAATTGCGGCCACGCCTCAAGGTTTCCGCTGTCGAGCGCGCTCACGTACTGGTGCTGCAAGATTGCGATTTCGGTCCAGAGTTGTGCGTTGTTCGTATCCATGCTCAGTACCCCATCAATGCCTGGTAGCTGGTCCAGAAGCGTCGGATCATGTATTCCGTGATCGAAGAGTCCGTCTCCTCTGGAACGTCCTGGGCCATAGCGATGTACGAATGGCTGTCCGGATCCATGCGCGTGGCGCGCTGCACCAGTTCTGTGGCCTCCGTGTCCTCCATCGAGATGTAGCCTGCGGGACCGACGAGGTTGGCCTGGAGGAGGCGCAGTTCGCGCAACTCCGGGGTATCGTCCTCGTAGCCGAAGAAATGAAAGATCAGCTCGAAGTTGTTCGGACCCTTGGGGAGCAACTGGCGCGCCGCCAGCGTGTTGTGGATCTGCTGGATCACCAATTGGGGGAGGATGGCCTGGATGTTGTTGGTGGTGATTTCTTCGTACTCTTGGATCTGCCCGAGCAGGGTTGGGTCTTCCAGCACGAGCTTGTTGTTCATCGTGCGCACCTTCTGGGCCTCGTAGGCCGCAGCGGTATTGGTATCGACTTCAGGCTTGGTCGAGGTCAAGAGGCTGTGCAGGCCGCCCACATCCGCCATCTGGCGCACCTTCATCCCCACGCGGTAGATGTTGAAGGTTGTGTGAAACAGATGCAGAAGGCTCGCGTGGTAGCCATCCTTGACGTTTTCCAGGTACAGCTTCCAGTTGGATTTGGAATACTGCCGCGTGCAGCCGAGATAGACCACCGGCTTGTGAAAGATGCGGTCAATCCAGGGGCGCATCATCGGACCGATGTAGTCCTCCAGCGACGGCGTGTCTTGGCGAAAGGTGCCGAACACCAGCCCACGGTAGCTGGCGACGCGCACCTGCTGCAGACCATGCTCTTCGGTCTTGAAGTCGGCCGGCATGCCGGCCATTCCATTCTGGCCCCGGCGGAACGGGACGCCCAGCAGATCGCCCTTTGCCGAATAGCCCCACTGGTGATACACGCACGCATGGGAGCGGGCGTTGCCACGCAGCTCGCGGCAGACCTGCGCGCCGCGGTGCGCGCATCGATTGACCCAGCATGACAACCCATCGGGCGTGCGCGTCACGACTACCGGCGTGTCGCCGATGAAAGTGCTCTTGAAGTCGTACACGTTCGGGATCTCCGCCTCCAAGCCGAGGAAGGACCAGGTCGCACCGCGAAAGATTCGCTCCTGCTCGCGGTCATACACTTCCTGCGAACTAAAGACCCGAAAAGGCACTTCGGAACCATTGGGCTGTAAAAAAGACACTGTGCGCTCGGCATGCGCAGACGGCTTGGCGACCATTTCGGACATGGCTTAGTCTCCTTTTTCAACATTGCGTTGAATGGAGTCTAGGAACGCCTGCTCATCTCAGCTATCCGCTGCGCGAATATGTATATGAATCAGAATCCGGATTGCGAAAATCCAAGGGATATCCCCAGAGTCCGAAACTGGTGAAAATAGAAAGACCCCAGGCGACATGCCATGCGGCCGGCCTTAGCGCGTGCGCGTACTTTCTTAATTGTTGAATTGATCGGCTGGGCGATTCCGTACCTTGGAGCGGCGCCAAGAAGGCCGTATCAGACGGATGTCAGCGATGAAGAGTGGAGCTTTGCTGCGCCGTACCTTGCTTGCCTTCATGGCCGAGGACGCTCCGCACCGCGATCCATTGCCTTAACGAACTGAGGGCTTGGCACTCCGGGGCGTCCACACACGCTCTCAGGCTGGTACTGCTACGGTGCTGTCTTGGCTGCCTCCGCCGCCTGCGTAAGCATGGGGCATAGACCAAGGGCAGGATCAGGATCACCACGTCTGCGGCACCGAGATAAGCGATGAAGCGATGGATGGGGGAATCCGGTTCGCTAACACCAGGCAAGACGCCACAGCCCATCCGTCAGGCAACATTGACTCCAGTTGCCGTTACGCGGGTCAGCAAGGATTTGAGCCGGTCTGGAAGGACGGTGCCAAGGCCTCGAACGGTTCGGCCCCGCAACAGCGGCAGCCCATCCTGCAGATCCTGCAGCGCGCAAACCAGTCGTGCTCGCGAGAGACATACCGGCCGTCGCCACGCCGTAGCGCTCGGCATGCACTGACGCTGCGATATCGCAGTCAGGAGAGAGCGCAACACCGGCGCTGCGCCGTCTGGTGCGGTGACTCTCCGAAGCGTTGCCGGTAGTAGGCGGCGAATCGGCCGAGGTGGCCGAATCCGTAGAACAGGGCTGTCTCGGTGATGTTGGCACTCGGGTGCTCGGATAGCCACGCATGGACAGCATCCAGGCGCATGTCTCGTAGCAACTCCATGGGGCTCATCTGCCGGTGACGTTGACAGGTCTGCTGCAGGACCCGGGCGCTGACGCCGGCCGCACCTGATAGGTCTGCCAGTCCGATAGGCGCCCCAAGGCGCTCACGCATATAGTCTTCCATGGCCTGAAGCCGGGCGATGGGGTCGCGCGCAACGAAGTTCCGATCGCTCGACTCGCGCGGCAAACTACAGGAACTGGCCGCGCGCAGCAGCGAAGCCAAGCCCTGCTCGATATGCTCCACCCACGCGGCGGGCTCTCCCGCGCAGGTCGGTGCGGACGACGCGCCCAGCAACACCTGGACCAGCAGCAGCCACTGCGTATCCAGCCCTGCTGGCAAAGTCGCAAGTGGTGCCATCGGTGCGATACCACCCGCCTCGATCATGTCGCGCGGAATTTTCAGGATGAGTTGCTCACACCCCGCCTCCCAGCGCATGCGCCAATTTCGCCGTGGGGCCATCCAGCCGGTGCGCCCTTGGGGCAATACCATATGCTGGCCGTCAACGCTCAATTCTGCGGCGCCTCTGATCGAATGATGCACCACGATGAACTCCTCGCTCGGTCTTGGTGCAATTTCGACCTCTGCACCATAGCGAAAGGAGAACAGGGTTAGGCGCCGCGCGCGTGCCTTGTACAAAGCCGCATCGACGTTGCCCGAACGCCATGTCAGGCTATGGTCGGCCAACTCTCGCGCTGCCGCGTCATGCATGCGCACGGCCTGATGGGACTGGAATACACGTTGTCGGTAAAGGGCGTCGAAATTCCTCGGAGGAGAGTAGGACAGATGCGCCATCGCAACCTCGTGGTGGTGGTGGTGTTGTTGTGTTCACTCCGCCCGGCTGTGCGGCTGGAGTGGCCAACGCCTGGGGCGTCAACTTGTATCAAAAGAAAATTCCATGCCAACCTCCTCAAGCGGAAGGCGGGCGTCCGTGGTACGCATCGCGCAGCAATGCAAGCAATGCGTCTCGATCCAGTTCCCGCGGATTGGGATAGCGGTCCTGCAATGCCAGGTCGCCAACATGCTCAATATCCTCCTCGCGCATTCCGAGATCGCGCAAGGCCACGGGTGCGCCATTGTCGCGAGCCAATTCGTACAAGGCCGTGGGTGGATCGTCATGCCCCAGGGCAATGCGCAGCACACGCATTGCGTCTGGCACCGCGCGCGCGTTATAGGCCAGCGCGTGGGGCAGCACGACCGTATGGGTCTGGGCATGAGGGAGATCGAGCGTTCCTCCCAGCGTGTGGCACAGCTTGTGGTGCAATGCCATACTGACGTTGCCAAGCACGCTCGCGCAGAGCCAAGCGCCATAAAGCGCGTCGCCGCGAGCCTGAAGATCTCTTGGTGATTGATACATTCTGGAAATCGCGCGTACCGTCGCTGCGATTCCTTCCTGGGCCATGATGGTAAGCAGCGGCGTGGCATCTGGCGCATACAGGCCTTCAACTGCATGGGCTATTGCATTGATCGCGCTGGTCACGCTGATGCTAAGGGGTAGCTCTAGGGTCAGCCGGGGCTCGTAGATAACTGCACGGGGCATGACACGCGCGTCGCGGCCGGTTTTCTTGACGCCACCCTCTGTGATACCGAAGATGGACGTCATCTCGCTACCTGCATATGTCGTGGGCACAGCGACGATGGGCAACTCTGTACGGAGCGCCACGATCTTAGCGAGTCCGATAGTAGATCCCCCACCAATCGCAATGACGCCATTAGCCTCACTCGTGCGCGCAATCTTGCAGGCCTCCTCAGCCACCAAAGCGGGTACATGCATGGTCGCACCATCGTAGAAGGCTGCCACGTGGCCGATGACCGGCTCGGCTACTTGCCGTCCCAGGGGCGCCTGCTCAGGCGTGGTCAACACGAGCGCCCGGTCAATGCCGAGACGTTCCAGTTCCTGCGGCAATCGGGCGAGGCTGTCGGGTCCAAAAATCACCCGCGGGGAACGATAGTCGTGAATGAAATTCATGGCTTCTTGCTCTGCAAGGGCGCCAGGAAATCCAGTGTACGTTCGTTGGCCAACGCCGCGGCACTCGCCACATAGCCCGAACTGCTCGTCCTGGCGAACGAGTGTCCGGCCTCTTCGTACCAGTGCACTTGCAGCAATGGATTGGCACCGAAGCCTTCAGTAATCAGCTGGCGGCTTGGCGCGGGCACGAAGTGGTCTTGGCCGCCCATGTGAAACAACGCCGGATGCTTGACTTCCGGGACCTTGTTGAGCTGCTTCTCCAGTCCAACACCGTAGTAGCCTACGGCGCGATCCACGTATCCTTTGGCGGCCACTAGAAAGGCAAGCGCACCGCCCAGGCAATACCCCACCAATCCCACCTTGCCGTTGCTGTAGGGTTGGTGTCGCGCATAGCGGATAGCAGCCTCCAGATCGCCCACGCCGGCCTCCATGTCGAAGGCCTGCCAGAGCTTGTAGGCTTGCTCTCTCTGCGCCTCATCCTGCGGATCGAGTGCTGTACCTGGCGCCTGGCGCGCGTACAGATCAGGGCAAACTGCCGCATACCCCTGGTCGACCAGCCATGACACCGTTTCTCGCATGAACGCGTTCACACCAAATATTTCTTGAGCGATCACAATCACGGGAGCGGGCGCTTTGGCCGGCGAGCCCACGAGCGCGCCGAATGTATGCCCGTCATACGATTGAATCGATATCCCTTCAGTCAACATCTTCATCTCTCCGATTACAGTTCATTGGGTGTTGAGTCGATGGTGGACGATCAACTGGCCCCATCGGTCGATCTCGTTGTCCCATAAGACGCCCAGAGCTTGCGATGTTCCCCCCTGCGCTGAAGCGCCGATATCCGCCAGCGCCTTTTGTACCTCCGGGGTCTTCAGTGCTTCATTCATTGCTGTGTTGAGCACCTTGACGATGTCCGGCGAGGTACGTGACGGCACAAATAAGCCAAACCATGTCAGGACCTCGAACTTCGGTTGGTCGGCTGCTTGCGCCAGGGGAGGAATCCCAGGCAATGAGGGCGCGGGTTGCAAGCTGGTGACACCCAGCGCACGCACCCGTCCAGATTTGATAAACGACTGCTGTGCGGTGATCGAATCGACCATCATGGAGACTCGCCCCGCGATCAGGTCGGCGGCAGCTGGCGTGCTCCCTTTGTAGGGCACGTGGAGCAGGTCAACCCCGGCCTGAGCGGCCAGCAGAGCGGCCGCCAGATGGATCGACGTCCCCATGCCTGCAGAGGCGAATGACACCTTACCGGGGTTGGCCTTTGCGTACGCTAGTAGGCTCCTGGCATCCTTGTATGGGGAATCAGCCGGCACCACTAGAACGCTGGGGATAGTTGCCAACAGCGCCACGGGGGCAAATGCTTTCCGAGCATCGTAGGCGACGTTCGGATAAAACCACTTGTCCACTGCCAGCCCTGTCGAGTTCACCAGCAGCGTATAACCGTCAGCCGGGGAGCGCGCGACCTCCGCGCTGCCGATGATCCCGCCCGAGCCCGGACGATTCTCCACTGTCACCGGCTGCCCCAGCGTTTGCGACACGCGCTGGGCCAAGACACGAGAAACCATGTCGATTGCACCGCCCGGCGGGAATGGAACGATCCATCGAATGGGCTTGCTCGGGTAGTCTGCAGCACTCGCCGTTACTGCCAGCAAGCTCAAGCCTACGCAGCCTAGCCAGACGACCAAACGAATTGATAAACGAGACAACATGGTGATTTTCCCCTAACTGACTTCAATCAACCCGCGCGGGTGAAGTGGCGCAGCTTGTCCGGATCGATATCAACACCCAACCCAGGACCCGAGGGCAACCGAATCTCGAAGTCCTTGATCTCGAGTTGGGTCTGCGTAAGCGTGTCGGCTAACACCCAGGGCCCTAGCAGTTCACATCCGAAGGGCATCGTCGGCAATGTGGCATACACATGGAGAGCAGCAGCGGTGCCGATTGATGAATCCAACATGGTGCCCCCATAGGACGCAATGCCCGAGGCTTCCGCGATCGCAGCGACCTTGAGGGTATTTGCCACCCCGCCCATGTTGCACAGCTTCAGCGAGAAGGCGTCGACGCAATGATGGCGCGCCAGTTCGAAGGCGGACGCCAGCGAGCTCAGGCTTTCATCGGCCAGGATGGCCACCCCGTTGTCGGCCGACAGGCGCCGAAGCGCATCGAAGTTGCTGCGTGCCACCGGCTGTTCGACCAGTTCGACACCGGCCGCCTCCAGGCGCGGAATCCACACCGATGCCGTGTTCTCATCCCAGGCCTGGTTGATATCGACCCGCACCGCAGCACGGTCACCGACGCGCTCGATAATCTTCTCGATATGGCGCAAATCATCTGCCGGGGAGCGCACGCCAAGCTTGATCTTGAACCGGTTGTGCCGGCGCCGCTCGATCATTTCCTCGGCGATTGCGATGTCCCGCTGCGTGTCGCCGCTCGCCAGGGTCCAGGCAATGGGGATGCCCTGCTGGATCGCGCCGCCGATCAAATCGCTCAGCGGCAGGTTCAGAGAGCGTGCCTTCAGATCATGCAGCGCAACGTCGATGGCCGCCTTGGCCGAATAGTTTCCGGTTACGGCGCGCTCCATTAAGTGCTGGAGCTCTCGCAGATTTGTCGCGTCCTTGCCGATCAGGAGCGGCGCCAAGTACGTTTCGATGATGACCTTGATGGTTTCAGCGCATTCGGAACTCCAAGTCGGCCCACCTACGCTGCTGCCCTCGCCGATGCCGACAAGCCCGCCCGCACGGATCTGCACGATCGCATAGCTCTGCTTCTGCACCGTGGTAAACGACATCTGGATGGGACGCGAAGCTGGGACGTCCACCAGCGTCACATCGATCGCTTCGATCTTCATGCCACTGTCTCCGTAGCCGACTTGCGTTGCTCGGCCTGCTCACGCTCGATTACGAAGTCCAGGGTCATGACCCGCACCCCGTCCTCGATCGTCTCGGGCGTAATCAGGTCGGGGGTGACGCCGTGACAGCAGTCATCGTCCACCCATTTGCCCCCTTCGAAGTAGTATTGCGTGGTCAACGGTTCGAAACCGTCCTTGCGCACCTTGAAGTGCACGTGCGCCGGACGCCAGGTATGGCTGCCCAGGTGGCCCAGCAGACGCCCAGTCGGCCCCTCGTAGGGGATCTGGTATGGCACTGGCATCGTGGTGCGCACGCGATAGTTGCCCTGGGAATCCGTCACGAGTTTTCCGCGGTAGTAGTCCACGGGGATGTTGTCGTGGATCCCGCTGTACAAGCCATCAGGCGTCGAGTGCCACACGTCGATGACAGCGCCAGCGAGCAACTCGCCCGTGTCCGAGCGCACCGTACCGCGAATGATCAGCGGTTTGTGGTCGTCGGTATCGTAGGTCTTGAGGACGCCTTCAACTACAGGAGCACCTTCCAGGAAGTACGGCCCCTGGACCGCAGGCGCAGAGGTCCGCGAGCGCTGCGCCTTGCCTTCGATGATGGTGCTGTTCAGGAAAACGTCCAGAAGCAGCGCGGTTTCCCGCGTCTGTGCGACCTCGGTGAGATAGTCGACACCCGCGCGGTATTCGGCTTCCGTGACGCGCTTGTCCAGCAAAATTTTGCGTACTGCCTCGACGATCGCGCCTGCGACCTCGGCAACTCGTTTATCCATGACTCGTCTCCTTTCAAGATCTCATGGTTGAAACACCGATGAGTTGGTGCTTCAAACATGAATGCTAAGATTCGCGTGTCATGCGGTCCAATACCTTTTTTTAGCCTTTGCAATACGGGATCGGTATGGCTTAGCGGTGTCCACCCCTAGGGAAAACCAGAGGTCTTAAATGGAATTTCGGCAGCTTCGCTATTTCATCGCGGTCGCAGAAGAGGGAAATATCGGTGCTGCGGCAAGACGCCTGCATATTTCCCAGCCGCCCATTACCCGCCAAATACAGGCCCTGGAACAGGATCTCGGCGTGGTGCTGTTTGAACGCACGCACCGCGGCGTCGAATTGACGGCAGCGGGTACAACATTTTTAGAGGATGCCAGGCGCCTACTGCACGTTACCGAGATCTCAAGGGTGAGATCACGTGCAGCATCGCGCGGTGAAATCGGGGAATTGCGCGTCGCCTATTTCGGAACCGTCGTTTTGCATACGCTACCGCTACTGCTGCGGCAACTCTTGTCGGTTGCTCCCTCGGCAACTGTGTCCTTGACGCAGATGAGCAAGAACCGCCAGATTGAAGCGCTGGACGCTGGCACCATCGATATCGGGTTCGGGCGTTTCTACCCCTATCAGGAGGGTGTAGTTGTCCGAAACGTAACCAATGAGAGGCTATTTCTGGGTGCGCAAAAGTCGCGCGCTCGCTCGTTTGGTGAGCAAGTTCATTGCAGCGCGCTTCGTAACGAGCCCTTGATCCTGTTCCCGCGAGAAGGACGCCCCAGTTTCGCAGACGAAGTCATCGGCGTATTCAAAAACGCGCGAGTGGAGCCAAAGGTTGTCGCCATAGTTGAAGACGTCAATGCAGCCATGGCTCTGGCGTTGGCCGGCGTCGGCGTGACAATTGTTCCCGAGACAGTAGCCATGATTTCGTGGCCTGACTTCGGCTTCACTGAACTCGTGGGCTCCAAGGCCACTGTACCGGTCAGTTGTATCTACCGTCACGATCACATTGCGCCGATTCTGAAAACATTCTTGAACTTGCTACCTATTCGAGAATCGCAATAGATGCCAATCGTTAGGTTGTCGAGCCCGCAATTCGGCATAACACTGGCCGTAAAGCGGGCATCAATCGCTGTACTCCAACTCTTACTGCGACATGGCTCACGCTAAAAGGAAGGCACGCGCAGCGAGGGCAATGCCCGACGCAATCAGCGCCGGGCCACCGCTATCAGTACTCCGAAGCCGACCAGCCGCCCGCCGAAGGCACGGTCGATCCAATGGCGGAAAGCCAGCAGACGATCGCGCACGGCACCGGCAGAGAAGCATAAGGCCACCAGGCTAAACCAGCCCATGTGCGCCGCAGCGATGAAAGCGCCATAGCCAATCTGCACTGCCAGCGGAGTGTCGGGCCGCACCACCTGCATAAACAGGCTGACGATGAATACCGTGGCTTTGGGGTTCAGCGTATTGGTCAGGAAACCGGTACGCAGCGCAGCGCCATCCGAGAGCGGCGCCATACGCTTTTCGGTCAGTGCGCCGCCAGCTTTCGTGCACAGCATTTTTATGCCGAGATAAATTAGATAGGCAGCACCGACCAGTTGATGGTGTTAAACAACCAAAGCGATTGCTGGATTAGCAGGCCCACGCCGATCAACGTATAGGTGATATGTACCAGTATGCCTAAGCCTATGCCCAATGCGGTCAGCACGCCCGCGCGGCGCGACAGCATCAAGCTATTGCGCGTAACCGTTGCAAAGTCCGGCCCAGGGCTGATGACGGCCAGCAAGGTGATTGTGACGACAGCTATTAATTCGGTCATTGGCGTATCCGGTCGGAAACAATGAAATTAAGGCAGATGATATTCAAAATCAACGTGAAGGAATATCGATCTTTCCGGCCAATAATGGAGAACTGAATTCGACATCTTCCGGTACGCGTCAGCCTTCCTAGCGGGTGCTACGCTGTTTCGAGGCTGCCGCCCACTTGGAGAATTCAGCCGTGCGATGGTCGAGTCGCATCTAACCCACGGCGCAGTCAACCGCGTGGCACGTTCACTCGAAAACGCATCGCGGTAGCGTGAGCAGCGTAGCCGGCGCGTCCTCCTGCACAAAGGGGATTACGTGGGTGGCGGCGTCTCGGTCAATGCGGCGTAACCGGATGCGCCCAAACCCCTTGGGCTCCACGATCTCCACCGCCATGACCATCAACACTTTGGTGGTGCTGCTCTTGCGCCCTGCAGGGGTGGCGGGATTCTTGCGATCCGTGATGGACAGGTACGTTTCATCCACCTCCACAAGCCCCTTGAGCTTGTCCCGGCCCGGGCGGACCATGGCACGTCGAAACCGGTGCAGCATGGTCCAGGCGGTCTGGTAGCTCCCCAAACCCAATACGCGCTGCAGCCCCAGGGCGCTCACGCCTTGTTTCTGATTGGTCAGGTACCAAGCTGCAGCCAGCCAGACACGCAGCGGTGTGCGCGTCTTGTCAAAGATGGTTCCAGATGTCACTGTGCCTTGGTACTGGCATGAGCGGCACATCAGGCGGGTGCGGCTGGCGCGGTACACATCGCCAGCGTTGCCGCAACGCGGGCAGACGAAGCCTTGGGGCCACCGAAGCTTCTCCAGGAACGCCTGGCAAGCCTCTTCGGTGGCAAACCAGTCAAGAAATTCGTTCCAGGTGCGGGGGTAGTCCCCTCCAGGAGTTGGCGTTAGCATCTGGGTTTCCATCCAGCTATTCTCACGTCACTGGAGCTAAATAGATACCCCTTGCATTTGTACAGTATTCATGTCAGCCACTTCCAAGCCCAAGCTCTACAACCCACGCCACCCCGAACGCACGCTGCTCTACCAAACGGTAGCCGAGCACTACGAGACCTGGCTAGAGTTGGCCAGCGCGGGTCAGTTCGACGGCCAGGGCGACCACCACACCCCCAAGCCCTTCGTGCGCAAAGCGTTTGCCAAGTATCTTGAGTGCGGCATCTTTGCCCATGGCTTTGCCCGCGCTCGCTGCGGCGACTGTGGGCACGACTACTTTGTAGCCTTCTCCTGCAAAGGCCGGGGAGTCTGCCCCTCGTGCACCACGCGGCGGATGGTGGAGACGGCGGCACACCTGAGCGACCACGTTTTCCCCCGCCTGCCGGTGCGCCAGTGGGTGCTGTCCGTGCCCAAGCGGCTTCGGTACTTCATGCAACGCGACGGAGCGGTGCTGAGCATGGTGCTGCGCATCTTTCTGCGGGTGATCGCACAAACTCTGCAGACCCACAGCCCCGGTGCGGCCCATATGGACAAGGCAGGCCTGCACATCGGTGCCATCGCCTTCATTCACCGATTCGGCTCCGGCCTCAATGAACACGTCCACTTCCACGTTTGTGTGGTGGACGGGGTGTTTGAGGAAGTGGAGGGCGAGGGCGATGCTGATGCGACCCCTCGAATCTCATCGCCGGGTGTCATCTTTCACGCGGCCACCGGCATCGATGCGGCTACCGTGGCCCCAGTGCAGACCACACTGCAAAAACGTATCCTGCGCGCCTTCGTTGCTCGGGGCCTGCTGGAGAACTGTGACGCCAAAGACATGCTGGGCTACAAACACAGCGGCTTCTCGGTGGACGCCGGTGTCTGCATCGAAGCCCACGACCGCGCTGCGCTGGAGCGGCTGCTGCGCTATTGCGCGCGTCCACCATTTTCCATCGAGCGCCTACGCAAAGAGGGAAGCAAACTGGTGTACCGCTGTGCCAAACAGCGCAGCGAGCCCACCAGTGACAAGCGTGGTGCCAAGGCAGATGAGCTGCACCTCACACCGCTGGAACTGATCGACCGCATCGCCGCGCTGGTGCCACCGCCACGCACCCACCGGCACCGCTACTTTGGTGTGCTGGCACCAAACTCGCCGCTGAGAGCGGCGGTAACGGCGCTGGCTCAGCCTGCTGCGTCGCAACCAGCCACGGTGGAGACTGCACAACCTGGCGCGGGCGTACCTGGGGTGGCGGCGCCGGGCAACGCGGCCACACCCACACCCGAACCTGAAGCACGCCCGAAGCGAGCGGCGCATTACTTGTGGGCGGTGCTGATTGCCCGCATCTACGAGGCATTTCCGCTGCTGTGCCCCATGTGCGGTGGGCAGATGCGCATCATTGCCTTCATCACCCACAGCGCCGAAATCCGCCACATCCTGAACCACATCGGGGTGGAGTCTGCCCCCCCGCACATCACCCCGGCACGCGGGCCACCGCTGTGGGAGGGCTGCGACGCGCCGGTGGATGATGGTGCGCAAGGCGAGCCGGATTGGGATCTGGCAGCTCAACCCGACGAGGTAGACCAGCGCGTCAATTGGTGACCCAGTGAAGCGGCGGTATCCATCGCTGCGGGGAAGCAGCTGCGCGCGCGCCAGGCCCAAATGCATACTGCCTCCCAAGCTCTTGCCATTGAGCGGCAAGCGAGCGCTCAACCTTCCTTGGCCGAACGTGTTTCGAGGCCCAAAACTCGTGCCATACTTGGCCTCATGCGGTTGAATTTCCTATCCGTCGGGGTGGAGTCTGCCCCCCCGCACATCACCCCGGCACGCGGGCCACCGCTGTGGGAGGGCTGCGACGCGCCGGTGGATGATGGTGCGCAAGGCGAGCCGGATTGGGATCTGGCAGCTCAACCCGACGAGGTAGACCAGCGCGTCAATTGGTGACCCAGTGAAGCGGCGGTATCCATCGCTGCGGGGAAGCAGCTGCGCGCGCGCCAGGCCCAAATGCATACTGCCTCCCAAGCTCTTGCCATTGAGCGGCAAGCGAGCGCTCAACCTTCCTTGGCCGAACGTGTTTCGAGGCCCAAAACTCGTGCCATACTTGGCCTCATGCGGTTGAATTTCCTATCCGTCTACGAGGCATTTCCGCTGCTGTGCCCCATGTGCGGTGGGCAGATGCGCATCATTGCCTTCATCACCCACAGCGCCGAAATCCGCCACATCCTGAACCACATCGGGGTGGAGTCTGCCCCCCCGCACATCACCCCGGCACGCGGGCCACCGCTGTGGGAGGGCTGCGACGCGCCGGTGGATGATGGTGCGCAAGGCGAGCCGGATTGGGATCTGGCAGCTCAACCCGACGAGGTAGACCAGCGCGTCAATTGGTGACCCAGTGAAGCGGCGGTATCCATCGCTGCGGGGAAGCAGCTGCGCGCGCGCCAGGCCCAAATGCATACTGCCTCCCAAGCTCTTGCCATTGAGCGGCAAGCGAGCGCTCAACCTTCCTTGGCCGAACGTGTTTCGAGGCCCAAAACTCGTGCCATACTTGGCCTCATGCGGTTGAATTTCCTATCCGTAGCCCGCCGGCCTGACCAGCCCATGACGCCCGGCCTGCTGCGCGCCACGCTCACGCTGCTGACGGGCAGCGTGCTGGCCCACGCCCTGCCCCTGCTGCTGGGGCCGATGCTGACGCGGCTGTACGCGCCCGCGGACTTCGGCCAGTACACCCTGCTCTGGGCCGTGGCCACCAACCTGGCCGTGGTGGCCTGCGCGCGCTACGAGTTTGCCCTGCCGCTCGAAAAATCCCCCCTGGGCGCCGCTCTGCTCATGGCCCTGTGCGCGCGCCTGCTGCTGGCCGTCACGGCAGCGTCCGCCCTGCTGGCCCTGGCGCTTTTCCGGTGGCAGGACCTGGCCCTGGCCTGGCTGCTACCGGCGGGCGTGCTGGCCATTGGCGCCACCCAGTGGCTGACCCTGTGGGCTACGCGCGCGCAGCGCTTCGGCCTGCTGTCGGCCGCGCGCCTGGTGCAACAGGGCGGCGGCGCCCTGCTGCAGGTGCTGCTGGGCCTGCTCAAGGCGGGGCCTGCAGGCCTGCTGCTCGGCCCCATTGCGGCAGGCCTGGGCGCCGCCTGGCTGCTGGCGCGGCCAGCGCCACAGGGCGGCTGGCTGCGCATATGGCGCCAGCCGCTGCCGCGCTTGAAGGCCATGGCCGTGCACCACCGCGACTTCCCGCTCTACAACACCCCGCATGCCTTCATCGGCGCGCTGCAGGACACGCTGACGCTGCTGCTCATCGCCGCCTGGGCCGGCGACGCGGCCGCCGGATTCTGGGCACTGGCGCTGCGCTACCTCAAGGCACCCGCCACGCTGCTGGGCGGGGCGCTGTCGCAGGCGCTGTACCCGCAGCTGGCGCATGCGCGCAGCGCCGACCACGCCCGCTCCCTGGTGCGCCGCTCCATGCTGGCGCTGGCGCTGCTGGCCATGCCCCTGGCCGCCATGCTGCTGCTGTGGGGGCCGGAGCTGTTCGCCTGGGCCTTCGGCGCGCAGTGGAAGGACACGGGGACGCTGGCACGCGGCCTGGCCCTGTACATCGGGCTGCATTTCGTCGCCTCGCCGCTCTCCGTGGTCACGCTGGCCTGGCGCGCACAGCCCTGGGCGCTGCGGCTCGCGCTCATCGGGCAGGTGGTGTTCTTCGCCGGGCTGATGGCCGGGCTCCACTGGGGCGGGCTCGCAGGCGCGGCCTGGGGCGTGTCGGCGGCCATGGCGGCGTACTTCCTCTACTATTTCCAGGCCCTCGCGTTCTGGAGCGCCATTCCCCATGAGAGCCTTGCTTAACCGTTGGCGCCGCCGGCTCTGGCGGCAGCTGTTCTTCCGCATGGTGTTCGGCGAGCAAGGCCGCGCGGGCCAGCGCCTGCCGCACACCCGCATCGCGCCCAGCACCTGCATAGAAGGCGAGCAAGGCCTGAACCTCTCGGACCATGTGTTCATCGGCCAGTTCAACTTCCTCGACGCCACGGCCGGGCTGTGCATCGCCGAGGGCGTGCAGATCACCAATTTCGTGAGCATCGTCATGCACAGTTCGCACCGCAGCATCCGGCTGCTCGGCCGCGCCTATGCTAGCCACGCGGGCGACATGCCCGGCTACGTGCGCGCGCCCATAGAGATCGGAGCCTACAGCTTCATAGGCCCGCACAGCGTGATCGAGGCGGGCAGCCGCATCGGCAAGGGCGTGGTGGTCTGCGCCCATTCCCGCGTGCGCGGCGCGGTGCCGGACTTCGCCATCGTCGCTGGCTCGCCCGCTCGCGCCATCGGGGACGTGCGCACCGGCGATGCGCGCCTGCTAGCGCATCACCCGGAGCTGGCCGCTCACTACGCAGCCTGGGCCGGCGAACTACCCCGCGCGGAGCAGAACCATGGCTGACACGCCGCCCCACCTGTGCCTGCTGGGTGACGCCAACAGCCCCCACACCCGGCGCTGGGCGACGGAGATGCGTGCGCGCGGCTGGCGCGTATCGCTCGTCACGGCGCGGCCCGAGCCGCTCGACGGCGTGGAGCAGCGCATCCTGCCGCCCGTGCGGCACCAGACCGACTGGCTGCTGCGCGCGGGCGCGGCGCAGCGCCATGTGCACGCGCTGGCCCCTGACATCGTGCACGCGCACTATCTCACCTCCTACGGCTACCTGGCAGCGCGCTGCGGCCGCCACCCGCTCGTGATGACGGCCTGGGGCAGCGACCTGCTCGTGACACCGCACCGCAGCCCCTGGATGCGCTGGCTCACGGGCTGGATCCTGCGCCGCGCCGACCTCGTCACCGGTGACTCGGAAAGCCTGGTCGAGGCCGCGCGGCAGTACCGCCCTCGCGCGCCGGTGCACGAGATCCACTGGGGCGTGGACCGCGCACGCTTCGCACCCGCGCCCTGGGAGAACAAGAGCGGCCTGCAGATCGTAAGCCTGCGCGCCTGGGAGCCCAACTACCACATCGACACGCTGATCGATGCCTGCGCCCTGCTGCGCCAGCGGCTGCCCGGTGCGCCGCTGACGCTGCACCTGCTGGGCGGCGGCTCGCTCGAACCCGCGCTGCGCGCCCGGGTACAGGAACGGGGCTTGGCGCAATGCGTGGCGTTCCACGGTCGCCTCGACGACGCGGGCATGGCCTCAGTGCTGGCACGCTGCAAAATCTCGGTCAGCGTGCCCGCGAGCGACGCGACCTCCGTGGCCATGCTCGAGAGCATGGCCTGCGGCCTGGCGGTGGTGGCGAGCGACCTGGCGGCCAACCGGCAGTGGATCGCCCCCGACCTGCTGGTGCCAGCGGGCGATGCGCGTGCGCTGGCCGACGTGCTTCAGCGACTCGCCGATGACGATGCGTACATGCACGGCATCGGCATCCGCAACGCCGAGCGCATCGCGCTGGACGGCGACCGCAAGGCGCAGATGGACCAGATCGACCGGCTGTACCGGCAACTGCTCAAATGACCGCCACCCCCGTCCCCCGCCTGCTCAGCGTCATCGCCCCCTGCCGCAACGAGGCGGCCTTCATCGACGCCTTCTGCGACTCGGTGCTGCGCCAGCAGCTGCCCGAAGGCTGGCGCATGGAGGTGCTGATCGCCGATGGCGACAGCGACGACGGCACGCGCGAGCGCCTGCGGGAGCGCTACGCGCGCGACACGCGGCTGGTGTGCGTGGACAACCCTGGCCGCATCGTCTCCACCGGGCTCAATGCCTGCATCGCGCGGGCGAACGGCGAGGTGATCGCCCGGCTCGACATCCACACCCGATTCGCGCCCGACTACCTGGCGCGCTGCATCGAGGCGCTGGAGCGCAGCGGCGCCGACAACGTGGGCGGCCCCTGGGTCGCTCAGGGCACGGGCCCCATGGGCGAGGCCGTCGCTGCGGCCTTCCAGTGCCGCTGGGTGGTGGGCGGCGCGCGATCACGCGACCGCGGCTACGAGGGCGAGGCCGACACCGTATACCTGGGCTGCTGGCGGCACGAGGCGTTCGCGCGCTTCGGCCTGTTCGACGAGGCGCTGGTGCGCAACCAGGACGACGAGCATAACCTGCGCCTGCGCATGGCCGGCGGCCGCATCTGGCAAAGCGGCGCCATCCACTCGGTCTATCACCCGCGCAACTCGCTGCGCCACCTCCTGGCCCAGCAGCGGCAGTACGGCTACTGGCGGCCCTTCGTGGTGCGCAAGCATGGCCAGCCGGGCTCGTTGCGCCAGCTCGTGCCGGCACTGTTCGTCGCCGCGCTGTTCATCGCTGCGCTGCTGCTGCCCTGGACACCGTGGCCCGCCGCGGCGCTGCTTGTGCTCTATGGCGGCTATCTCGCGCTGGCCAGCATGGCCGCGGCGCGCGCGGCCAGCGCCTGGCGGCTACTGTGGCGACTGCCGGCCGTGATCACGACGTTCCACGTCGGCTATGGCTGGGGCACGTGGCGCGGCCTGTGGGACATGCTGCGTTCGCGCGCGCCCTCGTCGCGCTTCGCGAGGATCACGCGATGAATACGCCCGAGACCCGCGCCGTCCAGGCCCGCTATGCGCGCCGCGACAACGAGGCCGACGCACTGCGATACAGCCTGTATGCCAATGCGGCGGCGCTGCAGGCCCAGCAGGAGCGCCTGCGCGCCATGGCCCGGATCTGGCGCGTGCATGGCTGGAGCGGGCTGGCAGGCCGCCCCCTGCTCGAAGTGGGCTGCGGCAGCGGGGGCAATCTGCTCGATCTGCTGCGCCTGGGCGCCACGCCACGGCAGCTCACCGGCATCGAGCTGCTGCCCGAACGTGCGGACGCCGCGTGCGCCCTGCTGCCAAACGGCGTGCACATCCTGCAGGGCGATGCCTGCGCCGCGCCCATACCCGAGGCCAGCCAGCAGGCCGTGCTGGCCTTCACCGTTTTCAGCTCTCTGCTCGACCCCGGCTACCGCCAGCAGTTCGCGCGCCAGCTATGGCGCTGGGTGGCGCCGGGCGGTGGCGTGCTGGTCTACGACTTCGTCGTCGACAACCCGCACAATCGCGACGTGCGCAGACTGCCGCTGGCCGAGCTGCGGACGCTGTTCCCCGGCGCCCTGCTGCATTCGCGCAGGCTCACGCTGGCGCCGCCGCTCGCGCGGCGGCTGCCGGCGGCGCTGATAGGCGCAGCCTCCCTGCTGCCTGCGCTGCGCACCCACCGCCTGACCTGGGCGGTCAAACCGACATGACCATGCCTGAAACCACGCCGACCTTCCTGCCCTTCGCGCGCCCCGACATCGGCGACGCCGAGATCGCCGCCGTCACCGATGCCTTGCGCTCCGGCTGGGTGACCACCGGCCCCAAGACCCGCGCCTTCGAAGAGGCCTTCATCGCCTACCTCGGCGGCGACGGCCTGCAGTCCGTTGCCGTCAACTCCGCCACGGCCGGGCTGCACCTGGCGCTCGAGGCGCTGGGCATAGGCCCGGGCGACGAGGTGATCGCGCCCACGCTGACCTTCACCGCCACCGTGGAGGTAGTGCGCTACCTCGGCGCAGACCCCGTGCTGGTCGACGTGGACCCGGTGACGCTGAACATAGACCCCGAGAAGATCCGAGCCGCCATCACCCCGCGTACCAAGGCCATCATGCCCGTGCACTACGGGGGCCTGGCCTGCCGCATGGATGCCGTCCTGGCCATCGCGCGCGAACATGGCCTGAAGGTGGTCGAAGACGCCGCCCATGCCCTGCCCACCACCTGGCAGGGCACGCTGGTGGGGCAGCTGGCCTCCGACGTGACGGTGTTCAGCTTCTACGCCAACAAGACCATCACCACCGGCGAGGGCGGCATGGCCGTCACGCGCGACCCGGGCCTGGCCGAGCGCATGCGCGTGATGCGCCTGCACGGCATGAGCCGCGACGCCTTCGACCGCTTCACCTCCAAAACGCCCGCCTGGTACTACGAGGTGGTGGCCCCGGGCTTCAAGTACAACCTGACCGACATCGCCGCCGCCCTGGGCCTGGTGCAACTGCAGCGCCTGTCGCAGTTCCTGCAGCGGCGCCAGCACCTGGCCAGGCGCTACCACGCTGCCCTGGCCGGGGTGTTTGAGGAAGTGGAGGGCGAGGGCGATGCTGATGCGACCCCTCGAATCTCATCGCCGGGTGTCATCTTTCACGCGGCCACCGGCATCGATGCGGCTACCGTGGCCCCAGTGCAGACCACACTGCAAAAACGTATCCTGCGCGCCTTCGTTGCTCGGGGCCTGCTGGAGAACTGTGACGCCAAAGACATGCTGGGCTACAAACACAGCGGCTTCTCGGTGGACGCCGGTGTCTGCATCGAAGCCCACGACCGCGCTGCGCTGGAGCGGCTGCTGCGCTATTGCGCGCGTCCACCATTTTCCATCGAGCGCCTACGCAAAGAGGGAAGCAAACTGGTGTACCGCTGTGCCAAACAGCGCAGCGAGCCCACCAGTGACAAGCGTGGTGCCAAGGCAGATGAGCTGCACCTCACACCGCTGGAACTGATCGACCGCATCGCCGCGCTGGTGCCACCGCCACGCACCCACCGGCACCGCTACTTTGGTGTGCTGGCACCAAACTCGCCGCTGAGAGCGGCGGTAACGGCGCTGGCTCAGCCTGCTGCGTCGCAACCAGCCACGGTGGAGACTGCACAACCTGGCGCGGGCGTACCTGGGGTGGCGGCGCCGGGCAACGCGGCCACACCCACACCCGAACCTGAAGCACGCCCGAAGCGAGCGGCGCATTACTTGTGGGCGGTGCTGATTGCCCGCATCTACGAGGCATTTCCGCTGCTGTGCCCCATGTGCGGTGGGCAGATGCGCATCATTGCCTTCATCACCCACAGCGCCGAAATCCGCCACATCCTGAACCACATCGGGGTGGAGTCTGCCCCCCCGCACATCACCCCGGCACGCGGGCCACCGCTGTGGGAGGGCTGCGACGCGCCGGTGGATGATGGTGCGCAAGGCGAGCCGGATTGGGATCTGGCAGCTCAACCCGACGAGGTAGACCAGCGCGTCAATTGGTGACCCAGTGAAGCGGCGGTATCCATCGCTGCGGGGAAGCAGCTGCGCGCGCGCCAGGCCCAAATGCATACTGCCTCCCAAGCTCTTGCCATTGAGCGGCAAGCGAGCGCTCAACCTTCCTTGGCCGAACGTGTTTCGAGGCCCAAAACTCGTGCCATACTTGGCCTCATGCGGTTGAATTTCCTATCCGTATCCGTAGCATGATCTACGTTCTGCACCTGCTCGACAGGCCTGGCACCGAGGCGCTGCGGGCCGAGGTGCGCCCCAGGCACAAGGCCTACCTGGCCCAGGTGGCCGATCGCATCGCGTTCGCCGGGCCGCTGCTGTCGGCAGGTGGCCAGCACGGGGTCGGCAGCCTGCTCGTGATCGAATTCGCCAACGCGGCGGCAGCGCAAGTTTGGCTCGACGCAGAGCCCTTTACCCGCGCCGGCCTGTACGCACAGACCCTCGTTCACCCCTTCGAGAATCTCTGGCCGCAGAAGGCCGGATTTCCACCCCAACCCTGAACCAAGCCCACCATGATCAAGCACATTGTGATGTGGAAGCTCAAAGGCAGCACGCCCGCTGAGCGAAAGCTGAATCGCCATATCGTAAAGCACGCCCTAGAGAGCCTCCGGGGCAAGGTGCCCGGGCTTTTGCGCCTGGAGGTGGGGCTCGACCAGAGTGATGTCGACTACGCATTCGATGTCGTGCTCTACAGCGAGTTCGAGTCGAGCGCTGCGCTGGCCGCCTACGCCGATCACCCGGAGCATCAACGAGTACGGCGCGAGATGAGCGATCTGCGCGTCCAGCGCCATCAAGTCGACTACGCCATCAACTAAAGGAACCAAGCCCCATGAGTCACCGAATCGATCCCACCGCCTGGGCCGCCCTGTTTACCGAAGCACGCAGCCAGAACGGCTGGCTCGACAAGCCGGTCGGCGAATCGCTATTGCAGGAGTTGTACGAGATCACGCGCATGGCGCCTACATCGATGAATTGCCAGCCTGCGCGATTCGTCTTCTTGACCACCGAATCAGCCAAGGCCAGGCTCCTGCCGGCCCTGATGCCCGGCAATGTAGAGAAGACCCGCAGCGCGCCGGTCGTGGTCATCGTGGCCTACGACAGCTGCTTCTATGAGGAGATGCCTCGCATCTGGCACAACCCCGCCGCACGCGACATGTTTGGCGGCAATTCGGCACTGGCCGCGAGCACCGCGTTTCGCAACGGCTCGCTGCAGGGCGGCTACATGATGCTGGCGGCGCGCGGGCTTGGGCTCGATTGTGGCCCGATGAGCGGCTTTGCCACCGACAAGGTGGACGCAGAGTTCTTCCCCGATGGCCGCTGGAAATCCAACTTCCTGTGCGGCCTAGGCTACGGCGACGCCACCAAGCTGATGGCGCGCCAGCCGCGCCTGTCTTTCGCGGAAGCGTGCCTCATTCTTTAAGGCTGGCATTCACATGATCACGCTGCACACCTGGGCCACGCCGAACGGGCGCAAGATTTCCATTGCGCTCGAAGAGCTAGGCCTACCCTACGAGCTGCGCGCCGTGGACATCGGCCGTGACCAGCAGTTCGCGCCCGAATTTCTGGCGCTCAACCCCAACAACAAGATTCCGGTAATCGAAGACAGCGACGGTCCCTGCGGGCAGCGCCTGGTGTTGTTTGAGAGCGGCGCGATCCTGCTCTACCTGGCCGAGAAGTCCGGTCGACTGCTGCCTGCCGATCCTGTCGCGCGGCTGCAAGCGATCCAGTGGCTGATGTTCCAGATGGGCGGAGTCGGTCCAACTTTCGGGCAGACGCACCATTTTCGACGCTACGCCCCCGAGCAGACTTACGGTTTGCAGCGCTACTCGAAAGAGACACACCGCCTTTACCGGGTGCTCGACGGCCACCTCGCACACTCGACCTACCTCGCGGGTGACGAGTACACGATCGCCGATATTGCCACGTATCCGTGGATTGCCCGCTTCGAGCTGCACGCATTGCCGTGGAATCAGGTGCCACACGTCAAGCGCTGGTTCGACACGGTGGGCGAGCGTGCCGCAGTGCGGCGCGGCATGGCAGTCCCAAAGATTTGAGCGCATGGAAAGGTAACGATATGCTGAAAGTACTGGGACGGGCAAGTTCATCCAATGTTCAAAAGGTCATGTGGTGCTTGGCTGAGTTGGCTCTGCCGAGTGAGCGGGTGGACTTCGGTGGCGCCTTTGGCGGCAACCGCGAGGAGACCTATTTGCGACTGAACCCGAACGGAGTGGTCCCCACGCTGATCGATGGCAATCACGTGGTTTGGGAGTCGAATACGATCCTTCGCTACCTTGGCAACACGCGGGGCGAGTCCTTGTACCCACCGCAACCTGCGCGTCGAAGCGAGGTGGACTGCTGGATGGACTGGCAGCTCGGGACGCTGAACAACGGCATCACGCCCTTGTTTCAATCAATTGTCCGCACGCCTGTAGATCAACGCCAGCCGGAAGTCGTCGAACAACACCGTGCGGCAACGGCACGCTGGATGTCGCTACTCGACGCGGCGTTGGCTCAACGCGAGTTCGTTGCCGGGCCGACACTTTCGTTGGCCGATCTTGCGCTTGGTCCCTCGGTCTATAGATGGTTCGAGCTACATGTCGAGCGGCCCAAGCAGCCGCACCTGCAGGCGTGGTACGAGCGCATGGCGAAACGGCCTGGGTTCCTCACCCATGTCATGGTCGGCCTGTCATGAAGGAGGTCGACCTCTTTGTCATTGGCGGTGGTTCGGGGGGTGTGCGCGCGGCGCGCATTGCTGCGGGCCACGGAGCAAGGGTTGCATTGGCCGAGTCGTCACGCATCGGCGGCACCTGTGTCATCCGTGGCTGCGTGCCCAAGAAGTTGATGGTGCTGGCTTCGCGCTGTTCGCAGGAGATCGACGTGGCCACCGCCTTCGGTTGGACCGTCGGTGAGCGCCGATTTGATTGGGAGCGCTTGCGCAGCAACATTGCTGCCGAGGTTAGCCGCCTGGAGGCCGCCTACACCAATGGGCTGTTGCAGGCGGGTGTATCCGTTCTGTACGACCGCGCGACCCTCGAGGACCGTGGCGTGGTTCGCCTTGCAGGCAGCGGTGAGGCTATCCGCGCCCGCCGCATCCTGATCGCGACCGGAGCACGGCCGTCGACCGCGGAGGAACTGCCGGGCGCGGAACTCGCGAGCGACTCTGACGCGTTCTTCGAGTGGCATTTGCAACCAGCACGCGTTCTGGTTCAGGGGGCAGGATACATCGCACTTGAGCTGGGGTGTCTCTTGCAGCGCCTAGGCTCGCAGGTCACGCTGGTGATGCGCGGCACGACCGTGCTGCGTGGCTTCGACAACGGTCTGCGCGAACATCTCCAGCAGGCCCTGTTCGAAACGGGCATGGCAATCGTGCCACGCTGCACGGTGACGGGGCTCACTCGCCACGCCGATGGCAGCATTCAGGCCAAGTTGTCTGACGGCAGTTCAGCCGCCTTCGATGCGGTCCTGCGCGCCACGGGTCGCCAGCCCAACACACGCGAGCTGAATCTGGAACAAGTCGGTGTGGCCACCACCGCGAGCGGCGCGATCGTCGTCGACGAGTGGTCGCAGACCTCGGTGGCGGGCGTTTACGCTATCGGCGACGTCACTGCACGGGCTTTGCTGACCCCGGCCGCCGTGCGCGAAGGCCACGCGCTGGCCGATACCCTGTTCGGTGGCCGCAAGGTGCCGGTCGCCCACGATCTGATTCCTACCGCCGTGTTCACCACGCCCGAGGCGGCCACGGTCGGCCTCGGCGAAGAGGGCGCGGCGGCCCGCTTCGGTGCGATCGACGTCTACGAGGCGCGCTTCAAGCCGATGAAGCACGCAATGTCCGCCCAACCCGGACACATGCTCATCAAGGTGATCGTGGATCGCGCTAGCGATCGCGTGCTCGGCGTCCACATCGTCGGCCCGGAGGCCGCCGAGATGATTCAGTTGGCGGGCATAGCGCTGCAAATGGGTGCGACAAAAGCACAGTTCGACGCCGTGCTTCCGGTACACCCGACCGCGGCCGAAGAAATCGTGACGCTGCGCGCACCGACGCGTCGCCACGGGTGAGCGGCCCGACTCAAGCCGATGGACCTGCCGCGCCACCAGACCGCGATGACCGTGCTGATGACACCAGACACAGTCAACTTCGCAGGCAATGTTCATGGCGGCACGATTCTTAAGCTGCTCGATCAGGTAGCTTACGCCTGCGCCAGCCGCTGGTCGGGTCAGTATGTGGTGACGCGCAGCGTCGATCAGGTGGTGTTTCGCGAACCCATTCATGTCGGCGAGCTCGTGACCTTTCTGGCCAGCATCAACCATACCGGCCGCTCGTCGATGGAAGTGGGTGTGAAAGTGCTTGCCGAGGACGTGCGCAGCGGTGCGGCCCGTCACGTAAAGCGCTGCTGCATGTGGCGGCCGTCATGGACGAGGTCAGCCACATGGCCGACCTGGGCGTGGACTTTGGCGCACCGGTGGTCAACATCGACAAGCTGCGCGGCCACAAGGAAAAGGTCATCGGCAAACTCACCGGCGGCCTGGCCCAGATGGCCAAGATGCGCAAGGTGACCACGGTGCGCGGCTACGGCGCTTTCGTCGGTGCCAACCACCTTGAAGTGGAAGAAACCACCGGCACCGGCCAGGACAAAACCGGCACCAAGAAGGTCATCGCTTTCAAAAAAGCCATCATCGCCGCCGGCAGCCAGGCCGTGCGCCTGCCCTTCATGCCCGACGATCCGCGCGTGGTCGACTCCACCGGCGCCCTGGCGCTCAAGGAAGTGCCCAAACGCATGCTGATCCTGGGCGGCGGCATCATCGGCCTGGAAATGGGCACGGTGTACAGCACGCTGGGCGCGCGCCTGGACGTGGTCGAGATGATGGACGGCCTGATGCAGGGCGCCGACCGCGACCTGGTCAAAATCTGGCAAAAGATGAACGCCAAGCGCTTCGACAACATCATGCTCAAGACCAAGACGGTGGGCGCCAAGGCCACACCCGAAGGCATTGAGGTGACGTTTGCCGCAGCGGAAGAGGGTGGGACCGCCCCCGCGCCCCAGATGTACGACCTCGTGCTGCAGGCCGTGGGCCGCACGCCCAACGGCAAGAAGATTGCCGCTGAAAAGGCCGGCGTGGCCGTCACAGACCGCGGCTTCATCAACGTCGACATCCAGATGCGCACCAACGTGCCGCACATCTTCGCCATCGGCGACATCGTCGGCCAGCCCATGCTGGCGCACAAGGCGGTGCACGAGGCGCATGTGGCGGCGGAAGTGATTGCCGGTGAACTGCAAGGCAACAAGGAGCTGGCCAGCGCCGCCTTCAATGCCCGCGTGATCCCCAGCGTGGCCTACACCGACCCCGAAGTGGCGTGGGTCGGCCTCACCGAAGACCAGGCCAAGGCCCAGGGCATCAAGGTCAAGAAGGGCCTGTTCCCGTGGAGTGCCTCGGGCCGCGCCATTGCCAACGGCCGCGATGAAGGCGTCACCAAGCTGCTGTTCGACGACAGCCCCGAAGCAGGATCAGGAGACGGCCATGCTGGCCGGGGCCACGGCAAGATCTTGGGCGGTGGCATGGTCGGCACCCACGCGGGCGACATGATCGGAGAGATCGCGCTGGCTATCGAGATGGGTGCGGACGCAGTGGACATCGGCAAGACCATCCACCCGCATCCGACGCTGGGCGAGAGCATCGGCATGGCGGCGGAAGTGGCGCATGGCAGCTGCACGGATGTGCCGCCTGCGCGCAAGTAAGTCCGCAGCCAAGCTACCCTGACAAGGCCCGAACTGGCGACGGTTCGGGCCTTGTGCTTTGCGTACCCAAACAATCGCCGCAGAATACTGTGCATTTGTACAGCATTCATGTCAGCCACTTCCAAGCCCAAGCTCTACAACCCACGCCACCCCGAACGCACGCTGCTGTACCAAACGGTAGCCGAGCACTACGAGACCTGGCTAGAGTTGGCCAGCGCGGGTCAGTTCGACGGCCAGGGCGACCACCACACCCCCAAGCCCTTCGTGCGCAAAGCGTTTGCCAAGTATCTTGAGTGCGGCATCTTTGCCCATGGCTTTGCCCGCGCTCGCTGCGGCGACTGTGGGCACGACTACTTTGTAGCCTTCTCCTGCAAAGGCCGGGGAGTCTGCCCCTCGTGCACCACCCGGCGCATGGTGGAGACAGCAGCGCACCTGAACGATCACGTATTCCCCCGCCTGCCGGTGCGCCAGTGGGTGCTGTCGGTTCCCAAGCGGCTTCGTTACTTCATGCAGCGCGACGGGCCAGTGCTCAATATGGTGCTGCGCATCTTCCTGCGGGTGATTGCGCAAAGCCTGCAGGCGCACTGCATTGGCGCGGCCAATGCAGACAAGGAAAGCCTGCACATCGGCGCAGTGGCCTTCATCCACAGGTTCGGCTCCAGCCTGAACGAACACGTCCACTTCCACGTCTGTGTGGTGGACGGGGTGTTTGAGGAGGTGGCAGGCGAGGGCAGCGCTGATGCCGCAATGCAAGTCTCTGCGTCAGGTGTCGTATTCCACCCTGCCACCGGCATCGATGCGACACCCGTGGCACAAGTGCAGACCACACTGCAAAAACGTATCCTGCGCGCCTTTGTGGGCCGTGGGCTGCTGGAGAACTTCGAGGCAAAAGAGATGCTGGGGTACAAACACAGCGGTTTCTCGGTGGATGCCGGGGTGTGCATTGAATCCCACGACCGTCCAGGCCTTGAGCGGCTCTTGCGCTATTGCGCCCGCCCACCCTTTGCGATGGACAGGCTGCGCAAAGAGGGAAGCAAACTGGTGTACCGCTGCGGCAAGCAGCGCAGCGAACCCACCAGCGACAAGCGCGGTGCCAAGGTTGATGAGCTGCACCTCACACCGCTGGAGCTGATCGACCGCATCGCCGCGCTGGTGCCACCGCCACGCACCCACCGGCACCGCTACTTTGGTGTGCTGGCACCCAACTCGCCGCTCAGGGCGGCGGTAACGGCGCTGGCCCAGCCTGCTGCGTCGCAACCAGCCACGGTGGAGACTGCACAACCTGGCGCGGGCGTACCTGGGGTGGCGGCGCCGGGCAACGCGGCCACACCCACACCCGAACCTGAAGCACGCCCGAAGCGAGCGGCGCATTACTTGTGGGCGGTGCTGATTGCCCGCATCTACGAGGCATTTCCGCTGCTGTGCCCCATGTGCGGTGGGCAGATGCGCATCATTGCCTTCATCACCCACAGCGCCGAAATCCGCCACATCCTGAACCACATCGGGGTGGAGTCTGCCCCCCCGCACATCACCCCGGCACGCGGGCCACCGCTGTGGGAGGGCTGCGACGCGCCGGTGGATGATGGTGCGCAAGGCGAGCCGGATTGGGATCTGGCAGCTCAACCCGACGAGGTAGACCAGCGCGTCAATTGGTGACCCAGTGAAGCGGCGGTATCCATCGCTGCGGGGAAGCAGCTGCACGCGCGCCAGGCCCAAATGCATACTGCCTCCCAAGCTCTTGCCATTGAGCGGCAAGCGAGCGCTCAACCTTCCTTGGCCGAACGTGTTTCGAGGCCCAAAACTCGTGCCATACTTGGCCTCATGCGGTTGAATTTCCTATCCGTTCGTGCCATACTTGGCCTCATGCGGTTGAATTTCCTATCCGTCATACTTGGCCTCATGCGGTTGAATTTCCTATCCGTGGTCTTCTCCTGGGTCCTCACTGAAAAAGAGGCTTCCGACGAGTGGAAGGCGTTGGCCAGGGAGACTTATGTGCGCACCTTTGGCACGAGCGGCATGCTGGAGCAGGATGATGCGGAAATGTGGAAGGGCATTACCCGGGTTACGAAAGGATACATCGCATCGAGGAATCTGAAGTTTATTTATCGCATGGGCATTGACCGTAAGCCAGAGCAAGGGGATTGGCCGGGTCCCGGTACCGTTTATCAGGGGGACTACAGCGAGGCGAACCAATTGAACATTTGGCGCCAATGGGAAAAGTTGATGTCCGAATAATCCTCTACAACGCATTGTAAAAATTGTAAAGGAGGAGTGAAAATGCAGGCTACCAGTATTAAGTTGGGGGATCCCACCTATTTCGAAGTCTTAGATTTTTTGCAAAAAGAAGCTGAGGTTTTGGACAATGGGGATTTCCGGGCATGGTTATCCATGTTGTGTCAGGAGATTCGCTACGTGATGCCCATCCGGACAACGCGGGAGCGCGTTCACGGAGAGGGTTTTGTGGAGAACATGTATCACTTCGAGGAGAATTATGCCTCCTTGAAGAAACGCGTTGAACGATTGGAGACGGAATTTGCCTGGGCGGAAGATCCTCCTTCCCGGACGCGGAGGTTTATCGACAATGTGCGTATCGAGCAGGAGACGGAGAATGAATGGAAGGTAAGGAGTTACCTGCTGTTAGCTCGGAGCCGTAGTAATGAACCCGATTACTATCTCATGACTTGCGTCCGCAATGATACGCTGATTCGAACGGAACAAGGGTTAAAGCTTAAGTCCAGGAAGATTTTGCTGGACCAAAGCACCCTGGGAATGGATAACCTGGCGGTCTTTTTCTAAAAACTATGTTTTCAGGGGGATAGCCCCCTGGGGTTCTTAACCTATATATGGATGAAAAAAAGTTTAAAGAGGAAAGAAAAAATGACGAAACGATTGGAAAACAAGGTGGCTTTCATTACCGGGGCCGCTGGGGGACAAGGGCGGGCTGCCGCAGTGGTTTTTGCCCGTGAAGGAGCAAAAGTGGCCGTGGTTGATGTAGACGAAAAGGGGATTGAAGAGACGGCTCGTCTTGTAAAAGAGACAGGGGGTGAAGCCATCGCCATCCGCTGCGATGTCTCCAATGAAGAGCAGGTGAAGGGGGCCATCCAAAAAACGGTGGATACTTTTGGAAAACTGACCACGTTGTACAATAACGCAGGCATTGCCCATAAAAATTTCATGATTCTAGCCCATGAGCTCAGTGTGGAAGAGTGGGAAAAGATCCAAAATGTGAACACGAAAGGCATGTTTCTTGTGGTGAAGTACGGAATTCCCGAGCTTCTCAAAGCGGGCGGCGGAACAATCATCAACACATCATCTACGGCGGGTCTGATTAACAGCCCGGGGGGACCTTCCTACACCGCTTCCAAAGGAGCCATTATCTCCTTTACCCGACATCTGGCTGCTACGTATGCTAAAAAGGGAATTCGGGCCAATGCCATCGCTCCGGGGTATGTCATCACACTGATGACAAAGGCCATGGAAGATCTACTCCCTGAAGTGGATAAGGTGGCTTCGGAAGCAACTCCCCTTGGCCGGGGAGCGCAACCGGAGGAGATTGCCAATGTGGCTCTCTTCCTTGCATCGGATGAGTCTTCCTTTGTGACAGGAGCCGTGATTGTAGCCGATGGCGGCATGACCATTGTTTAAATCATTCGAAAGGAGCAATTCCCATGTGGTTGGTGCGATTAACGATTAAAAAACCGATGAATCAGATCGATCCGAAGTGGTCTGTGTTCATACCCTATGGATTGGCGAAGAGGTCGAGTTGGAAAGTTTGTATATCGAACCAACTGCTGTAGCCATACAAGATCAAGAGCCACGGGTGGTAATGGTGGATGAGTTTGTCCGTGCATTCATCCATCACGGCTGTACATCTATACCTGTTAAGTATGATGAAGACGGTGCAGACGGACGAAAGGTTAAAGTGCTGCTAGATTCGTTGCAATCGCTGCCGGATGCCCCGTTTAATCTGCCGTTCCCTACTGAACCTAGACTACTTGAAGTTTGCTTGACAATTCAGAGCGCCCCACATCTAGCCCATACACTCGATGAGTCCGCAGGTCTTGCTCGCATGTCGTCACGTACATTTACTCGACATTTCCTGCGGGCTACGGGTTTGCCGTATCACACATGGCGACAACGCATGCGGCTTCTTGGCTCGCTTGAAATGTTGAGGTCAGACATTACAGTGACAGAGGTGGCATTAACAATTGGCTATTCCACGCCTTCGGCATTTACTCATGCCTTTAAACAGCTATTCGGCAAATCCCCCAGCCGTTTTACAAGACCAGAGCCTAAATAAAAAACGCCGAGACTAAGCAAGCCAAGTATCTACGATTGGGAGGATCGCTGCCGCCCGATCTTCCACGACACACCGCCACCACGCGCCGTCGCGACGATCCGCTGCCCCAGCCGCTGTTCAATCACCGGTCGCCAAGGCACCAGGCTGAATTCCATGCCGTCATCGAGGACGGCATAACGCCGGCTCAAGTCGTGAAAATGGTCAAAAAAAATTGAGAGCACCGGCCTGCCGTCGGCTCAACCGTGAACCGACAGAACACTGCTTCGACGTGCTCAGCCGACGTATCCATCGCCCTGAACCAACACTCGTGCGTCGGTCGCACAATCAACAAATACCCCTGGCCCAGCACATTAGTCAGCTAGGCCTGTTGGACGGTGAAACAGTGCGCAGGAAATGGTTAATCCTCATCGTGCTTCCCATATATTTTCATGAAGATATCTATTCCTCGTCTGACCCGCTGCTTTATCTCATTCGCTTCCATGGGTTGCAGACCGTATTTGTTCCTTGTTGCGCGCTAAATGCTTTGCAAGATTGACAAGTAAGGATTATTCGGCGGTACTTTGCCGAATAAGGGCAGCGGATCACGAAGGAGATAGCCGTGCAACTGGCGTGACTTGCGCGATCCTGTAACGGAGCACGCCCAGACGTTTAGGCCATTGATGTGTTTGCGGTGCAACTGCAATTTCTCGAAACGCTTTTGCACCCATTGCCAATCCTGCTGGCTCTCTTGCTTAGCAAGCATGCCTACCTGCGGGTGCTCTCGTGCGTATCGCTGGAACACGCCTGGGCTGACCAGGTAAGCCGTGTCGCTCACGGTATGCACGAGCGCTTTCGCATCATTGATGATGAGCCGGCGCGAAACGATTCCCTGCTTCAGCCATGCCATGAAATGCTCGCCGGATGGCTGCGCAGTAGCGGACGATGGCGCAGCCGGGGGCACAGGCGATGGTGGTGAAGCTGCAGCCATCGCTGGCATAGGGGCTTCGGATGGTGTTGCGTCGGCCGCATGCGAGGTGGCCTCCTCATCCTGCTGCGTGCCGGACGAATTGCCCATTCCCACCATCGCCAGCATGTCCTCCAACACGTCGGGTACTGTTTGAGTCGCGGGCGACGGTACCGCGACGCTGCTGCTTTCCCATGGTGGCGCTTCTTGGCCTTCCTGGGTCGTTTCCGCGACGGCTGCCGGCTGGGCGACCGACTTATCGTTGGGTACGGCGTCGATCGCCACCGTCCCAGCGAAAGGAACGGGCCGTTCGCCTGGTTCCCATATCAGCGCGGGAGCGAGGCGCAACAGAGTGAACGAGTGGGACCACCCGGTCGCGCTGGTCACGGTCGCGCGCCAGACTGCTTTGCCGTCCGTCGTGGGATGCAACATGCCGTGATCCTGCAGCACGTTGAACACGGCGGTGTTGTTCGCGGGAATGCCGTCAATACCTTGGGACAGCAGATGCGCGCGCAGCTTGTCGGAAACCGTCTTGCTCACCAGCCATAGTGCGTCCTCGGTGAGCCAGCCATCAGAGGCCTCGGGCTGGTTCAGCTTCAACTCTTCCTTGAGCAGATAGCGCAACCCGTCCAGCAGTTTGCGCTGTAGCGCATGCTTGGGCGCGGCCATGGCGCGCGCCGGATCGCCGCCCAGATCTTGGGCGACGGAGGCGCGGTCGGCCTGCACGACCAGCTCGCCCAGCACCCCGGCGTGCTCGTACTGGCCAGCCAGGACGTAGAGCAACGGCCCCCAAAGGGCGGGGTAGCCACTGAGCCAGTCCAGAAGCTGGGCGTCCAGCAGTTGGCGGTAGAGCAAGCCCGTTGCGGCGCTATGGAGGCGGTACTCGCGGTCCTCGCGGTAGCGGAAGCGGTACGGCTGGCGCAGGGGGCCGTGCCAAGGGTGCCACGTGCTGCCGTCGGCCAGCTCGACGTGGAGATCGACGGCGAGCTTGCCGACGTCGTGCAGCAAGGCCGCGTAGGCGACGGCGGCGGTCCAGGCTTCGGATTGCGCGGCCTGGTCCTCCGGGGTGCTGCCGGCCGGGAGCAGGTGCGATTGACGCAGCTTGAGGGCGTAGGCAACGATCTCCAGTCCGTGGTCCAGCATGCCGCCGGGGTACGCATGGTGATGGGCCTCCGAGGCGGGAAACCGCTGGACCAGCTCGGCGTAGCGCTCCAGCGGTGCGCGATAGAGGGTGGCGAACTGCTTGCGCGACAGCGACGTGCGCTGCCAGATGTGTTCCAGTAGCTTCTGCCGGCGCGGTGTCGCCAGCAGCGAGGCGGCCGACTCGGGCCGCAGCCGCCCTTTCGGGAGGTCGTTGGAGGGCGCTGGCGACGGAGCAGAAGCGACCACGGGCCGTTTTCGCTGGAACAGAGAGAGCATGTGGGTGTCCTAGTGGCGGGCCGACCGGGAGGCCTTTTGCCTTTTCGAGGTAGGGCCTTTCCCCTTGCAGCCCCTTCCATTGCCCTTTCGGCCCTTTGGCCTTTAACCATTTGGATATAGGGCGGCGTGCGCTTGCCGTCCACCACCAATGCGGGTTGCAGCGAGCCGGATTGGTGCGTGAAGGCTCGCTGTTCCCCCCCATACGATGGCCCGATTCTTGGACTCTGGAGAGCATCATGAGGGCTAACATTGACACGGTAAGGAAATTTCCTTACCATAGTGGTGTCGCTATCAGGAGAACCACCATGCCTGCCATTCATGAAGTTGCCACGCTGACGTCCAAAGGCCAGATCACGCTGCCCAAGCCCATCCGGCAGGCGCTCGGTGTCGATGCCGGCGGCAAGCTCGCGTTCGACCTGCGGGGCAGCGAAGTCGTTGTCACCCGCGTTGACGCCGAGCACGAGGACCCCGCCATCGGCGCGTTCCTGAGCCTGCTGGCCCGCGACATCGAGGCTGGTCGGAATGTCCAGGGCCTGCCCGAGGACTTGGCTCGTGCCATGCTGGAGCATGCAGGTCATAGCGTGAACCTGGGCGAGGAGATCGACGGCGAAGTGGAACTCTGATGCAACGGCATGGCTGGGCATTGCTGTTCCACGACTGTGTGATCGAGCAGTTGCAAAAACTGCACGGAGCCGCACGGCGCGCGCAAGAGAACGACCCGGAGGGCTTCGAGTCCAACGCCAACGTCAAGCTCTTCAGGGCCTTGAATCAGTTGATATTAGATGTGGTGCCCGGTGATCCGGCACGCGACGAGTACCGCCAGGGCAACACCCTGGGGCCCGCCCACCGGCACTGGCGACGGGCCAAGATCGGAAGGCGGTTCCGGTTGTTCTTCCGGTACGACTCGAAGGCCAAGGTCATCGTGTACGCCTGGGTCAATGATGAGCAGACCTTGCGGTCTTCGGGGAGCAAGTCAGATCCCTATGCCGTGTTCGAGAAAATGCTCGGACGTGGAAATCCGCCAGACGATTGGAACGTATTGGTGCAGGCAAGCAAGCAGGATTGGAGCAAACTGGAATAGGCATTCCTCATGTAGCAGGAGACGACCATGAACACGACAACCCGCATCAGCACCGCAGAACGCCTCGGCCGCAGCGTTGGCCGTGGATGGCGCGCCTATGCGCGCGGCGAGCGAAGGTTGTCGTGTTGGCTCGCCTCCAAGGGGATGCCGCTTGCCGGGGCCACCGTGCTCGTATGGGTAGTGAAGCTGGTCGCGCTGGGATTGCTGTTCTACGCCGCGTTCTGGCTGGCGTTGGTGCTTCTGGTTGGGGTTGCCGCAGCATGGACGGCCAGCAATTCGACGGTCGATGATGATCGCTGGACGCAACCGGACGAACTGCGAAACGGCGAGGCAGGCTTTGGCCTGTATTCGTCCAGCGGTCAGCGGATCGATCCGCACGACCCGAACGATCCGTTCAACGACTGAAATGGGCGACCGATCAAAGCACCTTGCCGGTAACCTTGTTCACGCCTGATCCCGCGCTATCGCGTGCTTCCTTGGAACCGACAGCCAGGTTCTGAGCGATTACCCCGGCTTTTACTCCGACCCACCCAAGAGCTGCCACCCAGAAAGTCGGCAGGACCAAGAACATCGTGCCGGTGACGAACATCAAAAGCATGTCGCCGAAGGCATTGTTCAGCCCCACCAGCGGGTCGAAGTTGGTATGCGGCCGGTTCCAGCCAAAGCCCCACCCGTAGAGCGCATCGAGGATGGTGCTGTCGATCCAGCGTGCGAGCTGAAACCAGAAGTCCGTGAAGAACAGCGCGAACTGGACGGTGCTGACGGTGACGACCATCTTCAGGTCATAGGTGCCAACGACCAGCACTAGCGGAATGCAGATCACGAGCGCCATCTTGAGCAGCGCGAGCACCATGGGCAGTGCTTGGCGCACTACGTCCATTGCCGGGAAGGCGGCGAGAGCCCCAACCGCCAAGCCAACATCGCTGGTGGCACGGTTGACGACATTGGGCAACGTCTTGTCGATCTGACCGCCGTAGTCCGTATAGACGCTGCCTTGGTTCAATTTCTGCTGCCGCGGTGACGCGATGGCGCGGATCACGGAGTCGTCCACCTCGGCCCGGCTCAGGAATCCAGCCCAGCCCGCCAGGCGATTCAGCAGGCTCGGGTCCACTTGCCCCAGCAGCCGCGCGCGCAGTCCGTTACTGCCGTCGGACCACCACTGCTTGCAGGTCGGGTAGCCGCCACCATTGGTAACCTGCGCGAGCCCAGCATCGCGGGTGTCGTCATAGGGCCATGCCTCTCGCGCCGTACTGGAGCGGTAGCTGTCGTAGTAGCCACCTGTGTCCGTGAAAAAGCGCGAGCCGATCCAGGTCACGTCGTGCATCTGCTGCTCATCGAGATCCGGGCGCTGCATGAACAGCTTGGCGCGCGCCGGTCCATAGCAGTCCCGAGAGAAATCCGCCACTTCCTGAGCCAGCACCGGGTCGTCGATACGGGTCGCATCGATCTCCATACGCATCTGCCTCAGATCTGTGCCGCACGGGATCGCAGCCACCGAAGCGCTCGTGACGGCGCGCGAAAGCGCGTGCATGAACGCCCACCAGACCGGAACCTTCGCCGACTGGTTGTTGATGGTGCTGAAGGACTGCGACCAGCCAGTTTGCGCAGGCTGTGGCACGCTGACCTGGCACTGCGCCGAGCGCGAGCTGTCGTACTGGATAGTGCTGAGGTCGACGTCGATGAACGGAATGCCGGCGAACATCACGACCACGATGGCCACAAATACTCGGTTCTCGATGCGCGCCGCCGAGAGCACGCCCTTGTTGCCTTCGTCGGCGCCCTCCGCTCTGGCCTTGAGCCATTCCTGGATGACGATCGCCACAAAGGGCAGCGCAAACACCCCGCTGGACACCAGCACGGCCCAGATGCCGTTGTTGACGATCCAGGACACGAGGGTGAGGTAGTACTCCAGGTAGTCGGTCGTGAAAAGCGTCATGGCCTCGATCTCCCCTCAAGCGGCCTGCATCAACAGGCTGGCTTCGAGCGCCACGATGGCGACGACGCCGGCGACCTCGGCGCGGATCAGCCGACGTCGCGCCTGCGCGTTGTCTTCGCGGGCCAGCAGCCGACGGCGCATCCAGACCCATCCATAGACCGTCGCGCCGTACAGGCACAGCCGCCAGATGAAGAAATACCCTGCGGACGCCGCCAGCCAATGCTCCCAGGCCGCAACACTGCCGACCAAGTAGATGCCGGCGACGTTGGCCCCCACCGCGGCGGCCACGACCAGCACAAGCCACAGCAAGGTTTTCACCGCGCGCCGGCTGAACAGCCAGCGCGGACGCAGCCAACTGGCGTGCATCGGGCTCATGGGTTGCCTCCCGGATTGCCCTTCTGGAGCCGGTCGAGACGGTCGGGGATGGGATCGCCCTCGTAGATGCCGCGCGAGCCTGCCGCACGCGTGCCATGCCGCTGGATGATGGCCATGGGCGAGTTATTCGCCAGTTCGCGCCGTAGCTCCAGTTCGGTCTTGAGGTTGCGGATTTCGCGGTCGAGCGTATCGCTCTCCTTGTTCACGCTCTCCACCGCAAGCTCGTTGGCCGCGACGTTGGGCTCTTTCTTGCCCGTGAGCAGCGTGCGCTGTAGCAGCAGCGCCTTCTCCAGCACTGAGGACAGCGCGACCTCGGACGCCAGGCGCTGCGACAGCAGGTGCTGGTCCGGCTCGTCGCGCAGCGCCTCGATGACGCCGCGGGTGATGGGCAGCGATGCACTGCCAGCTTCGCGCAGGTTCTCGGGCGTCGTGTTCTTCGCCTTGGACACCAGATCCTGGAGCGCCTGCAGCTTGGCGTCGTACTCTTCCTGGATCAGCGGCGTCAGTCCTACGCCGGGCGTCGTCTCGGTTTTGGTGCAGGCATCGCAAGTGCGCTGTTCCTTCTCGCCGAGTACGCGCGTGGCCCACTCGACGGCGGCCTGCGGCGAGGTCCAGGTCTGGCACGAGAGGCTGCTACAACTGGTCGGTGCGATAGACGACGTATCGGTCACGCCGCGGCCGTTGACTAGGTTGTAGCCGGCGCGGGTGACATCGCCGACGACCTTAATCGCGGGCTGACCAGAGCCCCCCGCGTTGCTACCCCCGACCCACGGCACACCGTCATTGCCGCGGCGCGTTTCGGCCTGCTCGATGGCCGAGACCGCATCCGTGCTTGACACCGCATCGCGCAGCGCCAAACCTTCTGCCATCCGGCTCCAGCCGAGCTGGCCGCCCGCTGTGTCGGCCATCTTCTCGGCCATTGCGCGGCACGTCAGCTTGGAACGGTCGAAATCCAGCCGCGCTTGCAGCACGCCATTGGTGAGCAGGTTGTACAAGCCCGGGTCGGCGCGCTGAATGATCAGCGCAGGCAGGGATGCCACGGCGCTGGTGGCGCTCTGGATCACGTTCCCCATGATCTGCTGAAAGCCGTTCGTGATGCCGTTGAGCTGGTTGCGCAGAGTGGTCTGGAGGCTCATGTCGCCGCAGACGAGATTTGAGTTCCAGCCCACGCCCACGCCGATCGATTGCATTCCTGCGGCACGTCCCATGGACACTGCGCTGCCGCCACCGATGGAGTACATGACGTCATCGCCGATGACGCTGCCGCCCGTCTGGTAGCCCAGTTGGCCCCAGGCCACGCCGCTGGCCAAGGCCAGCGCACCAGCCAGCGCCAGAACGATCTTCGTGCGAGGTACACGGGGGGAGAACGGATTGAATGCAGGACGAAACTTCATGGCACCACCTCAGAGGAAATCGACGCTGCCGAGAAACACTTGGCCCCGGCGTTCGCAGCACGCATACGGCCGCCATAGCGCCCAGGCGTAATCGCCCTGCTGGGCCTGGGTCAGGGAGCCGCTGCGCGGGAAGACCGAGCAGGACGATGACAGGACGGGTGTGAGTTCCTGCCACTTGCCTGTCGAGGCATCGCCCTCCATCAGCGCGCCAGCCGGCCAGTAGCCATCGCGGGGGTTGGCAAGCAACGGCTGATAGACGTGGAGTTGCCCGCGGCGCGTGACGACATCGCCTGCGCGCTGGGCGATCACTGCGCCGGTCTTGTGGTCGTCGGTCTGGTGCAGAAAACCACCGCGGGGATACACGTTGCCCCAGAGGTTCATCGTGGTGCGTGCGCCGACCTCGCGCATGCCAGGAATCAGCGCCTCCGGGTAGGCCATCTCGGGCACGTTGTAGCGCCAGGCCAGCGTGTCCAGGGTGCTGAGCAAGTACGGCATGAACGCCGTGCCCGCACCCTCGCAGAAGTAGCCCGAGGACGACACGAACTGGTTGAACACCTCGGCGCCCGGGTGGCCGATGACGTCCGCATTCTTGAACTTGGCGAGGTTGTTTTCGTGGTCCTCGTTCGTCGTTCCGTCCCCGCCGGCTTGGGCGGATGGGTTGGGCGTGCTCATCGGCCGGACTTCGATCCAGGGGTTTTCGCCGGTGTTGCTGTAGCTGGAGACGACCGCATCGGGGATGTAGTGGCGGACCTTGATGGACGTGCGTACCGTACAGCCCGTCCAGGTACAGTAGAGCCAGTAGCAGATCCCGACGACGCGGTATTCGAGGCAGTCTGGAGATGCCACCGAGCCGACGATGGTTGCGGTGTTGAGCGCGTAGCTGCCCGTGGCGCTGAGCAGCAGCACGGACGCCACGCCAGCACGCAGGCGGCGCATCAGGTCGAATGCACGAGTCACGGCTGAGCCCTCCGGTGCTGCTGAACGCGCGCGACGGCGCGGGCCACGTCCGGCTCGCCATAGACCACGTAGCGCTGGTCCACCACGACGGCTGGGATGCTGGTGATGCCCAGGCTCCATGCGTCGGTGACGCCCTGGTATGCGGACGCAATGCGGCGCTGGAGGTCGGCACCGCCACTATTCAGCCGACGCTTGACGACGGCGGCAGCCTGTTCAGAATCGGCGGGGAGTTCGACAGAAAGCTCCGCTTCAATCCGATGCGCTTCGTCCAGCTCGATCAGCCGTTCGCCGCCCATGGTCTTGAGGGGGTGCCGGCTGTCGGTGACGACCAGCACGTCGGCGGCGAAGGTGGCCGGGCAAAAAGCGGCCAACGCCACCGGCAGCGCAACGGCCAGGCCGAGGGTTCGCCAGCGCGGCGAGAACCTGGAAAAAGAAGCTGGCATGTCGCGTGCCCCTGGAAGTTGATCAGGGCCATAGTCAAACGCGAACCGGATGCAGCCCCAACAAACAATGCGCATCACGGACACCCCGCATACCTGCTTGTCCCGCTGCGAAGAAAAACGGAGGCCGAAGCCCCCGCAGTGATCAATGAGGCGATGCGCTACAGCAGGCCGTGCTCAGCGAAGGAATAGGGGTTTCCCAGACCGACGACGATGTGGTCCAGTAGCCGAACATCGATGAGCGCCAGCGCAGCCTGCAATCGCTGGGTCAGCGCGCGATCGGCGTTCGACGGTTCGGTGGAACCCGAAGGGTGCTGGTGCGCGTTTTGTGCCCTGTTTTCTTATGTGCCATCGAGGATTGATCTCGGCGCACGTGAGCGGTTTCCGACGGGCGGATGGGCACAAAACGGTAGACAAGCGGAATCGTTGCATACCAGAGGTCTTGGCGGATGGGTGATTGTCTTGAAGCTGGACGGCCAACAAGACCGTCCAGTGATTGGTGCTACAAGGACGACAGCCAGGCCAGCATGGCAGCATCGTCGCGCCACGCGGATTTGCGCGTTGGCGCCACCGCGACGGGCTCGCAAAGCTTCAGGGCCTCGGCCTTCATGCGGATGGTGATCTCGGCATAACGATTGGTCGTCTCCAGGTTGACGTGCCCCAACCAGCCTCGAATGACGTTGACCTCCACACCCGATTCGAGAAGATGGACCGCCGTGGTGTGCCGAAATACATGAGGAGTCACGTGGGTGGGTGACGATGCTGTGACGGAAGCTTCCCAGAGCTTGGCGTAGTGGCGGATGCGCTTGTAGATGCCGAAGCGGGTCATCCCCTCTTGAGCCACTCCGACGAACACCGGAGCATCCGGTGGCAAACGCTCGGGCCGTTCATCCAGCATGCTCTGCAAGGCCTTGGCGGTCTGGCTCCAGAGGGGGCAAGTTCGCCACTTCGATCCTTTGCCCAGCAATCTGACGCGGGCAGGCGACTGCAAATCAAGTTGCCCCACCTTCAGCTGTGCAACCTCCGAGACGCGCGCGCCGGTGTTGTACAGCAGCATAAGAAGCGCGCGATCCCGCTGCGAAAGACGATCGTGGGCCGGAATGAGGGCAAACATCGCCTCGACCTCATCGCGCGCGAGAAACTTCATCTCTGGCAGTGGACAGCGCTTCATCGGGATGGCAGCAACCTTGGCGCTGGCTGGCAACATCTCGGGGGTCGTCCGGCCGAGATACTCGTAGAACATGTGCAGGGCGGTCAGGCGCTGATTGCGGGTGCTGATGGCGTTGCCCCGTTTAACCTCCATGTTGTTCAGGAAGTCCTGCACAGCGGCGTAGCCCAAGTGCTCGAACGCCAGTTCGCTGACCCCGATCCGGTTGGCATCGGCGACGAAGATCAGGAACAGGCGCAGGCTGTCCCGATAGCTGCGGATCGTGCTGGACTGCAAGCCCTTGTGGCGAGGCAGATACTCCAAGAAGTAGCGATGGATGGCCGACGGAAGACCCTGCTGTTTCATGATTCGCCTCCACCGGAGAGCATCGGGACGAAGGACTCGAAGCGCTGATTGGCGGCATCGAGAAGCTCGCTGGTAATGGTGAGATACACCGCAGTGCTACTGGGGTTGAGGTGTCCCAGGAACGTGGACAGGTGATGGAGTCGGTCTGTCGGTGCTATTCCCTGGCGATACCAGTTCAGCAAGGTGCGCACCGCGAACGAGTGCCGCAGGCAATGAACGTGAGGACCAAAGACACCGGGCGGGGTCACCAGGGCGAGCTGAGGCAGCAAGTCATCGCGGAAGGTGTTGCGGATGCTGTTCGTGCTGATCGGCGTGCGGCCGTTCCAGGAAAACAGGTAGTGGGCGCCCGCGCAGGCGTAGCCTCGTTGCTCGCGTTGGGCTTGGTAGCCACGCAGCCTGGCCGCCAGCTTGGGGCCAAAGGGCACCAGCCGATCCTTGCCGAACTTGGTGTTGCGGATCTCCAGCACTTCTCGCACCAGGTCCACGTCACCCCATTGGAGGCGAGCGACTTCACCCACCCGCAGGCCAAGACCCGCGAGCAGTGCAAGGATCATCTCGTAGCTGGCACCCCGCAGTTGAGCGCGTGAGTTGTCTGGCAACGCTCTGGCCGAGATCAGCAAGCGCCGGATGGTGTCGTCTGAAAACAGGAAGGGAAGCCGGCGAGCTGTCTGAGGTTGAGCCCTGGCCGTCAACGGGGAGCCCACCAGAACCTGCTGACCGACCATCCACTCGAACAGCCGTCGGACATCTCCGAGCAGGTTGTTGTAGCTGCGAGGGTTGGTGCGATGGCGGGAATCCAGAAATGCCTGCAAGCACTCTCCATCGATCGCCTCGATGCATTCGACACCGCGGTCATCGAGAAATCGGTCGAGCAGTCGCAATTGACGATCCTCGCAGGCGAACTTGCATCCCATGGCGCGCTTGGCGCGCAGGTACTGTTCGATGTGAGGAGCCAAGGCGCTGTGAAAGCCGTTCCAGAGGGCGGTCATAGCACGTCCTCCCCGTGGCCAATGACCATCTCTCGCAGTTTGTGCACCGCCACCTTGCCATAGACCAGTGTGGATGCAGGATGGCGATGGCCAACGTAGTCGCCAATGACCTTGAATGGCAAGTCGGCTTCCACCAAGTGCTGAACGCAGGAGTGACGCAAGGTGTGGGAACCGGCGCGTGCTACCTGAATGCCGATGCTGCGCAGATGGCCAGCCACCATGGATGAAACCGTCCAGTGGTTCATCGGGGTATAGGGCGAGCGGACCGTGAGAAAGATTCGGCGGTCGTCTATATCGGTTCTTCGGACATGCAAATAGGCGATGATCGCTTCGCCCACCGCCGCCGAAAGCGGATAACGGGTCGAATGGCCGCCTTTGCGCATGGGAATGCCGATCTGCCCATGGGCCCAATCCAGATCGTCCAGACACAAGGCTACGATCTCCCTGGCACGCAATCCGTAGCTGGTCAGCAACGTCAGGATGGCATAGTCGCGTTTACCCAGGTCGCTGCGGCGGTCGATGCTGGCCAGCAATCGCTCGACGTCCGCCCAGCCGATGGCGCGCGGAATGGATGCCTGGCGGTAGACACGGCCGCGCGGCACACTGCGAACCAGATCGTTGGCGATGATGCCTTCACGGTGCAGATAGCGAAGGAAGACACGCAAGGCCCCCGCCGTATTGAGCATGCCGGACTTGTGCAACGTCTTCGCCCGGTCATTGATGAACTCGGTGATGCAGGCTGGAGTCAGCTTGTCCAGGGAAATACCTGCTTGTGCCAAATATGAATCGAATGGACGCAACGTGAAGGTGTAGTTGTGTATCGAGGTCTGGCGCAGACCCTTCTCCTTGAGAAGGAAGGGAAAGAAGCCAGGAACGCTGGTGGAGAACGGCATGGCCGGCCGGTTGCTTGGCCGCGTGTAGCCAGGCACGGCCAGGCTGAGCATCCGTTCCACTGGGACACGGCTTTGTGCAACGACGGCGGCCCGATCTTGCGCGCTCTTGCACCAGCGTCCGTGCCCGGCCTGCCAGTGCTCCACGAAGGCATCCACATGGTCGGGTAGATCGTCCAGACAGGTGGCACCTCGGCCAATCACGAAGTCGTTGAAGTGCCCGAGAGCGCGAACATGCTGCCGAACCGTGGAGTTGCTCGTGTGCAACTCGTCCAGAAACTGTGCATAGCGCTCAATCTGCGGCCCCAGCCACTGGGCCTTGATGCGGTCGATCGCCTTGAGCGACCGGAAATGACGTTCCAACATGACAATCACCTCTCCGAGAAAATGAAGGGGACGTCATGTTGCGCTGCGGCTGCTGTTATGTGCCCCGATTCTGACCAGAGGCCCAGGAGGTGCGCTCCTGGCCTCCAAGCACAGCACATAAGAAAACAGGGCACAAAATTCGCATTTTGTGGCGCGCCACAAAATGGGCCAAGACCACTGCGGCGGCTTTCAGCTCTAATACACGCTGTACGACGACACGCGGATAGACCGCAGTCGAATTGATCGTGCCCCTGAACAGCGGCTCGTAGGCCAACACTTGATGCATGCTGTCCAGGAACACGGCTGCGAACACTTCATTGGGCTCAGCGACCAGTTTTAAACGCAGATAATCCCGCACGGCCGCCGGTCCGCTGAGGCACGGTCCGACTTTGAAGATCCGTCTCTCCAGCAACGCGATAGCCTGCTGGATGATCCAGTCCTCATGATGGGCTGCGACGGCGGAAAGCGACTCCATGCAGGAGTCATTGACGACGAAAGACATGGCGAACCTCCGGAGGGTGAGATCGGAGGGCGCACACCCTGGGAGGGCAAGCCCTCCTGGGATAGAAACAACGGAACAAGGTGCATCCACCACCGCGCAGCGGTGATTGTTCGCGGCCAGGATGCGGAGCGAACGGGTATCGGTCAGCGCGGGCAACCGCGCCGTAGCCTTGAAGACCGAGGACTACCTGGGCATGTCGCCGACAACGTCGGCAGGCATTTCGGCGGTAGGTGTGGCGGCTGGTTCGGCAGCGGACAGCATGTCCATCGCCGACAGCAAGGCATCGCCTTCGATCGGCCCCTGCAGCAGGATGGCCTGGCCCGTCTGGCGATCAAGCAGGCGCAGCGACGGCGTGGCCGTTACACCACTTTTCGTGGCTTCCACGGCCTGGGCATGGATGACTGCATCGGCCCGCTCGCTTGCCATGCACTGTTCGACGGCCGGCGTAGATTCGGGGTAGCGCAGGCCATCGGGCAATCCCTGGCCGTCGCTGCGTGTGTGAGCATAGACCCACTCGACGGCCTGCCAGAAGGCAGCATGCCCGCCAGCTTCGGCGACGCACTCGACAAGACGCGCCTCGGCCGACGCGGCCGGCTCGTGCGCGGCCAACGGCTGGTGGTGCCATTGCAGGACCACATCGGCGTTGCGGCCGACCCAGCGCTTGAGCTGCGGGAAGTACTCCCGGCAGAATGGGCATTCGAGATCCGCATAGAGCGTCAGCGTGAAACGGCCCTCCGGGTTGCCCATCTGCCAGGGAGGCCCGGCCACCTGCGCCGTGCTGACCGGCGTCGGCGATTGCGGTGAGGATTCGCCGGGCGACCGGGACACGAGCCAGATCAGCAGCAGCGCGATCAGCGCAACCGCCAAGGCCCAAGGCCAGCGGGGCCGCCAGTGACGACGACGGAACGCCTGCACCTGTATCGGAATGGAAGGACGTTTCTGTTCCATGGCGTTCTCCGGCTTACGACAGTTCCAGGGCTGGCGACTCGATGCCGCGTGCCTGGTCGATCTTCTCGGCCACCTTGAAGGCCGCTTCCAGTTCGGTGCAGCCGTATTGCTGCATGAGCTGGTAGCGGTCGGCCTTCTCTTCGGGTTCGGTTTGCGCGAGCGCGAGGTAGAGGCTTGGCGGCACAGCGCGGAAGAGCACTTCCATGCTCTTGGAGAGGATGACGCCCTCGGTGAATTTCCCCGCCTCTTTGCGCGCCGAAAGCATCAGCGCCTTCTGCGCGGGCGAGAGTTCGCGGAACCGGGCGATCTTCTCCACCTCGTCCGGCGGCATCGACAGGCAGATCCACCACTCGATCATGTTGAGCATGGGCTCTGCGGCACGCGGCAGGTCGTCGATGTTCTGCGTCGCGAGCCAGAACCAGGCCCCCAACTTGCGCCACATCTTCGTGATCTTGACCACGTAGGGCGCGAGCAGCGGGTTCTTCGTGATGATGTGCCCTTCGTCGGTCACGTTGATGATCGGGCGGCCCAGATACTGGTCGCGCTCGGCGATGTTGTTCACCGTGCTGATCAGGCTGATGTAAGCGATGGAGAGCTGGGCGTTGTAGCCCTCACGAGCGTAGGTCGCCAGATCCACCAGCGTGATGTCGGCTTCGGGCCACGGCGTGCCGTCGCGGTCGAACATTTCGCCGTCCGTGCCTTGGCAGAACATGTCCATCGCGTCTGCCATCTCCAGCAGCCGCACGCGGCGCATCTCGGGCAGTGTCGGGTCCTGGCCCCGGGCGCGCAGCGCATTGCGCACGTCGCGCGTGAGGACCGTGCGCTTCTCGGCCACGCAGTGCTCGGCGGCGTCGAGGATGCACTGGCGGATGAGCGAGCGATCGGCCCGCGTCATCCGGGCTTCTTCCTTGTCTTCGCCGCCCGTGATCATCAAACGCGCCGTGATCTCCAGTTCGCCCAGCACGTCACGCTGTTCGTCCGCCTCCATGGCCGAGGCATCCGGTGGTAGGTCTTCATCCAGCGCATCGGCATCGAGCGTCTGCACGTCGCTTGGCGTCTCGATCAGCCGGCGCGCATCGGCGAATGGCGCGAGGCTGATGCCCGAGCCAGGTGACAGCTTGACCCGGTTTACGGTGAGGCCCAGGCGCTTGGCGAAATCGCTGAACAGGCCGAAGCTGTTGCCGGCTTCCACGATGAAGAGGCGCGGCCGGTAGATGGCCGTGACCTGGTTCAAGAGGTTGTTGAGTGTGGCGCTCTTACCGGAGCCGGTGGGACCGAACAGGAACAGATGCGCGTTCATCTGCCGGTCCAGGCGGTTGAGCGGGTCGAAGGTGATCGGCCCACCACCGCGGTTGAACATCGTGATGCCGGGGTGCCCCGTACCCTGGGCGCGGCCCCACACCGGCGACAGGTTCGCCGCGTGCTGGGCGAACATCAGTTGGGTGTACCACTTGCGCCGATCCTGGCCGGGGTTGTAGCAGCACGGTAGCCAGCGCAAGTAGCTGTTGAGCGGCGCCACCTCGTCGTCCTCGCGCACCGGCTGCAAGCCGGCATTGAGCATGACGTTCGCCAAGTCCAGCCCGCGCCGGTCCAGTTCCGCCTCGTCGCGCCCGCGCAGGTAGAACGCCAGAGTTCCCCGGTAGAGCTTATGCGCGCTGCCGATCAGCGAGCGGGCCTCCTGCACGTCCTTGAGCGTCTGCTCCGACGCCAGCGTCTCTCCCACGGCCTTCTTTGCCAGGTGGTTGAGGTCCGCTTCCAGGACATCCTGCGGTGTGGCAACCATCGTGAGACACATCAGCGTGTCTTCCGGCATCTGGTCGAACAGGGTGTGACGTTGCCCGCGAATTTCGGATCCCTTAACTGAGCGAGATTATGCCACCCGTTGGTTCTGGGCGGCGTACCAGTCCCGCTCGAATTGCATCGGGCTGACGTAGCCCAACGTCGAGTGCAAGCGCGAATGATTGTAGAAGCTCAACCAGTCGATTACCTCGTCCATCGCTTCGCGACGCGTTGCAAAGCGCTGGCCGAGGATGCGTGCACGCTTGAGCGATCCCCACAGGCTCTCGGTCGGTGCGTTGTCCCAGCAATTGCCTCGACGGCTCATCGAACTGCGCATGCCGTAGCCCTTGAGCAGGTCCTGGAAGTCATGACTGCAATACTGGCTGCCACGGTCACTGTGGAGGATCAGGCCCGCTTGCGGACGGCGGCGAAACCACGCCATACGCAGCGCATCAGACACCAGCTCCGTGCGCATGTGCGGCTGCATCGACCAGCCCACCACCTGACGGCTGAACAGGTCGAGAATGACGGTCAGAAACAGCCAACCCTCGTCCGTCCAGATGTACGTGATGTCCGTAGTCCAGACCTGGTCGGGACGCGCGGGAGAGAAGTCTCGTTGCAGCAGGTCCGGTGCGACCGGCAGGCTGTGTTTGCTGTCGGTCGTGACCTTGAACCGGCGTTTGGTCTTCGCCTTGATGCCGTGCAGCTTCATGAGCCGCTGGACACGATCCTTGCTGACGCGAATGCCCTGGACCAGCAGTTGCTTCCACACGCGCGGCCAGCCGTACTCGCCTTTGGATTCAGCGTGCACGGCCTTGATGTGCACCAGCAGAGCGTCGTTGCTGATGCGTCGGCGCGGTCGGTCAGTATCGACATCCCGCACCTTGCGCGCGTGGTAACCGCTGGGGCTGACACCCAGCACCTGGCAGCTCAGGGACACCGGCCATTGTCGGCTGTGAAGCTCGATCCAGGCGTACTTCATGCCGACACCTTCGCAAAGTACGCCGTGGCTTTTCCCAATATGTCGCGCTCCATCTTCACGCGTGCCAACTCCGCGCGCAGCCGGGCAATCTCCATCTGTTCTGGAGAAACCTGTTTGCCTGCGCCGTTCAGCTTCCCAGCGGCATCGGCCTTCACCCAGTTGTGCAGCGTCTTCGGGCTGATGCCCAGTATCTTCGCCACCGCCGCCATGCTCTGGCCGCCGCGGACCATGCGCACGGCTTCCAGCATGAATTCCTGCGTATATCGAGCTCTCGGATTACCCATCTTTCCTCCCTCCTTGCGTGAGTTTTACACACTCAGCAAGGGATCCATTTTTTGCGGGCAAGCTCAGTGTTGATCGCATCGCCCTTGCGGGTTTCGCCGGTCAAGTGCCCCGTGCCGGGCGGCATGCGCAGGCGGTCGGTGATCAGCACGCGATGCGGCATGCCGTCGAAGTGCCAGGTGCCGTGCGCCACGTCGGATCGCGGCTGGCCGAAGAACAGCCGCTGGCTGAAATCACGCCCGCTCGCAAGCTCGATCTCGCCTTCCTCGGTCTCGTCAGGGTAGCGCGCGAGCGCGTAGAACCGCTCGCGGTCTTCCACGCCCGGCCCCAGCAGAGTTGGGCGCGGGTTGAACCAGCGCAAAAGCCAATCGTGAACCCCGGCCGCATCCATGCGCCGAGCCTGGATGCCAGCGTTCGCCAGCCCGCCGCACAGGCGGTCGCAGACGATATTGAGCATTTGTTCTGGCGTCTGGCCGCGGCGGCTCGCCTGTCCGGTGGCCCGGCGATAGACGACCATGCGCACGCGCCGCGTCTGACCCCGCCAGCGCAGCCGCGTGACCACCGTGTCCTCGAACAGCCCGCCCGGCTTGGCCACCGCCCGCAGGTGGTGGCCGAAGAAGCGCAAATAGAACTCCGTGAACGCCGTGCCGCGGGCGCGCGGCTGCACGTAGTCGCGCAGGGTCTGCATGTACTGGTCGAAGCTGGGCTCGTCCTGCGCGTAGAGCTGAAGCACCCAGGGGTTCTCGTCCAGTTCGTCGAACGAGTCTTGCAGCGCGTTTTCGAGCGCATCTCGGGCATGCGCGAGCCAGCCGGGTTCCCGACCTTCGGTGCCCAGCGGCACCAGCTCGTAGAAGGCCGCGACCGATTGCCCGTCCTCCAGCAGCATGGACTTCGATTGGGGCAGAAACTCCACCCAAGGCAGCAGTTCCGTGAAGGACGGCGCGACGTCGTACAGCGCCTGCTCGTCTGCCAAGGTCGCCGGCCTGCGGTCCTGGACCGCCGCGCCGGGTTCAGGGATGCCGGCCTGTCGCAAGGTCTCGACGTGGCGCTGCCAGCCGTCCGGCTGCTCGTCCTCGCCAGCGCCGGATGCGGCCAGCTTCGGCCAGGGGAGTTTCCAGCGCATCAGTAGTCCTCCACGCGCTCGCCCGGCATGGCGTACTGCACGCGCTGGTAGAGGGGGAAGACCGTCGTGTAGCCCGGAACCGGCACGGGGTCCGTGCCCGCCAGATGCGGGTACACGTACATCACCAGGTCGGGATTGGGCAGACGCTGGAACTGGCGATAGACCTCGTTGCGCGCGGTCCGCGTGTAGCGCATCTGCTCGGCGGGCGCGGCCTGCACGTCGGCGTCGGTCAGCGGCCGGCGCAGGCTCTGGCGTGCATCGAGCAATTGCCTGCGCGCCACTTGGCCGGCGCCACCGCCGCCGTCGCCGGCGTTGGTCTGCCAGATGTCCATCATTGTGCTGTCGCCGTGCGGCAGCAGCTTTTCCTTACTGGTGGCGCAGCCGCCGAGCACCGCGACGGCAAGAGCCAGCGCCAGGCCCTTATTCAAGTTCGAGAGCATGGCTTTCTCCTGCGCGGTGATCGACCTTGCGGCCTTCGGGATCGAAATCGATGGCGAGCGGCTTTTCGAGATGGACGGCGACCTTCGCGCCGGGTTGGACATAGACGGCGGCGAAGGCCTGGCCGTACAACTTGTTCACCCAATCGGCCATGTCCCGCACGCCACCGGCCAGGATGCGACCTACGGCTTCGTTGCTGGAAATGCCGACGCTGCCGATGGAACCGTCTGCGCCCACGTAGGACATCTGGCCGCTGTCGCTGTCGATAAGCGAGGCCACGCCCGCACCCGCCGCGGTGATGAGCGCCTGCGAACCGAGGTATTGCTGGGCGTTGCTGCGCCGCTCTCCACTGACGCAAGGAATGCCATACGGGTCGCTGATCCAGCCCAATCCGTCGCGCTGCTGATTGTTCTGCTGGTTGCCGTCGCGGTCTTCGGGAATCGTCCGAATGGTTCCGTCATGGAACACAAAGGTGATGCTGCGCACCTGGCCGCGCACACAAGAGAGCGTCCAGTCGCCCGAGGCAGTGCCGGAAAACACGGCGCCGGCCACATCGGGAATGTCGATGCCGTTTGCCGTGAGGTTGTCGGGGCCGACCAGGACTTTGAACGGATACGGATCGTTGACCGTGCCGTCAATCGGCACGCGGCCGATCAGCGCCGTCATAGCCACCGACCCCATCAGCGTCGAGTTGGTAGGCACCGTATAGACCGGCTTGGCGCTCTTGACGCCTGCGGCGCGGGCGCCCGCGTTCGCCACGGTTTTCGCCGTGGTTTCCAGCGTGCTCTGCGCAGGGCCGAAGCTCGTCGGAAAGCTCGTGCCGCCACCCGTGGCACGACTGCCGTTACGCCCATCAGCGGGCTTAGCGTCGTTCGGCTCGACCCAGCGCACGCCGCCTTCCATGCCTGCCTCGTCGCCGTCACGCAGTCCCAGGCCCACGGGTAGATCGGCGTGGCCGCCGCCACGCCCGCCGATGCTTTCCAAGCGCCGCTGTAGGTCGGCGAGCAGCCCCTCGGTCTGCTGGCGCTCGCTGGCCGCCTGCTGCTGGTCGCGGCGCAGGTTGGAGCGCTCGGATTCGAGGGCCGAATTGATGCGCTGGTCGATCGAGTTCTCGCGTTGGCGCAGGCGCTGGTTCTCCTCGCGCTGGGACTTGTTGTCGGACAGGACCGTCTGAAGCTCGGTGCGCAACTGCTTCACCTGCGCCACGAGCGTCGCTACGGTATCGCGGGGGGTATCGCCCTCGATGCCCAGCGCCTTCATTTCCTCCGGCGTGAGCTTGGCGCCGGCATCCGCGGCGGGAGGCGCAGACGAGCTTCCACCCGAAAACATCCGGATGGCGACGAACAGCACCAGCAGGGCCACGGGGATCATCAACCACTTCAGGAGTCCGTTACTGCGCATGGCGGGACTCCTTGCTGGCGGTGGTGGCCTCGGCTTCGGGTTGCGGCAAATGCGCGGCTGGGTCGAAGCGGTTGATCGCCGGCAGCAGCGACTGGGCAAGGCCGTGCCCGCGCGTCACCAGGTACAGCACGGTCGTGTCCTCGGGCGTTCCGCGCGGGCCGAGTGCTTCGTGCTGGAAGGTGGCGGTGAGGAAGTCGCCTTGCAGCACGCGGGGGTCGAGAGTGATCCAGCCGCCGCTGCTATTGGTCAGGCGCACGGCCGTGACCCACTGGTCTTCCAGACGCCACGACGCGAGCGCGACCGCGCGCACCGGCAGCGTCGGCATCAGCGTGCCGAGGTCGAAGTCGCGGCGCAGGTTCACCCGCATGACGCCCGGTAGCGGCTCCACAGTGCGCAGCGGTGCGTAGAGGTTTTGCGCGGCATAGCGCGTCAGCACGACCGGAACCGGGGTTTCGCGGCGCGTTGCCCGCGTGCCTGTCGGGTCCTGGGCGCGTGCCGGGGCATCGTCGGCATCGCCGGGCTGATCGCCATAGCGTGCCGGGGTGCTGTTGCCCTCGACGATGCGCACCGGCTCCAGCTCGGCTTCCCCGTCCTTGGGCGGCTCGGCCGCAATGTCCAGCAGGATCAGCGCGCCCGTGTCGGCGTCCTGCAGTTGCAGCCGTGTGGGCTCGATCGGCTCGCTGGCGCGCAGGTACACCGCGCCGCCCGCGCTCTGCACCCGTAGGCGTTCGCTGACGCCAGCGGGCACGCCGACGCGGACGTTCTTGTCGATGAACACGACGCGCTCCTGGCCGACCTTCAAGGGCACCGCCAGCGGCATGCGTTCCCAGCGCAGGATTTCCACCGCCTGGGCAGCGGAGGACATGACCACTGCGGCGGCCACGGCCAACAGCCCCGGCAGCTTGAATACAGGGTGCTTCATGGGGTGCTTCCTCCTTGGGGCGCTTGTGGAGACAGGCCGCTTGGCGCCGGGCGCGTTGGCTCCGGCGTACTGATGCGCTGGGGCGTGCCGTCGTAGCAGTCGAGCGCCAGGCCGAACGGGTTGCGCGTCGGATCGACGTCCACCCGCGTGACCTTCACGGGGTAGCGCACGAGGGCCCGCTTGACCTGCTCGGCGCCGTAGTACTCGTCGGCGGTGATGTCCAGCGTCACCACCCAGTCGCGGTCGGACACCACGCGCACGCGCGCCGTGGGGTCGTCGCCATAGCCGCGACCGGGGATTTCGTAGATGCCGCGCACGCGCTGGCGCAGCTCGCCCGTGGAGCGGCGGTAGTCGTAGTCCGCCCGCAGGTAGGCCTGGCACGACGGCGTGAGGTACGGCGAGAGCGTGTGGAGATTGCGTGCGTAGTCCTCTTCACCATTCGTCGGCCAGCGGTTGAGGGTCTGAAACACGTAGAACGTGAACGCATAGACCGATTCGGGCGGCACTTCCCACCACTTGCGGGTACTGCCGGAGCGCAGATCAGGAGGGACGTGGATGGTCAAGTCGCGCGGAGCGCTCCACCAGCCGCCGCCCATGACCAGGGCGACGATGACCAGCGCGCCAGCACCCAGGCGGAGCGTCTTGATGTGCGCCTGCAGATGGGTGATCTCGTTCTTGAAACGGCTCATCGTGACCCCCTTGCTGCAGACCTTCGGGTGGTCCAGAAGCCGGAGCGTGAGATCAGTACATGGCCGCCCACCCAGCCTGCCACCAGCGGGTGGCGCGTGGCGATGCGCCACTGGAGTTGCCGATACAGCCAGGTGTCGGGACGCCCACGCTTGAGGCGACGCAGGATGCCGCCCCCGATGAACACGCCGAAGGCCACGCCCAGCACGACGAACGTGGGTGCAAGCGCGATCGTGCGGAACACCCAGGACAGCGGCGCACCGACCAGCAGGCCGGCGGCGCCGGACAGGCCGCAGCAGATCCACAGCTCGTCGGCGGTGAGGCCGCGCACAACAACGGGATGGCGGTTGAGCCGGTGCGGAAGGAACGTGACCGTCCCGTCAGCACGGACGTGCTGCTGCTCGGACATACCAGCCTCGCCTTACAGGATGCCGGTGGCTTCGGTGAGCAGCCAGATGCCGATCACGAGCAGCACTGCGCCGATGGCGACCGTGAGGCCGAATTGGCCCCAGGTTTTGCGGCCAGTGTGGATTTCCGCGTAGGTCCCGTAGGCGTGGTAGCAGACGCCAATAAACATCGACGCCACAACCAGCAATGCCACGAGCATGATGATGTCGTAGCCGTAGTTGCGGATCGTCTCCATGATGCCGTTGCCGGTGCCACGGGTCGGGTTCTCCAACTGCGGCAAACCCTGCGCGAACGACAGCGCGGGCAGCGCGGCGATGCCCAGGGCCACGGCGGCGCGCTGGGCGAGACGGGAATTGAGGATGCGGTTTTGCATGGTCATGCCTTTCAGGTCAAGAGAGGAGGAAGAAACTCAGGACGAGGTACATCGCGACGAAGCGGATGCAGACGCCGAGGAACTGGCGCTGGTTGAGGCGGCTCTCGGACCACCCCACGTAGGCCGTTCGGATGGCCCAGACGCCCCAGACGAGCAGGACCGCGAACACGACGCCGACCAGGACGGTCGCCATCGCTGAAGGCGCGATGCCGCTGTTGGCCTGAAATGCCGAGACCTGGGCGCCGTTCATGGCTTGTTCTCCACAGTCGTCGGCAGCGATCCCTCGACGGCCCGCTCGGTGCGGTAGCCGCCGGCCAGTTCGGAGGTGTCGCGCGGCTGGGCACGCGACGGGGTAAGGTGGGCCTGGATGCCAGCGCGCATACGCGCTAGATCAGCCAGCAGCCGCGGGTAATCGAAGTGATAGCGTTCGCCCGGCTGGATGGAGGCATGCGCGGCGCTGTCGGCGACGGTGCGCTCCAGCGCGTCGAGCTGGCGCAGCGCGGCGACCAACTCCTGGCGCTGCGCCGGGGACTCGCCCAACGCCATCGGGGACTGGCCCAGCAGGAGGGCCATCACGAGAAAAGTGGGCACGCCGCGATGCGCGGCGCGCAGCCAGGTTAAAGCCACCATCGCGCCATTCCTGTGTGATCAGCAATGGCTTGATCGTGGAGATCAGCGCTGCTTTAGGCTGCAAACAATAGGAACCCGCAGATGACCGGATTCATGGGTTTTCGACACGGATTCGAGGCCCGGAAAGTGCCTATCGGCGCCGTGCTGAACTCCGGGCAGACCGATGGCGAAGATTGGGGAGAGAAATGGAGTTGGGGTACTCTTTCAGCATGGCTATTCCCCGTCCTCCACGCCTCATGCACTACAAGCTCGATGGCCGTCGCTCCGTGCCGTGCGACAGTCTCGTTGAGTGGTCTATGTGGATGGCGGAAGGCGACAGGCGTGTGGCGGAAACATGGATAGATGACGTCCGTATCTCCACGGTTTTTCTCGGCCTGGACCACAACCACGCGCTAGGCGGCGATCCCCTCTTGTTCGAGACGATGGTCTTCGTGGACGGCGAGACGCACGAGATGCGCAGGTACTTCATCTGGGAGGAAGCCGAAGCCGGCCACGCCGAGATGACCGAACTGATCAGGGCCGAAATGGAGGCGGCACAGGTTCGTGCTGCAAAGGCCTGGGAACAGGTGTACGCACGGTTGAAGGTCTGAGCATCGACTACTTCCTGCGCTGCCGGTGGCGAGCACTCACAGGTACTTTTTGAAGCTCCCCGCAGTCAGAGACACCGCCAGTCCCAGCAAGGCGGCGCTCGGCAAGAGGATCAGTAATGGGTGTACCGAGATCGGCAAGGCCAGGTACGTGACCCAGGGCAGAACGGCTATGGGCATCAGGCTGGCTTTCGCACGGTGGTAGATGAAACCCGATTCGCGGCCCGCGCCGAACCGGCGCACGTCCCTGCGCACCAAGCCGTCGATCAGGCCGACGAACGCCGCAGTGGAGATCAGCGGCAACGTGAGCACAAGGACCAGCAGGCGCACAAGGAAGGTCAGCGTCGTGAAGGCCGCGGCGATCAGGTAGCTCTCGGTCCAGACATAGACCTGGCTGATGTAATAGCGGAAGTTGCGCGTCTGCCCGTGGCTGGGCGCACGGGCACGCTCGGCGGTCTGGCTCATGCGTTCCAGCAGTCCCGAGCGCACGAATACCCATTCGTAGCCGGTGTCCACCAGCTCATGCGCCGTGCGCCCTGGCTCCCGCACGACGACGCTGCGCGTGAAGTGGTTGGACAGGTGCCCCAGCTCGTACTGCAACATCTGCTGGGAGTGACGCCAGCCCTGGTCCTTCCAGAACAGGTGCATGCCGACGCATTCCACGACGATGGAGAACAGCAGTGAGCCGATCAGCACCCCGAGCAGCCGGAACGGCAAGGTGATGGTGCCGACGATCAGGCCTTGGCGCTGGTTCTGCTCCCGCTGCGCGGTCGAGGCGGCATCCTTCATGGCGAGGCCTCGTTGCCGGCGCTGTCGTCGGTGGCCACAAGGCCAGGTTCGACCGCAGCAGCATCATCCAGCAGGTCGTCGGGCAAGGCCCCGTCCTGCAGCGCCGGGGAGCTGGTGAACTCCCACCACTGCGTGGCCTCGCTGTAGCTCTGGCGCATGTAGCCCGCGAGTTGTTGCAGATCCTGTGGCATGACCTCATCGGGGTCCGGTGCCGGCAGCGGCATGCGAACCTTCCAAAGTTGGCCGCCCTGCAACAATGCAAAACACTGGCCCTTGGGCAAGCCGACGATGTGCGACGGCTCGATCATCGGCACGCTGGACATGCTGATGCGGTCCTGAGTGTTGGACGTGAAATCCGTCGCCCCGCGAATGTCCGAGCTGTCGGTCGCGCCGCTGACGATGGTGGTCGTATAAACCTCGACCTTCGGTAGTTGCCGGGTCAGCAGTTCAGCGGTCGCGGTCTCGCGCACGCGCAGCATGAACAGGTTGTTGAAGTTGCCGATGACCTGACCGGCCTTGGCGCGGTTGCCAATGCGGGCCTCAATGTCCGAGAGGGTCTGCGTGTACGCGGTGACTTGCAGCCCGGCGCCACCACCTTTGTTGATCAGCGGAATGAACTCGTCACCCATCAACTCGTTGAACTCATCGGCATGGACGTTGATCGGCACGCGCGCGCCGGCCGAAGCGCCCGGCAGGCCATCGTCGATCCCGTGCTTGTAGATATGGCCTGCGACCGAGACGAGATCGCTGAACATCGAGTTGCCGACCGCTGCGGCGACCTCGGCATCGGACAGCGCGTCCAGGCCCACATAGACGATGGCCCGCTTCCTAATGACCTGCATCCAATCGAAGATCGGGCGCGGGTCGGCCAGGTCGGAATAGTTCGGGGCCAGGAGCTGCGCGATCTTGCCGCTCGTGAGTTTTTCCAGCAGAGGCAAGAGGCTGGCGACGATCTTGTCGAAATACGTCTTGTCGTACCGCACGGCAGAGCGCAAACCGTCCAGCACAGGGTCGTAGTTGCGGGCTTGGGACAGGTACTGCTCCAGCGCCACCACGCGCTTCTCGCGCCCGATCATGTTGCGCGGGATGTTCTTCTCGTTGAGCTTGGCCTCGATCTGGACGATCACCTCCCAGGCTTTCGGCTCCGTCTTGGCGAAGTAGTGCTGGGCGTACTCGATGAACAGCGCGTCGATGTTGATGACATGCCGCTGGATCAGCATGTAGTCCGGACGCTGCCCCAGTTCCACCAAGGCGCGGGCGATGATGTTGACGAAGCGCCAGGCAAATTCCCTGAAAGCCGCCGAGTTGCCTTCACCGGAGAGTTGCCCTGCAATGCGGGTCGCCACCTCGCTGATACGTCCAAAGCGCCCCACGGCGTTGTAGCGGGCGGAAATGTCCGGCCAGCCCAAATGGAAGACATAGAACTCGCCCTCGCGGCCCGCGCGTTGCGCCTCGACGTACATCCGCTTCAGCAGATCGGCATCCCCTTTGGGGTCGATGACGATCACGACCTCGTGCTCTCCCGCCGCGTTCTTTCGCCGGATGTCCTGGGTCACGAACAGTTCGGCCAGCCGCGTCTTGCCCACGCGGGTTGTCCCCAAGACCAATGAGTGCCCGACGCGCTCGCCGAGCGGCAGGCTGACGTCCACCTCCTCGGGTTCGATGCCGTGCAGCCGAGGCAGTCCGCCCACGGGCGGCAGCGGGCGCACTGGGTTGAAAGGCACGTCCCAGCCGGTGAGTTTCGGCAGCCGGGAAAGCGGGAACCGCGCGAACTCCAGCCGTTCCTCCAGGCGCCGCGTCAGTCGGTAGGCCGGCGTCGGCTCGACGTAGCGCCGAAACTCCGGCCGGTATGTCTGCATGAGCCTATGGGTGTGTTTCTGCTCCCACAAAAAGCCGCGCCCCACAAACAGACGTTGCTGGCTGACCGGCACGTCCTTGCTGGTCATCACGTAGCGCGGCAGGCGGCGGATGTTGCGCCGGTAGCGCAGGATGACGCGGGCATCGCGGTAGCGGATCGCGCCATAGGCCCCGAACGCCAACGCGCTGCCGACACCCATGGCGGGGCTCAGCGCGAGCGACCACGGGGCCACCAGGGACAGAAACGCGGCGCCCGCACACGCCGCGACGGTATATAGCTCCACCGCTGGGCGAAGCAGCACCTCGACCGGCTGTTTCCCCGACATGGCTTCATTGCTCGATGCCGGTGGCCGTGATCAGCGCCGGGTAGTGCCGCAGGCCCAAGCGCTCGGCCAAGTCGTCACCGGACACGGGCGCGAGGGGGACGCCGGGTGCCAGTGCGCGCAGCCGCTCCAGGCCCTGGACGGTCTCGACGTTGACCACCAGACCGACCGCGCCGCGCTCGCGCAATGAGGCTGCATGGCGGCGCAACCAGGCCTGGGAAGCCTCGTCGTCGCCCACGACCACAAAGGGACGCAGGCCCGGCGCCTCGATCACCCGCCGCGCGACGGTGCCGGACGTGAGCTTGGCGCTACGCACCGGCAGCATCGCGGCCTCGTCCGCCGGTGTGGCAGGGATCTGAGGCGCCGGGACGGGCGACCGGGCCGGAGCGTTGGCGCGCGGCTGAAGGTTCAGGGCTTCGTAGTACGGCAGCGCCGACGTGCCGCCACGGTCTTCGACCACGATCAGCGGCTCGCCGGCACGCGAGGCCAGCGGCAGACCAGCCAGCAGCACGAGCAGGCCTTTCGCCGCGAGATGGGCCAGATGGGATTTCGTCATGGGGAGGTCTCCTGGCGCGCGGCGAGGACCGCGGCGGTTGGGTGCGTGCCCTGCACGCGCGCGAGGTGGCGGGACACGCTGCGGCGATAGCGGGCAGCGGGCTCACCGCCCGCCGGACGGTGGTAGCGGCCGATCGCCAGCAACCAGTCCTCACCGGCGGTGTGCTGCTCCTTCAGAATCTCGGCAGCGATGGCGAGGTTGCGGTACGGGTCGAGCAAGTCGCACGCGCTGGCGTAACGCTGCTGTTGGTAGCCGAGGTTGATCTGACCCAGGCCCACGTCGATGCGCGTGTGCGGCGTGGAGCGCATCGCCTGCTGCAAACCGGCGCAGGCGTCGGCGCGGGTCGCGTAGCGGCGCGACTGGCCGGCGACGTTGAGGGACCAAGGCCACGGGACGATGCGTCCGTTACGCCGGATGCCGCTCTCCTGCAAGGCCACGGCGTAGAGCACCGCCGAGGGAATGCCCGCGCGCTGGGCGGCAAGCTGGTAGGCCGGTGGTGGAATTTCCTGGGCCCGGGCGGCGCAGACGCAGAGGCCAGCAGCGAGCACCAGTGCGCGCAACGGCGCCGTCAGGGTTGGCGCTGCCATTGGCCGTTCACCTCGCGCACGACCGCTGGGAGATCGCCGGGCAGGCCCAGCGACAGCCAGCGGCCGCCGTCATGGTTGAGCGTGATGCTGCCGCTGCGCACCCGTGCCGGGTCGATCTGCGCGCGCTTGGCCCAGTCGCGGATGCGCGCGTCGTCCTGGCGGCTGCCGACCATGTACAGGTCGAACTCAGTACCCGAGGATTGCAGGCGCTGCACGAGTTGCCCGCAGGCCACGCAGCCGTCCTTGACGAACACCGCCATACGGCCGCTGCTGCGCACTGCGCCGGGCTTGTCGTCAGGCAGGTTCACCCGTTGCATGCCGGGGTTCAGGCGCTGCCAGGCATCGTCGTAGGCGCGCTGGTAGGCGAGCAATTTCTCGACGCGGCGTGCTTCGACCTGCACCTGCAGTTCTGCGTAGCGCCGCCGTTCTTCATCGGTGCGGGCCTCGATGCCCAGCGCGGACAGCGGGTCCAGGTTGGGCGAGTAGATGCCCAATGGCCCGTCCATCAGCTCACGATAGCGCGCCCATTCCTGCGGTTGCAGGCCCCACTCACTTGCTACCTGGTCGTTCGGGGTTCGGGCGACCAGCGGACGCTCCTGGCTCTGCGCATTGCGGGCCGGGGCGGCGGACGGCTGCTGCGCCCAGGCGGGCAACTGGGTGGATGCCAACAGGAACGCGGAAAGGACGATCGACGGCTTCATGCGGTGTGCTCCGGTCAGGGAATCGCCACGCGACGGGTCTGGTCGCCGGACTGGAACACGGCGGTGTTTCCCTCGACCGCCTGCAAGCGCCACGGGCCGAGCGCATCACCTGGCAGCAGCACCTGAAGCTGGTCGGGCGTGAAGTCCGCGCTGCTCGGCGCGACGGATACGCTGCGCTGGCCAGCGCGCAATTCGGCGCCGACGACGCGGAACGGCATCGGCGGCGGTTCGGGCTTGGCGGCGGCCTTGCCCGATGCGCGCGGTCGTGCGGGTGCTGCGGCGCGCGGAGCGGGCGCAGCGGTCTGGCGCGCCTTGATCTGCTCAACTTCCACGCGCAGCGCCTGAAGGTCGTCGGCAGCGGCATAGCTGCTGAGCGTTTTCTCAACCTGGGCAGCGCGTGCTTCCAGGATTTGTCGGGTGTCTTTGAGGTCTGCCGCCGTTGCGACGGCCGGACGCTGCTGGATGGCCTCGATGGTCTCGGCCAGGCCCGCCGCCTGCGCTTCCAGGCGTTGCAGGCGGGAAGCGAGCTGTTCCTGGTCGGCCTGGTCGTTCATGGTCTGGTAGCCCAAGGCTACGAAGATGCTGAGGCCGATCAGCCAGAGCCACATAAGGCTCTGCACCACCACCGCAGCGGCCGGGCGCCGGGCAGACTGCGGGGCGGTCATGGCTGGCCTCCCGAAACAGAAGGCTCCAGCGGGAACGTCTGCACCGCCTCGGCGGCGGGTGACTCGGATGCGGGTTCGATGGCCGCGCTGTCGGCAGGCCGTTCGAAGCAAATCTGCCGTGCGCGATCATCCACGTGCAGTTCCCAGGCGGGGCCAGCCAGTGTGAGCAGCGCATCGCGCAAGGTCATGGGGCCGAGGTGCAAGTGCGCCGCCGGCAGCGGCAGCGCGTACAGCTCGATCACCGCGTGCGCCGTCTGGCATAGGCTGTAACCGCTGCGCTTGAGCACATGCCGCAGCCCATCGCCGACGGTGGCACGGGCATCTTCGGGCATGGACACGTCGATGGTCTGCAACAGCAGGTCCCGCTGCGCCGCCGTGGGTGCCAGCTCGACCAGCGTGTAGCGACCGTAGCGCACGACGGGGATGTACTCGGGCGCCTCGGATTCCGGCGCGGCCAAGACTTCCTCGAAGGCATCGGGCGGGGGCGGCGCAGTCGTCGTCGCGCAGCCAGCAGCCAGCACCGACCAGAGCAGGCCGAGGACTCCCGCCAGCAGGCGGCGTTCGGGATGGTGAAACCAAGGTGGAGAGGGGCACATAAGCTCGGCGTCCTGAAACATCGAGCCCTCACCATCGCCTCTCGGGCCACGAGCGGCAGCAAACAATGCGAACCAGGCAGCGCCCGATTTACCGACAGCCTCCCTCCAAAGAAAAAGGCCCCCGAAGGGGCCAGTGAAAACGCACATCGAGCGCGCTGAATCAATCCCGAGCCAGCTTCAGACCGGGATCGACCTGTGCCAGTTGGGTGTGCGACCAGCAGCGCACGAACTGGCCGTTCTCGCCGAGCGGCCGGTTCGCAACCGCCACCGAATACTCTTCGGTGTCGCTGGTGTCGTAGCAGATGACCTTGATCTCGCCGCTGTCGCAGCGGATGGAGTGGATCTGGCCGTCGGTCATATCGACCACGACAACCTGCGGAACAAGACCCAGTTCGCGGGCGGCCGACAGGATGGGGCCATATTCGGCAGCGTCGAAGCAGACGAACGGCCCCTCGTAGTGGGCTTCTTTGGCGAAGTCCTTGGCCTTGTCGTAGTGGATACCCAGGTCGTATTCCTCCTGGGTGATCCTGACCTTGAAGACCGGCACGTCGGGGCTGCCGGAGGCACCGATGCAGGCGACCGCGACTTGCATCTCGATCTCACCGCCGTCGGCAGGTTCGGTCGAGGGGATGACGGCTCGGCCCGTGAGGGCGTCGTCGTCCATGCCCATGCGCTCGCGCATCTCGTCGGTGAATGCCTCGGGGGCCATCAGGCCATAGCGTGCCAGGCGCATGGGAATGTCCTCGGCACCGAGGTTGCCGTCCTCGATGCGCTGTTGCATGAAAGCGGCGATCTCGGCTTCCAGGGTTTCGCGGTCGGCAGCCGAAGGCACCTCGGATACATCGATCGACCAGGCGTCCACTTCCACGGCGGTCTCGTCGGTCAGCAAACCCTCGCCGATGGCGCGTTCGCACATGCGTTCCAGCCGAGCCAGCACTTCAGGCGCGGCCTCGCCGTTGAGCAGATAGGTCACGTCTAGCGTCAGGCGAGCATTGACGGTTTCGGGCGTGGCTTGGATATGGGTGTTCATGAAACTCTCCTTGGGATAGGAAAAGCGCAGCCACGTCCACGGAGACCGTGGGCGTGGCTGCAAGTTGGGAATAACAAGAAACCGGCGGCGCTAGGCCGGCGTTGGCGTGGGGATCAGGCGGCGACTAGTTGCCGGGCCAGTGCGACCTCGACGGAATCACCGTCTTGGTTGAGCACATCCAGCCCGGATTCGGGCACGTCGCCCGAGGTGGACTGCGAGACCATGATCTTCTTGGCCATCAGTTCAAGGCAGGTCATCTGCGAGGAACCGGCGTAGCCGAGGTAGATCACGCGCACGTGCAGTTTCTGCCCGATGCGCCATGAGCGGCGTGCCGCCTGCTGGAGCGAATACACGTTGTAGCCCGACTGCATGAACACGATCGTCGGAAACTCCAACAGGTCCAGTCCCGTTTTCACAAGCTCGGGGTTGGTGATGAGCACGTCGATGCCACGGTCCAACTGCTCGGCGATCCAGTCCTCGCGGCGGCTGGCGTCCACGCTCGCGCGTAGCACCGCGACCTTGAAGCCTTCCTGCTCCAGCAGCATCTTCAGACGCGACGTGGTGTCGCGTGTGCCGGTATAGACCGTGTAGGCCAAGACCTTCCGGCCCTGCGCCTTCTCTTCCTTGCAGATGTCGATCAGCTCGCGCTCTTTCGGCGTCACCTCGAACTCGTTGAACTGAGCCGGGACGAACGCCAAGGTGTTGCGCGTGCGCGGATGCACCACGGTCTCCGACCTGAAGCAGCAGTCCGGCCAGGCCAGCAGCACGTTGAGCACCACACCCAGCAGCGTCGTGTCGCGTCGCGCCAGAGCCTGTTTCAGCTCCGCGGTCAGCCGACCCGCCAGGTCACGGTAGGCCGCGGCTTGCGCCACGTCCATCTGGACTTCACGAAACTGTTCGTCATACGGCGGCAGGACGTTGCCACCGATGTCCTTGAGCTTGAGGAAAATCGTGAACGGCAGGATGCACCGCAAGACCCCTTTCGGCCCGAAGCCGGGAGCCTTGACCGTGCGCACCGATACCTTGGTGCCCCTGGCCGTCTTGTGCGCCGTGCCGGCGCTTTCGGAGTAAATGTCCTTGAGGACCCCGTGGTCCCTCATGAACGCCATCGCGGCCGAGGTCATGCTCCCGCTCGTGGTCGGGCGGTAGCCGTCTTCGATCATCCGCCCAGGCAAGGCGCGGAACAGCAGATAGAAAAGATCGTCCCCGTATCCGCCCATCAGCGTGCCGGTCAGCAGCAAGGTCTTGCGAGCCTTCGCCGCCAGCACGCCCATGGCCTGGCCTTGGGCGCTACCGCCGTTCTTGTACTCGTGCGCCTCGTCGGCGATGAGCAGGTCGAACGTGCCTTGTGGCAGGTAGCGCTTGATGAACTCGGACGGCTGGTAGCCACCCTCACCGAATCCAAACTCCATGTTGGCCATCGCACGTTCCATGCGCGTGGCCTGACGATCGGAAAAAACCAGCTCGCCGTTGCCATCCATGAGGTTGATGAACTCGTGGATGTTGTCGCCCAGCATCGACGCCAGGAACCCGTCGCCGAACTTCTGCATCAGCTTCTGCGCGGTGACTTCCCCGATGGTCGGGATGCGCTTGAGGGCTTTCAGCACTGCCGAGGACTGGTCGCTGCCGGACAGGCTGCGCGGGCGGATCAGCGTCCACAGGGGCGCGGCGCAATGGCTGCACTTCCTGCGGTATTCCTCGGCTTGGAGCGCCACCGGGTTGACCGGCTCGCCGTCGAGGTCGGTGATGACCGTACCGCAGTCAGGGCACGCTGCCACGTCGCCATGGCGAGTGCGCCGCGTGGTGAAGACAGGCTTCCAGTGGAATCCCATCCGCATCCTGACGCGCCCCAGGACAAAGAACTCCTGGCCCGTGGGCTGCACACCCATCTGCTCGCGCAGCTTGATGAGCTTGACCAGCGTGTCCGGGCCGTTGAGCACCCAGACCTTGGCGCCTGCCACCGTCTCTTGGATCTCGCGCCGCCACTTGTAAACCAAATGAGGTGGCGAAAGAACTAAGGTTCGGCGGTAGCCTTCGGCGTTGAGGACGGCGGCCGTGGCGATGCCGACGGTCGTGTAGGGTAGGCTGCGGGCGTCCCGTAAAGGATCACCCGTCAGCCCCCCTCCGAACCGGACTTACACCTTTCAGCGTATCCGGCTCTCCACTTACTTGACTAGGAACAGTCCTTTCAAAGAACGCCTGCGTGTAGCTTCTGATGGCAAGGAACGCACAGCACCAAAGTCTTGCGACGGCGCCATGACATCACCTGTGGCCAGAGGTACTTCCCTTTGTCCACGTCCTTCAGCTTCCGAATGTGATGCACTTGGAAACTGCCTTCGGTGGTCCCGCAGTACTCGCACTTCCTCGCTTCGAGCCGCTGGATCAACTCCGAGCGGCTATGCGTGAAAACCCAAGTCTTGGGGGGTAGGTCAATACTCTGGAACGTGATGGGTTCTTTCCTTATGTCTTTCAGGCTGTAGATGGGAAAAGTGTGGGAGTCCGAGTTACCCCGAACAGCCAGTACGTATCCACCCTGGCGCTTCATGCTCCGCGCTACCTTCGTGACGGTCGAACGACGTTTTGCCGCCAATGTCTTCCACAAACTCGTCAACCAGAGGTGATGGAGCTTGTTCAGGACACGACTGACGCTGTTCGCCAAACCGTAGTAGTTGGCAAGGCCTCGCATTTCAGCGTTGTAGGTTTGAACGATTTCCGCTTCGCTCAGTGAGATCAGTTCGCTCCTGTGCGTGGGGGTGTGAGCGTCATAGACGCCGTAGCCCTTTCGCTGGCAGAAACTACGCAGCTTTTCAGCCGGTACGTGCAATTGCATCCGCTCGGATACGCTGCGTGCTGTGATGCTCCGTCCTGAACGGACGGTGCGCACGTTGCGATCACCGGAGTACGTGCGAACGTCGTACCCCAGAAAGCGAACTCCGTCCGATGCGTGAACCACACCGGACTTTTCCTCAGCGATCTCCAAGTGCAGTTTGTCGCTGATGAAACCTGCGACTCGCTGCATGACGGTTACCGCCTCGTCCCGACTGCCGATGATGCCGATCAGAAAATCATCGGCATACCGGACATACACCAGACGCCGGTAATTGGCGTCCATCGGGTCGGAGCTGCTCAGTGCCTTGCGGCGTAGATAAAGTTCGGCCAATTCACGCTTCGCTTCCTCGACCTTTGGCGAGTCGCCATCGGCTTTGTAGGCATCAATGCGTTTCATCAACCGTTCAATTGCACCACTGATCCGCTTGTACTCGCGGTTCGACGCCCGGCGGTTTCCTCGGTTGAATTCGGCCTTCAACCCTGCAACGTACTCGTCGAGTTCGTGCAAGTAGATGTTGGCCAAGACCGGGGAGACAACTCCGCCTTGCGGTGTCCCGCTGAAGGTGTCATGGAACTTCCAGTCCTCCATGTAGCCCGCCTTCAGCATCGAATGAATCAGCCCAAGAAAGCGCTTATCGTCAATGCGTTTGGCAAGCACATCCACCAGAACTTCATGGTCGATGTTGTCGAAGTAACCTTTGATATCCATGTTCACGATCCACTTCATGCCCGTCCATTTCTGCCGGACTTGCATGAGAGCGGTGTGGCACGAACGCCCGTTGCGAAAACCGTGCGAGTCGTCGGAAAAGACCGGCTCGTAGATCTTCACGAGAAGCATCCGTACAACCTCCTGTACCAGCTTGTCATCCCCAGTGGGGATGCCGAGCGGACGGGTTTTCCCATTGCTCTTTGGAATGAGGACTCGCCTCACGGGCTTGAAGCGATAATTACCGCTTTTGACGGCGGCCATCAGGCCGGCCAGCCGCTCGTAGGACATACCATCCAGTGACGAGCCATCTACGCCGGCCGTTGTTGCACCGGAATTCGCATAGATGTTGACATACGCCTGCTTCCACAGGATTGGGTTTTCCATGAGACGACTAAGGCCGTTGATGCGCTTGCCCTGTTGAGACAAGATTCCCAGCGCATCCAACCTTCGATTAGTAGTGTCGGTTAGCATCAGCACAACCTCCTTTTCGATGAGTTGGTTACAGATAAGCTGTCTTCCTTCCCCCCGGACAGTGGGCCTTTCACGCGCATTGCTGCTCGCTTATAGCCATGTCGGTGCCGCTTACTGCTGCGGCCAGCAACCTCCATTACAGAGGCCACATCGGGTAATACGAAGACTCCGTCGCCATGCAGGTCTTACGACCTGTTTAGGCGATCCCGCATTTACGCTTAGACAAAGATGCGACGTGGTTAGGTCGTCCGTTCGTTCCGTAATCCCCTGATCGGGGTTGCGCTCGCGATACTGGTTTGTGGGAGAGGCAAAACATTTCCCACAACTCGCGAGTCTGGCGTTTCAGCTACTTTCGCCAGCGTCGGGACTGGTAGACCGCTTGGAACTAGACTTCAGGCAATTCAGCTTTGACCATACACGTCTTACTCTGGCCCGCCCCCGCTAATAGCTGTTGGGTAAAAGGCCTTTTCCGAACATGCTGCACTCCCCCCTTCCTTTCGGAATTCAAGCCCTTGCAGGCAGGGATAAGTCCGGTGAGTACAGGGCATTCCAGTAGCCCTGGTAGCTTGCGCTACGCTTCTTCTAAGCGCCGATACGGCGCACCTTGCCGCAGCCCATTTCGCCATTGACGATCGCGGCGCGCTCGCCACGGTCGATCAGCAGCTCGGCGGCGGCATGGACGACTTCGGCCTGGGCCTGGAACAGCTTGCGCTTGAGGCTGGCGACGATGAGTTGCCGGTGCGCCTGCGGCTCGCCGGAATAGACCGGCGGGTTGGCGCTGTTGAGGGCGTCGAGCAGTTCGTCGCCGAACTCACCGACGAAATCCTGAAGGCTCAGGGTCAGTGGGGAAGATTCCGCGTCGAGCAGTTCGCCCTGTACGGACGTGGCTTCGGCGGTGGTGGTTTCGAGATCGAGGGACATGGTGATGCTCCAAAGAAAATGGGGCATGCACCACCCCCGACGGGGCGATGGCATGCCCCGTGGTGGGAAAAAAGACGGCGAACCGTCGGTGAAAAGCGATCAGCGGATGGTCAACACCTCGCCCCGCGTAGCGGAGCTAGGCGTCATGTCCCACGCGCGGATGACAGGCACGAACTTGTCGGTGAGGATGCGGGTCTCGGCGATGGAGCCGTCTTCGCGTTCGGTGAATTCCCGCTGGAGCGTCTTGTCCTTGTGGGTGTCACCTTTGACGACGAGCACGCGCCCGGTCTTGGAGCGCACAACCCCCGAGATCGCGCCCGCGGCCAGAGCCAGGGCGAGATGCCAGTGGGACAAGGCACGCGCCGGTGGACGCAGCGATTGCTGCGCGGCCCCCAGGTGCGTGTCCAGCGACGGCCAGAGGCCTTGCAGCCGACCAACCTCATCGGCGAACTGCTCCGGCTCCATCGTCACGCGGAAGAAATGCTCCGGCTCGGCCGGACTGGCGGGGACGATGTACGGCAGGAACGGCCAATCGCTCGGCAGTTCCTCGGCTTCGACTTCGCCAAGCCCAACCTGCAGCAGCAGATTGCGCACGGCCTTGACGCCATCGGGTGCCTGCTCGCGCTGACGCACCCTGCGACCGAAGATCACCACCTGCTTGAACTGCGTTTCCACCGCTCGGTAGATCCGCAGGTCGGTGTAGTGGCGCGTCAGCCAGCCGACCAGCTCCGCGTCGAGCACGTAGCCGGGGACGATGAAGACCAGCACGCCGCCGTACTGCAACAGCGACAGGCTGCGCTGATAGAACAGTTTTTCGAGGCGGGCACGGCCCTGTCCCTGATAACCGATATTGCCGTTGACGTCCTTGGACAGGTCGCCATACGGTGGGTTGAGCCAGAGCAGCCCGAACGACTGCTTGGAGATCATCGCGTCCATGAGGTCCGCATGCAGGCAATGATCGACCAGGCCGCGGGCATGGCGTGCCCGCTCGGCGTCGAACTCGACCGCGAACGCCTTTACCTGCTCGCGCCCGAGGGCATGAGCAGCTTCGGCGATCGCCACGCCTTCGCCTGCGCAGGGATCGAGGATGCACATCGACCCGTCGCTGGGCATCAGTGCGTTGAGGGCTCTTTCGAGCGTGGGTTCATCCGTGGGGAAGTATCCGTTTTTCACGAAATTGCGGGCGAGCCGCGGGAACATGAGGGCCATGGAAGTCTCCTGGTTGGCGGGGATGAAAGGCGGAAGCACGCAGAGGCGTGCTTCCGCGGGTGGGTCAAGCCGCTACCGCTTCCGGCGTCCAAATCTTGGCCGGATAGGGATAGGCGGTGAGTACGTCACTGCGGATCAAGGTGCCCAGCGCCAGGGTCAGCGCCGGCACGTCGATGGCGAGCCGATGACCTTCCAGTGGCCCGAGGGCGAACGGAAGGCGGGCCAGCATCTCGCGGGTTTGCAGCAGTTCCAGCACGGTCTCGCGCCAGTGATCGAGCAGCGGCAACGGGCAGGTGTCCCGCACCAGCGTCCACATGCGGTCAAGCCGGTGGGCGTTGCCGCGTGGCAGCAGTGCGAGCGCGCTGGCGTTGGCCTTGTCGGGCTTCACGCAGCGGCGATCGAACAGCCACACGTTGGAGAGCGATCCGAACAGCGTTCGTCGGTAGGCGCGAGTCATGCGCTTTTCCAGACGATCGACGTTGCCGATGAACACCGGGACGCTGCCGCCCTGGTCGGTGATGACGTGGAACTGGTCCAGTCCCTGCTCGTCGCGCCCGAGGGTCAGGCGAGCGAGGAACTGCTGGACGGCGGTGTCCCGCGCCCAGATCGAGAGGAAGACGAGGTTGCCTTGGTCATCGCCGACGCAAGCGTCGGCCATCACGTCGGGGCATTCGTCGATGCGGTAAAGCGTGGTGGAAGAAGTGTCTGCGGGCATGGTGGTGTCCTCGGATGAACGGGAACAGCACCGCCCGCTGGGGCAAGTACTGCCCCAAGGGGTGGAAGAAAACCGCTCAGTCCGGCTCGAACTGCCGGGTGTGCGGGTTGAAGTGAAGTGCCTTGTCCACCGCGGTAATCGGCGTGAAGCCGTCCAGGTAGATGTTGTTGAGGTACTGGTCGCGGTAGGTCAGTGCCCGCCGCGCCTGATCCTCGGTGAGGCCGTCGCTGATGAAGTACGCCAGCATTTCCTCGTCGGAAGAAACTTCGTCGTTGGACAGACTCCCTTCGACGAGCTTCAACAACGCGGGCGGGAGCGCAGCCAGGATCGGGTCCATGTCGGTTCCTCCTGGCTCAGACCAACAGCGCTGCGGCGGGTGCCGTGGAAGCCGTCGGTGTGCGCCGCCGCGCGTGGTGGGCGCGAACGCCTGCACGCCATTCGGCGGACTGCTCCGGTGCGAGATCCAGATAAGACAGCGGGCACGAGTAGTAGTACGGGTGCATGGACTCTTCCAGTGGCTTGTAACCCCACTGGCTTCCGCCGCGTTCAAGCAGATCGCAGCGGATGTAGCGCAGGGATTGACCCGGTGCGAGATCACGATGCACGCCTTCGACCTTGGCCGTCACTTCCGCGACGGACCAGAGGACGTTGCCACGCAGCGCGTGGGCGATGACCTTGACGCTGGCGCGCTCGGTCTCTTGCGGTGCGATCAGTTCCGCGATCAGTTCAGATCGCGATTGGGGGGAGAAATACCAGCCCATGAAAGGCCTCCTGAAAAGTGGAGCCGGAGGCCTCCCCGCGGGGGAGAACCCCCAGCGGGTGATGGAATGCCGCGTTAGCAGCGATGAAGTCGCGTGTCAGTACTCAAGATCACCGCAACCGGCCGGGCAGCAATCCCGATCGATGCCGTGCATGCAAATGCCGTTTTCGGCATTCCAGTCCTGAGTCTCCTGCCTTTCGGCGGGTGTTGCGTAGTCCCCGTATTCCTCTGCTATCTGCAGGGCATATGCCTGCTGATGCTCGGGTAACCGATGTACTTGCGCGTCAACTTCTGAACTGAACCGTTCCACGTACCAGTCGTGAGACTGTCCGCAGCCATGGATGGCTTGCTTGGCAGCCGTCTCGCAGACAGCCCGCCACGCGGTTTCATCCAGTGCGGAACGGTGGGTATCTGAAGCGATGTTGGACATGATGGAGACCTCCAAAGAAAAGGCCAGGGTCTCCCCCGCATGGGGAAAGAACCCCGGCGGGTGGATGAAGAACACCGCGGATGCGGCGTCTGCGATCACGCAGGTTGCAGTTCGGCCTGGCGGCTCCACTCCTGGGTCTTGAAGTCCAGCGCGTAGCCAAGTTCGCCCAGGCGAACGATCTGCGCGCGCAGGGTGCGGCGGTCGATGGTCGAATCCAGCTTTACGGATTCTCCCAGCGGCCACAGCAGGCCGAACAGTGCAGCGTCGCCATCTTCGGTGCTGCCGGGGGCAGCAGCCGCAGCGGGTGTCGGCGCATCCACACCGAAGGGCGTGGTATCGACCAGCGGGTCCGCAGACGCCAGCACGGGTGCGGGCTTGGCGGGCCTGGATGTTTTGGCAGGTTTGGCCGGCGTTGCCGCAGGCTGCGTCCCTTGCTCTTCGTCAAGGGGATCGACCTCCTGGGTGGCGAAGCTCCGGGCCTCGTCACGGCTCAGTTTGTCGATGCCGTTGAGCGTCATACCGTCGAGGTTGGCGCGAACTTCAAACCGCGCGCCGCCCGCGACCGGATAGGACTTGGCGAAGATATAGCGAATGACGAATTCCCCGTCGTACTTGCCTTCGGGGTACTGCTCCAGCTCCGCGTCCTTGACGGCGAACTCGCCGATGGGGGTGGTCAGACGACCGACCGTGAACGGGCCGTTCTTGCCGCGGATGGTCCGCAACGTGAGCTGGTCCGGGACGACGATGGGCAGGACTGATCTCGTAGGTGCCGATGTGGCTGCCATGATGGTTCTCCTTGGGAAATAGGAAAAAGGCAAGGCCCCGTGAGGGGCCATGCCGGATCAGAACGAAGCAGCCAGTTCCGGCTCCTGCTCCTCGGCTTCACCTTCCGGCTCGCGCTCGGCGGGTTCGGCAGATTGGTCGGCAGCGATTTCGGCGGCAACCTCGGCTTCGGGCGCGGGTGCGTCCTCGGCCTGCGGCGCCTCGGCTTGCGCCTGGCTCGTCGGATAGACCTGGGTGCCGTCGATCTTGATGAGACCGATGTGGACCAGCGTCGATTCAAGGCTCGCTCCCGGTTCCCCGGCGCGCTCGCCTTTGGTGCGGATGTACGGATCGATCTTCATGTCGTTCAGACGGAAGGCGATCAGCACCTTGCGGTCCCCTTCGATGGCCTGCACGCACCGGCGAACCAGGTGCTCGGCTTCAGGGGTAGCGACGATGGTGTCGAAGTACCGATATTCCGGTTCACCGACAGGCCCGGCCAGCGCCGCGACGCTGCACGACAGGAACGGATCGCCATCCTTGCGGGTGACGTCCTTCGGACGGCTGAGGTAGCCGATGCCGCGGGTGATCAGCTCGTGCTGCTTGATCGAAGCCAGTTCGGCCCGGTCGAGCGGCTCGGCCTTGAGCAGTCGCGCCTTGAGGGACGCGGCGGCCTGGCCCTTGTGCTCACCCTTGTCGCGGATGTACGCATCGCCCCACAGGTCGCCGAGGCGGAAGCGCACCAGCGGGCGCTGCTTGGGATCGTCAACGCCGATGTAGCGCTGGACCAGTTTCTTGGCCTCGGCACCCGAGACCTTGACGTCGAAGTAGCGGTAACTGGGATCCTTGGCGGAACCGACCAGTGCGGCGATGGTGCATGCCAGGAAGGGCTGCGCACGGCGGCCGCCCCGGACAGGCACTTCGCGGGCACGTTGGATGTAGCCGATGCCCGAGGTGTGAAGGTCGAAGTATGATTTCTCGTTGGAAGTGGTGTTCATGGTGAATCTCCATTGGAAGAAGCGGAGACACACCAGGCCCACGCATGCGGGGAAGGTGCGTAACCCCGCGGTGGGTTGATAAGGCGAAAGCATCCGCCACCAGAGACTGGTGGCCGCTCGCGGACGGATGCGGTGCGAGCTGGCTCGGTCACGCAGTGGGAACTGCGCCGCAACCTCGATGACCGATGGTTGCCTGGCATGTCGCTGACAACGTCAGCAGGCATGGGGGCAGCATGGCCGGGCTCCGCGCGCGCGACAGCAATCAATCGGCACCCAGACGTTTCCCTTTGTCCACGCCGCCCGATGCCTGCCACAGGCACTTGGGGCCGCGCAGGTGGTCGGGGGTGTCGGCGCGGGGACGGCTGGGACGGCTCCAAGCGCCGCCGCCGCGCGTGCCGACCAGCCGCCAGCCGGCGGCGCGCAGGCTGGCACCACCTTCCTCGGGCAAGGTATAGGTGATCAGCCGCGTGTAGCCGAGGGCCTTGGCCGCCTTCCAAGCGGCGCCATAGAGCTTGCTGCAGGCGTTCGGCGCACCGTCGGTACATAGCCTCGTTACTTCGAGGGTCCAGCCGTCGTCCAAGTGCCGCGCGACCGGGCGACCGACGATGGCCACACCGCAGATGCAATCGCTGCCGCGCGGGGCAACGGCCAGGGCGAACTTCGCCCCTTGGACCGGGCGGTGGTGGCGGTGGTGGTCCTGTACAAAGCCATTAGCGACCCGTAGCGACACGGGCAGGAGTTGCAGCCGTGGCGCGATCAATGGCCTGTCCATGCGCATCAGTCGCCGCAGAAGCAGGCAATGGCTTCCTCGGCGCCATCGAACAGATCGCCCTGGTCGGCAGCGAAGCGCGCCAGATCGGCATAGCTGGGGCCATCGGCGCGGAACCGGGCGCCGCTGGGCTTGCTCGCGAGGTTCAGGGATTCCATGCGAATCCACCACACGGCGGCCTCGGGCCGGGCCTTGATAAGGGCCAGGCGCTGCCCACGCGGCTTGAGGAAACACAGGTCGCAGTTGCCTTCGAGCGTGCGTCCGTTCACCGTCAGCAGGTCGAGGTCGAACGGCTGCGCCTGCCAGAACGCGCTCACGTCGCGCACGGTGACGCCGGCATCCGCCAGCGGCATGCACATGGTCTCGTGGGTCGATTCGGTGGAGTGGCCGCGCGCACGAATCTTGGAGACGCGTCGCTGCTCGTCGGCGCGGATGCCGATCATCTGGTCCCAGTCCGTCCATCCCTGATGCCGCAGGAAGCGGTGCATCGGGCGAATCTTCAGGCTGGTCGTGCAGCCCCGCGCAACGGGATTGGGCAGGTACTGGCGTTTGCGGATCAGCGCCTCGAACGGCTCACCCTGGCGGCTGGCCCGATCGAAGTCGATCAGAGCGAAGCCCGGTTCCATGGGCACGTATTCGAGCCAGCGGATCGGCACCTGCCAGTGCTCGGCGCAATCGCGCACAAAGCGCAAGGTCGCTTCGACTTCCTTGCCCGTGTTGGCGAAGCAGACCTCGGTATCGGCAGGCAGGCCGCCATTGGTCTGCAGCACGCGCCAGAGCATGTAGGCGCTCGTGCGCCCGCCGCTGAAGCTGATGCAGGTGGGCTGGGTGATCTTGAACGGGTCGTGCATGCGTCGTCTCCAGTGGCATGCCGGCGGGCTGGCCGGCGAGGCAGGCCTTGGCGGCCGGAGACGAGCGCGCACGCGGGGACATAGCCGCTGTGCGGAGGAAAAAAGCCCCCGGGGAACCGGGGGCTGAGCAGGACGTGCTGCTGCTTTAAACGGGAGGCACGACCTCCAACGACAAGTGGGTGGCGGTGGCCGACAGCATCAGATCGTCCGCTGTGTGCAAGATGCGGGTGAATACGCCGTCCTTCGGGTCGAAGTACTCGGCGAAGTCGTCGCCGCCCAGCTCGCGTTGGGCGAGGAACCACCAGTCATCGAACGGATCGGTATCCGGGTCGCAGCCGACTGCATAGGCCAGCAACTTCTGGCGTCCGTCCGGGCGGCGTTCCCCGCGCTCGGCGAGGATGTACACGCCTTGGTCCTTGACGAGGACGGCTCGGCACTGGTTGGCGATCGCTTCGGTCAACACAGGGCGCAGGTCGGCGCCCTTGAATCGCAGTGACATGGTTGAAATCTCCTGTACGGATTAGAGAAAAGGCTCTCCACCGAATGGATGGAGAGCCTGTGCGGCACTTGGCCGGATGGACTGAACCGCCGTGGCGGGAACCTCGGGTCAGTCGTGGAGTTGCCTGGCTTCGTTTCGAGGCGTCATGCCGGCACCGCTTGGCGCTGCCGGGGAGCCTTGGTGTCGATCACGCTCACGTCGATCAGGCGCCAGCGACCATCGTCGATGAGCCGCTCCAACACTGCGCCAAGCATGTCGAAATGAGCTTGCCCGCAAAAAATGGATCCCTTGCTGAGTGTGTAAAACTCACGCAAGGAGGGAGGAAAGATGGGTAATCCGAGAGCTCGATATACGCAGGAATTCATGCTGGAAGCCGTGCGCATGGTCCGCGGCGGCCAGAGCATGGCGGCGGTGGCGAAGATACTGGGCATCAGCCCGAAGACGCTGCACAACTGGGTGAAGGCCGATGCCGCTGGGAAGCTGAACGGCGCAGGCAAACAGGTTTCTCCAGAACAGATGGAGATTGCCCGGCTGCGCGCGGAGTTGGCACGCGTGAAGATGGAGCGCGACATATTGGGAAAAGCCACGGCGTACTTTGCGAAGGTGTCGGCATGAAGTACGCCTGGATCGAGCTTCACAGCCGACAATGGCCGGTGTCCCTGAGCTGCCAGGTGCTGGGTGTCAGCCCCAGCGGTTACCACGCGCGCAAGGTGCGGGATGTCGATACTGACCGACCGCGCCGACGCATCAGCAACGACGCTCTGCTGGTGCACATCAAGGCCGTGCACGCTGAATCCAAAGGCGAGTACGGCTGGCCGCGCGTGTGGAAGCAACTGCTGGTCCAGGGCATTCGCGTCAGCAAGGATCGTGTCCAGCGGCTCATGAAGCTGCACGGCATCAAGGCGAAGACCAAACGCCGGTTCAAGGTCACGACCGACAGCAAACACAGCCTGCCGGTCGCACCGGACCTGCTGCAACGAGACTTCTCTCCCGCGCGTCCCGACCAGGTCTGGACTACGGACATCACGTACATCTGGACGGACGAGGGTTGGCTGTTTCTGACCGTCATTCTCGACCTGTTCAGCCGTCAGGTGGTGGGCTGGTCGATGCAGCCGCACATGCGCACGGAGCTGGTGTCTGATGCGCTGCGTATGGCGTGGTTTCGCCGCCGTCCGCAAGCGGGCCTGATCCTCCACAGTGACCGTGGCAGCCAGTATTGCAGTCATGACTTCCAGGACCTGCTCAAGGGCTACGGCATGCGCAGTTCGATGAGCCGTCGAGGCAATTGCTGGGACAACGCACCGACCGAGAGCCTGTGGGGATCGCTCAAGCGTGCACGCATCCTCGGCCAGCGCTTTGCAACGCGTCGCGAAGCGATGGACGAGGTAATCGACTGGTTGAGCTTCTACAATCATTCGCGCTTGCACTCGACGTTGGGCTACGTCAGCCCGATGCAATTCGAGCGGGACTGGTACGCCGCCCAGAACCAACGGGTGGCATAATCTCGCTCAGTTAAGGGATCCGAAATTCGCGGGCAACGTCAAAATACACCTCGTCGTACCGATCGACCAATTCGCCATCGCGGTGAAGTTCCACCACGTAGGCGTCGCCGCCGCGGTCGTACAGCACCGTGACGCGACCCTTGAACTTCGCGGTCGAGGTCGTGAAGCTGATCGCCGGAGGCGTCTCGATGATCTTGGATGGCTTGGGATCGACCCAGGTGAAATCCCGTGCACCTGCATCGACCAGCATGTGGGTGATCCGCCGGAAGCCATCGGGCGCCGGCATTTCCTCCAGTTGTTCGATGAGCTGGCCCAGTTCCATGCACTGCGGCTTGGGGATGGGCAGCTTGGCGGGCGCGGAGCCAAGGATGTGCGTCTTGACGGTGTAGGGAATGCCGTCGGACGTCATCTCCGTGCGCTCTTCCGGGGTGTCCGCGCGCAGGCCGTCGAAACGGCGCCGTGCGTAGGGTTGGACACGCACCTTGGCGCCTTCGCTGGGAACAGAGGTGACAAGGTTGGGATCGAGCACGGCGAACTCGGATGGCTTGAGCTTGACGACGATGGCATCGTCAGTCGCCGCGACCACCTTGCCGTCGAAGGGCTGGGGATCGATGGCGAAGCCCAGCGTCGAGGACTGCGGCTGATCATCGAACACGCGGTACTTGAACGACCGCACGTTGCGGGGCACATGGCCTGCGACAAGCGAAGGCATCATGGATTTGATGAGGGAACGGTCCATGGGAATCTCCTTGAGGAAGGACAAGGGATTCCCGCCCGCAAGGGAGAGATCCCTTGTGGGTGGCGTGGATGGACGCGGAACGTCCGATAAGAAAAAAGACCAGCACGGTTTCCCGCACTTGCAGCCTTGAAGGTCTCGGCTGTCTGGGCATGTGTCGGCAACGCCGACGAACATGGGGCAAGGATGGCCTCGGAATGGGCGGCTCACCCGCATGAAACGGCACCGCGCCGCACCCGGTTTCCTGCGCTGCGGGCAAGAAAAAGCCCCTCGAAAGGGGCTGGATGGATCAGGCTTCGTACACGAAATAGTGTTCGCGCTGACGTGGAAAGAACACGTGCTTCCACGTGTCGCCGCTGGTGTTGCCACCGTCGAAGACGACCATTTCGTAGTCGTCAATGTCGCTGTCCACCAGGTCGGCGCTGGCGATATGGCGCATGTGTAGCATGCCTCTCGTGCGCTCGAATACCAGGATCTGGCCGATGGCGTCGTCCTGGCTCATGGCGTTGACGCAGGCTCCGAGCTGGTGCTCGAAGTCGGGTGCATGCGAGATGAGGTCGGGGAACATGAGGTTGCTCCTATGAAAATGGATCAGCCCAGCTCCGGGTGGGAGACGGGCTGACATGGGGGAGAACAAAGAGGAAGAATGGTGCGTGGCGCGACTGCTAGGACTCGGCCAGCGGCAAGCCCAGTAGCGCGGGCGCATCAGCGTCGAGGATGAGAATGCGCACATCGGCCTGGCCAGCCAGTTCAAGGATGTTCGCCAGGTCGTCCGGCATGCCCTTGTTCCGGTGCTCTTGTCGAAGCTGCTCCGCGCCGATGCCCTCGGCATGCTCCAGGTTCTGGTCCGTCCAGGGCGTGGAAATCAGCTTGACGCCGATCGCCGGGCTGTACGGAACCCGGAAGGCGATGAACAGAAAGGCCTCCGGCGTGGCGAGGTCTGCCAGGTTGGCGAGGTACTGGCCGGTTTTCCGGCTGATGTGCGCGCTGCTGATTTCCCAGCATCGGCTGTAATAGCCGGTCTCGAAACTCAACCGCTGCACCACGTCTCGCGCGGCTTCGGCCGAATAAGTGTCACCGACGTGGATCGGGCGGCCGTCGAAGTCGTCGCCATGAATGGCATAGACCACGGCACCAACTACGCCTTCGCCGCTGACGCCTTCAACAGCATTGCATTCGGCCATCAGTTCGGCGCTGACAGGTTCAGTGCCATTCCTGACCACCGCGAACTCGCTGGTGACGATGCAGGGGGAAGAAACCAGTTCCTCATCGGAGAGGTGCTGTTGGCTCACGTGGATGGCTCGCCACACATGCGGGCTTCCGTCCTCGTAGCTGATGGACAGCGTGCGGACGATTTTCAGATTCCAGTAGCCGCGGACAAAGGGATTGGGATTTTGGGACATGGGATTTCTCCAGATTGAATAATGGAGCCAATCCCCGCCACCGGGAATTGGACCCGGTGGGTTGAAAAGAGAAAATGCGTCAGTCGGCACTGATCGTTGGCGTCTGGGCCAGCCGTTCGGCGATGCGATGGCGCACATTCAGGCGGAAATGCTCGTCGTTGATGCCCGCGAGCAGATTGGCGGCCTCCAGTGCGATCAACGCCGAGGCCTCTTCGATGTCGCTGGCCTTAATGGCTTTGCGCAGTTGGTCGCCGAGTTGGAGTGCCTGCGAGGACGTTCTGAAGACCTGGACCTCGCGGCTCAGGTAGCAGCCGCTGCCGCCGAACTCGAACAGCCTTGGCTTGCTGCAATACCAGCAGCCCTCGAACTGGATGGCGGTCAGGTCATGGCCGTCGTCGAAGCAGGTTGCGATCAGAAGTAAGGCCTCCAGATCGGCGCTGTCCTCGAACTGGTGTTGTTCGATCAGGTTCTGCAGTTCCTGATCCTGGTCGGCTCCGAAGTGCACGGCCAGCAGTTCGAGCAGTGGAGGAATCGACAAGCCTTCGTCGTCGGGCATGGGTATGCCGAGTTGCGCTGCGAGGTCTTCCAGGCCGCCCAGCACATTCGACCATTGCGGATAATTGGTCTCGGCGATCCTGGCGATGTAGGCATGCCCGTTGCCGGGATAGCTTTCATCCAATGCGAAGACGCCGAACAGCGCCTTGATGACGGGGGTAACACGATCAAGCATGAGAACGCCCGTGCCCTCGTAGTAGTTGTTTGCCATGGTGGCTCCTTTCGAGAAGTGAGCGGAGCCAGCCCATGCGGACGGTGGCATCCGCAAGTAATAGCCCGAGGCCGTTGGCGCTGGGCGATGGCGAAGAAATTGAGGAACATGGCTTTGTGGGCGCATGTCCCTCTCGGGGGGAACGAAAAGCAGTGGTGCGCCGGGGACCGGCTCACCAGCCGTTGTAGTTCACCAGCAGGTCGGCGATGACCTTGCGGCGTTGCAGATCGAGACCGTCGAAGTCCGACAGTCCGTTGAAGTGGCAGCGCTTGAGCATGGCACCGCCCTCGCGCGCGTTGTAGAAGCTGACCATGGCGGACAGGAACATGCGTTCGCCGCTGCTCAGGACGCCGAGGGCATCGTTGAGCTGCAGCATGTTGGGACGCAGATCCCACTTGCTCTTGGCCTGGTTCAGACCTTCACGGGTGCCGTCACCGAACCATTCGGGGCCAGCGATCTCGACACCGCGCTTCCAGGCCTCGAAGAAGGCTTGGGGCGCGGCAGCGAAATGCTGTTCTTCCCGCATGATCTGATCGACGATTTCCCGCGGCAGTAGCTGGTTCATGACGTGATTCCTCCAGTTGGATCAGGGAATGGCGAGCTGGGACCAGCCGCCTCTTTCGAGGGCACGTTGAGCCGCGGCATAGCTGCGGAAGTACTCGCGGGATTCCCGCGAAACGGGGCCTTCGGTATCGCGCGTGCCGATGTAGTGACCGGCGGCGCTTTGCAGGACTTCGAGCGGCAGAAACTTGCCGCAGTAGGTCAGGGCCAGTTGGCCGAAAGAGGCTTGCTGGGACATGGACGGGCTCCTTGGAAAAGCGGGGCCTCGTCCCTCACGGGATGGCAGCTCCCGCACGCGGTTGATAAAAAGCATCGACGTCACGGGGACGCGCGTCCGCAGACTTGATGCGATGCGGACTGGTGGGCAACGCGGGAGAGACCCGCGGCAGCCTGAAACCCTGGCTGCTGGCATGTGCTGACGAATCAGCGAACATGCGGGCAGCTTCGTGCGCGGGCCGCGCTGCGTCAGTTGGAAAACGGCATCCGGCCCAGCCCCGATTGATGGGCACCGAAAAAAAGAAGCCCCGCATCGAGTGCGGGGCTGTCAGGAGGGGGCGTCGGCGCTGGGTCAGGCGGGCTTGTCGCCCAGGACATGCTGCTTCCACAGGTCAAATGCTTGCTCGGGCGGAAGCTCGGCGAGGATGACGATGGGTTGGGCCTGTCGGGCGCGCAGCGAAGCGAAATACGCTTTGCGGTCGGCGATGGCCTTGAGCTTGATGCCCTTGATGAACAGCAGTTTGCCGTCCTTGATGAACAGCACCTTGTTGCCGATGTCGCGGTTGAACGCGGCTCGCACCTTGCGCTCGGCGTGCATGGCATCGGCCAGTTCATCGATCAGGAAGTCGAGCGTCATGTCGATGTAATGAGGGTCTTCACCCTCGTGGCCGAGGTCGAGCGGTGCAGGCGGCAGGCCCTTGGCGAAGGCTTCGGCCTGCGCCAGCAGCGCCGCCTTGCCATTGAGCGCGTGGACGAACGTCGAGCCGCCGTGGCCGTCGTTGCGGGCCTCGGCGATGGGAGTGCCGTCGAACACGACGGTGGCGCTGAAGCACATCGTTTCCTCGCTGGCGAAGTCGGCCACCTTGAGGTTCTTCAGCGTGATGCGGTCTTGCTTGGTGATGTTATCCATGGGAAGTCCTGAAATCGACCGGGTGGCGACATGCCCCCGACGGGACGTGGCGGCCATCCCGTGGGTTGGAAAAAAAGAGGCATCGATGCCCCGGTGGGCAGCGTTCGCCGGTGAGATGCCGAGGCGAACTGGTGGGTGGCGCGGGTAGAACCCACGGCAGCCTGGACACCCCGGCTGCTGGCTGCTGCCGACACGTCGGCAATGCAGGAGGAAGAATGGCGTGGCCCGCTGGCGACGTCGTGCATCAATCCGGAGCTGTCGATCCCGTCTTGTGCAGGCACTGCACCAGCCGCTGGCCAAGCCACGCAACGCACGGCACCGCCATGGAATTGCCGATTGCCTTGTAGCGCGGAGCATCCGCGGCGGGCTTGCCGCGGTACGGGATCAGCGTGTAGTCGTCGGGCATGCCTTGCAGCCGCTCGCATTCCACGGGCATTAGCCGCCGCACCCGCCAGTGCGACCAGTCGCCGGGGCCGGGCTCGCTCCAGTCGTAACGGAAATGCGCCTCGAAGTCGGGTGCCAGCACATGGGGCTTGTCAGCGCCGCCGCCGCTGGTGCGCAGTGCGTCCGATACGCCGCCGCCCAGTTCCGCGGTAAGACCCTGCTGCCGTCCCCGCAGGGCAACGCAGGCCACCATCGGCACGCCATAGCCCGGCTTGCCGTTGGAAAGGACGGTGCAAGCTACCTGCCCATGGCCCGACTCGAAACGCACTTCGCCGCGGTTGTTCTGCGCGAAGGCGATGGCGGGCACGACACCGGCGTTCGCATGGCTGTTGCGGTGCCCACCTGCACGCAGCGTCGGAGCCCGATCCATCGTGGCATCCGCGCCGCTGCCCTGCGCGGTGAAAGCGATGATCGGCACACCCTTGCCCGTACCGTCTTCGCTGCCGCCCTTGCCGCCGTTGGCAGTGTCGAGGGTGTGGGCGATGCTGCCGGCGATCGACTGCACCATGAACGTCTCCGTGCGGATGTCGTGCTTGGGGCCTGCGGCCATGAGACATGCCGCCACATCGACGGGGCCGGTGCCGCCACTGAATCCGAAGGTCATCGTGACCGTGCCGTAGGGCTGCTTCAGTCCTGCGTATCCGCCTGCTGCTTCAGCACCCGATCCAGCAGCACGGGCAGCTTCTTGCCACGGCGCGCTGCCCGCAGAAGAATCCCCGAGCAGGCCTGTGCGCTCAAAAAGTACTTCGACGGGATCGAGGCCATCTCCACCACTTGCCACAAGAAACACACGCTTGCGGCGTTGGGCGACACCGAAATATTGAGCTTATGGATAGCGCAGCGTTATGAAAAGTCGGCGCAACGCAACCAGGGATCGCAGGCACTTGCGCCGAACTTGCTTCACATAATCAACCAGCGGGCCGGTGATCCTTTCCCAGTGATTGCAGCCAACTGAGCAGTTCGCCGTCCTGGCCCCATGCCGGATATGGGGTTCTTGACGTGCCTGGATAGGCCATTTCCAAAGCAGCCTTCTTGCTGTCCAGATCTGCCCGCGCATAGATCTCTGTCGTTTTAATATCGGAATGGCCGAGTAGGTCGCGGATATAGATAAGATTCACGCCAGCCTGCAGCAGGTGCATGGCTTTGCTGTGTCTCAATGTATGCGGACTGATTTTTGTCCCCAGTAGACCCGGATTTCCTTGCGAGACCTCCCTGGCATACTTCTGCAGAATGTAGGAGATGCCTGCTCTTGTTAGTCGCTTCCTGACGTTGTTGCAGAACAATGGCCTGTCTTTCTGCTCCAGGTACTGCCCGTGATGCTCCTGCAGATATGAAACTAAAAGAGCCGTCGTCGGCGCCAGCAGAGGGACCAAACGGACTTTGGCTCCTTTGCCCAACAGCCTTGCGGTTGCCGGTGCTGTCAGTTTCAAGTCGCTCACGTTCATGTTCGCAAGCTCCTGAACTCTGGCCCCCGTGTCATACAGTACGCTGAGCAGAACCAGATCTCTTCGACCCATAGGTTTCCGTGCGTTGGGCTGCTGGAGCAGCAGCTCTACAGCTTCAATGGACAGGTAGTCCACCGTTGAAGATTGCCGCTTCTTGAACTGGATATTGAGGATTTGTTGGCACAGGAGGATGTGCTCTGGATAGATCGACATCACGAACCGAAAGAAGCTCGTGATCGCGCTGAGGCGTTGATTCCTGGTGTTAACGGAATTGCCCCTGTCCTGCTCAAGCCACAGAAGAAACGCTTGTATTTGCTTATGATGCAGGTCCGCAATGCAAATCCGCTCGATCTTCACGCCGGCCTGATGCTCCATGAATCGCAAGAGGATGGAGAACGTATCTCTGTAGGACGCCACAGTGTTTGAGCTTGCCCGCAAAAAATGGATCCCTTGCTGAGTGTGTAAAACTCACGCAAGGAGGGAGGAAAGATGGGTAATCCGAGAGCTCGATATACGCAGGAATTCATGCTGGAAGCCGTGCGCATGGTCCGCGGCGGCCAGAGCATGGCGGCGGTGGCGAAGATACTGGGCATCAGCCCGAAGACGCTGCACAACTGGGTGAAGGCCGATGCCGCTGGGAAGCTGAACGGCGCAGGCAAACAGGTTTCTCCAGAACAGATGGAGATTGCCCGGCTGCGCGCGGAGTTGGCACGCGTGAAGATGGAGCGCGACATATTGGGAAAAGCCACGGCGTACTTTGCGAAGGTGTCGGCATGAAGTACGCCTGGATCGAGCTTCACAGCCGACAATGGCCGGTGTCCCTGAGCTGCCAGGTGCTGGGTGTCAGCCCCAGCGGTTACCACGCGCGCAAGGTGCGGGATGTCGATACTGACCGACCGCGCCGACGCATCAGCAACGACGCTCTGCTGGTGCACATCAAGGCCGTGCACGCTGAATCCAAAGGCGAGTACGGCTGGCCGCGCGTGTGGAAGCAACTGCTGGTCCAGGGCATTCGCGTCAGCAAGGATCGTGTCCAGCGGCTCATGAAGCTGCACGGCATCAAGGCGAAGACCAAACGCCGGTTCAAGGTCACGACCGACAGCAAACACAGCCTGCCGGTCGCACCGGACCTGCTGCAACGAGACTTCTCTCCCGCGCGTCCCGACCAGGTCTGGACTACGGACATCACGTACATCTGGACGGACGAGGGTTGGCTGTTTCTGACCGTCATTCTCGACCTGTTCAGCCGTCAGGTGGTGGGCTGGTCGATGCAGCCGCACATGCGCACGGAGCTGGTGTCTGATGCGCTGCGTATGGCGTGGTTTCGCCGCCGTCCGCAAGCGGGCCTGATCCTCCACAGTGACCGTGGCAGCCAGTATTGCAGTCATGACTTCCAGGACCTGCTCAAGGGCTACGGCATGCGCAGTTCGATGAGCCGTCGAGGCAATTGCTGGGACAACGCACCGACCGAGAGCCTGTGGGGATCGCTCAAGCGTGCACGCATCCTCGGCCAGCGCTTTGCAACGCGTCGCGAAGCGATGGACGAGGTAATCGACTGGTTGAGCTTCTACAATCATTCGCGCTTGCACTCGACGTTGGGCTACGTCAGCCCGATGCAATTCGAGCGGGACTGGTACGCCGCCCAGAACCAACGGGTGGCATAATCTCGCTCAGTTAAGGGATCCGAAATTCGCGGGCAACGTCAGTTCGCGCTCATTCCGCGGTGCGCGGCCAGATGCTCTCCCAGGAATTTTGACAGGGCGTATGCGAAGTCAGTTGGCTGCCGATGCTTAGTCATCCAGGGCCCCCTCGGTCAAATGATTGATCTCAGGGAAGATGTGTCCGAGTCTCGCCTCAAGCTTCGAGGTTATGTCCGGATACACCTCGGCTGTCAGCCTCAGGTAGTAGTAGGTCGAAGTGAGATTGGCGTGTCCCAGGTAGGCCGAGAGAACAGGCAACAAGGTGTTCAGATCTGCGTTCTCTTTAGCCCATCTGTTAAGCCGATGGCAGACGAACGTGTGCCGTAAATCGTGGAGCCGTGGACCACGGTCTTTGCCGTAATACGGTATCCCCACCTCCCACAGCATTTGTCTAAAGCGTCTTCCAAAGTCGCCCGGACTGCAAGGTTCGCGCTTGCGATTGAAGAAAAAAGGGGCAAGGTCATTCGCACCTGTCAACGCTTGTGCTGCATATTCCCGACATACGTCGGTGAGTGTGCTCGACATGGGGACAAGCCGCTCATGGTCGTTCTTTCCATGCCTGACATGCAAAACACCTTGCTCCAGATCGACATCGCGGACTTGTAGCGCAACGACCTCCGAAATTCTCAGTCCGCACCCATATAGGATCTTGATCATCGTGGGGGTGGAGCGATGCATCAGTCGTGACACAGGACTTGGCTTCAAGGCACTCGTGTAGTCGAATATGCGACTGATCTCCCCGCTGCTGAAGATGTACGGGTGGTGCAAACTCTTTCGCGGAATCTTGCCTGGAACAAGGAAGGTCGAATGGCCTTGTCCTTCAAGAAACCTGGCGAAACGATGCATCTCACCCACACGAGAATGCCGAGTGGATTCGGCTTCGTTTGGACGTTTCTTGCTCCAGGCCGAAGCCAGTTCTTCAGTGATGGTGAAACCCTGAATGCTGTAGCCCTTGCTGAAGTTATCAAACATGCGCAGGAGCATTGCCTGCTGCTTATACGCCCGCCCCAGGGAGCGCATCTGGGTCACGAACGCATCGCACATCGGTGCGAAAGGGCCAGTGAAGTAAGCTATTGATGTAGACATCAGGCCACCTCCAGAGCGCACAGGCGCAGCTGCGGCAGGTTGACCTGAACGTACCCGCTGGTGCTGCCAATATCGAGATGGCCCAGGGTATGAGAGATGGTTTGAATTGGAACCTGCTTCTGCAGCAAAGTCGTCGCCAGACTATGTCGCAGTGAATGAACGCCTCGGGGCTTGTTCGCCGGAACATGGATATCCGCCCTGCGAAGGTATTGAAGCATTTGCTGATGTAAAGCAGACGTCAGACCATCGAACGGGGCGATATGTTTTATGAATACGAGTGGGCATTCCGAATGCGGCCGCCCGTTCCGCAGGTAGTCAATAATTGCCCATCCAACTTCATCCATGATCGGAAGATCAACTGGCTTTTTTGTCTTTTGCTGGACGATGGAGATGACATTTCTTGACCAGTCAAAGTGATGGAACATCAGTCCACGAACATCACTGATCCGCAGCCCCATTCTTGCCAGCAGAAGAAAGATCGCATAGTTGCGCTTGCCCAGCGCATTGCTCCTGTCAATCGCAGACAGGATCTTCTCGGTCTCACCAACTGAGAACACTGTTGGCAGTCGCTGACGTCTTTGGCGTCGGACAATGGGTATCGCGTTGTCGAAGCTCTCGACATGAAATCCGTTGGAGCAAGCGTACTGAAAGAGCTGCTTCAGAATCCGCAGCGTCGAGCCGACGGTATTCGATGAGAATCCGGCCAACGACTCAATGTACGAGTTGATGTGTTGAATCCGGATAAGTCGGAATTCTTCAATGCCGTGATGGAGCAGGAAATACTCAAGTCGAAACAGCCGACTTCGCCACGTGCGGAGCGACCCAGGGGCAACCCCTTGGGCGGACAGGTGCTGCAGAAAGCCTTCGAACACTTGACGATAGGATTTGGTGAAACCCTTCAACGTGGCGTGTGATTGCTTGAAAACGGTCCCATACCGTTGGAAGTCGCTGAGAAGATGGATTGCCCGATGGATGTTGTGGGAAGCGTCGGGGTCATCAAGGCGGTGTCCATAGTGGCTCTGGATGAACTCGCGAGCCACTTCCATCGAAAACGCACCGCAAGCGTTCTCGTTGGCATAGGGAACCAGATTTCTCCAGATCGAATTAAGGCGGGTGATAGTGGCGCCGCTGTAGCCCATCACTTCCAGCTTCCCGGTCAGTTCTTCTACCAGCCGAGCCGTGTCCTGTACGACATTTCCGTTCTTCATGCTCATATCTCCGATTTGCGTGGCGACATGCCACGAAAATCATCATCGGAGATTATGTTGAGCAATAGCTCGGGAGATGTTTGAGTTTTGGGGCCTGAGTGCAGTTACTGCGCATAACGCAGTGCTATCCATAAGCTCAATTATGTGGAGCTTCACATAATTGAGCGTCGAGCACGCGCCAGGCGATGCGGCGCCGGGGTCCAGACACACAACCTGCGTGCGCCCATTTTTCCCCTGGCGGTTGGAGCGCACAGCCTTCTCCGGCCAGTGCGCCCAGGAAATGCCCGAAGGCATTGCTGCGGTCGTTGAGGACGCCGGGGACGTTTTCCCAGACGAGGGTTGCCGACGGGCGGCGGTCTTGGTGGCGGGTTTGGTCGATGGCATTTGCAAGCTCCACATAGGCAAGGGTCAAGGCGCCGCGCGGGTCATTCAGTCCCTGGCGCGCGCCGGCTACGCTGAACGACTGGCACGGTGTGCCGCCGACCAGGATGTCGGGCGCCGGCACGGTGCCGGCGCGCACCTGGCGGGCGATCGCAGTCATGTCGCCCAGGTTGGGCACGTGGGGGTAACGATGGGCGAGCACGGCGCTCGGGAACGGCTCGATCTCAGCGAACCACGCAGCTTCGAGGCCGAGGGGTTGCCAGGCGAGGCTCACGGCCTCGATGCCGCTGCACACGCTGCCGTAGAGCAGCGGCGCGTTGCGCGGCCTGCCGTGTGTTGGGGGGCAAGGATGGGGGTTCATGTCGGGTCTCCTGTTCGTGTGGCCCAGGGCCGTTGGGCGGGGGGCCGGGACATTGATGGGCAGGAGAAAGGCGCCGAAGGCCCTGCGGCCTTCGGCTCGGGAGGAAAGAGGAACCACCCGTGGGCTGATTGGCAGGCCCGGTCGTCGCTAAAACCGTCTGCTGTCAGCAATCACACCCGGCCCATGTCGTGGCTGGGGCCGGCATCGTCTGGCGCACATCCGCGCACAAAGGGAGCCCGTTTTTGCGCCGGCGGGCACCGGCACCGAATACCGCTGACCACGAACGGTCTCCGGGTGGCTCGTGCAGTTCGACAAGCCATCGGGAGACCCTTCGCAGTGGGCGGAAGAAATGCAGATCAGCAGAACGCGCGGGATGCGGTTCGCGGAGAAGCTACCTTCAGGTCCCGTGGCCGGAGCGGCCAGGCGGGACGCGCGCACGGATCAAGAAGGCGTTGCGCGCTGGGCGTCCCGCAGGGCGTGCGGGACAAGGGCCACGCCGCCGATGGCGGGCACGGCTCACGGGGAACGGGGTCGGGTCAGGAACCTTGGCGGCCGCTGCGGTGCGGGCGCGAGGCACCGCGCTTGGACGTGCCGGATTCGACCGGCAGCGTGCCTTTGCAGTCGGGGTAACGACTGCACGACCAAAACGGGCCGCTCTTGCCGCTGCGCTGACGCGTGGGTGCGCCGCACTGCGGGCATGCCGGCCCTTGGGGAACCTTGATGGACAGGGACGCGATGCTGTACTGCGCGATCAACTGCGAAATCCATGCAGCCTGCTTTCCGATGAATACGTCCAGCGTAAGCTGTCCAGCTTCGATCATGTCGAGCGCCTGTTCCCAGACAGCGGTAGTGCCAGGGTCGGCGATCGCCGCGGGCACGGCGTCGATCAGTGTGAAAGCAGCATCGGATGCGCGGATGGCGCGCCCCTTCTTCACGATATAGCCGCGTGCGATCAGGCCGCTGATGATGTTGGCTCGCGTCGCTTCGGTGCCGATGCCGACCGTGTCCCTGAACTTCTGCTTCAGGCGCGGGTCCGTCACCAGCTTGGCGACTCCCTTCATGGATTTGACAAGTTCGCCCTGCGTGTACGGCCTGGGTGGCAGCGTCTTGAGCGCCTTCAGATCGACGTCGGCCACCAGACATGCCAAGCCCTCGCGCAGCGCGGGAAGCACCTGGCTGCGCGCCGCAGCGTCGCCGTCCTCGTCGGGCTGAGGCTCGGTCAGTACCAGGGGCCAGCCCTTCACCACGACCTGCTTGCCCGTGGCCGCCAGTTTCTGCTGGCCGCAGGCTAGGTTCGCCACGGTGCGATCGAACTCGTGGTGAGGGAGGAACTGCGCGAGGTAATGCGCCCGGATCAGCCGGTACACCGCCAACTCCTTCTCGCTCATGGCCGAGAGGTTCGCTGGTTCGAGCGTCGGAATGATGCCGTGGTGCGCCGTGACCTTGCCGTCATTCCATGCACGCGAGCGCTGGGAGCGGTCGAGCTGGTCCATGATCGGGCGCAGCGAGGGATCGGTCCTGAGCAGACTGTCGAGAACCGTGGACACCTCGGCGAACATGCTTTCGGGCAGATAGCCGGAATCCGAGCGCGGGTACGTCGTGGCTTTGTGCGTCTCGTACAGGGCCTGGGCGATCTCCAGGGTTTCCTGCACGTCCAGCCCAAGTTGCTTGGAACAAACCTCCTGCAAGGTGCCCAGGTCGAACAGCAGCGGCGGGCCTTCGCGCACGCGCTCGGTCTCGACCGACACCACCTGCGCGCTGCCCGCGCCGCGAATCTGCTGCGCGGCCCGCTGTGCGACCGGCTGCTGCAGGCAGCGGCCCGTGTCGTCGGTGTAGGCATCGGGCGGAACCCATTGCGCGGTGAAAGACTGGCCGCTTGCGGACAGGGACACGTCGATGGCCCAGTACGGTACGGACACGAAGGCCGCAATTTCGCGGTCGCGGTCCACCACGAGCTTGAGCGTCGGTGTCTGCACGCGGCCGACCGACAGCACGCCGTCGTAGCCCGCTTGTCGACCGAGCACGGTGAACAGGCGGCTGAGGTTCATTCCCACGAGCCAGTCGGCCCGCGATCGTGCCAGCGCCGAGTAGTACATCGGCAGCGTCTCGGCCGATGGCCTGAGCTTGCCCAGTGCGGCGCGGATGGACGCATCGTTGAGTGCCGACAACCATAGCCGCTCGATGGGGCCGCGGTAGCCGCACAGTTCGATGATCTCGCGAGCGATCAACTCGCCTTCGCGGTCGGCATCGGTGGCGATGACAAGCTGGGTCGCCTTCGCCAGAAGCGCCTTGACGACCTTGAATTGCGTGGCGGTCTTCGGTTTGACCTCGACCCGCCAATTCTGGGGAATGATGGGCAACTGCTCAATGGACCAGCGCTTCAACTGCTCGTCGTAGGCTTCGGGCGCAGCGGCTTCTACGAGATGGCCGATGCACCAGGTGACAGTGACGCCGGAACCGTTGAGACAGCCTTCACCGCGCTGCGTGGCGCCGAGAATCCGGCCAATGTCTTTGCCCTGGGAGGGCTTCTCGCACAAGAACAGCCGCATATCCGTCCATCCGATTCCCGTGGTTCATGGAGTTGCTGGGATCGAGCATGCCGAGCACCACCAGGAGCAGCAGCAAACAAGCGGCACGCGGCGGCGACCGCTTTCACGGATGGAAGGGCTTGTGCGGGGATGGCGAGTGGCCGGAGGTATGCGGGTCGGGAGCGGCGATTCGCGGGTACGCGTGGAAGTCAGTGGACGTTGATGGAGCTATCCCCTGGGGATAGCTCGCGGCACATGGAGGGCGGCTAAGCACCGCGGCAGCCGCCCTCCGTGCCGGGTCACTTCCTGCGCTTCGTCTCTTTCGGCGCGGTCGATTCCTGGTCGGCCTGCGGCTTCGGTTCTGCCTCCTGTGGCTTCGGGCTGAGGACCACAGACTCGATGCGGTACGGCAGAATGCCGACGCTGCGCGCGTTGACTTGCCAGGTCTCGCGTGGCTGATCTTCGTTGTCCGTCCAAGGCTCGCGCTCCATGCGGCCGATCACCAGCACCCGCATACCCTTCTGGTAGAGGCGCTGCCAGTGCTCGGCGTCGCGGTGCCAGATTTCCACCGGCGCCCAGAAGCCGCCACGGTCCTCAAAGGTGCCATCCTTCTTGGGAACGGGGTTGTCGAAATAGACGTTCAGGCGCAGCAGGCGGGTGGGCTCGTCGTTGCCATTGGGGAATTCGCGGTACTCCGGTGGCGAGCCGATGTTGCCTTCGCCAGAAAAATGCGTGCTCATGGTGTGATCTCCGTGGTGGTTGAAATACCCGTGCCTCGTCGGCGCCGGGCGCGTGCTGGGATGGCTGGCGCAATCACCGATCGCGCATTGCGGGTGGGGTGGACGTGAGCCGGCGCAGGTAGGCGTTGTCTGCCTCGGCCGCTTTGCTGGCGCATTCCTGCGCCTGCCTGCCCAAGGTGTGCAGCAGGCTGATCTGCATGTTCAACGTGATGCGCTGCAGCTCGATCGCGTGCAGGTCGGCCAGCAGGTTGGCCGGCGTGCTGGTGCTCGCCATCAGCTCCTGCCACAGGGCTACGCCCATGGCCGAGCGGTCGTGCTTGCGCCAGCGAAGGAACGTCGTTCCCGCGCCAGTTGTCTGCTGGGCCAGCTCGATGGGTAGCAGGTGGAAGGGATGCCCGACTGCCTGTTGCAGCACCTGTCGCTGCGCCAAGCCAATCAGTTCGTCGCGCATGGCGAAGCACTGGCTGGCCCAGGCCTCGAAGTCCCCTTTACCTTTAAAAGGCTTTAAAAGGCCTTTTAGAGAGGCCGCGTGTTCCAGCCGCATGAAGGCTTCCTGTTGCAGGCCCCGGAAGTAGCGGATCGGTTGGTTCAGATCGCTCATGCCGGTTCGTCCTCACCGGCTGCGGTTTCGGATGGCTCGGCGGTGATGGCTTCATCGCCGGACGGAGGCGCTGCGGCAGAACCATCGCTGCGCTGTTGCAGGCCACGGCGCGCGATGGGCGGCGCAAACTTCGAACGGCGTGTGCCTTCGAGCACCTCCTGGGGCAGTTCGCCGAACTTCTCCAGCGCCGCCCGTGCTGCGGCATTTTTGGCCGCGAAGTCGTCCCGGGTGCAGCCCGAGTAGCGGTACTGCTGCGCCAGACTGAACAGGCTGCGCAGCGCGTGGGCGCCTTCGTTGAGCCATCGCTCCAATGTCGAGCGATCGATCAGCGCGGTGTGATGGGCGAGGATCAACTTGCGGGCGATGTCGTCGTAGTCGGCCAGGAGATAGACCGCCGCGAAGCCGAGCTGCGCGTTCACAAATAAGGGGAGCTTCACCGGCTGCACGTTGAGGTTTTCGCCCAGGCTCAATGCTGCGGGTACGCCGGCCAGCGCCTGGTCAACTTGCTCGCGCAGCGATTGCAGCGTGGATTTGGTCTGGTCGAGCTTTTCCTCGATGCGCAACATCCACCAGTCGCTGTACGGGTCGTCTTGCTCCGATCCGCGCTTCATCTTGTTCATCACGGCGATGTAGCCGTTGAGCCCGACAATGCCCGGCCGCCCCTCAGCGGCGGCACGCCCATGCCAGATGCGCGAGGCGTGGTGGGTGTGAAGCGTCAGCGACATCGCGCTGCGCAAGGAGCCGAGATTGAGTTGTAAAGGTTCGTTGGTTGCCATGGTGACCGCCCGCTGTGGAAAAGGAGCCGTCAGGATCGACACGCAACGGAAGGCAGTCAGTCAACAAACCGAAATGAATCAGTCCCCGGTTGTCATGGCAGTGCCAGCCCGAGGCACGAGCTATCCCCAGGGGATAGCTCCATCAAACGCCATGGAGCACTGTTCGCGCGAATGTCAGCGTCGCTCCTGAAACCGGCGCCATCGCAGTGCGGTGGACGAAAGTACCGGGCCGTACCTGTCGGCGTTACGCCTTGCATTACATCTATCCCCTGGGGATAGCTCTACTGACGGCCACGGATGTCTGCTTCATGACCATGCCGCTCGTAACGATCAGCTCTTGCGCAGAAGGTCACGCAGCCGTTCGATGTGCTGTTTGGCCACCTCGGGTGGAACCACATTGCGTGGTGCCTCAGACGGCGCATCTCGCGCGGCGGTGGGGGGTGCTGTCGCGCCAGCCTGCTTGGCCCACGCGTTGAACTCGCCACGGATGGCGCGCTGGATGATGCCGAACAGGTAGCCGGCCGGGTTGCGGATGGTGTTGCCGCGACAACGATCGGCCCATTCGTCCAGCACGGCCTGACGCAGCGGGACATCGACCTGCTGCAATGCCACCATCGCCCCGGCCTGCTGCTCTTCTTTCAAACCAAGGAAGCGATCAGGCAAGCGGACACCTTGCATCGCGCGCACCTGCCCACGCTCGCGCGCGGTAGTACGTACTTCATTAATACGACTACTACGTACAGTACGGTCCTGCTTCGGATTCCGAAGAGAGCCGTCTGACGCGGGTTTCGGCCCTGCTTCGGATTCCGAAGACGGGTGCTCGGGATTCCGAAGAAGGCTTGGAGCCCCTTCTTCGGAATCGTGAACCATGTCCTCCTGTGGATAACTCTCTTGCGTCCCGATGCCCTGGCTGGCGAGGCGTTCGGCAAGGACCTGCAGCCGCGAGGGCAGCGTGCGGCCGGACAGCAACGGGTCTTCGGCGATCTCCTTGAGGGTGTGCAGACCCACGACCTGAACGGCCTTGGCCGAGTGGCCCAGAGCCTGGCTGACGAGCTGCAAGTAGTCTGCGTCGAGCTGCATCGCCTCGAATGGAGTCAAGGGCTCGTCGTGCAGAACATAGAGGTTGCCGAGAATACGGCCGGTCTTGGGGTCGCGTCTGCGCCGCACGAGACTCAACCAGCGTGTCAGGCGCAACAGCGTCAGCGCGCGTGCGACGGTCTCGTGGGAGGCTTGTCCAGCGCAGGGTGTTGACGCGAGCCATGGCCGAAGTTGCTCATATGTCGGAAACGCAGTGACGCCATCCTCGTTGAGCATCATCCGAAACACTTGCCACGCATTGCGCTCCAGCGGTGTCAGGCGTCGGTCGAGAAAGAGCCGCCGCGGCACGCTCTCGTGACGATTGCCGCTGAAAAGGAAACCGTCACCAGATGTTGACCCAGGCGACGGTGCAGATGCAGGTGCGGATGCGGGCGCCCGGGGTTTGGGCGCAAGGTCTTTCAGCGCGCTGTTGAACAGATCAGCGAGGGCGACGGGGCCATGGCGTGATGCTCGTGGTGCTGAGTCATCCACGGCCATAACTCAACCCAATCCTTGATCGATCCAGCCTTTGATCGCAGCCCAGACCACCGACAGCGGCAGTTCCATGCCTTCGGCGAGGTCCATTGCCGCATCAAGGACCGAGGTTTCGTCCTCCAGATCGACATTCCTGCTGCTGGTCACGGCCTTCCAGCGCCGCCACAGTTCCGTGTCCTGCTCCTCGTCCAGAACCGGATGGCGCCCCTTGCGTTTGGGCAGACCGAGAACTTCGCGTCGTAGCGCGACTTCCTGATGCGTAAGCCCGTAGAAGCGACTCACCATTTCCGTACTGGCGCCCAGGCGCAGCATGCGATCGACGGTGGCGATCTCCTTCTCCACGTCCTGCGCCTGCTTGAGCAAGCGTCGGAGCACTTCGCGGTTCACGGAGACAGAGCACCAGGAGACGTTGGCATTGGCCAATACGCTGATGAGCGCTGGATGCTTGAGCGCATCCAACTCTTCCTCCCCGAACCCCATCGCCTTGCATCGACGCAATTGGCCGTTGCGCAGGTCGTAGAGCGCCTGGGCGAGGACGGCCTGATTGAGTGGGTTCGGTGCGGACATGCTGGCAACCCTCGTTCAGGTCCCAGAACCGACAGCGCCGGCTTCCAGGTCCAGGAGGCGTCGGGCCAACCGCAGCAGTCGGAACAGCTTGACCAGCGCGGTGTCGCTCAATCGCAAGGCCGCATCGTCCTGGCCGTGCAGCAGTGCCGGCAGGTCGGTGACGATTTGCCCGCTGTCCAAGCCGACGTCGGCCGGCGTCTGACCGGCCAGAGAAACCAGCAGCGCGAGCACGGCGCGTCCCAGGGGCGACGAAGGCCGTGCCTGGGCGCGGCACGCGAACCCGATGCCATCGGGACGATCCGCGACGTACTCGTCCAGCTCGGCCTCGCCTGCGATCTCGCGCGCGAACTGCGCGATGTGGATGCGTAGCCGATCGGGCGTATCCAGTCCAGGGTCGATATACCAGATGTCCGAGATGGGATAGAGGCCACCGGCCTGCACTGGAATCGACTGCAATACGTTGGCTGAGAAATCGGGCGGTAGCGCGTCGCCTAACTGATCGGCGACCATGCGCTGGATGGACTGGAGCCGCTCCGTCGTTGGTGCCGGGGAGATGATGTGCTCCTGAAGCAAATCGCCGACCCCTGCCGTAGGGCTGGCCGCGGAGGCCTCCCTCGGGGCCGTGTCGTCCTCGCGCCGCGTAGGCGCGGCCGCTGCATGGCCTGGACGTGGTGCAGGCGTGATAGTGGATGGTGCTGATTCAACCGGCGATCGCGCGATGGCCCCAGGCTCAGGCAATGCGGGCGGCGCCGATGGCGGCGTCGGGTCGCTGACCAACGCACGGTGACGGCTCTCCGATTCGGTCAGGTCCAGCGCCAGGACGTCGTAGTCGATGCCCAGCAATTCGGACATCTGGCCGATCAGCTCGTCTTGCACTCGCTGCGGCGAAAACTCGTCAGCCTGCGTGTCGAATTGCGACAGCACTTCCTGAAAGAAGCCGTCGAAATCCAGAGGAAGAGAGCGGCCTTTGGCGTACTGCTCCCAGGTGCGCTCACAGGCCTTGCGCATGACCGATAGCCGCTCGACCTGGTGGCGGCCCAATCCGCCATAGAGCACGGTCGGGATCGCGGGCAGCAGATAGCGGACCGCATCGACCATGCGGCTGATGTGCGACTGCTGTACCGGGTAGCCATCGGCGGCCAGGCGGCGAGCCAGTTCGGACTGGCTCAGCGTGGTGCCGCTTTCCTCTTCGTAGAACTCACGCGCTTTCTCGACGCCGAGGGCTCGCTCGATGAACGTCAGGCCGCCGCGTAGCTCGTTCTCCGCAAGGTGCCCGGTCAATGCGACGATCTCGCCACGTGCGGGCCAGGGGCGGAACAAGCACGATATGCGGAAGAATCGCTCGTCCTTGGTCTCCGACCAGAGTTCACGCAGGATCGCCAGCCGCGTGTTGCCGCCGTTGCGGATGATGTAGTGATCTTCGCCTGGACGGCGCGTGATGGCCGGCGCCGCATCCAGGCCGCGTTCACGGATGGAAGCCTTGATTTCCTCGTAGGCGGAATTGCGCTTCTTGCGTGGATCGTGATCGTAGGGACGCAACTGGTCCAACGTCACGACCATCGGCGTGTCGACAATCGGGTCGCTCAAGGCGGTGGCGGATGGACCGCTACGTTCGAACCCGGCGGCAAGCAGCTTGCCAGCCATGTCCTGGGACCTCATATCAGCCATGGCCGCATTCCTTTACGCTCGCGGCCTGGGCTTGGGCCTGGCGCTCGGCACGGCGGATCTGCGCGCGGGCGTTGAGGGTCGCCCGGTGGTCGCTCGCGGTCGAGCTGGTGTAGATCGCGGCGCAGCCGACCTTGGTGAACTTGAGGTGTCCACCCGGTGTGCGTTTGACGTGCCAGCCTTCGCTGATCGCAAATTCGATCAGGACGCGTAGCCGCTTGTGGCCGCGGGCCAGTTCATGTGCGCTTGCCATGCTGCCTCCCAGTCTCAGAAGGACGCTGCTGGCGGCCGGACACGAAGGCCAATTGATCCTGCCATTGCGGGAACAACTCGCTGGCAAGGGCGCGCATGGTGTCGAGAGCGGCTGGCGCGACTCTGCCCGGTGGCTGTCGGTACTCGACGCGATGCACCGGCAGGCCGCGGGTCGCAGCGCGCGGATAGGCTTCGATAGCCGGCACGTCAGTAGCCAGCACACGGATGCCAGCATGCTCCTGGAACAGGTCGCGCAGGGCCTGCTGGATCAGCCGCGCGTTGGCGGACACGGGGTGGACGCGGTTGATGAGCAGGTGCAGCGGCGGCGGTTCGATGCCGAGGTGTCGGTACGGCGCGATGTCCTCCAGCAACTGCATGGTGCCGCGCCGCAACTCGCGGGCCGCGAGGATTTCCGGGGTCACGGGCGACAGCGCAAGATCGGACGCGAGCACGGCCATCTCCAGCAAGACGCTGCGCGCGCCCTGGGTGTCGATCAACAGCAGGTCATAGAGAGGCGCCAGCACCGGCAACAGATGGCGTAACCGCAGGCGCCCGTCCGGCGCATGCAGCAGCAAGGTGTTCAGTTCGCCTCGGTGGTCGTTGGAGAGCACTAGGTCCAGGCCCGCGATGCTCGTGCGGGACACGAGCCGGTCGAGATCGCGCTCGTTGAAGGCCAGCAGCTCGTAGATGCCACCGGGCGCGCGGTGGGCCAGTTCGTAATAGGACGACAACGTGGGCTGCACGTCGAGGTCGAGCAGCAGTACGCGCAAGCCCGCGTCGGCGGCAAGACCGCCGAGGTTGGCTGCGGTGGTCGTTTTGCCGACGCCGCCCTTGGTCGAGATGATGGATACAACCTGCATGGCGCTCTCCGTCTAGGGATAGGGAATTCCGAGGGAGAGCCGCTCAGGTGCGATTGTTGAGACGTTCGGCGATCCACTGGTCGATCTCGACCGAATCCCAGCCCACTGCACGCACGCCCAGACGCAGCGCCTGGGGGAACTTGCCGGCACGCATCAGGTTGTAGATGTGGGCACGCTTGAAGCCGGACTTGGCCTCGACTTCATCGAGACGCAAGATGCGGCGCTCGTTGGGCGGTAGTACAGGTATCTGCGACATGGCGGTCACTCCTGAACGCTCAGTGGCGTTTGTTGGCGTGACACCTATTCAAATGTCGACTTCTGTCTCAGGCCACCGTAAATGCGGTTTCCGTGACCGCAGATTCGGGCTTGCAAATATCAGGAAACGGCGGCCCGCAGCTTGCGGCGGGCTTGTGCAAACTTGGCTTGCAGCGTGCGATCGGTAATGCCCATGAGTTCGCCGTGATGCGCGATCATCGCGGTAGCGATAGCCTCCTGGCTATTGAAACTGGAATACGGTGTGCCCGACGGAGATTGGCCGAGCATCAGTTCCAGCATGGTGCCGATGATGTGGAGGTAGGTGGCCTCGGCCCGGTCGCTGATGGGGCATTGCGCGCAGGCGGGAATGACCGTGGACTGCTTGAGTAGCGCGTCGTGCTGTTCTTGCAGCTCGCGCATTTGGCGCTTGCACTGCTCCAGAGCGGATTTGAGGGCCAATCGCTCGACCAGCATGGCTTGGCCGGTCTCCAGGGAGATGACGGGATGGGCGATGCGTTCGCTGCGAGAGAAGAGAAAGCCGGGCCGCTGCTCGGGGTAGTGCTGGCGCATCCATCGCTTCAGATCGACGTGGCGAACCGTCAGATCAAGGGACTCGATCAGTGCGGTATCGCGTGTTGTGATGCCGTTCTGCCCGAAGGGCAGTTCCCCATTGAGGATGCCGTCGTAGATTCGGTCGGTGTATAGCCGCAGTTCGCCCCAGCGCGGGCAATCCAACGACTGTGGCAGATTCCTTGGCGATAAAACCGAGGCCAGGATCACCTGCTCGTATCGCAGCAGCCCAGCCCAGCGGATGGACGCTTCGATCGGGCGGTAGAACACCTTTGATGTTGGTGCATCATTCTTGTTCTCGTGCATGCTCCGTCTCCTTCCAGGAGAAGAACTACATGGCCGACTCCTTTGACGCCGACCCCGTGGTCGGGCAGTTGTCTGTGTAGGAAACGAGCCCCGAGGCCCGGTCCGTTATGGGTGCTTGAGCACTTCTCACCAGTGCGCTTTTACCGGTGGCTGTCATGTGCCCAATGTGCAAAAATTCATCGGCCGCTAGAAGGTCGAGCATCGGGACGTAGGCTCGACAGTGACGCTCACGCTATCAGCGTCGTAATAAGTTGCGGATTCTGCAAATCTGTCTCGGTATGGCCTTATATGCCAGCGGTTTCACAAGGCGCGACGAGATGGTGGTCGTTGTCCAAGGTCTAGGAAAACTGGGCGAATCCACGCCTGTCATACCCGCCCTGGCATCCTGATATACCGATAAAGAATCGCGTGCTGACGCGCCACGGCTAGGGTGCGCGTTCTTCCTGCGTGACTTGCTTGCGCAGACGGGCAATGCAATGCGCGTTGCATGCGGCTCGTAGATGGCATCCGAACTGGGCCGGCACCGAGAGGATCGGCCTGGGCGTCATCGCGGAAGCGGATGCGGGAACTGAGAGCAGGGGCACGGGCGGCCAGTTCGAGACCGTCGCCGATGACGTTGTGACGACTGCGGGTCTGGTGTGCTGGGTGTGGGTCTATGGATGCCAGTGGAACTCTTTGGACGATCTTTGTTGGCGGGGACGAAAAAATAGGCTACAATCTAGGTCTTCGCTGGCCACCTCGGCGAAGAAAGAGCTTGGGAATCAACGACTTACTGCCCTAGTAAACGTCTCGTTTCCCGCTCCAATTTAGGTTCTGTAGAGTTCCACTGAATTCTGCAAGCCATTGAAAACAGGGCCGAAAGGCCCTTTTTTCATTCCAGTGACGTCCACTGGAAACCGCCAACATCCGGGACTTTTAAGTCCATTTTTAAGTCCATGAATACGGGTGAGGCGCTTTCCGGATTGTTGCTGGAGGAGCGAGGTCAACGAGACAAGCATCTAGTCCTGACTCATAGTTCAGGAGCTGGAGCATGGCACTCTCAGATATGGCCGCCCGGAACGCCAAGGCGACCGGCAAGGCTTACACTATCAGCGACATCGATGGCCTCTCCCTCGCGGTCTCTCCGACCGGAGGCAAGACTTGGCACTACCGTTACTACTGGGCTGGCAAGCAGAAGCGCATGTCGTTGGGCACCTACCCGGAAGTTGGCCTTCGGGAAGCGCGCGGCCTTCGCGATGCGGCTCGTGCTCTGCTGGCCAAGGGCATCAATCCCCGAGCGGATCGTAAACAGAAGCGGCAGGCCGTCCGACTGGCCGATGAACACACCTTCCAGGCCGTGTTCGACAAATGGGTCGAGCACCGCAGGCTTGTCCTCAAGGAGGGACGGCAGAGCACGCTGACGCAGATCCTTCGCATCTTCAAGAAAGACATTCTGCCGACGCTTGGAAAACGCCCTGTCTACGAAATTCAGCGGCCCGACCTTCTGGAGGTCGTTGCCAAGATCGAACGGCGGAAGGCCCTCAGCGTGGCAGAGAAGGTACGCACTTGGTTCAGGCAGATGTTCCGCTACGCGCTGATCATCGTGCCCGGCTTGCCGCAGAACCCCGCGTTCGATCTGGATGTGGTGGCGCTGCCAATGCCCCCTGTTCGTCACAATCCGTTCCTGCGGATGGATGAGTTGCCGGCGATGCTGTCAAGGCTGCGCAAGTATCACGGACGTCTTCAGACCCAACTCGGGCTGCGGCTGTTGTTCCTGACAGGGGTGCGTACCGGGGAGTTGCGCCTGGCGACACCGGATCAGTTCCATCTTGACCAAGGCCTATGGATCATCCCCCCGGAGGTCGTGAAACAGTTGCAGCTTGAGATGCGCAAGGAGGGTAAGCGGCCTGGTGATATTCCTCCCTACATTGTGCCTCTGTCGGCACAGGCCATGGAGATCGTCCAGCACATGCTGGAGCAGTTCAAGCCGGCACAGCGCTACCTGTTCTCCCATGGCTGGGACCTGAAGAAGCGCATCAGCGAGAACACCTTGAATCAGGCGCTCAAGCGTATGGGCTACACCGATCAATTGACGGGACACGGTATCCGCGCGACGATTTCGACCGCACTGAATGAAATCGGGTATCCGAAAGTCTGGGTCGATGCGCAGCTTTCGCATTCAGATCCCGACAAGGTGAGCGCCGCCTACAACCACGCCGAATACGTGGAGCAACGCCGACGCATGATGCAGGATTGGGCTGATCGGCTTGATCTGTTCGAGCAGCATCAGGTCGAGGCAGCGAGCATGCACCTGACCGTTCATCTGGAAGGTGTCCCGGAGGTGCCTGATGAAGTGCCAGAGGGTGCTGAAGCCGCAATTCCGCCTGCCCCTATCGTGTTGGTCTCGAAGCCTGGAGCGGGTATGCCGACGCTGCCGGACTCCGTGCATCGACTGTCCGCTATCACGGGACCGCGCACACCACCGGTCTTGTCAGAAAGCCAGCGCGAGCAACTGGAGCGGTTGGACATCTTCAATTCGCCACACCTTCTTTCCGCAGCCGATTTTGCGAAGATGGCTGGCAAGTCGCGGCGATGGATAAGCTACGAAATCAGCGGACGCAAGATGTTGGCACTCAGCCTCGGCAACCTGGGGCAGCGCGTTCCGGACTGGCATTTCACGCCGCTGAAACACAAGCTGATCCAGGCGGTACTCAAGTTCGCACGCGAGGCGGACTCATGGGAAATCTACCGTGCGCTTTCCCAGCCGCACGATGACTTCAAGGGCCTTGCGCCGGTCGACGCTGTGACCGCGGAGAACCTGCATGAAGTCGTTATGGCGGTGTGTTTTTCGTTGAAGGACAGTCAGCCGATGCTTCGGCTGGCGTAGAAACCGACTGCGCGCGGCGATACTGGGATGCGATGCCCGGAGCGCTGTGCTGTCGGCCAGTCATCCGTTGGGTCACGGTGTCAGCGAAAGCAGTGTCACCCTGGCGAAACGCCTTGCATCCCGCCATCCTGGCCACGGGCGAATGCGGCGTGGGCGGGCAAAGTCTGATGGTACACGCGGCTCTGCTCGGCCGCTCACAGTCGACCGTAAGGGATGCTATTGGCCGACAGTCAGCGCGCGGCTCGCGGCTTTCCGTCCGAGATAGGGCAACAGGCTGAGCAGGCCGAGAACCGCCAATGCGACACCGACCCACAACGGCGAGCGATTCCCGTAGCCGGCCGCAATGCCCAAGCCACCGACCCACGCACCGACGCCAAGACCGATGTTGATGACAGACGTATGGACGGTATTGACCAACGCACCGGGGTGAGCGGTCTTCATGACGCGGGCGATCATGGCGGGATTCATCGGAACACCGACCAGACCAATCACGATCAGCGCGCCAAGGCTGAGAACCTGGTTCTGAGCAAAGATGGAGAACACCGCCAAGGCAGCACCCAGCACGATCAGGCCCCACACCATGATCGGCATGGTGTGCTTGTCCGCGTAGCGCCCGACGACCATGTTCCCCACAACATTCGCTGCGCCATAGACGCCCAGCAGCCAGGGGATCGAGGCGGCAGCGAAGCCGGTCACTTCGGTCAGGATCGGGGCGAAATAGCTGAAGGCCGCGAACGTCGCGCCGATAATCAAACCGCTGGTGGCATAGGCCGCCCATAGGTGTCGGTTCTTGAACTCCGCCAGTTCTGCACCCAGACTGACTGTTCCGGCAGCCTTGGAACGCGGCACCAGAAACGTGATGACCGTGGCGCAAAGCACGGCCAAAGCGACCACCAGCCAGAAACTCGCGCGCCAGCCCCAGTGCTGGTCGATGATGGTGGCAATGGGCACGCCCAGCACCGTTGCCAGCATCAGTCCGCCGACCACGATGGACGCCGCGCGTCCCCGTGATTCGGCACCTACGATCTCGGCGCAGATCGCCAGCGACACGCCAAAGCACGCCGAACCGGCCACACCCGTGGCAACCCGGGCGGCGGCCATGATGTCGTAGCTGGTTGCGGACGCGGCCACCGATTGAGCGACTGCGTAGAAGCCCAGCAGCCATAGCAGCGCCTGTTTGTTGGGGACGCGCAGCTTGAGCAGGCCGACGGTGAGCAGCGGCCCACCGACAACCATGCCGATCGCATACAGCGAGATCAGGTAGCCGATCTGCGTCACCGACACGCCAAACGCTTGCGTCAGCGACGGCATCATGCCCGCGACCATGAATTCCGAGGTGGTCAACGAGAAGATCGTCAACCCCAGGATGTAAACCACCAATGGCATGGGAAACTCCTTCTAAAGTTTATCGTTCGGTACAAAATAGGCCAAAAATAACCGACCTGCGGGCCGGCAATCCGTCTTCGACATTCAGAGCTTGGCTATCGTCCCTTGCAGCACATCGGACAGGAAAGCGCGATCCGGCATGGATTGCCCGAGGATGCGCAGCCCGTAGTAGCTGGCCAAGAATGCGCGCGCGACCTCCAATGCAGGTCGATCATCGGCCAACTCTCCATTGCGTTGGCCGACGGCGATGACGTGGCAGATAACCGCCTCCAGTCTGTTGACATAGGCACGGTTGATCTGGTCGATCACCGGATCTTTGCTGCCGCGCTCCATGACCGAAAACAACGCCATGCAACTGCGGCGCTTTTCAGGATCTAGATCGCCATCCACTCCCCATTGCAGCAGCGCCTGCAAGCGTTCCTTGGCAGTGCCAGGGCCGTTGAGAATTTCGGTCTGCGCCTTGAGTCCCAACTCCTGGTAGCGACGTAACGCCTGCTCATAGAGGTTCTGCTTGCTGCCAAAGGCATGGTAGAGACTGCCGCGCCCCAAGCCTGTGCGCTCACAAAGTTCCTGGGTCGAACTGGCCTCAAAACCGTTCGTCCAGAACACATCCATCGCGGCATCAATGACGGCGGTGTCGTCGTATTCCTTGGGCCTTCCGCTCATGGTTGGTGTCCTTCAACGCAATGCATAGGCAGGATTAGACCTATAGTTTACCGATCAGTCAAGAAATGGTTTGAATCGGTCGTGTGCATAGGTCAGCCCGCTTTCTGGACTTCGCATCCGCGAGCCACTGGATGATGGTCGGCTGGAGCAGCGAAAAGCAAGCGTCCAGTGAGTATTGCGCAGCGTCCAGGATTCAGAACTTGGGTGGTTCCTCCGGGCGGGTAGCATGGTCAGCGATATCGGACACGGAAGATGCTGTTCAAGGGGGCGCTGCGTGAGATCTTGCAGCTGTCAATGGGATGACACAGACTGGTCGAGTTTGCGTGCTCGCTCGATCAGTCGTTCGGTGAACGAAGAAGGCGCGCTGGGCGCGCGCAACAAATATGTGCTCAGATCGTTCGGCGATCCCGCCAGGGGCCGCATAACGATGCCTAGCTTCCGCGCCGTATCGATGCGTGACTTAGCCGCGAAGCCGATTCCGTAGCCCGCAGCGACCAGAACGGCCATCAGTTCGAACGACTTCGCGTGGTCAACCACATTGAGCTTCGGAGACTCCGAGTTCAACAATTGCATGACCTGACCGCTAAGGGGTTCACAGTGCTCTGCTGACCAAAGCACCACGGGATACTGCACGGCCTTCTCCAGCGTAATTTCCGCAAACTCCAGTAGCGGTGAGAGCGCGGGAACCGCTACGGCAATCTCATCATGCCACAGCACCTCGCTTTGCAGTTCGGCTTCAGAGGGCGGTGCAACGGCAAACCCAAGATCGTAGCGGCCTTCCTTCACTCCCCGAACCTGCTCGGAAAACGAAGCCTCTGTGAGACATATCGCGGTGCCGGGCTCCTCTGCGCGCTGCTTTGCCAACAGCGCCGTCAGCGTAGCGGTGAAGGCTCCAAAGGAGACGGCGATCCGTACTGAATCAGGGGCGTGCTGGCTGTGCATGGCTGGCTCTCCTGTCAAGAAGGATGCGGTAAACAATGCCAGATAATAGCAGTTCGCGTTTAATTAAACGTGGTTTAATTTATGCTCTTATTTCACGATTTTGCAGATGCAAAAGCGTGAAATAAGGCGAGGCCGGCCTACAGGCAGTAAACGTTTTGAGGAGGAGCCGGCCAAGGCTTTTGGCATGGCGGTAAAGGTGTTGAGGACGGAGCGCGGGACGGCACAGGAAGCACTGGCTAATTTGGCCGGAGTTGAGCGGGCGCACATGGGCCGGATCGAGCGGGGTGAGCACATGCCCACGCTCGCGGTAATCCTGAATGTTGCAGGTGCGTTGGAATGCAGCGCGGCTTTCCTGATGGAAGAGACGGAGAAGTGTCTGAAGCTCGTTCGTGCAGGTGCCTTGGTGGATGAGGACCATGACAATCGGGTTTGATGTTCGCCATCTCGCAAGCTTCTCCCGATAGAAGGCGTCGTCTCATCTATTCAACGTTCTTCCAGGCTGATGCAGGTACTTTGTCCCATAGTTGACCGTGGGTGATTTCCGCGCGGCGATGGTCGCATGCCCCTTCAAATTCCCCAGTTCAGAGGACGGAATACGGTCCTTCATATGGCTGTAGACCTGTTCCAAGGTATCCAAGGTCTGGCATCTTCTGAATTTCATCAGATATTTTTTTCTTATCATCGATAGTTGTTTAATTTGTCCGCATCGAAAGTTTTAGAAAACAGTTGGTCGCGAGAGACCAAACTCGACCGGCGACGATTTGAACTCACCAGGCGGGCCTACGTCGACGCCAGATACTCGACCAGCTACACGATCATCAGCGACGATTTCTCATGGACAAGCTGGAGTCCGGCGACATTCTGATCGTGACAAAGCTCGACCGCCACGGCCGTGATGCGATCGACATCAGCACCACAGTCAGAACGCTGGCCGAAATGGGCGTGAGGGTCTATTGCCTCGCGCTCGGCGGCGCCGACCTCACCAGTTCGGCCGGCACCATGACCATGAACGTGCTCAATGCCGTCGCCCAATTCGAGCGGGATTTGCTGATCGAGCGGACGCAATCCGGTCTCAAGCGCGCCAAGTCGGAGGGCAAGACCCTCGGCCGGCCCTTCACGCTCAGCGATGAACAGAAGCAGCGTGTCCGCAACGATCTCGCGACGGGCATGAGCGTTTCGGCGATTGCGAGAAAATTCGCGACGAGCCGGCAGACCATTATGCGGGTTCGCGACGAGAGTTCACGGTCCGTTCGACCTTAGCGCAGGATTTTGAACAGACCTTGTTCCGCCCCCCCTAATGGATGCTCGCCGCTGCCGGTTCCTCATCGGCCTCAAACGATCCGCGCCGGGCCATCATGCAGGCTATCGCTGTCGCCGCCAGGAAGGCTGGGACGATGGTTGCAAGGAAAATTGTTGAAGTTTGCCAGTGCATTGAGAGCATGAGACCACCAATCAGCGGACCGATGATTGAGCCGACACGACCAATGCCCAGCGCCCAGCCGATGCCCGTAGACCGGATGGCGGTCGGGTAGAAGCCGGCAACAAGCGCATTGAGCGCCGCCTGTGCCCCTTGGACCGTGAAGCCGAGAAAACCGGCAATCAGCATGACGGACCAATAGGCGTCAGAATAGGTCGATAACAGCAGGATGAACAGTATGGTAGCGACGAATTCAATCAAGGCAACCTTCCGTGCGCCGAACATCTGAAGCAGTTTGCCCGTCCCAAGACATCCGATCGCTCCGCCGAAACTAAATGCCGTCGCCGCTTCGATTCCGGCAGTTATGGGCATTCCCGATTGGCGCAGCATCGCCGGAAGCCAGCTGATGATAAAATAAATGATGAGCAGGTTCATAAAATAGGGAATCCAAAGCAGGAGCGTTCCGCTCCACCGCCCGTTGGTGAACAGGTGCCGCACCGGAATACCCGTGACCGGCTTTTGCGGTGAGCTGAATTGTTGTTCTGGCGGGAAGCCGGACGGCACGATGCGGTTGGCAATGGCCAGGACGCGTCTCGGATTATCCTGCTTGAGAATGAGGAAGCGCAGCGATTCCGGAAGCGTGAATACAAGCACCAGAGCGAGCAGCATCGGCAGCACTCCGCCGACATGGAACGCCGCCTGCCATCCCGCGAAAGGCAGGAGCCATGAGCTGAGCAGCCCTCCGACAATAGCGCCGATCGGGATGCCAGCGAACAGCCAGGCGACGATCATGCCTTGATATCTGCGCGGCGAATATTCCGTGGCAAGCGCCGTTAGATTCGGCATGGCACCGCCCAACCCCAGCCCGGTTAGAAAGCGGAGAATCACGAATTCGTTGATCGATGACGCGCTCGCGGTCAAAAACGTAAATAGGCCGAAAGTGAAGGTGGCGGCGATAACCAGCCACCGGCGCCCGATCTTATCCGCGATCGGCCCCAGTAACAAAGCACCGACCATCAGCCCGAAAAGTCCAGCCGCGAAGACGGGCGCAAAAGAGCCCACCTCCAGGCCGAAGTTTTCCGCAATAGATGGCGCCAGAAATCCAATCATCTGAGTATCGAACCCGTCCAGCACGGCTGCACAGCCGCAGAAGACAATCGTTCGAATTTGAAAGGGACTCAGCCGAGCACTATCGATAACCGAGGCTATGTTCAGAATATTGCGGTGGTCTGCGAGACGGACATCCACTCCCATGACATTTCCCTCCTCCTGTTGTCACTTTGCCGGGTGGGCTTCACAGCGTCCCCGCGAGTTGGAGCATCAACATTTCCATCTCGAAATCAACATTTTTCTTGCATTATAAGAATTTTGTAGAATACATTAGATCATTCAAACGCAGAATGTGTCATGTGGAGATTCAAATGACCGTTAAGCCAGCCGAGACTGCCGATATCGTCTTGTCCGACTTTCACGACGAACTGGATCGGAACAACCTAGCCCCGCTTTGGGAAGTGATGAAAAATCTCGTGCCGCGCGAGCCGCGTACGCCAGCGGTTCCGGTGATCTGGAAGGCCGGTCTTCTGCGCGAGAAGGCGCTGAAGGCCGGGCATCTCATCACCGCCGAAAAAGCGGAACGTCGCGTGATCGTTCTCGAAAACCCCGCGTTGCGTGGGCAGTCTCAGATCACGACATCGCTTTATGCCGGTGTCCAACTCATCCTGCCTGGTGAGGTAGCGCCTACGCATCGCCATACGGCGTCCGCGCTACGACTGATCATGGAAGGCAAGGGCGCCTATACTATCGTTGATGGCGAGCGGGTCGAGATGCATCCGGGCGATTTCATCATCACGCCGACCTGGAGCCTCCATGATCACGGTAGCGACGGCGACGAGCCCGTCACATGGCTCGACGGCCTTGACGTACCAATCGTCAAGTTGCTCAGCGCGGGCTTTTCAGACGAGGGTGAAACGGACCGCCAAGCCGTGACGCGTTCCGACGGCGACTCCATCGCCCGTTACGCCAGCGGTCTGGTGCCGGTCAACTACTCGCCGAAAGGTGCCGCCAGCCCCATCTTCTGGTATCCCTATGACCGAACACGCGCGGCGCTCGAAAAGATGCGCAAGATCGACGAATGGGACGGCGCAGAAGGCCTGCGTCTCGCCTTCACCGACCCGACGACGGGTGAATCTCCGATTCGCACGATGGGCGCTTTCATGCAACTTCTTCCAGGCGGGTTCAGCGGCACGGACATCCGCTCCACCGATGGCGCTGTTTACAGCGTCGTCGAGGGAGAAGGCACCGTAAAGGTTGGCGACCAAGAGTGGCAGGTAAAACCCAGGGACGTTTTCGTCGTACCTAGCTGGACATGGCACAGCTTTGCCGCGCATGACGACCTGATCCTGTTCAGCTTCTCTGACAAGCCTTTGCAGGAGAAGCTCGGCTTCTGGCGCGAACAGCGGAAATAACTTTCACACATACATCCGAGGAAATCCCCGTGCGTCTTTGCCTGTTCAACAACAATCAGCTCGGCGTCGCCGAAGCCGACGGAATTCGCGATGTCAGTTCCGTACTGGCGTCGCTTCCTGCACAGCACTATCCCCTGCCCCGGCACGACCTGCTCATCGCAGCGCTTCCAGCGTTGAGGCCCGAGATCGAGAAGGCTGCTGCGGACGCGCCCCTTCTGCCGTTTTCGGAGGTGCGTCTGCTCAGCCCTGTGGCCAACCCCGGCAAAATCGTTGCCGCACCCGTCAACTACAAAAGGCATCTGGATGAGGCGATCGCTGAGCCGGAAACGTTCTCCCGCGCTCATGTGCGCCAGATTCAGGAGACGGGTCTCTTTCTCAAGGCGACGAGTTCATTGGTCGGGCCATCAGAAGGCGTAAGCATCCGGTTTCCGGAGCGGCGGACCGATCATGAAATCGAGCTAGCCGTCGTGATCGGTAAGCGCTGCGACCGCGTCGATACCGAAAAAGCGTTGGATTATGTCGCGGGATACAGCATCGGTCTGGATATCACCGTCCGCGGCCCCGAAGAGCGCAGCCTTCGCAAGTCCATCGACAGTTATACCGTTCTCGGCCCCTGGCTTGTAACGGCGGACGAGATTGCAGATCCGTCCGGCCTCGAATTCGAACTCCGCGTCGATGGTAAGACACGACAGAAAGCCAATACACGCGACCTCATCCTCAACGTTCGAGACCTGATCGTCTTCGCCTCGGCGTTCTATACGCTCATGCCGGGAGACGTGATCCTGACGGGGACGCCCGAGGGCGTCGGACCCATACAACCGGGCAACGTCATGTCTGCCCGCATCGAAGGCATCGGCGAAATGAACGTGTCGGTCTCGAATTGACGGGAGGGAGGATACAATGTCGAAAATGAAAACACCATTTCTCGTCTCTGGCGCCGGTATCGGCGGACTTGCCGCCGCGTTGGCCTTGGCCCGGAAGGGCTACCATGTCGAGGTGCTCGAGCAAGCAGAGGAAATTCGTGAAATCGGCGCGGGCATTCAGTTCGGTCCGAACGGCTTCAGAATGATGGAACGTCTCGGTCTGCTGGATGCGGCAGATCATCTGGCCGTCTTTCCCGATGATCTGATTCTAATGGACAGCGTGACGAGCAAGGAAGTCACACGCATCCCCGTTGGCGAGGACTTCCGAAAGCGCTTCCATTATCCCTATGCTCTCATTCACCGGTCCGATCTTCATTCCGTTCTGCTTAAGGCGGCTGAGGAAACTGGAAAGGTGCGCATCCATCCGGGCCAGTGTCTCGAACGGTTCAACGACAATGGCGAGAGCGTGACGATAGAGACGCAGCAAGGCCGCCGGTTCGAGGGCGGGGCGCTAATCGGCGCGGACGGGCTCTGGTCCAAGGTGCGCACCGCTCTCACCGGCGATGGCAAGCCACGTATATCAGGACACATTGCCTACCGAGCCGTGCTGCCGATCGCAGACGTACCGGAGGAGTACCGCAAGAACGCAATGATCTTGTGGGCCGGCCCGAAGAATCATCTTGTCCAGTATCCGCTGCGTGGCGGCGAACTTTTCAACCTTGTCGCCGTATTTCACAGCGACCGTTACGACGAGGGTTGGAATTCGGAAGGCGATGCGCAAGAGTTATACAAGCGCTTCGAGGGCACCTGTGACACAGTGCAAACCCTCTTGCGAAAGATTCAGACCTGGCGCATGTGGGTTTTGTGCGACCGCGAGCCGATCAGGGAGTGGAGCTATGGCAGGGTGACGCTTCTTGGTGATGCCGCCCATCCGATGCTGCAATATCTTGCCCAAGGAGCATGCATGGCCATAGAGGACGCGGTCACGCTAGCCGACATGATCGGAACGGGCAATGATGTTGCCGACGCATTCCAGTGCTACCAGGATGCGCGATATCTGCGCACGGGCAGATGCCAGTTGACGGCGCGTCTTTATGGGGAATTCTATCACGCCGACGGCGTCAAACGTGAACTTCGCAATACCATGCTGTCGGGCCGTACGCCGGCGCAAAGCTTCGAGAGCGTTGCCTGGCTCTATGATGCCACCTGATGACCACCGCCCGTGTTCGTCCGAAGACGGGCGGTGATCTCCGCCGCAGCGGCCATCAGTTCCTCCGATATCGCGGGCAGCAGTTGTTTGTTGGTGTCTTCTTCAAGCAGGACAAGACCGAGGCTGCCGACGATGCTTCCATCAATAAGAAAAAGCGGTGCAGCTATACCGATGGCTCCGTTGTCAAGTTCGGCGCGGGTTATGCAAATTCCCGCCTTTCGGATGCGACGCAGAGACTGCTTCATCGTCTCCCAATCAACGCCGAGGCCTACTGCTTCGACGTCTTTCGCGTTCGCTGTTTGGTAAGCGCGGATGGGTCGTACAGGCAGGTGGGCAAGAATGATTTTCGAGGCTGCGCCACGGTGAAGCGGCATGAGGCGCCCACGCTCATAACTTACTGTCAGGTCGGAAAACCCCTTGGATTCCTGATGCACGCAGATAACCTGATTGCGATAGAGACGGCACAACAGAAAGGTGCCATCAAAGGGGCTTTCCGCAGCCAGCCGTTTCATGATCGAGCTGCCAGCCTTGATGAGCGGATCCTGAAGGCGAATCTGTCGATCCAGCTGAATGATGGCCGGTCCCAATACATATCGCCCTGCAGCATAAGCAACGATTAGTCCCTCATCGCTCAGACTCTTGAAAAAGCGATATGCAGTGCTGACAGGATAGCCTAGCTGTTCAGCGGCCTCATCGACGGTCCACTCCGGTCTTTCGTAGGTAAATAAGCTGAAGATCGAAAAAAGTTTGTCCGTGGCATTCATTGGCGGATAGGAATCCTCTCGTTTATCTGTACAGGCCCGTCATTATGGAAATAGATAACCTGATTTCTCTCGGCGGCGAATCCACGAAACTTTGCTTCGGTTCAGTGGTCACCGATCATGGCCTTAATGGAGAACTTTCTCTCGATATGCTATTCGGTAGTACTCACTCGTCTCGAACGTTCCGACATCGGATACATTAAGTAGAACGTCCAGATGTTTTTTCGGCTTCGTTTAGCATAAATTAAAGCGGTCGTTCGTTTGTTAATCGGCAGACGCAAAAGAACGGATCGGTTTTCAATAACTTGACCAAAGCCGGCCAACCACGCGCTTCACGCCGGCCACGAGGTCCATGGCGCCGCCCATTCCCTTCACCATTTTGCCGGGTATCATCCAATTGGCAAGATCGCCGGACCGAGAAACCTGCATGGCACCCAATATCGACAGATCGATATGACCACCGCGGATCATGGCAAAACTTTCCGCAGAGGAGAAATAGCTGGTCTTCGGCAATTCTGTGATCGTCTGCTTGTCTGCATTTATCAGATCAGCATCCTCCTCTCCCTCGGGGGGAAAGGCGCCCATGTCCAGCATTCCATTTTCGCTTTGCAGCGTCACTTCGGTGTCGCAGGAATTAAGTTCGCCACCAGCGTCGGGATGCCGATCCCCAGATTGACATAGAATCCGTCCTCGATCTCACGGGCGGCGCGCGCAGCCGTCTGTTTTCGGGTCCACACCATTTATTTGCGCGCACTCCTTCTGTCGGGCAGGGCGCACGGTGCGCTGCTCTATCCGCTTTTCGGGACGCGGCACGTGTACGATGCGCCGCACATAGATACCGGGTGTGTGGATCGTATCGGGATCGATTTCACCGGCCGGCACGAGCTGTTCGTCTTCGGCCACCGTCAAACTGGCTGCCGTGGCCATCATCGGGTTGAAGTTACGAGCGGTCTTACGATAGACGAGGTTGCCTTCTTCATCGCCCTTGTATGCGTGCACGATAGCCAGGTCGGCGACCAGTCGGGTTTCCATCAGATATTCCTCGCCATCGAAAATGCGCGTCTCTTTGCCTCAGAGCCTTTCGGAACCATGTGCTATCATAGCCACGGTCGGCGATCAGGTGAGAAGCGGCCGGCAACAGGTCAAGGACCATGGCTGCGCCCTTGTGATCGCTGACCTGCCCAGCGCTGAGCCGGAGGATGATAGGGCGGCCTGATTGGTCACAGACGGTATGAAGCTTGGAGTTCAGCCCACCTTTGGTGCGCCCGATATGGCGGGGAACATCCCCTTTTTTAGAAGGCTCGCCGCTGTCCGGTGGGCCTTCAGATGCGTCGCGTCAATCATAATCCGCTCGGGCCTGGGGCCTTCGGAACTCAAAGCCACGAAAATCCTGTCGAACACACCCAGCCGGCTCCAACGTATGAAGCGATTGTAGAGCGTCTTGTGCGGACCATAGCCCTTGGGGCATCCTTACATTGCAGGCCATTGCGGATCACGTAGATAATCCCGCTCACCACCCGACGATCATCGACCCGAGGAACGCCGTGAGCCAGCGGGAAATGCGGTGATAACCGCCCCATCTGTGCTTCGCTCAGTAGAAACAAATCAGCCATCACATTCTCCAATGGAGAACCTGAATCACAATTCAATCAGAATTAATAGGTCCTGAGCTTAGCTGATTGGATCAAGTCTGCCAGACGCTGAGATGAGCACCCAGCGTTCTTTCACGGTTGTGCGTAATCTAGCGACATTACGCGCGAATTCGTTCTTGGCGGGACGGTTGACGTTGTGACATTGAAGCAAGGCACCCTTGGTCGAACAGATGCAGGTTCCACGCGGTCGCCAAGTAAATTATAACACACCCGCCTGGCGCGCCCGCGACTAAGGTGGGTATTTCGCCGCAAGCGGACCGATTGTGCCACGGGCGCGGTCGTCGACAAGACACCGACCCAATACACGACCGCGAACGATGTTCAGGTCTTTCGGTCCACGGCCGCGCCCGTTCAGGACACGTGGTCTGTGAGGGGCAGACCGGTTCAAACGGAATGTGGCGGCACTCAATATTTCTCGATGGACAAGGGATCGTTCGTACCATGACGCTGCCGTTGGAACTTACCACCGCGATCGAAGACGCCCGCCGCCACGCCGAGGAAGGCCGCAAAGGCCGACCCTTCGATCCCGTCTATGTCCACACGCTGGAGCAGCTCGCCATCATCGATCGCCATATCCGGGCGGATGACTTTTCCGGCCTTTCACCGGGCGAAATCGATGTCGGACTGATGGCCGTGAAGGAACTGGGCAGTGACGAGCAGGGTTTCGCTCACGCCCTGCATGTCATCCAAAGGTACGCTGACGCCGTTACGGGGGAGAACGCTGAAAATCGATGATTGCACCCAATGAACGGCTTCGACTGAGGCGATAATCGACAGGTTGGTACTTAGCGACTGCCTATCGCGCAGGCCCCTCCCGATAGAGCATGCTGCCGCGGTAGAAATATTCCGCCAACGCGGCACTGATCAAGGCAATGCCGGCGCCTATCGTCCACAGCAACGGCTCCTTGCCGAGCACTGTCGCGATGGCGAGGCTGGCGGGAGCGGTTGCCACCGCTACGATCAGCGCCGGCCGCACCGGCCGCGGCTCGTAGGCGGCCAGCCCGTTAGCCCACCAGGCGAATGGCAGGATGCAGAGCCAATAAAGCGGGTTTCCTCGCGCCTGAGCCTGCGGCCCCGGCACAAGCAGGCAGAGCAGCGCCATAAGGGAGGCGAGCAGTGCGCTGCCGACGGCGAGCGCCGATCTGGCGTCCTTGCGAACGCGGGCCCAATAGGCCTGATCGCGACGTATCACGGGGTGGCCGGCGAGCCGTTGGTCTCGTCGGTAATCCACACGACGATCTCGTGGACCATGCCGGACGCCGCACTGCTCACCATGCCGAGAGCACCCGCTGCGCCGTCCAGCAATCGTTTCTTGAGCAGTTGGCCGATCACAGCGCCGGCGACACGCTTGCCGCCCTGCAATTCCAGCAAAGTCGTCAGTTGACGGCGCATCGGCCGGCTGAACCTGCCGGCCGATTCGACCTTCCAGTCGACATTCGCTTCCATCAGGACCGCATGCGTCGTTTTGAGCTCCTTTAGTGAGCCACCGACACCGACCAGCCCAATGATGTCAGCGCTGCGCATCGTCCATTGGTAAACTTGGCTCTTGTTCAGGGAGTTGTTGATGTCCTGCCGATCGCGATAATCGTTGGCGGTGCGGTAAACAGAAGCCGCGCACTGCCCTGTCGAGGCGATCGCGCCGCCCCACATCACCACCGTGCCGATCGCCGAAGCTCCGCCCGTGACCGGCGCGAGCGCGCCCGTGCCCACCACGCCTATCCACGCCAGCACCGCGCCAGCACCGCGCCACCGCAGTTGAAGCCGAGCCCGATCCACTCGGCGGAGACGGAGGTTGTATGCGTTCTCACCGAGGCAGCGGGCAGCGGATGGGAGGGCGTCGTCGGTGTATTGCGACTATCTACCATCGCCATCGATGGCCGTGCGCGCAACTCGTATACGACGGTCGCGCCGCTATTGCCCTGCGGCCGCAAACGGCAGCGTTTTCTCGGCTGGCGTTGTCTTCTGTTTTTTCGTTGATGAAAATTGTTATTAAAGTGTACTCAGAGAGTATATTTCAGAAAAATATTCACAACGACTTATTGAGGTGCAGCCATAAACTTCCCGAGGTTCGTTTTTTGCCGCCTTACTGGCATGTGATCGTGAAGCTGGCTATATAGGTATGAGCCACGCCTCGAAGTAGGCAGTCACCTTCATCTCTCGGATATGGGAGTGTTCCGGAAGGGCCACCGGAGGCGACCCAGCACGCGGACGAGATCCCCTGCTCGGTGATGCTCGAAGAAGGCGATCTATGGATGGGCGTTTGGTTGGTTTCGCCTCCGGGACGAGGAAGGGCACACAGCATCCCGAGCTTGATTAACGTACCCAAAAGCAGGTAAATTTCGCCGCAACTCAATTTGCGATCCGTATGCCAACAGCAGGGTCGCTATGAACAATGACAAGAGGCCGCGCGTAGTGGCCCACACATCGTTGCCAACCATCCCGTAACCGGCCGCTCTGCAGCGGCAACTGCCTGCCATTGTCACTCCACGCAGCGGTCACTTGGCGCATTCTGGCGATGAAATTGGGCGTTTCCGTTGTCCGGTTCGTCCGTTCTTGAACTCTTTTTCTGGACATCCCGCACGGCGCCTTTGAGGGCAGGCCTCGGGTTTTCATGGTGCCTATGCATGCGGAACAACCAGCCAGTAACCGACCGTGAGGTCACCTATTCAAGTGCCGTGCGATTGATCACGACTACCGACCTGCAGGGAGATATCACTTTCGTCAACGACGACTTCGTGAACGTCTCGGGCTTCACCAGAAATGAACTGGTCGGACAGCATCACAACATCATCCGTCACCCAGACATGCCGGCGGCCGCCTTTGCCGATATGTGGCAGACCATTAAGTCCGGCCGGTCATGGAAGGGATTGGTCAAGAACCGCTGCAAGAATGGAGACTACTACTGGGTGGACGCTTATGTCACACCCATCATGAGGGATGGTAAAGTCATTGAGTATCAGTCGGTACGGACCTTGCCCGATGCTGCGTCCAAGGCTCGCGCCGAGCACGAGTATCGTCGCTGGCGATCGGGTCAGCGGTCGCCCCTGAGAGACTGGATTAGGTTGTCCTGGGGCTCGAAGCAAATGTTGATTGCCGGGCTACCGGCGCTGCTGCTGACCGGCCTGGAGATCAGTCGACAGGATTTGTCGATGGCTTTTGTCGCCGGTTTGATCGCCGCGCTGGCGATCGGGGCGCAGTTGGTGTTGATGCAGCCATTCAGACGTTTGCTGAAGGACGCGCGGCAGGCTATCGGCAGTCCGGCAATGGCCTATCTGTACAGCGGCCGCAGAGACGAGTTTGGTGACATACAGCACGCGCAACTCACGCGGATGTCGGAAATGAGTGCGGTTATTGCCCGACTTGAAAACACCTGCCACTACCTTGAGCGATCCAAGAGGCGCAGCGACGATTTCATCGATCAGTCGAATCAGGCGATCGAGGGGCAAGGCAAGCATGTCGAGGAGATATCGAGTGCCATGACCAGGATGCTCGATAGCCAGACCCATGTCGCGGAGGCATCGGCGCGCACGGCGGATGCCTCAAACGCTTCGCGCGACGCAACGGTGCAAGGTCGGGAACAGTTGGAGCATATGGTCGGGTCGATCAATCAACTCGCACTCTCCCTGGAGGACACCCGGGCCACGGTATTGGCACTGGCTGAGCGCAATACCGACATCGGCAAGGTCGTCGATGTCATCACCGCCGTCGCGGACCAGATCAACCTTCTGGCCCTGAATGCAGCCATAGAAGCCGCACGCGCTGGTGAAGCGGGACGCGGTTTCGCCGTGGTGGCCGACGAGGTACGAAATCTGGCGCAGCGTACCCAACAATCAACGCGGGATATTCGTGAAATTATCCTGGGCCTCGAAGAAGACACACAAGCGTGCGTAGCGGCGATCGAGAACGGGGTTGAAGTGTCGCAGCGGACCGTTGATCTTGCCGGGGAGACGGATCGTGCCTTCGGCGTCATCCTGGAATCCGTGAATCGCATCAATGAACTGGCTGGTCATGTCGATACCTCGATGATCGAACAGTCCAGCATCAGCGAGCAGGCTGGGAAGCAAATGACCGTGTTGCGAGACAGCGCGATGGAGGCGGTCAAGGCCAGCGGCGCAGCCAAGCATGAAGCGGACCGGCTAGGCTGGCAGATAGATAACCTCGGCGCGCTGGCCAGCCATTTCAATGCCAACACCAATCGCTAGGGTGCGCCATCGGTCTGCCGACCGCAGGGGCTAGTCAAACTGCTCAGACGGCGACTCGGGCGAAACCCGTTGAATGAATATCGTCACTGATCCCATGGCGCTTGGCGCCAACGGTCGGACAGGAATTCACTGAATGCCGTCAACCGGCGCGGCACGGGCTCGCACCTCGCCCGCATGATGCTGATCTTTGACGGCGTGGCCTCCCACTCCGGCAGCACGCGCACCAGCCGGCCGTAGCGCAGTTCCTCGTGGGTGTCCCAGATCTCTCGCAGCTAGATGCCCAGCCCGGCTAGGCACCACGCATGCAGCACGTCGCCGCTGTCGCTGCACAAGCTGCCGCTGACCGCGACGGATTGCTCCCACAAGGGCGCAATCCCAAAGGGCTGTTCATCCGCATATTCCAGGGTCGCCTCCCAATTTACGCCGGGCTTCACGCAACGCCTCAGCGTCGACATTGAGCCGGTATGCGGCCTTTAATAGACGATCTCGCAATCCACTATCGCGGATATCATCAATCGCACGCATGATGTCCAATGCGGCAGTTTCGTTATTCGCCGCGACAGTATCGAGCGTACGGCGATGAGCTCGTAACAACTGCGACGCGGTATCCTGGCGGGCCATAAACTAGGGCCTGTTAACACATCCTCAGTCCATCAGCGACGAGCACGAAGCTGATGAAGCCCAGGAACATGAGGTCGAGTTTCTCGAACCGCGAGAAGATACGGCGATAGCCTTTGAGTCGACGGAACAACCGCTCCACCTCATTGCGGCGCTTGTACATCTCGCGGTCGTAGTCCCACGGTTCGATCCGCGTCTTCATTGGTGGCACCACCGGAATGAAACCCAGATCCAGTGCCAGCTGCCGTGTCTCGTTGCCTTCGTAGGCACGGTCCATCAACAAATGCACCGGTCTGCTGGTCGGCCCAAGACTGCTGAGCAGGCGCCGGCCTTCGGGTGCGTCGTGCGCCTGCCCAGGCGAGAGGCAAAACGTCACGGCCGTTCGAGCATCCGCGGCAACCATATGAATCTTGGTGTTCCATCCGCCTCGGGACTTTCCGATGGACTGCGGACCTTTTTTTTAGTGCCCCTGTGCCGTCGGGATGGACCTTGATGCTTGTGGAGTCCAGCGAGACGGCTTCGATCCTGATACGCACGACTTGCGCACGCTGCAACTCCTCGAACATGCGATCCAGGACGCCAGCTTTGGTCCAGCGATTCATGCGCGTGTAAATCGTGTGCCAGTTGCCGAAGCGTTTGGGCAGTCCGCGCCACTTGCAACCATGTTCGGCCACATAGAGGATCGCATTGACCACCTGCAGATTGCTCAGGCTGACGTTGCCACGCTGCCTGGGCAGGCAGTGTTCAATGGTAGCGAATTGTTCGGGCGTGATCTCCATGTCGGAGATTTTCTGGCGCAATCGTCGCCGTCGCCATTAGTGTTAACACGCCCTAGTGTGCGGGGTTATCGTACCGGTGAGAACCCGGCACGATTGCAAGGCTTTGACCAACATGCTACAAGGCCCATTCAAACCAACTACCCCGGAGCCAGCCATGCCACGATCCCTACTCACCGACGCTGGCGTGCGTTCGGTCAGCGATTCCGTCGCCCTCGGCCTGCCGTCCGAACGCATGGCGTCCCTTGCCGAGGCGTTCAACCTGATGGTGCTGCCGACCCTCCAGCAACTCGATGCGGTCAATACCGGTGAAATCCAGCCGGCACCTGCCTTCGACCCGCGCTGGAAGGAGGTGCAGTCATGAGTTCGCTAACCCGCCTCACCCTCGCGCAAGTTGCGCAGAAACTTAAGGCACGGGAAGTCTCCGCCGTTGAAGTTCTGGACGCCTGTCTGACGCAGGTGCGCTCCACCGAAAAACAGATCAGTGCGTACGTGTGCGTGCTGGAGGATCAGGCCCGTGCAGCAGCCCAGCAAGCTGACGCCGACATCAGCGCCGGGCGCTGGAAAGGCCCGCTGCATGGCGTGCCTGTAGCGGTCAAGGACTTATACGACATCGCTGGCGTACCCACCACGGCATCGTCGCGCCAGCGCACGAATTGGACGCCGCAGCAAGACTGCGCCGTAGTCCGGCGCTTACAAGACGCAGGTGCCGTTATCCTTGGCAAGACCCATACGCACGAATTCGCCTATGGCGCCATCACTCCGAAGTCGCGCAACCCCTGGGACCCGGGAAGAACACCGGGTGGCTCCAGCGGCGGCTCGGCGGCCACGGTCGCAGCCTGCGGCGTCTACTTGGCGACCGGCACCGACACCGCTGGATCCGTTCGCATCCCTTCGTCGATGTGCAACACCGTAGGCCTGAAGCCAACCTACGGGCGCGTGAGCCGTGCCGGTGTGAGTTCACTTTCCTGGAGCCTGGACCATCCAGGCCCGATCACGCGCACCGTGGAAGACACGGCGCTCAGCCTTCAGGTGATGGCTGGCTTCGATCCAGCCGACCGCGGCTCGTTGGATGAGCCGGTGCCCAGCTATGCCGAAGGGCTCGGCCAAGGCGTGAAAGGCCTGCGCGTGGGCGTGCCGAAGAACTACTTCTTCGACCGCGTGGACCCGGAAGTTGAAAGTGCGGTTCGTGCCGCCATCGATCAACTGAAAGAGCTGGGCGCCGAACTGGTGGAAGTCGAAGTGCCCATGGCCGAGCAGATCATCCCGGTGGAGTTCGGGATCATGCTACCCGAAGCCAGCGCCTACCACCGCACGATGCTGCGCGAGTCACCCGAGCTCTACACCGCCGATGTCCGCATACTGCTGGAACTCGGAGATCTAGTCACCGCCACCGACTACCTGCAGGCGCAGCGCGTCCGTACGCTGATGCAGCGCGCGGTGGCCGAGATGTACCAGCGCATCGATGTGCTGATCGCACCCACACTGCCCATCCCGGCTGCTCGCAGCGGGGAGGAGGTCCACACATGGCCGGACGGCACGGTAGAGGCGTTGGTCATGGCCTATACGCGCTTCACCTCGTTCGGCAACGTGACAGGATTACCCACGCTGAACCTGCCCTGTGGTTTCTCCAAGGATGGGTTGCCGATCGGCATGCAGATCAGCGGCCGGCCGCTGGACGAGAAGACCCTGCTGCGTGCTGGGCTGGCCTACGAGAAAGCCACGACCTGGCACCAGCGTCATCCGGAACTGATCGGAGCGGGCTGAGCTGCAAGAAAGCAGGCGCGGCGGCGCACGACCCATTGTGCTACCGCTGCGTCTGCCTGAAGTGGCCGAGACCAAGCAGAAGAAGGAGGTGACATAGCCTCCTACAATCTGCCGTCTTCTCGGAGCCCTCTGGATGCTCGAAGTTCTTTGCATGGGGTTGCGCCGGGAGCGCAATCTGCAAGGTGGCATTGGCCTTCAGTGTCGATGCCGAGTTGAAGTCGCTGTACCCCTTTTTTCAACCACACAGGAGAACCGCACCATGGGGCAATCACACACACACGACCACCATCACGACGGGTACCAGGCACCGCCTGAAGACATTGCGCTGCGGGTGAAGGCCTTGGAGTCTCTGCTCGTCGAGAAAGGTTTGGTCGACCCGGCGGCCATGGACGCTGTGGTCCAAACCTATGAACACAAGGTGGGCCCTCGGAACGGCGCCAAGGTTGTTGCCAAGGCCTGGGTGGACCCGGCATACAAGGCGCGCTTGCTGGCGAATGGCAGCGCTGGCATTGCCGAACTGGGCTTCTCTGGAGTGCAGGGAGAAGACACAGTCATTCTGGAAAACACCCCCGCCGTGCACAACGTCTTCGTCTGCACCCTGTGCTCTTGCTACCCATGGCCGTCACTGGGCTTGCCGCCGGCCTGGTACAAGGCCGCACCCTACCGGTCGCGCATGGTGAGCGACCCGCGTGGGGTCCTGGCGGAGTTCGGTTTGGTGATCCCCACCAACAAGGAAATCCGCGTCTGGGACACCACAGCCGAATTGCGCTACATGGTGCTGCCGGAAAGGCCCGCAGGAACCGAAGGCTACAGCGAAGAACAACTGGCCGAACTCGTCACCCGCGATTCGATGATCGGCACTGGCCTGCCCACCCAACCCAAACCTTCCCACTAAGGAGATCATCATGAACGGCATTCACGACACTGGCGGAGCACATGGTTATGGCCCGGTTTACAGGGAGCCGAATGAGCCCATCCTTCATGGCGAGTGGGAGGGTCGGGTCCTGGCATTGTTTCCGGCGCTTTTCGCAAACGGCAACTTCAACATCGATGAGTTTCGACACGGCATCGAGCGCATGAACCCCATCGACTACCTGAAGGGAACCTACTACGAACACTGGATCCATTCCATCGAAACCTTGCTGGTCGAAAAGGGTGTGCTCACGGCAACGGAACTCGCGACCGGCAAGGCATCTGGCAAGACAGCGACACCGGTGCTGACGCCGGTCATGGTGGACGGACTGCTCAGTAACGGAGCTTCTGCCGCCCGCAAGGAGGGGGTGCAGGCGCGGTTCGCTGTGGGCGACAAGGTTCGCGTCCTCAACAAGCACCCGGTGGGCCATACCCGCATGCCGCGCTACACGCGGGGCAAAGTGGGGACAGTGGTCATCGACCATGGTGTGTTCGTGACGCCGGACACCGCGGCACACGGAAAGGGCGAGCACCCCCAGCACGTTTACACCGTGAGTTTCACGTCGGTCGAACTGTGGGGGCAAGACGCTTCCTCGCCGAAGGACACGATTCGCGTCGACTTGTGGGATGACTACCTGGAGCCAGCGTGATCATGAAAGACGAACGGTTTCCATTGCCAGAGGGTTCGCTGAAGGACCTCGATGGCCCTGTGTTTGACGAGCCTTGGCAGTCCCAGGCGTTTGCCTTGGTGGTCAGCATGCACAAGGCCGGTCTCTTTCAGTGGAAAGACTGGGCCGAGACCTTCACCGCCGAAATCGACGCTTCCCCGGCTCTGCCCGGCGAAAGCGTCAACGACACCTACTACCGGCAATGGGTGTCGGCGCTGGAAAAGTTGGTGGCGTCGCTGGGGCTTGTGACGGGTGGAGACGTCAACTCGCGCGCACAGGAGTGGAAACAGGCCCACCTCAACACCCCACATGGGCACCCGATCCTGCTGGCCCATGCGCTTTGCCCGCCAGCGATCGACCCCAAGCACAAGCACGAGCCACAACGCTCACCGATCAAGGTCGTTGCCGCAATGGCTTGAGATCCACTGTCCTGTTTCCCTACCTTGAATGGAGTAAACCATGAGTTCATTTTCTACCACTGCTGTCCCCGCCGCCCAGCGCCTGAGCGCCACGCGCAGCTTACTGTTGCAACTGTCCGCTGGCGCCGCGCTGGGCCTGGTCGTCCTGTACGGCGTGGCTTTTGCCGAAAGCCCGCTGGCGCACAACGCTGCACACGATGTGCGCCACGTGACTGTCAAGCCCTGTCATTGAGGGAATGAATAACCCACCGCGCTGCGCGCGCCCCCCTCCAAGGGGCGAAGCGCGTAGCCCGACGGAGCGGGTTTCACCTTGTTCCTGATTTTGGGCGCTGCTGGCGTTGCAGGTCTTGCTTCCCCGGGTCCGCTTATTGACGGGGCCACACCGTCGCTCATCTTTGTATGGAGAGAGTCATGATTTTTCGACGATTGATCTGGGCGGCGCTGGCTGTGGCCCTGCTGGTCGGCAGTGTGCAGTCGGGCCTGCAGCAGTTGCAGACCGCTCCCATCATCCTGGCGGCCGAGAGGTTTGAAAGCCAGAAGGTGGCCGCGCCCGAGCCGGTGTCAACGCCGACCGCTGCTGCTGCGCGCGTCCATGCGGACGGTGCGGCGCACGACCATGGCGACGCCGCCGAAGCATGGGCGCCCGCCGACGGGGTGGAGCGCTACTCCTGGACCTGGGTGGCCAATGTGCTGCACGCGTTCAGCATGGCGCTGCTAGTGCTGGCCGTGATGGCGGTGTGTCAGTGGCGCGGTAGCGCCTTGCGCGCTGTGCCCTTGGCCGCCTGGGTGGCCGCCGCCGGTTGGCTTACGTTTCACTTCTGGCCTTCGCTGGGCCTGCACGCCGAGATCCCCGGCATGGACGCCGGCCGGCTGGGTTCGCGCCAGGGCTGGTGGGTGCTCGCGGCGGGCGGTGCGGCGCTGGCCTGTGCGTCGGTTGCGCTGATGCGCAGCCCCCTGCGCTGGGCCGCTGCAATGGCTTGTCTGGCGCTGCCCTTCGTGGTGGGCGCGCCGCACATCGTGGCCGACCCGCTGGCCGGTTTCACGGGTGAGGCCCTGGCGGCGCTGCGCGAGCTGGGCAGCCAGTTCATCTGGGCCACCACCTGGTTGTCGCTGTCGTTCTGGGTGAGTATGGGCGTGGTGGCCGGTCTGGCCTTCCAGCGCTGGCTGAGCCCCGCCGTGGCGGCGCTGCTGCAGCGCACGGACACCGCCCGGGCCCCAGCCATGGAGACGCCGCGATAAGCGACGTCAACGCAAGGGTCGTGCGGGGTGCTGATCTGAACCGCCCCGGGTTTTGAGGAGGCTCTTTTCCCTGAGAGGATAGAGCCATGAGCAAGAAGTCGAACCAGTTTTCACCCGAAGTGCGCGAGCGTGCTGTTCGCATGGTGCTGGAGCACCGAGGCGAGTACCCATCTCTGTGGGCCGCCATCGATTCGATCGCGCCCAAGATCGGTTGTGTGCCGCAGACCCTGCATACCTGGGTCAAGCGTGTCGAGGTCGACAGCGGCGTGCGTGAGGGCGTCAGCACTTCCGAGCTGCAGCGTCTGAAGGAGCTCGAACGCGAGAACAAGGAGCTGCGCAAGGCCAACGAGATCTTGAAGCTGGCCAGCGCGTTTTTCGCCCAGGCGGAGCTCGACCGCCGTCTGAAGCCCTGAAGGGCTTCATCGACCAGTATCGACAGGCCTACGGGGTCGAGTCGATCTGCAAGGTGTTGCAGGTCGCCCCGTCAGGCTATTGGCGCCACGCCGCTCAACAACGCAACCCCCAACTGCGCTGTCCGCGCGCTCAACGTGACGACACCCTGGTGGCGCACATTGAACGCGTCTGGCAGGCCAACATGCGGGTCTATGGCGCCGACAAGGTCTGGAAGCAAATGAACCGCGAGGGCATTGTGGTGGCGCGCTGCACGGTCGAGCGGCTGATGCGGCGCCTGCGCTTGCAGGGCGTGCGCCGTGGCAAGGTGGTGCGTACCACCATCAGCGATGGTCGGGCGCCGTGCCCGCTGGACCGGGTCAACCGGGTGTTCAGAGCAGACCGGCCCAACCAGCTCTGGGTCTCGGACTTCACCTACGTGTCGACCTGGCAGGGCTGGCTGTACGTGGCCTTCGTGATCGATGTGTACGCCCGGCGCATCGTGGGCTGGCGGGTAAGCAGTTCGATGCGCACGGACTTCGTGCTCGATGCCCTGGAACAGGCGCTGTATGCGCGCCAGCCTGAGCGCGATGGCAGCCTGGTTTGCCACTCCGACAGGGGGTCGCAATACGTCAGCATCCGCTACACCGAGCGACTGGCCCAGGCCGGTATCGAGCCCTCGGTGGGCAGCAAAGGTGACAGCTACGACAAGGACTACGCTTCATACTGCACCCCCTTCGTACGATCAGAGAGAACCGTCGCATCGAGGCGTCGCTGCGAGAGCTTGGCGCCGAGTGTCTTGCGCGGAGCGTCGTCGCCCGGCTCCTCATACAGACACTCATTCTTGTCACTGTACGCGTGACCACGGAGCAGCCCGTGGCGCAGCCATATCTTCACCGTCGTGGGCGTCACCTGCAGCTTGTCGGCCATTTCCTCGAGGGTCAAGAGCCCACGCTCGCGCAGGCGCTCATAGCGCGGCTTGAGTTGGTAATTGCGCGCCAGACGAGCAACGAGTTGGGGATGGAACGCCGCACCGGCGCCTGAAGTCACGCCGCGCTCATTGAGGATGGCCGCGATCTGCAAGGGCGTGTGATCGTTCAACAACCGGTCGATCTCTTCCACGACCGTCGACGGCGTGACATGCAGCTTCCAGGAGCACAAGGGCAGTGGCAGATGCAGGCTCCTGCGAGCCCCACCCTTGAAGCGGATCTGCACGCTGATCTGCTCATCGCGATTCAAGGTCACATCCTCCAACAGCAGTCGGACCATGCGCTTGCGCTCGCGATCGGGCGTGGCGGGATCGCTCCACAGACGCGGGAAGTCCGAGGCCAGCGCGAGGATTGCGCTGCAATGCTCTTGCGTCAATACATGTGCGTCCTGCTTGCAGCGGCGCGCGTACTCCTCGTGCGCTTCGGCCAAGGCGCGCAGCTTGTCGTTCCAATGCGCTTCCAGCGAATCGGCGACCAGCCGGTTGTCGGGGTCCACACGCAAATAGCGGCGCTGCGCCAACTCGCACTCGTATTGCGCACGTTCGACCTGGGCATGACGCAGCCGGTCGGCTTCTTCGAAGCGAGACTGCAGTTCACGTTGCACTGCCAGCGTCACCTCGAGCGCGACGGGATTGACCGCTTCGACGAGCAGGGCGCCGATGACCTCGTCGATGCCCGAACCAGGGATGCGCTGGCACACCGCTTCGCCACGACTGATGCCCTCGCGCTGACAGACATACTCGGGGCACAGCTGGCCATGGCGGCTGTGATAGCCAACCGTCATGCGCATGCCGCAGCGCCCGCACAGCACCAGGCCTTGCAGCAATGCGGGCCCCTCGCGCGCCGGCCCACGGCGTCGATCGGCACCCATCGCCTGCGCGCTCTCGTGAAGACGACGCTGGTTGTGCTCATACTCGTCCCAGGAGATGTAGCCCGCATGTGTCTCGGGAATCAACGTAATCCATTGCTCCCGAGGCATGCGCTGCAAACGGGCGACGCCGTCGACGCTGCGGCGCGTATGGCTGCGACCATAGACGAAGGCGCCGGCATATCTTGGGTTGTGCAGCACGCGCAGCACCTGATCGTGACAGAGCTCGCCCCAGAGCAATTCTCCCTTGTGTGCGCCCTTGCCGCAGCGTCGTGGGAACGCCAGGTGCTCACGCTGCGCGGCCTTGACGGTGGCGCGGGCCGACCCCGTGCGGGCGAAGGTGGCGAACAACCACCTCAGGCAATGCTGCACCTGCCGATCCGGATCCAGGCCGAGCACACCCTCGCTGTCGTAGACCATCCCCACGGGCGGGCGCATCTCCAACTCGCCGCGGCGCGCCTTGTTCAGGATCCCGCCTTGCAGGCGTGCTCGCAGCACGTGCAGCTCGGCCTCGCTCATGGTGCCCTTGAGACCGAGCAGCAGGCGGTCGTTGAAGTGCGCCGGGTCGTACGCACCGTCTTCGTCGCAGATCAATGTGCCGGTCAGCGCGCAGATCTCCAGCAGCCGGTGCCAGTCCATGGAGTTGCGCGCCAGGCGCGAGACCTCCAAGCCGAGCACGATGCCGGCATGCCCCATGCCGACCTCGGCCACCAGGCGCTGGAAGCCCTCCCGGTCCGATGAGGCCCCTGACTGGCCGAGATCGCTGTCGATCACGATGATGCGTTCTTCGGTCCAGCCGAGCGCCACGGCGCGCTGGCGCAGCCCGTACTGGCGCTTGGTACTCTCGGTGTTCTCGAACACTTGGCGCAGCGTCGACTGACGCACGTACACGTAGGCATTGCGCTTGAGGTGGCTGGCCTGCACCTTCTGATGCGGATCGTTCATCATGCGGGGACCTCCTGACGGGCGAACAGAACCATGTTGGCCAAGAGCGTTGCCACCTCCGTGTGCAGTTGCATAGGGCAAATGCCTTGGTCATCGAGCCCTTGCACCGGCGCGAGCGGCACCACCGTCACTGACGGCGGCGCCACGCACTGACTCCACGCCTGCATCCAGGCACTCACGCCGCGACGCATGAGCAGCGCCAAGCCATGCCCCTGCGCGCCGGAGCGCCCGAGCACCTGGCGTCGCAGTTCTTCGTAGCGGGCGATCAGGCCATCGTTGCGCGGCGCACGCGTGGGCGAAGCGCACGATGAATTCAGCGCGGTTTTTTTTTGCGTAGCAGCTGCCGCTCGATGCTGCGCGGATGGACCTGTACACCGAAGCGCTTGCGCACCCACGCGGCCAAGTGCTCGGCCCGCACGCCCGGGTCGGCGGCGCGCGCCTCTGTCAGGAACTGCATCACCGCCGGCGTGAGCTTGTGGGCGCTGCGCGGTCCGGGCTTGTTCGCGATCAGGCCCGCCAAGCCGTGTTGCTCGAAGGCGGCCTGGGCTTGGTAGAACGAGGGACGCGAGAAGCCGCAGGACTTGGCCGCTTCGCTGATCGAGCGCTTGTCGACGCTGACGAGCCGCAGCATCTCGTACTTGACCTGCAACAGGTCGTGGGGATCGAAGAACTCGCTGGTTCCGAACAGCGCGTGAGTGACGCCGGCAGGACGTGGGTTGAGCGTGGCGTGTTGGCGCAAGGCATCTTGCTTGCTTCGATCCTCTGGCATGCAAGCTCCTCAGATCTGACAGACGTTTTACTGTAAATATGATTATGAGCAGGTCGACGTCGATGTCAAGGCAATTTATCGGCTTGCTCATCAATTTGACCAGTCTCTCATAGACAACTACGTGAACGAGCATGGAAGAGTCCGAGCGAGAGCGCCTAGACCCAATCAGTGGCATGCACATGATTGACTTTACAACATGAACATATTTGTCCTTACATCGAAGGCATCGGTTCATGGCTTCAAGCTCCCGATGAGCTGCACCAGATCGAGCAGTTCCCGGAGCCGGAACGCGGCTCGTCCGGCGGCCACTGCGTTGAAGGGATCCTCGGCGACAAGGTCAGTCCAGCTCGTCGGTAGCGAGCGCACGCGGCCGGCACAGTCATGGAAGAAGGCCCTGTCCTCATGCCAGTTCACGCCGCGCATGACCAGATCAAACTCCTGGCCAAACAATGGATGGTGCGGATGCGTCACCCGAAAAGGTCGACTCTCAATGTCACCATGCGGCGCAGTTGCCTGCTCGCTCCAACGCGCTGGCCGAGACGATCAACGGGCTGTACAAGGCCGAATTGATCCATCGGCGAGCCCCATGGAGGACCAAGGAGTCGGTGGAGCTGGCTACCCTCCCATGGGTGTCATGGTTCAACCACCACCGGCTGCTCGAACCCATCGGCTACATCCCGCCGGCCGAGGCTGAGGCAAACTACTACCGGCAACTCGCCAATCAGGCCTCCATGGTGGTGGCCTGACTTAAACCAACCGGCCTCCACGATTCCCGGGGCGGTTCAAGAGCCTCCTATTTCCTGTCCAATAGGAGCCCGTATGAGCAGTCAACGTTACCCCGAAGAATTCAAGACCGAGGCGGTCAAACAAATCCTTGACCAGGGCCACAGCGTGGCCGATGTCTCCAACCGCCTGGGCGTGAGCACCCACAGCCTGTACAAATGGATGCCCATCCAATCATTGGAAAGCTACCAGTCGATGACATTACCGTCGACCATATTCGCCGGATCCTGAAGCCGATCTGGAACACCAAGGACGAAACCACGAGCCGGGTGCGTGGGCGCATTGAACGAATTTTTGGTTGGGCTAGGGCCTGTTAACACATCCTCAGTCCATCAGCGACGAGCACGAAGCTGATGAAGCCCAGGAACATGAGGTCGAGTTTCTCGAACCGCGAGAAGATACGGCGATAGCCTTTGAGTCGACGGAACAACCGCTCCACCTCATTGCGGCGCTTGTACATCTCGCGGTCGTAGTCCCACGGTTCGATCCGCGTCTTCATTGGTGGCACCACCGGAATGAAACCCAGATCCAGTGCCAGCTGCCGTGTCTCGTTGCCTTCGTAGGCACGGTCCATCAACAAATGCACCGGTCTGCTGGTCGGCCCAAGACTGCTGAGCAGGCGCCGGCCTTCGGGTGCGTCGTGCGCCTGCCCAGGCGAGAGCGAAAACGTCACGGCCGTTCGAGCATCCGCGGCAACCATATGAATCTTGGTGTTCCATCCACCTCGGGACTTTCCGATGGACTGCGGACCGTTTTTTTTAGTGCCCCTGTGCCGTCGGGATGGACCTTGATGCTTGTGGAGTCCAGCGAGACGGCTTCGATCCTGATACGCACGACTTGCGCACGCTGCAACTCCTCGAACATGCGATCCAGGACGCCAGCTTTGGTCCAGCGATTCATGCGCGTGTAAATCGTGTGCCAGTTGCCGAAGCGTTTGGGCAGTCCGCGCCACTTGCAACCATGTTCGGCCACGTAGAGGATCGCATTGACCACCTGCAGATTGCTCAGGCTGACGTTGCCACGCTGCTTGGGCAGGCAGTGCTCAATCGTGGCGAATTGCTCGGGTGTGATCTCCATGCCCCGAAGTATCCGCCGCAGTGGACGCAATCGCTATTAGTGTTAACACGCCCTAGTTGAAGTTCCAAGCTGAGGAGGACAACAAATACCCTCCCTCTGAGGGTGGATGCCGGAAGCGATAATCGAAACCGCAGGTTGTAATCGGTGATTCCGCCACGGGGCAATGTGTCTCACAATGCTGCGCCGTCTGCGGTAATCACACAAGAAACAATACGCCACCGCCTGAACCGGGAACCCGAGGGTCCAGTTGGATTACGTTCCGACGCTACACCTTCCGGCGTACTGTTCCTTCAATATCCACCAGATAGGTCGACATCATCGTTAAGCCTGGCCGTCCTGTCACAGGCACCCTGTGTCCCTGGTACGCAGCTCGCCGCCAGTGCTAACCGACATGGGCCGCGCCGCATCTTCAGCGGCGTGCGGTCAACGTTCGTGCGAGGTAGGTTTCGGCAAATCGACTTTCGGAAAAATGTTGTGCTCTACGTCCAGCCAAGCCGGCTTTTCCGCATACATGTCGGCCACCACTTGCTTGACGGCGTCGATGTACCAGCCGTTGTCGTTGATTCGGTGGGTCAGAATGATCGGCGAGGTGGCCCGCGTGTCGTCGATCAGGCGGTAGTGCAGGTCGTTGCGCAGTCGGGCGGAAGCGGGAATGAGGCAGATCCCCGACTCGGCAGCGACCAGACCCAGCGCGGTCTGGATCTCGCGCACCTCGTGGATCTCCGAGGGCCGGATCGCCTGGTCATTGAGCAGGCTCAGAATGTGGTCGGCGAAGCTCGGGCGCGGCTCCTTGGGATACACGATGAGCTTTTGCCCCTCCAGGGCTTTGAGGGTGACTTGCTCGTCGCCTTCAGTCAGTGGCGAACCCGGCGGAAGCGCCAGGACCAACCGCTCCTCGCGCAGGACGATGCGTTCCACCGACGAGTCGTTACTGCGAATGCGCCCGAAACCCACGTCGATGCGCCCCGACTTCAGCGCGGCGAACTGCTGCATCGAAGTCAGTTCCACAAGTTGTATGTCCACTTCGGGATAGCGCTGTCGCAGTTTGCGCACCAGCATGGGCAGACCGCCGTACAGGGTGGAAGCGACAAAGCCGATGGACAAGGTTTGGCGCTGATTAAGGCCGATCTGCCGGGTGGTGTTCTTGAGCTGGTCTAGGCGGTTGATGATTTGCAGCGCTTGTTCGTAAAAACTGCGTCCGGCCTCGGTCAGGCGCAGCGGCCGGCTGTTGCGCAGCAGGAGCTGCACGCCCAGTTCCTCTTCGAGCAGTTGAATCTGCCGGCTCAGCGGGGGCTGGGCGATGTGAAGCTGTTCGGAGGCGCGTGTGAAGTTGCGCGTGTTGGCTACGGCAACGAAGTATCTAAGCTGGCGGACATCCATAAGGGAAAACCATATATAGGCATGGGCTTTTTTGTAAGTCATTGATTTATATGACTCGCTAGTAAAATTATACCTTCAGGGTATTGAATTAGACAAATTTAGTGTTGGGCGGAACGCATGGCTTGGCGTCCAATCGGGGCCATGGAAAACACACAACGCTTTCAAGTTTGCGCGGCTCCGGCGCTCATCGAGCGGGTGGAGACCTTCTTATTGGATCTGCCTACGATCCGTCCCCATCAGTTGTCGATGGTGACGATGAACGGCCAGACGCTGATGATCGTGCGCCTCTACTGCTCGGACGGCACAGTGGGGGTGGGCGAAGGGACGACGATCGGCGGGTTGGCCTATGGCGCCGAATCGCCCGAGGGCATGCAGCTGGCCATCGATACCTATTTCGCGCCCCTGCTGATCGGCGCGGATGCCAGCCACGTGCCCGCCATCATGGCCAGGCTCAACAAGGCCATCCACGACAACCGCTTCGCCAAGTGCGCTGTGGAGACCGCGCTGTTCGACGCGCTGGGGCAGCGCACGGGTCTGCCGGTGTCCCAACTGCTGGGCGGCCGGGTGCGCGACAGCCTGCCGGTGGCCTGGACGCTGGCTTCGGGCGATACGGCCAAGGATATTGACGAGGCCGAGCGCATGCTGGCGCAGCGCCGCCACAACATTTTCAAGCTCAAGATCGGCCGCCGCGCCGTGGATGCCGACGTAGCCCACGTCGCCGCCATCAAGAAAGCACTGGGCAATCGCGGCGCCGTGCGGGTGGACGTGAACATGGCCTGGAGCGAACTCGAAGCCCAGCGCGGCTTGGCCGGGCTGGTCGACGCGGGATGCGAGCTGGTGGAACAGCCCGTGGCCTGTGCCGACGCAATGGCGCGCCTGAAAGGCCGCTTTGCGATTGCCGTGATGGCCGACGAATCGCTGACGGGTCCAGCCTCGGCATTCGCCCTGGCGCGTGTCGCCGGTGCCGACGTATTCGCGGTCAAAACCGAACAGTCCGGCGGCCTGCGGGCAGCCCAGCAGGTGGCGGCGATCGCCGACGCAGCGGGCATCGAACTCTATGGCGGAACCATGTTGGAGGGCGCGATCGGCACGATCGCCTCGGCGCATGCATTCGCTAGCTTCCGCGATCTGCAATGGGGTACCGAACTGTTCGGCCCCTTGTTGCTGACCGAAGAAATCCTGGCCCAGCCCCTGCAGTACACGGACTTCCAGCTCGCAGTGCCGACGGGGCCGGGCCTGGGCATCGCACTGGATGAAGACCGCGTCCAGTTCTTCCGCCGCGACAGGAAGCAGGGCGCCGTCGTGGCGGCAGCCCAGCCCGTCGCGACCTTCAATTGACCCACGTTTTTAACCCACGACGATCCGAGGAAGGAGACAGCGATGAGCGTCCAAATTTTCAATACTCCCGAGGTGCAGGACTTCCTGCGTTTGGCCAGTGGCCTGGACCAGAGCGGTGGCAATCCGCGCGTCAAGCAGATCGTCCACCGCATCCTGTCCGATCTGTACAAGACCATCGAAGATCTGAAGGTCACCTCTGACGAGTACTGGGCGGGCATTGCGTATCTGAACCGGCTCGGCGCCAGCGGCGAAGCAGGCTTGCTCTCGCCCGGCCTGGGCTTCGATCGTTACCTGGACATGCGCATGGATGCCGAAGATGCCGCCCTCGGGATCTCGGACGCCACGCCGCGCACCATCGAGGGCCCTCTGTACGTGGCCGGCGCGCCTGTCGAGCACGGCTATGCGCGGCTGGACGATGGCAGCGACAAGGACGGCCACACGCTGATCATGCACGGCACGGTCCGCGGCGCGGATGGCAAGCCGCTGCCCGGCGCGCAGGTCGAGGTCTGGCACGCCAATACCAAGGGCTTCTACTCCCACTATGACCCCACGGGCGAGCAAAAGCCGTTCAACATGCGCCGCACCATCATCACCGACGCCCAGGGACGTTACAAGTTCCAGAGCATCGTGCCCAAGGGCTATGGCTGTCCGCCTGACGGTCCCACGCAAGGCCTGCTCAACGAACTGGGACGGCATGGCAACCGCCCCGCTCACATCCACTTCTTCGTCACCGCCGAGGGTCACCGCAAGCTGACGACGCAGATCAACATCGATGGTGATCCGCTGGTCTTCGACGATTTCGCCTATGCCACCCGCGAAGGGCTCGTCCCTCCGCTGGTCGAGCACGCCGACCAGGCCAGCATCCAGGCCGAAGGGCTCGATGGTCCTTTCGCCGAGATCGTCTTCGACATCTCGCTGACCGCCCTGGTCAACGGCGTTGACAACCAGGTCGTCAACCGCCCCCGCCTTGCGGCCTGATCGGCCCGCCTGACGCCATGACCGCCGTGGCGCTGCGCGCGCCATGGTCGGGTGGTCGATTTATCTCTCCCCTACAGAACCGCGACGTGGATCGCGGGGGACGGCTGCACACCAAGGAGACCCATCATGAACACCGCCGTATGCGCAGACAAGTATCAAGACGTCGAGAAGCTGCTCGAAGACGCGCTGCAGGACGACAAGGAAAAAGGCATTTTCAGGTGCCGTCGGGACATCTTCACCAATCCTGAGCTGTTCGAGCTGGAGATGAAGCACATCTTCGAGGCGAACTGGGTTTATCTGGCGCATGAGAGCCAGATTCCCAACCTCAACGACTACTACACCACCTCGATCGGCCGTCAGCCCATCATCATCACCCGCGATAAGGCGGGCCAGCTCCACGCCGTGATCAACACCTGCGCACACAAGGGCGCCATGCTCTGCCGTCGCAAGCACGGCAACAAGGGCAGCTTCACCTGCCCCTTCCACGGCTGGTCGTTCAGCAACAGCGGCAAGCTGCTCAAGGTCAAGGACGAGAAGACCACCGAATACCCGGAGGCTTTCAACAAAGACGGCTCGCACGACCTGACCAAGGTGGCGCGATTCGAGAGCTACCGGGGTTTCCTGTTCGGCAGCCTCAATGCCGACGTGCAACCGCTGGAAGACTACCTGGGCGAAACCCGCGTCATCATCGACCAGATCGTGGACCAGGCAGCCGATGGCCTGGAAGTGCTGCGCGGCAACTCCAGCTACATCTACGACGGCAACTGGAAGATGCAGATGGAAAACGGCTGCGACGGGTACCACGTCAGCACCGTCCACTGGAACTACGCGGCCACCATGGGCCGCCGTGCCGAAGGCGGCGTCAAGGCTACCGACGCCAACAACTGGAGCAAGGCCAAGGCGGGCGTTTATGGTTTCGAGAACGGCCACATTCTGTTGTGGACCAACACGCTCAACCCCGAGGTGCGCCCGATCTGGAATCAACGCGAGGCGCTGGCCGAGCGCGTGGGCCAACAACGCGCCGACTTCATCGTCGGCCAGACGCGCAACCTGTGCCTGTACCCCAACGTGTTCCTGATGGACCAGTTCGGCACGCAGATCCGTGTCGTGCGGCCCATGAGCGTGGGCCAGACCGAGGTCAGTATCTTCTGCTTCGGCCCCAAGGGGGAAAGCGCCGAAGACCGCGCGATCCGCATCCGTCAGTACGAGGACTTCTTCAACGTCTCGGGCATGGGCACGGCCGACGACCTGGAGGAGTTCCGTGCCTGCCAGGCCGGTTATGCCGGATCGGCCGTGCGCTGGAACGACCTGAGCCGCGGCGCGCCGCTGTGGATTGAAGGGCCGGATGAGAACGCCCGAAAGATGGGCATGAACCCGTTGCTGTCCGGCGAGCGCAGCGAGGACGAAGGCTTGTTCGTCTGCCAGCACCACTACTGGACGCAAGAGATGCGCAAAGCCGTGCAGCAAGAGCGCGAAGGAGCACAGCCATGAGTACGGGAAGCCAAGCCGACTACGGCATGATCTGCGCGTTTCTCTACCGCGAGGCACGCCATCTGGACGAGCGAGAGTGGGAGCCTTGGCTGGATCTGTACGCCCCCGATGCCGAGTACTGGATGCCGGCCTGGGACGACGACGACCAATTGACCGTGGATCCGCAAAGCCAGATCTCGCTGATCTATTACCCCAACCGCAACGGGTTGGAAGACCGGGTATTTCGTATCAAGACCGAACGCTCCAGCGCCTCCATGCCCGAGCCGCGCACCAACCACATGCTCACCAATGTGGAGGTGCTGGACGAGCGCGACGACGCCGTGGACGTTCGCTACAACTTTCACACCCTCAGCCATCGCTACAAACTCACCGATCACTTCTTCGGCACGATTTACGTGACGCTGCGCAAGGTGAAGAGGGGCTTTCTGATCGCTCGCAAGAAGATCGTTCTCAAGAACGACTACATCCGTCAGGTGATCGACATCTACCACATCTGACGGCCAAGGAGACGACGATGAGCAGCTTTCGAATAGCCCTGAATTTCGAGGACGGTGTCACCCGTTTCGTGGACTGCGGCGTCACTGAAAAAGTGCTGGATGCCGCATTCCGCCACCGCATCAATCTGCCCATGGACTGTTCCGACGGCGTGTGCGGCACCTGCAAATGCCGCGCCGAAAGCGGAACCTACGACCTGGGCGATGACTACATCGAGGACGCGCTGACCGAAGACGAAGCCGCCGAGGGGCTGGTGCTGACCTGCCAGATGGTGCCCAAGTCGGACTGCGTGATTGCGGTGCCCGTGCCCTCCACCACATGCAAGACGGGCACGGCCCAGTTCAGCGGAACAGTCGCGGCCATCACGCCGTTCAGCGACGCGGCCTACGAACTCGCGCTTGACGTGTCGGAGGATGCGCCGGCGTTCCTGCCGGGGCAGTACGTCAACATCAACGTGCCGGGCAGCGGGCAGCATCGCTCGTATTCGTTCAGCTCTGCGCCGGGCGCACGCCGCATGACGTTTCTGATCAAGCACGTGCCCGGTGGCCTGATGAGCGGCTGGCTCGCGGGCGCGGCATCCGGTGCGTCCGGCGGCGCGCTGGAGATGACCGGCCCGCTGGGCAGCTTCTACCTGCGTGCCGTGACTCGCCCGTTGCTGTTTCTTGCGGGCGGCACGGGACTGGCGCCTTTCCTCGCGATGCTGGAGGTGCTGGCGAACCAGAGCGCGACGCAGCCCGTGCACATGATCTACGGCGCGACGCGCGACCAGGATCTGGTGCTGGTGGAGCGGCTACAGGAGTACGCCCAGCGCATTCCCGGCTTCACGTTCACCACCTGCGTGGCAGACCCCGCGACGTCGCACGAACGCCAGGGCTATGTCACCAACCACATGCCCGCGCAAGCGCTGCATGGCGGCAATGTGGACGTGTACCTGTGCGGCCCGCCGCCCATGGTGGAGGCCGTGCAAAAGCATTTCAAGGCCGAAGGCATCACGCCCGCGAACTTCCACTACGAGAAGTTCACCCCGAACCAGCCAGCAGCTTGAACGGAGCGAAGCATGACAAAACGCTTTGAAGGCAAGGTCGTGATCGTGACCGGCGCGGCCCAGGGCATCGGCCGCGGCGTGGCGCTACGTGCCGCGGCCGAAGGCGGCCGGGTGCTTTTCGTCGATCGCGCCGAATTCGTCACCGAGGTGGCGGCCGAGGCACCGGGCGGCAATACCGTGGGACTCATTGCCGATCTCGAAACCTACGAAGGCGCTCGATCGGCCATGGCTTTTGCCGCAGAGAAATTCGGCGGCATCGACATCCTGATCAATGGCGTGGGCGGTGCCATCCGCATGCGTCCGTATGCCGAGTTCGAACCGGAGCAGATTGATGCCGAGATCCGCCGATCGCTGATGCCCACGCTCTATGCCTGCCACGCTGTGCTGCCGCACCTGTTGGCGCGCGGAGGCGGAACCATCGTCAACGTATCGTCCAACGCCACACGCGGCATCCGCCGTGTGCCGTATTCGACGGCCAAGGGTGGCGTCAATGCGCTGACGCAGTCTCTGGCGATGGAGTACGCGCCGTACAACATCCGTGTGGTGGCCACCGCGCCAGGCGGCACCAATGCGCCGCCGCGGCGCGTGCCGCGCAACGCGGCCGGCGACAGCCAGCAGGAACAGGCGTGGATGCGCGAGGCGGTCCAGCAGGTGACCGAATCGAACTTCTTCAAGCGCTACGGCAGTCTGGACGACCAGGTCGGGCCAATCCTGTTCATGGCCTCAGACGAAGCTGCCTACATCACGGGCACGGTGCTGCCAGTGGCCGGGGGCGACAACGGCTGACCACTGCTCACGCAAACAGAACAATACAGGCGCCGTGACGCCGATAAGGAGACTTCATGAATGACCGCCAAGCCATCATTCCTCCCGGAATGGCGTCTGTGTACGAAAAGATCGGCTATGCGCCGGCGCTGAAGGTCGGCCGGACGATCTACGTCTCCGGCCAGATCGGGCGCGATGCGTCCATGAAGCTGGTCGAGGGCCGCGAAGCGCAGATCACGCAGGCATTTGAAAACCTGCGGCAGGTATTGGAGACGGCAGGCGCGTCGCTGGCAGACGTGGTCGACCTCACGAGCTACCACACCGATCTGCGCGACCAGCCTTTGTTCATGCAGGTGCGCGACCGCTACTTCACCACCCACCCCAGGCCTGCATGGACCGCCATCGGCGCGCACATGCTGTGCGGGACGCCCGGCTACATCGTGGAGATCAAGGCGGTGGCCGTGCTGCGCGATCCGACTGCGCAAAACGGCTGAGACATTCGCCCTCACGGCAACAAACAAGGAGAGAGACATGACAACGCTGGAAGTCAATCAGATCATCGACAACGCGCGCTTCACCCGATTTCACTGGATGGTGATGTGCCTGTGCGGCCTGCTGCTGATTTTCGACGGTTATGACCTGTTCATCTATGGCGCGGTGTTGCCCGTGCTGATGAAGGAATGGGGGCTGACGCCGGTGCAGGCCGGCGCATTGGGCAGCTACGCGCTCTTCGGCATGATGTTCGGCGCCTTCGTGTTCGGCCCGCTGGCCGACCGGATCGGGCGCAAGAAGGGGGTGGCGCTCAGCTTCGTGCTGTTCAGCGTCGCCACGCTCCTGAGCGGCTTTGCGACCACGCCCAACGAGTTCGGCATCTACCGCTTCATCGCGGGCCTGGGCTGCGGCGGCCTGATGCCCAATGCCGTGGCACTGATGAATGAATACGCGCCCAAACGCGCCCGCAGTACCCTGGTCGCCATCATGTTCAGCGGCTATTCGCTCGGTGGCGTGCTGTGCGCGGGCCTGGGCATCTACATGCTGCCGCGCTATGGCTGGCAGTCCATGTTCTTCGCTGCGGCCGTGCCCTTGGTGCTGCTGCCCGTTATCGTGTGGAAACTGCCTGAATCCGTGGGCTTCCTGCTGCGCAAGGGGCAGCACGCCAAGGCGCGCGAGATGCTGGGCAAGGTGGCACCGGACGTTCCGCTGCCTGCGGGTGCGCAACTGGTAATGGCCGACGCCAAGGGCGCCGGCGTGCCGATGCTCGATTTGTTCAAGCAAGGCCGCACGGTAGGCACCCTCATGATCTGGGTGTCGTTCTTCTGCTGCCTGCTGATGGTGTATGCGTTGGGTTCGTGGCTGCCCAAGCTGATGGCCAACGCGGGATACAGCCTGGGGTCGAGCCTGTCGTTCCTGCTAATGCTGAACTTCGGCGGTGTGATGGGGGCCATTATGGGCGGCTGGCTGGGTGATCGGTTCAGCCTCCCCAAGGTGGTGGTCGCTTTCTTCGCGCTGGGCACGGTGTCCATCGCGCTGCTCGGTTTCAACAGCCCCATGCCCGTGCTGTACCTGCTGATCGCCATTGCAGGCGCCACCACCATCGGCACCCAGATTCTGCTGTATGCCAACACGGCGCAGTTCTATCCGCTGTCCATGCGCTCGACAGGGTTGGGCTGGGCATCCGGGATCGGCCGCACGGGGGCCATCGTCGGCCCACTGCTGGGCGGCTCCCTGATGGCCGCAGCCTTGTCGCTTAAGATGAACTTCCTGGTGTTTGCTGCGCCAGGCTTGGTGGCGGCGCTCGCCATCGGCGTTTTCATTCTCTGGTACGGCCGCGACTTGGCAAGTACCCATGCAACAGCACCGGCTACACGGCCTGCCGCTTCCGGCACGGTGTGAGGAAAAGAAGAAAGAGGAAACCCATGATTGATAAGCGTATTCGCAGCACGGCCCCGGCGCTGCACGATGTGCAGGACGGCGCCACGGTTTTGATGGGCGGGTTTGGCACTGCCGGTATTCCGGGCGAACTGATCGACGGTCTGATCGAGCAAGGCGCCAAAGACCTAATCATCCTCAACAACAACGCCGGCAATGGAGACCATGACCTTGCGGGTTGAGCAGATCGACGTGATCGAGCTGAACGAGGCTTTTGCGCCCCAGGGGCTGGCCGTGCTGCGCCAATTGGGCTTGCCCGACGACGATCCGAGGGTCAATCCCAACGGTGGCGCGATCGCACTCGGGCATCCGCCGGGTGCCAGCGGGGCACGCCTGGTCATGAAGACGATCAACCAACTGCACCGCAGCGGAGGCCGCTATGCGCTGGGCACTATGTGCATCGGCGTTGGCCAGGGCATTGCTCTGGTCATCGAGCGTGTTTGAGGAGAGTACCGTGAGCAATAAAGCCTTTCAGTTGAAAACCTCCCGCGGTGAATTCAGGGTGGCCGTCGATGGCGATGACGCCGCCCCGGCGCTGATTCTGAGCAACTCCCTGGGCACGACGTTGGAGATGTGGGAGCCGCAGGTCGCGGCGTTCTCCGCTGGCTACCGTCTGATCCGATACGACGCCCGCGGCCACGGCGGCAGCCCGATCACGGCCGGCTCTTACAGCTTCGATGAGCTGGGCCAGGACGTGCTCGCCGTGCTGGATGCGCTGCGCATCGAGCGGGCCGCGTTCTGCGGCATATCGATGGGCGGCCACACCGGACTGTGGCTGGGCATTCATGCGGGCCAGCGCCTCAGTGCCATCGCGGTCTGCAACAGCGCCGCGAGGATCGGCGCCGATGCGGCCTGGCGCGAGCGCGCCGCCATGGTGCGCGGCGGCGGCACGGTTGGCATGCGGACGTTGGCCGATTCCGCACCGGGCCGCTGGTTTACCGACGGCTTCATCCAGGCTCAGCCCGCGACCGTGCAGCGCGCGCAGGAGGGGATCGCCGGCATCGATCCCGAAGGTTATGCGGCGTGCTGCGAGGCGCTGGCGACTTCAGACCTGCGGAACGATATCGGCCGCATTTCCGTACCCACACTGCTGCTGGCAGGCGCCTCCGATCCAGTGACGACGGTGGCCGACGCCCAGGCCATGCAAGCCAGCATTTCAGGCTCGCGCGTGGCTGTGGTGCAGGCCTCCCACCTCTCGAATCTGGAAGCGCCTCGGGCGTTCAACCAGGTAGTGCTGGATTTCATCTCCGGTACCGCTGTGGCCTGATTCCACGAATTCTTCATACAGAAAGGAGATCTCATGCTTTATCTGGTTCACATGATCGTCGATATCCCATCCACCGTGCCGGCCGAAGAAGCCGCGCGCATCAAGGCCGAGGAAAAGGCTTACTCGCAAGCGCTGCAACGCTCTGGCAAGTGGCCGCACCTGTGGCGCGTGGTGGGCGAATACGCCAACTACAGCGTGTTCGATGTAGAGAGCAACGACGAACTGCACGAAACGCTCAGCAAGTTGCCGCTGTTTCCGTTCATGAAGATTTCGGTGACGCCGCTGGCCAAGCACCCGTCCTCCATCAAGTGACGCGGGCGCGGGATGTTGCTGAACTGGCGAACGCTTGCTCGGCTGGCCGCGGCCCTGGCGTTGCCGGGTGCGGCGATGGCCCAGTCGGCGGCGCCTTGGCCCCAAATCGGTCAGGTGGGACCTGATGTTCGATAGCATCACATCGGCGCGACCGCGCATCCAGTCAGGCAAATTGCACTCCCTTGGCGCGACCACTGCCAGACGTTCGTCTGCACTGCCCGATGTGCCGACAATGGCTGAAGCCGGTGTGCCTGGCTATGAAGTCTCGCCCTGGTTCGCGGTGTTCGCGTCAGCGGGAACGCCCGCCAATGTGGTGGCAAAGCTGAACAAGGTGCTTAACGACGCCATGTGGCAGCCCGAGACATTGAAGAAGCTCGAAGGGGGTGGAGGCCGAACCCATAGGCAGCACACCGCCGGAATTGGCAACGTATCTGCACAAGGAAATGGATCGCTGGGGTCAGCTCATCAAGGAGCGGGGCATCCACATGGATTGAAGCCCAGTTTCACCTGAAAGGTTGTCCGAACCTGCATTGCTCGCATACCCGAGCACCCGATTGAAAGGAGATAGCCGTGAGTCAGTCACAGACATTCCTGCCCGCCGAACTCTGGAGTGGCCGCCTGTTTGCCGGCCGGTGGCGTGAAGGCGCCACGACAGCCGCCGTGCTGGAACCCGCCACCGGCACCGAGTTGGGTCGCGTTGCGCTGGCCGATCCGGCGCTGATCGCCAGCCAGGCCGCTGAGGCCGCACACGCGCAGCGGGCCTGGGCAGCACTGCCCTACGATGAACGCGCCCAGGTCCTGCGCAAGGCGGCGCGGCTTGCCGAGGACCACGCGGACGAGATCGCCGGCTGGGTGGTCCGCGAGAGCGGTTCCATTCAAATGAAGGCCGGCTTTGAAGTCGCCGTGACCATCAAGGCGCTGCACGAGGCCTCGGGCCTGCCCTCGCGCAGCGCCGGTGAGGTTCTGCCCTCCGAGCCGGGGCGGTTGAGCCTGGCGCGTCGGCGGCCGCTCGGGGTGGTGGGCGTGATTCCGCCGTTCAATTTCCCGCTGTACCTGGCCATGCGCGCGGTGGCGCCCGCGCTGGCGCTGGGCAATGCCGTCGTCCTCAAGCCCGACCCTCGCACGGCCGTGTGTGGCGGTATGGTAATCGCGCGCCTGTTCGAACTCGCCGGACTGCCCGCCGGAGTGCTGCAGGTGCTGCCGGGCGATGGCGCGGCCGGCGCGGCGATGACCAGCGATCCGAACATTGACATGATCCAGTTCACCGGCTCCACCGCAGCCGGGCGCAAGGTGGGCGAAGCAGCCAGTCGTCATCTCAAGAAGGTTTCGCTGGAATTGGGCGGCAAGAACTCGCTGATCGTCCTCGATGACGCCGATCTGGACCTGGCCATCGCCAACACCGCCTGGGGCGTCTATCTGCACCAGGGGCAGATCTGCATGTCCGCCGGGCGCGTGCTGGTGCAACGCGGCATCTACGACAGCTTCGTGCAAAAGCTCATCGCCAAGGCCAGCAGCCTCAAGGTGGGCAACCCCGTCCATGGCGACGTGCGCATCGGCCCGCTGATCAATGCCGTTCAGCGTGACAACGCCCTGCGCATCATCGACGCGGCCACCCAGGCGGGCGCCGTAGTGGAAACAGGCGGCACGCATGAAGGGCTGTTCCTCGCACCGACGGTGCTCAGCGGCGTGACGCCGGACAATCCGGCCTTCCACGAGGAGATCTTCGGCCCCGTCGCGGTGGTGATCCCGTTCGACAGCGACGAGGACGCGATCCGGCTGGCCAACGACACCGAGTATGGGCTGTCGATGGCAGTCCTTTCGCGCGACGTCGGACGCGCGCTCAAGCTGGGCGAATCCTTGCGCACCGGCTTGTTGCACATCAACGACCAGACCGTCAACGACGAGGTGGTCAATCCTTTCGGCGGCGTCGGCGCCTCCGGCAACGGCAGCAGCATCGGCGGCGCGGCCAACTGGGAGGAGTTCACCCAGTGGCAGTGGCTCACAGTCAAGGGACAGGCCCCCGCCTATCCGTTTTGAGGAAGACACCATGAATGCAAAGACGGAATTGCGCAGCATCACGGTAGCCGTGGTGCGTGCCCCGCAGCAGCCTTTCACCATCGAGGCGGCACGCATCCGTGCACCACGCAAAGACGAGGTGCTGGTGCGGGTGGTGGCCACCGGCCTGTGCCACACCGACCTGATCGTGCGCGATCAGTACTATCCGGTGCCTCTTCCCGCGGTGCTGGGCCACGAGGGCGCCGGTGTCGTCGAAGAAGTTGGCCCCAACGTCAAGAACCTGAAGGTCGGCGATCATGTCGTGCTGACCTATGGTGCCTGCGGCCATTGCAACCCGTGCGCCAGTGGCCACGAAGCCTATTGCAAGGACTTCTATCCGCTCAACTTCGGCGGCTGCGATATCCACGGCGATACAGCGCTGCAAACCGCTGACGGCGTGCCGCTCCACGATCACTTTTTTGCGCAATCCTCGTTCGCCACGTACGCATTGGCGCGCGAAAACAATGCGATCCAGGTTCCGGCCGATGCGCCACTGGAACTGCTTGGTCCCTTGGGCTGTGGCATCCAGACTGGCGCAGGAGCCGTGATCAACTCGCTCAAGGTGCGCGTGGGCAGCAGCTTCGCCGCTTATGGCGCCGGGGCCGTCGGCCTGAGCGCGGTCATGGCGGCCCGCGTGGCCGGTGCGACCACCATCATCGCTATCGACGTCGTGCCGTCACGGCTGGAACTGGCAAAGGAACTGGGCGCCACCCACACGGTGAACAGCAAAGAAGTCGATGTCATCGAGACCGTGCGCGAAATCACCAATGGGGGGGCTGATTTCGCGCTCGAATCCACCGGGCGGCCGGAAGTGCTCGAAGCCGGCATCGATGCCCTGGGCGGGCTGGGAACCATGGGCATCGTCGGCGCGCCCAAACTGGGCACCCGGGCCAGTTTCGACATCAACAGCCTGCTGCTGGGGGGACGCAGCATCCGTGGCATTGTCGAGGGCGACAGCGTTCCCCAGGTCTTCATCCCGCAACTGGTCAAGCTCTACCAGCAGGGCCGCTTCCCATTTGACCGGCTGGTGAAGTTCTATCCCCTGGAGCAGATCAACCAGGCCGCCGAAGACAGCACCAAGGGCATCACGCTCAAGCCCATTCTGCGCATCGCCGACGCCTGACCGCAAATCCAACGTCGGCGTATCGGCTTGTTTCATTTGCATAGGTATGGCGGCGGCCAGGTATCCCTGTGCCGCGCGCCATGGACACATCGATGAATTCTGATTCTCAATGGTCGATTCCAACATTGATCGACAACGAACGGCTGGGTGCATTCCAGTGCCGGATATTCATTCTCTGCTTCGCCATTGCCTTGTTCGATGGCTTTGACACGCAGGCCATCGCGTTCACCGGCCCGGCCATTCTCTCGGCCTTCAATCTGCCGGCTGGCTCACTTGCCCCGATCCTCACGGCCGGGATTGTCGGGATGACGATCGGGGCGATGACACTGGGCATGGTCGGGGACCGGATCGGCCGCAGGCCGACCATCATGCTGAGCCTGGCAATCTTCGGCGCAGCGACACTGGCGACGTCTTGGGCTGCCGACCACCAGCAAATCCTGGCGCTGCGTTTCATCGCAGGCCTGGGCATGGGCGGATGCACGCCTGTGTTACTGGCGCTGGCGGCCGAATATGGGCCCGCCCGGCTGCGGGGTGCGATCATGACCGGAGTGCTACTGGGCTTGCCTGCCGGTGCGATGCTGGGCGGTTTGCTCGCTGCGCGTATGCTGCCCCAGATCGGATGGGAAGGCATCTTCATCGTTGGCGGTGCCGTGCCGCTCGCGATGCTGGTGTTGATCGCGGTTGTGCTGCCTGAATCGTTGTACTACCGGGCCACGCGAGGCGATGCCCTGGGGCAGCGCTATATCGCCAAGGTGCTGTCCAAGATCGTGACCCGCCCTTTGCCACCCGAAGCGCACTTCACTGTGCCGGAGTCCGCTGTCGCGCGCGCGGGCGTCCGCGCGCTGTTCGCCGATGGCAATGCACGCAAGACCGTCGCCATCTGGGCCGTCTACCTGCTGAACTGGATGGCGTGGTTCATGCTGCTGTCGTGGCTTCCTACCGTGCTCAGGGCCGCAGGTTTGCCGGCAGCGGACGCGCCGCTGGGAACGGTGATCGTCAACGCGGTGTTCATCATTTGCGCGATACCGCTGTCGTTGCTGTTGTCGCGTGTCGATACGCGCCGCCTGTTGGCCGCGATGTTCGCGGTCGGCATCGTCGTGGCACTGGGATTGGGCTTTGCCGGCCAGAACTGGACGCTGGTATTCGTGCTGGCGGGGGCTGCGGGCTTCGGCGTCGGTGGGCAGCAGATCGCCCTGAACTACCTCATCGTGGGCGCTTATCCCACCGCGTTGCGCGCGACGGCCACTGGGTGGTCCATCGGCATGGGGCGCGCGGGCGCCATCGTGGGCTCCGCCATCGGTGGCAGCTTCCTGGCCAGGGGCGGTCCGCGGGGCTTTTTCATCGCCTTGGCCGTGCCCTTGATCGTTGCGGGGCTTGCCGTCCTGAGCCTCAAGCTCAAACCAACCGAAGGAGGAGTCCGGCCTTTGGCTTCTCACTGAACGCCTGTTCTCGGTCGGCAACCATTCATGGAGTTCAAGCATCGTTCTCTCACCGCCTGGGTAGCCGGATTTCTGGCGGTTCTGATTTCCTACGCAGGGCCGCTGGTCATCTTCATCCAGGCGGCGCAAGCGGGCCACATCTCGAATGTCGAACTGACGTCCTGGATCTGGGCCATCTCGATCGGAGCGGGCGTGAGTGGCCTGCTGTTGAGCTGGTGGCTCAAGCTGCCTGTCATCACGGCGTGGTCCGCTCCCGGAACCGCCTTGCTGCTCAGCCTGTTTCCCGACATCTCGATGCCGGAAGTGGTGGGCGCCTATCTCACGGCCGCGGCCATCGTCATCGCGATTGGCGTCACGGGGTACTTCGAGAAGATCGTTGCATTCATCCCCAAGGGCATCGCGGCGGGGATGATGGCGGGCATCCTGTTCCAATTCGGCGTGCAAGCCTTTCGCGCCAGCGTGGACATGCCTATTGTCTTCTTCGCCATGCTGGCGGCATACCTGATCAGCAAGCGGCTGTGGCCGCGCTACGCCATCGTCATCGTGGCACTGACCGGCTTTGCCGTCGCATTCGCCATGGGCACGACCCATCTGCAGGCGCTCGGACTGGAGCTGGCAAGACCGGTGTTCGTTGTCCCGCAATTCAATATCGGTGTGTTCCTGAGCTTCACCGTACCACTGGTGTTGGTGAGCCTGACCGGACAGTACCTGCCCGGCATGGCCGTGTTGCAGCTTGCCGGCTACCGCGTGCCGTCCCGCGCCGTGGTGGCGGGTACGGGGTTGGCATCGCTGCTGACAGCGTGCTTTGGCGGCATCACCATCGTCCTGGCAGCCATTACCGCCGCGCTGTGCACTGGCAGGGACGCGCACGCGGACCCCGGGAAGCGCTATATCGCAGGCATTGCCAATGGGGTGTTCTACCTCATCGGTGGCGCCTTCGCGGGAACGATAGTGCAGGTGTTCACCGCATTCCCGTCGGCGCTGATCGCGGCGTTGGCTGGCCTGGCGCTGATCGGTGCCATCATCTCCAACATCCGCATTCTCGTCAGCGAGGACGCCTATGTGGAGCCATCGGTCATCACTTTTTTGGCAACGGCCTCGGGAATGACGCTGTTCGGCCTGGGAGCGGCTTTCTGGGGCGTGGTGTTCGGCATGGCCTCGTATTGGCTGTTCGCTCAGCCACAGGGAGCGAAAAGGAAAGAACAATGACGAAGGTGGCAACGATGGATACGGAGACTTTTGATCTTGCCGAGCGTGATGTGCTGGCAGTTCTTCCCGCACGATCACAGGACTTGGCGCGTTTGCGCGTTCTGGTCCAGCAGCAACCGCAGCCTACGGTAACGGTGATGGGCAAGTACAACCACGGCAAAAGCCGCTTGCTCAACGAACTCGTGGGCAGCGATACCTTTGCCGTGGCGGACAAGCGCGAGACCGTAGCATTGGCCGAGCACGTCCAGTCGGCCGTGCGCTGGTTGGATGCACCAGGCTTGGATGCCGATGTCGGGCTGGCCGATGACGGCCATGCCTACCACGCCGCCTGGCTTCAGGCCGACATTCGCCTGTTCGTCCATGCGGCCAAGGAAGGGGAACTGGACGCCGCGGAACGCACGCTGCTTCACACCCTCGACGCGGACCAGCAGCGCACGCGCCGACGCACGCTGTTCGTGCTGACGCAAGTGGACCAGATGGCCGACGATGCGCATCTGGACAAGGTCGTGACCGCCATCCACGCGCAGGCACCGGAACTGACGCTGCACCAGGTTTCCTCCACACGGCATCGTCAAGGCGTGGAAGGGGGCAAGAAACTGCTGATCGAGAAAAGCGGAATTCCCGCTCTTCATGCGGTGCTGCGTGAGGCAATCGCCGAAGTACCGGCGGCACGGGTGCACGAGACAGCGCTGCTTCTCGGTGAAATCCGGCGCGAATTGCAATCGGCGAAGTCCGATGCGTGGTTGCGCCTGCAATCGCTGCAAGGTACCCAGCACCAGCAGCGCCAAGCGTTCGAGCAAGGGCTGATCGAAGTGCTCGACAAGGTGCAGATCGACCTGCAGCCCGTGTTGGAGGTCAGCGGTCCCGACCAGGCGCTGGTGCCCGACTCTTTCGAGAATGCATTCAAGCTCACGGCCGGCAAGCAGGAGCGTGCGCGCATCCAGGTCGCCTATTCACGCGCCTGCATTGCCATCAATGCCCATCTGGTCAAGCACGCTGTGGTGGGACTGCCGCAGGCGCAGCAGACCTCGGTCACCAGCCTGGACACGGTCATGGTCGCGGTGATGGGGGTGTCGGTCAAATACCGCGAAGACCTGCGAAGAATCTTCTGCGAACCGGAGGGACGCGACAGACTGGGCCGGGATTTCGCGCGCTACTTCGAGTTGTCGGATGATCGCCAGGCATTGGCATCCCGGATCGCTCAGTGCGAGGCGGAACGGGTTGCGGCCGATAAGGCGCTGCAAGCGTTGGCCACGCTGGAGACAGCATGAGTACCGTCGAGCAGCAATTCATGGATGCAGCGGATGCTTTCGGCATCGGCGAGCGCAACCTGCGGCCTGTTCTGCAACAGATGCAAGATTGGCTTTCCGGGCTGGTGCAAGCCTTGCACGATCGTTCGCTTAAGCAGGATGGCCTGCAACCCGCCAGCGCCCTGGCGCGCCAGGTGCAAGCCATCAATGCGAATGTGAAGGCGGACGAGCGCCGTTGGGCCGACCAATGGGAGAGGCTGCGGCCCGCTCAAGCGCTGGCGCAGACGTTCGATGACAAGGCCATGCTGCTGGTCTTCGGCAAGTTCAACGCGGGCAAGAGTTCGCTTTGTAATTTCCTGGCCGGCCGATTTCAGCGGAGGGGGCGCAGCGTGCGCTACTTCCATCTGGAGGCCGGGCAGATCGTGGAGACCGGGCAGCGCTTTCGGGAGGGAGCCGTTGAGACCACGGCGCGGCTTCAGGGCGTGTGCCTGGGGGCGAAGCTGGTGCTGCTAGATACGCCTGGCCTGCACTCCGGTACCGATAAAAATGCGGCGCTGACGCAGCGGTTTCTGGACAGCGCCGATGGCGTCCTGTGGTTGTCCAGTTCGACATCGCCTGGCCAGGTGCAGGAACTCGACGAGTTGGCGCGCGAACTGCGCCGCAGCAAACCCTTGTTGCCCGTCGTGACCCGCAGCGACTTCATCGAGGAGGACGAAGTCGATGGTGCCATCGTCAAGCGTCTGCGCAACAAGACTGGCCCCAACCGTGCATTGCAAGAGGCGGATGTCCATGAGCGGGCGAAGGAGAAGCTGTTGGCTCTGCAAGTGCCACCGCAACTGCTGAGAGCCCCGGTGTCCGTGTCGGTGCATGTGGCACGCGAGCAGGAGGAAACGGATGCAGCCATGGCCGACGCAGGCTTCGGGCGGCTCTATGGTGCGCTGCTGGACATCACTGAACCGGCGCTTGCCTACAAGCAGCGCAAGCCCGCCGAGGTACTGCTGCACCATCTACAGGAGCATGTGCTGGGCGGGCTGAATGCCGAGACCGTGCCTGCCCTGGAAGACCTGAGGCAAGCGGTGAAGGTGGAGGATGCAGAGCTTGCACGGCGCCAGGCGCGCATCGTGCAGTCAGCCTGGCGTGAGGTCATTCCCAAACTACCTGCCTTGCTGGAACGCCACGCCAATACTGGCGAGATTCAGAAAGCATGCGACGAGGTGACTGCTTGGCTCGAAGCCGCGTTTTTGCGGCAGGTCAATGAGCAGCTAGCCGACTACGTGCTGTCTCTCCCAACGCCTGCGAGCATTACGCTCGCTGAATGCATCGGCCGCGAACGGCTTTCCGTCGCAGGCCAGACGTCTTTTGTAAGCAAGACTGATGAGGCAACCCAGCAAGTACTCGCCATGGAGGCTTTGGACCACGAGCGCATGTACAACGCTCTGGAGCGCGCAGTTCGTACCCGCCTGATGGACATGGCGGCTGGCGCCGTGCAAGCGTGTAGCGCAACGCTGAGTAGTCTGGACGAGAATGCCCGGCGCATGGAGGAATTGTTGGTGTCCAGAGGCGAGCAGTTGCGCTTCATCGAGCAGGCTTTGCGCGCATGAGCCGGCTTGATTAATCAGCGATGAAAATAACGGCATCGAGCGCGTTTACACGCTATCTTTGATGGAAAGATAGGGATTATTGGGTGGCACCTCGCCGAATAAGGAGTGCGGCTCACGAAGCAGATAGCCATGCAACTGCCGGGACTTGCGCGCCCCCGTCACCTCGCATGTCCATATGTTCAGGCCGTTTGGTTGTTTGCGGTGCTGTTGCAGTCGCTCGAATCGTTTCTGCACCCACTGCCAGTCTGCGATTTGTTCCTGCCTGGCCAGGAACGCTGTCTGCGGGTGCTCCTGAGCGTAGCGCTGGAATACGCCGGGACTGACCAGATACACCGTATCGGCCACCGTATGCACCAGGGCTTTGGCATCGTTGATGATCAGCTTGCGGGCTTCGATATGCCGCCGTAGCCAGGCAATGAAATGCTCCCCGGATGGAGACGTTCGGGCATCTTTCGCCTCGATCTCCGACTGCGGCGCTGTAGGTTCGGGATCGATCGGTTCAAGAGGCTGATCAGGCACGGTTGGTTCGTTCAATGGTGCCTCGATAGGCGGTGGCTCAATGTCTGGCGTTCCGAGCAAATCGAGTAAGGCGTCGACGCCATCGTTGCTGACTGCTTGTGCGACTGGTGAACGTGGGGAGATCACGGGAGTGGGCGTCACGCTGGTAGTCGAAGGCGGCTCGGCGGCGGTCGATGTAGCGGGGGATGCTGCTGCCGATGTGTCCTCCTCCTGAACCACCTCCACCGTTCCCTGAAACGCCGGCGGACGCTCACTGCCTTCCCATATCAGCGCCGGTGCAAGCCGAAGCAGAGTGAACGTGTGGGTCCAGCCAGTGTCGCTGGTGACAATCGCTTTCCAGATCGCTTTGTCGTCCGGCGTGGACTGGAGCATTCCGTGGTCCTGCAGGATGTTGAAGACGGCCGTGTTGTTGGCCGGAATTCCCTCGATTCCCTGAGACAGCAAATGTGCGCGCAGCTTGTCAGAAACCGTCTTGGAAACGAGCCACAAAGCGTCCTGCGTCAGCCAGCCATCAGAGGCTTGAGGCTGGTTCAATTTCAGCTCTTCCTTGAGCAGGTAGCGAAGCCCTTCCAGCAATTTGCGCTGCAACGCATGCTTCGGCGCGGCCATCGCCTTGGCGGGATCGCCACCCAACTCCTGGGCGACTGAGGCGCGGTCGGCTTGCGTGACCAGCTCGCCAAGCACGCCGGCGTGCTCGTACTGTCCGGCCAGCACGTAAAGCAGTGCCGCCCATAGTTCACGGTAGCCACTGAGCCAGTCTAGGATGTCGCGATCGAGCAATCGGTTGTAGAGCAATCCGCTCGCTGCGCTGTGCAGGCGGTATTCGCGATCCTTGCGATAGCGAAAACGGTATGGTTGCTGCAACGGCCCATGCCAAGGGTGCCACACACTGCCATCGCTTACTTCGACATGCAGGTCGACGGCGATCTTGCCAATGTCATGGAGCAGCGCGGCATAGGCCGTTGCAGCCGTCCAGGCTTCGGCTTGTGCGGCCTGGTCCTCGGGTGTCGTTCCCGCCGGAAGAAGGTGGGACTGACGCAGCTTGAGCGCATAAGCGACGATTTCAAGCCCGTGATCGAGCAGCCCCCCGGGATAGGCATGATGATGAGATTCCGACGCAGGGAACTGCTGGACCAGCTCGGCGTAGCGTTCTAGTGGAGCAAGGTATAGCGCCGCGAACTGCTGACGCGAGAGTGATGTCCGCTGCCAGATGTGTTCCACCAACTTCTGACGCCGAGAGGTCGCCAACAGAGACGCGGGCGATTCCGGCCGCGTCAGCCCTTTGCCTTTTGTTGCCGTAGCAGGCGATACGGTAGCGGCCTGCACGGGTCGTTTTCGTTGGAACAGCGCGAACATGTAAGCACCTGAAATTGCGGTCGCAAGAGAGCCTTTTCCTTTTCAGGTAGGCCCATTCCCCTTGGGCCCCATTCCCTTGCCCCTTGCCGACCTTTTGCCCTTGCCGAGCCCTTTGATATAGCCCTGTGGGCCAGTGCCAGCGAGCAAGAATGCGGTACTGGAGGCGTCCCTTTGTCTTCCTGCGCTAATGGTTAGGCTCGTGCGTTCCTCGCTGAGGCAACGGGGTTGTGACGGAGTTATCTATCGGAAAAAGCTTATCTTTTGATTGATCCAGCAAATTGTGATGTGCAATCCTTGCTGTGCGCCGCTCATCGGCGCCGGGTGTGAGAACCCGGCTGATACCAGCGGGTCGCGTTATGGCGATCCGTAGGGCAGACGCATGCGTCTGGTCGGTCTGGTATCAGCCGGTTTCTCACCCCTGCGGGTCGCCGCCATCTGTCGGATTCCATTCCGAATGGCGCGGAGATTAAAACCATGGAGGGGACGGCATGGATCACTCGGACAGCAACAAGAAAACCAGCATTCATGCGCAGCGTGCGTACTCGCTTATCCTGTCGGGCGTAGCCGAATGCGACACTGCGCTGGACCAGCGTCTGTTGCTCGACTCTCTCATCTGCCAGTGCGCGGTGTTCACTCGTATTCTGGGCGGTGAGCGTGAATTTTATGATTTGCTGGAGAAGCTGAAGCGTATCGATCTCGATGTGGCTGGCGATTTGATGCCTGCAACGCAGCACTAAGGTTCGACTTCGTTGGAGCGGCGATACCTGGCAGGGCCTTGCATTTTTGCTCGCCGGATATACAATGAATATGTATATCCATGAAGGAGGTTCAGCATGCAGGTCGCAAAATGGGGCAACAGTCTCGCCGTTCGTCTCCCGGCCACGCTGGTGGAAGCGCTGGAACTGCGTGAAGGCGACGACATCGAGATCATTGTGGATGATCCGCGCACCTTCGCGGTTCGCAAGAAGCCCGGTGCGGATGCCTTGTTGGAGCGCCTGCGCGCTTTCCGCGGCAAGCTGCCGGCAGATTTCCGCTTCAGCCGTGACGAAGCCAACGCCCGTGGCTAAGTTCAAGCACTTCCTCGACAGCAATGTGGTGCTTTACCTTCTGTCGAGCGATACCGACAAGGCCGACAACGCGGAGGCGTTGCTGAAGGCTTCCCCGGTCGTCAGCGTGCAGGTGCTCAACGAAGTGACGAACGTGTGCTTGCGCAAGCTTCAGATGAGCTGGGACGAGATCGCCCGGTTCCTGGAACTGGTGCGCAGCTTTTGCCGGGTCATTCCGCTCACGGAGACGATTCACGATCAGGCCCGATGGGTGGCCGAACAGCATCGCCTTTCGTTCTACGACGCCTGCATCGTGGCGGCCGCAGCAGCAGCCAATTGCAGCACGCTCTACAGTGAGGACATGGACCACGGGCAAATACTGGAAGACAGCTTGACCATCAGAAATCCGTTCGTAGTGAAATGAATGCAGCAGGCAAGAAGGAAGCAGCTGGAGCAACCGTATAACGTAGACAACAAGTGATCAACATGAATACGACAACTCGCAGCAGTACCGCAGAACGTTTCGGGCACAAGCTCGGCCGTACCTCGCGTGCTTATCGGCACTGCGAGCGTAGGGTCGTCGCGTGGCTGATTTCGGTTGGCGCGCCAAGTGCTGTCGCAACCGCTCTGGTGTGGGTCGTCAAGCTCGCCGTTCTGGGCATTCTCCTCTACGCCGCGTTCTGGCTGGCTTTGTTGCTCCTGTTCGCTGTCGCAGCCGCGTGGATGGCCGGACATGATGACGCCACGGAGGAAAAGATGGGGGTATTTACCACCCAGGAAGATCTCCGAGAGACACCGGGGTACGATCCGGTGCCCTACAACGATGCTGACCACCCAGACTTTCCCGATGAAAAGGACCTTTGAACGCCAGGCTACTTGAGCTTGCTTGAGATGATGGCAGGTCCTTTCCCTCCAGCCGATGCCGCGTCTTTGGTGCTGTTCGAGAAGGCGGAGACTATTCCAGCCGCGCGTACGCCAACCCATGTCAACGCGGCGAGCCAGAACCCAGGCAACACCAGGAACATCGTCGCCATGACGAAGTTCAACAGCAGATCCCCGAACGCATTGTTCAGCCCCATCACCGGATCGAAGTTGGTCATCGGACGGTTGTAGCCCCATCCCCAGCCATAGAGCGCGTCGAGGATCGTGGAATCGACCCAGCGCGCCAGCTGGAACCAGAAGTCGACGAAGAACAGTGCAAACTGCACCACGCTCACCGTGACGAGGGTTTTCAGGTCGTAGGTGCCGATCACCAGCACGAGCGGAATGCAGATCACCAGCGCCATCTTGAGCAGCGACAACGACATGGGCAACGCCTGGCGCATGACATCCATCGCAGGAAAAAGCCCGATGGCGCCGACCGCCATTCCCACGTCTCCTGCAGCCCGCGTAACGACATTCGGCAAGGTCTTGTCGATCTGTCCACCGTAATCGGTGTAGACGGCGCCCTGATTCAGCTTCTGCTGCCGCGGGGCGGCGATGGCGCGGATCACGGAATCGTCCAGTTCGGTCCTGGAGATGAAGCCAGCCCAGTTCGCCATGCGCGAAAGCAGATTGGGATCGACCTGAGCCAGCAAGCGCGCACGCAGTCCGGTTGAGCCATCCGACCACCATTCCCGGCAGTTCGGGTATCCGGCGCCGCTCGGCACCTCGGTCAATCCGGCGTCGCGACTGTCATCGTAGGGCCAGGGTTCGCGAGGCGTGCTGGAACGATAGGTGTCGTAGTATCCAGGCGTGTCGACGAAGTAGTTGGAGCCGATCCAACTGACGTCCGCCATCTGCTCCTCGCTGAGGTTCGGCCGGTTCATGAACAACTTGGCCCGCGCCGGGCCGTAGCAGTTGAGCGCGAAATCCGTCACCTCCTGGGCCAGAAGGGGATCGTCGATACGGGTGTTGTCGATGTCCATCCTCATCTGCCGCAGGTCGGTTCCGCACGGGATCGCCGCGACGGCGGCGCTGGTGACCGCCTTGGAGATCGAGTGCATGAAGAACCACCAGACCGGCACCTTGGCGGACTGGTTGTTGAGCGTGGTGAATGACTGGCCCCAGCCGGTATCGCTGGGCGCAGGAACGTTCACCTGGCACTGACTGGAGCGGGACTGGTCGAAGCTGATGGTGTTGAGATCCACATCGATGAAAGGAATGCCGGCGAACATGATCACGACGATGGCGACGAACACCCTGTTTTCTATTCGCATCGAGGAGAGCACGCCCTTGTTGCCTTCGTCGGCCCCTTCCGCGCGCGCTTTCAGCCATTCCTGAATCACGATGGCGAGAAACGGAAGCGCGAACAGGCCGCTGGCGACCAGAACTGACCAGATGCCGTTGTGAACGATCCACCCGACGAGGGTGAGGTAATACTCCAGGTAGTCGGACGTGTAGAGCGTCATCGTGTCCTCCGCCCTAAATGGATTGCAGCAACAAGCTGCCTTCGAGAACGGCCAGAGCCGCCACACCGGCGATTTCGACACGGATGAGGCGTTCATGCGATTCCGTATCGGGTTCGCGCGCCAGGACCCTTTTGCGCATCCATCGCCATCCGCAGGCAATGCCCACGTAGAGCAACAGGCGCCAGGCCAGGAAATATCCGGTATGGTCGTCCATCCAGCGCTCCCAGCTCTCGATGCTGCCCAGCACACGGATGCCGACCACGTTGACGGCGATCGCCACAAAGAGCAGCAGGACCGTCCAGAGCAGTGCGTAACTGACACGGCGATTGAACAGCCACCGCATGCGAAGCCAGGCCGGGATCATGGATTGCTTCCTCCCGGTTGCGAACGCTGCAACTCGTCGAGGCGATTGGGGATGGGATCGCCCTGGTAGACGCCGCGCGAACCTGCGGCCCGGGTGCTGTGGCGCTGGATGATCTGCATTGGGGAGTTGTTGGCCAACTCACGGCGCAGTTCGAGCTCGGTCTTGAGGTTGTTGATCTCGCGGTCGAGAATGTCGCTCTCCTGAGTGACCGCCTCCTGAGCCATTTCGTTCGCTGCCACATTCGGCTCCATCCGTCCGGTCAGCAACGTGCGCTGAAGCAGCAAGGCTTTTTCCAGCACGCTGGCGAGCGCAACCTCGGAAGCGAGACGCCTTGCGAGGATGTCCTGATCCGGCTCATCCCGAAGCGCTTCGATCACGCCGCGTGTGATCGGCAGGGACGTGCTGCTTGCTTTCTGCAAATTGTCGAAGCTCATCGACTGGCTGCCCGAGATCAGTTCCTGCAGGCTTTCCAGCTTGGTCTCGTATTCTTCCTGGATGAGCGGGGTCAGCCCGACGCCGGGCGTGGTCTGCGTCTTGGTGCAGCTTTCGCAGGTGCGCTGTTCCTGCTCGCCCAGGACACGAGTGGCCCAGGTGACAGCAGCCTGCGGAGAACTCCAGGTCTGGCACGTCAGCCGGTCGCCGCAACTGCCGGAATCGATGGACGAGGTGTCATCGACGCTGCGGCCGTTGACGAGGTTGTAGCCGGCGCGCGTCACGTCAGCGACCACCCGGATAGGCGCCTGGCCCGAACCGCCGGCATTGTCGCCTCCGACCCATGGCACTCCCTCATTGCCCTTGCTGCTCTCCGCCTCCTCGATCGCGGAAACCGCGTCGGTACTGGCGACGGCCTTCTTGAGCGCCATGCCTTCCGCGAGCTGATCCCAGCCGAGCTGGCCGCCAGCCGTGTCGGCCATCCTGTTCGCGATCGCCCGGCAGGTGAGTTTTGAGCGGTCGAAATCGAGCCTGGCTTGCAGGACACCGTTGGTGAGCAGGTTATAGAGACCAGGATCGGCGCGCTGGATGATCAGCGCGGGCAGAGAAGCCACCGCGCTGGTGGCGTTCTGGATCACGTTCGACATGATGGTCTGGAACCCGTTGGTGATGCCATTCAACTGGTTCTGCAGCGTGGTGGTGAGGCTCATGTCGCCGCAAATGAGGTTACTGTTCCAGCCAACGCCAACACCGATCGAGCGCATGTTGGCCGCGCCCGTCATCGATACGGCCCGGCCGCCGCCGATGCTGTACAGCACATCGTCGCCAATCACGCTGCCACGATGTTGCAGGCCGTATTCGTTGACGCTCGTCTGGGCGACGGCGCCAGAGCATGCCACCGTCAGGGCGAAAACGAGCAGGCTCCGGCGCAGATGTTTGTGAATGGCTGGAGCAGGAGAACGTGAAGTCATCTCAGGAGCCTCCACCGAAGTCGACGCTGCCAAGGAATGTCTGACCCCGGCGCTGGCAGCAGCTGTAGGGCCGCCAGAGCGCCCAGGCATAGTCACCCTGCTGGGCCTGGACGCGCTGGTTCGAATGCGGGAAGACGGCGCACGAACTGGACATCGTGGGCGTGAGTTCCTGCCACTTGCCCGTGGAGGCGTCGCCTTCGACAAGCTCGCCTGCGGGCCAGTAGCCGTCGCGAGCGGTGGCAAGCAGGGGCTGGTAGACGTGGATCTGGCCACGGCGGGTGACGATATCGCCGGCGCGCTGCGCGACAACGGCTCCGCTCTTGTAATCGTCGGTCTGGTGCAGGAAACCGCCCCGTGGATAGACGGCACCCCACAGGTTCAGTGAGGTCCTCGCTCCGATCTCGCGGATGCCGGGGATCAGCGCTTCCGGATAGACGGCCTCCGGCACGTTGTAGCGCCAGGCCACCGTGTCGAGCGTGCTCAGCAGGTATGGCATGAAAGCCGTGCCGGCACCTTCGCAGGAATAGCCCGAAGCGCTGGCGAGCTGACCCAGGACCGCGCCGCCGGGGTGGCCGATCACGTCAGCGTTCTTGAACTTCGACAGGTTGTTTTCGTGGTCCTGGTTCGTCGTGCCATCGCCGCCGGCCTGCGCCGTGGTGTTCGGCATGCTCATGGCCCGCACTTCGAGCCACGGGTTCTCGCCCGTAGTGGCGTAGCTGGATACCACGGCGTCCGGCACGTAGTGGCGCACTTTCACCGATGTCCGCACCGAGCAGCCGAAGGTGGTGCAGAACAGCCAGTAGCAGATCCCGACGACCCTGTATTCGAGGCAGTCCGGAGACAGGGCCGAAGTCGTGATCGTGGCCGTGTTGAGCGCGAAGGCCGACGATGCGGTTCCAAGCATGAGGGCCGCAATTGCGGCGCGGAGGCGACGGGCGCGCTTCATGGCTGAGCCCTCCGGTATGCCTCGATGCGGGCAACCGCCCTGGCTACGTCCGTTTCGCCATAGATGACGTAGCGCCTGTCGACCACAACAGCGGGAACGGTGGAAACGCTAAGGCTCCAGGCATCGGCCACGCCCTGCCAAGCGGAGGCAAGGTCGCGTTGCAGCCGGGCGCCGCCCTGCTTGAGGCGTTCCTGGACGATGGCCTGGGCGCGATGGGGATCAGCGGGCAGATCGGCCGCGAGGCCGGCCTCGATTTCCTGTGCCTCGTCGAGGCGGACGACATTGGCATTCTCGGCCGATTTCAGCGTGACGGATCGGTCGGTGAAGACCGTCACCTCGGCGGCGCTGGCCGCCTGGCTGGCCAGAGCTAGTGCAACGCAGAAGCTGCTGGCGACTACCGATGGAAAGCGTATAGGCCCGGATTGGGTGCGAAACAGGTTGAGCATGTCCGGACTCCTGAAGCATGTTGCCGTTATGGAGTCTCAGAGTTCATCCGGAACCTGCCTGCGGGTCAGCCAACAATCGGAAACCCGCAGCGCCCGTATTTAGCGTGTCTGGTCTAACACGATGGTCGGCGGAAGGAGGTCGATGCCGAGGTAGGGACGGCTACCCCTGCAGTGATGTCGCGCAGCACCGGCACCGTAGGCGCCATGGTGATTGTCATGCGAGCCATGACATGCCTGTGCCTGACGACAGGCCGATCCTCGTGATGATTTCGGACAGATGTTCCACCACAGTCAGGTCTTCGGCGGCCTCCGCTGTCGCCGCTGACGGACGAACCAGGAAACCATCATGAGCCAGTCGCAGCATGGCAAGATCGTTGAAGGCGTCACCTGCGGCCAGAACATGGGAACCCTGTTTCAGCAGGCGGGCGATATGATCTTCCTTGCCATTGCGATCGGCCCACGCGCAGCCTGTGATCCAGTTGTCCGGATCTGTCTCCAGCGAGTGGCAGAACGTCGCCGGAGAGCCCAGCGCATCGAGCAGGCTCCCCGCCAACTCTTGGAAGCAATCCGAAACGATGTGTACCCGATAGCAGCCGTGTTGTTCGAGCTGGTGCAGAAAATCACGGGCTTCAGGGTATGGTTGGATCTCGGCAAGGATGGCCTGCACGTCGCGAAGGCGCAGGCCGTGTTGTCGCAGATGGTCGATCCGCCAGCGCATCAGCGCCGGATAGTCCGGTTCTTCCCGCGTCGTGATGGACAAGGCTTCAATGCCACTGGCCAGGGCGATCAGCGGCCACAGTTCCGGGATCAGCACGCCTTCGAGGTCGATACAGGCAATTCTCATCGCATCCCCCTCTCAAGCGCTGACGTTGGTGAAAGCCAGGGATGCACCCAGCGCGATCAGCGCGACCCCGATGATCCTGTCGACGGTGAGCTGATGGTTCAGCAGGCGACGACGCATGCCGGGGGCCGCAAAGAAGAGCGCCACGATGCTGAACCAGACCCAGTGCGAAACGGACATGAACAGGCCGTAAGCGAAGTTGTGGCTCATCGGGCTGCCGGCATGGACGACCTGCGTATAGGTGGCGACAACGAAGAGCATCGTCTTCGGATTGAGCGCATTGGTCAGGAAGCCCATGCGGAAGGCCGCCAGCGACGATGGCGCGGAACCGGATGCTTCCTCCAGCTTCAGCATCGTTTTGTTGGTCAGGGACTTGTATCCGAGATAGATCAGATAAGAAGCTCCCAGCACTTTCATGCCCAGGAACAGCAGGGGTGAATTGACGATCACCACCGCGATGCCCAGCACGGTGTACATCACATGGACCTGCACGCCGCAGGCAATACCGAATGCCGAAATCAGGCCGGTACGCGACCCAAACGCATAGCTGTTTCGGGTGACCATCGCGAAATCAGGACCGGGACTGATGACCGCCAGAATGGTGATGGTGGCTACTGCGATCAGTTCATTCATAGGTTTGGAACTCCATTGGATGGCTGCGGAACGATCGGCTCGTTCCGCAGGCGGTCTCAGCGCTTGTTGAAGGTGATGACGAGGACGTCGCGATAGCCCTGCCGGGCTGGGTCATCCGCAAGGATGGGCGTTACCCCATGCATCGTGCGTTCGTCGTTGACGATGGCCGCGTCGAGAGGATCGGCCAGTGTGTAGCGGGCAAGTTCCTGGCGATCCCTGTCGTAGATACCGGTCTCGCCATTGAGGACGTTGACACGGTTGACCAGCATCATGAAGACGAAGCTCACACCGTCCCGGTGGATGCCTTCGGGAGTAGGCAATCCCTCTGCGCTGGTGGCGACGATCCGGAACTGATGAACTTCGATATGCCAATGGTTGAACGGCGCCAGGCCGCTGAACGTGGCGCGGCACAGTTCCAGCGCCGACATCAAGACCTTGCCCGACGCGATCGATGGTTCGATGGGCGCGAAATGTCGGGCAATCCCGCCGTTGAGGGTGTTGTACGTGACGCTCTGGTAGTGAGGTTGCGACGGCTCAAGCTGAACGCCGGAAGCCGGCGTGGCGCTGTAAACGCCATGACGTCGAAACCGATACGTCCCGCCGTCCTTCATGAACTGATCCTGCTCCAGGCGGTTCCAGCTCTCCTGGAACTCCGCCCAGTCGGCCAGCGCGCTTTCATCCTCAGCAGAGAGCAGCGACCGGACAGTTGCGGACGGCAGTATGATGTAATCCTTTTTGGCGATGATTTCGCACAGATTGCTCGTGCGGTCGCTGCCGGTGGCCTGCTTCAGTTGCGTTTGCGCAATTTCGGCTTCAGGCGTTGATTTCTCCATATAACACCTCGGTATTTAAGTTTTCATTGGGTTCTCGTGTTGTGCCCATTGAATTATTGAGTGCTTGTGCGGGAGAAAAAAGCGATTTATCTTGAGGGAAATCTGTCAGATTTCATCGTGTATATGAAACTTCCATCATTGGCTTCATTCCGCTTTTTCGAGGCGGCAGCGCAAACCGGCAGCTTCGTGAAGGCGGCCGAACAACTGCACGTGACGCACGGCGCGGTCAGCCGACAGGTGCGGCTGCTGGAGGAGGCGCTGGGTGTCGAGCTGTTCGAGCGGCGCAACCGGGCGATCTTCCTCAATGCGGCCGGGCGTTCGTTGCACGCGACCACTTTTGCGGTGTTCGAACAGCTCGAAGGCGCTGTATACCGCTTGCAGCAGTCGGCACGGGAAGAGGTGCTGGTCTTGTCCTGCGAGCCGACCATCGCCATGAAGTGGCTGATCCCGCGGCTGCCCGCGTTTCACAAGCAGAACTCCGACATCAACCTGCATCTGGTCGCCGCCGGTGGGCCGATCGATTTCGCACGCGCAGGTGTCGACCTGGCGCTACGCCGCGACGATTTCCATTGGGATCAGGACGTTCACGCCGAGAAGATCTGCGACGAGTGGGTGGGGCCGGTCAGCAGAGCGAAGAAGAGCCGCAAGGAGCAACTGGATGGCGTGCGCCTCCTGCACTCGGGGACTCGACCGAAGGCGTGGCCGACCTGGCAGCGGTTGTCAGGGGTGTCCACGAAGGGCAGTATCAGGGTTGACTACGAGCACTTCTACCTGTGCGTTCAGGCTGCGGTTTCGGGCCTGGGGATGGCCATGGTCTCGTTCCTGATGGTGCAGGACGAACTGCAGAGCGGCCAGTTGCACGCGCCCTACGGCTTCATCCGGGATGGGTCCGGTTATTGCCTGCTGTCGCCTCAGCCACTCGACCAGGATGAAAAGTGTGCGCGTTTCAAAGCATGGCTGATGGCGGAGGCGGCTGCGAGCCTTTCTGCGATCGGGGTGTGAACCGGCAAGACCGACATTCCATGTCGCCCGGTCTACGCGCCGGTTGGCGCTATATCGCCCGCCGGTGTCGATTCTGCTCGAAAACGTGAATGGTGCTGGTAAGCATCGCCGTATGAGCAAACAAATCCCGCGCTGAGTCGGATGATTCTCCTACCAATTCCGCGTTCTGCATGGCGATTCGCTCCAGATCGACCACCGCCTGGCTGATCTGGGCAACACCCGTGCTCTGCTCCTGCGCACTGGTTGATATTTCCGCTATCAGCGTGTTGACGCGCTCAACCTCTAAAACGACATTTCCGATTGCCGTGCCGGCCTGCGCCGCCAGCCTTGAGCCTTCGGCGGTCTGTTGTACGCTTTTGTCGATCAGGGCTTTGATGTCTGCTGCCGCAACTGCCGAGCGTTGCGCCAGACTGCGAACTTCTCCTGCTACCACCGCGAAGCTTCGTCCCACCTCTCCCGCGCGCGCCGCCTCGACGGCTGCGTTCAATGCCAGGATGTTCGTCTGGAAGGCGATGCTGTTGATAAGGTTGTTGATCTCGCCGATTTCGGCAGATGAGGCAGCGATGCCCGTCATTGACTGAACAACCTTGTCGACGACCTCCCTGCCTTGTTCAGCGGCGTTTTTTGCGCCGGTCGACAACTCGCTGGCCGAGCGCGCATTGCCGGCGCTTTGCTCGACGGCCGCCGTGATCTGCTCTGCGGCGGCGGCAGTCTCATGCAGCCGGGCCTGTGTATCGCTAACGCGCCTGGCGAGATCCTCATTACCGTTGGCCACCTGCTCGCTGGATTGATGCAGGCCGCCAGTCTGCGCCGCCACATCGTCCACGAGTGATCGCAGGTTCAGGCCAGCCTGGTTGACCGCACGCATGATCATTCCGATTTCATCGACGCGGTTCATGTTCATGTTGGCGCCGGGTTGCCCGGCTGCAGCGGCCTTCGCCTGATCGAGTGCCGCTATCAGTGGTTTTGCGATCCGCTTTTCCAGCCAGATGCCTGCGAGGCATGCGCCAGCGGCAGTGGATAGCACCGGCGTCAAAAGACTGTCTATGCCGCCGGCCATCAGGCCACCCACCACGGTCGACGCCACGACACATGCGAGGCCGAGCCTGAGCCGCCAGCGCACTGGCATGATCTGCCCCCAACGGGTGAATCCCAGCAGGCCGGTGCGAACAATCAGGCCCTTGTGGAACGCCAGCCCTCGGGCCGTACCTTCGACAAACCGCTTGTAGAGCGAAGACGCCGCCTCGATTTCCGCGCGATCGGGGCATGTGCGCACCGACATGTAGCCTACGATCCCGCCGTCGCGCCGAATCGGGGTGACGTTTGCCCGAACCCAATAGTACTCACCGTTCGCCCGACGGTTCTTTACCAGTGCTGTCCAGGCATCCCCGGCCTTGAGGGTCGCCCACATGTCAGCGAATGCCTCTCTCGGCATATCCGGGTGTCGAACGATATTGTGAGGCTGACCGAGAAGTTCGTCGCGGGCGAAGCCGCTGACCCGCAGGAATGCCTCATTGGCGTAGGTGACGTAGCTGCTGGTGTCGGTGGTGGACATCAGCGTCACATCATCGGGAAATTCGAACTCCTGCTGTGCGCTGGCGTGGGTTACATATGCGTTGATCGAATTTTGCTTCCAACCGTCCTGTCCCGGCACGGGCAGAGAGTGCTGTGTATCTAAAGTGGTTATTTTTTTGTCCTCTGGGCAAAGCAATTCAAAGAACGACAACGGCCTGCTATCGGTCTTTATTCAATAACCGGGCTGGGATCGTTGGGTTCGGATATCGGGCTTTGGGAGCAACGCGCAAAGGCGGATGCTCTGGACGTCATGATACGTCTATGAGCACTCAATTTTGCGTTCGGTCGACGCAATTAGTGTCAATAAGAATTGAGTCGCTGCCGTTTCAGCGTGAATTTTAATTTCAACAGGTCATGATGATCAACGGATCATCGAAACAAAAATCAGGTTTTTTGTCCGATTTAGTTAATGTTGTCTATGGTACAGGGGGAATTTTCAACGGTGACGCCTCTTCGCCGCAAGATTGCTCTCGTTTCTCCGGCAAGCTCACGAAAGGAAGCGGATCGCAGACGACTATTTGATAGTAGCCGAATCGGGTTCAAGATTTTCCAATGCCTTGCCGATACATTATTCAAGATCGAGATCCGCACGGTCTCTTTGCTCTGCCCATGAGGGGCGCACACTATTGGGGGGCAAGCGGGCTGCGATATTCGCGCGGCGTTGCCTACTCGAAAATCAACCTGCAGAGCCTGGCCATGATGACTGCGGTTCGTACGAAACACGGTCGCACACCGCAAATGGGATCTTCAGCCCCTGCTGCTGTCTTGTATGAAGGATGTGATGATGAAGATGGAGAGCCTGGTTCCTGACGGCAATTCCATACTGCTTCCCGCACTGGAGCAGTCGATTGTGGCGGCGGTACTTGTTGACGAGAACGATTGCGTCCTTTTTTTCAACCAGGCCGCGGAGCAACTATGGGGATATGAGCGTCACGAGGTCCTGGGCAAGAACATGCAGCCGCTGCTGCCAAAGAGTCTGCGAGGTGCTCATGGCGGCTACGTGCGCAAGAACCGGGTGGGCGGCGAGGCCAAGGTAGCCGGCATGAGCCGGGAAGTGCTCATGGAGCGCAAGAGCGGCCAGCAGGTATGGGCCATGTTCTCGCTGTCGAAGATCGACCTTGAGGGGCGAATTCACTATCTGGCGCTGGTGCGCGATGTATCGGACGAAGTTGCGATGCGGGAGCAGAACCGAATGCTGCTGATCGCCGTCAACAATACCGACCGTCCGGTGCTGGTTCTGGATGCGCAGCGGCGCATCGCCCACGTCAATCGTGCGTTCACCGAACTGTGGGGATACGAGATGGATGAGGTGCTTGGGCGAGAGCCGTCTTCGTTCCTGACCAGCCCGAACATGCCCGTTGACGAATTCAGGCATTTTGATTCCCGGCCATGGGGTCGGGAACGATTGCAGGATGACGCGCTGGTCGTCTCCAGGGACGGCAAGGAAACCTGGATTCGGGTGTCCAGCAGCCCCATAGCCGGTCATGATGACGATGGTTTCCAGGGGTACTCCGTCGACGTCATCACCGATATCACCGAGGAGCGGCAGATCCGTGATCTGGAACGCGACGTCCTCACTGCGTTGACCAGTAGCTTGTCGTTTGCGGAACTGGGTGACTATTTCTGCCGGCGAATCGAGTCGATTGCGCCGGGCGTGCTGGTCTCGGTCTGCCGTGTGGCCGAGCGCAAGTTGAGGCCCTGGGCGGCCCCCAGCTTCCATGCGTCCTATGGTCCCGATTGGGAAGGTATCGAAATCGGAGAAGGCGTGGCCGGTTGCGGAACCGCGGCGCATCGCGGTGAGCCGGTGATGATCTACGACATCGAGACCGACCCGCTATGGGAGCCCTACAAGCACAAGATATTGCCTCATGGCTACAAGGCTTGCTGGACCTATCCGGTCAAGCGGCGCGATGGCAGTGTGGCTGGAACGTTCGCGTTCTACTTCCGTCAGGGCGGTCAGCCGGACACGCATCTTGAGCGTATCGCCGATGCCAGCGTCCACCTTTGCGCCCTGGCGATCGAGCGTGAGGAGAACCAGCAGCGGGTCAATCAACTGGTGCGGTACGACATCCTCACCGGCCTGCCGAACCGAGGCCTGCTGCGCCAGCATATCGACGAGTTGCTCTCGACCGATCCTGAGCAGGAGATCGCTTTCTTTTATCTGGGTCTGGACCGTTTCAAGGACATCAACGACACGCTCGGGCATGCATCGGGAGACCTGGTGCTGGTGGAAACGGGCAATCGCCTGAAATCTCACCTGGACGATGGCCAGTTCCTTGCCCGTGTCGAGGGCGACATGTTTGTGCTGGTCGTGCCCGATTGCGATGTCCATCGCGCCGCACTGGTGGCGGCACATCTTCAGCGTGTCGCCGGCGCGCCAATCGACATTTCCGGTTTCTCGCTGGACCCCACGGTCAGCATCGGCATAAGCCAGTATCCCGAGAGCAGTCGCGATCGTGAAGATCTGTTGCGCAACGCCAAGAGCGCGATGGGACAGGTGAAGGCGTCAGGCGGTGGCGAGTTCCTGTTTTTCAGTTCAGGGATGAATGAGGTCGCCCGCGACCGTCTTTTGCTCGGGACGGCGCTGCGGCGGGCTATCGCCGGGGGCTGTCTGCGCCTGGAGTACCAGCCACAGGTTCGACCGGACAGCGGAGAGCTATATGGGGTGGAAGCTCTGGCACGCTGGCGTGATCCGGAGTTCGGGGTTATCCCGCCAGGCAGGTTCATCAGCCTTGCCGAGGAAATCGGCGAGATCGAAGCCATCGGCCGATGGGCACTGCGCGAGGCATGCCGGCAGATGGCCGTGTGGCGTGATGAGGGGGTGCAGGTGCCGGTCGTATCGGTGAACCTGTCGCCTCTCAGTTTCCGAGGTTCCGATTTGCCGGACTTCGTTGCCGGGCTTCTGCAGCAATATGCATTGCCCGGTGAATGCCTGACCATCGAGATTACCGAGAGCGCCGCCATGGCGCTGACTGCCGGCATGCTGGAGGTCATCCACGGTATCCGTGCGCTCGGCGTCGGCCTGTCGGTGGACGATTTCGGCACGGGCTTCTCCAGTCTCTCCAATCTGGCGAACCTGCCTGTCACCGAGGTCAAGATCGATCGCAGCTTCATCGACAAATGCTTGCAGGAAAGCCGCCTTCAATCTCTGGTGATGGCGGTGATTGGTATTGGGCAGAACCTGCATCTGACCGTCGTGGCCGAAGGCGTGGAAACCGAGGCGCAGCGTGAACTGCTCAAGGCCCATCATTGCCCGGTGATCCAGGGCTACCTGTTCTCCCGCCCGCTGCCCCCGGCGGACATTCCGAACTGGATAAGAACCGCAGCCGATGCCCAAGTGCAGGGCTGAGACGCAAGACGCCACGGCGATCTGCGGCGTCGGCAGGCGGCCGGTCCATTTCACCGGAAACCTCACGTCTCATCAATGCTTCGTCGGGTGGCCCTTGCCTGAATCTGCCCGAACGGTGACCCGCTGTTGCCTCGTCTGAAGTTCAGCCACCTTCTGTTGCCCGACTGGCAGCAATTCCGATGCGGGGTGGCGGTGCAGCCAGGTAGAAAGCCACGGGTCTCCGACCTGTTGCAGTTGCATGGAGCATAATAAAACAGTATCGTTTTGTAAGTATCAATCTGCCATATCGGAACCGCTGATGCCTGCCGTTGTCTCGGCCCCCGGCGATAAAGCTCGCACGGGGCGTCCCTCCGTCTTCTCCGAAGAAGAACGTTGCAAACGCATCCTTGAGGCGGCTGAACGGGTGTTTGCGCGCGTCGGCTATGGGGCGGCAACGATGGAGGAGATGGCGCGCGAGGCTGGCATGTCCAAGCGGACGCTTTACGCCTTCTACGCGGACAAGCGCGAGTTGTTCACAGCGGTGATTGGCGACGTGGAAGGCTTTTCGGGGAAGCGTCCGCATGTGCCGGCGGCGGCCGGCCGGGACGCCCTGATTGTGGAGTTGCACGACCGCCTTCTGGAAATGGCGCGCTTCGTATTGTCCGAACGGCAGATCAGGATCACGCGCCTCATCATTTCAGAGGCCGAAAACCATCCGGAGCTGGCCGTCGATTTCTGGTCGCGGATCGTGGTGCGGGTGCAGGCGTATCTGGTCGATGGCCTGAAGGAGCTACAGCGCGCCGACGAGACCTTGAGAGAGTACGACGCGAATCGGCTGGCCAGCACGATCTTCGGGGCGATCCTGAGCGATCTGCATTTGCGGACCCTGTTCGGTCAGCAGGAGAGCGATGAGTTCGGCAGCTTGGCAGATCGTGTTGCAGACGCCCTGGCATTGATAGGAATTGAACTGCCGTCACGGCAAAAGCAAGCGGCAAATGGTCCGATGCGAAAGTCTTCCGGTTCCGGAGGCAGACGGCGGCAACGGAACAGCTGACTATTATGGAGAGACGCGGGCGGGGATGAGCACCAAGAACTACCATGACATCAATGTCTATGATGCGGCCAAGGCCCGTATCCGGCTGATCTTCGAGAATTTCGAGCGCGTATGTGTCGCCTTTTCCGGCGGCAAGGACAGCTCCGTCACACTGCACCTCGCGCTCGAGGTCGCCCGTGAAATGGGCCGCGGGCCGGTCGATGCGCTGTTCATCGATCTGGAAGGGCAATATCAGGCGACGATCGATCACGTCGAGGAGATGTTCAGCCGCGATGATGTGCGCGCCTGGTGGGTTTGCCTCCCGATCAATCTGCGCAATGCCTCCAGCCTGCAAGAACCTTACTGGTGCGCCTGGGAACCCGGGCGCGAGGCGGACTGGATCAGACCGATGCCAACCCATCCGGCCGTCATCAACGATCCTGGCCGGTTTCCCTTCTACCGCCATCGCATGGAGTTCGAGGAATTTGTTCCCGAGTTTGACGAGTGGCTTGCTCAGGATGTTCCGACCGCCTTTCTGGTCGGCATCCGGTCCGATGAGTCGCTCAATCGCTTTCTGGCGGTCAAACGCCGTGCCAGGGTGAAGAAGCGCGCCTGGACGCCGCCTGGTTCGCATATGCCGGTCCAGTGGAGCGCAAGGGACCAGCCAGACAGCCGCGCTGTCACCTTCTTTCCTATCTACGACTGGCGGTTCGAGGATCTCTGGCGGTACGTCGCCGAGCATGGCCACGCCTACAACCGGCTCTACGATCGCATGCATCTGGCGGGCGTTCCGTTTTCGCAGATGCGCATCTGCCAGCCTTATGGCGATGATCAGCGCAAGGGGCTCGATCTGTTTCACAAGCTGGAGCCGGAAACCTGGTTCCGTGTCGTGCAGCGTGTCGCTGGCGCGAACTACGCGGCACGGTACAGCCGCCAGCGCTTTCTCGGCTATCGCGGGGGGATGGGGTTGCCGCCGACCTTCGAGACGTGGCGGCAATATTGCGAATTCCTGCTGCGCAGCATGCCGGGGCCGCTGCGTCAGGTCTACCAGCGCCGGATCGGGGTCTTCATCGACTGGTGGGAGAAGCACAACTACCCGCTGGCTTCCTGGCCCGATGCCGGTATTCCGGAACTGGAAAACCGCAAGGCCCAGCCCTCCTGGCGCCGTGTTGCCCTGTCGCTGCTCAAGCAGGACATGGCGCGCTCGCTGTCCTTCGGTTTCGCTCGCCAGGACATCGACACGCTGGCGCTGATTGAGGGGCAATCATCATGACCCTCTTCGCAAAATACGATTTCACCCAGATACGCTCGGCGGATGGAGAGGCAGCGTTTTTTTCCCATATGGGCTATTTCTTCGCCAGTCCGAGCGTGCGGCGCGAATGCGGCGGCTATCCGCTCAACGATGGGCCGCTGTACCGCTGGTTCATCGTCCGCCGCAAGGGCGAGGCTCGCGTTCTGGGCTTCATCAGCATCGAGCAGCGCTCCGATATCGTGCGCCTGCGCGAAGGCTACCTGCGCGCCGAGGCGCGCGGCCGGGGTTTGTTCGGTGAGCTACGCCGCCAGGTTCTCGAGCATGTCGATGGCCTGGGCCTGAGCTGTACGGCGCGCGTGCAGCAGACTGCTGCAAAGTTCCTCGAACCGCACGGATTCAACGTTCAGTCCTCCCGCGGAAGCTGGGTGACTTTGGAGAGACAGAAATATGCCACAAGTAATCAACCTGACGAACCGGGCCGAAGCCCTGTTCACCGAACTGGACAGCCTGCCACTGGCGAGGCGAGTCGAAGCCATCAACCAGATCCGCCTGCGGCTGCACGAGCATAGCCCGTTCGCCGATGAGCCGGTGGACTGCGTGCAGTGGGTGCGGGGCGAACAGGTCGAGGCCAACGACTACAACCCGAATTCCGTGGCTGCGCCGGAAATGAAGCTGCTGGAATTGTCGATCGATGCCGATGGCTTCACCCAGCCGATCGTCACGCACGAACAGGAAGAAAGCTATGTGGTGGTCGACGGTTTCCACCGTCAGAAGATAGGCAAGAAGCAGGGGCCGATCAGGAAGCGCCTGCACGGCTATCTGCCGGTGGTCTCGATCCGGAGCGGGCGCGCCGCGACGGCCGACCGGATCGCCGCCACGATCCGTCACAACCGCGCCCGCGGGGTTCATTCCGTGCTGCCGATGACCGACATCGTGGTCAAGCTCTTGCAGGCCGGATGGAGCGAGGTCGACGTGGCCCGCGAGCTGGGCATGGACGATGACGAGGTGCTTCGATTCAAGCAGGTGTCCGGCTTGCCCGGTCTATTCAAGGACCATGACTATTCGAGGTCATGGGATTAAAGGCTGCTTTGCCTTGGAAAACCCAGGTCACCTTGGCACGCTGCTGACTGCATCGGCGGGTGTCTCGACGTTCATGCCCTGGTCGGTATCGCCATCGGCGGATAGCAAATCCAGCGCAGACAATAGCGCGTCGCCTTCCAGGGGACCGGGCAAGACAAGTGTACGACCGCTCTGGTTGTCGCTCAGCTTTAGTGTGGGGGTGGCAGTGACGCCATCACGCGAACCCTCGTTGGCTTGCGCCTGAATGATTGCCTCGGTGCGTGTGCTGTCCAGGCAGGTCTGCATTGCCGGCGTGAGTGCCGGGTAACGCACGTTGTCAGGTATGCCGGCCCCATCGCTGCGGGTTTGCTGGTAGATCCAGGTGACCGCCTGCCAGAACGCGGCGTGCCCTCCGGCTTCACCCGCGCATTCGGCTAGTCGCGCTTGCCGTGTCGCGGCCGGCTCGTGCATGGAGAGCGGCAGATGGTGCCATTGCAGGTTCGTCTCCGGATTCCGATCGACCCATGCCTTGAGCAGCGGGTAGTAGCTCTTGCAGTAAGGGCATTCCAGATCGGCGTACAGAACCAGTGTAAAGCGCGCGTCGGCCCTGCCGTACCGCCATGGCGGTCCCGCCTGGAGTTGTTGCGAGGCAGCGTTTTCCGCGCCGGTCTTTGCCGGTGAGCCGGACGGGCTCGCCAAGTACCAGGCGGCCAGAAGCAACACGGTGAGAGTGAGAGCCACCAGGGGGCCGACCATGCGGCGAAGGGGAAAACGGGGAAAACGAGAGAAAAGAGAGGATTGCATGACAGGTTCCTGATCGCCCGCCGAAAGGTCGGGTTGCTCCACGCCGGTTCATTGCCACAGTCGAACACAACCGGCGCGCTCCTGATGCAAACAAAGCGAACTTGACCGAACCGGGTTGTTGGTTGGCCCGGTGCGTCTATCTGATCACGATGCAGTAGACCGATGCCTGCATTGCCCGGTGCCGCTGTCTCGGCATTAGACGACGATGCTGTCTGATTAGATTGCGCTGCGATTCAAGTTCGGGCCGAACCAGTCGATATATTTTGAGTATCCAGTCCCGGTCATGCGGCCTTGCGGCACTGAAACCTGACAACGGCGAGGAGGGAAAGACGGCGCTGAGGAGCGTCCGCCGCTGCTTGCGGCGGAGTGATGAGAATCACCTGTTCTTATTATTATAACACTCAGATAGCTGGAAATGCACTTGGTTGGTGCTCGCTCCCTTCTTAAAGTGGAAGACTTTGTAGTGGCATTACGGAATTAGCTGAATTGCCGTGATGAATTGATTTGAAGAAGGGGAATTATTTAGATGCTTGATGGCAGCTATGACAGCCTATTAGTGCTGTTCTCGTTGGCGGTTGCCATATTGGCATCCTATACCACCCTGGTTGTTGCAGGCCGTATCGCGACATCTTCTGGTCGTCCTGCCCGGTGGTGGCTGGCGGGTGGCGCTTGCACCATGGGGATCGGCATCTGGTCGATGCACTTCATTGGCATGCTGGCTTTCGATCTACCGATCGATCTCGGCTACGACTTGCTCATCACGCTGTTGTCGCTCCTGTTCGCGGTTGCCGCGTCCGCCTTTGCCCTCTGGATCGTCACGCAGGAAACGTTGAGCTACCGGTTGCTTGCCGCTGGCGCCCTTGTGATGGGGGTTGGCGTGGCGGGCATGCACTACACGGGCATGGCGTCGATGCGGATGATGCCCGGCATCGTCTATGACACGACGCTGCTCGGATTGTCCGTGCTCGTTGCGATTGCCGGGTCTGCGGCAGCAATATGGTGCGCTTTCGTACTCCGCCGGCGCTCCGCGAAGGTGGACCAGCTTCGTATCGGCGCCGCCGCGGTGATGGGCCTGACGATCGCCGGCATGCACTATATCGGCATGGCCGCGGCGGAATTTCCCGCTGGCAGCATTTGCGGTGCGGCACAAGGCGGGGTGCAAACCTATTGGCTCGGCCTGACCATCATCCTGGCGACGCTGGCCATACTGGCTATCGCGTTGATCGTTTCGGTGCTCGATCAGCGCATGGAGTCGCGCACTGCGCTGCTGGCTAAAGAACTTGCCGATGCCAATCAGGAACTGACCTACCTTGCTCTTCACGACAACCTCACCAAGCTGCCCAACCGCGTGCTTCTGGAAGATCGCCTGGGCCAGGCCATGGAGCGGGCTCGCCGTGAGAAAATCCGCTTCGCGCTAATGTTCATGGATCTGGATGGTTTCAAGGCAGTCAACGACGTCTACGGACATCTGATGGGCGATATGCTTCTCGTGGCCGCCGCTGGCCGTATCGTCGAGAACACGCGCGGAAGTGACACCGTGGCACGCGTTGGCGGTGACGAGTTCGTGGTGCTGGCCCAGGTGGACGAACCAACCGATGCCGGAGTCCTGGCCAGCAAGCTGGTGGCTGCGATCGGAGAGCCATACCTGGTGAACGGGCATGAGCTTCATGTGTCCACGAGCATCGGCATCGCCATCTATCCGGGCAATGGCGAAAGCCAGGACGAACTGCTGACCAATGCCGATGCGGCGATGTATCACGTGAAGGGTACAGGCCGCGACGACTACTGCTTCTTCGAGGCATCGATGACCGCCAATGCACACGGCCAGGTGCAGCTGCTGCAGGACTTGCGTATGGCGCTCAAGCGCAACGAGCTGGTTCTCTACTACCAGCCCAAGTTCACCGCGCCCCATGGTCCGATCACTGGCCTGGAGGCGTTGCTGCGCTGGAAGCATCCCGCCCATGGCATGCTCGGCCCGGTGAGCTTCATTCCGCTGGCCGAGAAAACGGGCCTGATCGTGCCTATCGGCGAATGGGTGCTGAACGAGGCGTGCCGGCAGATGGCCGAGTGGCGGGATGATGGGCGAGAGGACTGGACCATTGCGGTCAACCTGTCGGCGGTGCAACTCGCGCATTCGGGCCTGGTCGAGGCCGTGCGCGGCGCTCTGGATCGCCACGGACTGGAACCGCATCGGCTGGTGCTGGAAATCACCGAGTCGACGGCCATGCGTGACGTCGATAGCAGTCAGACCATCCTTCAGAGGCTCCATGATATCGGTGTGCGCATTTCTATCGATGATTTCGGGACAGGCTATTCGAGCCTGCTGTACCTCAAGCGCTTGCCGGCTTCGGAACTCAAGATCGATCGCTGCTTCGTGCATGACCTTGCCTGCGGCACAGAGGATGCCGCCATCGTTTCGGCCATCGTCGCCCTGGGGCAGACGCTTGACCTTCGGGTGGTCGCTGAAGGCGTGGAAACGGCCGAGCAGCAGGAATTCCTGACCAGTCTCGGCTGCGATACCCTTCAGGGGTATCTGCTGGCATACCCCATGCAGGCGGATGAGGTGATTGTCTTGTCGAACAACGGCGAACTGCCCGACAACAAGCCCGCCGCACCGGATGAAATGGAACTGGTCTGACAACAGGTCTGACTGGCCGCTCTCTCCTTTCGGAGGCCGCCGGCCAGTTCGCCGTTCAGTCCAGTGCGTCCAGCGGCAACGAGTTGATGCCGCGCGCCCGGTCGATCTTTTCCGCGACCTTGAAGGCAGCGTCGAGTTCGCCGATGCCGAACTGCTGCATTAGCTGGTAGCGCTCAGCCTTCTCTTCCGGCTCGGTCATGGCAAGCGCCAGGTACAGGCTTGGCGGGACGGCGCGGAACAGCAGTTCCATCGACTTGGAGAGGATCACGCCTTCCGTGAACTTCCGGGCCTCCTTCCTGGCTGAGAGCATCAGGGCTTTTTGTGACGGATTGAGTTCGCGGAAACGGGCGATCTTCTCCACCTCGTCGGGCGGCATGCTGAGGCAGACCCACCATTCAATCATGTTGAGCATGGGTTCCGCCGCTTTTGGCAGGTCGTCGAGGTTCTGGGTGGCGAGCCAGTACCAGGCCCCCAGCTTGCGCCACATCTTCGTGATCTTCACGACATAGGGCGCAAGCAACGGGTTTTTCGTGATGATATGGCCCTCATCGGTCACATTGATGATGGGGCGACCGAGGAACTGATCGCGTTCAGCGATGTTGTTGACCGTGTTGATGAGGCTGATATACGCGATCGAGAGCTGCGCGTTGTAGCCCTCCCGCGCGAACGTCGCCAGGTCAACGATGGTGATATCGGCCTCCGGCCAGGGGGTCCCGGCCCTGTCGAACATTTCACCGTCGATTCCCTGGCAGAACATGTCCATCGCATCCGACATTTCCAGCAGGCGCGTGCGGCGCGATTCCGGCAACGTGGGATCGCGGCCACGCTCGCGTAGCGCATCGCGCACGTCGCGGGTCAATACCGTGCGCTTCTCCGATACGCAGCGTTGTGCGGCCTCAAGGATGCATTGACGGATCAGGCTGCGGTCGGCCCTTGTCATTCGGGCTTCCTCTTTATCCTCGCCGCCAGTGATCATCAGCCGGGCGGTGATTTCCAGTTCTCCCAGCACGTCACGCTGTTCGTCTCCCTCCGTCGATTCCTCTTCGGCGCTGTCCTCGTCCAGCGCGTCGGCATCGAGTGTCTGCACCTGGCTCGGCGTATCGACCAGGCGCCAGGCATCGGCAAACGGTGCAAGGCTCACGCCGGCGCCGGGTGAGAGCTTGACGCGATGCACGGTGAGGCCCAGCCGCGCCGCAAAATCACCGAACAACCCGAAGCTGTTGCCTGCTTCCACGATGAACATTCGCGGGCGATAAATCGCTGTGACCTGGTTGAGGATGTTGTTCAGGGTCGCGCTCTTGCCCGATCCCGTGGGCCCGAACAGGAACAGGTGCGCATTCATCTGCCGATCGAGCCGGTTAAGCGGGTCGAACGTAACCGTACCACCGCCGCGGTTGAAGAAGGTGATGCCGGGGTGGCCGGTCCCCTGGCTGCGGCCCCAGACCGGCGCCAGATTGGCCGCGTGTTGTGCAAACATCAGCTGGGTGTACCACTGCCGTTTGTCTTTGCCGGGATCGTAGACGCAGGGAAGCCAGCGCAGGTAGCTGTTGAGTGGTGCTACTTCGTCTTCCTCGCGCACCGGCTGCAGACCGGCATTGAGCAGGACATTGCCGAGTTGGAGGCCACGCATATCGAGATCGGCGAGATCGCGGCCGCGCAGGTAGAACGCCAGCGAAGCGCGATAGAGTTTGTGCGAACTGCCGATCAGCCCGCGCGCCTGCTGCACGTCCTTCAGCGCCTGTTCCGATGCCAGGGTTTCGCCGACCGCTTTCTTCGCCAGATGGTTCAGATGGGCTTCGAGAATGTCCTGGGGCGTGATCACCAGGGTGAGGCACAGGGTCGTGTCTTCGGGCATCTGGTCGAACAGGGCATTGATGGCGTCACCGCCTTTGCGGGTTTCGCCGGTCAGGTGGCCGGTTGCAGGCGGCGTGCGCAAGCGATCAAGCACGATGGTGCGATGGGGCATGCCGTCGAAGAACCAGAGGCCGTTGTCGACATCGGATCTCGGCTGGCCGAAAAACAGCCGCTGCGCGAAATCGGTGCCGCTGGCAAGTTCCAGTTCGTCTTCTCCGGTCGCTTCCGGATAGGAAGCCAGGCGATAGAACCGCTCACGGTCTTCGTCTGTCGGGCCCAGCAAGCTTGGTCCAGGATTGAACCAAGGCAGCAACCAGGCATGGATGGCAGCGGCATCGAGGCGGTGCGCCTGCACGCCGGCATTGGCTAGGCCGCCGGCCAGGCGTTCGCAGGCGACATTCAATGCCTGTTCGGGGGATTGTCCGCGGCGGGCTGGCGCATTGCCGACACGCCGGTAGACGACCAGTCGAACACGCCGCGTCTGCCCGCGCCAGGGCAAGCGCGTGACGGTGCGGTCCTCGAACAGCCCTCCCTGTCTGGAGACGGCGCGCAGATGGTGGCCAAAGAAGCGGAGGTAGAACTTCGTGAACGCGCTTTCCCTGGCCCGCGGCTGAAGGTAGTTTTCAAGGGTGGAAAGATAGCGGTTCCAGTCGGCATCGTCCTGAGCATACAGCTGGATCACCCAGGGGGACTCGTCCAGCTCATCGAAACTGTCCTGGAGCGCGTTTTCAAGGGCGTCACGAACCTGAGCCAGCCAGGATGCTTCCCGGCCTTCCGTACCGATCGGCATCAGCTCGAAGAATGCGGCGACGGAAATGCCGTCCTCCAGTAGCATGCATCGGGACTCCGGCAGATACTCGACCCACGGCAGCAGGTCGGCAAAGGACGGCGAAACCTCATACAACGCCTGCTCGTCGGCCAGCGTCGCGGGCCTGCGCCTGGTGTCCTGTTTGCCTGGTTCAGGGATGCCATGGGCCTGTAGTTGCGCAAGGTAGCGCTCCCATGCGTCGGGTGTAGCCTCTGGCGAGGAGCCGCTGTCAGTATCGGGCGGTGTAGCGCGGCGTTTGAAGAACGGTCCCATCAGTAATCCTCGGTCCGTTCGCCCGGCATGGCGTATTGCACGCGCTGGTACAGCGGGAAGACGGTGGTGTAGCCGGGGACGGGCACCGGATCGGTGCCCACAAGATGGGGAAACACGTACATCACGAGATCGGGATTCGGCAGGCGCTGGAACTGCCGGTAGATCTCGTTTTGCGCCGTGCGGGTGTAGCTGGCATTGACCGCAGGTGCGGCCTTCACATCGACTTCGGTCAGCGGGCGGCGCAGCGACTGTCTTGCGTCTAGCAACTGCCGTGCGGTCTGGCCGCCGCGGGCGCTACCGCCGGTTTCCTCGTTCCAGATATCCAGCATGCTCTGCCCATCGTGAGGCAGCAATTTTTCCTTACTGGTCGAGCAACCGCCAAGCGCCACGGCGATGACGAGCACCGCCATGCCGTTAATCCAGATCCTGTGCATCAGAAGCACCTCCGAGACGATGATCGACCTTGCGCCCCTTCGGGTCGTAATCGATGGTGAGGGGTTGTTCGAGATGAACCGCGACCCTGGCGCCGGGCTTGACGTAGACGGCTGCGAACGCCTGGCCATAGAGCTTGTTCACCCACTGCGACATGTCCTGGACGCCACCGGCCAGGATGCGGCCCATGGCTTCGTTGCCGGAAATGCCGACCGTGCCGAGCGAGCCGTTGTTGTTGGCGACCACCGCCACGCTGCCGTTGTCGGACTTGATCAGTGAGGCGGCGCCGGCTCCAGCCGCGGTGATCAACGCCTGGGTGCCCAGATATTGCTGGGCGTTGCTGCGCCGTTCACCGCTCACGCAGGGAATGCCATAGGGATCGCTGATCCAGCCGAGGCCATCCTGCGTACTGCTGCCATTGCCATTGCCGTTGCCGTTCTGCTGGCGGTTGCCGCCACGCTCGCCGTCCTCCGGCACCGTGCGGATGGTGCCGTCATGGAACACGAAGGTGACCGAGCGGATCTGCCCGCGCACGCAAGAGAGCGTCCAGTCGCCCGACGCCGTGCCGCTAACGACCGCACCGGCGACATCGGGAATGTCGATGCCGTTCGCGGTGAGATTGTCCGGGCCGATCAGGACTTTGAAGGGGTACGGATCGTTCACGGTCCCGTCGATCGGGACGCGCCCGATCAATGCCGTCATCGAAATCGAACCCATCAGCGTGGCGTTGGTCGGTACGGTATAGACCGGCCTGGCGGTGGAGATGCCGGCCGCCTTGGCTCCGGCATCCGCGACCGTCTCCCGGGTGGTGTCCAACGTCTTCTGTGCCGGGCCGAAGCTGTTCGGGAATGTGAAGCTTCCGGTGGTGCCGGGGCTGCGGCTCTTGCCGTCGCTGCGCGCATCTTCCGGCTCGATCCATCGCACGCCATCGGTTCCGAGCCCGGCGCCATCGCCGGGTTCAAGGCCAAGCCCGACCGGCAGATCGGCATGGCCGTTCTTGCCGCTCAGGTTTTCGAACTGGCGCTGCAGGTCCTGCAGCAGGCCCTGGGTTTGCTGGCGTTCGCTGGCGACCTGTTCACGGTCATTTTTCAGCTGGTTGCGCTCGGTCTCCAGGGCGCTCTGGATACGGCGATCGATGGCACCCTCGCGCTGACGCAGGCGTTCGTTCTCCGCCTTCTGGGTCTTGTTGTCGGTCAGCGCCGTCTGCAGTTCGGTGCGCAGCTGCCGGACCTGGCCGACCAGGGTGGCCACCGTATCCCGTGGCGTGTCGCCTTCGATGCCAAGCGCCCTGGCTTCTTCCGGTGTGAGCTGGGTTCCGCCGTCCCGACCAGGCTGGCTTCCCCCGCCGCCGGAAAACAGCTTCACGCCGACGAACACCAGCAGCAGCGCCATCGGGATCATCAACCACTTGAGCAGGCCATTACCTTTCATGACGGCCTCCATCCTTGCGAGCCGGTGTTTTGGGTTCCGGCAGGTTCAGTGCGGCATTGACCGGGCTGATCGTCGGCAGCAGCGATTCACCCAGCCCGTGCCCCTTCGTCACCAGATAGACGACCGAGGTATCATCGGGCGTGCCGGCCGGACCCAGCGTGTTGTGCTGGAAGGCCCCGGTCATGAAGTCGCCTTGCAGGTCGCGAGGGTCGAGGGAGAGCCAGCGCTTCGAGATGTTGCTCAGCCGTACCGCCGTCACCCACAAGCCATCGAGCCGCCAGGCCGCGAGCGCGCGCGCCCGCACCGGCAGGGTCGGCAACAAGGTGTCCAGTGGCAAGTTGCGTTTCAGATTGACGCGCGTGATGCCGGATACCGGCTCGACGGTACGCAGCGGCGCATAAAGGTTCTGGGCCGCATAGCGCGTCAGCACCACCGGCACGGGCGTCTCGCGAGCCGTGCGGGAGACCGCTTCCTGCGTGCCGTTGTCGTCGCTCTTAGCCGCCGCTGCCAGGTCACCGTAACGGGTCGGAGCGCCTTCGGCCTCGACGATGCGCACCGGCTCCAGCGGCGCCTGGCCGGCCGGTGCTGGTTCGGCGGCAATGTCCAGCAGGATCAAGGCGCCGCTGTCAGCGTCCTGCAATTGCAGCCGGGTGGGCTCGATCGGCTCGCTGGCCCGCAGGTAGATCGCGCCGCCGGCGCTCTGGACACGCAGGCGGCCGGCCAGCGATGCGGGGACGCCGACGCGGACATTGCGGTCGATGAAGACGACGCGCTCCTGGTCCACATGCAGGGACACCGCCAGCGGCAGCCGCTCCCAGCGCAGGATTTCCAGCGCCTGGACCGTGGTCGGCAAACTCGTGGTCACCAGCAGTCCAAGGGCATAAAGGACATGTTTCATGGCGTCTCTCCCAAAGCGCCGCCGAGCCCGCCGGATGTCGTACCGGTCGGTGTCACGGGGTCGGGGGTAGTGATGCGCTGCGGCGCACCGCTGTAGCAGTCGATGGCCAGGCCGAATGGGTTGCGTTCCGGATCGACGTCCGAGCGCACGACCTTGAGGGGGTAGCGCACCAACGCACGCTTGACCTGTTCGGAGCCGTAGTATTCGTCCGCCGTGACATCGAGCGTGACGATCCAGTCGCGGTCTGAGACCGCCTTTACCCGCAGCGTGGGGTCTTCGCCGTAGCCTCGGCCGGGTATCTCGTAGATCCCGCGTACCCGCTGACGCAGTTCGCCGGCCGTGCGGCGGTAGTCGTAGTCGTGGCGCAGGAAGCTCTGGCAGGATGGCGTGAAGTACGGCGACAGCACGTGGATGTTGCGGGCGTAGTCTTCATCGCCGTTGACGGGCCAGCGCTGGAGTTGCTGCCAGATATAAAACGAGAAGGAATAAACCGACTCTGGCGGCACCTCCCACCATTTCCGGGTGCTGCCCGAGCGCAGGTCCGGCGGCACGTGGATGGTCAGGTCGCGTGGCGCGTTCCACCAGCCGATCCCCATCACCAGGGCCACCAGGAGCAACGCGCCCGCGCCGAGGCGCAGGGTCTTGATGTGCGCCTGCAGGTGGGTGATCTCATTCTTGAACCGGCTCACGAGGCGGTCCTCCGTCTGGTGGTCCAGTAGCCCGAACGGGTCACCAGATCGCGGCCGCCGATGAATTGGGCCAGGCCAGGATGCCGCCGCGCGATCCACCACTGGATCTGCCGGTACAGCCAGGTGTCGGGCCTGCCGCGTTTCTGGCGGCGCAGCATGCCGCCGCCGGCGAAGACGCCGGCGGCAATGCCGAGCACGATGGCGGTGGGCGCGATGGCGATCATCGAGAAGACAATCGCCAGCGGAATGCCCACCGACAGGCCGGCCGCGCCCGACAGGCCTGCGCACACCCACAACTCATCCGCCGTGAGGCCGCGCACGACCACGGGATGGCGATTGAGGCGATGCGGCAGGAACGCTACCGTTCCGTCAGGCCGGACGTCCTGATGCTCAGGCATGTTCGACCCTCACAGAACGCCGGTGGCTTCGGTGAGCAGCCAGATGCCGACGACCAGGAGGACGGCGCCAACCGCAACGGTCAGGCCGAACTGTCCCCACGTTTTGCGGCCTGTGTGGATTTCGGCATACGTGCCGTAGGCGTGGTAGCACACGCCCACGAACATCGACGCGACCACCAGCAAGGCGATCAGCATCACGATGTCGTAGCCGTAGTTGCGCAGCGTATCCATGATGCCCGAGCCCGTGCCGCGCGACGGGTCTTCAAGCGTGGGCAGGCCCTGGGCCTGGGCGAGTGAACTCAGCATGGCAAACGCCGGCAGGGACGCCAGGGCTGCGATGCGAGTGGAGCGGAAGGGATGCAAAACCGGGTTCATGATGTGAGCCTTTGCGTTACGAGAGGAGGAAGAAAGTCAGCACGACGTACATCGCGACAAAACGCACCGCGACGCCGAGGAACTGACGCTGGGAAATCCGCTGCTCCGACCAGCCGACATAGGCAGTGCGCAGCGACCACACGCCCCACAGCAGCAGGACCGCGAACACGGCGCCGACCAGCACGACGGACACGGCGGATGGGGTGAAGCCGCCGTTGGCCTGGAAGGCGGCGATCTGGCTGGCATTCATTTCTTCGGCTCCTGTTCGGAGTCCTGTCGGTAGTCGCCCTGCAACGCCGCGGGGTCGCGCGGCTGGGCGCGCTGCGGCGTCAGGTAGTCGTTGATGCCGGCCCGCATGCGCTGCAGGTCAGCGGCAAGGCGCGTGTAGTCGAAGTGATAGCGGGCGCGCTCCTGCGATGCGGTCGCCGCGGACTGTTTCGCGAGGCGATCGAGCAGGTCCAGCTGGCGAACGACTGCCGCCAGATGTTCCTTCTCATTGCTGTCGTCGGCCGCGGTCGCCGGCAGAGCCGTCGACAGGCCGGCAAGCAGCAGCGCCGCGAGTGCGCTGCGCCTTGCAAGTGCCAAGCGGTAGGACCGTGCCATCGTGCATTCCCCGTTGATGCGTAATGGCTTGATGCTGCGGCGGAGAGCGCGTGAAAGCCGCAAACAATGGGAACTGGCGGCTCACCACATTCTTGGGATGCCGGGGGTGTGTGCGTCTGGAGGCGCACATGAGGTATCGGCTACGGTCGGTTCTGGGTGCTCCGCAGGGTGTTGGAGCGCGGTGTGGGGATCGAACGCGGCTTGCACGCTTGCGTTGGAAACAGGCACGCCGCGCAGCGGGCAAGACATGTGGAAAGCGCACAGAAGCGTCCCTATGAGAGTGCTAATGCGCTAATTTCGCTCTGTTGGAAACGGTTATTGAAAGTTTGGGCGAGTGATGCAATAATCCGTCTCATGAAGACAGATAACGACGACAAGCGCTCCCGTGGGAGCGATAAATTAGATGCGCCACTGCCGTTGCCCGTCGAGCGTGCGATCCGCAAGCTCGGCAGCGACGTCGCGCTGGCGCGCAGGCGCCGCCGGATTTCGCAGGCCTCGCTGGCCGAGCGGATGGGCGCATCCGTGTCTACCGTCCGGCGCATGGAAAAAGGCGATGTGCGCGTGCCTATCCATTTCTTCGCCCGCGCCCTGCATGTCTTTGGCGAGATACAGGCCCTGGCCGGGCTGCTGGATACCGCGCGCGACGACATCGGCCTGACCTTGATGGACGAACACCTTCCCAAACGCGTGCGCAGCAAGCCGCCGACATCGGGGGCGCTATGAAATCCGCAGTTTCGATACGCCAGCAGATCCAGGTCTGCATCGGCAAGGCCGGCACGCCTGTCGGCACCCTTATCTATGTCAAGCAGGGACGCCGAGAAAACGCCACCTTTGCCTACGACCAGAGCTGGCTGGCAAACCCGGACGGGTTCAATGTGTCCGCCGACCTTGCGCTTCACTCTGGCTATCAGCCGCGCCGTGCGCCGTCAGCGCACGATTCGGCCTTTCACTTCGCCATTGCCGATACGGCTCCGGACGCCTGGGGGCGCAGGGTCATCGCGCGGGACCACGCCAAGCGCCGCAAGGACAACGTGGCCCTCGCACCCTTGACCGAGCTGGATTATCTGCTGGCGGTCGATGATTTCAGCCGGGTGGGCGCGTTGCGTCTGCGTGATCAGGATGGGCGCTATTGCAGGACGGTCGATGAAGGCCGGCGCAGCACGCCGCCGCTTCTGGAACTGCAGCGCATCTACCAGGCGAGCCGCGCGGTCGAGCAGGGTCAGGAAAGCACCGAGGATCTGCGCTACCTGCAAGGCAAGGGCACTTCGCTTGGCGGCATGCGTCCCAAGAGCACGGTGGTCGATGAGGATGGCGCGCTGGCGATCGGAAAATTCCCGAGCGTGGGGGATGCGCGCAGCGTGACGCGCGGCGAGGTGCTGGCCCTGCGCCTGGCGCAGCGCGCCGGCATCGATGCCGCGCCTGCCCGCATCGTCGAGATCGAGGGCACGCCGGTCGCGGTCATTCGCCGCTTCGATCGCGATGGGGTCGATGGACGCATTCCGTACCAGTCCGCTGCATCCTTGCTCCAGGCCTCACGAGAAGAGGACCGGAGCTATACCGAGATCGCCGACGCCATCCGTTCCGTGGGACATTCACCAACTGCGGACGTGCAGCAATTGTGGCGGCGGCTGGTCTTCAACCTGCTAATCACCAATGTGGATGACCACCTGCAGAACCATGGTTTTCTGCACGTTGAAAACGGACTTTGGCGGTTGGCGCCAGCCTTCGACATCAATCCCTTCCCCGACAAGGATCGGGAATCGAAGACCTGGCTGTCGGAGCAGGACGGACCGATCACCGACCTTGAGATGCTGCTGGCCCGAAGCGCCTATTTTTCATTGAGCAGGAACGATGCGCTGGCTGTGCTGGCGGAGGTGCATGCCGCCGTGCTGGATTGGCGGCAGGTCGCGCTTGGTGCGGCGGTGGGGCTGCGCTCGAACGAGCTGGACGACTTTGCGCCGGCGTTCGAGCATGAGCAGATGTCGCTTGCGAAAGCGTTTCTCGGCTGATTCAGTCTGTAGGATATGGGCGCTAATAGACGCGCCCGTTTTCGCAGCTTCTAGTAAGGGTGCTTGCCGGAGAAATGCGAGGCACTTCCGGGATGAATTCGCTCGTAGATTTCTTGCCGATGAACATCCACTTCCCTCGGCGCGCTCGTTCCGAATTTAACTTGCTGGCCGTTGATGCCAAGAACAGTGACGGTGATGTCGTCGCCGATATGGATGGTCTCGCCAATGCGGCGCGTCAAAATGAGCATATGGCCCTCCTTGTTGGCGATTTGTGCTGTTTGTCGGAAAAGCCCTCTGCGACCAGACGAAAAAGCCCGGCTAGGAAAGCGCGGGCGGGGGTTTCCATGGTGTTGGTCGCTATTCCACTCCGGGCTTCCTCATTGTGAAGTACCGGGCGGAATTCCATCATGGCAGAAGTATTTCGTTTTTCATAAATGTTTTCACAGATCAATAAGTGAAAATTGATCGTTATGGCCGATCAATATTTCCGAGGGGAATTGCATCGGAAATATCTGAAGAGGATTAAGGTCACAAATACTTTTTGAAACTTCCGGCTGCGATGTCCGTCGCCAATCCCAGCAGCACCGCGCTCGGCAGCAGGATGAGCAAGGGGCTGATGCTCACAGGAAGCGCCAGATAGATCACCCAGGGCAGTACGGCCAGCGGCATCAGCGATGCTTTGGCGCGATGATAGATGAAGCCGGATTCGCGCCCGGCGCCGAAACGGCGAATGTCGCGGCGCACCAGGCCGTCGACCAGCCCCACGAAGGCGGCCATCAGGAACAGCGGCAATGTCAGCACCAGCACCATCAGGCGCACGATGAACACCAGGGTCGTGAACGCTGCGGCGATCAGGTAGCTTTCTATCCAGACATATGCCTGGCTGATGTAGTACCGGAAATCGCGTGTTCCGCTATGGCTGGGGGCGCTGGCCTGGTTCGCGGCGTTGCGCATCCACTCCAGTAAGCCTGTCTTGATGAAGATCCATTCGTAGGCCTGTTCGACCAGCCAATGCGCAGTGCGTCCCGGTTCCTGCACCAGAGCGCTGCGGGTGAAATGACCGGAGAGCTGGGCAAGTTCATAGTCGAGCATGCCCTGTGCGTGCCGCCATCCCTGGTCCGGCCAGAACAGGTGCATGCCCACGCATTCGATGACGATGCAAAGGAGCAGCGAGCCGCACAGAACGCCGAACAGACGAAACGGCAGCGTGATGGTGCTGGCAATCAGACCTTGCTGGCGGTTCTGCTGGCGTTGTGCGGTGGCGGCCGGATCATTCATATGACCGCCTCGCCATCGGCCGTGGCCGAGGTGATGTGCCGAAAGTCGTCCAGCAGGTCGTCCGGCAGCGGTTCATCCTGCAGGCCGGGAAGTCCCTGGTTTTCCCACCAGTCGCCAGCCTCCACGTAATGCTGACGCATGTAGCCCGCCAGCTGTTGCAGATCCCTGGGCATCGCCTCGTCGGGGTCCGGCGCCGGCAACGGCATGCGCACCTTCCAGAGGTTTCCACCCTCCAGCAATGCGAAGGCCTGTCCTTTCGGTAGTGCCACCACGTGCGCCGGCTCGATCAACGGCACGCTGGTGGTCGTGATCCTGTCCTGGGTGTTGCTGGTGAAATCGGTCTGCCCGCGAATGTCGGAACTGTCGGTGGCCCCGCTCATCAGCGACGTGGTGTAGACCTCGACCTTTGGAAGTTGCTTGGTCAGCAACTCTGCCGTGGCTGTTTCGCGCACGCGCAACATGAAGAGATTATTGAAGTTGCCGACCACCTGGCCGGCTTTGGCACGGTTGCCGATCCTCGCTTCGATATCACTGAGGGTCTGGGTGTAGGCCGTGACTTGCAGGCCGGCGCCGCCGCCCTTGTTGACCATAGGGATGAATTCATCGCCCATGAGTTCATTGAATTCGTCGGCATGGACGTTGATCGGCAATTTCACGCCGGAGGCCGCACCGGGAAGCCCGTCATCGATCCCGAATTTGTAGATGTGCCCGGCCACGGATACCAAATCGCTGAACATCGAGTTGCCGACCGCTGCGGCGACCTCCGCATCCGACAGCGCATCCAGGCCAACGTAGACGACCGCCCTCTTGCGGATGATCTGCATCCAGTCGAAGATCGGCCGCGGATCGTTCAGGTCGGAATAGTTCGGCGCGAGCAACTGCGCGGTTTTGCCGGTCGTGAGCTTTTCGAGCAACGGCAACAACGACGCGACGATCTTGTCGAAGTAGGTGCGGTCATAGCGCACTGCCGAACGCAGGCCATCGAGAACGGGATCGTACACGCGCACCTGGGAGAGATATTGCTCCAGCGCTACCACGCGCTTCTCCCTGCCCATCATGTGACGGGGCGTGTTCTTGTCATTGATGCGGCCTTCGAGCTGGACGATGACCTCCCACGCCTTCGGCTCATGGCTGGCGAAGTAGTGTTGGGCGTATTCGATGAACAGGGCATCGATGTTCACCACATGACGCTGGATCAGCAGGTAGTCCGGCCGCTGCCCCAGTTCCACCAGGGCCCTTGCGATGATGTTGACGAAGCGCCATGCGAATTCGCGGAATGCCGCACTGTTGCCTTCGCCCGAAAGCTGCCCTGCGATGCGGGTCGCCACTTCACTGATGCGGCCGAAACGCCCCACGGCGTTGTAGCGCGCAGAAATGTCGGGCCATCCGAGATGAAACACATAGAACTCGCCCTCGCGCCCGGCGCGTTTGGCCTCGACGTACATCCTCTTCAAAAGGTCTGCGTCACCCTTGGGGTCGAAAACGATCACGACCTCATGCTCGCCGGCGGCGTTCTTGCGGCGGATGTCCTGCGTGATGAACAACTCGGCCAACCGGGTCTTGCCGACGCGCGTGGTGCCCAGCACAAGCGAGTGGCCGACCCGTTCGCCGAGCGGCAGGGTGACGTCGATCTCATGCGGCTCGATGCCGTGCAGGCGTGGCATGCCTCCCACTGGCGGCAGCGGCCGCGCGGGATTCAATGGGTTGTCCCATGCAATCACCCGGGCGAGCTTCGAAAGCGGAAACGGTGCGAACTCCAGGCGCTCTTCAACGCGCCGGGCAAGGCGGTAGATCGGTGTCGGCTCGACGTAGCGCCGGAATTCCGGCCGATAGGTCTGCATCAGCCGGTGCGTGTGGCGCTGGTCCCAACGAAAGCCGCGGCCGATGAACAGGCGCTGCCGGCTGACCGGCACCTGGCGACTGGTCATGACATAGCGAGGCAGGCGGCGGATATTGCGGCGGTATCGCAGGATGGCCATCGCGTCGCGCAGGCGGATGCCGCCAAACACGAGGAATGCCAGAGCGCTGCCGAATCCCAGCAGCGGGCTTAACGCGAGCGACCATGGTGCCACCATGCACACCAGCGCGGCGCCGGCGCAAACCGCAACGGTGTATAGCTCCACCGCTGGCCGCAGCAGCACTTCGACCGCATGAGGCTGGGCCATGACGGCTTGCTCACTGCTCGATGCCGCTGGCGGTGATAAGGACCGGGTAGTGTCGCAGTCCGAGCCGCTGAGCGAGGTCGTCACCCGATACGGGCGACAAGGTGAGCTCGGGCGCCAGCTTGCGCAGTCCCGCCAGTGCCTCTGCCGATCCGACATTGACCACGAGACCGATGGCGCTGATTTCGGTCAACGCCGCCTTGCGCTCAAGCAGCCAGGCGCGTGAGCGTTCGTCATCGCCGATGAGGAAGACTGGCGTCAGGCCCGGAGCCTGGATCACCCGGCGAGGCTCATCGCCGGGCGACAACCGCTCCGAGCGCACGGGCAGCATGTCGGCTTCGCCGAAGGTCTTGCCTCCGGACGGCGGTACGGAGATCCGTGGCGGACCCGGTTGATCCCTGCGTGGCGGCAGGTCCAGCGCCTGGTAGTAAGGCAGAGCGGACGTGCCTCCATGGTCCTCGACCACGACGAGAGGCGGCTGGCCCGCCGCCAGGGCTGGCAGACCAGCGGCGCACAACAGAGCGCAAAGAATCGGCCTCACGGCGCCTACGAAGGCAGGCTTCATGGTGTATTCCTCCTTGTGGAAGCGTCAGCACGGGAAGGACCGACCACGCGCGCCAGGTGCTGGCTGACGCTGCGCCGGTAGCGCGCAGCGGGTGCGCCGCCGGCTGGGCGGTGATAACGGCCGATGGCGACCAACCAGTCCTCGCCGGGCGTGTGTTGTTCACGCAGGATTTCGGCCGCGATGGCGAGGTTGCGGTATGGGTCGAGCAGATCGCAGGGGCGGCTGTAGCGGTGCTTCTGGTAGCCCAGGTTGATTTGAGCCAGGCCAGCATCGATACGTGTTGGTGGAACTTCGCGCAGCGCCTTGCGCAGCCCTTCGCAGGCCTCGGCGTGGCTGCTGAAGCGGCGGGCCACGCCAGCCACGTTCAGAGTCCAGGGCCAGGGAATCAGCCGGCCGCCACGCTGCAGGCCGCTTTCCTGTAAGGCCACTGCATACAGAACCGGGGACGGAATATCGGCGCGCTGCGCTGCGAGCTGGTAGGCTGGTGGCGGAATCTCCTGGGCCTTAGCCTGGGCGGTTCCGGCCATCAAGCTGGCCAGCAGCGCGAGCAGGCGCGCGTAGCGGTTCACTGCCGTTGCCATTGATCGCCGATCTGCCGCACGACGGCTGGCAGATCTCCCTGCAGACCCAGTGACAACCAGCGGCCTGCGTCATGGTTGAGGGTGATGGAGCCATTGCGAACACGGGAGGGGTCGATCCGCGCCCGCTTCGCCCAATCGCGGATGCGGGCATCATCCTGGCGGCTTCCGACCATGTAGAGATCGAATTCGGTTCCCGAAGCTTGCAATTGCTGGACGAGCTGACCGCACGGGGCGCATTCGTCCTTGACGAATACGGCCATACGGCGCGCATCGCTTGATGTGGCACTCGCACCGGAAGCGATGTTGGCTCCCGGCAGATTGACGCGCTGCATGCCGGGATGCAGGCGTTGCCAGGCGGCGTCGTAGGCGCGCTGGTACGCCAGTGTTTTCTCGACGCGACGTGCTTCGACCTGCACCTGCAATTCTGCGTAGCGGCGACGTTCGTCGTCCGAACGCGCCTCGATACCAAGTGCTGTCAACGGGTCGAGATTGGGCGAGAAGATGCCCAGAGGCCCCCGCATCACCTCCCGGTAGCGCGTCCATTCCTCCGGGCGAAGTCCCCAGTCGCGTGCGTTCTGTTCATCGCTGTTGGACGTGATTGCCGGCTGTTCCTGGCTGGGAACAACCGGAGAAGTGGCTGTTCGTGCGTTCTGCGCCGTTGCCGCGGAGATGGCACCGACGGCAAGGCTGGTCGCCAACGCAAGCAAAATGATCCTGCGGTTCATCTGCCCCTCCTATGGCGCGACCACGCGAAGAACCTGGCCGTTGTTCTGGAACACAGCGGTGTGGTCTTCGATGGTTTCCAGTCGCCAGCCAGCCTCCGTTTCGCCGGGCCGTAGAACGCCTGTCAGGGGTGAGGCAGCGGCTCCCGTAGGCAGGATCGACAAAAAGCGTTCGCCGCCGCGCATTTCGAGGCCGATGACCTTGAATGGAGGCACTGCCGCCTTTGGCTTGGAGGTTTGGTTCTTCCGCGTCCGGATTGGAGAGGGAGCGGCCTGAGCGGCTTTTGTCAGGCGGGACTCCAACTGCTCGATGCGGCTATGCAATGGGGAAAGGCTTTCGGCCGTCAGCCGTTCGCCGAGTGCCTGCTCGATCCTGGAAACCCGTTGCTCGATGGCCTGGCGCTCGGTTTCAAACTGCGCGGTCGTCAACGTGTCGGGCTGTTGACGCTGCGCTTCGAGCTGCTGCCCCAGTTCTGCCAGCCGGGTCTCCAGGGCAGCGACTTGCGTGCTTTGTGCGCTGCCGCCGGCCTTTGTGGCAAGGTTGGACAGCGCCACATGGTTCACGACAGCTCCCGCGCTGATCAGCAGGCCCCAGGTGATGGTGGCCACGCGCAGCAGCGGTACGCGCGAGCGGCGGCCGGAGCCGGGGATGATGGTCATGGCCGGACCTCCGTGGTGAGCGGGCGTTTTTCAACATGACCGGCCGCCTTCGAGGCTGAGTTCGAGGCCGATTGGATCAGAGCAGATGTTGGTTGGGGAGCGCGGGTGAAGCAGATCCGGCGGGCGCCATCGTCGACTTTCAGATCCCACGCGGGGCCTGCCAACGTCAGCAGGGCGTCGCGCAGAAGCATCGGCCCCAACCGATAGTGGGATGCCGGCAGCGGTAGTGAATTGAGTGCGGTGATCTCGCCCACCGAGCAGAGCTGGTAGCCGGAGCGCAGCAGGACGTGCCGCAACGCATCGCCCACGGTCGCGGTGCGCGTGTCGGGTATGGCGACATCAACCACCTGCAACAGCAGGTCTTGCTGTGCCGATGCCGGTGCCAGTTCGACCAGGGTATAGCGGCCATAGCGAACGACAGGAACAAATTCCGGCTTCTGTTTTGCCGGTGCGGTCGCCGGCTTCGCGATGGGTGCAGCCTTCGGCGGAGGTGTCGTCGTGGCGCAGCCGGCCATCAGTGCGGCTGCGATCAGCAGGCCGCAGCCCGCCAGATGGCGATGGAAGTGGCTGAATGGTTGCATGTGTCGGTTCTCTGAAGCGTTGAACCGTCACAATCGCCGGTCATGGCGGGGGCATCAGCAAACAAAGGGAACTGCGGGCTTCCCCTATTTCTATTTGGCGACCTCCGGCGACTCGTATGGCGAAGCTGCGGGCTCCGTCCTTCGCGCCGGTCGGCTCAGGGTCGGCTCGCCACTTAGGCGTTCTGCCATGAAGTTAATGAAAGCGCTGAGTTTTGGGGGGAGATGTCGGTTCGGCGGATACAGAATCCAAGCCTCTCCGCAGTAGTTTGTTTTGAATTCCCACTCCGGGAGCACCTGAACAATCTGGCCCTGTTGTAGTGCGTGCCGTGCGGTGAAGTATGGCAGGCTTCCGATACCAAGATGATGCAGAACAGCGTCGAGCCGAGCCCCGGTGTGGTTGACCGCGTAACGACCATGTACGCTGACGCTGACCCGCTTGTCGCCCCGCAGGAACTTCCAGCGAGAATCGCCAGGTTCTTCACCCAAAAAGACACAGGTGTGCGCCTTCAGGTCATGTGGATGCGCAGGCATCCCACGGTTGGCCAGGTACTCCGGCGTCGCGCATAGCATATGGTCAATGTCGACGAGCCGTCGGCCCATCAACCCCGGAGAGGGGCGGTCAGTAATGCGGATCGCCAAGTCCACCTCGTCGTCGATGAGGTCTACATAGCGGTCATTGAGTTGCAGTTGCACATCGACTTTTGGATAGCGCGCCAGGAAGTCTGGGATGTGCGGGTGAATAACGAATCGGCCCACTGCCTTCGGAACGCTGACCCGTACCAGCCCTTGTGGTTCAGGACTGAACTGCCCGGACACCTCCAGCACCGCCTGCGCCGCGCTCACCATGTCCAGGCATCGTGCATGAACCTCATGTCCGCCTTCACTCAGTCGCAGCTTGCGAGTCGTTCGCTGCAGCAACCGCGTACCTAGCGCTTTCTCAAGGCGAGCCACTGACCGGCTGATTGCTGAAGGTGTCGCCCCCAGTTGGCGTGCCGTTTCGGAAAAGCTGCCTGTCTCGACCACCTTGACGAAAACGGCCATCTCACCCATCAGGGCGATCATCTTATTTGTGCTCATGAGGCAAAGATTATTTGTGTTTGCATCGGATTATCGCAGTCGTTCTCATTTAATACAATCGGGCACCTAGGTCGAGACAAAACGAACATCACAAAATGACGCGAAGACTCTATTGGGAAAGCAACGCTACGGAATCCGAAGTCGAGGTCTTGAATTGCGAGCAATTGGCTAGCGGCGGATATGGCGTGCGCTTGAATGCCACACCGTTTCATCCGCAAGGCGGCGGTCAGCCTGCCGATGTGGGCTGGATCGGGAATGTGGAGGTGTTCCAGGTGGAAGCGTCCAACGGGGAAATCCTCCACTACATCCGTCAGGCGGTTGCACTTGGTGTAACCACCGCCAAGGTGGATGCGGAGCGACGCCAGCGGCATTCCAGGCTGCACTCCGCGGGTCATTTGATAGGCCACGCGCTGGAGCCGCTTGCATGGAGGCCCGTCAAGGCACACCACTGGCCTGGGGAGTCACGTGTGGTCTTCAAGCCTGACGATGGCGCGCAGGTTGTCGATGTGGCCGCCGTGCAAAGCCGGTGTGATGACCTGATTGCGAGCAATCTACCGTGCAGAGCCCTGGTGGATGAAAACCAGTTTCGACAAGTCAGATTCGGTCATCTGTCGCCCTATGCCTGTGGCGGGACGCACGTTGGAGCCACGGCGGATCTGAGCGGTCTCCAGATTCTATCGGCCCATTTGAAGAAAGGGCAACTGACCGTTCAATACGAAATTCAATGAAGCAGTAACAGTCTCCCCCGGAGCGGGAGAGGCTTCCGGTGCCAATAAGCCTTGCCGGCCTCGGGCCCGCAGCGGGGCATGAAAACAATCGGGGGAAATATGGTGATCGAACTGGAGCGCCTGGAATACGGCGCGATCGAGAGACTTGTCGGTGGAGATGTTCTGGCCGTCTGCGTGCGCAATTTCGTTGATGAGGATATTGCCGCCAAGCTTTCCGGGCAGATTATGGGACATGGCTTTCAGAAGTACCTGAATGCACCCAGCATCGGGCGGATCGGGATGGCCTTCTACGAGGCAGAGAACCAGCCACCCCTCATGGCTGATTACTTCGAGAGTGTTTTCGACAATATCGATGAATTGAGAAAACGCTGCACACCTTATGTTTCTCCAGTCGACCTGCTTAGGTGCGTACTGGACGAAGTGTGGCCAGCGGGCGCCCAACTCGAAACGCTGTATGGTCGCAAGATGTACGTCGGGCTGTCGCGTGTCGTCAAACCCGGAGTGACCTTCCTCGCGCATCACGACATCTTTGCCAAGGATGCACCAGATAGCTTCCAGGCCCGCAGCCTGCAGGCGCAGATGGCGGCCAACATCTATCTGTCTATGCCCAGCGAGGGCGGCGCTCTGCAGATATGGGATCAGCAACTGTCGGCGGAAGCCTTCGATGAGATGCGTGGCGACAGTTACGGTATTGATCCAGCGTTGCTGGGAGAAGCGACGCTGGAGGTGCGTCCAAATGCCGGCGATTTGATCCTGTTCAACTCTCGTCGCATGCACGCTGTGACGGCGGGATCGGACAATATCCGACTCAGCCTGTCGTGCTTCGTCGGCTACCGTGGCCCGGCCATGCCGCTGTCCTTCTGGAGCTGACATGGAGCCCGATTACTTGCGGGAGTTTCTCGCCCTTGCTGCCATTCATTTTCTCGCGGTCGTGGCGCCGGGGCCGGATTTCGCTGTCACGATCAGGCAGAGCGTCCGTTTCGGACGCTCTGCCGGCATCGGCACCGCCATCGGCATCGGTGCGGGTATATCTGTGCATGTGATCTACACCCTGCTGGGGGTCGGCGCGTTGATGCATGCCACGCCCTGGCTGCTGAGGGTGGCAGAATTAGTCGGCGGAGCTTACCTGCTCTACCTCGGCGTCATGTTCATCCGACAAGCAGGTAAGCAGACAGCTGAGTTGACGTTGGACTCTGGTGACGGGACAGAACGGAGCTTTCGGCAGTCGTTCACGTTGGGATTTCTGACCAATGCGACAAACCCCAAGGCGACGCTGTTTTTCCTGGCGGTGTTCACGACGGTGGTGAGCGCTTCGACGCCGCTACGCATTCAGATGCTCTATGGGGGCTGGATGTGCTTCGTCAATGCAGCCTGGTTTGTGCTGGTCAGCCTGGTGTTCACCAGCCCTCGCATCCGCGAGCGTTTCCTGCGCATAGGTCATTGGTTCGAGCGGTTCATGGGACTGCTGCTCATCGCGTTTTCGATGCGGTTGCTATGGGAAATCGCAGGCATGCTCCTCACCTGGTGAAAAAAACCTGTTCCGCTTCGATGCGGAGTAAACAGCAAATCAAAACAAAAAATAGGAGGGGACGATGGTCAAGAATGATCTTCTGCAGAAAGGATACTCCACCTTCTCGGTGAGAGAAGCCTTCTCCGCGCAAGATATTGCGCAGATTCATAAAGAATTTGACGGACTGGAATCGGATTTCTACGCCCCGAGTGGGGTCAAGAGATTCCGGAGATATGGCAACGGAGTGATCGTTCCATGGCGTAGTGATGCTGTCGTGGAGTGGATGCCCGTGACAATAGATTCGCGTGGACATGGGATGTCTGGATATGACCAGGGCAGCAATAATCCTGAGCATGAAAATATCCGATACTTTCACGCCTTGAGCGCCGAGGTGAAGGCCACCGATCTGCTGAAGTGACGTTGCCCGCGAATTTCGGATCCCTTAACTGAGCGAGATTATGCCACCCGTTGGTTCTGGGCGGCGTACCAGTCCCGCTCGAATTGCATCGGGCTGACGTAGCCCAACGTCGAGTGCAAGCGCGAATGATTGTAGAAGCTCAACCAGTCGATTACCTCGTCCATCGCTTCGCGACGCGTTGCAAAGCGCTGGCCGAGGATGCGTGCACGCTTGAGCGATCCCCACAGGCTCTCGGTCGGTGCGTTGTCCCAGCAATTGCCTCGACGGCTCATCGAACTGCGCATGCCGTAGCCCTTGAGCAGGTCCTGGAAGTCATGACTGCAATACTGGCTGCCACGGTCACTGTGGAGGATCAGGCCCGCTTGCGGACGGCGGCGAAACCACGCCATACGCAGCGCATCAGACACCAGCTCCGTGCGCATGTGCGGCTGCATCGACCAGCCCACCACCTGACGGCTGAACAGGTCGAGAATGACGGTCAGAAACAGCCAACCCTCGTCCGTCCAGATGTACGTGATGTCCGTAGTCCAGACCTGGTCGGGACGCGCGGGAGAGAAGTCTCGTTGCAGCAGGTCCGGTGCGACCGGCAGGCTGTGTTTGCTGTCGGTCGTGACCTTGAACCGGCGTTTGGTCTTCGCCTTGATGCCGTGCAGCTTCATGAGCCGCTGGACACGATCCTTGCTGACGCGAATGCCCTGGACCAGCAGTTGCTTCCACACGCGCGGCCAGCCGTACTCGCCTTTGGATTCAGCGTGCACGGCCTTGATGTGCACCAGCAGAGCGTCGTTGCTGATGCGTCGGCGCGGTCGGTCAGTATCGACATCCCGCACCTTGCGCGCGTGGTAACCGCTGGGGCTGACACCCAGCACCTGGCAGCTCAGGGACACCGGCCATTGTCGGCTGTGAAGCTCGATCCAGGCGTACTTCATGCCGACACCTTCGCAAAGTACGCCGTGGCTTTTCCCAATATGTCGCGCTCCATCTTCACGCGTGCCAACTCCGCGCGCAGCCGGGCAATCTCCATCTGTTCTGGAGAAACCTGTTTGCCTGCGCCGTTCAGCTTCCCAGCGGCATCGGCCTTCACCCAGTTGTGCAGCGTCTTCGGGCTGATGCCCAGTATCTTCGCCACCGCCGCCATGCTCTGGCCGCCGCGGACCATGCGCACGGCTTCCAGCATGAATTCCTGCGTATATCGAGCTCTCGGATTACCCATCTTTCCTCCCTCCTTGCGTGAGTTTTACACACTCAGCAAGGGATCCATTTTTTGCGGGCAAGCTCAAAGTCTTTGGTGATGAGAGATTTCAAAGACACCTTTTGGCCCGAAAAAGGATTGCAGTCTCCCATCTACTTCGGAGTTCATTTTGTCAGGATAATATCCTCTTCGATTTCGGACCGTGGAATTAGCTCGCCTGACTGTTTTCATCAGGATGGGGAGCCGTTCACTTTTGCCCATCTGGTGCGGCGATCGAAAAGCACAGATGGCGGTGTGAACTATATCGGTTCTACAGGCGTGAGAAATATGGCGCTGGGCGAAGTTCCGGACAGTGAAATCCTAGCGGAGTTCGAGCTTGGCAATTTCATGGACAGCTTCGCCGTTCATGACCCTCGGGTCTCTCACTATGTAACGCCAATAATCAAATCGGAAGCCCATGCGGAAGATGCCGAAAGGTGCATGATTCTGATCGATTTTTCCCCAATGGTGCAAAAAATATGAAGATACTTGCTTCTTTGCTGCCGATCGTGGCTGCATTGCTTGCAGGATACGGGATTGGAAGGATGCTTCCAGATCGGCTCCGCAAGCCTGTTCTACGGTTGCTGTCCCCTTTGGTTTGGGCGCTTCTGTTCCTGATCGGGTTTGAGTTTGGCGAGGTGATTTCATCGGCAAACTCGATAGGCGCTGTGATGAAGGCCGCGGTCATTTTTTCAGTCTGCACCACGGCAGTTCCGTGCTTGCTCATAGTTATGTTTCGAACTAGGCAGCGGCAGTTTCCAGCCAACGCGCGCCAGCCATTCCGGCTGAGTCTGGTCTGGCCACCGCTCAAGGAATGCCTCATCGCGCTGTCGATGGTTGCTCTCGGTGGCGTGCTTTACCTCTTTCAGGAGCGCATGGCCGGAGGGGGCTTGGCATTGCCCTCCAGCAGCATGCTGCTATCGATCCTGATTTTGCTGGTCGGCATTGATCTGACCCAGATCAAACTGGATGCTCGCTGGTTCTCTCGATCGATATTGATCGTGCCCGTGTCCGTGGTAATCGGCTCCATGCTCGGTGGTGCCATAGCCGCTTGGATGACGGGTGAGAGCATGAAAGTTTCCCTGGCTCTCTCCAGCGGCTTCGGTTGGTTTACGCTCTCCAGTGTCATGATCGGGGACGCACTCGGACAGACATACGGAACGATGGCGCTCATGACAGATCTGCTTCGCGAACTGCTCGCCATCGTGGTGCTCTACACCTTGGGTCGGCATCAACCCCAGGTCAGTATTGGAAGCGCGGGTGCGACTGCGCTGGATTCCACACTGCCGATCATCAAGCAAGCATGTTCGCCCGATGCGGTGCCGTTGGCGCTGGTCAGCGGCTTCCTGCTCACGCTGCTGGCACCGGTTTTCATCTCTGCTATCCTGACTTAGGATGTCTTCTCTAAAAAAACGGCCCCGCAGGGCCGTAGTAATGCGTGTTATCGCTTCCTGTGAGAGCGGCGGTGCGAAAGTCGGCCACGGTAGCGGCGGCATAGTGCGACTCGCCAAGCAGCAATGCCAGCGCAATGGCAGTGACCGTGGCCGATGCGTTCTGAATCGCCAGGGACGGCAATAGCTCAGATTTCGCGATAGACATTTTCTGCATGATGGTTCCCCACGTTATGGACAACACGGAGACCAGTGCGATGAGCGGAACCACGAAGGTGTAGCTTTGTGTTCCTTGCAGGCCGATGGTTGGAAAAAGCACCATCGCAACACCAGCCAGACCGACAAGGATGCCCGCAGCCTGGATGGGCCTGACATTTTCGCGCATGAACGCGACGCCGATCACCATGGTGAATGCTGGCTGCAAGGCCCCTAGCAGCGCCATGAGCGCCGCAGGAAACCCCTGTGATATGGCCCAATAGCTTCCACCAAGGTAGATGCCGTTGATGAACACGCCCGCCAGCGCATGTTTGTGCCACTCGTCAACAGGGGGAAACTTCCTCCTGAGTACCATCGCGATAACCGCGAAAAGCAGAAATGAAAGAAAGAATCTGATAGCCCGGAATATGTTTGGAGAGGCTGACTCTACGATCAGCCTTCCAACAATGAACCCTGTGGACCAGAGCAGCACAAAGAGGCCGGGGATCAGTAAAGCGGTGCCTCCATTTTTATCTTTTGTCATGCGAACATTCTCTGTGTATCAGCGCCTGCGATCGGTCATGAAGTACACGGCGGCGGTGAGAACGAACGCAATTCCGGCCATTGAGACGCCGTGCCATCCATAGTGCGCAAACAGCCATCCTCCGAGGGCCGACCCTATGGCGCCACCGCAGAAGAACGTCGTCATGTACAAGCCATTCAGGCGACCGCGGATTTCCGGCGCCAATGAGAAGATCACGCGCTGGCCGAGGACCAGATTGGCGGATACTGCGAAGTCCAGAACAACGCCCGCGATGACGAACATCGCCAGGGACAGGGACGTTCCGATGTCGCCGATGTAGGTGATGGCGAACGCGCCGATGCCCAGTAGCATCGCTGCCGCCGTAGCGGACCTGATCCAACCCCGATCGGCAATTCTTCCAGCGATAGGTGCCGCGATCGCTCCGGCGACGCCGGCAAGGGCAAACAATGCGATGCCTTTCTGGCTTAACCCGAATTGTGGACCGGCCAGCAGGAGTGGTGTCGTTGTCCAGAACAGGCTGAAAGCCCCGAACATGCTGGCGTGGTAAAGCGCCCTTCGGCGTAGCGCTGGCGTGGTCCTCACCAGATGCGCCATGGACGCCAGCATCTGGTGGTATCTCAACCGTGCCACCACCGGCCTCGTCGGCAACGCGAACCGCAAGACGCCAGCCAGCAATACCATGCCGATGAAGGAGAGGAAGAACACCACTCGCCAGCTCGTGAAATACGTAATCATGCTGGCCACCGGCCGGGCCAGCATGATCCCCAGCATCAAGCCGCTCATGACATTGCCGACGACCCGGCCGCGGGTGGCGTCGGGAGCCAGGTGGGCGGCATAGGGCACCAGAATCTGAACGGTGACGGAGCCCAGGCCGACCAGAAACGACGCCGCAAGAAACGGTTCCACCGAGCCTGCGAAGCCTGAGATCAAAAGTCCGATGGCGCCGACCGCCAGAATGGAAATGGCCAACCGGCGGTTCTCGAACAGGTCGCCAAGGGGAACGACCAGCAGCAGACCCAGCCCGTAACCAAGCTGTGTCAGCGTGACGATCAGACCGGAGGCCTGCTCTGACAGGTTGAGCTGGGCGCTGATCGGCCCAATCAGGGGCTGAGCGTAGTAAATGTTGGCCGCAATCAGGCCGCACGCACACGCAAGCAGCAGGGTCAGCCAGCGGGATATGGATGGATTGTGGGGGCTGCTTGTCGCGCCGGTTGTTGTTGATCTCGCCATTTTGGATTGATTCGTTTCCTATATGTTCAAATTAAAGCCGCACACGTGCGGCGGTGGTTCAGGTAGCCTTGAGAAGGCTGGTCAATCGAGAAGTTTCATCGCGGTATCCACAACGGCCATCATGGCCTTGCGGTTTTGCCCAACCTTACCGAGGACACGCATTCCTTGAAGCAGGGCCAACATCAGTTTGGCCGTTGTACCAGGTTCCGCGGTCCTGGAAATCGAGCCATCTTGCTGTCCCTGCTCGATGATAGCCTTGAGGCGTCGTTCATTCGCACTCAGAGCAGAAGCGACTTTGGCGGCAATCGCCTCGTCCGTACTGGAAAGTTCGACGGCACCGACAACGACCAGACAGCCATACCTTCCTTCGGCCGCATGCGACGACTCTGCGTAGAACACCAGAAGCCGGCGTAGTTTTTCGCGTCCCGATTCGGCGCTTGCCGTGATCTCTGCAATCTGTTGGCCGCGCAGGGCCATATATCTGTCCAGCGCAGCGGTAAACAGGCCATGCTTGCTGTGAAAGGCCTTGTAGATGCTCCCTGCCGACAGTTTCAGTGCCTGCGAGAGGTCCGCGATGGACACGCCGTTGTAACCGTGTTCCCGAAAGTAAAGGATGGCACGATCCAGGGCGGTGTGGATATCGAATTCCCGTGGGCGACCCCGTTCCCGGGAAATATGATGCGGCGCTGCGGCTGATGTACTCATCATTTCATATTAGGATATGAATCAATCCAAATCAAGTATACCAGCCTCGCGCCTCATCAAGGCGTGTGTCAGGTGCGGCCGAGAACAGCCATCACCCCCTGTCGCAGGGCATCGTACGCGGCGGTCATATCCAGCCCCTCCCATGCGACATAGCCGTCCGGCCGAACCAGCAAGCAGGCCTGTTCTCCACGGTTCCAGACGCGCGCCAGATCCCCGTAAGCATCTTGCACATCCTGGCCGGTTCCGATCTGGATGACCTCGAGCACTACATTGGCGTCTTCGGAGAGCTTTCTGGCGGCATCGGCCCATGGCTGACCCTGGAGCCAGCACAACAGTGTGAAGCGCCCGCCTCCTATCAGATCCAGCGTGGAGAGCTTGTTGCCCTTACGGACCATCCAGCCGTGCGGCAGCTTGTGGCCCGGCACGCAGGAGGGGAAATAGTGTAGATCTTCGTCCCGGTCTGATGATGGCTGCAGCGGTTGTGTCGGTGCGATTGCCGTCGACTGATAGCGAACATTTGTTTCAACGCCCAGTGCGGCGAATTCATAGGATTTGAATTCGATGGCGTCCCGCAGCCTGGCGCGCCTGTCGGCCCCCGCCTGATCGGTATCCTTCAACGAATCGATGCGGGTCTGCATGTCTTTCGCATTGTACCGCCCATCCAGGCCAAGCGCCTCGAATACCGGGCCAAAGTCGCGAACGCTCTGATTGGCCCGTTTCACGATCCGTTCGCCTACCGGGGCACGCTCCTGATTGTAGGTGTCCAGCAGCGCCGGCGCTGCTTGTCCCCGCAACACGAACGCAAGCTTCCAGCACAAGTTGTAGGCGTCCTGGATCGACGTATTCGACCCCAGTCCGTTGGACGGCGGGTGCCGATGCACAGCGTCGCCCATGCAGAATACGCGGCCTTTCGCGTACTGCGTGGCGTACATTTCATTGACGGTCCACAAGGATTTGCTGCGTATGCTGATCTCGATGTCAGGGTCGCCAATCAGCTGGCGGCAGACGGCAATGGCTTCGTCGATCGTCAGTTCCGGAGCGGGTTGGTCAATATCGTAACCCCACACGATTTGCCATTCGTTCCAGGGCCTGACCATTCGCAGTAGCCCCAGGCCTATGCCGCCGATGTTGGCGCCTGGCTGAACGATCCACCAAAGATAGCCGGGCCTGTGGGCGATGTACTTGCTGAGATCGGCATCGAAGATGATGCTCATGCTCCCGCTTTTTCCCATTTGCCCGGCCATTGGCAAATTCAGATCGCGAACGACTTTGCTGCCGGCGCCGTCTGCACCGATGAGATATTTGCAACGGATCTCGTAAGTCGTTCCGGTCAGGCGATCCCGCACCTCGACGGTCACGCCTTCCGGGTCCTGCCTATGTGACAGATACTCGGTGTCGAACCGCGCATGGGAGCCGCGGGCAGCCGCATTGGAAAGCAAGATCGGCTCGAAGAGATGTTGCGGCAAATCGCACTGTTCGCTGGGGCTTGCCTCCAGATACTCGGTTGCGCGCCGAGGGCCGTTCATACCATAGGGCAATCGGCCGATCTCATCGCCTGTCAAGGACGTGCAGAACACCACGTCTCCCATGACTTCTTTCGGGGAAGCCTTGGCGATGACCTCGCTCTCTATGCCGAGGTCCCGGACGATCTCCATCGTCCGCTGGCTGACATAATGGGCGCGCGGTGAATCCGCCAACCACCTGTATTTCGTGATGACAACATTCTTTATTCCATAGGAACTGAGCATCAAGGCAGCCGACGATCCCGCAGGGCCGCTGCCGATGATCACAACATCGGTTTCCAACATAATTCCATCCTGTTTAGTGAATTCAATGGGCGCGCTGCCCCAGCAAAGGGACGTTCCAGGCATCCGACGCAAACAGCCAAGTCGGATCAGGGGTGGTTCGCATCCAGCTGTTTTCGCTGGAGATACCCTGAACCCGTTCTACCCGCTCATGCCGGGCCTGCTGGTACAGCTCGTAAGCGAGAGGCCAATTCTCCAAGCCTGCGACCATCAGGCACCTCACGAGCACAGCGCCGTCCTCGATCGCCATCGCGGCGCCCTGGGCCATATGAGGGCGCATCGGATGGCAGGCATCTCCAAGCAGGACAACACGCCCCTTGCTCCACGCGGCTTCGGCCGGCCGTTCGTACAGCGGCCATTTCCGGACTTCTCCCGAGGCGGCAAGTACGTGACGGGCGGTGGGATGAAAGTCGGCGAAGCGCTCCATCATTTCCTCGCGCGACGCCGGAAGAGACTGCACGCCGACAGGCCACGATTCCTCCGGATATCCCGCGACGAAGTAGTATTGATCGCGGTGTGCGTTCATGTAGTAGGCAATGATGAACCGGTCATCGCTCCACCATTTCGTGAGGTCGTTCAGGTGGGCGCGGTGCTCGCCGAGCTGGACCACATCGACCAGGGCGCGGAATGCGACCTGCCCGGAGAAGTGCGGCGGAGCGTTCTCACAAACCGTGCTTCTCACCACTGAAGAAAGGCCGTCGGCGCCGATCACGATATCCGCGACCACCTCGCTGTCGTCTTCAAATCCAAGCCGTATGCCGTCGCCGTCCTCGCGGACCGATCGGAGGCGTTTGTCGAACTGCACGCTTCCGGGCTGCAGGGCGTCAACCATCAGGGCGTGGAAGTCGCCTCGGTGGACGGTCAGATACGGGGCGCCGAATCGCTCGGTGACCGCGTGCCCGAGTGGCAGTTCGGCGATCACATCCCCCGTGAAAGCGTCCCGGCTGACGAAGGCCGCTGGCTTGCAGGCCATCGCAACGAGGGGCGATACGATATCGGGCCATGCCAGCGCCTTGACGACATTGGGCGTGAGGTGAATGCCTGCACCCAACCTCGTGAAGGCCGGCGCCTGCTCGTAGGCGGTCACCTGGAACCCCGTCCTCTGTAGCATCAGAGTCGTGGCCGCGCCGCCCAGGCCACAACCGATGACGGCCACGCGCTTCATTTGGCTGCCCCCCATCAGCCCGGCAATCATTCTTGCTGGCGAGCAGTTCGAGCAACTTCTCGCGGTTATCCGGCATGTGGTGGCCATGGTCGATTTCGACGACCTTCTCGACGTATTGCCAGAAGCTGGCACTTTGATTGATGCCGTAATTCGGGGCCATGGAGACTAGCCGGATACTGGACATGAAGTCCGGCCTCTGATCTGGTTTGTGCGGATCGCGGATGGTGCCGGCTTTCAGGAAATAGGGAAGGATGGAGACATCCGGCGTGTCGGGCGTCCACACCAAGTACAGTTCCTGAGGCTCATCGGTGACGTTGCTGAAGCCATGTACGATGTAGCGCTCGCCATAAAAGAGCTCCTTCGGCCGCATCTTCACGATGTGCAACGTGTCCTTCGGCGCACCTTCTCCCGGTGCCCGTTGCAGGTCGGGATAGCGGTTCTGTCCCATGTAAAGTATGAAACCACCGTTGGGCGCATAGAACCATTCGTCCGTCCAGTGATGAACATGCGGCGGCGGCCCGACATGCGCCGGCACGACCAGTTTGGCAAAGAGGTACTTGCCGCAAGTCTGCTTGCCGGTGCGGATGAAGTCGAAGGTCTCGCCCGCCGGGCCGAGCACAACCGGTTCGTTCGCGGTCTTCGATAGTTCGGGGAAGTCGAACGGAGTGTAGGTGTCGCTTGCTTGTGCAGCAGTTCCAGTAAGAGCAAGCAACCACATTATCAACCATGTCCGTGCCTGGCCTCGTTTTCTTCGGCGCATAAGAAATGAACTCCTTGTAGGTTGTTGTGACACGTCCACTTGACGGGACTTGTTCTTGATTTTGGTTCAAATCATTTCCAAAATCAAGATGAACACGATCTGGCAAAAAAACGGCCCCGAAGGGCCGTAGTGATGCGTGTTATCGCTTCCTGCGTAAATTAAGTAGTTGGAGTATTGCACCAATAATAGCGACAGCCGCTGCACTGATCGCTAACATCCATGCAGGCCACTGCTGGAGAAGTAAAACCCCTCCCATTGCAGCTCCGAGCGCGCTTCCCAGATAGAGGGCGGATTCGTTCAAGGCCACAGCGAGATTGCCGTCTCCCTGTTGTTCACGAGCTTTGATCAGTTCATTGTTTTGAGGGACCTGCAGTGCCCAGCCTACAGCCCCCCAGATAGCGATCGGAAGCATCACCAGCCAAGGGCCGGTTGACAACGAGGCCGGCAGTAAAAGCAGCGCCACCGCCAGAATGGCCATAATCCACAATGTTAGCGTCGGTCCCTTGACACGATCCACCAGCGGACCGATCAGGAAGCTGCCCAGCACCCCACCAACACCCCATACCCAAAGATACGGCGTAACTGAGGGAGATGAGTTTGGTTCAGCGGCAGCTATCAGCGGAGCTAGGAAGGTATACATTCCCAAGCTGGAAATCGCCGCGAGCAGAGAAACCAAAAGGATGACCACCACATGGCTATCTGTGAGCAATGCGATCTTGGCCTTGAGTGGGATTGCCTGTACCGTTGGCAATGAAGGAAGGCGGGCAATCAGCCCTACGAAAGCGATGGCCCCCAACAGCGTGACCAGCCATAGCGCGGATTCCCAGCCGAGTTGTTCTGCCAGGAGCAGGCTCAAAGGAACGCCCAGCACTGTTCCGCTAGCCATACCCCCCATAATTACGGCGATTGATTTCCCACGCTGATCAGGGGGGGAAAGCGCCGCAGAGGCGGCAATGCCCATCGCGAGATAGACACCTGCTCCAATACCAGCGATGGCGCGGAAAACCATCAGAACCGTGAAATCAGTGGATAGCGCACTGGCTGCATTGGCCAGAACAAATAGTCCGAGGGCGAACAGCAAGCCTGCTCGCTGCTGATGCGCAGGTAACAACGCGACAAAGATAGGTGAGCCCAGCCCATAGGCCAGCGTGAAGGCGGTGACCAATTGCGCCGCAATCGCTACGGGCACAGAAAAGGCCGTTTCGATCATTGGCAGGAGCCCAGCGGTAACGTAGGAGGCCATCCCCAGGGCAAATGCCCCCAAGGATATGAGATAGACTGGTGAACTTTTTTTGTAGTTCGACATCATAGGTTTCCAACTAATAGAATTGGGGCGACACATGTGTCGCCCCACAGTTGCGGTTTAAAAAGAAAGCGACACATCGTATTCCGCCAGCCAGGTATTCAGGCCGATTGCCAATTCCATGCCCATGCGGTCATACATGGGAGATAGGTTGCCAAGAGGTTTCGCCAGGGTTTGGGTAACACGATCACGGTCGAGCAATGGCAATACCGGAGAAGCCGGATTAGCCATGATCGTAGTCAGCGAGGTTCGCAGTCCTTGTTCATATGCAGGGTCTTGCGTGGAGGGATACGGGCTCTTGACGCGCTCGGCGATGCTGTCTGGCAGCAAATCCCGAGTGGCAGCACGCAGGATGCTCTTTTCCCTGCCATCGAAGGCTTTCATTTCCCAAGGAATGTTGAAGGCGTATTCGACAAGGCGGTGATCGCAGAATGGCACCCGCACTTCTAGACCGACGGCCATGCTCATGCGATCCTTGCGGTCAAGCAAGGTTTGCACAAAGCGCGTCAGATTCACGTAGCTCATTTGCCGCATGCGGCGGTTTATCTCGTCCTCACCGGGTAGAACCGGTGCTTCGGCCACTGCCTGGCTATAGCTGTCGCGCAGGAAGCTATCCATCTCCAGTCCCTTCAACAGATCCTGTGAGAACAGTGTCTTTCCGTCGAAATATTTTCCCGTGACAGAGGTTAACCAAGGGTACGTTTGAGCAGCGATAGCGTCGGGATCATGGAACCATCGATAGCCGCCAAACACCTCGTCGGCAGATTCGCCAGACAAAGCTACTGTCGAGTGTTTGCGGACCTCCTGGAACAGGCGGTATAACGAGGGCCACATGTCACCCCAGAAAGCTGGGGGCAAATCGAGTGCCCTGACCACCGTGGCGCGCAATTCCGAGTCGGCCATCTCCCTACTGTCGATGACAATCTCGCCGTGAGACGAACGGATGCGTTCCACCAGGTCGCGAACGAACGGCGCGTCGGGGGTGCCTCGAACCGAATCCCCAGTAAAACCGCCTCCGTGATCCAGGAAATCTACGGAGAATGATTGAATGTTCTCCTTGCCCGCGGCTAACAGCTTCTTGGAAGCCAGAGCAGTGATGATCGAAGAGTCCAGTCCTCCAGACAGCAGGCTGCACAGCGGGACATCCGAGACAATCTGACGATCAACAATGTCTTCGAGCAGATCGCGAGTGTGCTGGATGGTTTTCTCAAGCGTATCGCTATGCTCACGGGCTTCCAGCTTCCAGTATTGATGGCGCATCAGGCCGTTGCGGTTGACTCTGATCATTTCCCCCGGCAGGACTTCATGCATACCTGAGAAAATGGCATGCCCTGGGGTTTTGACCATTTCCAGGATTTCCCTCAGTCCATCCGCGGCTACCCTGCGCGGTACGAGGGGATTGGCCAGAAGTGCTTTGGGTTCTGAGCCAAATACGACACCATCATCGGTCTGGTAATAGTAAAGCGGCTTGACGCCCATCCGATCTCGAACCAGCAGCAGTTCTTGCGTGAGGCGATTCCAGATGGCGAAAGCGTACATCCCGTTGAGACGATCGACAAACGAAGGCCCCGACTCCAGGTAGGCGCGCAAAACAACTTCGGTATCGCTACGCGTCTCGAAGCGATGGCCGCGGCCCTGCAGATCGTGCTTCAGTTCCTGAAAGTTGTAGACCTCGCCCGTATAGCTGATGATAGAGGCTGCGCGCTGTCCGTGGTGATCAGCCGCCATGGGCTGGCGTCCTCCCTCCAGATCGATGATTGACAGACGCCGATGTCCCAGCCCGATAGGACCTTCGATCCACACTCCTTGGGCGTCCGGACCACGCAACGCCAAGGTATCGGTCATACGCTGTAATGTTTCCTGCTGAACCGTAAGATCACGACTGAAAGAAAGCCAGCCAGTCATTCCACACATAAATGTCACTCCTAAAATGGTTGCAGGGCCTAGCCCAGGCTTTCGAGGTCTGCGTTTTCCGGGATGAGGATGCGTTCGGGACCTCGAACGTAGCGAGCGATTGGCAGCACGGTGATCTGCTGACCGATGGCATCGAGCAAGCGCTGCAAGTGCATTGACACTTCCAGGTCTGCGAAAGGTTGCTGTGGTGGATCGCCTATCGTTGCTCGTAGAGCGTCGTCACACAGCAAGGACAGTTTGTAGACAGTCTCCAGGCCGGCTTGCTGCGGCGTGGCCCAATGCTCGTCCTCCAGCACCTCTAGACCGCTGACATCACGACTCCAGATGCGCAGGTGGTCGTGATCCCAATTCGGTGTGTCGAACACGATGCGGGCGTGAAAAATGCGACCGTCAGGATCTGCAAACGTAAAGTCCACTGTCCTTTGACGCTGTATATTGACGAAGCTGCTATACCCAGCAACCGGGGCGTCCCCCAAGGTGGCCGTGAGGAGAACCGTATCCGGCACGGAATTTCCGGAAATGGAAAAGTCCGAGCCGATTCCTATCGCCTGCTGCAGTTGCAACGATCCTTGAGAGGCGCATATCCATTCCACGAGGTCGAGGGCGTGGATGATTTCGCTGGTCACGCCACACGTTGGTCTATAGTCGTTCAGGCGATCTTTGCCCCAATAGAAGCTGGACCGGACCAACGACCATTGACGCTGAGATGCGATTCCTTTCAGCCGCTTGGTTGTTTCCGAATAGCGTTCGACCAAATCCAGAGCGAATCCCTTGACGCGAGAAAGTCCAGCACAGACTACAGACCAGTCATCGCCGGGCACCGCGAGCGGTTTTTCACAAATAATGAAGCCTTCGAAACTAGCCAATTCCCGAAGGACTGCCACATGGCTGTGATCGTTGACGCTGACCACAACAATGTCTGGCCGGAACTCGGCCAGGGCCGTTGCGACCTGGGTGTAGTACGGCTTAAGATCCGTACGTGACCTCCGGCCAACATAAGCTAGCGTCAAATCCACCTTGTTCATGCCGGCCAGATGAGAGAAAGCACGCTGGTATCGTCTTCCTGCGTAGCCCAACCCGATGATCAGCACCTTCATGGCCGACCTCCAGAAAAACTGAGCAAGCGTTCTGAATTGGGCGAAAATCCGAGCTTCTGATACATCGCTTCAGCAACCTGGGTGCTTTCCAGCACCACTTTCGTGACTCCCAACAGGGAGAACCATTGCAGCAACTCATGCATCAGGCTTTCGGCGATGCCCATGCGCCGCCACGATGGCGAAACCACCATGGACTGCACCCAGCCGCACCAACCACTGATGCAATCTGGTGCTGGAGCTCGGCGATCGATGATGCCTGTGGCACATCCCACCACCTCGCCATCGTTATCGGCGACGATAATGTGCGTGCGATCATCAGCTTCAAGAACTTGCGACAACCAGACCTTGTAGGCAGCTTTCCAGCGACGACTTTCATCGGCATTGCGGCTTGCGTACCCCGTCCCTTCGTTGCCATCCAGAAGGTACGCACGTAACGATATGAGTACGTCGATATCGGCTTGTGCAGCGCCGCGTATTTTCAATTGCGTAATTGGCATTCAGGACGCCTCCCTGGCAGAGGCAAAGGCCGGAGGCGTTTTCAGAGGGATGTCGAAATGTTCAAAAACTTCACGCAATGCCTCAGCAAGATGCGTGACTTGTTCATCGGTATGATTGGGCGTGACATTGACCCGGAAGCGCTCAGTGCCTGCAGCAACTGACGGGAAGTTGATAGGTTGGAGATAAACCCCATGAACGGAGAGGAGCCGTTCTGCGGCTTCTTTGCATTTGATGGCGTCCCCAACAAGCACCGGTAGTACATGTGTTGAAGAACACGACATGACCGGAATATCCAGCGAGTCGAGCGCTTGCCTCAATTGCTGGGTTTTCGTGTGCAGCAGCTCACGTTCCTGCGACTGAGTTTTCAGATGCTCAATGCTTGCCAGGCAGCCGGCTGCCACAACAGGCGGCAAGGAGGTTGTGAAGATGAACCCTGTTGAGAATGAGCGGACGGCATCGATTAGCCACTGCGCCCCTGTGATATAGCCGCCGATGACGCCAATAGCCTTCGCCATCGTTCCCTGGATAATGTCAACCTTATCGGCAATCCCCAACTGGGCCGCCAAACCGGCGCCGCGAGGACCATACATGCCGACGGCATGAACCTCATCCAGATAGGTTAAGGCGTTGTATTGCTTGGCGATATCTACGATCTCGGCCATGGGGGAGATGTCGCCGTCCATCGAGTACACGGACTCGAAAACTACGATTTTGGGGCGTTCGAGCGGATACCGCGCCAGCGATTCTTCCAGGTGATCCAAATCATTGTGTCGGAAAACCTGCCGTTCTGTGGAAGTCGCGCGAATACCGTTGATGATGGACGCATGGTTCTTTTCGTCACTGATCACCACGCAATCCGGAATTTCTCTCAGCAGACATTGCAGCGTCGCGTCATTGGAGCTGAAGCCGGTCGGAAATACGAGAGCAGCTTCCTTGGAGTGCCAATCGGCAAGGCTGCGCTCCAACTGGCTAAAGATTCCATGGCTGCCACCGATGTTGCGAGATCCACCAGAGCCGGCACCGTAACGATCAATGGCGTCGTGCATTGCCTGACGCACGACAAGATGCTGCGACATACCGAGATAATCGTTGCTGCACCAGACAATGACAGGCCTTTCATCGCCGCCTTCAAGTTGGGCTAACGGATATTGGCCGCAAATTCTGTTTAGTGTCACAAAGGTCCGATACTGCCCGGATGCTTTCAAATCACTTAGCTTCTTACTCAGCAGAGTTTGGTACATCGTCATTTCCTCTTAGCTTTGGTTACATTCCACTCATCCTTTTTCAATGGTTGCCTGAAGGCTCTTGCACGCCTTTGGGGCAAGTCGCACCTATTGTGTGCAATTAATTTGGCTATTACAATCTAACCATTTATGCTGTTACTAAAGGTGACGGGATGAGCACTGCTAGAACGATGGAGCGCACGCGAAAGGAGTTGGCGGACTTTCTGCGTAGTCGGCGCGAGCGCTTGCACCCTGTTGATGTTGGTCTTCCGTCCGGTGGACGCCGCCGTACGCCCGGCCTCCGACGCGAGGAAGTTGCTGCATTGGCCGGTGTCGGATTGACTTGGTACACGTGGCTGGAGCAAGGGCGTGATATCAGCGTATCGGCGACATTTCTGGACAACTTGTCACGGGTCCTGAAGCTGGACGCCGCTGAGCGCCGGTATCTCTATCTGCTAAGCCAGCAGCGTCCTCCCGCAGAACCGGGAAAAACATGGTGTGTCGTACCGCAAGTCGTCCACCGCCTGATGGGTGACCTGGCGCTACGCCCTGCCTACGTGATCAATCTTCGATGGGATGTGCTGGCTTGGAACCAAGCCGCAGACCGAGTGTTCCACTTTTCAAAGCATGCCCCGGAACGCCGGAACCTGCTCTGGATGCTATTCGCTGATCCTGCAACTCAGGCGTTGTTCAGCCCTTGGGAGGATCAAGCCCTCCACCTGCTATCTGAGTTCCGGCGAGATTTTGTCCGGGCGACGCAAGAGCCTGATATCTGCGCCTTGATCAAGGACCTGGAAAAGGTCTCTCCCGATTTCAAAGCTTGGTGGCAGGAACAGACCATTCATGATCTGAATATGAGTTGGCAGCGTTTATCTCTTACAGGCTACGGCCATGTCGCGTTCGAATACACGAAGCTTACGATTGACGAGGATCGTCATCTTCGACTGCTCTACTACGCAGCATTGGATCAAAGCGATCAAGACCAAGGTTTCATCAGATGGTTGACGTCCTCTACTGCCGATAAAAAAACGGCCCCGAAGGGCCGTTGAAGTGCTGCATGGTGATCAGGCGGCGACAAGTTGCCTTGCCATCGCCACTTCTACCGAATCGCCGTCCGTGTTGAGTGCGTCCAACCCGGACTCCGGCACATCTCCAGATGTGCTCTGCGATACGAGGATCTTCTTCGCCATCAGCGACAGGCACGTCATCTGCGACGTGGCTGCGTAGCCGAGATAGATGACCTTCACGGCGAGCTTCTGGCCGATCCGCCAAGACCGTCGCGCAGCCTGCTGAAGCGTATATACGTTCCATCCGGACTGCATGAACACGATCGTTGGGAACTCCAGAAGATCCAGGCCCGTCTTGACCAATTCGGGGTTGGTCAGCAGCACATCGATGCCCCGGTCGAGCTGCTCGGCGATCCAGTCTTCCCGCCGTGAGGTGTCCACGCTTGCGCGCAGCACCGCGACCTTCAGACCTTCCTGCTCCAGCAGAACCTTCAACCTCGACGTGGTGTCCCGCGTCCCGGTGTAGACGGTATAGGCCAGGACCTTACGGCCTTCGGCTTTCTCTGCCTTGCAGATGTCGATCAGCTCACGCTCTTTCGGCGTGATTTCCAGCTCGTTGAACTGCGACGGTGTGAACGCCAGCAGTTCCCGCGTGCGGGGATGCGTCACCGTCTCGGGACGGAAGCACGTGTCCGGCCAGGCCAGAAGCACGTTGAGGACCACACCAAGAAGCGTCGTATCCCGCTTGCGCAGGGCTTCCTTGAGAGCCGCGGTGAGACGCCCGGCCAGATCACGATAGGCGCTGGCCTGATCGGCCTCCATCGCAACCTCACGAAACTCCTCTTCGTAGGGAGGAAGCACGTTGCCGCCAATGTCCCTGAGTTTCAGGAACACGGTGAACGGCAGCACGCAGCGCAGGATACCTTTCGGCCCGAAGCCTGGCGCTTTGACGGTGCGCACCGTGATCTTGGTGCCCCTGGCCGTCTTGTGCGCGGTTCCGGTGCTCTCGGAATAGATGTCCTTCAACACGCCGTGTTCGCGCATGAAGGCCATCGCGGCCGACGTCATGCTGCCGGTCCTGGAGGGCCGGTAGCCGTCTTCGATCATCCGCCCGGTCAGCGTCCGGAACAGCAGCGCGAACAAATCGTCCGCGTAGCCGCCCATTAGCGTTCCGGTCAGCAACAGGGTTCTGCGAGCCTTAGAGGCAAGCACGCCCATCGCCTGTCCCTGTGCTGAACCCGACCCTTTGTACTCATGGCCTTCGTCACACACGAGGAGATCGAAAAAGCCCTGTGGAAGATAGCGTTTGATGAATTCACTGGCTTGATAGCCGCCTTCACCAAAGCCAAATTCCATGGAGGCCATTGCACGTTCCATGCGCTGAGCCTGCCGGTCGCTGAAGACAAGATCGCCGTTCTCGTCCATCAGGTTGATGAACTCGAAAAGGTTGTCGCCCAGAAGAGATATCAGGAACGACTCGCCGAACTTTTTCATCAGCCGCTGGGCCGTGGCTTCGCCGATGGTGGGAATACGCTTGAGCGCCTTGATCACCGCCGAGGACTGGTCGGTTGCCGAAAGCGAACGAGGACGTATCAGGGTCCATAGCGCAGATGCGCACTGGCTGCACTTGCGCCGCGACTCTTCGGCTTCGAGCTCGACCGTGTTGATGGGCTCGCCATCGAGATCGGTGATGACGTGACCGCAATGCGGGCATGCTCCGACGAATCCACCGGGAGTACGGCGACGGGTGAACACGGGTTTCCAGTGGAAGCCCATGCGCATCCTGACCCTGCCGAGTACGAAGAACTCCTGGCCAGTGGCCGGTACGCCGAGTTGCTCGCGCAGCTTCAGCAGCTTGACCAGCGTGTCGGGGCCGTTCAGGACCCACACCTTTGCGCCGGGTATGGTTTCGAGGATTTCCCGGCGCCACTTGTAGACAAGGTGCGGCGGGGACAGGACCAGCGTGCGGCGGTAGCCTTCGGCATTGAGCACGGCCGCGACGGCAATTGCCATCAGCGTCTTGCCCGTTCCCATTTCCGCATTGATGATCGCGGCGCGCTCGCCGCGGTCAATCAGCAACTCACTGACAGCGTGGATGACTTCGGCCTGCGCCGGGAACGGTAGCCGCTTGAGACGCGACAGAACCTGTTGCCGGTGTGGGCGCGCTTGCCCGGTGTAGACCGGAGGGTTGGCGCGGTTGAGGCTGTCCAACAGCTCGTCGCCGAATTCGGAAACGAAGTCGTTGAGACTGATGGTCAGCGGCGAGGATTCCGTTTCGAGCAGGTCGCCCTGTGTGGCGGAATCGGGCATGGTTTCAAGATCGAGGGACATGGTGATGCTCCAAAGAAAGCGGGGCATGCACCTTCGCCTGCGGGGCGATGGACATGCCCCGGGGTGGGAAGATATGAAGCGGCGGGAGCCGCCAGATGAAGATCAGTATTCGCTGGGAAGCAGCAGCGTGGTGACGCTGCGATCCCATTCGGTGATGATCCAGAGTTTCAGGTCAGGCTCGACCTGGTAGGACGAAAACAGGCGATCCTCTCCGGTGCGCAAGGCGGTGTCATTGGACTGCCAGTCGCTATCGGAGAGATCGCCCCAATCGGCGCTGAGATGGCGCGCGAGATATCGGCCGGGATTGAGCAGGCCCTGTTGGACCAGTTCATCGACGCCGGAGGTCATGACCAGTTGCCCGGTCAGGAATCGCGGTTGCGGAACAACGCTGAGGAAAAGCGCTTCATGTGCCATGGTGGTGACTCCAAATGAAATGAAGGGCCATGGCACCCGGTCGGGGTGATTGGCCCCGGTGGGTGGATGATGCGGACGACAGAAATTACTGGGCTGTCGCGGTGGAGGAACGACGCTTTCGCGCGTCAGAATTCGGCTGGCAGCAGGACATGCGTCGCGCTGCGATCTGCCTCGGTGAAGATGCGAATGTTCAGTTCGCGGGTGACCGCATAAAGCGAGTCGAGACGCGCGTTGGATTTCAATGCGGCATTGTTTTCCTGCCACTTGTCGTCCGTCACATCGCCCCAGTCGCCGCGTATGTGGCGCTGGAAGTAAGGCATCGGGTCGAGCCTGCCTTCCCGCATCAGGCGGTCTACGCCTTCGCTGAAAATCAATGCGCCGATCGGGAACAGCAAACGGCGGTGATCACGAGGTTTCGCGTCGGAGGTCATGGTGTTTCTCCTGCATATTGAGGAGGGTCATGACACCCCGTTGGGGCAGCATGACCCCGTTGGGTGGAAAAGGCCGAAGATGCAAGTCGTCAGTGCGGCTCGTTCTCCTCGGGCAGTTGGATCACGGTCTGGCTGTGATCCTTGCTGGTGATCACCAACAAGGACAGACGCGGTGTCACCTGGTAGCGCGAGGTCAGAGCTCCTTCTGATTGAAGAGCGGCATCGTTCGCGCGACGTTCGGTGTGATCCAGATCGCCCCAGTCACCACGCAGGTGGCGATGCAGGAAACGATGGGGATCAACCAGCCCCTTGCTGTCCAGCCATTGCACCCTGGCGCTGAGCGTCAGGGCACCGCTGGAGAACAGAGGGATGGAAGCCGGCGTGGTGCGCTGGCGTGGGAACAGTTTGAAGGACATGGTTGTAGCTCCTGTTGCGTTGACGAAAAGCGAAGCCAGCGCCTGGTCCAGGCGTTGGTTTCCAGGGGTGGATGAGGCATCAGCGGATGGTCAGCACTTCTCCCCGAGTGGGAGAGCCGGGCGTCATGTCCCATGCGCGAATAACCGGCACGAACTTGTCGGTGAGGATGCGCGTTTCGGCGATCGAGCCATCGTCGCGTTCGCTGTATTCGACTGCGGCGGACTTCTCTTTGTGGGTATCGCCTTTGACGACCATCACCTTGCCGGTTCTGGAATGGACGACACCTGAAATCGCACCGGCGGCGAGTGCCAGGGCGAGATGCCAGTGAGACAAGGCACGGGCCGGCGGCCGCAGCGACTGCTGCGAAGCGCCGAGATGCGTATCGAGGGAAGGCCACAACCCTTGAAGGCGATGAACTTCGGCCGCGAATTGCTCCGGCTCCATGGTGACCCGGTAGAACTGCTCCGGCTCGGCCTGTGTGGCTGGGACAGAATACGGAAGGAACGGCCATTCGACCGGCAGTTCTTCCGCTTCGATATCACCTGTGCCGATCTGCAGCAGCCGGTTGCGGATGGCTTTGGCATCGCCCGCCAGATCGCGCTGGCGTGAGCGGGTGCCGAAGATCACCACCTGCCTGAACTGCTGTTCGACCGCACGGTAGATGCGCAGTCCGGTGAAATGGCGTGTCAGCCAGCCCACCAGCTCGGCATCCAGCGTGTAGCTCGGAATGATGAAGACCAGCACGCCACCGTACTGCAGCAGCGGCAAGACGCGCTGATAGAACAGCTTCTCCAGCCTGGCGCGGCCCTGTCCCTGGTAGCCGATGTTGCCATCGGCATCCCTGGACAGATCCCCATAGGGAGGATTGAGCCACATCAGTCCAAAGCTTTGCCGGCTGATCAGCGTGTCCATCAGGTCGCTGTGCAGGCAATGGTCGACAAGACCTCGGGCATGCCTGGCGCGTTCTTCGTCGAATTCGACGGCATAAGCTGACACCAGATCACGGCCGAGCGCATGTGCGGCTTCAGCGATGGCAACGCCTTCGCCTGCGCAGGGGTCGATGATGGTGACTTGACCGGCGGCCGGCGCCAGCGCGTTGAGCGCCCGCTCCAGCGTGGGTTCGTCGGTTGGGTAGTACCCGTTTTTCGAAAAATTGCGGGCAAGCCGAGGGAACATGAGAGCCATGTGAATCTCCTGATTCTGGTTGGGAAAATGAGGGGCATGCAGCTTGCACATGCCCTTGCGAGGCTTCAGGCGACGTGCCGTAGAGGCATGCCGGAAGCCAGTTCATGCGCCGTGGCGCTGAGGGTGCCGTTGCGGATCAGATCGCCGAGTGCCTTTGTCAGCACAGGAACATCCAGCGCAAGACGGTGCCCTTCCAGTAGCCCGTAAGCCATGGGAAGGCGCGCCAGCATGGATTGCTCCATCAGCAGGTCCAGCACGATGTCGCGCCAGTGATCGAGGAGCGGCAACGGGCACGTGTCCTGTACCAGCGTCCACAAACGATCAAGCCGATGGTCTGAGTCCCTGGGCAACAGCGTCAGCGCGCTGGCGTTGGCCTTGTCGGGCTTGACGCAGCGCTGGTCAAAGAGCCACAGGTTGACCAACGAACCGAACAGGGTGCGGCGGAAAAGGCGCGTGGAGCGCTTCTCCAGCCTGTCGACGTTTCCGATGAAAACCGGAATGGAGCCGCCTTCGTCGGTGATGAGGTGGAACTGATCCAGGCCATCGTCGTCACGACCCAGTGTGAGCCGGGCCAGAAACTGTTGAATGGCCGTATCTCGTGCCCAGACGGACAGGAAGATCAGGTTGCCGCTTTCGTCGCCGATGTAGCCGTCGGCCATCAGGTCGGGGCATTCATCAATGCAAAGAAGCGGTTGTGAGGATGTTGTATCGGGCATGGTCGTGTCCTTTGGAAGTCCAGGGACAGCACCAGCCCGTGAGGCTGGTACAGCCCCTGGGGGGTGAGGAATGCTCCGTCAGGAGCGATAGTTGAAAGCCGCAGGCGTTACCCGAAACGGGTGCAGTCCGCGTCAGATCAGTTTTTGAGTTGCCGCAGGCCTTCGGCCAGCAGCCACAGCGCCCGATTGAGACGGACGTTCTGATCGATGCCTTGCACAGGGCGCGTGCGTTGATGGCGGCCATTGGCAGTTCGACCGGACAGACCTCCTTTAACGAGGTTTTCCTGCACCCGGTTGAACACCGACCACAGATCCGGCCGGTTGTCATCGAACCGGCGCGTAGCCAGAACCTGGCTTTCAGTTATCGGCAGCACCTTGGTGTCGCTGTCATACTTGAGCGTCAGGGCCGAGCGCGCAAAGACTTCCGCCTCGCCATCATCGAGCGTGATGGCTCGCATGGCTTCGCGGGAATCCTGCACCTGGTCGAAGCCGCTCAGGACTTCATAGGCGCCTTCGATTACGTGGTCCGTGACATTCCCCTTGTGGGGCACACGAACGTCACCGACGATATCGCCGCACACCAGACCGTTCTGGCACACGAAACGGAACATGCCGGCCAGCATCTGGTAGCTGCTGGTGCCATCATGTGAATTGAGGAGGATGATCTCATTCGCCTCTTTTCCGTTGATCTGGCTTGCATGGCGAAGGCGAAGCATGTGTTTCGTGAACTCGCGACGGTCTTCATGACGTACGCGGGTCTGGCACACCATGAAGGGCTCGAACCCTTCATTGCGTAGCTTCGCCAGAACGGCGGAGGTCGGGATATAGCTGTACCGTTCGGAGCGGCTTTCGTGCGGTGTATCCGCAAAGATGGAAGGAGCGACTGCGCGGATCTGGTCATCCGACAGGGGATGATCTGCACGCAGAATCGGGGAACGTGATGCGAAACGAGATGCGAGTTGCATGTCTATCTCCTTGAGGATTGGGCAAGCGAAATCGACGGCTGGCACAAGGCCAGACGCGCACGCGTGCGTGGAAAACCTGCGATGCAGGGTCAGTCCGAAGACTGGTGGACGGGAAGTTCAGACGACTGGGACGGCGGATGCCGAACGCACTGCGCGTCTGTGATCGTGGTCCGCGCGTACAGCACGGTCCACAGGGCTGTGAATGCCCTATCAGGGATAAAAAGCGTGGGCCTTTCAGAGCCCCAGTTCGGTGAATGAACCGTCTGCCTGATGCCTGGCCAGGCGGTTGCCGACATTCATTTCGGCGTCGGACTGAACCTCTCTGAACAGGCTCTCCGGCACGACGATCTGAAAATGCCGCAAGACCTCACGGTAGTAGTCCAGATCATGGCCGAAAGGATCGGCCTCGTGCAGATTGCTGTACAGGAAGTGGTCGTCCTCGACCTGCATGGCGTCGTCGATCAGCTCGGCAGGCTTTTCGATGGTCAGGAAAAAATATTGCATCGGGCGGTCCCATCCGAGCACAACGATGATGGGAAATCCCTTGTGGGACGTGTCGAAGTAGTGTCGACTCATGATGAAGCTCCTCGTTTGAAATCATCGGAAGCCGTCCCATCGGGGAAGCGCCCCGATGGGTGATAGATCAAGGCCGGTCAGGCGGTGGCGAGGTGCCAGTCCTGGGACAGAGGTTCAAACCGATAGCCCATCGCACCGAGACGGTCGCGCTGCTGACGCAGGACGCGGCGGTCGACGGTTGCGTCGAGTTTCACGATTTCGCTCAACGGCCAGAGCATGCCGAACAGTGCTGCGTCCTCTTCGGCCGAGGCGTTGGAGGGCGATGTCGTTTCTGGTTCGCTACCGAAGGGTGTGGTATCGACCAGTGGATCGCGCGTGGTGCGGCTCCTGGTTCTGGCCGGAGGCCTGGTGGCGGCCGCTGGAGCCTGCGCCTCCTCATCAATGGGATCGACCTCCTGCGGGCTCAGCCGCTGGGCTTCGTCCGTGCTCAGGCTATCGATGTTCGAGAGGGTCATCCCGCCCAGGTGGGCGCGAATTTCGATGACCATCCGCCCACTGGTGTTGTAGGTGGAAGGACGAATTTCGGCGATAACGAAGTCGCCGTCATATTTGCCTTCGCCATACTGGTCCAGTTCGGCATTCTTGATGACGAACTGGCCAATGCTGGTCGTCAGGCGACCGACATTGAAGTCGCCGTTCCTACCGTGGATGGTCTTGATGGCCAACTGGCCCGGAAGGGTAATCATGGAGTGCTCCTGGTGAAGAAAGGACGACCGGGTTCCGCCGACAACGCTGTGTCAGGGATGCTCGGTTGATGAAAGGAGCGAGGCCCCTGTGAGGGGGCCTTGCGGATCAGAACGACTCGGCCAGTGCCGTTGCTTGCGCATCGGCGGCTTCATCGGCAGGTTCGTTGACCGGCTCGGAGGCTTCCGGAACCGGCACTTCCTGCGGCGCAGGAGCAGGTGCAGCGGATTGCTCCGCAGCATCCTGTTCGGACCCGGCCGGCTTGGGCTCGGCCTTGTACTTCAGGACGCCATCGACCTTGATCCAGCTGACGAACAGCAGGCGGGCCTTCAGGCTGACACCCTGTTCGCCGGCGCGCTTCCCCTTGGAGTAGGTGAAGGTGTCGGTCCACAGGTCGCCCAGGCGGAACCCGATCATCACTTTCTTCTCCGCCTCGACGGCATCGATGCAGCGACGAATGAGGTGCTGGGCATCGGTGCCCGAAACACGTGTATCGAAACGCACGTACGAGACATCGTTGCTTGGACCATTGAGCGCTGCGATATCGCAGGCCAGGAACGGTTCACCTTTCTTCGGCTTCACTTCGCGGATGCGATTGAGGTAGCCGAGGCCGGTGATGTGAAGGTCGAAAAAGGACTTTTCGGTGGAAGTGGTCATGGTGAATCTCCAGACTTGAGGACAAGAAAGCGGAGACACACCGACCCCGTACGGGAGGTGTGTAACCCCCGCGCGGGTTGATGGATCGTAAGATCCGGCAACAACTAGGTTGGCATCACCGTCGATTGCTCGACGGTCGTTCGCGCTGGGATGCCGAGTGCGAACTGGTGTGATCACGCGGACGGAACCGCGTCGTAGCCTTGAAGACCGTGGCTACCTGGGCATGTTGCTGACCGGAGTCAGCGCAACATGGCGGTAGCGTGACATCTCTCCATGAGACCGGCCATCCAAAATCGGTACTGGCCTGTTGCCCTATTGTTCGTTCGCCGTACTTTGACGGGTCGCGCATGCAGGACTCCGCACAAGAAAAAGCCCCCATCAGGGGGCTTCGCTGGATCGGCGCGGTGTTACGAACCGCAGCCGGCCGGGCAACAACCCAGCTCGATTCCGTGCGTGCAGTAGCCATGCTCGGAATTCCAGTCGTGTGTTTCCTGCCTCTCGGCAGGTGTTGCGTAATCCCAGTCCTGCGCGATCTGCAGAGCTTGTGCCCGTTGGTTTTCGGGTAGTCGATCAAGGTGCCGTTCAATCTCTGAACTGAAGCGTTCGACGTAATAGCCGTGTGACATTCCGCAGCCGTTGCTGGCTTGTTCGGCGACCTTCTCGCAGACAGTCCGCCAGGCGGTTTCATCAAACGCGAGACCGGTATCGCCGATAGGTTGTGAGGATGTGCTGCAGGTGATTGCTGGCATGATGGATATCTCCAGTAAAAAAACCGGAGCCCGCCCTCGATGGGACAGAACCCCGGCGGATGAATGAAGCATCGCGACTGCGATGCAGCGCAATCGGTTCGTTGTTCAGTCGTCGCTCTGAGTGGGAGAAACGACTTGCAGGAACAGTTGTGTCGGCGTGGCGGATAGTTCGAGATCGTCCTCGCTGCTAAGGATGCGTGCGAACACGCTGTCCCGCAGTTCGAAATGTTCTGCGAAATCATCCCCTCCCAACTCGGTTCGGGCTAGCTCCCACCAGTCATCGAACGGATCGATGTCAGGGTTACAGCCGATGGCGTAGGCCAGCACCTTCTGATGCCCTTCTGGTGTTAGCTCACCGCGCTCGGCAAGGAAGTAGACGCCGTGATCCTTTACCAGGACGACCCGGCATTTGTTCGCCGCGGCCTCGGCGAGCACGGGGCGCAGGTCGGCACCTTTGAAACGTAGGGACATGGACGGAATCTCCTGTGTGGAATAGAGAAGGCTCCCCAACCTTCTGGATGGGGAGCCGCTGCGGTACATGACCGATTGATGGAAGGATTGGACTGGCGGTCTTGAGGTCAGCCGTAGAACTGTTGAGCCTCAAGCTGGGGAACGAGCAGCGCGTCGTGGCCGACCGATATCGGAAGCACCGCGTCACGGGCCTCATCGGTCGTGAAACACGTCGCCTGGTCGAGCGGGACCCACCGAACTCGTTGGACCAGAAGCCAGCACTGTCGCTGACGGCCGACTCGTTGGGCGAATACACCACCCAGGAACCGCTGGCCGTGAAAGTCACACAAGCACTGCCTGGCGTCGCCGGGCGGGCTTGGTGTCGATCACGCTCACGTCGATCAGGCGCCAGCGCCCGTCGTCGATGAAGCGCTCCAGCACTTCGCCGAGCATGTCGAAATACACCTCGTCGTGCCGATCGACCAGTTCACCATCACGATGCAGCTCCACCACGTAGGTGTCGCCGCCGCGATCGTAGAGGATCGTCACCTGGCCGGCGAACTTCGCGGTCGAAACCGTGAAGCTGATCGCCGGGGGTGTTTCGATGAGCCTGGACGGCTTCGGATCGACCCAGGTGAAGTCGCGGGCGCCTGCATCGACCAGCATGTGGGTGATACGCCGGAAGCCATCGGGCGCCGGCATTTCCTCCAACTGCTGGATGAGCTGGCCCAGTTCCAGGCACTGTGGCTCGGGGATGGGCAGCTTGGCCGGTGCGGAACCAAGGACATGCGTTTTGACCGTGTAGGGGATGCCGTCAGACGTCATCTCCGTACGCTCTTCCGGGGTATCCGCACGCAGGCCGTCGAACCGGCGCCGCGCGTAGGGTTGAACATGCACCCTGGCACCTTCGTCGGGGACGGAAGTCACCAGGCTGGGATCGAGCACCGCGAACTCGGTAGGTTTGACCTTGACGATGATGGCATCGCCGGTGGTCGCGACCACTTTGCCGTCGAAGGCATCGGGGTCGATAGAGAAGCCGAATGCCGACACTTGCGGCTGATCGTCGAATACGCGGTACTTGAAACCTCGCGCATTACGCGGCACGTGAGCTGCGACAAGCGAGGGCATCAGGGACTTGATGAGGGAACGATCCACGGGAAACTCCTTGAGGAAAAGCAAGGGATTCCCGCCACAAGGGAGGGCGTCCCTTGTGGGTTGAGTGATTGGCGCGGAATGCGCCGGTAGAACAGACCAACCAGTGCAACGAGGCACCGCAGTCTTGAAGGTCTCGACTGCCTGGGCATGCAGCCGGCAACGCCAGCAAACATGTCGTCAGGTTGATCTATGGACGTGCGAATTGTTAGCGCCTATCGGAGCTGCCTCTTCACCGTATTACGTCATTGTGGGATCACGGATCGTCGCGTCGCAGGTGCTTGCGACGAATCTGCATCCAGGGGAACATTAAGCTTGCGACAAACCCGCCAATGACGCCGGTGGTCAGAAATCGGATCTCGCTATCCCAGGGCTGTGGCAACGCCATGCTCAACACCAGGCAGCCGAGAGAAATCGAGCTGGCGGATGCGATCCACCGCCACCGGGTTCTGAGCAGACCGCCTGCCAGTGCGTCCAGCAGACTGAGTTCGGCGAACGCTTCCCCGGAGGCTATTCCTGCAATGCGCCCGCGGAGCATGTCCAGGTCGATATCCGGGCTGTTCCCTGAATGGCGCTCCTGCTGCTGAAGTGCGTCAGTAATCATGTGAGGCGACGGCAGGTGGTCTGGCCAGGTGCTCGCGGGGATGACGCCATAGGCTGTCAAAAGTGTGTGGGTCAGTTTCGGAAGCGTTAAACGCTTTGCCAGGCGGTCGTCCAACACGCACCACATCTCCTCCTTGCCAGCGACTGCCAGACGGTAGATCGCCAGCCGGCTGGCGGCCGGGTAATCAACGGTGATCACCATTGCAGGCATTTCGATTGCACCACCGGAGCGCAGGAAGTGGACGCGGTTCTTGCCTTCGTGGGCGAACCACAATCCCAGCGGAGCGATCTCAAACACGACGGCCTGGTCGCGGTCTCCCGGTGCCGAGCGTTCATCTTGCAGCAAATAATCGGCAAGCGCGGTGGCGGAGTTTTTTGAGCTATGTGGCTGCCGCCACCGCCAGGATTCGCCCAGCAACCTGTCGAGCGGGACGCGAGCGCGCTGGCTGCCGACCGATTGCTGTAAGTCCAGGAAAGGCACGATGGCTCTGGTAAAGCTGGAAACATCGACAGCGGAGCCGGCTGCATTTGCCAGTTCAGTTGGAACAAGAACAGTCGCTGCAGGCGTTCTGAGCGATTCGTCTAATATGTCCTTTGCTGCCACGATGTTTCTGACGGCTTGCATCAGCTTCACCTCGGTAGAAGCGGCATGAGGCTTCTGTGCAGGGGTAATTTCGGTATCCGATGGCATCGTCACTAGGTTTCCGTAAGATACAAAATCTATCGGCAAGGAACTATAAGAAAAAAGAGCCTCGCGAGGAGGCCCAAATTTCAAACGACAATTATTCTTCATATTGCGGCAGTCCATCCAGGATCGGGGCATCTGCATCGAAGATCACGATGCGGATGTCGGCCAATGCCGCCAGATGGAGGGTGTCGGCCAAGGATTCCGGCATACCCTTGTCCAGGTGTTGCTGTCGCAGTTGTGCAGCGGTTATGCCCTCAACGTGCAACAAGTTCTCATCTGTCCATGGCGTTGCGATAAGTTTTACGCCGATCGCCGGGCTGTAAGGAATGCGGAACGCGATGAACTGGAAGGCTGTCGGAGTGGCGATATCTGCCAACTCGGCCAGATAATGGGAAGCCTCTTCGGTAATGTGTGCCGTACTGATTTCCCAGCACCGGCTGTAAAAGCCGGTCTCGAAGCTCAGTCGGTAGACCACTTCCTTCGCAGCCTCTCCGGAGTAGGTGTCTCCGATATGAACGACCTGGCCGAAGTCATCGCCGGTAACAGCGTAGGCTACGTTACGCACAATTCCATCGGTCTGACATTGGCTCTCCAGTTCCTCCGGGATTTCCTGGCCTTCGGTGATCAGTGCAAAGTCGCTGCACAGAAGGCAGGGAAACTGTGCGATCTGTTCGTCAGGCAGATGCTCCTGGCTGGGATGCAGTGGCCGCCATACTGGCGGGCTGTCATCTGCATGCGTGATGCAGAGGGTACGGACGAAATGCAGGCTCTGATAGCCGCGAATGAAGGGATTGAGTGTCTGGGACATGGGATTTCTCCAGCGAGTTAGGCGGAGCGCCCCAACCGGGGATAACGCCCCGGTGGGTGGATAAAATGCGCAGCCTTGGTCGAAAGCTCAGTCCTGATTTTGGAGCAGACCCTCGGCTATGCGTTGCCGCAGGTTTTGGCGGCTATTCTGATCTTGAACCCCGGCAAGCAGTCTTGCCGTTTCAAGAGTTATACGGGCGGCTGCTACAGTCAGATCGCCCTCCCGCAGCGCCCTATGCAGATCAGTTGCGAGTTCCAGCGCCTGAGCGGAATTTCCGAAAAGCCTGATCTCCCGACTGATGAAGCAGGCGTGACCACCGAGATCGAACAGCCTTGGTTTGCTGCAGTACCAGCGACCCTCGAACTGAATAGCGACAAGGTTATGGCCATCGTTGAAGCAAGAGGCGATCAGGAACAAGGCTTCGAGGTCTGCGTCACCTTCAAACGCATGATGTTCGATAAGGTTTTCGAGAACTTCCTCCTGATCGGCATGGAAATGCCCGACGAGTGCTTCAAGGAAAGAAATTGCATCGACGCCGGCTGTGGCGTGCGTCCGCGAAAACGATGCGAAGCGGACTGGATCGGTCTACGTGGTCGTTCCACGGCGCAGCCTGAAGACCTGGCTGCTGGCATGGTGCTGATCGGGATCAGCAACACATGCCGCAAGACTGGCAGCGGAAGATGCTGCCGTCCCGCGCCAATCCGCGTGCAGGGTCAACCTTGTTGTCCTGCGCGGCGGGGCTGGATTTTGTACGCCTGTTGTGCTAACGTGTCGTACAAAATGAAACTTTCGGAGATGCTCCTATGGGTACTTCAGCAACGAAAACCGCGCGCTTCGGGCTGCGCGCAACGCAGCAGCAGGAAGCCGTGCTGCGACGGGCGGCCGACGTCGCTCACAAGTCGATGACGGACTTCATCCTGGACAGCGCCTATCAGGCGGCTGAACAGACATTGCTTGACCAGCGCCTGTTCGTGGTCTCGGGCAGTCAGTCGCATGCGCTCCTGGATCTTCTGGATCGGCCGGCACAGGACAATGCCGGCCTGAAGGATCTGTTCTCGCGTCCCGCACCGTGGAGTAGTTGATGGCATTGACGGAGCCGTCAGCGCTCGCCGCAGGTCATGCGCTCGACGAATTCGATTGCGGCAAAGCCAGTTTGAACGACTGGCTGGTCCGACATGCCCGGCAGTCACAGTCCAGCGGCTCAGCCAAAACCTATGTCGTGGCCGACGAACAGCGGGTCGTTGGGTATTTCAGCCTGACAGTGGGCCAGATCGATACCCTCGAAGCGCCTGATCGTGTGCGAAAGGGAATGGGTGGATATCCCGTCCCCGTTGTCATCCTGGCACGGTTGGCTGTCGATCAGAGGATGCATGGGCGCGGAATTGGCGTGGGGCTGCTGCAGGAAGCAATCCGGCGCACGGTCATCATCTCCGAGCAAGCTGGAGTGCGGGCCATGCTGACGCATCCGATCGATGATGAGGCCGCACGCTTCTACCAGCGCTTCGGTTTCGAGGCATCACCCGTACGGGAGCAGCAGCTACTGCTGTTGTTGAAGGATGCACGCAAGCTCCTGTTGCCTAAGAGCACGCAAACCTGATCGATTTCATAGTGGCGACTGGCATGGACGGGAGCACGTAGGCTCCACCCTGGCGCCTACCGTGCCGACCCTATGAAATGCCACGATCCTTGTGGCATCAGGCTACACGTTCATGAACCTGGAAAGCCTTTGGCCAAGCCAGGCAACGCAGGGGACGGCCATCGAATTACCGATCGCCTTGTAGCGCGGCGCGTCGGCGGCAGGCTTGCCGCGATACGGCACCAAGGTGTAGTTGTCAGGCATTCCCTGAAGGCGCTCGCACTCAACAGGCATCAACCGCCTGACGCGCCAGCAAGCCCATTGCGACCAGCCGCTCTCGTCCGGCGCAAGTAATTCGCCACGGAAATATGCCTCGAATGAGGGCAGCAGGACATGGGCCTTATCGCTGCCGCCCCCGCTTGCCCGCAGAGCGTCAGCGACCGCACCGCCCAGCTCGGCCGTTGCGCCGCCCTCCCGTCCACGCACCGCGACGGAGCGTGCGATCAGATCCGGCCCGAGGATCGTGTCCGCATTCTCCTGCCTCTTGCTGTAGTGGCTGATCAGCGTGCCGGAGATGCCGTAGTTGAAGGTGGCCCGAAGCGTTTTGAAGGCGATCGCCGGCACGACGCCGGCATTGGCATGGCTATCGGCGTGCCCGCCGGCGCGAAGGGTTGGAGCGAGGTTTTCGAGAACATCCGCGCCGCTGCCCTGGGCGGTGAATCCCAGCATCGGCGTCTTCTCATCGCCCTGGTCATCCGATGCGGCGTTCCGGGCAGGAACATAGGCGATTGCAGGCAGTCCCTGGCCTGGCTTGCCGCCGCCCACCGACAGCGCACCAACGATCTGTCCATCACCGGCTTCAAGGCGAACCTCGTTGCGGCTGTTCTGCGCGAAAGCCACGGGCATTCCGGACCACGGAGTGAGCTGGGTGACAATGGGTACACCGCGGCCGGTTCCATCCTCACTACTGCCTTTGCCGCCGTTGGCGGTGTTCAAGGCATGGGTTTGCTGTCCGGTGACCGACTGAGCCGCAAAGGTTTCGACCTCGAAATCGCATTTGTGCCCGCGTGCGGTCAGGCAGGCCGCTTTGTCGATCGGCCCTTGACGGTTTCCGCCGCCGAAGCAGACGGTGACGGATACCCGTTGGTAGGCTCCGGCCAGAGATCCGGGAAAGCTGCCTGCGCCATCAGGGCTGCCTGCAAAAGGTCCGGCAGCGATTTGCCACGTTTGCTCGCCCGGCGAAGAATCCCCGTGCAGGCAATCGGGCTCAAAAAGTACCGCTGCGGGATCGAATCCGTCACGACCACTTGCCACAAGAAACACGCGCTTGCGGCGTTGGGCGACACCGAAATGTTGGGCTTATGGATAGCGCAGCGTTATGAAAAGTCGGCGCAACGCAACCAGGGATCGCAGGCACTTGCGCCGAACTTGCTTCACATAATCAACCAGCGGGCCGGTGATCCTTTCCCAGTGATTGCAGCCAACTGAGCAGTTCGCCGTCCTGGCCCCATGCCGGATATGGGGTTCTTGACGTGCCTGGATAGGCCATTTCCAAAGCAGCCTTCTTGCTGTCCAGATCTGCCCGCGCATAGATCTCTGTCGTTTTAATATCGGAATGGCCGAGTAGGTCGCGGATATAGATAAGATTCACGCCAGCCTGCAGCAGGTGCATGGCTTTGCTGTGTCTCAATGTATGCGGACTGATTTTTGTCCCCAGTAGACCCGGATTTCCTTGCGAGACCTCCCTGGCATACTTCTGCAGAATGTAGGAGATGCCTGCTCTTGTTAGTCGCTTCCTGACGTTGTTGCAGAACAATGGCCTGTCTTTCTGCTCCAGGTACTGCCCGTGATGCTCCTGCAGATATGAAACTAAAAGAGCCGTCGTCGGCGCCAGCAGAGGGACCAAACGGACTTTGGCTCCTTTGCCCAACAGCCTTGCGGTTGCCGGTGCTGTCAGTTTCAAGTCGCTCACGTTCATGTTCGCAAGCTCCTGAACTCTGGCCCCCGTGTCATACAGTACGCTGAGCAGAACCAGATCTCTTCGACCCATAGGTTTCCGTGCGTTGGGCTGCTGGAGCAGCAGCTCTACAGCTTCAATGGACAGGTAGTCCACCGTTGAAGATTGCCGCTTCTTGAACTGGATATTGAGGATTTGTTGGCACAGGAGGATGTGCTCTGGATAGATCGACATCACGAACCGAAAGAAGCTCGTGATCGCGCTGAGGCGTTGATTCCTGGTGTTAACGGAATTGCCCCTGTCCTGCTCAAGCCACAGAAGAAACGCTTGTATTTGCTTATGATGCAGGTCCGCAATGCAAATCCGCTCGATCTTCACGCCGGCCTGATGCTCCATGAATCGCAAGAGGATGGAGAACGTATCTCTGTAGGACGCCACAGTGTTCGCGCTCATTCCGCGGTGCGCGGCCAGATGCTCTCCCAGGAATTTTGACAGGGCGTATGCGAAGTCAGTTGGCTGCCGATGCTTAGTCATCCAGGGCCCCCTCGGTCAAATGATTGATCTCAGGGAAGATGTGTCCGAGTCTCGCCTCAAGCTTCGAGGTTATGTCCGGATACACCTCGGCTGTCAGCCTCAGGTAGTAGTAGGTCGAAGTGAGATTGGCGTGTCCCAGGTAGGCCGAGAGAACAGGCAACAAGGTGTTCAGATCTGCGTTCTCTTTAGCCCATCTGTTAAGCCGATGGCAGACGAACGTGTGCCGTAAATCGTGGAGCCGTGGACCACGGTCTTTGCCGTAATACGGTATCCCCACCTCCCACAGCATTTGTCTAAAGCGTCTTCCAAAGTCGCCCGGACTGCAAGGTTCGCGCTTGCGATTGAAGAAAAAAGGGGCAAGGTCATTCGCACCTGTCAACGCTTGTGCTGCATATTCCCGACATACGTCGGTGAGTGTGCTCGACATGGGGACAAGCCGCTCATGGTCGTTCTTTCCATGCCTGACATGCAAAACACCTTGCTCCAGATCGACATCGCGGACTTGTAGCGCAACGACCTCCGAAATTCTCAGTCCGCACCCATATAGGATCTTGATCATCGTGGGGGTGGAGCGATGCATCAGTCGTGACACAGGACTTGGCTTCAAGGCACTCGTGTAGTCGAATATGCGACTGATCTCCCCGCTGCTGAAGATGTACGGGTGGTGCAAACTCTTTCGCGGAATCTTGCCTGGAACAAGGAAGGTCGAATGGCCTTGTCCTTCAAGAAACCTGGCGAAACGATGCATCTCACCCACACGAGAATGCCGAGTGGATTCGGCTTCGTTTGGACGTTTCTTGCTCCAGGCCGAAGCCAGTTCTTCAGTGATGGTGAAACCCTGAATGCTGTAGCCCTTGCTGAAGTTATCAAACATGCGCAGGAGCATTGCCTGCTGCTTATACGCCCGCCCCAGGGAGCGCATCTGGGTCACGAACGCATCGCACATCGGTGCGAAAGGGCCAGTGAAGTAAGCTATTGATGTAGACATCAGGCCACCTCCAGAGCGCACAGGCGCAGCTGCGGCAGGTTGACCTGAACGTACCCGCTGGTGCTGCCAATATCGAGATGGCCCAGGGTATGAGAGATGGTTTGAATTGGAACCTGCTTCTGCAGCAAAGTCGTCGCCAGACTATGTCGCAGTGAATGAACGCCTCGGGGCTTGTTCGCCGGAACATGGATATCCGCCCTGCGAAGGTATTGAAGCATTTGCTGATGTAAAGCAGACGTCAGACCATCGAACGGGGCGATATGTTTTATGAATACGAGTGGGCATTCCGAATGCGGCCGCCCGTTCCGCAGGTAGTCAATAATTGCCCATCCAACTTCATCCATGATCGGAAGATCAACTGGCTTTTTTGTCTTTTGCTGGACGATGGAGATGACATTTCTTGACCAGTCAAAGTGATGGAACATCAGTCCACGAACATCACTGATCCGCAGCCCCATTCTTGCCAGCAGAAGAAAGATCGCATAGTTGCGCTTGCCCAGCGCATTGCTCCTGTCAATCGCAGACAGGATCTTCTCGGTCTCACCAACTGAGAACACTGTTGGCAGTCGCTGACGTCTTTGGCGTCGGACAATGGGTATCGCGTTGTCGAAGCTCTCGACATGAAATCCGTTGGAGCAAGCGTACTGAAAGAGCTGCTTCAGAATCCGCAGCGTCGAGCCGACGGTATTCGATGAGAATCCGGCCAACGACTCAATGTACGAGTTGATGTGTTGAATCCGGATAAGTCGGAATTCTTCAATGCCGTGATGGAGCAGGAAATACTCAAGTCGAAACAGCCGACTTCGCCACGTGCGGAGCGACCCAGGGGCAACCCCTTGGGCGGACAGGTGCTGCAGAAAGCCTTCGAACACTTGACGATAGGATTTGGTGAAACCCTTCAACGTGGCGTGTGATTGCTTGAAAACGGTCCCATACCGTTGGAAGTCGCTGAGAAGATGGATTGCCCGATGGATGTTGTGGGAAGCGTCGGGGTCATCAAGGCGGTGTCCATAGTGGCTCTGGATGAACTCGCGAGCCACTTCCATCGAAAACGCACCGCAAGCGTTCTCGTTGGCATAGGGAACCAGATTTCTCCAGATCGAATTAAGGCGGGTGATAGTGGCGCCGCTGTAGCCCATCACTTCCAGCTTCCCGGTCAGTTCTTCTACCAGCCGAGCCGTGTCCTGTACGACATTTCCGTTCTTCATGCTCATATCTCCGATTTGCGTGGCGACATGCCACGAAAATCATCATCGGAGATTATGTTGAGCAATAGCTCGGGAGATGTTTGAGTTTTGGGGCCTGAGTGCAGTTACTGCGCATAACGCAGTGCTATCCATAAGCTCAATTATGTGGAGCTTCACATAATTGAGCGTCGAGTACCCGCCACGCGATGCGGCGGCGGGGTCCAGACACACAACCTGCGTTCGTCCATTTGGCCCCTGCTGGTTGCAGTTCGCGGCTTTCGCCGGCCAGTGCTCCCAGAAGGCATCCAAAAGCATTGGATTTGTCGGAGAGGACGCCGGGGACGTTTTCCCAGACGATGACCGAGGGCTGTTGATGCTGTTGCTGACGGGTCTGGTCGATGGCACTTGCAAGCTCCGTGTATTTGAGGGTCAGGGCACCACGCGGGTCGGACAGACCGCCGCGCGCACCGGCCACGCTGAACGCCTGGCAAGGCGTGCCCCCGACCAGAATGTCGGGCGCAGGCGCGGTGCCGGCGAGAATCTGATCGGCGATCCCCGTCATGTCGCCGAGGTTGGGGACGTCGGGGTAATGGTGGGCGAGTACGGCATTCGGGAACGGATCGATTTCCGAAAACCAGGCCGGATGCCAGCCGAGCGGTTTCCAGGCCAGGCTCACGGCCTCGATGCCGCTGCAGACGCTGCCGTATTGAAGGTTGGGATGGTTCATGTCGCATCTCCTGTTCTGGTTGGGGCGCGATGGCCCATGGCCGCGCGACCGAAGGGGTCGGCGGTGGTGCGAAGCGAGGAAGGAGAGGAACAGGGCGCTGGAGGCTGAATGCCTCCAGCGACTGACAAGGAAACCACCTGTGGGCTGTCGCAGGGACCTGGCCGTCGTCATGAGCCTGTCGCTGTGTCAGCGGTCGCACCCGACCCGTTTCGTGGCTGGGGCCGGCATCGTTCGGCGCACATCCGCGCACAAAAGGAACCCGTTGTTTCACCGGCGGGCACCGGAATCGAACACCGTCGTCCCCGAAGGGTCTCCTGGCGCTTCGCACGCAAGGCGCCAGGAGACCCTTCGGATCGGACGTAGAAATCGCAGATCAACAGGCTGCGTTTACGCAACCGGGCAGGAAAACACCTTCATCCCTTCCGGCGACACGAACCGCTGGAGGGGAACATGCCTTTGCAGAAGGCGGAGACATGCTCGGGATACCCCGCCTTTGGCGGGGCAATGCCTGACAACCGCTGGAAATCGCGGTATGGGCAGGACGTGTCTGACGTCAGGACGTCTTGCGGGGTGCGCGCCGCTTGCGGGCGGCCGGACGCTTGCCACCGGACGATTCGATCGCCACGGTGCCCTTGCAGTCGGGGTAACGGCTACATGACCAGAAGACGCCGGTCTTGCCGGTGCGCTGCCGGGTCGCGGCGCCGCACACAGGACAAGCCGGTCCCTCGGGAACCTTGATGGACAAGCTGGTACTTCCGTATTGCCGAACTAACTGCGTGATCCAGATGGATTGTTTTTCGATGAACGTGTCCAGCGTCATCTGGCCAGCTTCAATCATGTCCAGGGCCTGTTCCCACACAGCGGTCGTACCCGGATCGGCAATGGCGGACGGCACAGAGTCAATGAGCGTAAACGCGGCATCCGAAGCGCGAATGGAACGGCCTTTCTTGACCAGATAGCTCCGGCCGAGCAAGCCGTTGATGATGCTGGCGCGCGTGGCTTCGGTGCCGATGCCCGTCGTCTCCTTGAGTTTCTGCTTCAGCCGCGGGTCGGTCACCAGTTTGGCGACGCCTTTCATGGCCTTGATCAATTCGCCCTGGGTATAGGGCTTGGGCGGCATCGTTTTCAGCGCCTTCAACTCGACCTGCTCGACACCGCAGCGGGTGCCTTTGCTCAGAGGCGGCAGGATCTGGCTCCGCTGAGCGGGTTCGTCGTCCTTGCCGTCTTGTGTCTCGGGTTCGCTGTTGATCAGCGCGAGCCGCCAGCCCGGAACGATCACCTGTTTGCCGTTCGCCTGCAGCGATTGGCCGTTCGCCGACAATCGCGCGACCGTCCGATCGAACTCGTGGTGGGGCATGAACTGCGCAATGAAGTGCGCGCGGATCAGTCCATAGACTGACGTTGCCCGCGAATTTCGGATCCCTTAACTGAGCGAGATTATGCCACCCGTTGGTTCTGGGCGGCGTACCAGTCCCGCTCGAATTGCATCGGGCTGACGTAGCCCAACGTCGAGTGCAAGCGCGAATGATTGTAGAAGCTCAACCAGTCGATTACCTCGTCCATCGCTTCGCGACGCGTTGCAAAGCGCTGGCCGAGGATGCGTGCACGCTTGAGCGATCCCCACAGGCTCTCGGTCGGTGCGTTGTCCCAGCAATTGCCTCGACGGCTCATCGAACTGCGCATGCCGTAGCCCTTGAGCAGGTCCTGGAAGTCATGACTGCAATACTGGCTGCCACGGTCACTGTGGAGGATCAGGCCCGCTTGCGGACGGCGGCGAAACCACGCCATACGCAGCGCATCAGACACCAGCTCCGTGCGCATGTGCGGCTGCATCGACCAGCCCACCACCTGACGGCTGAACAGGTCGAGAATGACGGTCAGAAACAGCCAACCCTCGTCCGTCCAGATGTACGTGATGTCCGTAGTCCAGACCTGGTCGGGACGCGCGGGAGAGAAGTCTCGTTGCAGCAGGTCCGGTGCGACCGGCAGGCTGTGTTTGCTGTCGGTCGTGACCTTGAACCGGCGTTTGGTCTTCGCCTTGATGCCGTGCAGCTTCATGAGCCGCTGGACACGATCCTTGCTGACGCGAATGCCCTGGACCAGCAGTTGCTTCCACACGCGCGGCCAGCCGTACTCGCCTTTGGATTCAGCGTGCACGGCCTTGATGTGCACCAGCAGAGCGTCGTTGCTGATGCGTCGGCGCGGTCGGTCAGTATCGACATCCCGCACCTTGCGCGCGTGGTAACCGCTGGGGCTGACACCCAGCACCTGGCAGCTCAGGGACACCGGCCATTGTCGGCTGTGAAGCTCGATCCAGGCGTACTTCATGCCGACACCTTCGCAAAGTACGCCGTGGCTTTTCCCAATATGTCGCGCTCCATCTTCACGCGTGCCAACTCCGCGCGCAGCCGGGCAATCTCCATCTGTTCTGGAGAAACCTGTTTGCCTGCGCCGTTCAGCTTCCCAGCGGCATCGGCCTTCACCCAGTTGTGCAGCGTCTTCGGGCTGATGCCCAGTATCTTCGCCACCGCCGCCATGCTCTGGCCGCCGCGGACCATGCGCACGGCTTCCAGCATGAATTCCTGCGTATATCGAGCTCTCGGATTACCCATCTTTCCTCCCTCCTTGCGTGAGTTTTACACACTCAGCAAGGGATCCATTTTTTGCGGGCAAGCTCAGACCGCCCGTTCCTTCTCCGACATGGCCGAAAGATTGCTGGGCTCCAGCGTCGGGATGATGCCGTGGTGCGCCGTCACTTTCGCGTCGTTCCAGGCGCGTGAACGCTGATTTCTATCGAGCCGGTCGATCAACGGGCGCAGGCTGGGATCGGTGGCGACAATTGCGTCGAGCACTGCCGGCACTTCAGCAAACATGCTTTCCGGCAGATAGCCGGAGTCGCTGCGCGGATAGGTCGTCGCCTTATGCGTCTCGTACAAGGCCTGGGCAATGTCCAGCGTTTCCTGGACATCGAGGCCGAACTGCCTGGAGCATGTTTCCTGCAGCGTGCCGAGATCGAACGGCAGTGGCGGTGCTTCGCGCACGCGCTCGGTTTCCACCGATTGCACCAGCGCCTCGCGGCCATCGCGTATCTGATCTGCCGCATGCAATGCCACGGATTGTTGCAGGCATCTTCCAGCTTCATCGCTGGCACCTTCGGGTGGCACCCAACTGGCGGAGAATGAATGACCCGAATGGGACAACTGCACTTCGACAGCCCAGAACGGCACGGAAACAAAACGCGCAATCTCGCGATCGCGGTCGACAACCAGCTTCAGCGTCGGGGTCTGCACACGGCCGACCGACAGCACGCCCTGATAGCCGGCCTGCCGGCCGAGCACGGTGAACAGGCGGCTGAGGTTCATGCCGATCAGCCAGTCCGCACGCGAACGGGCGAGCGCCGAGTAGTACATCGGCAATGTCTCGCTCGACGGTTTCAGGGCGTCCAGCGCCTTACGGATGGACGCATCGTTGAGCGCCGACAACCAGAGCCGCTGAATGGAGCCACGGTAGCCGCACAGGTCGATGATCTCGCGGGCGATCATCTCGCCCTCACGGTCCGCGTCGGTTGCAATCACCAGTTCGGTGGCTTGTCCGATCAGCTGTTTGACCGCTTTGAATTGCGTGGCAGTCGAGGACTTGACCTCGTTGCGCCAGCGCTCTGGAAGAATCGGAAGCTGTTCGATGGACCAGCGCTTGTACTGCTCCCCGTACGCTTCCGGTGGCGCCGCTTCGACCAGATGGCCGATGCACCAGGTCACGACGATACCGGGTCCGTTGTAGCAGCCGTTACCACGCTGCCTGGCGCCCAGCACTCGGGCGATGTCCTTTCCTTGCGAAGGCTTCTCGCACAGATACAGTCGCATGCAGCCTCCCCGGAAATGGCATGGTGATCGTCGAATAAGCACCAGAATGCCGGGGAGATCAGCGGCAGGCAGCAAACAAGGTGGACTACATGCTGACCGGCTTTTTGCACGCTCGGAGCATCGTTGCGGCAGTGAGTAACGATCGTGGGAAAGGGATGATGTACTGAGGCTTAGCCATCGGTGCGCGCGGAACTCAGTGGAATCCAGTGGACTTCGCCATCAGGGATTGGCCCGAACGTGGCTGCTGCAGGTGCAGGCGGTAATCATCGCTGGGTAGGCGTACTGGCGCATTGAGGGCGCATGTTGATTGCTACAGTCGCCCCGCAAGACGTGTAACCTGCTGCGCGAACAGCAAAGATTGAGGGCGGCTGGGGATGGCGCAGCCGCCCTCGGTGCTGCCTATTCTTACGCCTTACCCTGCTTCGGTTCCTTCTGTCCCCTGGTCTCCTTCGGCTTCGTCTCCGCTTCGCCCTCGATCTCCTGTGGCTTCGCGCCGAGCGTCACGGCCTCGACCCGATAGGGAAGGATGCCGATCCGCCGGGCCTCGATCTTGAAGGTGACGCGCTCGTTTTCGTCCGCATCCTCCCACTCGTCGCGAACGGCGCGTCCTTCGACCAGAACGCGCATGCCCTTCTGGTACAGGCCCTTCCAGTGCTCGGCGTCGCGGTGCCAGATTTCCACAGGGGCCCAGAAGCCGCCGCGATCCTCGAAACCATCCTTGGTGGGCACCGGGTTATCGAAGTAGACATTCAGGCGCAGCAGCCTGCGCGGTTCGTCGTTCCCGTTCGGAAACTCCCGATAGTCCGGCGCAGAACCGATGTTGCCTTCGCCGTAGTAGTGCGTGCTCATAGTGAAAACTCCTTGCTGGTGGGAAATACCTGAACCGATGGGCATCAGTGCAGGCGCTGCTGGTCGATGAACGACCGGTTCAATTCGCAGCCGATGAAATGCCGTTGCAGGCGTAGTGCTGCCACGGCGGTCGTGCCGCTGCCCATGAATGGATCGAGTACGGTGTCGCCAGCGCGAGAGCCGGCGAGAATGCACGGCGTCACGAGGGTGTCGGGGAACACAGCGAAATGGCCCCCGCGGAATGGCTTGCTCGCGATGGTCCAGACATCGCGCCTGTTGCGGGTGCTGCGCGCGCCGATCTTGTGCAGGCTACCGCGCAGATTGGCGTTGCCGCTGGAAGCGCGTTCGCCAGGCGGTGCGCTGACAGGGCGGATGTTTCCGGGGCCGCGAGGATCGGTAGAGGGTTCGCGGATCGCGTCCTGATCGAAGTAGTAGTGGCGATTCTTGGCGAGCAGGAACAGATATTCATGCGAGCGGGTGCAACGGTCTGCCACGCTTTCAGGCATCGGATTGGGCTTGGCCCACACAATGTCCTGGCGCAGATACCAGCCATCCCTGCGCAAGGCGAAAGCAAGCGCCCAGGGAATGCCCATCATGTCCTTGGGTTTGAGCCCATCCCCGGTTCGCATGCCGCCGGCGGCCTGTTGGGCAGCAGCGTGTTTGGGGCCTCCGCGGGTGCTCGGCGCCTGCCATGTCCGGGTTGCGGCGTAGGTATCCCCGATGACGACCCACAACGTGCCGTCATCGGCGAGCACCTGGCGAACCGCGCGGAACACGTCTACCAGATCGCGGATGTATTTCCGAACGGTGATCTGCCGTCCGATCTCCAGGCGCTTGTCCGGATGTCCTGCGGGCAGGTAGCTGCGAAGGCCGAAGTACGGAGGACTGGTCACGCACATCTGCACCCGTACGCCGTCCTGGTACATCCGTTTCAACAACTGGCGGCAATCGCCGGCATGGGTGCGATCGAGCCAGCGACCCGCATCATTGACAGGCCTGCTCATGACGATGACCCGCCATTCGATGGACCAGTTCCGGTCCCGCCGGCGGCGCGGCGTTGGTGAGCCGCCTGCGCCGATACCAACTTGCTGGCGCATTCCACCCCCTGCCGGGCAATGGTGTGGCACAGGCTGATCTGCATGTTCAGCACGATGCGCTGCTGTTCCAGCGCAAGGAGGTCGTCAATCAGGCCGATCGGCGTGGCGGGGCTGGCAATCAGTCCTTCCCACAGCGCCACGCCCATGCTGGAACGGTCGAGGTTGCGCCAGCGAAGAAAGGTTGTCCCTGCGCCAGTGGTCTGCTGGGCCAGTTGAACGGGCAGCAGGTTGAAGGGATGGCTGCGGGCCTGCGCCAGCACCTTGCGCTGCGCCAATCCAATCAGGTCGTCCCGCAGCGCTTCGCACTGGCTGGCCCAGGTCGCAAGCTCCCCATTACCTTTAAAGGGTCTTAAAAGGCCTTTTAGGTAGGCTGCGTGTTCCAGCTTCTGGAAGTCAGCCTGTTCCAGCGCCTCAAAGCGGCTTGGCGCGTTCATGCTGATGCATCCTCTTCGTCCGAAGACGCGGATGCTTCACCCTCGGCTTCGTCATCGGAATCGGCTGGCGCAGTCTGGTCGGCGTCACTGCCCGGCACGACAGCCGATGTACCGGACCGGCTGGTCGCTGAGGCCGGTGGCGAACGCCGGATAAGCGGCGGCGCGAAGCGGGAGCGGCGTTCGCCTTCGAGAACGTCCTGCGGCAGTTCGCCATATTTCTCCACGGCTGCACGTGCTGCGGCGTTGTTGGCTGCGAAGTCGTCGCGCTTCGTGCCGGAGTAGCGATACTGCTGCGCCAGGCTGAACAGACTGCGCAGGGAATGCGCGCCTTCGCCCAGCCAGCGTTCGAGCGTGCTGCGGTCGATCAGGGCCGTGTGATGCGCCAGGATCAAACGCCGGGCAAGATCGTCATAGTCGGCCAGGAGGTACACGGCCATGAAGCCGAGCTGCGAGGAAACAAACAGCGGCAACTTGACCGGCTGGACATTGAGGTTTTCGCCAAGGCTGAGCGCCTGCGGGATGTCGGCGAGCGCCTGGTCCACCTGCTCGCGCAGGGTCTGAAGCTGCTCCTTGGTCGTGCTGAGCTTGTCTTCGATGCGCAGCATCCACCAGTCCGAATAGGGATCGTCCTGCTCGGCTCCGCGCTTCAGCTTGTTCATGATGGCGACAAAGCCGTTGAGGCCGATGATGCCGGGCTTGCCTTCGGATGGTGTACGCCCGTGCCAGATGCGCGAGGCATGATGGGTGTGCAGCGTCAGCGACATCGCGCTGCGCAGGGACCCCAGGTTCAATTGCAGAGATTCTGTTTCGTTGGCCATGTTGACGACTCCCGGTGTTGGAACGAGAGGTCAGCATCGCCATTGGCCGGAAGGCCGTCAGTCATCAAACCGCACCGGAGCAGCGCCTGTTTGTGAGCAGGCGGCGAGATGGCTGGCCCGGTATCGGAACCGGGAATCTATTCGTGGGAGCGAGGTTCACGAAATCTACCCGGATCGGGAAGGCAGGCTGTTCTTCTATATCAGTGGTATAGGCGCCCACGGCCTTCGGTGGACACCCGAATTACCTGTTGGGCCGGCGCATAGCTATCCAGGGCCGGAAGGCTGTGTGTTGCGCTATACCCGGGGTATAGGCGTCCACGGCTCTCAGTGGACTTTCAGCCTCGTCAGCCAGGGCAAAGATCTGGATGCAATGGCTGGAAGGCTGTGTGTTGCGCTATACCCAAGGTATAGGCGTCCATGGCTCTCGGTGGACGCTCAGCCCGTCAACCACGATAAGCGCTTTATCACCCGTGGCTGGAAGGCTTCATGTTTCGCTATACCCGGGGTATAGGCGACTATGGAACTGGGTGGAATCTCTCGTCATGGTCGATGGCGGCGAATTGCCTGACATCGCCACGACTATTCGTCGATAGAGGCGAGTTCTACGACAAGCGAAGCATCGAGCGTAGCCGGGCGATGTGAGCCTGAGCGACTTCCGGATCTACAGGTTGCCGTGGTTCCTGGGGCGGTGTGGCCGTTTTATCGGGCAGCGTCCTCTGTCCAGCCCAAGCACGGAACTCACCGCGCATGGCTTTCTGGATAATGCCAAACAGGTAACCGGCCGGATTGCGCACGGTGCTCGCTCGGCAGCGTGCATCCCACTCATCGAGAACAGCCTGATGCAGGTCGGGATCAACCGGCTGCAACGCGGCCAATGCACCCGATTGCTGTTCTGCCTTGAGCGACATGAAGCGCTCGGGAAGGCGAAGCATGCCCAACCCGCGCGGTACTGTACGTACTTCTTTTATTTCTTTTTCTTTACGTACTGTACTATCGGTCTTCGGATTCCGAAGTGAGCCGGTTTTCCGGGGTTTTTCGCCCACTTCGGATTCCGAAGAAGGTGCGTCACGATTCCGAAGAAGGCCGTTTTCTCCGTCTTCGGATTCGTAATTATCCACAGGCTGTGGATAAGTCGCGGACTTCGTCCATCCTTGTGCTGCCAGACGCTGCGATATCACCTGCAGCCGGCTCGGCAGTTCCCTGCCGCTGAGCAGCGGGTCATCGTTCATTTCCTTGAGCGTGTGGACGCCGACGCGTTGGATGGATTTGCTGGCATGCGCCAGTGACTGGCTGACCAGCCCCAGATAATCGGCGTCGAGCTGAATGGCTTCGTAGGGAGTGAGTGGCTCGTCATGCAGGACATAAAGGTTGCCCTGGATGCGCCCTGTCCTGGGGTCACGCCGGCATCGTACCAGGCTTATCCAGCGTGTGAGGCGTAGCAGAGTCAGCGCGCGTGCCACGGTTTCATGCGAGGCTCGGGTGGCGCACGGCATAGAGGCCAGCCAGGGGGCAAGCTGGTCGTAGGTCGGGAGAGCCGTGATGCCATCGTCGTTGAGCAACAACCGGAACACTTGCCAGGCGTTGCGTTCCAGCGGCGTCAGGCGATTGTCCGTGAGCAAGGCGCGAGGCACGGAGTCATGGCGATTGCCGCTGAAAATGAAACCGTCAGTCTGGCGCGATGGGGCTGTCTGGGCCGGTGCGGGCTGCGGTTGCTGAACCTGCATTCGCTGAAGCGCCTGATCGAAAAGGTCGCCCAGCGATACGGGACCGCTTGATCGGCGTGAGCGGTCCATGCTCAAACCAGCCCTTCATCGATCCACCTGCCGATGGCGCTCCAGATGACTGAGATGGGCAGATTCATGCTTTCGGCAAGGTCTGCGGCAATGTCGAGCATCGCCGTTTCGTTGGTCAGCGCCACACCGCGCTCTTTGACGGTTTCCGACCAGCGGTTCCATAGATCGCAATCCTGCTCTTCTGTCAGGACAGGGTGACGCCCCTTGCGTTTCGGCAGGCCAATGATACTGCGGCGCAAGGCGATCTCCTGGTGGGTCAGGCCGAAGAACTTGCTGATGAGTTCCGTACTGGCGCCCAGGCGCAGCAACCTGTCGATCCTGACCACCTCCTGGCTCACGTCCTCGGCCTGATGCAGCAGGCGTTGCACGACATCGCGATTGACCGTTACGCAGCACCAGGAGACCAGGGCATTGGCCAGCACGCTGGCCAATGCGGGATGTTTAAGTGCATCGAGATCCGCGTCGTCAAATCCCATGGACTTGGCGCGGCGCAACTGACCGTTGCGCAAATCGTGGAGCGCCTGCGCGATTACTGCCTGATTGAGAGGATGAGGATTCGACATGGCGCCTCCCCTCATGACCCAGGCATGGCGCTATCGCCATCCATGGTGCCTGCCTCAATCTCCAGCAGTCGACGCGAGAGCCGCACCAGCCGGAACAGTTTCACCAGGCCGTTGTCGGTCAGGACATGGGACTGGCCCCGAGAGGGGGTAGCCCGCTGTGCCATCCCCAGCAGCAGGACGGCCAAATCTCCTGCCAATTGCGAAGTGTCGATACGCGCAGGGGAGGCACTGGCCGACAGATAAGGCGCGCTCAGGACGTGCAGCAGCGTCAGGGTTGCACCGGGGAGCGCCATTGCGCCGGCCGAGTCCATGCGCTCGATATCGGTCGCGCATGAGAAGCCGATACCGTCATCGGACGGGACGATATGGTCTCCCACGCCAGCTTCACTGGCAATTTCCAGTGCGAACTGCGCAATATGCGTACGCAAACGGTTGGGTTCGTCCAGGCCGGGATCGATGTGCCATACATCCGAGATCGGATACAGGCCGCCGACCTGCACGGGGATAGCCTGAAGGACGTTGCTTTCGAAGTCGTTGTGCGCCTCTCCAGTGTGGTCGGCAATCAGGCGCTGGATCGACTGGAGGCGATCGGTCGTTGGAGCAGGCGAGATAATGTGCTCCTGAAGCAGCGCAGACCGCTGGCTTTCATCGTCCGGCTGATCGTCAGATGCAGGAGGCTGCATCGGGGAAGGCTTCGTCTGCAGGCTGGACTCTGATGCCGCGACTGGCGTCTCACGCTGCGGTGGCGTCGAGGGTGTGGGCGGGGAAAGTTGCGCAGGCGCGGTCTGCGGTAATGTCGCCACGGCAGGCGTGGCCGGTGGTGCCGCGGCGGGTTCACTGGTCAAAACTTGCCAGCGCTTCTCGGAGTCGACGATTTCGAGAGCGAGCGTGTCATACACCACACCGAGCAGGTCGGCCATCTGGCCGATCAGTTCGTCCTGAACGCGCTGGATGTTGAAGTTGCCGGGCGTCCCATCGAAGACGGCAAGAACGTCCTGGAACAGTGTGGCGAAATCAACATCCACCTGTTTGGTCGCGGCGCGTGCCTCCCAGATCCTGGCGCCGGCCCGGCGCAAGCCGGTCAGTTGCTCGACCTGATGGCGGCCCAGCCCTCCGTAGAGGACGTTCGGGATTGCCGGCAGCAGGTACTGGATGGCCTCCTGCATGCGGCTGATATGCGGCTGTGGAACAGGATAGCCGTCGGCTTTGAGACGCCGGGCAAGCTCCGATTGCGACAGCGACTTACCGTCTTCCTGCTCGTAGAGTTCACGAACTTTTTCCACGCCGAGCGCGCGTTCGATGAACGACAGACTGCCATGCAATTCGTTCTCTGCGAGGTGCCCAGTTAGGGCGACAATCTCGCCGCGCTCAGGCCAGGGGCGGAACAGGCAACCGATACGGAAGAAGCGTTCATCCCTGGTCTCGGTCCACAATTCGCGCAGTATGGCCAGCCTGGTGTTGCCTCCATTGCGAATGATGTAGTGGGCTGAACCAGGCCTGCGGGTGATCGGCGGTGGTGCGTCCAGGCCGCGTTCGCGGATCGAGGCCTTGATTTCGTCATAGAGCGGGTTGCGGGTAAGGCGCGGGTCAAGCTCGTACGGACGCAACTCATCAAGCGTTACGACCATCGGGGTATCCGAGACCGGATCGGTCAGTGCGCCGGCCACCGGGCCAGCGCGGCCGAAGCCATCGCTCATCAGCTTCGCCGCCATTTCCTGTTCGGAGATATCAGCCATGGCCGGTCTCCTTTCCATAAGGACGGGCTTCGGCGCTCTGGCGGTTCGCGCGGCGCAACATTGCGCGGGCGTTGCGCCCGGCGCGGTGATCGCTGGCTGTCGAGCTCGTGAATATCGGCGGCAATCCCGGCTTTATGAACTTGAGGTGCCCGCCCGACGTGCGCGAAACAGCCCAGCCTTCGCTCAATGCAAATTCAATAAGAGGCAGGAGTTGCTTGTGGCCTCGCGCAAGCTCATGGGCGTTCGACATGAGAATGCCTCCTCCCGATCTTGCCGGTGACCAAGTTGAAACGCTCACGCCATTGCGGGCATAACTCGGTGGCCAGGGAGCGGATGATGTCGAGTGCGGCAGGGGCGAGCCTGCCTGTCGGGCGCCGGTGTTCGACACGGTGAGCCGGAAGACTCTGCGTTGCCGCACGTGGAAATGCCTCTATCGCGGGGACTTCGGTCTCAAGAACCTGGACGCCTGTTTGCTCACGGAAGATCATCCGCAATGTCTGCCGGATCAGGCGGGCATTGGATGACACGGCGGGCACCCGGTTGATCAGCAACTGCAAGGGCGGTGGCTCAATGCCGAGATGGCGATACGGGCCGATATCCTGGATGAGTTGCACGGTGCCACGACGCATTTCGCGAGCGGCAAGGATTTCGGGCGTGATCGGCGAAACCGCGGACCCGGATGCCAGTACCGCCATTTCGAGAAGCACGCTGCGGGAACCCTGGGTGTCGATCAAAACCAGGTCGTAGTGCGGCTCGAACGCCGGCAAGAGGTTTCGCAGCCTCAACCGGCCATCAGGGGCATGCAACAGCAGCGTATTCAATTGCCGGTGCTGGTCGTTGGACAGAACTATGTCCAGGCGCTCGACCGCCGTGCGCGAAGCCAGCTGCGCGATGTCGCGCTCATTGAAGGCCAGCAACTCATAGACGCCGCCGGGCGCGCGGTCAGCCAATTCGTAGTACGACGAGAGCGTGGGCTGTATGTCGAGATCGAGAAGCAGCACCCGCAGCCCCGCGTCGGCGATGAAGCCACCGAGGTTTGCGGCGATCGTCGTCTTGCCAACGCCGCCTTTGGTAGAGATGACGGAAATCACCTGCATGACGTGCTCCTCTTCGTGAAGGAAATGGGGAGCAGGGTCAGACGCGCTCTTTAAGGCGGTCGGTGATCCATTGGTCGATCTCGGCAGAGTCCCAGCCCACAGCGCGAACGCCAAGTCGCATGGCCTTGGGAAACTTGCCCTCTTTCATGAGGCTGTAGATGTGGGCGCGTTTGAAGCCCGTCTTTGCCTCAACTTCTGCACGGCGCAGTATGCGCCGCTCCGGTGCCGGAGCGGGGTTCTGTTGAAACATGATGGTCACTCCTTGATGCTCGGTGGATCTTCTTGGGTCTGAACCGCATTAGAAGAGCGTCACCGTCAGAACACATCAATCAATAGGATCGTGCTGACCACCGCATTCATGGGTTGCAATTAACCTGGTGCTGTTTCAGAACTCATCGCTGTCAACTCGATCCTTGGAAATGCCAATATTCGGAATTCAGCCGACTTGATAAAGTGCAGGAACAGCCGATACCTCTCTGCCTATTCAATGTGCAGACAGGTGGTGTCGGTTTTCGTCGTTCGGACGACCAAAAATGTCCGACGAATTTTGCTGAAAGGCATTGACATGTGGCTGCTATGCCGCGGTCGCCAGAAACGCTCGGCTCATGTCATCGAGCAGCAAGATGACCCGCCCGTTGCTGTGGGCGAGAGCGACTTTTTTTGTCGTTGAGCCGACAAAAAAGCATGGCGCCAGTGACGATGCCATGCGTTATGGTGCCGACATGAGCATCAGCCGGCCGATGTTTTGCCGATTTCCTGCGCTCGCTTTATGAAGTGCTCCAGCTCTATGGAGGCCGGCTTCTCTGGCACCACAATGAACGTCGCTGTATTGGGAACCTCGTCCACGACCTGCCTGATGATGACATCGGGATGACTGTAGAGCGCGATCTGCGACTCTAGGCCGATCCCAATGCCATAGCCTGCGGCGACGAGCATTATCATCGGCTCATGCCCTGAAACATACTCGGCAACTGAGGGTGAGGGCAATGCGCCATCATTGAACCAGCGACGAATGACATTATGGCCGCCCGCGCACCGCTCCGGATGGCAAAGGATCAGTGGATAGCGGAGAGCTTCGGCCAGAGGGATCTTGTCGAAGGCAAGCAACGGATGGTGGGTGGGGATGGCGATCGCGGGGCGCTCGGCCCAGACCATCTCCTTGACGTATCCATCGGTCGCTTCGCCGTCTACCGTGAAGCCGACATCGATCTGATCATGGCGGAGAGCCTGAAGCATTTCGTTGACCGTCATTTCGGAGATCCGAACTTCGGTGCGAGGTTCCTCCTCTCTGCAGCGTGCGAGCAATTGCGTGAGCCGTGGCTGAGCAAGACTATCGGCAAGGCCGATACGCAGCCGACCGCGGTAGCCCTGCGAGGCTGCGTGAACGCGAGACTTCGCATTGTCCATGAAAGAAAGCATGCGTCGTGCTTCTTCCCGGAACACCTCGCCTGGCCAGGTCAACCGTATCCGCCCCTTGGCGCGGTGGAGAAGCCTGACGCCAAGCTGGTTCTCCAGCTCCTGGATGGCTCGGGACAGTGGCGAGGGTTCGATATGGACCCTGGCTGCGGCGCGAGCAAAGCTCTGCTCTTCGGCGACGATTAAGAAATAGTGCAGGTGGCGTATCCTCATGGTGTGTCTTCCTTTTGTTGTTGGAATGGTTCTCCGACAGCGGACAGAACGCTGCAATTCGAGCTTGAAAACGAACCGGAAAAGCCACCATGCTGAGAAGGTTTCCCATGTTGGATGCTTCCATCATTGACGCCCGACTGTTCCTCATGCCTGCGCATAGGACCAACGAATCGGCCTGCCTCACGAAGGTACGACAGTTGACCACAGTTGCCAGGTGGCGCAGGTTCGTGTGCCGACCGCCGGCCGAACACTGATGTGGTGTTCGCGATCAGAAATAGCTCGTGCAGACAGAGTGCTTCGTACGAGCCCTGCGCTGCGATCCGCAGCGTCGCCCATGAGGCGAAGAGGGCTGTCGTTCTGCCTGGCTTGTACAAAGCCGGGTCTGGTTATATGAGCGTAGCGCGAACGGTCTGTTCCGGTACGATCGTGAGGACTAGGGGGCAGAGGTCATGCGAGCCCCAGATGTTGATGGACGTCAGCAGCCTAGGGTGGAAAAAAATTTGGCATAACACTTGCCATCGCGAAAGAATAAGTCCATAATCATGTCCATTCCTGTTGCGGGAAAAACGAAAACTCTTTTCTAATCAAAGAGTTACGGACAAGGTTCTAGTCCCGTTTCCCGCTCCAGATTCAAAAAAGCCCGGACTTCGCCAAACCGAAGTCCGGGCTTTTTTTTGTGTGCCAGCCTGGGCGGTTGGGCAACAAGGGAATGCGGGTAATGGATATTGCTTTAACCCTGCTGATGATTGTCGTGGCGTGGCAACTATTGCGCGCGCAGTACCAGCGCGCGCGCATTGCCTTGCTGGGGCGCCATTTAGGCGGTTTGCAGCTTGAGCGCCACATGGAAACGCTCACGCAGGGCTACACCCGGGCCATCCACGAAGAAACCGAAGCACGCCAGCTACAGGTGCTGCAGACCTACGCCCAGACCGAACGCGCCGTGGCGGCGCAGGCACGGTCGCTTGCCGATTCCATGCAAAAAGAAAACCCGTTGGCCACCAGGGTGGGCAGGCTCTCGTTCTGCGTGCCGTACATCGAGCGCTTTCTTCCTGCCATGACACGGGATTTTCGAGAGCTGCTGCATATCCACGCCAACGGCCTGCGCCATGTGGTGGACAACGAAGAGGGTTGGGACGCACGAACACGCGCGTACCATCTCTCGGCAGAGTTATATCTGCTGCAGCATAGCTGCCATTGGTTCTGCAAGTCCCGTGCCGTGGCCGATGCGCGGCTGGTACTGCGGCATCAGGTCGATCATCGGAAAGTCCTGGATTCAGTGTCTGCCGGGACCCGCTCGGCCTATCTGAGATGGCAGGGCATCGGTAAACACTGAGGGCGCCGCCCGGATTGGCGGCTCAGGCGTATTTGCCGATCAGTCCGCCGTCGACCACCAGTTCGGTGCCGGTGATATAGGACGCCTCGTCCGAGGCCAGGAAGGCGACGGCGTTGGCGACTTCCCAGGGGGTTCCCATGCGCCCCATGGGAACCTGTCTGTCGCGCGCGGCGCGGGCCTGCTCAAAATCGTCGGCCGAGAACATGCGCGCCACCGTGTTGCGCACTCGCGGCGTATCGATCAGGCCAGGCACCACGGTGTTGGCGCGAATACCCTGCCCGGCGTACTGCTGGGCGATCATGCGCGCGAAGTGGATGACCGCCGCCTTGGTGACGTTGTAAGCAAGGTGCGGATAACCCAGGTAGCGCAGGCCGGCCACCGACGACACTGTCACGATGGCGCCGCCGCCCTGCTGGCTCATGATGGGCAAGACCAGGCGGCTGGCGATGAGCAGGCTGTCGACGTTCACTTTCTGGATGCGTTCCCAGTCGGCCAGCGCGGTGTCTTCGGGGCCGCCCACTTTGCCGATGCCGGCATTGGCCTGCAGGATGTCGAGCCTGCCGTAGCGGTCCATGACAGCCTGCACGGCCCGCTCCATGGCTACGGCGTCGGCCACGTCGGCCTGCAGCGCCAGGCCCTGGCCGCCCAGGGCCTGCACGGCGGCCAGCGCGTCCTGCGCTGCCTCGAGGCTGGCGTCCAGCACGCACACTACCGCGCCATGGCGCGCCAGCGTGGCGCAGCTGGCCTTGCCGATGCTCCAGCCGGGACCGCTGGACCCGCCTCCCGATACCAGCGCCACCTTGCCGGCCAGCCGGGCGCTGGCGGCAGGCAACAAGGCCTGCAACTGCGCAAGATCGTTGCTCATGCCGCGGCTCCCAGGCCCACCGTCATGCCGCCGCATACATACAGCACCTGGCCGGTGATGAAGCCGGCCCGATCGTCCAATAGCGACGCCACCGCATGCGCGATGTCGGCCGGCGTGCCCATGCGCCGCACCGGGATGCTGGCGCGGATTTTCTCCGTTTGCGGCGCACCCGGCGGATTGACCCGTTCGAACAGCTCGGTGGCGATCGGCCCCGGCCCGACGGCATTGACGGTGATGCCGTCGCCCGCCGTTTCCAAGGCCCAGGTGCGCGTCATGCCCAGCAGGCCGGCCTTGCTGGCCGCATACACGGTGCGCTCGGTCTTGCCCAGCGCCGCTCGGCTGGAAATATTGACCACGCGCCCGAACTGCCGGCGGCGCATGGACGGCAGCAACCCCTGCATCAGCAGCATGGGTGCCTGGATGTTCAACGCCATGACGAACGCCAGGTCGTCCGGCGAAGCCTGGTCGAGCAATGCCGGACGCACCGTGCCGGCGTTGTTGACCAGGTACAGGACGTCGCGCTCGCCCGCCAGCGCGGCCACGGCCTGGCGCGTGGCGTCGGCGTTGCACAGGTCGACCGCGACATGCGTTTCGCCCGCCAGGCACCCGGCCGGCGCCTTCAGGTCGAAATTGACGACTTCGTAGCCATCCTGCAGCAGCCGCTCGACGATGGCGCGGCCAATGCCGGCGCTGCCGCCGGTAACCAGCGCAACGGGCGGCTGCGCGGCGGTGGGACGAGAGGCGGCCATGGTCAGCCCTCCGGGTGGCGATGGGCCGACTTGCCCGCGCCCACATAAGGAATCTCGCGGTCGATGGTTTCCCAGATGAAGCGGCCGGAAGGACATTGCTGCTCTTCGGCAACGTGAGACACCAGGCCCGCGGCGCGCGATATGACCGCGAAGCCGCGCATCAGCTTGGTAGGAATGCCGATTTCACCCAGCAGCGCCGCCACCGCGCCAGTGGCGTTGATGGTGATGTGCCGTCCATACACCTCGTCGACAGTGCGGGCCAGCAGTTCCAGGGCGTCCAGCCATTTGCCTGGCAGATCGGGCTCGGCGCGCGCCAGCGCCAGCAACTTGAGCGAGCGCGGGTCGTCGGGCTTGTGCAGGTGGTGCCCGAACCCCGGCAACGGTTTCTTGCCGTCGCGATGGGACTGCACGATGGCGCGCGCCTCGGCCTGCGCGTCGTAGGCCTTGAGAATGCGGTCGAGCAGCAACGAGCAGTTTTCCATGGTGCCCACGAAGCTGCTGCCCACGGCCATCAGGCCCGCGGCCACCGCGCCTTGCAGGTTCTCGGGAGCGCTCATGTACACCACGCGGGTGGCGATGGCGCTGGGCGTCAGGCCGTGCTCCATCAGGGTGATCAATACGGCATCGACCACGCGCAGGTCGACCGGGCGCGCGTCGCGGCCGATAATCTGCGAGAACATCACCTCGGCGAAGGTCTTCTTGCCGATAAGGTCTTCAACCAAGTCGGCATCGCGATACGACATTCCCTCCAGGTGATGGGCGCACAGGCGGGTAACGGGGCGGTTCATGCAATCTCCTTGATGACGGAATCCCGGACAGCGTTCTTCAGCACCTTGCCCACCGACGAACGTGGCAGGCTCTCGAAAACGTGTACGTTCTTGGGCGTATGCACGGGGCCTAGCCGGTCGCGCACGAACTTCATCAGCTCCTGAGGCGCGGCGGACGCGCCGCTGCGGAACTGCACGGCGGCCTGCACCGCCTCGCCCCATTTGTCGTCGGGAACGCCGAACACCGCGCATTCGTACACGGCGGGATGCTGGGCCAGGGCGTTCTCGACATCGATGGGGTATACGTTGAAGCCGCCGGTAATGATGACGTCGCGCAGGCGGTCTTTGATGGTCAGGTAGCCGCGGTCGTCCACCACGCCCACGTCGCCGGTGTGCAGCCAACCGTCGACGATAGTTTCCGCGGTTTTCTCGGGCAGGCGCCCGTAACCGGCCATGACCAGGTCGCCGCGCACCACTACTTCGCCCGCCTGCCCCGGCGGCAGAATGCGGCCTTCGCGGTCCATGATGGCAAACTCAGAGAACCAGGTGGCGCTGCCCACCGACCCCAGGTTCGCGGGCTCGTCCAGCTCGGCCGCGGTAATGGCCGTGACGATCTGCGGAGATTCGGTCTGGCCGTACGTGGCTCCCACCACCGGGCCGAAGAACGCGCGCACCTGCTCGAACTTTTCTACAGGCATGGGCGCGCCGCCGTAGATCAGGTTGCGCAGGCGTGGAAAATCGGCGCGCGACACGCCGGGTTGCGCCATGATCATGTAGATCAGCGTGGGCGGCATGAAAGCCAGCGTGCCGCCGCGTTCGCGGAACGCCGCCGTGATGGTGGCCGGCGACGATTCCTCCAGGAACACATGGGCGCCGCCCTGCGCCAGCACCGGCAACAGGTAGGTGGAGGTGCCATGCGTGACGGGCGCGGCGACCACATAGCGGTCTTCGCTGGTAAGCCGCCACGCATTGATCTGGTTGATGATGACGGCGGTCCAGGCCCGGTAGGGCTGCATTACCCCCTTGGGCAGGCCGGTCGTGCCGCCGGTGAACTTGATCGCCTGCACGGCGTCGACGCCCGGCTCGCAGCGCGCCGGCTCGCGTCCCGCATAGGCTTGCAGCAGGCCGGCCAGCGTGTGCCCGCCGGCGTCACCGTCCAGGCGGACGTGCGCCGCCCGCCCGGCATCCACCAGCGCGTCGCCGGTGTGGTCGGTGATGACGATGCCGGGCTCGGTCGCATCGAGGATGCGGCCGATTTCCGGCGCCGTGCTGCGGTAGTTCAACGGCACCCATATCTTGCCCGATGCGATCACGGCCAGCAGCGCCACCACATGCTGCGCGGTGTTGCCGGCGCAGATCGCCACCCGGCTTTGCGGCTGCGGGTCGAGCGCCTGCAGGGCGGCCGCCAGCGCCTGCACCTCGCCGTGCAGCCGGCCGTAGGTCCAAGCGCCCTCGGGCGTGTCCAGCGCGACGCGGTCGCGGAAACGGGCGGCGGCCCGGTGGAAAAAATCAATGGGATACACGAACGGCTCCTGGAGTTCTGCTATTGCACCTTGAGCCCGGCCTGGGTGACGACCTTGCCCCATTTGTCGATTTCGCTATCGATCAAGCGCTGCAAGGTGGCGGGCGTGTTCGGCGTGGCGGGCAGGACGAAGCCGGCCGCCTTGTAGGCCTGGGTCAGCGCGTCGCCGGCCAGGCCCTGGTTGATGGCTTGGTTCAGCTTGGCGACGATGGGCTCGGGCGTGCCGGCCGGCGCCATCACCGCGAACCAGGATTGCACCGAGAAGCCAGGCAAACCCGATTCCGCCAGCGTGGGAACATCGGGAGCGAACGGCGCCCGCTCGAGCGACGTGACGCCCAGCGCGCGCAGCTTGCCCGCCTGCACATGCGGCAGCGACGACGGCAGGTTGTCGAACATCGAATCCACCTGCCCGCCCAGCAGATCGGCCACCGCCGGGCCGCTGCCGCGATACGGCACATGCAGGATGTCGGTGCCGGTGGTCATCTTGAATATCTCGCACGACAGGTGAATGGACGAACCGCTGCCCGACGAGGCGCAGGTCAGCTTGCCGGGGTGGCTCTTGGCGTAAGCCACGTACTCTTGCACCGAATGGATCGGCAGCTTGGGATGGACCACCAGGATGTTCGGGATAGTGGCCAGCAGCGCCACAGGCGTGAAGTCTTTCTTGAAGTCGTAGTTGAGTTTTTCGTACAGAGTGCGGTTGATGGTGTTTGCGATCGAACCGATGTACAGGGTGTAGCCGTCGGCCTTGGAGCGCGCAACGACTTCGGCGCCGATGTTGCTGTTGGCGCCCGTGCGGTTCTCGACGACTACCGCCTGACCCAGCGAATCGGACAGCGATTTGGCGATCAGGCGCGCCACGATGTCCGTCGCGCCGCCGGCCGCATAGCCCACCACCAGGGTCACCGGCCGTTGGGGATAGTTGTCGGCCGCCCCGGCCGCCGGAATCAGGCCCAGGCCGGCGAGCAGCAGCGCCGCGGGCCGAACAAAACGTCGCATAACAGAATGCATGAGAGTCTCCTATCATTTGTTCATTATTTGGACGCACGCTCACGTCGCGTCGGAGATATCATCGGTGCTGTACGCCAACCTAGAAAGGCAACGTGTCTAAATAATGAACACCACCGAGAAAGGCCCGCCCGGCGCCAGCACCCTGCGGCGCGGGCTGCATATCCTGGCGGCGTTGCGCCGCGCCCCGGAAGGCCTCGATGTCGCCGGCATAGCGCGCGCGCTGGCAATGCAACGCACCAGCGTGTACCGCTATATCTCCGTCCTGGCCGAAGAAGGCTATGCCGTGCGCGACCCGCAGACCGGGCGCTATCGGGCCGCCTTGACCGGGAGTCACCTGGTGGATGAGCAGGCCTTGTCCGTGGCGCAACTGGCGCCCGCCATGCGCCGCATCAGCGACCACACTGGCGATTCTTCTTTTCTGATCTGCCGGGTTGGCTCCGACTCACTGTGCCTGCACCGGGAAATCGGCGGCTACCCGGTGCAGGTGCTGGCCGTAACTATCGGGCATCGCCAGCCGCTGGGCGTGGGCGCGGCGGGCCTGGCGCTGCTGGCCGCCCTGCCCGCCGACGAGGCCGATGCCCTGATGCAGCAGAACCGAGAGGCGCTGCGATCGTATGGGCAGATGACCGTGGCGCGCATGCGGCTGCTGGTCGAGGCAACCCGCAATCGCGGCTGGGCCGCGGTGGGCAACGCGGCGGTGCCGGGCGTGCTGGGCGTAGGCGTGGCGCTGCGCGACCGCTCGGGCTACCCCCGTCTGGCGGTCAGTGTTTCCTGCATTCTCGATCGCATGCCGGCGAGCCGGCAGCGCAGCATCGCCGACCTGATCCGCCGCGAAATCGGCGCCGACGGCTGACGACGCGAGCACCTCCGCGGGACGTTTCGCGCACAGTCCCGCAAGCCGCGCTGCGTGCTGGCTATTTTAAAACGATCGATCTAAAATAAGCGCACGCCCTTTCACCAAGGAAAAGCCATGATCGAGTTGTATTACTGGCCCACGCCCAACGGACACAAAATCACCCTGTTCCTGGAAGAAGCTGAGCTGCCGTATCGCATCCATCCCGTGGACATTAGCGCCGGAGACCAGTTCAAGCCTGAGTTCCTGGCGTTTTCGCCCAACAACCGCATGCCCGCCATCATCGACACCGCGCCCGCCGATGGCGGCGAGCCGGTGACGGTATTCGAGTCGGGCGCCATCCTGCTGTACCTGGCCGAGAAAACCGGGCGGTTCCTGCCGGCCGACGCGCGCGGCCGCAAAACCGTGCTGGAATGGCTATTCTGGCAAGTGGGCGGCCTGGGGCCGATGGCCGGCCAGAACCACCATTTTGGGCAGTATGCGCCCGAGCCGCTGCCCTACGCCATCGACCGCTACGTGAAAGAAACCAACCGGCTGTACGGCGTGCTGGATCGCCGCCTGGCGCAGCGGCCATTCATTGCGGGCGACGACTACACCATCGCCGACATGGCCTCGTATCCGTGGATCGTGCCGTGGAAAAAGCAGCAGCAGAACCTGGACGACTTCCCCAACCTGCGGCGCTGGTTCGACGCGGTGCGCGAGCGCCCCGCCACGGTGCGCGCCTATGCGCAGGGCGACCCGTACACGCATCGCCCCGCCGTGACCGAAGCCGGCAAGAAAATCCTGTTTGGCCAGACCGCGCAGCAGGTCCAGCCGGCGGGCGCGCGCTGACAGCCGGCCGCCTCAGCCGCGCGCGGCCTCGCGGCGCAGCCAGCGGCGCACGGCGGCAATAGCCGGCAGCTTGCCGCTGTCGGCCCGCCATACCAGGTAGTAGGCATGCACATCGGCAATGCCGATGTCCCACAGGCGCACCAGCCGGCCCGCCGCCAGGTCGGGCGCTACCAGCGAACGCCGCGCGAGCGCCACGCCGGCGCCCGAGGCGGCGGCTTCCAACAGCGCGTCGACGTCGTCGTAGCACGGTCCATGCGCCGGCTCGACCAGATCCAGGCCGGCCGCCTGGAACCACGGTTCCCACGGCTGCCACGCGTACCGCAGCAAGGTGCAGCGCGCCAGGTCGTGCGGCGTGCGCAACCGCCGGCCGCGCCGGTAGGCCGGGCTGGCAACGGGAAACACTTCCTCATCCATCAGCCGTTCGCTCTTGAGGCCCGGCCACGCGCCCGGCCCGTAGCGTACCGCCAGGTCGATGCCGTCGCGGCCATCCAGCCGGGCCAGCGCCGCGCTGGGCCGCACGTCGAGTTCGATGCCGGCGTGGCTGGCCCGCAAGCCCGGCACGCGCGGCGCCAGCCACCGCTGCGCGAAAGCGGGCAGCACGCTCAGCCCCAGCCGCACGGGCGGCGCGGCAGCGCTCACCCGCGGACGGGTTTCGGGGCTGCCGAAAGCGCGTTCGAGCAGCGCCAGGCCCTGCCGGGCTTGCAGCGCCAGCGCCTGCGCGCGGGCCGTGGGCGCCACGCCCTGGTGCTCGCGATCGAACAATGAAACGCCCAGCGCGGACTCGAGCCGCCGGATGTGCTGGCTGACCGCGCCCTGCGTCAACGCCAGTTCGTCGGCCGCGCGCGTAAAGCTGCGCAGCCGCACCGCGGCCTCAAAGGCGCGCAGGGTCTGCAAGGGAGGAAGGTGTCGGCCAGCTGCCATGGTGCACTCATTAATATCACTAATGCCCAGCCCATACAAATCTTGGTTTGCCGCGCTGGCGCGCTGCCCGCACACTGCGCCGTCATGGACTACCAACTCTATTACTCTCCCGGCGCGTGCTCGATGGCCGCGCATATCGCCCTGCAGGAAGCGAAGGCCGCCTATACGCTGCGGCTGGTCGACCTGTCGACGCGCGCGCATTACCGGCCAGAGTACCTGGCCATCAACCCCAAGGCGCGCGTGCCGGCGCTCGGCATTCCCGGCCAGGCGCGGGTGCTGACGGAGCTGCCGGCGATCCTGGTGCACGTGGCGCAACAGCACCCGCAGGCGGGCCTGCTGCCGGCCGACGACCCGGTGCAGACCGCGCGCTGCCTGGAGTGGCTGGCCTGGCTGTCGGGTTGGGTGCACAGCGCCGGCTACGGCGCCATCTGGCGTCCGGAACGCTTCAGCGGCAACGCCGACCACTACGATGGCATCCGCGCCCAGGGGCGGCGCACCGTCATCGATGCCTATGCCGCCATCGAACAGCAGTTCGCCGACGGCCGCCCGCATGCATTGGCCAGTGGCTATTCGGTAGTGGATCCGTTCCTGTTGGTGCTGTACCGCTGGGGCAACCGCATCGGGCTGGACATGCGCGCCGACTGCCCCGCCTGGAGCGCCGCCAGCGCCAGCCTGGCGCAGCGCCCCGCGGTGCAGGGCGTACTGCAACGCGAAGGCGTGTCGCTGGACGGCTGACGGGCCGGCTCCCGCAGGCTAGGCGCCGTCTTTCTGCCAGTGGATCAATGCCCAGCGCAACGGCGCGCCGGCGCGCTCTTGCGGCGAGGCGCGTTCGTACCAGGCGCGCAGGCGCGCGTGTTCATCGTCGTCCAGTCCGCCCATCGAGCGGGCCACCCGGCGCGCGTAGTCGTCAAAGCCGGACGCGGCCGCGAGCTGGCTGGGCACGCTGATGTAGTCGAGCGAGGGCTGGATGCCCATGCCGTGCAGAATGTTGATAAGGTAAATGTAGTCGGGCATGGCGGGCCGCGTGCGGCCCACCACCTGCTGGATCGCCGGATCGATGAAATGGCCGCCCGCCAGGTGCGTCAGGTAGACGCGCAGGCGCGCCTTGGCATGCAGCTTGGCCAGGGCGCCGGCCATGTCTTCGACCACGGTGGATCTTGACGCCACCACGATGTCGCAGGCCGGCACATCGGACCAGTCATCTTCCCAGGCGCGCAACACAGGCTGGATATTGTCCAGCCCTTGCGCCTGCGCATTGCGCGACAGCGCCTCGAGCATGCCCCGGCTGTAATCCAGCGCCACTACCCGTTCCAGCCGAGCCGCCAGCGGCAACGCCAGCGCGCCAGCGCCGCAGCCGACGTCGAGCAAGGTGCGCGCGCCGTCCAGCCGCATGTGGGCAATGAAATCGTCGGCATAGCGGCTGTGGGGGGCGCGCTGCCCCAGTTCGCCTGCGCGCTGGTCCCAGACTTGCGGCGGCTTGGGTTGGCCGCGCGCCGCCGCCAGGTGCTGGCGATATCGTTGAGCGAAATCAATGTCTGCCAATGTCATGCGGAAGCGCCCCCTGTGCGCGCGGCCTGGCGAGGCACAGCCACTTGCTCGAACCAGGCCTGCAGGGGCGCGCGGGCCACCGGCAATTCCAGGCCGGCCTGGCCCGTGAAGCGGCGCCACTCGGGCAGCAGCGTCGCGGACACTACGGTAAGCAGCGGGATACCGTTGCTCATCAAGGCCAGCATCTCCTGGGCGAAGCCTCCGCCGGCAGCCTCGATGGCGCCATAGCGGTTGACGATAACCAGCTCGGCGTGGGCATCCAGGGCCTCGCGCAGCACCTCGCTGGCAACTGCCAATGCGCCGGCATCCAGGCTGCAGGCTTGCGAGCCGGACCCCAGGTCTTGCGACAGCCGGTACAGGCGCCCCGAGCGCAAATCGCTTAAGCGGCGCTGCGGGCGGCCGCCATCGGTCGGTGTAATTTCGTGCTGCAGCAGGCCATGCAGCCGCCGGCCCCGCGCCAGCTGATCGCGGGCAAAATCGGCCAGCAAGGCGTCGGCGCCGCGCGACGACTTGCCATACACCAGCGCGGCGACAGGAACGGAAACAACAGGGTTCAAGACCATCGTATAGCGGGCCGCGGCGCCAGGCGCCACGGCGCAATGCGTGAAAATACGTGCCTACTCTATACTCGCCGCCCCCGTCCCGAAAGCCCGGCCCTTGGCCTAGTATGGCCTACCTATGGCAAGACTTAAAAAACGATGATATAATTTTTGTCTTTGGTGGCCGCGCGTAATTTTTGCGGCATAGCAGCATAAGCAAAAGCTTAAGCAAAAGCTTAAGCAAAACACCAGATACGCGGGAGTAGCTCAGTTGGTAGAGCGCAACCTTGCCAAGGTTGAGGTCGCGAGTTCGAGACTCGTCTCCCGCTCCAATTTACGATCTACAGACTTCCACTGACGTCTGTAAGTCATTGAAATTAGGGGCTTCGGCCCCTTTTTTCATTCCAGCGAGCGCCACGGAAATCCACCCACAGCCAGCGTTTTTGAGTCGCCAAATGAGGCACAAGAATGCGGGTGGGTCGGCTACCGGATAGTTGCTGGGGCTGAGCGGGGACCATGACGAGCATAGGGCCTAAGTCATAACTTAGGAGCCTCGAAATGGCACTCTCTGATCTGACCGTCCGGCAGGCAAGGACCACCGGAAAGCGCTACACCATCTCCGACAACGACTGCCTGGGCCTGATGGTCTCCGCCGCAGGCGGCAAGTCGTGGCAATTCCGCTACTACCGGCTGGGCAAGCAGAAGCGCATGTCTTTAGGCGGCTATCCCGCCCTCAGCCTGCGCGAGGCCCGCGCCGAGCGGGACAAGGCCCAAGCCCTGCTCGCCAGGGGGATCGATCCCCAGGTCGAGCGTGACCAGCGGCGGCATGCGGTCAGGCTGGCCGGCGAATACACCTTCAAGACCGTCTTCGACGCCTGGGTCGAGCATCGCCGCAAGGAACTCAAGGAAGGCCGGCAGAGCACGATGTCGCAGATCCTGCGCATCTTCAACAAGGACGTGCTGCCTACCCTTGGAAAGATGTCGATCTACGACATTCGCCGCCCCCAGCTCCTGGGCGTCCTGGCAGCGATCGAGAAACGCAAGGCGTTCACCACCGCCGAGAAGGTCCGTACCTGGTTCAACCAGTTGTTCCGCTATGCCCTGGTCATCGCCGAGGGGCTGGAGGTCAACCCGGCCGCCGACCTGGACGTGGTTGCCGAGCCCAAGCCCCCCGTGACCCACAACCCCTACCTGCACCTGCCCGAGATGCCCGAGTTCCTCCAGAAGCTCCGGCTCTACAACCCTCGTGGCTGGCAGACCCAGCTTGGAATCCGGCTGCTGTTCCTGACGGGGGTGCGCACGGGCGAGCTGCGGTTGGCGGAACCTGAACAGTTCGACCTCGACCGGGGCTTGTGGATCATCCCGCCACAGGTCGTCAAGCAGCTTCAGGACGAGATGCGCAAGGCCGGCAAGCGGCCGCAGGACGTGCCGCCCTACATCGTGCCTCTGTCCCTGCAGGCCATAGAGATCGTTCGTTACCTCCTGGGCGTGATGCGGCCGGCGCAGAAGTACCTGCTGTCGCACCGTAGCGAACTCAAGAAGCGCATCAGCGAGAACACCCTCAACAAGGCCGTGCAGCTCATGGGCTATGAGGGGCGCCTGACCGGCCACGGCATCCGCGGCACTATCTCGACGGCGCTCAACGAGATCGGCTATCCGAAGATTTGGGTGGACGCGCAGCTTTCGCACTCCGACCCCAACAAGGTGAGTTCGGCCTACAACCACGCCAAGTACGTGGAACCGCGCCGCCGGATGATGCAGGACTGGGCCGATCGGCTCGACCTGCTCGAACAGGGCGAAGTGGAAGCCGCGAGCGCGCACCTGACCATCCGTATCGACGGGGTGCCGGCGATGGCAGAAGTGGAGGAAGCGGTGGATGCGACCCTCACGATGGCCGAGCCCACTCCTCCCGGCGTCCCGCCCGTCGTGGCCACGCCTATTGTCGTAACCCCGAGCAGCGGCGGGATCACGTTCCAGCGGCTGTCTCAGGTGCCGCCGCCTCCGACGCATGCCCCGGAGCCGGAAGTGTCCGCGATCCAGCGCGAGCGCGAGGAAATGCTGACCATCTACGAGTCGCCAAGCAACTTGCCGGTCCCGCTGTTCGGCAAGCTGGCCGGAAAGTCCAAGGACCAGATCAACCGCGAACTGAAAGCGGGCAAGTTGCTGTCCATCAGTTTGGGCAATCGGGGGCAGCGTGTTCCCGATTGGCAACTGGTGCCGCTCAAGCACAAGCTGGCCCAGGTGCTCATGAACCAGTGCCCGCACGCGGATTCGTGGGAGCTTTACCGCATGCTGACCCAGCCGCACCCGGACCTGGGTGATCGCGGGGCCATCGATGTGGTGACGCCCGCGAATTTGGGTGTGGTCGTCCAGGTCATCGCGGGCGGCCAGCAGGCTGTCTCGCCGCCGCTGTCCATCTCCGAAGATGTGCGGCAGAGTGTTCGCCGGCTGCTGGATAGTGCTGTGGTGGCTGAAGGGGCCTAGCCCCGATGTTGCCGCCCTATGGCTGGGCGAACGTCCCAAGCCATAGGGCTCTCTACGTTGCTCCGACTTTGGCAATCTGCAGCGCTCTGCGCTCGAACCGATCAGAAACAGGGTTGACTTGCCCGTCGAGTCGCTGAAGGTGCGTCACGATTTCGTAGGGGCCGTCAAAAAGCGGCCTCATGCCGATCCCCCATCCATGCGCGTGCCCAATGCGTGATTGCGCGGATACCCCGACGCCGTAGCCAGCGGCGACCCATAGCGCCATCATCTCGAAGGAAGTTACGCTCTGAACAGTGTTCGTTTGGTTCGCCGGCATGAGGGAGGACAGCCGCTGATCCAACAGAGGGCAGATTTCCGCCTGCCAGCGAAAAATGGGGTAGTCCAGTAGCTCGGCGACCGTGGGCTTCGCCTGGGCCAGTAAGGGGGACCGCATCTGCATGGCAACGGCCATGCTCTCACTCCACAGAGGTTGGCTTTTCAAGGGCGGATCGCTCAAACCCTCAAGCGATATGCCTGCGTCGTAGCGGCCGTCACGAAGTCCCGCAACCAGTTCGTCGCCTGCGACCTCGAAAAAGGCGATGGTGACTTCCGGCTCTTCCTCACGCTGTAGCGCAAGCAATGCCGAGAGATGCGATGAGGGTACGCCAGGCGCAATAGCAAGCTTGAGGCTGGAAGTCTGACTGGTGGCGTCGTGCATGAGAGCCCCCAAGAAGCGATCGGGTCAAAAAGGCGAGCCGACATGATAGCCAACATACGTTAAGTTTAACGTGGTTAAATTCTCTCGACTGCTCGACGCTTCTGTTAATGCAGAAGCGTACCGTTCAACGAGGCCGTCCCTCGGGCACAACCACATTTGAAGCCGAGCCAGCTCTGGCCTTCGGAAAAGCCGTGCGCGCTGCGCGCGTAGAGCAAGGGATTGCTCAGGAAGAACTGGGAGCTATGGCCGGCATCGCGCGCTCTCACATGGGCAAGATCGAGCGTGGAGAACATATGCCCACGCTGGCCTTGATTCTGAAAATCTCCGTTGCGCTCAGGATCAGTGCAGCCGAACTGATGGCTGCGACTGAACGCAATCTTCAGGCCGACACCGAGGCGTGAGGTAACCGGCTGAGGATGGCTTCGTCAGCTACCTGAAAGGTCGCGCAGGCGATCGATAAATCGCTCCAGCGAGGCCGACAAATCGCTGCCGTCAGGCCGAAGCAGATAGGTGGTCATCACGGCTGAATCCAACGCCAAGGGACGGATCATCACGTCTGGCCGCTGGCTCACCGGAATCTTGGTCGCCGTCATGAAGCCGACACCATAGCCTGCACCGACCAGGGTGAGCATCATGTCCAGCGAGGACACCTCTTCCACGACGTTCAGCTTGTGCTCCAGCGTCTGTAAAAGCCGAGCCAGTTCACGGCAGTAGCCCTCGCACACATGCGGATCGCACAAAACAAGTGGATGGCCCCTGATCTCATGGAGCGGAACCTCCTTGTAGGCGAGCAGTGCATGCCGGGCCGGCACCGCGATCACCAGCGGGTCTCTCCAGATAGGTTCGGCAACAACGCCATCACCGACGTCAGCCGTATGAGCGAACCCGATCATGAAGTCGCCCGAGCGCAGCCCGCGCAACTGCTCGGCCAAAGGCACTTCAGACAGACGTATCTCGATCTCGGGCTCTTCTGCGCGGCAACGGGCAAGAAACGCTGATAGCCGTGGATCGATCGCTCCGTCAGATACCGCGATGCGAATGCTTCCTCGCAAGCCCGACCCAACGGCCTTGGCATTCTCTCGTGCCTGCTCCAAGACGGTGAACAGCCTACGAATGTCTTGCAAGAACGTGGCACCCGCTGCCGTCAACTCGGTTCCTCGGCGGTTCCGATCGAAGAGCAACACCCCCAATTCACTCTCAAGTTCCTTGATGGCCCGAGACAGAGGAGGTTGCTCGATATGTAAGCGCTCAGCTGCCCGTGTGAAATGTAACTCCTCGGCTAAGATGGAAAAATAGCGAAGATGGCGAAGTTCCATAGGGCACCCTCCTAACACTGCCCACCCTGTTCCGTGTGCTTCGTCTCCATGGCCGCCACAAGCCCATCGCTGCATGGATTGCCGTTTTATTGCAGGCGGCACGAACTGTGTGAAACAGGCCGGGGAGTTCGCCCAAGTTCCAACACCAAGCTAACGCTGTAGTCCTTTGGTTTCTGTTGATACAGAAAAGTAGCAATTGGAGCAGCTCACATCTAGAGGCCTATATTCTGGCCGAGTACATGTCTGTACACACTCATTGTCTAGCGTTGCTGTCCAGAATCCGCTCGACAATGGCCAGTATCTGGCACGCCGCTCCCTGGATATGCTGCTCCAGCATGATTGCGGCTCTATCTACCTCCCCAGATCGACATAGCTCGATCAGGGCGACGTGTTCATGATGCGCTTGCTTTCGAATAGGAACATTGACTATCTGGAAGCGGAAATAGCGCTCGGACTTCTCGTGCAATGTGCGCACAACGCTCAGTGCCGCGGGCCGACCCGCAGCCCGATACAGCGTCTCGTGCAACTCCCAATTCAGGCTGCCCCAGCGCTCGGGTTCGACGGTGTCCATCAAGTCGACCAGTTGCTCGGCACGTTTCAGTTCGACCTCCGATAGATTGGGAATCGCCTCGCAAAAGATCCAAGGCTCCAGCCTCTTCCGGATGTCAAAAAACTCCTGAACCTCTGCCTTCGATATCATCGAGACAAAGGCCCCATGATGCGCAATAGTGTCAACGAGTCCCTCGGCACTGAGCAGCCGAAGGGCCTCACGCACTGGAATTCGACTAACGCCCAGCTCGTCGGCCAACGACTCCTGTCGCAAAGGCGACCCAGGCGCAGCCTCACCAGAAAGAATCCGATCACGCAGCGCAGCTAGCACCAACTCGGTGGTAGTTTGTCGGACGATTCTTTTGTGCCTGCTCGGCCGCTCAATAGACGCGCTCACAGCGGAGGAAAGTTTCAGCACAGAATAAGGGCCTCATCAAATTGTTACTGGGACAGGCATGCGGGGCGCAGTTTCGGCATCGTATAGGGTCTTCAATGGATTTACGCCCGCCCAAGTCAAAGGGTAAACCCGTAAAGACAGGCTGACACGCATCAACTTATGATCAGTATATTGGATCCAAGATCTCCCGACTAGATGTTTGCCCTGAGGTAGTCAACGCGAGATTTTGTGCGCGCTGAAACTTTGGATCCAATATAAAGTGAACTTTATCCTCACACTGTATGCAGGCCTGCGGGCATGACTTGAAAGGACCGATATGACAATTCAATGGAAGGGCGTATTCCCCGCCGTCACCACTAAGCTGAACGCCGATTTCTCTTTGGATATCGAGGCGATCCGTGCTGGCCTGGAACGCCTGATCGACAACGGCGTGAGCGGGGTCGTGATGATGGGCATGGTGGGCGAGAACGCTCAACTCTCGCCCGAAGAGAAGCTGACGGTGCTGCGCACGGCCAAGGAAACTATCAACGGCCGAGTGCCCATCATCTCGGGCGTGGCCGAGACCAGCACCGAAAAGGCTGTGGCCTTTGCCAAGGAAGCTGAAAAGCTGGGTATTGATGGCCTGATGCTCTTCCCGGCGCTGACCTACAAGTCCGATGTGCGCGAGACGATCGAGTTCAACAAAACCGTGGCCCGTGCCTCCAAGCTCGAGATCCTGCTTTACAACAACCCGCGTGGCTATGGCGTGGACCTGACGCCGGACACCGTCGCCGAGCTGTTGAGCGAACCGACCATCACCGCGATCAAGGAAGAGTCGTACGACACGACGCGCGTCACCGACCTGATCGCACGCTTCGGTGATCGTTTGAACGTGGTGTGCGGCGTGGATGACCTGATCCTGGAAAGCGCCGCACTGGGTGTGACCGCGTGGGTCTCGGGTATGGCCAATGCACTGCCCAAGGAATCGGTCGAGTTGCTGAACCTGTCGGTGGCTGGCGATCTGGACAAGGCGCGCAAGCTGTACCGTGCCCTGACTCCGTTGTTTCACTTGGATACGGTGGTCAAGCTGGTACAGCACATCAAGCTGGCCGAGAACATCATCAGTGGCGTTGCCGAAACCGTCAAACCGCCTCGCCTGAATCTGGAAGGGGCCGAGCGCGAGAAGACCATCGCCATCACCAAGAAGACCTTGGAAGACCTCAAGGCTCTGGGCTACTAAACCCGGCGGTTGGCTGAGGCCCCTTGGTGGGCCTCGGCCTGCTTACCCCTCTGAACACGAAGAATCACACAAAGAGATATCTCATGGGAAAACTGTTATCGATCAAGACGGCGTTCGTTGCCGCCGCGCTTGCGCTCATTGCCTTAACTGGCACAGCGCAAGCGCAGTCCTCCTCCACGCTCGACCGCGTCATCAACAGCAAGACATTGCGTTGCGGCATCCAGCTGGACTATCCCCCAGCAGGCTTTCGCACCCCGCAGAATGAACCCGAAGGCTACGACGTCGCCTACTGCAAAGACATGGCCAAGGCGTTAGGTGCAACGGCCCAGATCGTCGAGACGCCATCGGCCGAGCGCATTCCGTCATTGGTCTCCAACCGCATCGACGTGTTGATCGCCTCGACGTCCATCACGCCTCAACGTGCGCTGAGCGTGGCGTTCTCCCAGCCTTACGTGAGTTTCATCAATGTCGCGATGACTCACAAGGACACCGGCGTGCAGAAGTTCGACGACCTCAAAGGCCGCACAATCGGCGGTGTGACCGGCAGCACGACTGAACAAGAGCTGCGTGCGATCTTCAATAAATGGAATGATCCGAAAGGCAAGTTCATTTCCTATGGCAGCGAATCCGAAGCCTTTTTGGCGTTGAACCAACGCAAGATTGATGGGTTGATCGTAAGCGCTGGCACGGCCGGTGCACTGGTCAAGAGTGGCCAATTCCCCGCACTGCAGATCAAAGGTGAGGCCCCGTCCCCGGCCGACCTCGTTGGTATTGCAGTGCGAAAGAGCGACGCGGACTTTCTGCGCTGGATCAACGTGTTCGTATGGAACCAAGTCAGAACCGGTCGCTATCAAGAGTTGTACCGGACCTACTTCGGTGAAGGGCAGGCGCCCGCACTGAACGTGCCTGGCGTGGACTACTGAGCAACATCGACCAACCCCGTCGCCCCCCAGCCGCCGACGGCTCGCACGCCAGCCGGAGCACGCATGCTCGATTACACGTTCTATTGGTCCCAAGTCTGGGATAAATGGCCGGCCCTGCTAGAGGGTGCCCGCCAGACGCTTGAGGTGACCGCATTATCGATGCTGTTGGGCACTCTGCTTGCCCTGCCGCTGGCACTGATGCGCCGTTCGAAGTCCGGAACCCCTTACTACTTCGCTACCACCTGGGTCGAGGTGTCGCGCAATACGCCAGCTCTGTTCCAAATCTACATGGCGTACTTCGGGCTGGGTGCGGTCGGTGTTGACATTCCCAGTTTCACGGCCCTGCTGATCGCGCTGACGTTCAACAACGCCGGGTACCTGGCCGAGACCTTCCGAGGCGGATTGTCGGCAGTGCCACCCACCCAGATGGCCGCTGCGCGTTCGCTGGGGATGTCACCCACCAAAGCCTATGTGCACGTGATCTTCCCCCAAGTCTTCGTTCTGGTGTTCTTGCCGTACATGAATCAGCTCAACTGGGCTCTGCTCAACAGTTCACTGGGGTCAATCATCGGGGTGCGCGAGTTGACGGGGGCCACGCAGGCCGCACAGTCCGAATCGTTCCGGACCTTTGAGTTCTTCATCGTGGCCGCGGGCATGTACTACGTGATTTCCAAGCTGATCAGCATCGTGGCCGCCCTGGTGACCTGGCGGCTTTACAAGAGGACGTGAGGGATGCAATTTCAGTTTTCCGTCTACTCTGGCCTTCAATGGTCAGACCTGCCTTTCGTGCTCGACGGCCTGGGCCGCACCCTCTTGCTCACCTTGCTGTCCGGCACGTTTGGCACCGTTGTCGGGGCGATCGTGGGTTGGCTGCGCGAAAGTTCCACGACCGCTTCATATCTACTTGCGTCTTACGTCGACGTGATGCGCAGCATCCCGCTGATCATCCAGTTCATCTTGGTCAACAGCGCGTTTGCAGCGCTGGGCTCGCCGCTGGACCCGCTCGAAGTAGGGGTATTGACCCTATCGCTGTACATGGGCGCGCTGACCTCCGAACTCGTGCGTTCGGGCTTGCGGTCAGTGCGGCCAGAACTGCGTCGGGCTTCGCGCTCACTAGGCATGTCCTATTGGCAGGAACTGCGCCACATCGGTGCGCCGCTGGCAGTTCGAACCGTCTTCCCGAGCTGGATCGGCACGCTAATCGCCCTGACCAAGGACACCGCGCTGGTGAGCGTGGTCGGGTATGTCGAGCTGCTGCGCGCGGCGCAGATCCTGATCGTTCGCACCAATGAGGCATTGATGATCTTGGCCGGTGTAGGCCTGGCCTATTTCATCATCTGCTACCCGATATCGCGCTACAGCCGCAAAATCGAAAGAAGGCTCAGCCATGATTGAAATCCAGAACGTTCGCAAGTCCTATGGACCGGTCGAGGTCATCAAGGGCATCGACTTGACCGTCAATAAAGGCGAGGTGCTTTGCCTGATCGGCGCGTCGGGCTCGGGCAAGTCGACCTTACTGCAATGCATCAATGGTCTGGAACCCATCCAGTCTGGCCGCATCGTGGTTGATGGCATCGATGTCCACGCTAGATCGACCGATTTGAACAAACTGCGTCAGAAGCTAGGCATCGTCTTCCAGCAATACAACGCGTTTCCTCACCTGACGGCGCTGCAGAACGTGGCTCTCGCCCCGCAGGTTGTGCAGGGGCTGTCCCGCACTCGGGCGCTAGCGCTGGCGCGCGAGCACCTCGACTACGTCGGTCTGGGAGACCGAGCGGATCTGTTGCCACCTCGCTTGTCCGGTGGACAACAACAGCGCCTTGCCATCGCGCGTGCCTTGGCCATGAAGCCGAACTACATGCTGTTCGATGAAGTGACTTCGGCCCTCGATCCGGAACTGGTGGGAGAAGTCTTGGACACGATCCGAAGGCTCAAGGAAAGCGGCATGACCATGGTCATGGTCACGCACGACATCGCGTTCGCGCGGGAAAGCGCTGATCGCGTGGCGTTCTTCGACAAAGGCACCTTATGCGAAGTCGGCGAAGCGCGCCAAGTCATCAACACGCCGCGCGAAGAGCGCACACAACAGTTCCTCCAACGCGTACTTCATTAAACGCCGTCACAGTCGACGCTCCATACCAATACAAGGGAAAAGACCATGTCGCATGTCGCTGCAAGACTCGAACGTATTCCGTTCTGCCGGCCCCACTTCAAACTGCTGCTGATGGGCGGCTTGGGCTTCGCGTTCGAAGCGCTGGACGCGGGCATCATCGCGTTCATCCTACCCGTGCTGCGCACCCAGTGGAGCCTAAGCAGCCTGGAAGTGGGCTTCCTGGCCAGCAGCACCTATATCGGCTTTCTGATCGGCGCGCTGCTGGCGGGCCTCTTGGGCGACCGCTTCGGGCGACGCGGCGTGATGATGTGGGCGCTGGCGATCTTCTGCGTCATGTCCATCGCCAATGCCATGACGCACGACTGGCACCTGTTCTTCCTGTTCCGCATGCTGGCCGGCATCGGCATGGGCGCCGAAGGCGCGATCATCGCGCCCTTTCTGGCCGAGTTCGTGGCCAGCCGCTACCGTGGCCGCTTCACGGGCTCACTGGCGGGCTTTTTCTCCTTCGGCTTTGTGATCGCCGCGCTGCTGGGCTATTTCATCGTGCCGCTGTCGGACAACGGCTGGCGCTGGGTCCTGGTGATCAGCGCGGTGCCCGTGGTGGTTCTACTGTGGTGGCGCCATGCGCTGGACGAGTCACCGCGCTGGCTGGAGAGCCAGGGCCGACATGATGAGGCCGACGCGGTCGTCAGCCGTTTCGAAGCCCGTGCCCAACGCGCACTGGGAAGGGCCCTGCCCGCCGTGGCACCGCAGGCCGAGACGCAGGTGCCGGTCGCCCGAGCAAAGGAATCGTTCAGCGCACAATTAAAAACGCTGTGGTCGCCCGCCTGGCGCGGCGTGACGGCCATGACCTGGACCTTCTGGCTGTCGATCACGTTCTGCTCGTACGCCTTCTTCACGTGGATCCCGGGCCTGCTGGTGCAGCAAGGCATGACTATCACCAAGAGCTTCGGCTACTCCATCGCCATCTATCTTGCCCAGATTCCCGGCTACTACTCGGCCGCATACTTCAACGACAAGATCGGCCGCAAGTACACGATCGTCATGTACATGGCGTTTGCCTGCGCCAGCGCGATGGCGCTGGTCTTCGTCAAGGACCCGACCCACGTGTTGATCGCCTCGGTTTTGCTGTCGTTCGGCATGAACGGCGTGAACGCGGGCCAGTACGCCTACACCCCCGAGCTGTATCCGACCAGCATGCGCGCGACCGGCATGGGTGCGGCCTCGTCGTTCGCTCGTTTGGGCGCCATCGCCTCGCCTACGCTGGTGGGCGCCATCTATCCCATCCTGGGCTTTGGCGGCGTGTTCGGCATGACCACCGTCGTCCTGCTGACAGGTGCAGTGGTCGTGTTGTTTTTCGGCGTGAACACCAACAACCGCACGCTCGAGGATATTTCCCGCACCAGGCAGGAGCAGGCGCATTCTTGAAAACCAGACTTGCAGGAGCGACCCCATGACAGGGAAGACGACTGAGCTTTCTTTGATTCTGCCCGTAGCGCGGCAACTCGCCCTGGACGTGCCGGATGCGGCCGCCTGGCACAGAGCCGACGTAGCGCTGGGTCAGTGCTACGGCCACCGCCTGTTCACGATCCTGGCCTACGACAAGCGTGTTGGCTTGATGCAGCGCGTCTACAGCAGCCGTCCTGACATCAATGCAGTCGGTGGCATCAAGCGCGTCACGCAGTCGCGCTGGGTGGAGCAGGTGCTGGTACAAGGGGAGGGTTACCTGGGCTCCAGTGCCGATGACTTGCGATCGGTCTTCTCCGATCATGCCACGCTCCTGGCTCATGGGCTGGCAAGCGTCATGAACATCTCGGTGCGCATCGGTGGCGAGGTGGTCGGATCCCTGAACCTGTTGGACGAAGCAGGACACTATGACCGGGTGGATCGTTCGGCCGGATGCGTCGTTGCCCAACTGCTGGCCCCCCGGCTACAGGCGCACGCCGCGGGTTTCAAGGTGCCTGCCAACCTCGATGACCTCGATACGGTTTGAAGGAGAGAAAAGTGATCGTACTCAAGAATGCGAAACTGCTGGACGGCGCCGATGACCGCCACAGTGTCATCATAGAAGGCAACCGCATCACCAAAGTCGTGGCGGGGCAGATCGACGTACCTGGCGCCGATGTCATCGACGTGGGCGGCAAGACCGTCATGCCGGGCCTGATCGACTGCCACGTGCACGTCATCGCCTCGGTCGCCAATCTGGGCGCCAATGGGCGCCTGCCGAACACGCTGGCCATCTTGCGCGCGGTCCCGATCCTGCAAGGCATGCTTGCCCGCGGCTTCACCGCGGTACGCGACGCCGGTGGCGCAGACTACGCCCTGACCCGCGCCATCGAAGACGGCACGATCGAGGGGCCACGCCTTTTCATCAGCGGCAAGGCCCTGTCGCAGACAGGAGGCCATGCGGATTTCCGCGACCGCTTCGATTTCTCCGATCCTGACCCATGTGGCTGTAACCGCAATGCAGGCGCTATCGGCCGCGTGGTCGACGGTGTAGACGCCATTCGCAAGGCAGTGCGCGAAGAAATGCGCGCCGGCGCCAACCAGATCAAGATCATGGCTTCAGGGGGAGTCGCCTCGCCCACCGACCCGATCGGCAACCTGCAGTTCTCCGTGGACGAGATCAAAGCCGTGGTCGAAGAGGCACAGTCGCATCAGACCTACGTGATGGCACATGCCTATACGCCCGCGGCCATCATGCGCGCCGCGGCCCTGGGAGTCAAGACCATCGAGCACGGCAACCTCGTCGACGATGAGGCTGCCGCCACGATGGCCGAACACGGCACGTATGCGGTGCCGACGCTGGTGACTTACGACGCCATGAAGCGGGTAGGCGAGCAGCAAGGGCTTTCGGCTGAAACCCTGGCCAAGAACGAGAACGTCCGCCTGCAAGGCTTGAAGGCCTTGGAGATCCTTGCCCGTCACGGGGTGAAGATGGGCATCGGTTCGGACCTGCTTGGTGACATGCAGCAGTACCAGACCGAAGAGCTGACCATCCGGGCGGCGGTGCTGGGAAATGCCGAGGTACTGCGGCAAGCGACCGTGATTGGCGCGGAGATCCTCGACCGAGCAGGCGAACTGGGCGTGATTGCCGAAGGCGCATTGGCGGACATCCTGATTGTTGATGGCGATCCCTTGCAAGACATCGCGGTCCTCGTGCACAACCAGGGCGAGAAGATCGTCGGGATCATGAAGGACGGCCAGTGGGCCAAGTCTCCCGCTGCAGCGCCCGCGAACGCATCCGAAGCACAACAGTAAGCGCGCCTTGCTCTTTGTATCCCCTCCATTTTCTGGCTGACATCACACCATGAACCACACCTTCTTCTGCATCGACGGACACACCTGCGGCAACCCAGTGCGCCTGGTCACGGGCGGCGCGCCCGCCCTGCAGGGCAGCAACATGATCGAGCGCCGTGCGCATTTCGAACGCGACTTCGACTGGGTGCGCACCGCCCTGATGTTTGAGCCGCGCGGCCACGAGGTCATGTCGGGCACGATCATCTATCCGCCCACGCGGCCTGACTGCGATGTCGCTATCCTGTTCATCGAGGTCAGCGGTTGCCTGGCCATGTGCGGCCACGGCACGATTGGCACGGTCACGTTCCTGATCGAGCACGGACTGGTTACGCCGCGCGAACCCGGCGTGCTTCGCCTGGACACCCCCGCCGGACTGGTGCTGGCGCATTACAAGATGGACGGCCCGCACGTCGAGTCGGTCCGTTTGACCATCGTGCCCTCGTTCCTGCACTCGCGTGATCTGTCGGTTGAGGTGCCGGGCCTGGGCGAGATCCGGTTCGACGTAGCCTATGGCGGCAACTTCTACGCCATCGTCGAAAGCCAGCCGAACTATGCCGATCTCGATAGCCTGACGCCTTCGGACATCCAGCGGCTGAGCCCGGTCCTGCGCGCCAAGGCCAACGAGAAATACCCGTTCGTGCATCCTGAGACGCCCGCCATCCACGGTCTGTCGCACGTCATGTGGACGGGCAAGCCCAAGAAGGCGGGTATCTCAGCGCGCAACGCTGTGTTCTATGGCGACAAGGCCATCGACCGCTCGCCCTGCGGCACGGGCACCTCAGCGCGCATGGCGCAGCTTGCCGCCAAGGGCCAACTGGCCATCGGCGAGAAATTTGTGCATGAAAGCATCATAGGCACCACATTCGTTGGCGTGCCCAGCGAAGCGGTGAAGGTGGGCGACTTCGATGCCATCCGCCCAACCGTCGAAGGTTGGGCACGCGTCACGGGCCTGAACACCATTTTCGTGAATGAGCGGGATCCTTTGTACAAGGGCTTCCTGCTCAAGTAAGCAAGCGAGTATCACCGATGTCGAACACCGAAAAATCCCTCATTCTGCCCATCGATGAGGTTCTCGATCTGGCTACCCGCGTGCTGTTGCACGCGGGCATGGCCGAGCCGCACGCCAAGGCAATTGCCCGCGTCATCACCGCCGGACAGCGTGACGACTGCCAGTCGCACGGCCTGTATCGTCTACTAGTCACCACGCACACGCTGCGCCAAGGCAAGGTGTCCGGCACCGCCTTGCCTCTGATCAACGACCACGGTCCGGCCATCGTCAAGGTAGATGCGCAGTTTGCGTTCTCGCAACTTGCCTTCGAGCTCGGCAGCGAAGTACTGGTCAAAAAGGCGCGCGAGGTCGGTATTGCCGCCCTGGCGATCAACAACTGCTATCACTTCTCGGCGCTCTGGCCGGAAGTGGAATCCTTGGCCGAACAAGGACTGGCTGCCTTGGCGTTGACACCCAGCCACGCCTGGGTAGCGCCCGCCGGTGGCACTCGTCCGGCGCTGGGGACCAACCCGCTGGCCTTCGGCTGGCCGCGCAAGGGCAAGAACCCGTACGTTTTTGACTTTGCGACGAGCGCGGCCGCGCGTGGGGACTTGGAGCTGCATCGCCGCGCGGACAAACCGATTCCGTTGGGCTGGGGCGTGGACAGCGCCGGGAATGCAACCACGGATGCCAGCGCAGTGGTCAACGGCGGGGCGATGCTGACTTTTGGCGGGCATAAAGGGTCGGCGCTATCGACCATGATCGAACTCATGGCAGGCCCTTTGATTGGAGATCTGACCAGCCTGGATTCGCTCGCGTTGGACGCGGGCGTCGGGGGCACGCCCTGCCATGGGGAATTGATCATCGCATTGGACCCTGCTCATCTAGGACTGGGCGACAGCGCCGCCGACGACGCGCGTGCCGAACGGCTGTTCTCAACGATCACGGACCAAGGCGCACGCCTGCCTTCGCAACGCCGTTTCGAAGCCCGTGCCCGCAGTCAGCGCGATGGCGTGGCGATTCCTCGCAAGCTTTACTCGGAAGTGATGTCTCTTTTGCCCGCAGGGCAGTAGCGCACTCCCATCACAGTTGTACGGAGAGTATTCAATCATGCCCCATGTCATCATTGTCGGCGCCGGTATCGTCGGCTTGAGTTGCGCGCTGGCGGCTCGGCGCCGCGGCTGGGACGTCACGGTCGTTGACCGGGATTTCGAAGGCGACCGCGCCTCTCACGGCAACGCGGGCGGCATCGCCGTCAGCGAATGTGTCCCGCTGAGCCTGGCGGGGATGGGATTAAAACCCCTGCGCTGGCTGCTTGATCCGCTGGGTCCTCTGGCGGTACGCCCCGCCCACGCGCCTCGCCTTCTGCCCTGGTATCTGGCGCTACGCAAGGTGTCGCAGCCGCAACACTATGCGCGTATCGGCGATGCGCTGGCTGCGCTGAATCGGCGCTCGCTGGCAGATTTCGAGGCAATGCTTGCCGAGATCGGCCTGTCTGGCGATCTGCACAAGCTCGGGGCATTGACCGTCTATGAAACCAGCGCGGCGTTCGAGGCCGACCAGGCGTCCTGGCAATTCAAGCGCGAACGCGGTGTGCGCTGGCGTGTGGTGGACCAAGCCGAGCTACGCGCACTCGAACCCGGTCTCGCGCCAGTATTCAAGCATGCCGTCATGCTTGAGGATTGGGCACACATCGACGATCCCAAGCGGATCGTCGACGTCCTGCGCGAACAGTTGATTGCGCGCCAGGTCAAGCTCGTGACGGGGGAAGCGGTGAAGCTGGACGTGGAGGCTCTCGGCGATAGAGCTGGCGTGATGCTATCAGGAGGCCAACGCATTCTGGGTGATCGCGTCGTCGTGGCAACGGGCGCATGGTCGGCACGCTTGGCCGAGAGCATTGGCGAACGCGCCTTACTCGAGAGTGAGCGTGGCTACAACACCACACTGCCCGCCAGCGCCCAACATCTGCGTCGCGAAGTCATTTTTGCCGAGCGCATGTTCGTGGCCACACCCCTGGCCATTGGCCTGCGCATCGGCGGGGCGGCCGAGTTCGCAGGCTTGCAGGCGCCGGCGAACTACAAACGCAGCGCGGCCTTGCTCAAGCTCGCCCATCGATATCTGCCAGGTTTGAACGAAGCGAATGCTCAGCAATGGATGGGAAACCGGCCCACGACCGCAGACTCGCTTCCCGTGATCGGGCCGTCGCGGCACAGCAAACGCATTCTCTACGCATTTGGCCACGGCCATCTGGGCTTGACCCAGTCGGCAACCACGGCGCACTTGATTGGCGAACTGCTCGACGATGGTCAGCCGTCCATCGATCTGGCGCCCTATTCGATCAGCCGCTTTTAGCACGAACCCTTTTTCTCGCGAGCTGCAGAACCGACTTGAACAATAACCCTCGCCCCGCTTGGCGGCGCCACGACGGCGCCGCCAAGCCGAGCAGGGAAGACGAGACACTCGATGGAAATACTCACGCGCATCAATGACTATCTCTGGACCCCGCTGGTGGCCTTCGTGCTTGGCTTCGGGCTTTACCTAAGCATCAAGACCCGTTTTGTGCAACTGCGTTTGCTCGGCGACATGCTGCGTTTAACGCTACATCGCAAGAGCGGCGACGACGGCCTGTCCTCATTCCAGGCACTGGCCCTCACACTTTCCAGCCGCGTGGGTGTGGGCAGCATAGCGGGTGTCGCAACGGCCATCTCCGCGGGCGGCCCGGGCTCGCTATTTTGGATGGCGGTCATGGCTCTGCTTGGTGCGGCCGCGGCGTTTCTCGAATCTACGCTGGCACAGATCTACAAGTCGCGTGTGGACGGCGTCTACGCCGGCGGCATCCCGTACTACATCGAACGGGGACTTGGCCTGCGGTGGCTGGCGTGCCTGGCCGCATTCGTGGCGATAGCCATGTATGCCGTCTTTGCCCCCGGTGTGCAATCGAACAACATCACCCTGAGCCTGCAGGCTTCGTTCGGCCTGTCGCCATGGACCACCGGTCTGGCAGCCGTGGCGCTGTTGGCGTTCATCATCTTCGGCCGCCGCGCCAAACTGATCCGGTTCGTCGAGTATGTGGTCCCGTTCATGGCGATCGGCTATCTGCTGGCGATGCTGGCCGTCGTTTTTTTTCATTTCGACCAGATCGTGCCGGCCGCCAAATTGGTATTTGCCAGCGCCTTTGGCACCCACGCGATCTATGGTGCCATTGTCGGATCGGCTGTGTCGTGGGGCGTGCGCCGCGCGCTGTTTGCCACGGTCGCAGGCGTGGGCGAAGGCACCTATGGTGCGGCGGCCGCCGATGTCACCCACCCGGTCAAGCAAGGGTTGGTACAGTGCTTTTCGATCTACCTGACCATCCTCGTGTGCCTTGCCACGGGCATCATGGTGGTGATTACAGGCTCCTACAACGTTGCAGCACCTGACGGGGGCTTTCTGGCCGAAAACCTGGTCGGTGTAACCGCTGGTCCAGCGTATGCGCAAGCGGCTGTGGACTCGGTCTTCGCCGGAATGGGCGCTCCCTTCGTGGCAGTATCGATCGGGCTTTTCGCTTTTACCACGCTGGTCTCGTTCTACTACATTGCAGAGACAAATCTGGCCTATTTGCTTGGGGGCCATCGGCGCTCCGCCGCTTTCGTGCTCAAGGTACTGCTTTGCGGCACAACGCTATTTGGCGCGATCGAACACACAGACCTGATTTGGGCCTTTGGCGACATTGGATACGCCAGTCTGGCCTGGGTAAATATGATCAGTCTGGTTTTACTCACCAGACCCGCCCTGGCCGCGCTAAGAGACTACGAAGCGCAACGCAGAACCGGTCAGGACCCCTCCTTCGACCCGTCGCCATTG